>CAWHCK010000044.1:0-26145 GCA_963827585.1 uncultured Alphaproteobacteria bacterium
TGGCACGAACCTGCCGATCCGGAATGTCCGCTACATGGCCGCTTTTCGGGGTGATCCGGACATTGAGCCGACATCGCCCCAGGGCCGAGTTTGACCCACAACGGACCCCAGGATCGTGGGCGCACCGCGCCAGAGGTGGCCCTTGGCCAGGGCTTACCGGAAGTGGCAAACTGTCATTGCTGTTCAATCGCGTTGCCCCGGCCGCTGTTGAATTAGGGAAGGAGGCGTTGCCCGCCTTGAGCCGTTAGGCTCGGGGTGTCGAATCCGCAAAGGAGAGCAACGCCATGACGACTATTACCACGCCTTCATCGCTCGCGCTCGTGCCCAGCCTTGAGACGGCTTGGCAAGATGTGGACAGCTCCTTCGAGCGCTTCTGTCTGACGGCCGGGATCGGAGCCATCGAGCAAATGCTTTGCGAGGACGCGCAGCAGCTCGCCGGCGCGCCGCATAGCCGCGGTGGAGGCCGCGTCGGCCACCGCTGGGGCAGGACCAAGGGCAAGATCGGCTTCCACGGCGGCAAGGTTGCCGTGCATCGCCCGCGGGTGCGCAGCTACGACGGCCATGAGGTTGCGCTACCGACCTGGACGGCGGCGCAGGCCGAGGACTGGCTTGGCCGCTGGGCCATGAACCTGATGCTGATCAACGTGTCGACGCGCAAGCTCAGGCGTGCTGTGCGGCTGCCCGAGGGCGATTTGCCAGTCATTGCCGGGGATGGCACCTCGAAGTCGGCGGCCTCGCGCCGGTTCGTGGCACTGTCGGCAGAACGGCTGGCCGAGTGGATGGCGTCTGACCTGTCCAAGCTGGACCTCCTGGTCATCCAGATCGACGGGCTGCATATCGGCAACGACCTGGTGCTGGTCGCCGCCCTGGGTATCGATGGAGAAGGCCACAAGCATCCGCTCGGCCTGATCGAAGGGGCAACCGAGAACGCCGCCGTCGTGCAGGCACTGATCGACAACCTGATCGAGCGCGGGCTCGACCCGAAGGTCTGCCGGCTGTTCATCATCGACGGCGCCAAGGCGCTGAGCAAAGTCATCCGTCGAACCTTCGGCGCCCACACGCCGATCCAGCGCTGCCAGATTCATAAAGCCCGCAACGTGATCGAGCGGCTGCCCAAGCCGCTGCATGCGTCGGTGCGCCGGGCGCTCCGGCAGGCTTGGGAGCTCGACGATGCCGATAAAGCCGAGCGGCTGTTGCGCAATCTCGCCCGCCGGCTCGACCAGGAGGCGCCCGGTGTCGCCGCCAGCATCCTCGAAGGGCTCGATGAGATGCTGACCGTCAATCGCCTCGGGCTCGCCGACGAAGCTCCGGCGCTCGCTCGCCTGCACCAACTCAATCGAGAACATGATGGGGACCGTGCGCCGCGTCTGTCGCAACGTGAAGCGATGGCGAAATGCTGCGATGGCGCTGCGCTGGACGGCCGCCGGAATGATGGAGGCAGCAAAGGGCTTCCGTCGATTGAAAGCCTACAAGCAGCTCCCGATCCTCAGGGCTGCGCTTGTCGCTCATGCTGCCAAGCACGTCGTCACCAAGAAGATTGAACCGCAAGCTGACGCCGCATAGCATCATCCACGGCGATGCCTGCTTCGCCTACTTCAACAAAATCTGGGGCATCCCCTTCAATCAGCAACGAGGGAGTTAATTATGAGAACGTGCTTCACGATGACGCTATCGATGCTGGCGGGTATCACGGTCGGCGCCGTCGTAGTTCAGGTTCTGCACGCGCAGTCCAAGCCGCCGGCTTACGTCATCGCAGAAATCGATGTTATCGATAAAGACGGTTACGCGAAGGAATACCAATCGCGAGCTGTACCGATCATTCAAGAAGGTGGAGGAAAATTCCTTTCGCGCGGTAGCAAGTCTTTATCGATAAGAGGTGAGCCACCGAAGCGAATTGTTCTGTTTGCTTTCGAGAACCTTGATAAGGCGCAAGCTGCGTTTGCTTCTCCAGGATACGCGGAAGCTTACGCACATGGAGAAAAGCACGCCAAATTCCGTATCTACGCAGTTGAGGGCGTGCCGCAGCAGTAGTTCGACGCCTCCTATATTGTTGGCCCAGCGGCGAGCCGGTTGGACGGTGCTCGTTCTAAGAGGAATGTCGCTTGTTGGCAGTGCGCCCCGAAGGCGCGGATCACCAGTGGAGGAAGATTCCACCCAGAGAGTTGTCGATTGATCTGGAAGCTGACGAGCGGCTCGGCCGGGTAACCGGAAGGGCTGGAGCCTCGTGACAAAGGCCGCTTCAGGCGGCTGAGCAATCCGGCGGGCCGTAACGAGAGTGAAGCCTGAGCAGGCCTCGAAAGTGACAATGCGGATGCCGACCCTCCTGCCATTTGGGGAAGGCCGCGTGAGCGGGGAAGCAATCGACACGCGCACCCGCTCGATCCGCCGGGGTAGTGGGCACGGCACGTTGGAAAGGTGGTTCGGGTAATCGGGGGAGACCCGTCACGGGCGAGGGTAGCGACCTCAACGTCGCGACAGGCGACGGTCATGGCGGGAGTCGGACAGGGTCGTAGGAGCGTTGAGGCCGGGTAATGCCGGCGGAGCAAAGGGCCCTGACTTCTGGTGCGCTTTCGAAGATGGTGAGGTGAAGGTGATTGGCGATGAGCCTAGCAACACCGACAACGATCCGGACCCTTCAGAGAAAGCTGTACCGTAAGGCGAAGGCGGAGCCTGCCTTCCGCTTCTACCTGCTCTACGACAAGATTCACCGCGAGGACATCCTGCGACACGCCTATGCGTTGGCCCGAGCAAATGCGGGTGCGCCTGGCAGGGACGGAATGACCTTTGCGCGGATCGAGGCGTCGGGCTTGGAGAGGTGGCTGGCGGGCCTGCGCGAGGAACTGGTTTCGAAGACGTACCGGGCCGATCCGGTGCGGCGGGTGTCGATACCGAAGCCGGACGGAGGCGAGCGACCGCTCGGCATTCCGACCATCCGGGATCGGGTGGTACAGACCGCCGCCAAGCTCGTGCTGGAACCGATCTTCGAGGCGGACTTCGAGGACAACGCCTACGGCTACCGCCCCGTTCGCGGAGCGGTAGACGCGGTCAAGGAAGTGCACCGGCTGATCTGCCGGGGCCATACCGACGTGGTCGACGCCGACTTATCCCGCTACTTCGATTCGATTCCGCACAATGAGCTTCTGCAATCAGTAGCTCGTCGCATTGTGGACCGGCACGTGCTCCGGCTGATCAAGCTGTGGCTGAAGGCGCCGATCGAGGAACGAGATGATGGCGACGGGACCCGACGCATCGGTGGTGGCAAGAGCAACACGCGCGGCACGCCCCAGGGCGGCGTCGCGAGCCCACTGCTCGCCAACATCTACATGAATCGGTTCCTGAAGTACTGGCGGCTGACCGGGCGCGGGGAAGCGTTCCGTGCGCAAGTCATCGCGTATGCCGACGACTTCGTCATCCTCAGTCGCGGATGCGCGGCTGAGGCACTGGCGTGGACGAAGGCGGTGATGACGCGGCTCGGGCTGGCTCTCAACGAGGCCAAGACCTCGTTGAAGAATGCTCGGCAAGAACGCTTCGACTTCCTCGGCTACTCGTTCGGACCTCACCGTTACAAAGCGAACGGTCTTTGGTATCTGAGCGCGAGCCCGTCCAAGAAGAGCGTGCAACGGTTCAAGACGAAGATTGGCAATCTGCTGGTGCCTGGCAATAACGATCCGTGGCCTGAAGTACGCGACACGCTGAACAGGTCTCTGCTTGGCTGGTCGAACTACTTCTGCCACGGGACGCGCCGATCGGCATTCCGCGGCGTTGACCGATACGTCTATGAGCGTGTGCGCGACTTCCTCGCCAGACGGCACAAAGTGGCAGGGCGTGGCACACAACGGTTCTCCTGTGACGTTGTCTATGGAGAACGCGGTCTGCTGCGTCTCGAACGCCTGCCCCTAACGGCCCCGCTGTGTGCCTCACGGTGAAACCGGTCGGAGAGCCGGATGCCTTAATCGGGCACGTCCGGTTCGATGAGCGGGGATGGGAAACGGGGTGTTGCCGAATGGCCCAAGCTACCGCGCTCATCCTCGACTCTACCGATAGCTGCCGTTCGGGCCGCGCCGACCAATGTCCGAGGCTGGGGGCAGAACGGGATCAAACTTGGACATGCCGCTACACCTCGCGCAGCGCCTGGGCGAGTCGGCGTTCGAGGTCGGCAGCGGATTCCCCCGGCATGGCGGCCGTCCTATGCCGCTTGCCGTCTTTTGACGCGGCTCGTCGCGGAAAGGCCGAAAGTTTACCCGGCGCCCGGAACGGCTCAATGCCTGCCGGGCTGCGCGACGTCACTGTCTGCGCAGCTGGGTGGCGATCACCTGCTCGCCAATCTTCTTGCCCATCTCTTTTCCGACCTCCGCAGAAAACCGGTAATGGAAGCCGGCATAGATCCGGGCGAGTGCGACCTCGTCGCTATAGTCCTGGAGCCGCGTCCACTTCCGGGTGACCCCGGGTGCGGTCGGGCTGGTCAGGGAAATTTCGCCGACCTCCTTGCCGGCCACGCCTTGCAGCACCGCAGACACCGCAGCCGAAGTGATGCAGTGCGCACAGGGATATTCCGGGTGCATCGGAGTATCGCCGAGCGGCAGCCAGGTGGCGTCGCGCGGCGTCGCCGGGTTGTTGGTCTGGTCGGCATTGCGGATCGCGGTCACCGGTCGCCACAGGTTGTAGGCATATTTGGCGTCGAACACGGAAATAAGGGCGTCGGCGCCGGCGATCGCGACCAGCGCGTAAAGGCGGGCGCAGTCCACCAGATCCATGTCTTTGGCCGTTGCGACCTGCCTCACGATCGGGTTGTAGGTGCGTGCGCCGGTGAGGAACCAGAAACGGCCGATCGTGGTCTGCTCGGCCGTTCGCTTCTTGCTGTCGCGTCGTCCCAACTCGCGGATCTCGTTGAGATCCCTTGTCCAGGTCTCCGAATTGAGCGCCGGCGGCGGCGCGGGCCGGAATTGCGAGCCGGCGGTCATGGTCCAGGGCGTCACGGCTCCCGCCGTTGAAAAGACGGGTACGACCGTGGGGACATAAACGCCCGGGCTGGTGTGCGGCCGATAGCTTTCCGGAGCGTCCGCTCCATCGTTTGCGCGGAGCGCAATGATCTCCGCCGCAGCCTTCTTGCCGAGATCGACTCCCTTTGTCTTGGGTTCCCCCTCGGCCACGCCGGCCAGCATGGCGACGAATGTCGCATCAAGATCAGCCTTTTCGTCCGGGTATAGAGCAACGAGCACGTGATAGCCCGCAGAAGCGGCTGCCGCCTCCTTTGAGGTGGTGCGGTCGGCTGTGAGATTCAGTTTGTAGGGCGCATATCTGCGCTCGACCGCATTGACCGCCTCGAACATTGCGACGTGCAGCATCGCCAAGGCGCGGCCATGCGGAACCGGAGTAATTTGTTTCTGCGCTGCGATTGCGTCGGCCTTCGCGTTCCAGTCCATGATCACATCCGCCGGGGCCGGCGTCGTAAGTAGCGTCCCGATGAATGCGGTAGCCAGCATCGCTGCCGGCCAGAGCCTCGACTTGGGTTTCATAGGCGACCTCCGAGCTGTCGACGCCCTGACGGGCACGACGGCGTGGCTTTAGATTTGGCTAAAGTGGGCTGAGCGCATTTCCGGTTCATTTCGCGCCACCAAAAGTTTAGTAGGTGCGCAGAAATAGTTTGTGAACTAGTTCACACTCACAGAGCTATATCTGCGCACAACACAGGTGCTTGGCATCGAGGGGCCACTTCGATCCTGCTGCGCGCCGACGAGGGTGATCGAATAGAGATGCTGTTTGCTGCGGTGCATATGTCGCTTCCTGGCACATCGCTGCCGTTCGCGGCACTGCATCATCACGGCAGTTGTTGGAGGTAGAGCGGACATGCCGCAGACATCGCCGAGCCGACGCGATTGACCCACAACCGACATGGGTAGAGCAGAACAACTCACCTGCTTAATTCCTCTTGGGGGTGAGCGTAACCGACGGCGCAGGATGGAAATCCCGCCGCTGCTTGCCTGTTGCCGGAATCTCATCGAGCGCTCCACGGCGGTTTCGCACTCCTGGACGGTCGGGAAGTAGAGGGTCTGTCCTGCCTTGTTGGGCAGGCGCACTTGGATGAGGAATTCGTCAAAGTTGTCGTCCGGCAGCTTTCCAGACCACATCACCTCGGTCACGACTTCGGTCACGGGAACTCCATGCGTGCCTGTGAGCGGCTGCGGCACCTTCTCACGTCGGATCGTAAGCTCCCAGCCGGCTTTCGGTTGAGGCTTCACGGAAGTGATACCCTCGGGAATACGCACTCGGACGCGAAGCGTGGGTTGTCCATCGCAGCCATGACCGATACCGAATACCGCCTTATAGAAGCTGTCTGCCGGCGCCTCCGTACGGTCGAGCGTAGCGTGAGCGAACGCGGACGTTGCAGCGAGCATGCTGCCGGCAATGGAGAGCGCGATGGCGCGTTTCATGACCTTCCCCTGCTCCCGATGTGAACCAGGCACTTACATTCCCGTGAATTCGAGTCTGATCATACCGCGGCCGCCATAATTAGCGAAATGAATTTGCGGTAAACCTTCATCGCAGGCTCAATTCACGAGTGCACGACCTAGCCCGCGACAAACGGGCGCGAACGCCCATTAGGGCGTGACGCCCCATGACATGGATGGCGCCCGCGCCGCGGGTCTTGTTGCTGAGCTTCTCGATCTCGTCGAAGATTTCGTCGCGGCGTGCCTTCCACCCGGGGCGCCAATGTCGCGTTCTCCGGCACATACAGGCAGGTTTCGACCAGCGACCCGAACAGGTAAATGTCGGGGTGTGTGCTGAACAGCCAGTTGGCACCCACCGATAGCGCGGGAAATCTTCTGGTAGTAGTTGAGCTCGAGCGCGGTGTTGTCGACCGGCCGCACCTTGAGGGTCAAGCCCTCGACGGTGAAGATGCGCGACGCACTAGTTAGCCCCGTGCGAATGGCGGGGGCTGTGGGTGCCGTGAGCGCCTTGCGCGCCTCCCGATTCCAGAGCGCGCGGGTCCATCTTGAAAACGACGAGATCGCGAACGAGGTCGCCCCATTGCGTTGCCGTCACGCGACCGATCAACGTACGCATGACGCACCTCCCTTTTTATGCCCTGTGCAGGATACCCAACCAGAGATGGACAGTCACCCACACGGAGGAGTCCGGTCGTGGCACGAGCTGCCGTGCCAGTCGCGCACATGTCCGCTATGGGGTAATCCGGACGTTCAACGGACGTCCCCAGAGGGCCGAGTTGGACCCCACGGAGAATGGGCCGCTCCACAAATAATATACATTACCCCAACCGGCAGCTGAGGTGCACGACCGCGCCATTTCGACCCGGTATCTAGGCGGTGACCTGGTGAGGGCAGCCCATGCGGCGGCGCGGGTTCATCACGCTGCTCGGCGGCGCGTGGCGGCGTGGCCGCTCGCCGCGCGTGCGCAGCAGGCGGGAAAGGTGCCAACGTCGGGTTCCTCGGCCCCGGCACGCTTTTTGGCCACGGCCAATGGACCACCGCTTTCGTCCAGCGACTGCGCGAACTCGGCTGGACGGAGGGGCGTAATGTCGCGATCGAATATCGTGGGCGGGGGGTCCACGCGAGCGCTTTGCCGAGATCGCCGCAGAATTCGTCCGGCTCAAGGTGGATGTCATCGTGACGTCGGGGACTGCCGCATCATCGCGGCAAAGCAGGCCACCTCCACTATTCCCATCGTTTTCGCGATGCGCCCGACCCGGTCGGCAGCGGCCTAGTCGCGAGTCTCGCGCAACCCGGCGGCAACGTCACCGGGCTTGTCGATTCAGACACACGATCTACCGGTAAGCGCCTCGAATGTTGCGCGAGCTCGTCCCCCGGGCTGCGCCGGTTGGTGATCCTCGCCAATGTTGCTCCCAGAATTGCCTGCGGGAGACCGGTCGAGGTTCAGGCCACGGCCCGCGCGCTTGACCTCGAAATCATCAAACTCGAAATCCGGCGGACGGACGATATCGCGCGGGCCATGGACAGCGCTCAAGGGCGGCGCGGATGCACTATATATCACTGTCGGACCCGCTCATCGGCGCCGCACCGCATTCGCATCCATACAATGGCGACTGCCGCCCGATTGCCGACGATCTACAGCGATAGGGAGTACATTCAAGCGGGCAGGTCTGATGTCCCATCGGACCAAATTCACGGACATGTTCCGGCGGGCCGCCGATCTATGTCGACAAGATTTTCCGCGGCGCGAACCCGTGACATGCCGGTCGAGCAGCCGACGAAGTTCGATCTCGTCATCAATCTTACGACGGCCAAGGCACTCCGCCTCGACGTGCCGGCGACGGTGCTCGCCCGCGCCGACGAGGTGATCGAATAACGCTATATTTGTTGCGGCTGCTTACGACCGGTTATGGCACTTCTCAGACCTCGCGAAATGTCCGACTTGAGTTCGCAAAGTGGGGCAAAGCGGACATTGACCAGGTCGCTGTCACCAATCGCGATTTATGAGTACACGCCCTAGCCGGAGCGAGTCCGAGGGTACTGCCCGTTCGAGCGCCGCGGCCAGGGGGTCGACATAGCCCGGGCAATCGGCGAGCTCAGGGAGACCGCCCGACGTCAGGACGATACTATCGGGTGAGACGGGGGCCCCGGCGGTCGGCCCCGCGCTCGACCTCCTGGATCAGGCATCCGCTACTCTAGAGTGGCCGGCGACCGCCGACGCGGCTCGGGTCAGGCCCAGGCACAAGCTCGAGGCTGTCCCGCTCCTCGGGGGCTGCTGCGATATTACGTGGCCCAGCTGGGGGCTAACCATCATCACGCTGGCCTAGCGCCTGCGCGCGCTGGGCTTTCATGTTCGCTGAAGACCGCCGCTGAACGCGCGGACGATCGCGATCAGGATGCAAGCTCCGATGAAGCCGGCAATCAAATAGCCGATCCAACCGCCAAACGTAATACCGAGCAGGCTGAACAGCCAACTCGCGACAGCGGCCCCTATGATGCCCAGCACGATGTTCATCACAAGCCCCATCTGGCTCTTCATGAACTGCTCGGCGAGCCAGCCGGCAATCCCGCCAATGATGATGGCTGCGATCCAGCCGATCTGTTGCTCTTCCATTGGTGGTTCCTCCTAGCGGCGCGGCCAAGGATCCAACCATATTACTGATCCGCGTCGGGGGACAGGTCCCGCCCTCCCCAGCTGCCCCTGGCTCGCGAGACCCGCCGTCGTGACACAGAGAGCGGGTCGTCGTGCGCTCACGACGGACGCTGCTAAGTCGGGCCCGAGAGCCGAGCCATTGGGAGACCGGTCCGGAGGTCAGGACGATGCCAGGCGCCCGCGGCTGGCCCCGGCGGTCGAGCGGCGGTCGAGCCGGGAACGGGCGGCCGCTCGTGAGCCAAACAGCAGCCACCTCTATTCAGAACGATTCAGGTCTACCCCAAGGACCGGCTGACCTACCCCCGGCAGGCTGGAAGCGCGGTAAAAGAACTGCCGCGGTGGCCGCCCGCTTGCTGGTATGATCGGCGGCGGCACCTGGGAGGAAGCCCCCATGTTCGACATGAGGCGGCGCGAGTTCATCACGCTGCTCGGCGGCGCGGCGGCGGCGTGGCCCTCGCGGCGCGCGCGCAGCAGCCAGCGATGCCGGTGATCGGGTTCCTCGGCGCCTCATCGCCCGAGACGAACGTGGAGCGCCTGCGCGCATTTCACCTGGGCCTGAAGGAGACGGGTTATGTCGAGGGCGACAATGTCACCGTCCTCTACCGCTGGGCCGAAGATCAAATGGATCGGCTGCCAGGGCTGGCCGCCGATCTGGCTCGGCGGCAGCTCGCCGTGCTCGCGACCTTCGGAAACGCTCCTGCGTTCGCGGCCAAGGCCGCAACGACGACGGTCCCCGTCGTCTTCGCCGTCAGCGAAGACCCGGTCAGGTCAGGTCTGGTCGCGAGCCTCGCCCGGCCCGGCGGCAACCTGACGGGCGTCAATTTCCTTACGGCTGAGTTGGCGGCGAAGCGGTTGGAAATGCTGCGCGAGCTGGTGCCGGGCGCGATGAAGGTGGCCGTGCTCGTCGACCCGGCCGTTCCCCCGACCGCGACAACGTTGCGAGAGGTGGAAGCGGCTGCTGGCGCCATGGGGGTGCGAATTCAGGTTCTCAACGCCAGCAACAGCGGCGAAATCAATGCGGCTTTCGCAACACTTGCGCGCGAGCGATCCGACGCGCTGTTCGTCGCCCCCGGCTTCTTGTTCAACAGCCGGCGTGTTCAATTGGTCCACCTGGCGACGCTCCACAAGGTCCCCGCGACGTATACGCTGCGTGAATATCCCGAAGTCGGCGGGCTGATGAGCTATGGAACAAGCACGACGGACGCCTATCGTCAGATCAGGCCTATACACGGGCCGCATCCTCAAGGGCGCCAAGCCCGCGGACCTGCCGGTCGTGCAGTCGAGCAAGTTCGAGCTGGTCATCAACGCCGAGACCGCCAGGATGCTCGGCCTCGACCGTGCCGCCGTCGCTGCTCGCCCGCGCCGACGAGGTGATCGAGTGAAGCGGCGCGAGTTCGTCACGCTGCTCGGCGGCGCGGCTGTCGTGGCCGCTCGCGGCGCGCGCGCAGCAGCCCGAGCGGGTGCGGCGCATCGGCGTGCTCATGGTTCCGCCGTAGACGATCCGGAATCGCAGGCCCGCCTCGCAGCGTTCCGCAGGGACTGCAGCAGGCGGGCTGGACCGACGGCCGCAACGTTCGCATCGACTACCGCTCGGCCCGGGCGATGCCGAAACGATCCTCCGGCATGCGGCAGAACTGGTCGCGCTCGCGCCGGACGTCATCCTGGTCAGCGGAACTTCGGCGCTGCCGCCGATGCTTGCGGCGACCCGCACCGTGCCGATCGTGTTCATCAACGTCCCCGATCCGGTCGGCGGCCGGCTATTCGCGAAGCCTGGCGCGGCCGGGCGGCAACGCCACCGGCTTCACCTATTCGAGTATGGCATGAGCGGCAAATGGCTGGAGTTGCTCAAGCAGGTCGCGCCGAACATCACGCGCGTGGCGAGTGCTACGCGATCCGGCCATAGCCACTGGCATCGCACAGCTCGCCGTGTTGTTTTCGGCGACGCCGCCGCTCAGGGTAACGATCAGCCCGCTCGACTCGCGTGAACCGGCGGAGATTGAACGCGGCGTTGCCGCATTTGCTGCTGGCGCCAATGGTGGCCTGATCCTGTCGTCCGGGGCTGCGGCCATCCGGAAATCGCGAGCTGATCATCGCGCTTGCCGCCCGCCACCGCTTGCCCGCGGTGTATCCCTACCGCCTGTTCGCCGCGACCGGCGGGCTGCTGTCCTATGGCATCGACACCACCGAACCGGCGCGAGGTGCGGCCGGCTACGTCAATCGCATCCTCAGGGGCGAGAAGCCGGCCGATCTGCCGGTCCAGCAGCCAAACAAGTTCGAACTCGTGGTCAATCTCAAGACCGCGACGGCGCTCGGCCTCGAAGTGCCGCAGACGCTGCTCGCCCGCGCCGACGAGGTGATCGAGTGAGACGTCGCGAGTTCATCATGCTGCTCGGTAGCGCGGCGGCTGCGTGGCCGCTTGCGGCGCGAGCGCAACTGGTTGCGCGACAGCCGGTTCGCATCGGATTTCTCCGTGCTTCTCCGCCGCCCGAAAGCATCCTGGCGGCATTGCGACACGGACTCGCCGAGCAGGGCTACGAGGAGGCAAAGGGCTTCGTTCTGGTCCCCGGCTGGGGTGACGGAAACCTCGACCGTCTGCCCGACTTGGCCAGGAACCTGGTCACCAGCGGGGTCGACCTCATCCTGACCGACGGCACCGTGGACCGCGCGCGCCGCCAGGGTCGCCACTTTGACCATTCCGATCGTGGTGGCCGGCGGCCTCGATCCGGTGCAGGCCGGCCTCGCAGAGAGCCTGGCGCGACCCGGCGGCAACGTCACCGGATTCACCACTCAGGTCATCGACGTCACCGGCAAGATGCTCGAGACCCCCGCCGCCATAGCGCACGGGCTCGGTCGGGTAGCCATCATTTCTCCGCGCGGCACTGGAACGCCGTTCCGTGCGGCGGAGGCGAAGGCTGGGCAAGCGCTCGGTCTTCAGCTCGGATACATCGAGTTGGAGGGACCGGGGCCCGAGGCGATCGATGCGGGGATGCGTCGGGCGGCTGGAGAGGCGCAGGCTGCCGTGCTGCGCGGCACCCCGTTCTTCTCCCTGGCGCAGCGCAAGCTGATCGTCGAGCGCGCCGCGGCCCACCGCATTCCGACCATCTACGAGACCGGCGAGTTCGTCGAGCTGGGCGGCCTGGTGTCCTACGGCACCGACTTTGCCGACCTGTTCCAGAAGGCCGCCGCCTACATCGCCGGATTCACAGTGGAAGAAAACCGGCCGAGCTGCCGATCGAGCAGGCGACGAAATTCGAGCTGGCGATCAACCTCAGGACCGCACGGTCGCTCGGCCTCACCATTCCTCCGACGCTGCTCGCGCTCGCCGACGAGGTGATCGAGTGAAGCGGCGCGAGTTCATCACGCTGCTCGGCGGTGCGGCAGCGGCTTGGCCGCTGGCGGCGCACGCGCAGCAGCCAGGAGCGAAGCCTATCATCGGTTACTTGGGCGCGACCTCGCCCTCGGCCGAGAGCCGACGGATCGCCACCTTTATGCAGCGGCTGCGCGAACTCGGTTGGATCGAAGGTCGTAATGTCGCGATCGAACATCGTTGGGGCGGGGGACGCAGCGAGCGCTTTGCCGAATTGGCGGCCGAGTTCGTTCAGCTCAAGGTCGACGTCATTGTCACCTATGGAACCCCGGCTGTCGTTGCGGCAAAGCAAGCGACATCGGCCATCCCCATTGTTTTTGCCCTGGCGGGAGACCCAGTCGGTAGTAACCTCGTCACGAGCTTAGCGCGACCGGGCGGCAACGTCACCGGATTGTCGCTGCAGAGGTCGAGCTTGCCGACAAGCGGCTTGAACTCTTGCGCGAGGTTGTCCCCGGGCTCCGCCGGTTGGCGATAATGGCCAATGTCGGCAGTCCTTCGGCCGCACTGGAAATGCGCGAGGTTCAGGCAACGGCCCGCAATCTTGGCCACGAGGTCGCTACATTCGAAGTTCGGCGCGGGGAGGACATCGCGCCGATCTTCGAGGCGCTCAAGGGCCGCGCCGATGCACTTTACGTCTGCGGCAATTCGCTCCTGGACACCAACCGGACACGGATCATCACCTTGGCGACTGAGCATGCGGCTGCCCACGATGTCCGAGTTCCCGGAATACGTCGAAGCGGGAGGTCTGATGTCTTATGGACCGAATTTCCCGGACATGTTCCGTCGAGCCGCCGGCTATGTCGACAAATTCTACGGGGGGCCAAGCCAGGCGACCTCCCGGTCGAACAGCCGACCAAATTCGATCTCGTCATCAATCTGACCACGGCGAAGGCGCTCGGGCTCGACGTTCCGACGTTCCTGCTGCCGCCGACGAGGTGATCGAATGAAGACGGCGCGAGTTCATCAC
The DNA here is from genome assembly GCA_963827585.1 of uncultured Alphaproteobacteria bacterium. Taxonomy (GTDB): domain Bacteria; phylum Pseudomonadota; class Alphaproteobacteria; order Rhizobiales; family Xanthobacteraceae; genus VAZQ01. Next base: position 13,437 of record CAWHCK010000044.1, read on the forward strand.
GCTGCTCGGCGGCGCGGCGGCGGCGTGGCCGGTCGCAGCGCGCGCGCAGCAGCCCGAGCCCATGCGGCGAATCGCCTGGCTGATGTCGTTTGCCGAAAGCGATCCATTGGGGCCGCCGCGCGTCGCGGCGTTCGAGGGGGCGCTTCAGCAGTTCGGCTGGACGGCCGGCCACAACATTCAAATCGAGTATCGCTGGACCGCAAGCAATCCCGATCTCATGCGGCGCTTCGCGAAGGAGTTGGCAGGGCTAGTCCTGAGGTTGTGCTGACAAAACGCCGGGCCGTTGCTGACGGTCTTGGCGCGGGAGACTGAGGCGATCCCGATTGTATTCGTCATCGCCTCCCATCCGGTCGAGCACGGCGAAGCGGACAGCGTGGCAAGACCTGGCCGCAACCTGACCGGGTTTCCCGCTTTCGAGTTCTCGATGGGCGGCAAGTGGTTGGGACTTCTTAAGGAGATTGCGCCTTCCGTCGTGCGAGCGGGGATCATATTCAATCCCGAGACCGCACCTTACGCTTACAAATATATGCCTTTGCTCGAGACCGCAGCGAGATCATTGTCTGTCTCGGTGACTGCTGCGCCGGTGCGCGACACTGAGCAGCTCAAGCGGGTGGTTGGCGAGTTTGGAGGCGAACCGGGTGGCGGTCTCATCGTAATCCCAGACACCTTCACGATCGCTAATCGCGGGATGATGATCTCACTCGCGGCCCAGCATCGCTTGCCTGCATTTTATCCATTCCGGTTGTTCGTAGCGGACGGTGGTCTGTTCTACTACGGTACCGAAAGCATCGAACTTTACCAGCGTGCGGCTTCTTACGTCGACCGCATCTTGCGCGGCGCGAGCCCGGCCGAACTTCCAATCCAATACCCGACCAAGTTCGAATTGGTCATTAACCTCAAAACGGCGAGAGCGCTCGGCCTTGACGTGCCACCGTCGTTGCTTGCGCGCGCCGACGAGGTGATCGAGTGAGACGCCGCGAGTTCATCACGCTGCTCGGCGGCGCGGCGGCGGCGTGGCCCCTCGCGGTGCACGCTCAACAGGCTGAGCGCATGCGACGCATCGGCGTCCTGATGGGCTTGGCCGAGCACGATCCGGACACGAAAGCGCGGCTTGCGGGATTCCGACAGGGGCTCGAAAGGCTAGGGTGGTCGGAGAGCCAAAATGTCCGCATTGACTATCGTTATGCACCTGCTGGCGTTCAGGTCCAGGGGTTGGCGAAGGAGCTGGTCGCCCTGCAACCCGATGTGATCCTCAGTGTGGCGTCACCGGCAACAAGCGCGCTTCAGCGAGAGACCCACACGATCCCTATCGTGTTTGTGGCCGTCTCTGACTGGAGCTTCGTCACTAACCTGGCCCGGCCGGACCGCAATCTCACAGGCCAGCTGTTATTCGAGCCCAGCGTCACCGGTAAGTGGCTGGCGATGCTCAAGGATATCGTGCCCTCGCTCTCACGCGCCGCGTTTGTGATCAATCCCAAGACGGCTGTCTATTATGAATACTATCTGAGAGCGGCCCAGGCTGCGGCTTCCTCGCTTGTGATCGAGCTTGTATTTGCTCCCATCGAGAACGTCGCTGCTGACATTGAACGCATTATCAGGTCTTTTGCGCAGGCGCCGAACGGTGGTCTGCTTCTGCCTCCAGATACCAATACTAACCTCAACCGCGATCTCATCATCGGGCTCGCGGCCCGGCATCGCTTGCCTGCAGTATACTCGGACCGTTTATTTGTCATGGCTGGTGGCCTCATGTGCTATAGTACCGACCGCGTCGACCAATTTCGTTGGGCCGCGTCCTATGTCGACCGCATCCTGCGCGGCGCCAAGCCTGCCGATCTTCCGGTCCAAGTACCGACCAAGTACGAAACAGCCATCAACCTCAAAACTGCGAAGGCGCTTGGCCTGACCGTGCCACCCGCACTGTTGGTCGCTGCCGACGAGGTGATCGAGTAAGTTTGGCTTCCACACACTGCCGCATCTGCTCACGGCCGGTTTTGGTGTGGTGGACGGCGCCCGCTCCCCGGCATTGAAGTGCCGTAGGGTGATCGTTGTTAGACAAATCACATGAGGGAGCCATCCACATGCAAGTCGCCACGATTGGTTTGGATCTCGCCAAGCACGTGTTCCAGGTTCACGGCATTGATTTGGCCGAGAAGGTCATCGTCAGGAAGCAACTCCGCCGCAGTCAGTTGATGGGGTTCTTCGAGGCTCTGCCTCCGTGCCTGATTGGGATGGAAGCCTGTGCCACAGCGCACTACTGGGCACGCGAACTGACGAAGCTTGGCCATGAAGTGCGCCTGATGCCGGCGAAGGACGTAAAGGCTTATGTCAAGCGTAACAAGAATGATGCCGCTGATGCCGAGGCGATCTGCGAGGCGGTCCGACGCCCAACCATGCGTTTCGTGCGCGTCAAGTCGGCCGAGCAGCAGGGTCAGTTGATGCAGCATCGAACCCGCGATCTGCTGATGCGCCAACGGACCCAGGTGATCAATGCCTTGCGGGCGCATATGGCCGAACTCGGTATTGTGGCGGCGCAAGGGCGGGAGGGGAGCAAGGCGTTGCTGGCGATCATTGCGGATGACGGGGATGAACGCTTGCCGGTCGATGCGCGAGCGAGCCTTGAACTGCAAGGGTGATGAAGACGTTGATGCGAAACGGTCGAGACCGTCGATCGGAAAACCCGCGAAGGGTCACGCGAGCAAAGAGCGCGTGGTTTTGATTGGGACCGATCAGCGGATCACATCAGGGCCCGCAGCCAGAACGGCTGCATTCAGAGGCCGGATACATGGCTGCACCCGAACGATTCGCGGAAACGTCCGATTCTCTCTTGCACCGCGGGCGCCGTCCATACATGGCCCATCGTGTCGATTTCACAGCGTCCGCTTTCCAGTCGCGGGTTGGTGGCAAAGCGGACATGCGCCGGCGGCGTCTCCAGGTCCCGGCCGGCTGACGGACCGGCCGCAATCCGCTATCCTGCTTCCTTTGGGCTTGGGGAAACGCATGCATTTCCATCAATGGAACCGACGCGAGTTCATCACGCTTCTCGGCGGCACGGCGGCCGCTTGGCCGCTCGCCGCGCGCGCCCAGCAGCAAAGATCGCCCGCACGCATCGGCGTCTTGCTTGCGGGTCTGTCTCCGACAAGCAGGGCTAGTCAGCACTTCCGACGAGGATTGCGGGACGCCGGATACTTCGAAGGTCGCGATGTGGTGATCGAATGGCGATCAGCCGAAGGCGACTACAATCGAGTACCGGGGTTGGCCTCCGACTGGTCCGTAGCGGGGTGGATGTGATCGTCCAGGACAGCACGTTCGGCACCCGCGAGACAATGCAGCTCACCACCACGATCCCGATCGTCATGGCCCTCGTCGTCGATCCGGTCGGTCAGGCCTGGTCCAGAGCCTGCCGCGTCCCGGCGGAAACGTTACAGGGCTCTCGATGATGACCAGCTCCTCAACATCCAAACGTCTGCAACTGCTCAAGGAGACGGCCCCGAAAGTGACGCGGATCGAGCTCCTGTGGAATCCAGATCACCCGTTCCATTCCAAGGTGGCCGAGAATTCGAGGCCATTGCGCCATCGTTGTCGATCGAGCTCGCCTGGCAGGCCCGTACGGAAGCCCGAGCAGCTCGATGCCGCCTTCTCCGATTTCATCCGAGCAAAGGCACAAGCGTTGTATGTGGTCGAGGACCCCATCTTCTATGCCAATCAAAAGACGATCCTGGAACTTGATCGAGCGGCACCGGCTGCCCAACCATCCACGAGTTGAGACGATGGCCGGAGGAAGGCGCGCTCATATCCTACGGACCGGACGTCCATGAACTGTTCCGTCGGGCTCGGCTCTCTACGTCGACCGTATCCTCAAGGGCGAGAAAGCCCGCCGATCTTACCGGTGGAGCAGCCGACCAAGTACGAGCTGGTCATCAATCTCAAGACGGCCAAGGCGCTCGGCCTCGAAGTGCCGCTGACGCTCTCGCGCGCGCCGACGAGGTGATCGAATGAGCGGCGCGAGTTCATCACGCTGCTCGGCAGCGCGGTGGCTCTGGCCACTCGAGGAAGCGCGCAAGACCTAGCGGTCCCGCTAATCGGCTTTCTCAACAGCGCCTCGCCCGGCCCGTTCGCGCGGCTCGTGGATGCGTTCCGCCACGGCCTGCGCGAAGGCGGCTATGTCGAAGGCCGGAACGTCACGATCGAGTACCGTTGGGCGGACGGTCAATTCGCGCGGCTGTCGGAGCTGGCGGCCGACTGGTGCGCCGCCGGGTGTCCCTGATCGTCGCGACCGGGGGCACAGTGTCGGCACGGGCGGCGAAAGAGGTGACCACGACGATCCCGATCCTCTTCATTAGCGGCCCTAATCCAATCGGCGATGGCCTCGTGACAGCCTAGCCGGCCGGGCGGCAATGTCACCGGCATGGCTTTGATACACTTCGGAGTTGCTGCCGAAACGGCTGGAGCTGCTGGGCAAGCTGCTGCGCCGGGCCGCGAGGATCGCGGTGCTCGTGAATCCAAGCGATGTCGCTCACGAACTTGAGACGAAATACGTCGAAGACGCAGTGCGCGTAACCGGACAGCAGATGGTACTCCTCAACGCCAGCGCGGAGAATCGAGCGGCGCTCGTCTCCGCCGTCCGGCGCGGGCCGACGGGCTGCTGGTCAGGGCGAGCCCGTTCTTCACGAGCCGCGTGCTCAATCGTGGCGCTGGCGGCCCGCCAGCCATGCCCGCAGGCTTTTCGTGCGTGTATACGCCGCCGCTGGTGGGCTGATGAGTTACGGCCCCAACATCGCGGGGGCGTACCGGCGCGCGGGCGGTACGCCGGTCGCATCCTCAAGGGCGAGAAGCCGGCCGACCTGCCGGTGCAGGCGCCGACGAAATATGAGACTGGTGATCAACCTCAAGACCGCCAAGGCGCTCGGCCTCGACGTGCCGCCGACGCTGCTCGCCCGCGCCGACGAGGTGATCGAATGAGCGGCGGAGTTCATCGTGCGGTTCTGCTAGGATTGACATGCTCGATCCTTAGCTGGGCCCGGCCGGAACGGGACCAGTGACTGTGCCGACGAGGTGACCTTGTCTCGCAAGGGGGCGAAGAGCCGAACACGCGTTCCCTCGCTTCGTTCGACCGGAACGAAGGCGAGCACTGATGTTGACCGCCTTCGCGCATCCAACGCCGACCTGGAAAAGAAGCTCGCCGAGGCGCTGGAGCAGCAGGCGGCGACCGCCGAGGTGCTCGCAGTCATCTCAAGCTCGCCTGGCGATCTGCAGCCAGTGTTCGAGACCATGCTGGCGAACGCGACGCGCATCTGTGAAGCAACGTTGGGCGTGCTGTGGCTATTCGAGGGCGATGCGTTCCGCGCGGTTGCGGTGCATGGCCCGCCGACATTCGTCGAAGCACGGCGGCGCAATCCGATGCTCCCCCTCACCCCCGGAACCGCACTCGCACGAGTGGCCGCGACCAAGCAGACGGTTCAAATAGCGGACGTGCAGGCAGAACCGGCCTATCGCGTCAGTCCGGCGCACCGAGTTGGCGTCGAAACAGGAGGTCTCCGGACCCTGCTCAGCGTTCCAATGCTGAAGCAGGGCGAGCTGATCGGCACCTTCAACCTCCTTCGCCAAGAGGTCCGCCCGTTCACCGACAAGCAGATCGAGCTAGTTTCGAGCTTCGCCGCCCAGGCCGTCATCGCCATCGAGAACACCCGGCTGCTCAACGAGCTGCGCGAGTCGCTGCAGCAGCAGACCGCCACCGCCGACGTGCTCAAGGTGATCAGCCGCTCGACCTTCGATCTGAAGAGGGTGCTAGATACGCTGTCAATCGGCGGCCCGACTTTGCGAGCCGACATGCGCGGCTGTTCCGCCGCGAAGGCGATACTTACCTTCGGGCCGCGCAGCTATGGCCACTCGACGGAAGACCACGAGCGGATCAAGCGTACATGCTCACCTGAGTTCGCCCGGGCGCGGGTCGGTCGTTGGACGAGCCACAGCTCGAAGGTCGGCGGTCCAAATCGCCGACGTGCTCGCCGACCCCGAATACACGATCTTGACAGAGGCGCAGAAGCTCGCGCGCTACGGACATTATTCGGCGTGCCGCTGCTGCGTGAAGGAGTGCCGATCGGCGCGATCGTCATTGGCACGCACGACGGTGCGGCCGTTCACCGAAAAGCAGATCGAGCTGGTCACCACCTTTGCCGACCAGGCGGTGATCGCGATCGAGAACATGCGGCTGTTCGACGAGGTGCAGGCGCGCACGCGACGAACTGACCGAGGCACTGGAGCAGCAGACGGCGACCTCGGAGGTGCTGAGCGTCATCTCCAGCTCGCCCGGCGAGCTGGAGCCAGTGTTCAAGGCCATGCTGGAGAACGCGACGCGCATCTGCGAGGCCAAAGTTCGGCAATCTGTTACTGTACGAGGGAGACGCCTTTCATCGAGTGGCGTGCCAGCACGGCATCCGCCGGCTGATTGTCGAGAGCAGCGGCGGCGTCGATCCGTTTAAGCCGATCCGACGAATCCCGCTCGACCGCGTCTCCAAAACCAAGCAGGTCATCCACATTGCCGACCTCAGGCGGACGAGGCCTACATCGACGGACGACCCGCACGTTCGCTCAATCTCGCCGGTGCGCGCGCGACCGTGCTGGTCGTGCCGATGCTCAAGGAGGACGAACTGATCGGCGCGATCGTTATCTACCGCCAGGAGGTTCGTCCCTTCACCGAGAAGCAGATCGCGTTGGTCACAGAATTTCGCTGCCCAGGCCGTCATCGCCATCGAGAACACCCGCCTGCTCAACGAGCTGCGCGAATCCCTGCAGCAGCAGACCGCGACCTCCGACGTGCTTAAGCGTCATCTCGCAGTTCGCCCGGTGATCTGCAAGCCGGTATTTGAGGCGATACTGGAAAATGCAACCCGGCATCTGCGAGGCCCAGTTTGGCAACTTGTTCCACCGTGATGGCAATGCCTTCCGCGCGGTCGCGGTGCATGGCCTCCCGACGCCCGTCGATGGCATCGATGGGAGCCGGCCGTAGGTTGACCGACATTCCGCGGGCACGGGTCGCGCGCGTTGCCGCCTCACAAAACGGTCGATCACGTCATCGACTCAAGGAGGACCGGGGCTACCTCGAGCATAATCCCTGGTGGTCGCACTCGTCGAGGCCGGCGCTGCGGACAATTCTCGCTGTGCCGATGCTCAAGGAGAACGAGCTGATCGGCGCGATCGTCATCTACCGCCAGGAGGTCCGCCCGTTCACGGACAAGCAGATCGAGCTGGTCACGAACTTCGCCGCCCAGGCCGTCATCGCCATCGAGAACACCCGGCTGCTCAACGAGCTGCGGCAGCGCACCGACGATCTCTCCGAGGCGCTGCAGCAGCAGACCGCGACCTCGGAGGTCCTGCAGCGTCATCTCGAGCTCGCCCGGCGAACTCGAGCCAGTGTTCCAGGCCATGCTGGAGAACGCGGTGCGCATCTGCGAGGCCGAAGTTCGGCAAGCTGCTCCTGTGACGAGGGAGACGACTTTCGCATGGCCGCGATCCACGGGCGCCACCTGGCATGGACCGAGCTGCTGCGACGCGAACCCGGTTATCCGCGTCGGCCCAGGAGCCCGCTTGCCCGCGTCACCGCAACCAGACAGGTGCATGCACGTTGCCGACATCCGGATGCACGAGGCCTACCTCGAACGCGAGCCGGCGGTCGTGGCGTTCGTCGATACGCCGGCGCGCGCACCGTACTCGTTGTGCCAATGCTCAAAGAGACAGGAACTGGTCGGCGCGATCGCTATATATCGCCAGGAGGTACGGCCATTCACCGACAAGCAGATCGAGCTGGTGCAGAACTTCGCCGCCCAGGCCGTCATCGCCATCGAGAACACCCGGCTGCTCAACGAGCTGCGCGAATCGCTGCAGCAGCAGACCGCCACCGCCGACGTGCTCAAGGTCATCAGCCGCTCGACCTTCGATCTGCAAGACGGTGCTCGACACCCTGGTCGAGTCGGCCGCACGGCTGTGTGAGGCCGATATCGGCATCATATTGGGCGCCCGAAAGGCGACGGTTTTTTCCGCGCTGAGGCGACTTACGGGTATTCGCCTGCCCTCAAGGACATCATGGAACGCACCCATGGAAAGCTGGACGGGGGAGTGCGATCGGTCGCGTGCTGCTTGAGGCAGGACCGATTCATATCCCCGATGCTGAGACCGACCCGGAATACCGGATGGTCGAGCACCAGAAAATCGGCGGATACCACTCCATTCTTGGCGTGCCGCTCCTGCGAGAAGGAGCGCCGACTGGCGTGCTTGTGTTGGCGCGCCACTCCGTGCGCCCGTTCACCGACCGCCAGATCGAGCTGCGTCACCACCTTCGCCGACCAAGCGGTGATCGCGATCGAGAACGTGCGGCTGTTCGATGAAATCCAGGACAAGAGCCGGCAGCTGGCGGAGGCGAGCGAGCGCAAGTCGCAGTTCCTCGCCAGCATGAGCCACGAGCTGCGCACGCCGCTCAACGCCATCATCGGCCTGACCGAGATGATGGTCACCAATGCGGCGCGCTTCGGCACGGAAAAGGCGCAGGAGCCGCTGCGCCGTGTGAATGCCGCCGGGACCCACCTCCTTAGCCTCATCAACGAGGTACTGGACCTCTCGAAGATCGAAGCCGGCAAGCTCGAACTCAATCCCGAGCCTGTTAATTTGGCGCGGCTTATCGACGAGGTCATCGGCACCGCGGGACAGCTCGCCGAGAAGAACCAGAACCGCCTCATCGTCGAAGCGCAAGAGGACCTGGGCGCGCTCAACGCGGACTCCATGCGGCTCAAGCAGAATTCTGCTCAATCTGCTGAGCAATGCCTGCAAGTTCACGAAGGAGGGCGAGGTCGCCCTGCGGGTGCGCAAGGTGGCGGACGGACGCGACTGGGTCGAGCTTGCCGTCGCGGATACCGGCATCGGCCTGACTGCCGAACAGCAGGCGAAACTGTTCCAGGAATTCACCCAGGCCGATTCCCTGACTGCGCGCCGCTACGGCGGAACGGGGCTGGGCCTTGCCATCACCCGCAAGCTCGCCCGCTTGATGGGCGGCGACGTGACCGTGGCGAGCGAGCCGGGCAAAGGCTCGGTGTTCACGGTGCGCCTGCCGGGCGGCGCAGACACCTAGAATTTGTGAACCTAGCCAGGCACCGGGTGCCTTCTCACTCTGCTCGCGCTCTGGCAGTCAGCGAGCGACTGAGCGCCAGCGTCCGCTTTCGAGCCATGACCGGCCGTCCTTCGCGGCAGTTGCCACGGCTGGGATGTGCCAACTACGGAACAAGGCGATAACAGAGCATCCGCCGGCAGGTTGTTTTCGGGCCACGCAGCTCGCGCCGGGGTTTTGGCACCGTCCTCGCCAGTGCACCAATCGCCGGATTAATACCTGCGGGGTGTGATCTAGGTGCCGGCGGTGCTTAGCTGCCCTTTGTAAAGACGACGTGCGTAGCGTTCGCCGTGGTCACGTGTTCGGTGCACCGATAGCCGAGCTTCGGTGCGTCGATGTCGGCGAGAAGGTGTTCCCCGGACCCGAGGAGGACCGGGGAGATGGCGAGGTGCATCTCGTCGATCAGCGCCGCGCGGAGGTATTGCCGGATCGTTGCGACTCCACCTCCGAGCCGGATGTCACGGTCCTTCGCGGCCTCGGTGGCACGTTTCAGCGCCGCGTGGATGCCGTCGGTCACGAAGTGGAAGGTGGTGCCGCCGTCCATAGCGATCGATGTCCGGGGGTGGCTGGTGAGCACGAACACGGGGCAGTGGTAAGGCGGGTTGTCGCCCCACCATCCCTTCCAGGTGTCGTCGGGCCAATGTCCCCTGACAGGCCCGAACATATTGCGACCCATGATCCATGCACCGATATTGTTGAAGCCACGCGCGGCGAAGTCGTCATCAACGCCCGTCGTGCCCCCCTCTTTGCCGGACATCTGCCGAAACGTGCGGGTGGCGACGACCCATTCGTGCAACGCTTCGCCGCCGACGCCGAGGGGATCGTCGCGATCCTGCTTCGGGCCGGCGCCGTAGCCGTCGAGGGATATGGAGAAGGCGTGGACGCGGAGCTTGGGCATGTGCGGGTCCTTCCGTTCTGGTTCAACCGATCAAGGCGCTTGCGCCGTCAAGACCGGGCGTCAACCCGGGCTCTAATGTCACGTCGACGGAGGGTGTGAAATCAACGATTAGGCAGAACTTTCTCGGCGGGATTAAGTTCGTCCCGAGATGGTCGTGACCTGTCGAGTGTTGAGGTCATCAAGATTCGCACATCCTCGTAGGGGCCTACGCCGGCGTTGTGCGCAATTCCCGCCTTGCAACGAGACCCACGATGTGCGGCGGCTTGTCCACACGTGTTGCCGCACGGCAACTTGGACCGCTCTGGGTCAAAATGCGAAGAACTCGCATTGAGCATATGTCGGCCGGTCTTCTCCCGAAAGCCGACATTGCTCGGCGCGGTTGGCACGGCAGAAAAGTGCCAGGAACGAACTCATGCACCGCAGCAACAGACCGATACTTATTCGATCAAGTCATCCACGCAGACGGGCACCAGCCATTCGCAGATCGGACGTTATGGAATACCGCAAGGTCACTCCAGCTTGATGTTCGCCGCCCTGATCACCTTGCCCCATTTCTCGGTTTCCTCCGCGATGAGCTTGCGGAAGTCGGCAGGTGACGCGGCGTGGATGCGTAATCCCAGATCGTCATACTTCGCCTTGATTTCTGGCCGAGCGAGAGATGCATTGATCTCCCTGTTGAGTACCTCGACGATCTCAGCGGGGATACTCTTGGGCCCGGCAATGCCGAGCCAGCTATCAAATGCGTAATCGGGCAAGTATTCAGCCACGGTCGGTACATCAGGCAGAGCCGGCAAGCGGGTCGCGGAGGACACTGCCAAAGCACGGACTTGGCCGACCCTGATCTGTGGAATCGAATCGGTCGAGGTTGCGAACTGCACCTGCATCTGACCGCTGACAACATCCGCCAAGGCGAGTGCGACGCTACGGTATGGCGCGTGGACCATGTCAATACCGGTCATCGACTTGAAGAGTTCTCCGGCTAGATGGCCGAGCGAGCCGATGCCGTTCGATCCCATATTGACTTTCCCGGGGTTTGCTTTGGCGTAGGCGATGAACTCGGCAACCGACGTCACCGGAAGCGATGTGTTCACGACCATCACGAAGTTCGCTTTGTAGAACGAAGCGACAGGCGTGGTGTCGTGAACGATGTTGTAGGGTAGTTTCTTATACAGGCTTGCGTTGACCGCGAGCGAAACCGGGAGGAGGAAGAGCGTGTAGCCGTCGGGACGTGAGCGTATGCCCTCGGCAGCACCGATAGTGCTGGCGGCACCCGGCCGGTTTTCCACGATGAATGGCTGACCAAGGCGTTCCGAAAGCCACTGGCCATGCAATCGACCGTGCACATCCATTGCCGATCCCGCGGCAACGGGAGCGATGATCCGCACCGGTCGAGACGGATAAGCCTCCGCCGAAGCGATGCGCGAGACCGCCGGGAGCGCGGCAGCGCCCGCGGCCAGATGCAAGAATGTGCGGCGGGGAAGTTTCATTGGCGTCCTCCTCTGATCGCCTTGATTGCACGCGCGTAAATGGGCGCGGGCGCACGATGCGAGCGTGGATAGACCTGTCCCTGTCGGAAACTCACACTCGTATATATTGATGGTGCAGCCCGCCCAAGATGGGCACGGCCAACGTCTGACCGACGGTCTGCACAGTGCGCGGGATCGGCGCGTCCTTATCCAGTGACAAGTGCGTGCGAGCTTCGTTGTAATATTTTTGGTACGATATGAGCAGATGACGAAGGTGCTGCTCGCCAAACACAACGACATGGTCAAGGCAATCCCGCCGGATTGATCCGATAAGCCTCTCCGCACATCCGTTCTGCCATGGCGATCGCGGCGCAATGGGCCGATCCCGAATGCCCATCGCTCGAAGCCGGCGGGCTAAGACAGCGCCATAGACGCAATCCCGGTCGCGAATGAGATATCGCGGCGCCTGTTGCCATCCGGATGCCTCGGTCAGTTGCCGAGCAACCCATTCCGCACTCGGATGCGCAGTTACACCCAGCCACAGAAGCTCACGACGACTGTGCCGCAAGATCAGAAACCCGTACAACAGTCGAAACGAGATCGTCGGGATCAGGAACAGATCCATCGATGCGATGCCGTCGGCATGATTGCGAAGGAAGGTCTTCCAGCCCTGCGACGGTGGTCGCCTTCTCCTCGCCATGTATTTCGCAACCGTGGTCTGTCCGACATCGATGCCGAGCTTGAGCAGTTCGCCGTGTATCCGCGGTGCGCCCCAAAGGGGGTTCGCCACACTCATCTCGTGAATGAGGTGGCGAATCTCCGCCGCTGTCCTCGGCCGGCCACCGCGCGGTCGGGATTTCCAACGCCAATAGGCTCGAAAACCAGCGCGGTGCCAGCGCATCAGCGTCTCTGGTCTTATGATTTTCAATGCTTCCAGGACCCCGGGAGCCAGGCGATAGAGCCCAACAAGCAGCAGCCGGTCGATGCTGCTGAGGGCCACTCGCTTCGGGCATTTGCGCCGCAGGACGTTGAGCTGATGCCGAAGTACAAGGTTTTCGGCTTCCAACGCAGCGCGCGAGCGGAACAGCCCGATCACGGCGTACCAGATCAACCTGCAAGGATCGCTCATCAATGGAACTATCGACCGATTCGCGGGCGTCAGTCAGCTGTTTTGGGTTTGCGGTAGGGACA
>CAWHCK010000045.1:0-67042 GCA_963827585.1 uncultured Alphaproteobacteria bacterium
ATCATCCGCTCCACGCCGTGGCTGTCCATGAGACGCAGGCGCCTGAACCTGGATGTCGAGCAGGCGGCTCTTGAGCTCGCCCCAGTGGTCGTCCGGCACGAAGCCGGCCGAGTCCATGAGGGTCTCCTCGATGGCAAAGTGCTCTTCGAGGGCGATCTTTCCCGGGTTGCTCGAGGTCATCGGAGTTGCGGGGCCAAAAGACAGAGGACAAGAGACAGAGGACAAGAGACAGAGGATCAGTACTGGCCGACCGGCTCGAGCCCGAGCGCGAGTTGCCCGTACATCGTCCCGACCGCGTCCCAATTCATGCTGATATGCCGTCCGACCGCGTTGGCGTCGCGCCAGGCGCGCTGCACCGGATTCGACAGATCCAGTCCGTGCCCGCCGGTCGATGCGTTGAGCGCCTCGCTCGCGCGGATCGCGAGCGAAACGGCAAACGCCTGTCCGCGCCGGCTGGTGATCCGATCCTCGACCGTGACCTCTCGCTTCTCCTTGGCTGCTTGCGACCGTGCCCTCAGGTCACGAAGCAGGATCTCGCGCGCTGCATCCACGGATGCGGCGGCGTCGGCGACGCGAAGCTGCACGGTGGCGAACTCGGCCATGCGGTTGCTGGCGCCGGCGACGGCGCCGCGTGTGATGCGCCGGCTCGTGGCGGAGAGGTAATCATCGAGGGCCCCGGACGCCGCACCGACTGCAACGGAGGCAAGACAGGAGGGAATGTTGCAGAGCATCGGAATGGAGAAGCCGGGATTGTGCGCGTGGACTTCCGCTCCGGGCGTCTTGCCGGAGGTCGTCTGCTGAAACGTGAGCACGCGGTGGCTCGGCACGAAGACATCATCGAGCACCAACGTCTTGCTGCCGGTCCCGGCCAGCCCGATGACGTGCCAGGTGTCGTCGATCCCGTAATCCTCGCCGGACCAGCAGGAAGGCGGGCGCCAGGGGCCCCCCGTCGGTCTGCGACGGCAGCAGTGCCGCGCACAACGCCCAATCCGAATTGTCGCAGCCGCTGGCGAAGCTCCAGCGTCCGCTGAGCCTATAACCGCCCGGCGCGGCAGCGGCTTTCGTGGCCGGCGCGTACGAGCCGCAGACCAGGGCATCGGGATTGTCGTCCCACACGTCGTGCTGGGCTTCGGCGGGAAAACTGGCGACCAGCCACTGATGGGCAGCGAGAAGACCGCAAACCCAGGATGTCGAAGGGCAGGCTTTGGCGATCTCGATGCCGAGGTCGACCAGCAATTCGAAATCGTGCTCGAGACCGCCGAACGCGCGCGGCTGGACCAGCTTGAAGAAGCCGATATCCCGCAGCGCCGATACGTTCTCCTCCGGCACCGTGCAGTTTCGTTCCGTGGCGCCGGCGGCCGCCTTGAAGCCGGCGTTCAAGCGGCGGATTTCGGAGACAAACCGATCGGGTGTCGCGCCGTGGATGAAGCCGGTTGAGCTTTCCTGAGCTGTGCAGTGATCGACATTCCCGCCTCCTTGTCAGGCCTGGTGATACGGCGGTCCCATCGTGAACCGTCGTGTGTCTCTTCACGCCGCGACTTGCGGCCCTGGCACCGAGACGCAATACGTGGCGTCCTGGTAAAGCAGCGGCTCCGCCGCCTCGCGCATGCCGATTTCTTCGGCTTCGCCGACCACGATCGAGTGGGTTCCGAACGGAATGAGCGCGACTTTCCGGCAGAACAGGTGCGCCTGAGCATCGGCCAGGACGCTGAGGCCATCGGTGGTCTCCGTCCACGTTCCCAGGTCGAAACGCTGTTCCGGCGCAGTCGCGCCGCCGAATGCGGCTGATAGATCGGCCTGCTCGCAACTCAACACGTTCACGCAGAAGCGCCGCGCAGACAGCAGAATGTCGTGCAGGAGGGTCTTTCGATTGACGCAGACGATCAGCGACGGCGGATCCAGTGACAGGGACGTCACGGCCGTTGCCGTCATGCCATGCCGCCGTCGTCCGTCGCTCGCCGTGACGATGGTGACCGTCGCGGCATAGCGGCGCATGGCGGCCCGGAAGGCGGCGCGAATGTCTGCCGAAGGTGCCGGTGCCGAGAGCATGGTCGTTGCCTCCGATCCGGGCCGTTTGGCCGGCCGCGCATTGTTGGTTGCCATCACGCTAACTTGCCATTACAACATTTGTCAATGCAAATGTTTCCTTTACAAACGTATATTGTGACCGGTTGCGCCGGCGTGTATGCTGGACCGCAAAAGTTGCGGATTGACAAGAGATAAGGCTTTGTACCAGCTAACGAATTCATTCCCTTATCGGCTGAACCGAGTCGGCGTGCGGATCGGCGAATTGTTCTCCGAGCGGCTCAAATCGTTCGATGCAACGCTCCCGATGTATCGGGTGCTGGCCGCGCTATGGGAACGGCCGGATCAGCGGCTCAGCGATCTGAGCGAGATGACCACAACCGAGATTTCGACGCTGTCGCGTCTGGTCGGGACGATGAAACGGAAGGGCTGGGTCTCGCGCCGCCGGTTGGAGGAAAATGGCCGGACCGTCGCGATCAGTCTGACGGCAAGAGGTCGCACGCTGACCGAAGAGTTGATCCCGATCGCGGTCCACTTCGAGGAGGTGGCCACCCGCAACCGCACGCCCGAGGAAGTCGCCTGGATCAAGACCGCTTTGGCCGAAGCTTACGAGCGCTTGAACGAGCTCGAAGCAGAGAACATCGCGCTCCGCGCCTCGCAGCGATCGAAGCGGCCGCCGCGGCGAGCTTCGCCCGCAAGACGAAAGGCAGGGCAACCTCCGCAGCCTCCTGCCCAGGACGGCAGCACGTCCTGACACTTCCTGGAGTTCCAACTTCCTACGGCGCCGAGTCGCGTGGGTCGATCGGCCGTAGGATGGGTTGAGCAAAGCGAAACCCATCGCGTTGCAAGAACACGAGATCTGTTTGGGGTCAGGTGATGGGTTTCGCTACGCTAACCCATCCTACGAGCTGTGTGGCGCAGTGTTCTCGGCCACGCTCGGGTTCGAAGTCACGCCGTCGCCGCGCCGACTTCGTGCATCAGGCGCGTGCGCCGGGCCGTAGATCAAACTCTTGGACGTCGCCGTCACCGCAACCACGCCGTCCTCGCGCACGAGGCGTCCGCTGGCCGTGACGATCCAGCCTTTGAGCTTCGCCGTGTCGGCGATGTCGGTCACCTCCCATTCGATGTGGGCGCGGTCGCCGGCGCGCACCGGCCGCAGCAACCTCACCGACGCTTCCAGCCCGACATTCGGCTGCCACCGTCGCAGATAATCCGGCACGGCGGCCAGCATCATCGCGAACGTCTGCGTTCCGCTGGCAATGATGCCGTCGAATGATGACGCCCCTGCCGTGGCGTTGTCGTGGTGCAGCGGATTGGTGTCGCCGACGTAGGAAGCGAATTGCCGGATCAACTCCTCGGTAAAGGCAACGTCCTTGGCGAACCGGTCGCCGATGCGCATCCCCTCGGGAGTGCCGCGGGCGCTCATCCCTTCCCTTCATCCCTTCACTTGCCATCGAGACCCAGGATCGGCTCGTTGGTGGCGACGAGCTTCAGCCGGTCGCTGTCGAAATGCGCGATTTTCCCGTCGAGGCCGCCGGTCAGGCACCCGTACCAGACGGCTTCGTTCATGCGCGTGTCGCGGCGCAGGATCTCGATTTCGTTCTCGAACTCCACGAACCGATAGTGGCCGCGCTTGGGATACAGCTTGCAGCGGCCGGATTTCATCGCCGCGTCGACCAGCGAGGAAAATTCCCGAACGTCGAGGACGTAGAAGCCGCTCATGCCGGCGTCCTCTCCTGCGCTTGATCCTGCGAGGCCTGCACAAATTTCACCTTGCTGCGCCACAGTTGCTCGATCGTCGTCCAGCGCCCGCTATCCTCGAGCTCCATCGCCGCCTCGATCGTCGCGGTGGCGTCCACCGCGTCCGGCTCCCCGACGTCGCGCAGGCTGCGCGTGATCTCGAGCGGGTACCAGTTCGGATCGCGGAAATAGATCGAACTCGATGACCTCGTGCTGCACGAACTGGCTGACGTTGATGCCGTGGCTTTCGAGCCGGCGCTGCCAGTCGAGCAGTTCGGCTTCCGACCCCACGCGCCACGCGGTGTGATTGGCCATTGCCATGTAGCCTTTCGGCACGACCAGTTCCGGCGGCTGCTGGGTCCCGATATAATAGAAGAACGCGATCGTGCTCTCGTTCCCGCTGTCGAAGAAGAAATGCAGGAAGTCGGCGTGATTCTCCTTTTCGCGCCCCCACCCTTTCGCGCTGATGCAGTGCACGAGCGGCAGCCCGAGGACGTCGCGGTAGAAACGGACGGTCTCGCGCAGCTTCCAGGTGGGGCGCGCGGTATGGTCGACGCCGTGCAGTTTCGGATGCAGTTCGAGCGGCTTGATCATGAAAGCCTCCGCATCTTGCGATCTTGCAACGATATGAATTGCTGACACAAATGTCAACAGCTGGACACTTATGACGAGACCCCGCTTCAAGCGGGCGCCGGCTGTGCCTCGGCGCGGTAGCTCACCATGAAATCGGGTGATTCCTTCGACAGCCTATCTGCCGTCATGATGTTGGTCCGCAGCAGATAGTCGTAGGCAAACTCGTAAGGCTGCATCTGCATCTTGCTGCCCATCTGCTCGTACCACCGGGCGCTCAGCTCCACCGCGGTGTTCAGCTTGTTGCGGATCGGCTTGCGCGTACGCTCGAAGCGAGCGAAGGCCGCCCCGACGTCGGTCCCCTTCGCCTCGAAGGCACGCCAGAGCGCGATGGCGTCTTCCATCGCCAGACGGGTACCCGATCCGATCGACGGATGGGCGGTGCGCAGGGCATCGCCGATCAGAACGATGTTCTTGAAGTGCCAATGATCGTTGTCGATCAGACGCCAGCGCCGCCAGATCGAGCGGTTGGTGACCAGCGGCAATCCACCCAGCGCGTCGGAAAACATTTTCTCGGTGAAGGTACGGCGCTCGTCATCGGTCATCGCCGCCATGCCGGTGCGGTTCCAGGTTTCAGTATCGACCTCGGCGACGAACGTGCTTTTCGCCGGCTTGTAGCGGTAATGGTGTGCGACGAACGCGCCACCGTCCGTCGGCTTGAATGTCAGAGTGTGCGCGTCGAACGGACGCTCGACGCCGAACCAAGCGAAATAATTGCGGAAATCGGTCATGCGCGTACCGAAGGCGTCCGCGTGGCTCTCGCGCACCGCGGAATTGGCGCCGTCCGCGCCGACGAGCACGTCGCAATCCGCGAGCTCGGCGGCGTGCGGCACCCGATGCTCGAAAGCCAGCTCAACTCCCACGCTGGCGCACAGATTTTGCAGTTCACCCAGCAGCGTCAGCCGCTCGATCGCGGAATACGAGCTGCCGTCGACGACCACGCGCTGCCCCCGGTGCACGATATGCTGGTTCGACCAATGCTCCATCCTGCCTTTGAGCCGCTCGACCACGTCGGCGCTGCCTTCGGCGAGAAAATGCAGCGCGCGGCCGGACAGAACGACGCCGAAGCCGAACGTCACGTCGGGACGGTTCTGCTCGAACACCCGAACGACATGCGCGGGATTGCTACGCTTGAGCAGGTAGGCGAGATAAAGGCCCGAAGGACCGGCGCCGGCGACATGGAAGAGCACTGCGATTTCCCCTCGACTATTCGGTGCGGATCGGTGTGGTCATGGCCCGCCTCGCAGTTGCATCATGTCGTTCCGGCGAAATGTTCGCGCAGCCAACCCCGGACCTTCACACCGGCGATGTTGCGCCCAGCTCTTCGCCTTTCGCCAGCGCGCGGCCGTGGTGATCGCCGCGCACGCGGATATGCGATTTCTGCGAGCTGCCGATCGAAGCGAAGATGTCCTTTGCGACGCTCGGGAACGTCGAAACGTCGCCGGTATATTCAACGAGCAAAGCCGGCTGCTGGATCGAGGGCGCCGTCTTCACCAGCGCGGCATTCGAGCTCAGGCCGGACCAGGTCGAGAGCCACGCTTCGGGCGTGCAATTGCGCGCGAAGCCGACGGCTCCGTAGTTGGAAGCGCGCGGGTCCTTGCCCCACAACGTGCCGTAGGCGCGCTCGGACGGATCGATCGACAAATCGAAGCAGCGCGGATCGGCATCGGTGCGCCAAACCGTCATGATCGGCGTGTGCGCGCCGGCGCGGCGGAGATGCTCGTCGCCGCCGTCCTTGGTTCTCTTGCGCGCGTCCATCCGCGCTGCGATCAAATCCTTGGCAACGGCGTCGAGCTTGGCGACGCGCGCGCTCTGGCCGGCTCGATAGCGCTTCAGAAACTCCGGCAGATACTTGGAGGCGACGGGCGGCTCGACGAATCCGTTCTTCGGATCGAGCGGGTCGAGGGATGGATCGACCGACAGCGGATCGCGCTCGTCCGTCACGGACGGATCGATGCAGCCCATCAGCAGCAACCCTTGGCCCGGATGCGGCGCGACGAAGACGAAACCGTCGATCTCCGGCATCTCCAGGGAGTCGAGCCTGGTCGGACGGCCGCCGGGCGTGTGCGCCAGCCGGCGGAGGCCTTCGAGCGCCGACTGCTCGACATAGAACGCATAGAGGCTGGCGCCGCCGGAATTGCCGAGCAATACGATCTTCTTGAATCCCTGGCCGCGCAGGAAATTCAGTCCGGCGGCGACATCGAACAGAGCGAGCTCGTGCTCGAGCCGCAAATCGTTGCCGACCGAGCGGGAACCTTGTGACCACGCAGCGCAGCCGGACTCCACGATGTCGGGAATGAGATAGTGGCACGCCATGAACTCGCGCGGATGCATGACGCAAACGACGGTGTCCGGCTTGCCGCGCAGATAGAGGCTGCCGGTCACTGCCGCGCTGTCGGCGGTGCGCAGCACGACGTTGCGTGTCAGGGTCCCGTCCGGAACGTCGCGCGGGCTCCAGTCGGTGTTGAGAAAGCCCGCGGTGACCGCCGCAGATTCGGCTAGTGCGCGTGTGGTCGCGGACGAAGACACGGCCGGCTTC
Source organism: uncultured Alphaproteobacteria bacterium (assembly GCA_963827585.1). Lineage (GTDB taxonomy): Bacteria > Pseudomonadota > Alphaproteobacteria > Rhizobiales > Xanthobacteraceae > VAZQ01. The sequence goes on from CAWHCK010000045.1 coordinate 6,935, forward strand.
TCCATTCTGGCGTTTGCCGTAATGGACGCATTAGACAATTTTTTGACGCTCGTGTCGAGAGGCTGAAAGCTTGCTGTTTATGTCCGCTCAGCGGCGCTTGTCGGACCGGCCGATCAGCCGCTCGAGATGGGCGAGATCGTCCTTCACCCGCCGCAGCGCCTCTTCGGCTCCGAATTCACGCGGCAGCACGTTGTCGCTCCGGCGCAGGCCTGCGACGGCGAAATCGGCGATCGATTTGGCAATTTCGTCGAGCGGCACCCGCCCCTCGGGCATGAACCACCACGCCGTCCAACTGCACATGCCGATGATCGAGAACGCGGTCACCGTCGGATCGACCGGGCGGAAATGCCCGAGCTCGATGCCTCGCTCGACGGTGCGCGTGAAGTTGTCGAGCAGCGCCCGCTTGGCCTTGTCGTGCGTGCGCCGTGTCGCCGCCGGCAGATCGTTCTCGGTGCGCTCCACCACGCGAAATTCGACGGGATGTTCGAGCAGCCACTTGGCGTGGTTGAACACCATCTGCCGAAGCGTCTCGCTCGGATTGAAGTCGGTTTTCGACGCAAGCTCGGTGGCCTGATGCCCCGAAAAGACCGTCACTTCCTCGACCAGGGAGGTGAGGATGTCCTCCTTGCTCTTGAAATAATAGTAGAGCGCCGGGCGGCTGATCCCGAGCAAATCTGCAATGTCCTGAAAATTCGTGCCGCCGAATCCGCGCTGCGCGAACAGCCTGGCGGCCGCCTCCAGGACGTTGCGCCGCAGGGCTTCCTTCTTGGATTTGCCCATCGCTTTGGGCGATACGGCCTTCGCCGACCGTGCTGTTGCGGGCATTGCGGGCGATCTCCAGGGGATTGCGGTCATAACAGCGCAAGACAGGCGGATCACGCAACCTTGGGCGATTCGCTCGTCTGCTCTCGCGCCAGTGTATCGGAGATCATGCGACGCAGCGCTTGTTTATCCACTTTTCCGACCCGCGTAACCGGGAATTCGTCGATCGCTTCCACCCGTTCCGGCAGCTTGAATTTCGCCAGACCCTGCCGCTGTAGAAATTCGCCGAGCGCCGCGACCGACGGCACCGGTTCGCCCGGCTTCGGGATGATGAACGCACACGCCTTCTCCCCTAGAAACGGGTCGGGCATCGCTACCACGCGTACGTCGTTGACCGACGGATGACGCACGATGACGTTCTCGACCTCTTCGGCGCCGAATTTCTCGCCGCCGCGGTTGATATTGTCCCGCAGGCGGCCTTCAAAGATGTAATGGTCGCGATTGCCGATGCGTACCGTGCGCACGAGGTCGCCGGTGCGGAAGAAGCCGTTTGACGTGAAGCTTTCGGCGGTGATTGCCGGCGCATTGAAATAAGCGCACAGCGTATGTGCCCCGCGAAAGCAGAGCTCGCCGGGCTCTCCGGGGGCCGCCGGCAGCTCGCTTGCGATCTTCATCACGCAGGCCTCATCATCGATGCCGGTCGGCCAGCCGAGCGTCCCGAAGCGTGCCCCGGCCCGGTCACCGGGGCCGGTCGTCATCAACATGCCCTCGGTGATTCCGTAGATGTGATGGCTTTCGACCCGCGTCTTGTGCTGGACGGCTTCGGCCCGCGAAATGGTGAAGAGCCGCCGCAGCGTGCTCAGGTCGTAGGCCTCGATATTCGGACATTCGACAATACGCGGCGCGATAGGACCAATGCTCCCGGTGTAGGTGACCCGATGTTTTTCGATCGCCCGCAGAAACGCGTCCAGGTCAAACTTCGACTGGATCACGAGCTTCCGCCTCGAAATCAGCGAGGGGACCAGCATCAACAGCATTCCGGCATTGTGAATCAGCGGCAGCGCCCAAAGTGAAACGTCGCCGGGGCCGAGACTGTGCCGCACGCTCCACAACTCGGCGGAACCAAGATATTCCGCGTGCATCCGCGGGATGATCTTCGGTACGCCGGTCGAGCCCCCCGACAGCTGGAACAAGGCAACATCCCCGGGCAGCGGGTCGGCAGCGCGGGTGTTGGCGCGCGCATCCGCGCACGAATGGCGGGTCGTCAATTCGGCGAAATCATATTCGCCCGCGTTGGCCTGCCCTCTGGCCACGATCAAGGTGGTCAGGTTCCTGTGCTCCCTCATCATCCGCCGCGCGAACGCGGCGAGATCGAAAGCCGGGCTGAAATCGCCTTGCACGAAATAGGCTTTCGCCCCGGACAACTGCGTCAACTGCCCGATTTCTATTTCGCGGTACTGCGGCAGCGTGCAGACCGGAATGACCGACGCCTTGAAGCACCCGAACAGCGCGACAACGATCTCCTTGACGGTGCCGAACTGGAAGATCGCGCGCTCTCCGGGCTTGAGGCCAATCTCGAGCAGCGCCGCGGCCAGCGATTCCGACAGTGCGTCTACCTCCGAGAACGTCAGGCTGCCGTCATCGGCCGCGATATAGGTGGCGTCCGGCCGCTCGCGCGCGGCGTCGCGCAACATTTCGCCGAGCGTCGACCACATCCACGAGCCGCTGCGCCGATAGGCCTCGGACTGCGCAGCCGTGTGATAGGTCACGCCGTCGATCGGAAAGCGCACCCGGTCCATGCGATCCTCGTTCGACCTCGGAAAACCGCATAGTGGCATTTATTGACGCACTCGTCAATTCATCGTCTCGTATGTCAAACCGAAGTACGGTGTTCCGGGCGATGGCCAAGCCAATGCCGGCGCCAACCCGGCGAACTGACACTTGATATCCGGATGGCAGTCGCATCAAAGTAGGCGCCTTGTTTTACAACTGCATATCGACGAACGATTGATCGCACGACTGGAATGTCGAACCGGTCTCTGTCTAGAATTTTCGGATATCGAGACACAACTCGACGCAGCCTCGGCCGGTCGGCTCTACCTCACCGAGCACACGTGGTCTCCGTCGTGCACCGACTTCGGCAAGCTTGAAAGGAACGACACACGTTCTGACCGGCAGTGGCAATAGGCCGAATCCGAGAGGCATGTGAGGAATCCTGAGATACAATGACGGACTGCATTGCCGGATTAACGCGGAGGAGCCCAAGATGATGAGAGCCCTGCTTGCAGCATCGCTGTGCGCCGGATGGGCGCTGCACGGCGTCGACACCGCGCACGCCCAAGCCTATCCCAATCGGCCGATCCGGATGGTCGTGCCGTTCCCGGCCGGCGGGCCGACCGACGGCATGGCACGCATCATCTCGGACCGGCTCGGTGCAGTCCTCGGCCAGAGCATCGTCGTGGAGAACCGCGGCGGCGGCGCCGGCGGCAGCATCGGCGCAAAGTTCGTCGCGACCTCTGATCCCGACGGCTACACCCTCCTGATCACGCCGGGCGGCTCGTTGACCACCGGCCCGGCCGTGCACAGCAACATCGGCTACGATCCGGTCAAGGCGTTTGTGCCGGTCGGCCAGCTCATCGACACCCCCCAGGTCGTGGTCGTTCACCAAGACGTGCCGGTAAAGACGCTGGCCGAGCTCGTGGCCTACGCCAAGGCCCATCCGGGTAAGATCAGCTGGGGTTCACAGGGCTTCGGCACCGCGCCGCATCTCCTCGCCGAACTGTTCAAGCTCGACGCCGGCGTCAACATCGTGCATGTGCCCTATCGCGGCACGGCGCCGATGCTCGCTGCCATCGTGGCGGGCGAGGTTCAGATGGTCGCCGACCCGATGACCACGGTGCTGCCGCACATTCAATCCGGGAAACTACGCCCGCTGGCGATCACCAGCGCCACACGCAGCCAGAAGTTGCCGGATGTCCCGACCGTGATCGAGGCCGGCTATCCCAAGCTGCAAGCGACATTCTGGCTCGGCGTGGTGGCGCCGGCCGGGACGCCACCCGACATCATCCAGAAGCTTAATGCCGCGTTCCGCGAAAGCCTTGCTCCAGCGGAGACGCGCGCGCGGCTCGACACGCTCGGCGCCGAGATCAAGATCGGCACGCCAGCCGAATTCGAAAAGCTGCTCGCCGACGAGCTGGCGAAGTGGACCGCCGTCGTAAAGGCCGCCAACATCAAGGTGGAATGACAATAGACATGTGGCTGCTAGTGTCCGCCGCATCAGTATGAGATTTCATCGCCATGTTCCGTCGTGACGCGCCCGCTGAAGCCGAATTCCGCATGGAGGTCAGGACATGGCTGGAAGCCAACCTTCCGGTCGCACTTCGGGGGCGCACGGCACGTCCGCCGCCTGTGGAACTGATGCCCTGGTATCAGGAGCTCTCGCACAAAGGCTGGGTCGCACCGCATTGGCCCAGGCAATATGGCGGCATGGGCGCCACCCTCAACGAACAGATCATCATGACGGAGGAGCTGGCGCGCATCGGCGCGCCGCAGCTGCCGGCGCAAGGCCTCAATCACATCGGCCCGATCCTCATGGAGTTCGGGACCGATGCACAGAAGGCGCAGCATCTGCCGCCCATCCTTGCGGGTACCGTGATCTGGGCACAGGGCTATTCCGAGCCCGGCGCAGGCTCCGACCTTGCCAGCCTTTCGACCCGCGCAACGCTGGAGGGCGATCATTTCGTGGTGCGAGGGCAAAAGATTTGGACCACCTGGGCGCATCATTCGGACTGGATGTTCGCGCTGGTGCGCACCGATCCGCAAGCCCAGCCGCGGCAGGCCGGCATCAGCTTCCTGCTGCTTGATCTGCACAGCCCAGGCATCAGGATCAGGCCGATCAAGACGATCGCGGGCGATGATGAATTCAGCGAGGTGTTCTTCGACGATGTGATCGTGCCGGCCGAAAACCTGGTCGGAAAACTGCATGATGGCTGGCGCATCGCAAATGCGTTGCTGGGACACGAGCGCCTGGCGACCTCGAACCCGCAATTTGCATTGATGGCGCTCGAGCGCATCAAGACGATGGCGCGCGCATCCGGAATCATGGCGGACCCGACGTTTCAGGATCGGCTCGCGGCAGCCAGCATCGATGTCACGGCGCTGTCGGCGCTGTTCAGTCACGCGGTGGAGCTCAGCAATCAGGGGCAAAGCCCCGGCCCGGAATCGTCGATGATCAAGATTTTCGGGTCCGAGCTTCTTCAGGCGCTCAACGACCTGTTGATCGAGGCGGCCGGCGGCCACGCGCCGGCCGACAGGCCGATCGCGACCGATTTCGGCGAGGTGGATATCGCCGCCCCGTTCCTTCAGTCGCGGCGCGTGACAATCTATGGCGGCTCATCGGAAATCCAGCGCAACGTCCTCGCCCGCCGCGTGCTGAACCTCCCAAGCTGACGGACAGCACACGAGTGGTCCGATCCCGAAGTTCGCAATTGGACTCGCGGCACAGGTGTGCGAACTTCGGGTTCGGGGCACTAGACGGTCATGGACCTGCATCTAACATCGGAGCAGACTCTGTTGCGCGACAGCGCCGCCAAATTCATATTGGCGGCGGGACCGAAGGTGGCGCGCGGATTTCGCGAGCAGGATCGAGCTTCGCGCCGGCACGTCTGCGGCAGGCGGGGGACCTCGGGTGGCTTGGCATCCTCGTTCCGAGCTCTGCGAGCGGCCTGGGCCTCGGCCTCACCGAGCTCGCCTTGGTGCTCGAGCAGGCCGGGCGGGGGCTCGTCTGCGAGCCAATTGGGCTGGCGGCGGTCTCCGCTGCTGCCCTGGCGCAGGGGCACGCGCCGCATCCGATGCTGGAACGGGTCATGGCAGGCGAGGCGCTGGTCGTTCCGGCGCTGCAGGAGAACGTCCATGGCGACGACCCGCTGGCACCGCGCACGCAAGCGATCGCGGAGCACGGAGCGCTCCGTTTGACCGGAAGCAAGATGTTTGTGTGCGCCGACGGCGCCGATGGCTTTCTCGTCAGCGCCAGCGGACGCGATGGACCGACGCTGTGCTATGTGGCGCGCAATGCGCCCGGCTGCATGCTGGCGACCACGCAGACGGTGGAGGGCCGCAAGCTTTCGACACTCGGCCTCAAGGATGCGCCGGCCGATCTCGTTCCATCGCGCCAGTCATCGAGGAACGCGGTGGACGCGCTCCACAATCTCGCGCTGATGGCGCTGTCCGCCGAACTGCTTGGCGTGATGGAGAAAGCACAAGAGATCACATTCGAGTACCTGCGCATCCGCAAGCAGTTTGGAAAACTGATCGGCAGCTTCCAGGCGCTGCAGCACCAGGCGGTCAACATCTATATTCGGACCGAGACGGCCCGTTCGCTGCTGTTTCAGGTCGCGGCCAACAATGATCCCTATCGCATCGATCCCGCGTTGGCCGCCGCCGTGAAGGCCAAGGCGTCGGAGGACGCTCTGCTCGTCACCAAGGCCTGTATCCAGCTTCACGGCGCGATCGGATTTACCGATGAGCACGACATCGGCCTCTATCTCAAGCGGGCGATGCTGCTGTCGTCGCTGTTCGGGAATGCGGCGGCGCAGCGGCGCAGCTATGTCGCAATCGCCGGCCTGACTGCGTAGTGCCGGCGCTACCATGCCCCGTTGAACCAGGAGCCATTCATGAGTGAAGAGCAAACGGTTACCTACGAGTTGGAGGGAGAGATCGCCCTTGTCGGGCTCAACCGCCCCGACAAGCGCAACTGCTTCAACCCGACTGTGATGAAGCAGTTGCGCGAGGCCATCGATCGCGCTGGCGAGGAGGCGAAGTGCGGCATCATCTTCGGCCATGGCGATAACTTCTGCGCCGGGCTCGACCTGCGCTGGGCGGCGGAGAACTGGAAAACCGGGCGCTCGGAGCGGCTGCCGTTTCCGTTCAACCGCAACACCTATTTTGAAGCGATGGCGCGCGGCAATATTCCCTTTATCGCGGCGCTGCACGGCGCGACGTTGGGCGGCGGGCTCGAAACGGCTGCGGCCGCGCATATCCGTGTCGCGGACGAAACGACGTTCTTCGCTTTGCCCGAGGGAACGCGCGGCATCTTCATCGGCGGCGGCGGCTCGGTCCGCGTGGCGCGGCTGCTCGGCTTTGCCCGCATGCAGGACATGATGCTCACCGGTCGGGTGCTCAAGCCCGACGAGGCCGAGCGCTACGGCATCGTGCAGTATATCGTGCCGAAGGGGCAGGCGATGGCCAAAGCGAAAGAGCTGGCCTTGAAAATCTGCAAGAACGCGCCCTTGTCGAACTTTGCGATCACCAACAGCCTGCCGCGCATCCAGGATATGTCCTACGACGATGGCTTGTTCTTCGAACGCATGGTGGCGGAATACACCCGCAGCCCCGAGTTGATCGAGCGGCTGCACCAGTTCCTCGACAAGACCGCGCCGCGGGTGCGGCCGGGTTAGAGCATGATCCTGAAAAGTGGCTCCAGCATAAGCTAGAGCAATCTCGGAGTTGCGTGACCCTCAAGTCGCGGAACTTTCATAATTCAACGGGAGTGAACGATGAGTTTGCGTGACAACGCCATCGTGGCCTATGCCGAAACCAAGGTGATGGAGAAGAGCGACCGCAACGTCTGGGTATTGTCCGGCGAAATTCTTGAGGAGTTGCTCGACAAGACCGGCATCGACAAGAACGAGATCGATGGCTTGGTGATGGCGGGACTGACCGGCACCGGTGCCGCCAATCCGTTCTGGGCGCAAACCACGGCCGACGTGCTGGGCCTCGAGGTTGGCTTCTGCGAGCAGGTCCACACCGGTGGCTGCTCGGCGGCGGGCTGCGTCGCCCGCGCGGCTGCCGCGATCGATTACGGGATGTGCGACGTCGCGTTCCTGTTGTTTGCCGACACCCACGTGCTGGAGGACCGTACCGACCACAGCCACTCCTACCGGCGCGAGTGGACCGACCCCTACGGCCTGATGGGACCACCTGGCGCCTTCGGCTTGCTCAGCCGGGCCTACGAGGCGAAATACGGCCTCGACTACCGGATGTTGGGCAAGCTTGCGGTAACCCAGCGCAACCACGCGCTCCTCAACGAGAACGCCTGCGAGAAGCTGCGTGTCCCGATCACCATCGACGATTACATGAGCTCGCGCATCATCGCCGATCCGATCCGATTGCTGGACTGTGTCATGCGGACCGACGGCGCTGCGGGCCTACTCATGATGAGCCGCAAGCGTGCAAAGGAAAAAGGGCTTTCCAAGAGCATCATCCCGATCGGCTACGCCGAGCGGACCAACTTCAAGGGCGGCGAGAACCTGGTCGATGTGACCAAGAGCGGTCACGAAATCTGCGGCAAGAAGGCGCTCGCCGCGGCTGGGATCGGCATCGCGGACGTTGCCTCGTTCCATCCCTACGACGACTTCATCATCGCGATCATGCTGCAGTTCGAGGCCTTCGGCTTCTGCAAAGCGGGCGAAGGCGTACCGTTCATCCGCGATCATGACTTCTCCTACAACGGCGATCTGCCGCTCAACACCGGCGGCGGCCAGATCTCCGCGGGCCAGGCGGCCTGCTCGTCGCACAACCTGCTCGAGGCGGTGCGGCAACTGCAGGGCGAGGGCGGCAAGCGTCAGGTCAAGGATACCAAGAATGCGCTGGTGACGGGCATCGGTTGGATCAACTACGGACGCAACTGGGGCTCGAGCGCGGCCTTGGTGCTGGTCCCGGAATAGCCCCCCACCCATCCCTCCCCCGCACGCGGGGGAGGGATGGGAGGGGGAACTAGGCGCCGGTTTTCCGTCAGAAAATGCGACCACTCAAGAATCCTAACGTGAGGCGATCATGGCCAAAGCATTGAACGACACGCTGGGCGTCAAGCGCACCATCAAGCACTTCGATTTTTCCGAGCCGTATTGGGAGGGAACGAAGCAGAAGAAGCTCGTCATCCAGTATTGCAAGGCGACCGGCAAATACCAGCATTTCCCGCGTCCGGTGAGCATCTTCACCGGCCGGCGGCGCGACATCGAATGGCGCGAGGTGTCCGGCAAGGGCGTGGTGTTCTCCTACACCATCACTGAACGCGGTACGCCTGCCTTCCGCGGTGCCGAGCCCTACGCCGTGGTGAGCGTGACGCTGGACGTTGGCGTCAACTTCATCGCCAACATCGTCAACTGCAAGGCCGAGGAGCTCAAGGTCGGCATGAAGGTGAAGCCGCATTGGCATCCGCTCGACGACGGCACGCATCTGCTCATGTTCCAGCCGGACAAGGACGCGGCATGACCGGTCCGCAGGCCGCACGCGGGCGCCAGGCCGTCGCCAGGTTCCTGCGGCCGCGATCGGTGGCCATCGTCGGAATGTCGGCGCGCGCCGGGAGCGCGGGCCAGGTGGTCCTGCAATCGCTCAAGCTCAATGACTTCAAGGGCGACATCCATCTGGTCGGCCGCAGCACCGAACCGATCGACGGCCGCCCTGTGCTCAAGAGCCCGGACGAGCTGCCCGAGGGCGTGGACCTCGCCGTCTTCACGCTGCCGGCTGCTGGCGTCCCCGAGGCGATCGACGCCTGCGCGCGCCGCAAGGTCGGCTCGGCGATGATATTCGCCGCCGGCTTTGCCGAGGTCGGCGATCAAACGACACAGGACGCCGTCACCGCCACCGCGCGGGCGGCCGGACTTGCGGTCGTGGGACCCAATTGCCTCGGCATGACGAACAACGTCGACGGCATGTGGCTGCACATGCTGTACGCGCGCGAGGCGCGGCGCAACGTCGAAGGAGGTGTCGCCTTCGTCGGCCAGAGTGGCGGCTTGCTCGGCCACTTCCAGCGCGCCGCCGACGGCCTCGGCCTTCCGCTCAGCTACGTGATCTCGACCGGCAACGAGGCCGGCCTCGAGGGCACCGATTTCGTCGAGTTCCTCACCGAGGACCCTTCAACCCGCGTGATCGCGCTCTATTGCGAACAGATCCGCCGGCCGGCGGAATTCCTCGCCGCCTGTCGCCGCGCACGCGCGGCCGCCAAACCGATCGTGCTGATGCAAGCGGGCCGCGGCGCAAAGGCGCGCAAGGCCGCGCAGTCGCACACCGGCGCGCTGATCGGCGATTTCGCCACGATGCGAACGCAAGCCGAGGATGCCGGCGCCGTTGTCGTTTACACCATGGACGAGATGATGGATCTCGTCCAGATCCTGGTGCGCTATCCCGACCCGCCTGCCAAGGGGCCCGGCATTCTCACCGCCTCGGGCGCATATGTGGGACTGACCAACGATTTCGCCGAGGAGGTCGGCCTCGAGCTTCCCGAGCTCGAGCCGGCCACGTTGAAGAAGGTCGGAGAGGTACTCCCCGCCTACGGGAACTACGGCAATCCGCTCGACGTCACCGCCGGGTTTGCGCCGGACGCCCTGTCGGTGGCGACCAAGGCGCTGCTCGACGATCCGAATACCGGCATGCTGTTCATCTCCTTTCCGATCAACGCTGCTCGCCCGATCCAGAGCTTCAACAAGGGAATGGTTGGATCGACCAAGCCCAAGGTGATGGTCGCGCTCGGCGACACCTGGCCGCTCGCCCCCGACGTCATGGAAGCCGTGCGGGAGAGTCCGGCCGTGTTCTCGCGATCGTCGGACCGCATGATGCGCGCCATCGCGCTCTACACGCGCTATGGCCGCTTGCTCGCCCGTCCGGCCGCGGTCATGCCGCCCGAGCCGATCAAGGGGCTGCCCAAGCTCGGGACGGGCGCGCAGCCCGAATGGCTGGGCAAGAAGGTTCTCGCAGCCGCTGGCGTTCGGGTGCCCAACGGCGAACTTGCCCGCACCGCCGACGAAGCGATCGCGGTGGCCAGGCGCATCGGCTATCCGGTGGTGCTGAAGGCGCAGGCCGCGGCGCTGGCGCACAAGACCGAAGCGGGCGGCGTCATCTTGAATCTTGCCGATGAAAGCGCGGTGCGCGCCGCCTGGGACACATTGGTCGAAAACGTCAAACGCGCTGCGCCCGACATCACGATCGATGGCGCCCTCGTCGAAAAGATGTCGCCGAAAGGGATTGAGCTGATGGTGGGTGCCAAGCGCGATCCCGGCTGGGGTACGGTGTTGCTGGTCGGCCTGGGCGGCATCTGGGTCGAGGCGCTGGGCGACGTGAAGCTCTTGCCGGTCGATGCGGACGAAACGCAGATCGTCGAGGCGTTGCACACGCTGCGCACGGCCAAGCTGCTCGCCGGTTTCCGCGGCGCGCCGCCGGCGGACGTCAAGGCGGTCGCGCAGGTGGTCATGGCCATTGGTCGGCTGATGCAGACTGTTCCCGAGCTGACTGAGATCGACGTCAATCCGCTGATGGTACACGCCGAGGGACAAGGGGCGACCGCATTGGATGCGCTGATCGTTGCTTAAGCGAATTTGCGCAACGATGGAGGGCACGGTGACCAAACAACTAATGGATCGAGTGGCCATAGTCACGGGCGCAAGCGCTGGCCTCGGACGTGGAATTGCGGAAGCGTTGGCGGCCGCTGGTGCAAAAACTGCTTTGGCGGCGCGCCGAACAGAAATGCTCGTGGACGTGGCGTCCGGAATTCGTAGTGCGGGCGGCACCGCCCTGCCGGTGACGACTGACGTTACGCGCGAAGACCAAGTCGCCCAGCTATTCAGGAAGACATACGAGACCTACGGTCGCGTGGACGTCCTCGTGAACAATGCCGGTGTCCCGACCCATATGCCCATCGAAGACATCACGCTGAAATTTTGGCAGGAGGTTCTGGACGTGAACCTCACGGCGGCGTTCCTATGCAGCCGTGAGGCCATCAAGATAATGAAAAGTCAGACTCCGCAGGGCGGGCGCATCATCAATATCGGTAGTGTCTCGGCCAAGACGCCACGGCCGGATTCCCTGCCCTACACGGCGACCAAATTTGCCCTTCAAGGCATGACGCATCAATTGACCATGGACGGCCGCAAATACGGTGTCGTTGCTTCGATCTTGCATCCGGGCGCAACCTTGAGCAGCTTTTCGACCCGGCGCGGCCGGACAAAAGCCGGGCCGGGGGCCCAACCCGACGATTACGTGATGGCCGCTGAGGATGTCGCGAAGGTCGTCGTGCTCATGTGCAGCTTGCCGCCTGAGGTGAACCTGTATGAGGCGACAATCCTGCCCAATCACATGCGCTCATTCATCGGGCGCGGTTAAGTGAGCGGCGCTCATGAATTCACGGCCAGGAGCGTGATTGCTCCAGGTTGAGTTGCAATCACGCTCTAGCTTTTTTTGAGCATGATCTTTTCGGAAAACCGGTACCCACTTTTCCGGATCATGCTCTAGCTAGCTGATGGCATGGTGGCCCAGATAAGCGTCGAGAACACGGGGATCATTGGCCAGCGCGCCGGATTCGCCTTGCATCAGAATACGCCCATTTTCCATGACGTAGGTTCGATTCGTGACCTGCAGCGCATACGAGGCCATCTGGTCGACCAGCAGGATCGAAAGACCTTCGCGATTGAGATCGACCAGAACGGGAAACAGGAGATCGAGGATTTTCGGGGCGAGCCCGAGCGACAGTTCGTCGACCACGAGAAGCTTGGGCCGAGACAACAGCCCGCGCGCAATTGCCAGCATCTGTTGCTCGCCGCCGGAAAGCGAGCCCGCGGCCTGGGTCAGCCGCCGCCGCAGCACCGGGAACAGTTCCAACACACGCGCAGTGTCCGTGGCGACGCCGGCATCGTCCTTTCCGGTCCGCAGATATGCGCCGAGGACCAGATTGTCCTCCACGGTCTGGTCGGCGAAGATTTGTCGACCCTCAGGCACCATCGCGATGCCGCGCGGAACGACTTGGTAGCTCGCAAGCCCGGTAATGTCTTCGTCCGCGAAGGTGATCGACCCGGCAGCCGGTGCCACGACACCGGCAATCGCCCGCAGCGTCGATGTCTTGCCGGCGCCGTTCGACCCGATGATGCCCACGAACTCACCGGCATGCACTACCAAGTCGACGTGCCGCACCGCCTCGATGCGGCCATAGGCCACCTTGAGACCTTCGACCTTCAGCAGCGGCGCGGTCATTCCGCGGCACCAGGCTGATCGAGCAGAATGGGCACCGGCCTTCGCGGCGGCACAACGCTGCCGTGCCCGAAATATGCCTCGATGACCTCAGGGTTCTTCTGAACCTGGCCGGCGCTGCCGGACGCGATCACGCGACCATAATCGAGAACGGTGACACGATCGGAGACTGTCATCACCATCTCGACATGGTGCTCTACCAGGACAACCGTGATGCCGTGATCGGCGAGCATCCGGATCAGCTTCTTGAGATCTTCTATCTCGCCGTGGGTCAGACCCGCCGCCGGTTCGTCCAGCAGGAGCATTCTGGGCCGCAGCGCGAGGGCGCGTGCGATTTCGAGCCGCCGCTGATGACCGAACGGCAGATTGCGGGCTTCCTCTTCGGCAAAGTCGGAAAGTCCGACGAATTTCAGCAGCTGGTGCGCCTGGCTCAAGAACCGGCGCTCCTCGCGCCCGAAGCGCGGAAGCCGAAGCAGGGTTTCGGAGAGCGTGTTGTGATAATGCGAATGAAATCCGACCAACACGTTCTCGAGCACGGTCATTTGCCCGAACAGTTCCGTATTCTGGAACGTCCGCGCGATGCCTTGGCGCGCGAGCTCATAGCTGGGCAGCCCCGCAATACCGGTGCCGAAGAATGCGATGCTCCCTTCGCTCGGAACATAGAACCCGGAGATCAAGTTGAGCAGGCTGGACTTGCCGGCGCCGTTCGGTCCGATCAGGGCGTGGACGGTACCGGACTGGACCTGGAGGCTGACATCGTCGACTGCGGTCAGTCCGCCGAACCGCAAGGTGAGGGATTTGGTCTCGAGCGCTATCTGCTCGGGTCCCTCGCCGGGACCGAGAATTTCTGCCAACGCCACGCTGCGGTCCGGCCAGCCCTTGGTCTCGCGCCCGCGCGACTTCACCGCGAAGCGTTCCCATAATGCGCCGCAGGTACCGACGATCCCCTGCGGCATGACGAACATCACCGCTGCCAGCAGGAAGCCGTAGGCAAAGATCTGCCACTCCTGAAGGTCCTGCAGGATTTCGGCGATATAGGTGAGGATCGAGGTGCCGACGAGCGGACCGACAAGGGTTCCGGTACCGCCAAGAATGACCATCAGCAGGAAGCTGACGGAGTGAAAGAACGTAAACGTCTCGTAGTTCACGAACAGATTGAGAAACGTGTACAGCCCTCCCGCCAAGCCGGCCAGCGTGGCCGAGATGACGAAAGCAAGCGTGCGGGTGGCTGCCAGGTTGATGCCGAGCGCCTTAGCCGCATTCTCGCTTTGCGCGGTCGCCCGCATGGCGCGGCCATAGCGCGAATGGATGACGTTGTATTGGATGACGAAGGCGGCGATCAGACAGCCGGCCACGACCCAAAAATAGATCGGCCGGGTCAGTGAAATGCCGAATACATTGCCGCGGGGAATTCCGAGCAGCCCTTGCGTGCCGCCGGTCACCGGCAGCCATTCCACCAGAATGTTCTGGAATACCAACCCGAAGGCGATGGTGATGACCGCCAGATAGACGCCGCGCACCCGAACGGTGGGATAGGCGAGCGCGGCGCCGAATAGCCCAGTCACCACGGCCCCGGCAATGACGGCCGGCAGGAATTGCACTCCCTGCTTCACCGCCAGCCAGGCAGCAACATAAGCTCCGAGACCGTAGAGTGCAGCCTGCCCGAGCGAGACGAGGCCGGCGTGCCCGATCAGTATGTTCAGGCCGATGGTCACGATCATCAGGATCATGCAGCGCATCATCAGCCCAATCTGATAATTCGTGGGCTCGAGCTGCCGGAACAAGATGAGGAAAGCCACGCCGAGCAGCAGGGTGGTGATGAACTGCTGGCGGCCAGTCATACTTTCACGACCTCACGCCGCCCGAAGATGCCTTGCGGGAAAAGCAGGAGGGCAACGATCATCAGTGTGAAGCCCACGGCATTGCGCGCGCCGGTGCTGATATAGCCCTCGATGAATTTCTCGATCACGCCGTAGCAGAGCCCCACGATGACCACCCCGCGGGCATTTGCGATGCCCGCCACGATCGCAACTCCGAACGCCTTCAGGCCGATCAGAGCCCCCATGGCCGGCGCTGCCTGTACGACCGGTGCAATGAGGATGCCGGCGAGCGCGCCGATCGCTGCGGCGAGAGCGTACGCGATCAATGCGATGCGGTTCGGGTTGATTCCCATCAGGCCGGCGGCGGTGCGATTGAACGCGACGGCCCGCATGGCGCGACCGAGGGTCGTTCGCCGGTAAAAGGCTTCGAGCCCGAACATCGCGGCGACGGCGACAATCGGCAGCAGCATCTCCTGCGGGTAGATGCCCGCCCCGCCGAAGCGGATCGGCTGCTCGGCGAGCGGGGAGGGCAACGGCCGTCCAAGCGGACCATACGTGATCGTCGCGATGCTCTCGATCATGATCCCGGCCGCGATGGTCGTGAGCATCCATCCGATCGCATTCGGCTCCTTGTTGAACGGACGCACCAGCAGCCGCTCGATCAAGGCGCCGATGACGGCGGCAGCCGCAATGGCGATGAGCGCGGCGAGCGGCAGGGGCAGTCCACGTTCCACCAGCACGACCGTGAGGACCGCGCCGACCATGTATACGTCGCCATGCGTGAAATTGGCCGCCTTGGTGGCTTCCCACATGATGTAGAAGCCGAGGGCGACCAGCGCGTAGATTCCGCCCAGCGACAGGCCGATCAGAAGATATTGGACAATCTCGCCCATCGGACCTCAAAACGTGGAGGCCGAGTCGTCCCCGGCCTCCACGTCAAGCGATGACGCACGGTCACTGCTTGGCGGCGTACGGCGTCTGCTCGACCGGCAGCAGGATGCCCTTGTGATAGGCCAGCAGCTTGTAGTGGGTCGGGAGGATCGCGTCGTGACGCTCCGCCGTCGTCTCGAAGGCGGGGCTGTAGTTGGCAATGATGCCCTCGTGCTTCACCTGGTAGAATGCATCGCGCAGCTTTTTCTTGTCGTAGGCGCCGGCGATCTTGAGCGCTTCAGCGATGATGTACACGGCGTCATAGGCGTTCGCGGTGCCGCTCGGCAGCACGAGCTCGCTCGGATCCTTGAGCTTCTCCTTGGCCTTGATGCGCTCCCACACTTTCTGCGCACGTGGGCTCAATTGCCCGGTCCAGGCGAAGGTGCCGTGGACCAGAACGCCCTCGGTGAGCGCGCCGGCGGTCTTGCCGAGCTGCACGCCGATGCCCCAGGCGCTGACGATCGCCGGCTTGTAACCGATGCGGTCCATGCTGCGCAGGATGGCGTCGGTCTCGCGGTCGACGGTGTAGAAGATAAGCGTGTCGGCGCCCGCATCGCGCAGGCGGATGAGCTGCGCGCTCATGTCCTGGTCAGCGATGTTGAACGTCTCCTTGCCGACCAGCGGAATGCCCTTCTCCTTGGCGGCCGCCTCGACGTCGGGCACGGCGCCCTGGCCCCAGCCGGTCGCCTCGAACATAAAGCCGATCTTCTTGGTCTTGCTACGTTGCAACGCGTGCTCGACCAGGAAGGGCGCCACCCAGCGGTCCTTCGCCGAGACGCGGAACATCCACTCGTTCTTGCCGCTCTCCCATTCGATCACACGGGTGCCGGCCGAGATCACGCCCATCCATGGCTGGCCCATCTCGCTGAGCACAGTGCGGATAGCGAGCGCGTTCGGCGTGCGATAACCTCCGATCATGATGATGCAGTTGTCGCGATCGCCGATGCGCCGGGCGTTATCGACCGCGCGCGAGGGTTCGCCCTGGTCGTCGTAGGGGATCACGCGCAATTTCTGGCCGAGCACGCCGCCGGCTTCATTGATCTCGTCGACGGCGGCCTCGATGCCCATCTTGATGGCGCCCCCGGTGTGGGCGAGTGCGCCGGTCAGTTCCCATGACCCGGCGATGCAGGGCTCGGCCTTCTGCGCCGTGGCGGGCGCGCCGGAAAGCGAAATCGCCAGCGCCGCGCCGGCGACCGCATTCGGCATGCGGCGCAATTCCAAAACAGTCCACGTCATGCCTGTCCTCCTCTCCAAGTTCGCGAAACAACAAGCTTCCCGGTTGCGGAAATGCAAATTCCATACCGAAATGGATTGACAGTCAAGAAAGGAAATTGACCCGTAGGAACCATGCGACATCGTCGTCCGGGCAAGTGATCGCGCCTCACGCTGGGCGCTCGCTCGCAAACGCGTGCGATTGATCCGTGGGCGCCGCCGCGTGCCGTATCAGCCATGCGCGCAAGGACCGTTCGATCGCCTCGACCTGCAACCCCCGAGTGATGAAAACAAGTCGCGACGCGCGCGGCCCCGACGGCCAAGCCGCCATGTGGCGCGGCCGATGAATCAGGTGATGCACGCCGTCGAGCGCGATCGGGGTCGGCCAGCCCTGGACGCGAAGGAGCGCTTTGAAGCGCAGCATCCTGTCGCCGTGCGCATGCAGAAGCCGCGTCAACCAGATCGCCAGCTCAGACCATTCCAGCGGCTCCCCGAGGACGATGGAGACGCTGTCCACATCGGGCGTATGGACCACCGCGCGGCCATGCACGCGCCGGACGCTGCCCAATGCATTGGCAGGTTCCGGTCGCGGAGCCGAAATCGGGCGCACGCGTGCGAGCAGGCTGCCGACGTCGGTCACGTCCCATGCATCGAAGATTTCAGCGGCAGGATTGATACGGGCCAGCAGCGCGGCAAGCTGCGCCGCCTGCGACGGCTCGCTGAGATCGGACTTGGTGATAACCAGGCGATCGGCGATGGCGACCTGCTTTCCCCACTCCGGATACCGCGCGGACCGCGCCGCACCGTGTGCGGCGTCCACCGTTGCCAACACCGCGCCCGCCTCGAACTTGTGGCGCAGCGCGGGATCTCCGGCGAGCGTGAACAGCACCGGCGCCGGGTCGGCAAGCCCGGTGGTCTCGAGCACCACGCGGCGGAACGGCGGAAGCATTCCGGTGGCGCGCCGCGCGTACAGCTCGCGCAGCCCCGAAACCAGATCGCCGCGCAAGGTGCAGCATGCGCAGCCTCCCTTGAACACAATGACGTCGAGCCCGTCACCCGACTCCATGCGCTCCACCAGATGATGATCGATGGCGACGGCCCCGATCTCGTTGATCAGCACCGCGCTGTCGGAGAGAGCCGGATCGCGCAGCATCCGATTGAGCAGCGTCGTCTTGCCGCTGCCGAGAAAGCCCGTAAGGACGTGGACCGGGATGCGGCGCATCGCCGTTTCGGATGCTGGATCGGACGGCGATTGCGTCTCCTCCGATACCCGTTTTCTCGGTTCGTCGTTGCGGCGAAGCCGCGCCAGCGGCGAGCGCCCAGCGGTCGGGGACTTCGCCCCCGCCCCGGAATGACGCGACCGGATCCGTTCGCCTTGATTTGAAGCACGGTCCGCGAGATGCGTTTCCGTGTCCTGCACGCCGGAATCCTCGGACAACGGGGGAAAATCCTGCGCCAGCGGGTCGAGCGCCCGATGGCCGAGCGCTTCCGCCTTGCGCCAGAGGTCGAACAGATTGTCGACGATATCGGTCTTTCCCGTGGGGCCCCGCAGGATGAAACTTGCGCCCTGCCAGTCGTCCACGGCGATGCGTGCGGATTTGAGCACCTCGCGAACAAGAGCGACGCGTCGCAGCCGCTCACGGCGCAAATGCGCCGGATCGAGTGTCGCCGCCGCATCGAGCCAACGCCGCCCGCTCTCGAACATACCGCACAGGCCGCACATGCTCGTCCCTCGATCCGGTGCGGCACCTCGAGGATGCCCGAAAATGTCGTCCGGTCACTTCCTCCGCGGCGAACGCCGGGCAAAATCGTCCGCCATCTCGCCGAGCGTGATGAAGCGTACGCCTGGATGCTCGATCATATGGGCATACAGCCGCTCCAGCATCAGCAGCACCTGAGGCCGGCCGGCGACGTCCGGATGGATGGCAATCGGGAACACGGCGTAGTCCATCTCACGATAGACCCAGTCGAACTGGTCGCGCCAGAGGTCCTCGATGTCGCGCGGATTGACGAAGCCGTGGCTGTTCGGCGCTTTCTTGATGAACATCATCGGCGGCAGGTCGTCGAGGTACCAGCTCGCCGGAATTTCGATGAGGTCGGTTTCGGTGCCGCGCTGGAGCGGCTTCATCCACGTCTCCGGGTGCTGGGAATAGTCGATCACGGTCCAGCGTGTCCCCGACCCGAACGTAGTACGGCGTGTGGTCGTTGTGGAACATGCTGTGGTCGTAGACGAAGCCGTGCTCGAGCAGCAGTCCGGCGGTGGCGTTGCTCAGCTCCCACCAGGGGGCGATGTAGCCGCGTGGCCGCTTCCCCGAGAGTTTCGTGAGCACCTCGACGCACTTGACGAGGATCGCCTCCTCCTGGTCCGGCGTCATCGCGATCGGGTTCTCGTGGGTGTAGCCGTGCACGCCGAATTCGTGGCCGGCGTCAGCGACACGCCTCATCTGGTCGGGAAACGTCTCGGCCGAATGGCCGGGGACGAACCAGCTCGTCCTGATGTCCCAGCGGCGGAACAGCTCCAGCAGCCGCAAGGTGCCGATCTCGCCCGCGAACATGCCGCGCGAAATGTCGGCAGGCGAATCCTCGCCTCCGTAGGAGCCGATCCATCCCGCCACCGCGTCCACGTGCACGGCGAAACAACACTGAATGTCTTTCGGCATCGCGCTGCCCTCCTGTGCAGGCGCCACCCGCAGGTCCGCGCCTGACGGATCAGGTGTCCAGATTGCGTCCTCGCCAGGCGTCGATCTGCCGGATGACGTCGTCGGCCGTGCTCACATCGGCGTAGCGTCGTTCGACGTCGCGCAGATTGTCCTGGTGCGGCTCGAGCTCGTGATCGCCGACGCAATCCTCCGGCACGATGGTGCGGAAGCCGAGGCTGAAGCTGTCGACGATGCTGGCGCGCACGCATCCCGACGTAATGCAGCCGGTGACGATCATCGTATCGACGCGGTTCTTGGCGAAATAGGCGGCAGCGGGCGTATTGAAGAAGATCGACGGCGCTCCCTTGCGCAGGACGTAATCATAGGATGGATCCGCGATGGCGGGATCGAGCTGCGTGCCCGGATGCCCTTCGATCAGCTCGGCGATCCCGTCGACCTTCCAGTGCGGCGCGTCGCGTTCGCTGTGATAGCACATGAAGCAGGAGGCGACCGGTACGCCCGCGCGGCGCGCGACCTGGAGCAAGCGCGCGGTGTTCTCGACGGCTCGGCGCACCAGCGGTGCGCCGCCGGTCGAAAAGCTCGCATCGGTGAAAGCGAGCTGGAAATCGACGACCACGATCCCGGGCTTTTCGCCGAACCCGACTTGCCGCGCGCCATAGCCGCGTTGCGCATACGTGGTCATCTCTCGTCCTCGCCCAATCCCTGTCGCTGCATGACGCGGCGAGCCAGTTCCAGCAGCTGCTCATCGGTGCCGCGGCGGCCCACGAGCGACAGCCCGAGCGGACAGCCTTCGAGGGTCGCCAACGGCAGGCTGATTTGCGGCAAGCCGCCAAGCCCGGCAATGCACAGCAGGCACATGGCCTGGTAGCGGTAGACCACTTCCAGCTCATGCTGCTCCGTGCCGCGCAACGGCGCGATGCGCGGCGAGGTCGGCAGGCACAGAACGTCTGCCTCCCCGATCAGCGCGTCGAGGTGCTCGAGCACCTCGTCGTGCTCGGCTTTCCTGACGGCAACTTCCTCGCCGTCGAGCTGCGAGGCCCACGCGAGGCGCTCGCCGATGGCGCGGCCGATGCGCGGCCTGGTGCGCTCCATCCATGGACCGTGGTTCGCCCATATCTCTGCGCCCTGCACCACGCGAAAGATTTCCATCCAACGGTCCAGCCCGGCGGGACTGACGGTGGTTTCCTCGACACGGGGAAAGCGACTGCCGACCGCCTCGACCGCGCCGCGCAACGCCTCCGCGACCTCGCGATCGACCAAGGCGAAGGCATCCTTCGCGAGCAACAGCCGCTGCGGCATAGCCGGCTCGCCGTGCTTCCCAAGCAGCACGCCCCCCACCCTCTGGAGGACATCCGGGTCGCGGGCGAACCATCCCGCCACGTCGAAGCTCGCGGCGAACGGAATCACACCGTTGAGCGACACGCGCCCGTGGGTCGGCCGGATGCCGAGGATGCCGCAATAGCTCGCCGGCAGGCGCACCGAGCCGCCGCAGTCGGTGCCCAGCGCGAAATCGACGAGCCCGCCAGCCACTGCAGCCGCGGAGCCGCTCGACGAGCCTCCCGGCACGCGCTCCGCACACGCCGTGTTCACCGGGGTGCCGTAGTGCATGTTTTCGCCGGACAGGCTGTAGGCGAGTTCGTCCGTCAGCGTGCGCCCGACCATGTCGGCGCCCGCGTCGATCAATTGCCGCACCGCCTCGGCGGTTTCCACTGCCGGCGGGTGGGTGCGCAGCCAGTCCGGATTGCCGAATCCGGTGCGGTGGCCGGCGATGTGAAAGATGTCCTTGACGGCCATCGTGAGGCCCGCAAGCGGACCTGCTCCGGAACCGCGCAGGGCAACATGATTGTTGCTGCAGAACGCCCCGACGGGATCGTGCGGAGGCGCCTCCTTCGCGCTCAGGACAGATGCGTTCATGCGAGCACGGACCGTTCAGTTGCGGTGCAGGACGGCGGGTTGTCGGGTGAACGTGGGTCGGCCTCGTTTGAATCCGTACATCGGGGGCACGAGCTCCGCGACCGCGACCTCGGGCTCCATGCAATCGAGCACCACGAGGTCGGCGGATCGGCCTGCCTCGATGCCGTAGTCACGAAGGCGCAGCAAGGAAGCCGAGCGGCGGGTGATCATGTTGAAACATTCGCGGATATCCGCTCGAGAGCCCACCTGGCAGATGTTGGCGTAAAGATTGGCCATCCGGATCAGCGAGCAGTCGCCGAACGGCGTGAAGGGATTGAGCACATTGTTGGTGGACAGCGAGCAATTGACGCCCGCGTGCAGCAGCTTATGCGCTTCCGTCACGCCGCGCATGACGGTGTGCTGCATATGCCTGCCCATCAGATAGAGGTCGGTCGACGGAAGCACCGTGAGCGCCACGCCGGCATCGGCCATGCGCCTTGCGGCTCTCTCGAGGTGTTCCGGCGCCGCCGCCGATAGCTTGGTGACGTGTCCGATCGCAACCCGGCCGCCGTATTTGTACTTGTCGGTCAGCTCGCAGACGTAGAGCAGGTCCAGGTCATCGGGGCTCGGTCCGAAATCGAGATGCATGTCGACGTCGATGTCGAACTCACGCGCCATTTCGAACACGCGGTCCATCTGCCCCTTCGGATCGGTGTCGGTGTAGGGGGCGGCGCCTACGACCTTGCCGCCCCGCTTCAATGCCTCCATCATCAGCGCGTCCGTGCCGGGATTGTTGAGCAGCCCTTCCTGCGGGAAGATGCAGATCTCGATGTCGATCGCCCATTTGTACTCGTCGATCAGCGGCAGCACGCCCTCCAGGCCGCGCAAGCCAATGCCCGGGTCCACCTCGAGCTGCGTGCGCATGTGCGTCGTGCCGTTGAGGATGCACTTTTCCAACGTGCGCCGCGCGCGCTGATAGACATCGTCCGGCGTAAAGGCGCGCTTCGCCTTGGCGACCTCCCCGATGGCTTCTTCCAGGTCGCCCTTCTCCGCCTTGCAGCGGTCGAGAATGCAGGATTTGTCGAGATGAATATGGGTCTCGACGAAACCCGGCGAGACCAGGCGCCCCTCGAGATCGATTTCCCGGCCATCCGCGGCAAGCCGCGGCTCGATCGCCGCGATGCGCTCTCGGTCGATGCCGATGTCGAATGTCGCGCCGTTGCGGCCGATGATGCGAGCGTTGCGCAGAATGAGATCCATGGACCCCTCGTCGTGCGGTGATTGCTACTCCGCCGCCAGCCCGGCTTGTGGTCGCTCGCCCGGCGGGACGGACCGCCGGGCGAGCTCCGCCCGGCGCGCCTTGGTTGCGTCGGCATCCACCGCCAGACTGTCGTCCTCGACCCGGCCGGTGAACACGACGCCGTAAACGTCGCGCGCCTTCTCGCGCGACTCCCAGCCTTCCATCACGTCGATGAGGACGCGCTTCGGGTCGCGCGTCAACGGATCGGCGTAGCCGCCGCCGCTGCTGTCGCGGCCGCGGATGCTTTGGCCCTTTTGCATGTGGGTGTTGACGACGTTCGGAAGCTTCGTGACATCGCCATTATGATTGATCAAGTGGGTCGACCCCGGCGTGCCATTGTGGCCGCCGTTGACGCCGCGCGGCGGCGCGAACTGCCCGTCGCACGGGATCACCACCTGGACAGGATTTTCGAGGGCCGTGTACGTCACCTCCTGAGCGGGTGCACCACGGAAACGCCCGGCGCCGGCCGAATCCGGGACCAGGGCCAGAGACTCGACCCGGAACGGATGCTTGAGCTCGTCGATCTCCACGCTGTCGCGGTACATGAGGCCGGCAATGACGGGAATCGCATAGTTCACCCACCCGTCCGCGGTCGGGCTCGCCGGACCGCCGTTGGTCGACAGCATCATGCGATTGACGTAACGCGCATTCTGTCGCCGATGGTCCTTGCCCGAGAGCACCGCCATGCCTGCACCAAGGCCGGTTCCTCCTTCGGCGAGACCGTGGCCTTCGCCCAGTTTGGCGAAGGCCGACTGCGTGATGTTGACGAGCCGCTCGGAGACGTTGGTGGTTGCGGTCGAGCAGCTATGGGGAAACACCGGCGCTGCCACGACGCTGTTCTCGGCATATTGGAATGACAGGCGCCGGAACGACCCGGCATTGCGCGGGATGTCCTTGTCGAGGCTGTTGAAGATCGCACCGACGACCGAGCTGGTGGCGGCGGCACGGGACGTGTTGAGGCCGCAATCGACGCACGGGGGATTGTCGCGCAGATCGACGTCGATCTTGGCCTTCTTCGGGTCGATCTCGATGATGACCTTGATGGTCAACCCGTCAGGCAGGATGCCTTCGAGCGGATCCGATCGGCCAATGTTCTCGATCCGCGCCTTCGGCAGCTTCCGCACCAACTCGATCATCCGCCGCTCGGAATAGTCGAACCAGTCCTTGATGAAGGTCTTGATGGTCTTCTTTCCGTATTTCGCGCATAGCTCCTTCAGTCGGCGTTCGGCGATGCGGGCGGAGCCGAGGGCGGCCAGGGTGTCGCCGTACCACTGCTCGGGGACGCGGATGCGCGCGCGACACATCCGAATGATGTCCTGCTCGTTCCTGAAGTTCCGCTGCAGGCGCACTCCGGGAAAAACGATCGCGCCTTCCTCGTAGACATCAAGGGCCTTGGCGAAATAGCTCGACGGGATGCTGTTCCCGATGTCGGCCATATGGCATTTGGCCACTGTGGTAAACAGATGCTCGCCGGCTGATGAACACCGGGACCAGAATGGTGTGGTCCGCCGGGTGCGTGTTGCCACCGTACGGGTCGTTGTCGAGATAGGCGTCGCCCTCGCGGATGTCGCCCGCGTGGTACTTGCACATGTTCTCGCCCTGCAGGTGGGCGCCGAATATGTGGACCGGCAAACCCTCCGCGGAAGCGAGCAGCTGGTTATCGCCGGTGATGATGCAGCACGAGAAATCCCGCGCGCTCGAAATGACCGCGGATCGCGCCGCGCGCAGCAGGGTGTTGGTCATCTCGCGCACGATCCCGTCGAGCCGGTTCGCAATCACCGTCATGATGACGGGGTCGAGATGTGCCGTGTCTGGCGTGCGTTTGGCTTTGGCCTTGGCCATGGGGAACGTCCGTTCTGCTCTATGATTTCAAGATGTAGTGCCCGGACGGGCTGACGAAGGCGCTCATGCGCGGATAGACCACGATTGTGGTCGTCGGCTCCTCGATGATTGCGGGGCCTGCGATGGAGGCGCCGGGCTTGAGCTCGATGCCGCGGAACACCGGCGTCCTTCGCAGGTCATCGGTGCCGAAATAGGCCTGCCGCGTCATCCATGGTTTCGGCTTGTGTCGCACCGCGCGCTTGCTGACCGGCTTCGCCGGCTTGGACAGCCGGATCGATACCTTTCCTCGCCAGTTCACGCACTCGACCTCGCTCTGCTCGTCGCGGACGGCATAGACGCGGTCGTGAACAGTGTGAAACGCCTCGACCAGCGCCGCCACGTCCTTGGGCGTCCGGAACCGCTTGACCGGCAAGGGCGTGTCGAGCTCCCACACCTGCGATTTGTAACGGGCCTCGGCGAAATACTCCTTGCGATACTGCGCCCGCTCGGCACCGTGCAGATCCTTGCGGAATTGCTCGAGCTTCGCATCGATTTCGACGAGCGCCTTGTTCACGCCATCCATGTCGAAGCTGCCGGACATCGTGACCCGGCTGCGCGTCTGCTCGAACACGATGTCGGAGTATTGCATGCCGCATGCCGACATGGCGCTCGCGGTCTTCGGCAGGATCGTCGTCGAGCAGCCGAGCTCGCGGGCGATCGGCATGATATTCAGCCCGGCCGCGCCGCCGCCTGCGACGATCACGCTTTCGCGCGGGTTCAGGCCTTCGCTGACGGTGATCTCGTGGATCGCCTTGATCATCAGCTCGTTGGCGATGGTGATGATCGCAAAGGCGGTGTCACGGGGACTGCGGCCGATCTCGCGCGCGAGCCTCTCGATCACGCGCTGCGCGGCGCCGGCATCGAGCGTCATGCGTCCGCCGTTGAAGTAGTCAGGGTCGAAATAGCCGAGCACGACGCCGGCGTCCGTCACGGTCGGCTGGTCGCCGCCGCGGCCATAGCAGGCCGGCCCGGGCACCGCGCCGGCGCTCTGCGGTCCGACGCGCAGCAGCCCGCCCGCGTCGATCCAGGCGATCGAACCTCCGCCGGCGCCGATGCTGCGCACGTCCACCGTCGACATCGCGACCATGTGGCCGATCCAGCGGCGTCCGAGCCAGCTGTCGCGCGTATAGACGAGATTGCCGTCGCGCACGAGACCAACGTCGAAGGTCGTGCCGCCGGTGTCACACACGATCGCGTCGCCGCCGAGGTTTTCGATCGTCGTGTACGCCTGCCCGGCAACCGGCGCCATGGCGGGACCGGATTTGAGCATCTGCACCGGTCGGGCCGCGACCTCCGACACATGCTGGCAGCCGCCGGCCGAGGTGCCGATGAGAAGCTCGCCGGTGAAGCCGCCCGCCCGCAGAATCCTCCTCCATCTGCCGCAAGTGCTCCTGCATCAACGGCTTGAGGGAAGCATCGACCGCCGTGGTGGAGGCACGGCGATATTCGCGGACGATCGGGATCAGCTCATGCGAGAGCGTGTAAGGAACGCCGGGCATCTCGTCGTCGAGGATGCGCGCGATCGCCTGCTCGTGTGCGCTGTTGGCGATCGACCACAACAGGCTGACGGCGACGGCCTCGAACTTGCGTTCTTTGAGCGTGCGGATCACTTCGCGCGCCTGTTGATGGTCGAGCGCACGCACGACGTTGCCCTGCGAATCGATGCGTTCGTCGATTTCGAACGTGTATCGGCGCGGGATGTAGGGCGGCGGGTAATCGTAGCTGTAATCGTGGGGGTCGTACTTGCCGCCCTCCTTGAGCACGAGAGTATCGCGGAAGCCGCGGGTCGTGAGAAATGCGGTTTTCGCCGTCGACTGCGTCACGACCGCGTTGGTGGCCCGGGTGGTGCCGTAGATCAGCATGTCGGATCGGCGCAGCAGCTCGTCGCCGGACATGCGGCACTCTTCCGCTGCCACGTCGATGGCGGCACGCATGCCGTCGAAGATGCGCTGCGGCGTGGTCAGCGCCTTGCCGATGGCGCGGATGCCGCGCCCATCTGCGACAACCACGTCGGTAAAGGTGCCTCCGGTATCGACTGAGATGCGGTAGCTCATCGTGCCTTCGCCATGCCCTTCCGCGGTGCACTGATCTGCCCGCCGCTCGCGCATTTCAGATCAGTTTTTCCCCAAGGTCAACTTTCCCGCCTATGGAGAAAATCCGTGCTGAAGAGCGGCGCGCCGCGCGTGGCTGGTTTATCGGGAGAGCTCGATCACGCCGGCCAGTCGATCAGCTGTGGTCGCGATGGTCCGATCGGTTCCGGGTGCGCCGATCAGCATCAGACCGAGCGGTAAGCCCTGTGGCGCAACGGCGACCGGGACCGAAACAATCGGTCCGCCGAGTGCCGTGAACGGGATGATGAAGCTCGGATCGCCGGTTTTCATGCCCAGCGGGGCGAGGTCGGGTGCAGCGGGGAAGATGAGCGCATCAAGACCTTGCATCGTTGCCCAGAACCGTTCCGCCGCGGCGTCGACTGCGCGAAACGCATGCTGATACGTTGCTTGTTCGATTGCTTGGCCACGTCGGACCGCGTCTCGCAAGGCCGATGTGACCTGGCGCTCGGTTACTGCCAGCTCCGCGTGGGCGCGCGCCAACTCATATTCCGTGACGATCTTGTGCCAGGCAATGATATCGCTGAAGCGGACGGGCGAGCGACGCCGTTGAACATCAAGGCCTGCTTCCCGCAGCTTCAGAACGGCAGTTTCGATTGTTTGTGCGACCAGGGCGCTCGCATGCTGCAGGATCGGATCTTCGATCAGACCGATTTTGAGCGGCGGATCGGCTTGCTCCACATCGCTGTTACCGCCAAGGAACCGCGGCATCAGAACGCGTGCCGCTGCGACCGCGTCCGGAACCCGATAGCCGAACACGCCGACGGTATCGAACATGGGCGAGAACGGCACCACGCCGAAGCTCGACCACGCGCGCGTGCTCGGCTTGAAAGCCGCGATGCCGCAGTAGGCGGCGGGCCGGCTCACCGAGCCCGCCGTCTGGGTGCCAAGACTTAGCGGCACCATACCGGCAGCAACGACTGCCGCCGGGCCGGAACTGGATCCGCCGGGCGTGTGGGCCAGGTTCCACGGATTGCGCGTCGGCGGCGGTCCATCGAAATAGGCGAATTCCGTGGTGTGGACCTTGCCGAGAACGATTGCGCCGGCCGCGCGCAGCTGCGCGACCACCTGCGCGTCGACGCCGGCCGCCGACGCATGCGCACGGGTTGCGCTGCCGGCGCGGGTGGGCAAGCCCCTGACGTCAATCACATCCTTGATGGCGATTGGAATTCCATGCAGCGGGCCGCGCACTTTGCCGGCCCGCGCTTCCTCGTTCAGCACCTGCGCTTGCGCCCGCGCATCCTCGCGGTCGATGATGCACCAGCCCTGAACCAGGCGCTCGACGGCGGCGATCCGGCTCAGGCTTGTCTCCAAGACATCGCGAACGCTGACGCGGCCGCCTGCGATTGCGGCGGCGATATCGAGGACCGAGCCGGGATCCGCGACCAGCGGGCCTGTGCCGCTCTCGAAGCCGTATGTCTCCCCCATATCGCCGCGCGGCCCGCCGGAATTCATCATCATCGATCCGCGCGGTGGTGAACCTGCCGGTAGTAGCTAGGCTGGACGTGTCGAGATACCATGACAAGCGAAAAAATTGAAAGCGACCACGCGCGCGATCCGCACGCGTTTGGAC
The DNA here is from genome assembly GCA_963827585.1 of uncultured Alphaproteobacteria bacterium. Taxonomy (GTDB): domain Bacteria; phylum Pseudomonadota; class Alphaproteobacteria; order Rhizobiales; family Xanthobacteraceae; genus VAZQ01. The sequence goes on from CAWHCK010000045.1 coordinate 35,089, forward strand.
CCGAGCGCCTTCGGAGGTCGTCATGCCGGACTTTGATCTCGCCATCCGCGGCGGCACCGTCACCACCGCGAGCGACACCTTCCGCGCCGACATCGGCGTGCGGAAGGGCCGCATCGCCGCCATTGCCGAGCGCATCGAGGGAGCGGCGCGCGAGATCGACGCCTCCGGCCTCATCGTGATGCCCGGCGGCATCGACAGCCATGTGCATCTCTCGCAGCCGGCCTTCGGCGGCCCGAAAATGGCGGACGATTTCCTGTCCGGCACCCGCTCCGCAATCGCCGGCGGCAACACGACCGTCTTGCCGTTCGCGCTGCAGCCGCGCGGCGCCAGTCTGCGGACCAGCGTCATGGAGTATCACAAGGAGGCCGACGGCAAGTGCCTGGCGGATTACGGGTTCCACCTCATCATCACGGACCCTTCGGCGAGCGTGCTCGGGCAGGAACTGCCGGCGCTGGTCGAGGACGGCTACAGCTCGTTCAAGGTTTTCATGACCTACGACGACCTGGTGCTGAACGACCGTCAACTGCTCGAAGTCTTCGAATGCGCCCGCGGCTGCCGTGCGCTCGTGATGGTGCATTGTGAGGGCTACGACGCCATCAAGTTCATGACCGAGCGCCTGGAGCAGGCGGGCAAGACGGCGCCCTATTACCATGCCGCCTCGCGTCCCGAAACCATCGAGCGCGAGGCCACGCACCGGGCCATCAGCCATGCCGAACTGCTCGACGTGCCGATCATGATCGTGCACGTCTCGGGCCGCCAGGCGATGGAGCAGATCCGGTGGGCGCAGCAGCGCGGGCTGAAGATCTACGGCGAGACCTGCCCGCAATACATTGCGCTGACCGCCGAGGATCTCAAGGGCCTCAACATGGACGACAGCGGCGGCAAATACGTCTGCTCGCCGCCGCCGCGCGACCGCGCCAGCTGGGATGCGATCTGGGAAGGGATCGAGCAAGGCGTGTTCCAGACCTTTTCGTCGGATCATTGCCCGTTCTATTTCGAGGGCTCGCAGGGCAAGAAGAATCCCAGAGCGCGGACCTCGTTCCGATGGGTGCCGAACGGCATCCCGGGTATCGAGACGCGTCTTCCGATCTTGTGGAGCAAGGGCGTCGTCGAGGGCCGCATCACCGCCAACGAATTCGTGGCGATGACCTCGACCAACCACGCCAAGATGTATGGCCTCTATCCGAAGAAGGGCTCGATCGCGATCGGCTTCGATGCCGATATCGTGCTCTGGGACGCCAGCCGGAAGGAGGTCATCCGGCAGGAGATCCTCAACCACGGCGCCGACTACACGCCATACGAAGGACTGGCCGTGACCGGCTGGCCGGTGATGACGATCCTGCGCGGCAAGGTGGTCGCCGAGGAGGGAAAAATCCTCGGCGAGCCGGGCGACGGCAGCTTCCTCAGGCGCGCACTGTCACCCTACGCGGCGCCGCCGCAGGCTGCGTGACGTGCGGCATGGACAAGCAACGGGACGACGCAGGCGCAGCAAATGCGGGTGATCAAGCCTGGCGCCGGTAGATAATGATCGACAGATACTGCATGGGCGTCTCGACAAGCTCTTCCGGCCCATGTCGGGCAGCAGCATCGAAGAACATCGCATCGCCAGCTTCCATGAGATAGGTGCGGTCGGCGTGGCGATAGCGCACCTTGCCGGAGAGCATGTAGAGGAATTCCACGCCGGCATGGCGGAAATTGGTGTAGGGGACGGCATCCTCCTTCAGCGTGATGAGATACGGCTCCACCCCAAGCTCGCCCGCAAGCGAGTGCCCGAGCAGATCATATTGGTGTCCTGCCTTGGTGCCGCGCCGCTCGATGCGCACTCCGCTCCCCGCCTTGACGAATGAACAATCGCGGCGCTCCTCGCTTTCAGCAAACAGCCGGCTGACCGGAACGTTGAGCGCTTTGGCAATCGCATCGAGCGTCGCGAGCGACGGAGAAATCGATGCGTTCTCGATTTTCGACAGCATGCCGGCAGAAATGCCGGCGGCGGTACCGAGCTCGGCGACGGTCAAGTCGAGCGACTTGCGCAGTCGGCGCACCTCGGCGCCGATCCCCTCCTCCAGCGTGCGGTTGACGGTGTCCACAGGTGCCAAGGACCCGGTGCGCAAGTCACCCTCGGAGTCGCTGTTGTGATGAGGGGCGGTCGCCTTGCGGGTGCGCTTGCCCTGCGAGCCAGCGGGTGATTTGGCCATGTCTGTCCTCGAGGTGAAGTTTCCTTACAAGAAAGAAACGTGCTTGGCAGTTGACAAAACCAAGGGCCGATGCGACCGTGGCCGCCCAGGATTGGGTTATTACAGCGCAAACGAAGCAGTCAGTACATGTGCGGCATTGCCGGGCTGTTTCTCAAAGATTCCGAGTTAGAACCCGGCCTCGGCGCGCTGCTCGCAGGCATGCTCGGCACGCTGTGCGACCGCGGTCCGGACTCGGCCGGGTTCGCCGTCTATGGCCGGGAAGCGCCCGCAGAGAGTGTGAAGCTCACGCTCAGGGCATCGCCGCACTTCGACATTGCGGGCCTGATGGAGCAGCTCGGGCGTATCGCCGACGCACCACTGCCGCACCACGTCCGCGACACGCACGCGGTCATGACCGTTCCGGCGGCACGGGAAGCAGCGATCCGGGCGGAGCTTGCGTGCATTCCGGGGATCAGCGTCGTCGGCGCCGGGCGGCGCATGGAGATCTTCAAGGAGGTCGGCCGGCCCGACCGCGTGACGGCGCGCTTCGGCCTCGAACACATGGCGGGCACGCATGGCATTGGCCATACGCGCATGGCCACCGAATCAGCCGTGACCACCGACGGGGCGCACCCGTTCACGACCGGTCCCGATCAATGCCTGGTGCACAATGGGTCCCTGTCGAACCACAACGCGGTACGACGCGAGCTGATCCGCCAAGGTCTTCGCTTCCAGACCGAGAACAACTCGGAGGTCGCCGCCGGCTTCATGACCTGGAAGATGCGCCAAGGCGCTTCGCTGAAAGAGACGCTGAGCGCCACACTCGGCACGCTCGACGGCTTCTATACCTTCGTCGTCGGCACCGAGGCCGGCTTCGGCGTGCTGCGCGATCCGATCGCCTGCAAGCCCGCCGTGATGGCCGAGACGGATCGCTGGGTGGCGTTCGGCACCGAGTACCGCGCACTGGTCGACCTGCCCGGCATCGAGAGCGCAAAGGTCTGGGAGCCGGAGCCCGCAACGCCGTATCTTTGGGAACGGCATTGATGCCGACGGTCGATCTCGCCAACGCTCCGTTGCGCGAGCTGAATGCCGCGCTGCATCGGCTCAAGTCCGACACCAACGAAACCCATTGGCGCGTGCTCAATCCGCGCGGCCGACATTCAGTCGCGGCTGGCATCGACGCGCCGGTCACGGTCGAGATCGAGGGTCACGTCGGCTACTACTGCGCCGGGATGAACAAGCAGGCCACCGTCATCGTCCATGGCAACGTGGGCCAGGGCGTCGCCGAGAACATGATGTCCGGCCAGGTCCACGTCAAAGGCGATGCCTCGCAGGCGGCCGGCGCGACCGGATACGGGGGGTTGCTGGTGATCGACGGCGATGCCTCGGCGCGCTGCGGCATCTCCATGAAGGAAATCGACATTGTCGTAAAGGGATCGGTCGGGCACCTCTCCGCCTTCATGGCGCAAGCCGGCAGTCTCGTGGTGCTCGGCGACGCCGGCGAAGCCCTCGGGGATTCCATCTACGAGGCGCATCTTTACGTCCGCGGCAAGGTGAAAAGTCTCGGCGCCGATTGCATCGAGAAGCCGCTGCAGCAGCATCACAAGGTCGAGCTGCGGACGCTGCTCAATTCGGCCGGCGTCAACGGCGCCGACCTCGGCGAATTCCGGCGCTACGGCTCGGCGCGGCGGCTCTATCATTTCAACATGGACAACCTCGGATCTTATTGATGACCGTTCAGGACCGCTGGATCCATACGCCGCCCCGCAAGTCGGCGACCTTCGATGAGTATGCGATCGCGGAGATCCGCCGGGCGGCGGCCACCGGCATCTACGATATCCGCGGCGCCGGGGCGAAACGAAAGCTGCCGCACTTCGATGACTTGTTGTTTCTCGGCGCTTCCATCAGCCGCTACCCGCTCGAGGGCTACCGGGAGAAATGCGCGACTGACGTCACCATCGGAGCGCGTCACGCGAAGAAGCCGATCACGCTGAAGATTCCAATCACCATCGCCGGCATGAGCTTCGGCTCGCTCTCCGCGCAGGCGAAAGAGGCGCTCGGGCGCGGCGCCAGCGCCGTCGGCACCTCGACCACGACCGGAGACGGCGGCATGACGCCGGAGGAGCGCGAGCACTCCGCGCTTCTGGTTTATCAGGTGCTGCCGTCGCGCTATGGCATGAACCCGGATGATCTGCGCCGCGCGGACGCCGTCGAGGTCGTGGTCGGCCAAGGCGCCAAACCCGGTGGCGGCGGCATGCTGCTCGGCCAAAAGATTTCCCGGCGGGTGGCCGAGATGCGGGTGCTGCCGGAGGGTATCGACCAGCGCTCCGCCTGCCGTCACCCGGATTGGACCGGGCCCGACGATCTGGAGATCAAGATAAATGAGCTGCGTGAGATCACCGATTGGGAGAAGCCAGTTTACGTGAAAGTCGGCGCGTCACGCCCCTACTACGACACGGCGCTCGCGGTGAAGGCCGGCGCCGACGTCGTGGTCATGGATGGGATGCAGGGCGGCACGGCGGCGACGCAGGACGTTTTCATCGAGAATGTCGGGATCCCCACGCTGGGCGCCGTTCGTCCGGCCGTGCAGGCACTGCAAGACCTGGGCATGCACCGGAAGGTGCAACTGATCGTCTCCGGCGGCATCCGCGGTGGCGCAGACGTGGCCAAGTGCCTGGCGCTGGGCGCCGACGCGGTGTCGATCGGCACCGCGGCGCTGATCGCGCTCGGCGACAACGATCCGCACTGGGAGGCCGAATACCGCGCCCTCGGCAGCACCGCCGGCGCCTACGACGACTGGCACGAGGGGCGCGACCCGGCCGGAATCACGACCCAGGATCCGCAGCTTGCGGCCCGGCTCGATCCGCTCATCGCCGGACGCAAGCTCGCGAATTTTCTGTCGGTGATGACACTGGAGACGCAGACCATCGCGCGCGCCTGCGGCAAGACCCATGTCCACAATCTCGAGCCGGAGGATCTGGTCGCGCTCACGGTCGAAGCTGCCGCCATGGCGCGCGTTCCGCTCGCCGGCACCGATTGGATACCAGGACAGGGAAATTTGTGACGCACGGAGGGGGCCGCAGAATGCCAGCCTGGGGAGACATCGCCAAGCAACAAGGGATCAAGTATTTCCTGATCTCCTTCGTCGACCTTTTCGGCACGATGCGCGCGAAAATCGTGCCGGCGAGCGCGATCGACACGGTCGCAGCATCCGGAGCCGGGTTTGCCGGTTTCGCGGTCTGGTACGACATGACGCCGGCCGATCCCGACATCCTGGCCACGCCCGATGCGGACAGCCTCATGAGGCTGCCGTGGAAGCCGGAGGTGGCGTGGGTTGCCTCGGATCTCGTCATGGGCGGCGCGCAGGTGACGCAAAATCCGCGCCGGGTGCTCAAACGCGTGGTCGCGGCGGCGGCGGAGCAGGGATTCGAGCTGAAAACCGGCGTTGAATGCGAATACTTCATGATTGCGCCGGATGGACGCTCGATCTCCGATGCGGCCGACCAGCAGTCAAAGCCCTGCTATGATCAGCAGGCGCTCATGCGCCGCTACGATATGGTGGCCGAGATTTGTGACGCGATGGTATCGCTCGGCTGGAAGCCCTACCAGAACGATCACGAGGACGCGAACGGCCAGTTCGAGATGAACTGGGAGTACGATACGGCGCTGCGCACGGCCGACAAGCATGCCTTCTTCAAGTTCATGGTGAAATCGATCGCCGAGAAGCATGGCTTGCGCGCGACCTTCATGCCGAAGCCGTTCACGAATCTCACCGGCAGCGGCTGCCACGTGCACGCGTCGCTCTGGTCGACGAAGGACGGCAGCAACGTCTTCGAGGATGCAGAGGGCGAGCTCGGCTTGTCCCAGGCCGCCTATCACTTCATCGGCGGGGTCATGCACAACGCCGAAGCGCTGTGCGCGATCTCCAATCCGGTCGTGAACTCGTACAAACGCATCAATGCGCCGATGACGCTGTCGGGGGCGACCTGGTCGCCCAACACGGTGACCTATGCCGGGAACAATCGCACTCACATGATCCGCATTCCCGAGCCGGGCCGGTTCGAGCTGCGGCTCGCGGACGGCGCCGCCAACCCGTACCTCTTGCAGGCTGCCCTGCTGGCCGCGGGGCTCGACGGAATCAAGAACAAGCGCGACCCGGGCCGGCGCCTCGACATCAACATGTACACCGAGGGGCACAAGGCAGCCGATGCCAAGAAACTGCCCTTGAACCTGCTCGATGCGCTGCGCGCATTGGAGCGATCATCGGTGTTCAAGGCAGCCCTGGGCGAGGACGTGTTGTCGTCCTACATCAAGTTGAAATACGAGGACTGGAATGCGTACTCGCGCCACCTCACCGAATGGGAGCGTCAGACCACGCTCGATTGCTGATAGCTGGAATCACGGTTAGTGGGTATGAGCGCATGCGGTATTCGGCCCTCGCTCTCGCATGGAACGCCGTCACCGGGCAAACGCGCTGGACGCCGGCGTGGCGCGATGCGGCGCCGCGCGAGACCTATGATGTCGTGATCGTAGGGGGCGGCGGGCACGGGCTTGCTACCGCTTACTACCTGGCGAAGGAGCACCGCATCGCCAATGTGGCGGTGCTGGAGAAGAGTTGGATCGGATCCGGCAATGCCGGACGCAACACCACCATCATACGATCCAACTACCTGCTGCCCGGCAACATCCCATTCTACGAATGGTCGATGAAGCTGTGGGAAGGACTGGAGCAGGATCTCAACTACAACACCATGGTGAGCCAGCGCGGCGTGCTCAACCTCTACCATTCCGACCCACAGCGCGATGCGTTCGCGCGCAGGGGAAACGCGATGCGGCTCCATGGCGTCGACGCGGAGTTGCTCGATCGCGAGCAGGTGCGCGGCCTGGTGCCGTATCTGGACTTCGATGATGCGCGCTTTCCGATCCAGGGCGGCCTGCTGCAACGCCGGGGCGGCACGGCGCGGCACGATGCGGTCGTCTGGGGCTATGCGCGCGCCGCCGATCGGCGCGGGATCGACATCGTGCAGAACTGCGAGGTTACCGGCATTCGCGTTTCGAACGGACGGGTGGTGGGGGTCGACACGCCGCGCGGCACCATTGGTGCCGGCAAGGTGGCGCTTGCGGTTGCTGGGTCGAGCTCCCGGCTTGCCGGCATGGCGGGCCTGCGGCTGCCGATCGAGACCCACGTGCTGCAGGCCTTCGTTTCGGAAGGGGTGAAGCCGCTCATCCACCAAGTGATTACGTTTGGAGCCGGGCACTTCTATATCAGCCAATCCGACAAAGGCGGACTGGTCTTCGGCGGCGACATCGACGGCTACAATTCATACGCGCAACGGGGCAACCTTCCGACCGTCGAGGACGTGTGCGAAGGAGGGATGGCGATCATGCCGATGATTGGGCGCCTGCGCATCGTGCGCGCATGGGGCGGCCTGATGGACATGTCCATGGATGGTTCGCCGATCATTGATCGGACGCCGATCGATGGGCTCTATTTGAACGCCGGCTGGTGCTACGGCGGCTTCAAGGCGACGCCCGCGTCCGGATGGTGCTTCGCGCACCTGATCGCGCGCGACGAGCCGCATCCGAGCGCTGCCGCGTATCGACTGGACCGGTTCGCGACCGGCCGGCTGATCGACGAGCGCGGCGCGGGCGCGCAGCCAAACCTGCATTGAAGCTCGAGATGCGGATCGACTGTCCTCATTGCGGCGAGCGCGACCTGCGCGAATTCAGCTATCTCGGCGACGCAAGCGTGCAGCGTCCTGATCCGCAGGCGCCGGACGCGTTGGAGCGCTTCACGTCTTACGTCTATTTTCGCGACAACCCCGCCGGGCCCCATCGCGAGCTTTGGTATCACGGCGCCTGCCAGGCCTGGCTCGTGGTCACCCGCGATACGCGCAATCACGAGATTTTCGGCGTCGAGTCGCTGAAGTCGCGGACGCTCGGCATCGGAACCGGCGGCACCGCGCCATGAACGCGTTGCCCCAACCCCGCCGGCTGAAGTCCGGAGGACTCATCGATCGGTCACGCCTGCTGCGCGCCCAATTCGATGATCGTGTGCTCACCGGCTTTGCCGGGGATACGCTCGCCTCCGCGCTGCTCGCGGCCGGCGAACGGCTGGTGGCGCGCAGCTTCAAGTACCACCGGCCCCGCGGGATCCTTGCGGCAGGCAGCGAGGAGCCGAATGCGCTCGTGGAATTGCGCTCGGGGGCACGGCGCGAACCGAACCTGAAAGCGACCACCATCGAGTTGTATGAGGGGCTCGAGGCATGCAGCCAGAACCGCTGGCCATCGCTTCGCTTCGACCTGCTCGCCGGCGGCTCGTGGCTCAGTCCGTTGCTCGGGGCGGGGTTCTACTACAAGACCTTCATGTGGCCCGCGTCCTTCTGGGAGCGCGTATACGAGCCGCTGATCCGCCGCGCCGCTGGACTCGGCCGCGCAGCCGGCAAGAGCGATCCCGATCTTTACGAGCAGGCTCATGCGTTTTGCGACGTCTTGATCATCGGCGCCGGGCCGAGCGGGTTGGCGGCGGCGCTTGCGGCCGCGCGGTCCGGTGCCCGGGTGATCGTGTGCGACGAGGATTTTCGCTTCGGCGGCAGGCTGCTTGCCGATCATCGGGAAATCGGCGGCATGTCCGGGCAGCTGTGGGCGAGCCGCGTCGTGGAAGAGCTTGGCAGCTTGCCCGAAGTGCGGCTGATGCCGCGCACGACCGTGTTCGGCGTCTATGATGACCGCACTTATGGCGCGCTCGAGCGGGTCGCCGATCACCTGCCGGTCCCTCCCCCGCACGCGCCGCGGCAGCGCCTGTGGCGCATCATTGCCAAGCATGCAGTGCTCGCTGCCGGGGCAACCGAACGCAGCATCGTGTTCGGGGGGAATGATCGACCCGGCGTCATGCTGGCATCGGCGATGCGCGCCTACGTCAACCGCTTCGCGGTCGCTCCCGGCCGAGAGGTCGCAATCTTCACCAACAACGACGACGGTTGGGACAGCGCAGCCGACCTCATGGGCGCCGGCATTCCGGTGGCCGCCGTCATCGACAGCCGCCCAGACGTCCGGCGCTGGCCCGGGCGGCTCGACAACGTGCGCGTGATCGCCGGCGGTGAGGTCATTGCGACCGCCGGGACTCGTTCCTTGCGGTCGATCACGGTTCGATGCCCGGACGGCAGGCAGACGATCGCGGCCGATGCACTCGGCGTGTCCGGTGGTTGGAATCCCAATGTGCACCTGACTTGCCACCAGGGCGGACGGCCGATCTGGGACGAGCAGATCGCGGCGTTCGTCCCGAGATCGATGCCGAAGCGAATGACGGTTGTCGGTGCAGCGAATGGGACGATGACGCTTGCCTCCTGCCTCGCCTCGGGGGCCGAGGCAGGAGGCCGCGCGGCAGAGGACGCAGGCCACAAGACGAGCCCGCTCGAGCTGGCAAGAGCCGATGACGAGTCGTTCGCGGTGACTCCGCTGTGGCATGTCACGGCCTCGAAGCAGAAGGCGTTCGTCGACCTCCAGAACGACGTCACCGCCGACGACATCGCGCTTTCCGAGCGCGAGGGGTTCCGCTCCGTCGAGCACCTCAAGCGGTACACGACGCTCGGCATGGCGACCGACCAGGGTAGAACCGCCAACGTCAGCGGCCTCGCCATCATGGCGGCGTTGACCGGACGCTCGATCGCCGCGACCGGAACCACGACGTTCCGGCCGCCCTACACGCCGGTGGCGATCGGCGCGCTGGCAGGTCACCACCGAGGCAAGCAGTTCCGCCCGGTGCGGCTTACGCCGACCCACGCATGGGCAAGGCAGCAGGGTGCCGTCTTCGTGGAGACCGGATTGTGGCTACGCGCTCAATATTTCCCGCACCCACACGAGCGCCTTTGGCGAGAGAGCGTGGACCGGGAGGTACGCACGGTCCGAAGTGCCGTCGGATTCTGCGACGTATCGACCCTCGGCAAGATCGACGTCCAGGGTCCGGATGCCGCTGCGCTGCTTGATCGCCTGTATATCAACACCTTCTCGACCTTGCCGGTCGGACGGGCGCGTTACGGCGTGATGCTGCGCGAAGACGGCTACGTGCTCGATGACGGCACGACGTCACGCTTGGCAGAGGACCGCTTCTTCATGACCACGACGACCGCCAACGCCGAGCGGGTCTTCCAGCACATGCAGTTCTGCCATCAGGTGTTGTGGCCGGAGCTGGACGCACAATTGGTGCCGGCAACGGACCAGTGGGCGCAGTTCTCGATTGCGGGGCCGCGCGCGCGCGAGACGTTGGCGGCACTCGTCGATCTCCCTTTCGATATCAGCAACGCCGCATTTCCGCATATGGCAGCCGCCGAGCTGACCGTGTGCGGTGGTACAGCCGCGCGCCTCTATCGCATCTCGTTCTCCGGCGAGCTCGCATTCGAGTTGGGCGTACCGGCGCGGCATGGCGACGCGCTGGCAAGCGCGCTCATGCAGGCCGGGGCGGCATTCGGAATCGAGCCCTACGGCACCGAAGCGCTGGGCGTGATGAGGATCGAGAAGGGGCATGTGGCAGGCAGCGAAATCGATGGACGGACGACGGCCCGCGATCTCGGCCTCGGACGAATGATGTCCGCGAAGAAGGATTACATCGGGCGGGTGTTGGCAGATCGCCCGGCGCTCCTTGATCCGAGCCGACCGCGGTGCGTCGGCTTCAAGGCGGTCGACCCACGGCAACAGCTGCGCGCCGGGGCGCATCTCGTGTCGCGCGATGCTGCAGCGACGGCGCAGAACGACGAAGGCGTCATCACCTCGGTCGCGTTCTCGCCCGCCTGTGGGCGCTGGATCGGGCTCGGATTGCTTGCCCGCGGCCCCGAGCGCGTCGGCGAGCGTATGATTGCCGCCGATCCTGTGCGCAACGACAGCGTCGAGCTGGAGGTGTGTCCTCCCTGCTTCGTCGATCCGGGAGGAGAGCGCATGCATGGCTAGATTGCCGCTCACGCCGCGCAGCGGCCCCGAGCGCGTGCTGGTGACGGACCGGCACGGCGTGCGAGACGGTCGTGCCGGGGTGACGCTCGCATGGCGCAGCAGCCCTGCACTGGCGGCGGTCAATGTTCGCAGGAACCGACTGGATGCTCTTGCAGGTCGTGTGCGTGACGTCTTCGGGCTCCAGCTGGTCCTTGTCCCGAAGTGCGTGATCGCCGGACCGATCGCCTTCGTCTGGGGCGGGCCTGGGCAATGGCTCGCAATGGCAGACGGCGAGGACGGCGCCGCATTCGAACAGCGCCTGCGCGCTACGCTGGGCAATCTCGCCTCGGTCAGCGATCAATCGGACGGCCGCACCGTCTTCCGGGTGGGAGGCGAGAGAGCGCGGGACGTCCTGGCGAAGGGCGTGCCGATCGATCTGCACCCGAGGGCATTTCGTCCAGGAGATGCGGCCGTCACGACGGTTGCCTACATCGGCGCGCAGTTTTGGCAGGTCGACGACACGCCAACCTACGAGTTCATCATTTCCCGCAGCTTCGCCGCCGGTTTCTGGGAGTGGCTGATCGACGCCGCCGCCGAGTTCGGCGATCTGATTCCCGGCAGCTGATCTCCGGAAGGTGGGTACGATCCCGGGCGTCGGATCGTTGCGAACTCCCCCTACAGCGCCGCTTGACACGAACCCGCGATTCACAGACCCAAAGCGCAAAACCTCAGCATCCGGCTGATCGAGAAAAAGGTGTGCTTCTGGAGTGGACGCTCCGCGAAGCCGTCCTGGGTGGAAATCGGCGCGCCCGACGGACCGTAGTAGAGCGGCCGTAGGCCGTCTGCACCGTGAGGAGCATCATGGCGAGCTCATCCATCACGGCGCCCAGCACGACGTAGAACACCATCAGTACCGCGATGATGGCGTACGCCGATATGGGCAGCGCACCGATTCGGCGGCGTTCTCGGGCAACTGGGTCAATGCGAGAAATGCATTGAAAATGTCCGCGTCCGGCGGTGGCGAACCACGCAGCCGCCGATTACGATGCTGCCCATAGGCAGCCGCCCACCGCGGGATAAAAATCTCGCTTCCGGGGAATTTGATGTCCCAAGACTGGATCTGTAACTCCGCAGGCCGCCGAACTGGTCGGTTTCGACTGCTCGCCAAGTTGGCCGACTGACTGATATTGTAGTTAGGCACCTAGTGACCATCTCATATGTCGATCCCGTGGTTGCTAGCATGGTTGACAGCAACACTCGCAAAGCCTCGGTTGTCATCGTCACCGGCTTTCTCGGCGCCGGCAAGACCACGTTGATCAATCGTATTCTGACGGCCGATGACGGCCGCAAGATCGCCATCGTCGTCAATGAGTTCGGCGCGGTCGGCATCGACCACCATCTGCTCCTGTCGTCGGATCAGGAGGTGGTCCAGATGAATAATGGCTGTGTCTGCTGCACCGTGCGCGGCGATCTCATGCGCAGCCTTTTCCAGCTCATGGAGCACCGCTCAAAGTTTGACACGGTCGTCATCGAAACTACCGGGCTCGCGGAGCCCGCGCCGGTCGCGCAGAGCCTCTACGCGGACGAACAGTTCCGGCGCGAGTTCACGCTGGATGGCGTGGTGACGGTGGTCGATGCGAAATACATCTCCGATCAACTGGAGCATTCCGCAGAATTGTGCGAGCAGATCGCGTTTGCCGACCTGATCTTGCTCAACAAGATCGACCTAGCCACGGCGGAGCAGCTCGACGAGATTGAACGGAAGATCACAAGGCTTAACAAGGTTGCCAAAATTCATCGGACCAGAAACTCAGAGATGGACCTTACTCCGATCTTTGATGTTGCATCCGCGAGCCAGGACTTGTCTGAGAAGATCGATCAGATCGCGCACCACGATGCGCATCATCATCACCAAGATCACCAGCACGCTCATAACCATGCACCTCACCTGCAAGATATTTCCACCGTCTGCATCGTCGAGCCCGGCGATCTCGACGCAAACAAGGTGAGTTGCTGGTTCCGGTCGCTGCTGTCGGAATCCGGCGCGAGCATCATGCGAATGAAGGGCATCCTGAATTTACGCGGTGATCCCGATCAGTTCCTGTTTCAGGGCGTGCACAACGATTTCGAGGGCAAGCCGGGCCGCTCGTGGAGCGCGGGCGGGGAACGATTGAACCGGCTGGTCTTCATCGGTCGCAAGCTCGATCAGGACAGGATCACGCAAGGTTTTGCGAGCTGCAAATCCACCGGCGACAACCGCGCCAGCGATGGCGACCCGTTCGCCCGGTTCATCGAGGTTTCACCCTATACCCTCGACCAGATCCGGTACTGGTTGCGACAGAACTTCGCCCTGCCGAAAGACACGCCGATCGTGATCAAGGAGGTCCCGTGCGTCAAACCGGCTTGTCCGCCGGTCGAAACGGCTATCATGGCTGTGCAGAAGAACGCGCCGCCACGCCTCTTCAAGGTGCAGAAACCGATCAACGAGATCACGTTCGATCACATCTACAATCTGATCGAGAATCCGATGCCGTGTTGTTGATAACCCGGGGTGACCCTAAGCGACGTCATTCACTTCGCCGGATCACCGACGAACGGCTCAACGAGGTCATTCCACTAGCGCGATCACACGCGCCGGACTTGCATCGGCACCCCTAATTTTTAGGGGCAGAGCGACCAGAACGAACCTATTCTTGCCGATCTGCGAGAGATTGGTCACAAATTGGATCATCGGTATGCCCTTCTCGAGCAGCGCGATGTGATTTGCCACCCAGTTTTCACCTGGATCGAGCTTCACACCTCGCCAGATTGCCTTCTCCGGAAAGATGTCCATCGCGAGCGCTGGTACACCTTTGCCAACCATGAACTCGCCTACGCCCGGCTCCAGGTAAGGCATCTGCTCCCAGAATCCGGGCTTGCGCCACATCTTTTCCGTCCAGCCGGTGTTGATGACGGGAATCCGATTTGGACCGAGTTGTACGCCCGTGTCCAGTATGTCCTTCACGGAAACGGACGAGTTCGGCCCCTTGTTTGGCAAATCGATCAGCACGCCCTCCCTCGTGACCTGTGTCAGAGGGACCTGATCGATCGAATAGCCCCTTTCCAACATGTGCCGAGGAGCGTCGATGTGCGTGCCATTGTGCACCAGGATCGAGAGGATCGAGATCATGGACCGCCCATTGACCACCAGATTGTCGCTGAGAGTCATCCCTTCCGCACGCAGCAGCTCCTTTTGGGCTTCTGTAATAGCTGCGATTATCGAAACTCTGGATGGATTCTCTGCATACGACCTGAGCCCGGGAATTCCGGGCATGTTGCTTTCGATCGGCAATGTCAGATCAACGACGCGGCTGAACTTCAGCTGCACTGGCTCTTGGGCGGAAGCCACCGACGTCGCTCCCAGCACAAGCAGGGCAAATATCGTTCGGTTCATCGCCTGCTCTCCCCTTAGCTTGGTTACCGCGGTGCGCTGCAAATAGCCGGAGCACCCGGACGTCGCAGACTATTGTATACGATGCACCCCGTTCGTATACTTGTCAATCGCGCCAAACGGATAGAGCAGGCGTAGTCGCGGCTTCGCGAGCAGGGCAGGATCCAACGGTCATGAAGAACGCATTGCTCATCACTCTTTTGATCCCCTTCTGCAGCTGTGCAGCGTGGGCCGCGAGCACCACGCCCGGATGGTCCCCGTCGCGGTCGGTTCGAATAATCGTGCCGTTTCAGGCCGGCGGGCCAATGGACACCGTGGCTCGCACAATCGCGCAGCAGCTTGGCGACAAATGGAATCAGAGTTTCGTGGTGGAAAATCGGACTGGCGGCAGTGGCAACATAGGCTCGAACGTCGTCGCCAAGGCGTCTCCTGATGGATACACGATTGGAATGGCATCAGGAGGGACACACGGTGCCAACACCACCCTTTTCGGGTCCAAAATGCCTTACGACCCGGTCGGAGACTTCGCCCCGGTGTCGCTATTGGTGCACATGAAGAACGTCTTGGTCGTGCATCCCTCGCTTCAGATCAAAACTTTGCGGGAGCTGATTGCCTACGCGAACAACAATCCAGGGCAATTGACCTTCGGCTCTTCAGGAACCGGATCGGTTCAGCATCTCACGGGGGAGATGCTCAAGATCGCAACTCGGATTGACATCGCGCACGTCTCATACCGCGGCCAGGCGCAAGCACTACCAGACCTGATCAGCGGCAGAGTCTCCATGATGTTTCTGGGCGCCGGCGACGCAGCACAACACATCCGGTCCGGTGCACTGGTTCCTATCGGTCTAAGCTCGATTGAACGAACGCCGTTGTTGCCGAATGTTGACCCGCTCGCAGAGCAGGGCCTATCCGGATTCGACGCCGTCACTTGGTTTGGTCTCGTAGCTCCTTCCGGAGCGGCCGATGAAATTGTGGACGCCTACTACAGGCAGATCAGCGTGAGCTTTGCGCAACCCGATACGCGATCGCGACTCCAGCAAATGGGGCTTGATGTTGTTATGATGCCGCCGAAAGAATTCGGAAGGTTCATCGCGAACGAAGTCGTGAAATGGGGAGCTGTCGTGAAGGCGGCCGGTGCGCGACTTGAATGACTTTGGACAGCTTCCGACATCTCCGACACGTTCACTGGTCTGATATTGGCGTCTGCATCTGACCGATCACCTTGCCGACCGGCTCGCCGTCCCTCATCTGAACGTGACCGCGCACGATCGTGTAGACCGGCACGCCCTTGACCTTCCAGCCATGCCAGGGCGTCGGCGTATTCTTGGAGTGCAGCTTTCCCCCGTCGATCGTCATTTCCTTGTTCATGTCAACGATCGTGACGTCGCCGTCGGAGCCGAGCCTGATCGCGCCTTTCTTCGGATACATCTGCCAGACCCGGGCCGGATTCTCGCTCGCAACTTTGACATAGTGATTGAGCGTCATTCGCCCCTTGTTGACCTCCGTGAGCATGACGGGAATCGCCGTCTCGACGCCGCAGAATCCGGAAATGCATTCCCAGATCGCGGGTTTGGTCATCTTGCCGTTCCGATCGCAGCCTTTCTCCTCGAACGTATGCGGAGAATGGTCGGTTGCGATCATGTCAATATAGCCGTTCAGCAGTCCGTGCCATAATGCCTCGGCATGATCCCGCGACCGTACCGGCGGATTTATTTTCAATAGCGGCCCAATCTTTGCCATCTCATCGCCGTCGCGAAGCAGATAGTGCGGGCATGTTTCGGCGGTGACCCGCAGCCCTCGCGCTTTGGCGTCCTTGACCATCTGCGTGGCCTGTTTGCTGCTGGTATGCACGATGTGCAGCATAGTCCCGAAGTTCTCGGCCAGAAAAATCACGTGCGACACCGATTCGGCTTCGCAGAGATAGGGCCGTGAGCTTTCCCAATAGATCGGATCGTTCTTGCTTTCGGCCTTCAGCTTGTTCGTCCAGTAATGTTGGATTTGGCGATTCTCTGCATGCACGCACAGTGGCACGCCGGATTTTGTGATGTTGGAGAAAACCTCAATGCACATTCCGTCGTCGGGGAACGGAAGATTTCCGATCGTCTCGCCGAAGAAAATCTTGTAGCCGATGGCCCCTGCCTTGGCCATGGGAAGGATGTCGCCGGCGTTGGTCTGGTGTACGACTCCGAGTACCGCGAAGTCGCAGAGCGACTTGGACTCCCCAATCTTCTTCTTTACGCCCACTTGCTCGGCATTTTCGGTCGGCGGAATCTGGTTGGGCATGTCCACGACAGTGGTGACTCCTCCGCAGACGGCCGCCGTCGAACCGGTACCGAAATCCTCCTTGTGCGTGACGCCCGGGTCCCTGAAATGAACGTGCGCATCGATGATACCCGGAAGGATGTGATGCCCGTCTGCGTCGACCACCTGCTTGCCTTCGGGCAATATTTCATTCGTCCCGATTGCCACGAATTTTCCATCCGAGATGGCGACACCGCCGTACGTCGTTGCTTCGGGCGTGACAATCCAGCCGTTCTTGATGACCAGGTCTGCCTTCATCAAAGCCTCCCTTGTTTGCCTTTCTTGAGGGCTCAAGTCGTCAGTATGTATCGAACATCCGCTGGATCGCGTCCGCGTTGCTTGTCTTGGCGAGCGCCAGCGCCAGCAGGAGCCGAGCTTTCCACGGTTGCAAATTGTCGCCGGCGACGAATCCGCGCCTGTTCAGCCCGGGGCTTCGCACGACCCGCCCTGACGCGACGCGACTGCAGAGGCACATGATCACCCCCCGCTCTCTGAATACGCGGTCGAATGCATCGTCTTCGGCCGGCGTGGGCCTGCCGGCACCGGTCCCGGCGCTGACAATGCCTTTTGCACCCGCGGCAGCGGCGGCCTCGATCATGATGCCGTCGGCGCCGACGTAAGACACCACGATATCGACTCGAGGCAATGACTCCAGGCCGCCGACATCGAACTCGCTGTTGATCGTATGGCGTCGCGTGGGTTGATGGTAGTAGACAACCCTGGCGTCAGCGTCGGCAAAGCCGAGCGGTCCGAGGTCACGCGAATGAAACGCATCTACTCGATATGTCGCATTCTTTGTGACGTCGCGACCACTGAATATCGTGTCGTTCATGACGACAAGGCAGCCCCGCCCTCGAGATTGAGGGTCCGCAGCCACACGCACTGCATTAAACACGTTCAAATATCCGTCGGCACTTAGAGCCGACGAAGGTCGCATTGAACCCACAAGCACGACCGGCTTGTCAGTCTTAAGCGTCAAATTGAGGAAGTACGCTGTCTCTTCCAGCGTGTTAGTGCCATGTGTAACCACAATGCCGTCGGCTCGATCGTCAGCAAAAATAGATTCGATTTTTCGAACCAAATCTATCCAATCCTTGTCCACAAGTGCGTGGCTCGGCAGACGACGGAAGGCGACTTCTTGTATCTGTGCAATCCCACCTATCTCGGGAAGTTGTGCAAGCAGTTCGCCAGTTCCAAGCCTCTTGTTCGCCTCGATGTACCATGCAAGGTCCAGCCGATCCCGACCGACCGAATCGATCGTGCCACCTGTCAGGATGATGGCGATCCTAGGCAATTTGGTCATTTAGCCTTGATCCCAGCAGCCTTGATGATAAGCCACCATCGTTGGACCTCACCCTTCCGGTCGGCCACCCACAGCTTCCGGATTGTGCTCCCACGTGGCGCTACATCCCGATGCCCGAGCCGAGGAAATTGACTGCGCGCAAGCGGCGAGTTCCTTTCCGGCAGCAACAATGGCTTTGACAATGCCGGCATATCCCGTGCAGCGGCAGACTTGGCCGCTGAGTTCGTGGCGCACGGTTGCCGAGTCGGGCGCGGCCAGGCGCGCAAGGATGTCCCGCGCCATGATGAGCATCCCGGGCGTACAGAACCCGCATTGCACGCCGTGACTCTCATGGAAGTGCTTGCGCAGCACGGCCATGGTCGGATCATCGCGCAGCCCTTCCAAGGTGTCGATCGAGCGGCCATCGCACATGACGGCGAGCACCAGGCAGGAACGGGTAGCCTCCCCGTCGGCGACCACGGTGCAGGCGCCGCACGCGCCGTGCTCGCAGCCGAGATGCGTGGCCGTAAGGCCGCAGCGATCACGCACGAAATCGGCCAATGTTTCCCGCGGCTCCACGTCGTGGACGACCTTGCTCCCGTTGAGTTGGACTGTAATCTTCATGCCCGCGTCCGCATGTCTCTCGCCGCCCGCATGACCGTCGAGACGTGCAATCTCTGCTCATAGGGGTCCGCGTCCAGCAGATGCGTCTTGAGATCGTCGTCGACGGCGGCACGCAGCGCGTTTTCGGACTCCGCGCCGCTCGCGAGATGGCGCGCCGCGCCGGCGAGGACAATCGGGCGCGGTCCGGCGGCAGCGAGCACGACGGTGACCGGACCGCCCCGGCGCTGTTCGACGACATAGGCGATAGAGCTCGCAAACGCGCCGCTCTTGCGCGCGACCTTGGCGAAGCCCCAGCGGGGCGGTTTTTCGGGACGCGGCACGTCGAAGCCGAGGACAATCTCGCCGGGGGCCAAGGTGGTCGAATACGTGCCCTGCACGAAGTCTGCGACGGCCTCCTTCCGGGTTCCGTTGCGGCCGGCGATGCGCACGCTGGCGCCGAGCGCGATCAGGCAGCCCGGCCAGTCCGCCGCAGGGTCGGCAAGCGCGATGCTGCCGCCGATGGTGCCGTGGTTGCGCACCGCGCGATAGGAGATCGTGCCGGCAACCCGCCGCATCAGCCCGCCGAACTGGTCGGGAATCCTGCCGTCTTCGATGACGGCGTGGGTGGTGAGCGCGCCGATCTGAACGTGCTCGGGCGTTTCGTTCACTGCTTTCAGCTCGTCGAGCCGGCTGAGATCGACCAGAAGGTCGATTTGCGCAACACGGAGATTGAGCATCGGGACGAGCGACTGGCCGCCGGCGATGGCCGCGGTGCTCACGCCCTCCTGCGCGAGCATCGCATTCGCTTCCGCCACCGTGCGCGGCCGCACGTAATCGAACGGTGCCGACTTCATTCGCCAGCGCCTTTCGCGCGGCGCGCGCGCTCGATCGCCTCCGACACGCGCCGCGGTGTGAGCGGGGTTTCGTTGAAGCTCGCGCCGATACTGCGGAATGCATCGGCGACTGCATTCGCGATCGCCGCCGGCGGCGCGATGGCACCCCCCTCGCCCAGGCCCTTGACGCCGTATTCGGTCGCTGTGGCCGGCGACACGAGATGCGCGAGCCGCACGTCCGGAATCTCCGGCGCGCAGGGCACGAAATAGTCGCCGAAGGTGGTGGCCAGCGGCTGGCCGAGCTCGTCGTATGGGATTTCCTCGTACAGCGCGGTTCCGATCCCCTGCGCAATCCCGCCCTGGACCTGACCGTCGACGATCATCGGGTTGATCATCGTGCCGCAGTCCTCCGCAACGACATAGTCGAGAATCTCGACGAGGCCGTTGTCGGACTCGACCGCGACCAGGACAGCGTGGACGCCGTAGGCAAATACTCCGCCGCCCACCGCAGGCTCATAAGTTTCAACCGCATCCAGCAATGGATCCATTCCGGTCGGAAGCCGATCCTGGCGCACATTCGCCACTAATGCGATTTCATCTATGCTGACCTTGCCAGAGGGGCCGTGCACCGCCCCGTCCTCGACCCGAGTGTTGGCGGCATCGGTTTGCAGCAGATGCGCGCCGATTCGCCTTATCTTTTCCCGAAGCGCTCGAGATGACTTGGCGACAGCGCCCCCGGCAAAGACGATCGAGCGGGAGGCAAACGTACCGAATCCGTAGGGAGTGGTTGCCGTATCACCATATCGAATGGAGATGCGATCGGGATGGATGGTCAACTCATGGGCAGCAATTTGCGAAAGAGTTGTTTCATGTCCTTGGCCATGATTCTGCACGCCAACATGAATGATCACAGAACCATCTGGTAGCATGCGCGCGTTCGCCGACTCGTAGCCGGGTATCAATCGATATTTCCGCTTGGCGAACTCTCCCGTGCCGTGGCCGCTTTGCTCGGTGTAGAACGCGAAGCCGACGCCGACCGCACGGCCATCCGCTTCTCCGACGGCCTGGCGTTTGCGGGTCGCGGGGAGATCGATCATATTGCGCGCAGTGTCGAGCGCGGCGACATAGTCGCCGGTGTCGAGCCGCATGCCCGCGGCCGTGGTGTAGGGAAGCTCGGCCGCCGTGACGATGTTCTGACGCCGCAGGTCGACCGGCTCGCGGCCCAGCTCGAGCGCCATTTCATCAACGAGACGTTCGATGGCGAAACATGCGCCTGGCCGCGCGACCCCGCGATAAGGCCCCATCGGCGCTTTGTTGGTGGCCACCGTGTAGGTCTTAAGGTTCAAATGGCGAATGCGATAGGCACCGGTCAAGTTGCGCGAGGCCATGCTCGCTTCTTGAAACGCCCCGGTCGGCCACAGCGCGTATGCGCCAGCGTCAATATAGATCTCTCCTTCAATTCCAAGCAACGTGCCGTCCTTTTCAGCCGACAACGTGAGATCGTAATAGTGATCTCGCGCGTGAATCGAGGCCAGCAAGTGCTCGCGGCGGTCTTCGATCCACCGCACCGGATGTCCAACTTTCATCGCAATGGCAGCGACCGCGATGTCCTCCGGCATCAGCCGATTTTTGCCGCCGAATCCGCCACCAACATCGGGGGCGATTACGCGCACTTGATTCTCAGGCAAGCCGAGTATTTGAGACAAGCCAAGCCGCTTCACCTGCCCGCCCTGGGTCGACAGGTAGACGATAAGTTCGTTGGTCCGGTGATCCCAGTAGGCCAGCACGCCGCGGCATTCGAGCGCAACGGTCGCCTGCCTGTTCATCCGAAACTGGCGGCGCAGCCGCACGGGCGCCGACGCCAGCGACCGGGGATCTCCCTCGACCACGGAGCTGGTGATATAGGCGTTGTCCGCCCATTGATCGAAGACGCGTGGACTGCCCGCTTGCATTGCTGCGACGCAGTCCACAATCGCCGGCAGTTGCTCGAGATCGACCGAGACGCGATCCGCAAGATCTTCGGCGAGGGCGCGCGTCGGTTGCAGGCAGGCGGCAATCGGCTGCCCAACATAGCGTACGCGCTCGTCGGCGAGTGGCGGATACGGACTATGCTTGTGCGCAGGCAAATCGGGACCAGCTTCTAGAATCGTCAGCGGACCGAGATCGGCCAGGGTGAAGACGCTTTGCGCATAACCTTCGGGCTTGATCAAATGCCGGACACGACCGTTCGCAACCTGACTTCGCACGAATGCGACGTCCTGCACTCCAGGCATGCGCAAGTCGGCGATGTATTTGCCGTGCCCCAGAAGGAAACGCGCATCTTCCTTGCGCCGAAGGCTTGCGCCGATCCAACCAGTTGACGCAGAGCGGTGGGTCATCGGATTTTTCGGTCGCGAATTCGGGGCTGCTTTGAGCCAGTCGAAGCCTTTAATTCGGATTTCGTATGCTCGCAAGCAATATCGTATACGCCATTCGCGCAGCAGCCTAACTGGGGGACCGCTCGACCACCCGAACACGATCAGCGGCAGCTCCGGCACGCTGAATTGAAAGATTCTCAATGGTGTGGACACCGACGCGCGTTATGTGATCACGCATCGCTTGGTACGCACGTTCGGCATCAGAGGCTAGAATCGCCTGGACAATTTCGTCGTGTTCGCGGAACGAATGTTCAGTCTGGCCTGGGACGAATTGTAGAATTCGAAACGGAGCAATCCGCTGGCGGAAACTTCTCGTGACGCCTGCGATGCTTGGACTGTGAGCCCCTTGATAAATCACCTCATGAAACTCGCTGTTGAGCGAGGCAAAATCGTTTGGGTCGCCCTTGCCTATTCGACCTCTACGGCTTGCATTCGACATCTCGAGGCGCTTTTTCTCCAAGGCTGTCATTCTCACAGCACTTAACCGTGCGCAAAGGCCTTCGAACTCTGCCAGCGCTTCGAACATCTCGGTCAGCTTCTCGACATCGACGCGCGCCACCGTGACACCTTTTCGCGGTGCGGTTTCAACCAGTTCTGCGCCGCTTAACCGACGAAATGCTTCGCGGACCGGCGTTCGCGACACGCCGAACTCTCGGCATACACTTGGCTCGTCGAGCCGCTGCCCAGGTTTTAGCTGTCCAGATACGATAGCCGTCGCAAGGGCCTGGAAGATCTTGTCCGAAAGGGTCATCGGCTCGTCACCTCCCATCTATTCTCGGCGCGCTCAACTTAGCCATCGGCACTCTTTCGGGTGAGCCGTCAACGCGTTGACTCGTATACATCGTCTGATTATCGTATGCCAGAGCCTGGGCAGAGAGGTCAGCCATGCTCATTTCGCGGCGGAGATTAACGATCGGCATTGCGACCCTGGCTGCGACCAGCGCCGTGGGATCGACCAAAGCGCACGCGCAAAGCTGGCCGCAGCGGCCAGTGAGAGTGCTCTTGACCCTCGGCGGAGGGAGCGGAACCGATATTGGCATGCGCCTGCTCGCCGACCGACTGGCCAAGCGCTGGAATCAACCGGTCGTGATTGAGAACCGTCCCGGGGGCGACGGCGTCGTCGCTATCAGCGCGTTCCTGAACGCGAACGACGATCATGTCCTGCTCGGTACGCCGGTATCGTCGTTCACGGCGCACCCCTATGTCATTCCCAACCTGCCCTATAAGGAGGACGATCTGGCGCCGATCGCGCGGGGATGGAATGTCATCATCGTCATTGCGGTGCCTGCTTCCCTCCCCGTCAATTCGATAAGAGAGCTTGTCGAGATGGCGAACGCACAGCCAGGCAAGCTCAACTGGGCTGGCACGACCGGCGCTATCGACTTCTTGTTTGCCGGCTTCCTTAAACATAACAACCTGGTCATGGAACGCGTGCCGTACCGAAACCCGCAGGATGCGGCCAACGACCTCGCAAGCGGGCGCGTTCAAGTTTGCGAGGCTTCCCTCGCCACGCTGCGGCCGCAATTCGAAGCCGGCAAGATCAAATTGCTTGCAGTGACCAACAGCGCCAGGAGCCCTTCCCATCCGAACCTTCTAACGGCGAAGGAAGCTGGCTATCCCGAACTCACACTTGACGGATTGGTTGGGCTGTTCGGCCCCAAGAGCATGCCGGTCTCTCTCCGTGAGCGCATCGCCGAGGACGTCAAGGTAGCCATCAACGATCCGGTTATTGTTGATCGGCTCAACCTTACGGGGCAAATGCTCAATTTCGGAGGGGCCGCCGAATTTGAAGCGTCGATCAACGAACAACGCGCGACCGTTGCGGCAGCAGCAAAAAGCCTTGGTATTAAGTCATTGCAGTGACAACTTGGCCGGTGCGTAGCCCTCCTCCTTCATGAATGTTTCAGGTGAATTCACAGTCAACGCCCCGCGCGAACGCGTGTTTGAAACGATTCGCGATCCGCGCCGATTCGTCAGCTTCGTGGACGGCGTGCATGATCTCAAAGAGCTCTATCCGACCCATTACGAGGCAATGTTTGAAACCAAGATTGCCTATCCGAGGTTCAATTTCGCGATAACGGTCGAGGTCATCCGCATCGAGGCGCCGGGCGAAATCGAAGCCAAAATCGAGGGCGTCCCGCTCGGGATTGTCGGCCGCCTCGTCGCGAAATCGACAACAAAGCTCACCGACGTCGGCGGCGCGACGACAGTCTCCTATTCCGTCGACTCCACGCTCGCTGGTAAGCTCGGCAGCATCGGGCAGCCCGTGTTGCGAGCCAAGGCCAAGGAAATGGAACGGCAATTCGCAACCCGGCTGCGTGCAGCCTTTGGACCCGCCACGGACGAGTTGGTCCTATGATCCCGTTTGAGCTCGCCCAGCCACAATCGCTCGCCGAGGCGATCCGGTTGCTCGATCCTGACGACGAAACAGTGCGTCCCGTCGCGGGCGGCACCGCCCTCATGCTGATGATGAAGGCCGGCGTGTTCCGGCCCGCAAAGCTTGTGAGCCTGCGCAAGATCGAACGCAAATACGCGGATATCGCGACGACCGCGGATGGACTGATGATCGGCGCCATGACGACGCTCGCCGACCTCGAGCGTTCCTCCGAGGTGCGCCAGCATGCCCCGATCATCACGCAAACCTTGCTGACTCTCTCCAATGTGCGGGTCCGCAACGTCGCCACGGTCGGCGGCGCCCTCGCCCACGGCGATCCGCACATGGATCTGCCCCCGGTGCTGATGGCGCTCGGCGCTTCAATCACCGTTGTCAGCCCCGACGGGGAGCGCAGCCTGCCGGTGGAAGACCTGTTTTCCGGATACTACGAGACCGTGCTTGCGAAGAACGAGCTGATCGCGTCGGTGCACGTGCCGGCACAGCGGTCGCGGCACGCGGCTTACACGAAGGTGACCACGGGCTCCGCTGACGACTGGCCCGCGCTCGGGATTGCGGTCGTGATCGAGGCAAGTGGCGAAGCCGTGAAATCGGCGCGCATCGTCGCCAGTGCCGCAACGGAAAAGGCGACTCGCCTGAAGGCTGCCGAAGCAATCTTGAGCGATCATCGCATCGACGAAACGCTCCTTCGCCGCGCAGCGGACGAAGCGGTGGGGGAAGCCGAATTCGTCGCCGACGTGCGCGGCTCAGTCCCCTATAAGCGCGAGCTCATGCGTGTTTACGTCCGACGCGCGCTGCAGGCGGCCTGGGCGGAAACAGGGCGCAGTGACGGCCATGCTTGAGAAATTGCACGCCACAACAACAGTCGGTTCGCAAATCGGGCGCTCGCTCCCTCGCACCGAGAGTCGCGACAAGGTCACCGGCCGCGCCGAATATGTCCATACGATGCGCCTGCCTGGGATGCTGGTGGCGAAGCTGTTCCGCAGCACGGTGGCGCACGGCCGCATTAAATCGGTCGACACCAGCGCGGCAAAGAAGGTTCCAGGCGTCTTTCACGTGGTCACCATCGACGACGTCAGGAAGGTAATCCCGGACCCCTATTATGGTCCTGCCTTCCACGATCAGCCAATTCTTGCCGACAGGAAGGTTCGCTTTGTTGGCGAACCGGTCGCTGCCGTCATCGCCGTCAATCCGCATGTTGCCGAGGAAGCGGTGCAGCTCATCACCGCCGAATATGAGGAACTGCCGAGCGTCTTCGACGAAGTCGAGGCGCTCACCGCAAGCGTATACGTGCACGACGAACTGCGTCCTGCCGCCGCGTTCGCGGACCTCAAGCACCTCAAGGGCATCAAGAACACCAATGTCGCGCTGAACTACCGGCTTCGCCGCGGCGATTTCGATATGGCCTACGCCAAGGCGGCGCATAAATTCGAGCACGAGTTCCGCACCCAGAAGGTGCTGCATCTCTCGTTCGAGCCGCACGCCACCATCGCCGACTACAAGGACACGGGCGTCACCCTCTATACCGCCTCGCAGGGCCCGTCATTCGTGCGCACCGAGATCGCACGCCTGCTCGGCTGGCCGGAAAACAAAGTTCGCGTCAAGGTGCCATATCTCGGCAGCGGCTATGGCTCAAAGCTCTATATCAAGCTCGAGGCCCTCGCGCTCGCGCTCTCCATGATCGCGCGCAAACCGGTGAAGGTTGCGCTCACCATGGACGAGATGTTCTACCAGATCACCAAGCACCCCTGCACCTTCCGCATCAAATCCGGCCTCGACGAAGACGGCAGGATTGTTGCCCGCAAGTGCGAGGTGCTCTGGAACGGCGGCGCCTATGCGGACATCGGCCCGCGCGTCACGCAAAAGGCCGGCCTGACCGCAGCCGGTCCCTACGACATCGACAATGTCTCGATCGATTCGTTTGCCCTGTACACCAATGTCACGCCGGCCGGAGCATTGCGCGGATTTGGCGTGCCGCAACTGGTGTGGGCCTACGAAAGCCATACCGACATGATCGCGCGCGCGCTCAAGCTCGATCCGGTCGAGTTTCGGCGCAAGAACCTGATGCGGGACGGCGGCCAGCACACGACTGGCCAGGTGCTGAAGGATGCCGCGGTCGAGAAGGTCATGGACCTCGTGCTTGCCCGCATGAACTGGACTCAGCCCTTCGACAGGGGGACCGGTGTCGTGCGGCGTGGCCGGGGCTTCGCCATCGCCATCAAGGCAGTAACCACGCCGACCACATCGGTCGCCATCGTCAACATATCCGCCGACGGTTCGGTAACGCTCTACTGCAGCACCATCGACATGGGCCAGGGCTCGAACACCGTCTTGGCGCAAATCGTCGGCGAGGTGCTCGACATGCCGGCAGAGACGGTGCGGATCGCGCAGTGCGACACCGACGTTACGCCCTACGACATGGGCACGCTCGGCTCACGGTCGACGTTCCACATGGGCCATGCCGTGCGGCTTGCCGCCGAGGACGCGCGGCAAAAGCTCGACCAGCTCAGGCGCGACGCTGGCGAACCTGAAGGCTCGAACATTCCGATCAGCGACCTGTTTAAGAAGCGATACGGCATGCAGGCCGGCAACATTATAGCCTCCGGAATTTACAAGCCCGATTATGTGTCACCGGATCCCGAAACAGGCCTCTCGACGAACGTGACGCCGTTCTGGATGATCTCCGGCGTGGGCGCGGAAGTCGCCGTCGACACGGAGACCGGCCACGTCCGGATCGACAGGGTGATCAACGTCATCGACTGCGGCAAGCCGATCAATCCGAAACTGGTGGAGACGCAAATCTCGGGCGCCGCGCTGATGCATCTCGGCTTCACGATGTTCGAAAAGATGCATTTGGACGGCGGCCAGGTCACCAACGCGTCCTTGGCGGACTACAAGATCCCCGGCATCCGCGACCTGCCCGCGGTGATGGAAAACCTGACGGTCGACAACATCCAGCACAACGGCCCGTTCGGCGCCAAAGGGGTCGGCGAAGTCGCGACCTTCTGCGTTTCGCCGGCAATCGCCAATGCGATCGACGACGCGGTGGGCGTGCGACTGACCGAGCTGCCGCTCAATCCCGAGGCCGTCTATCGCGCGCTGCGCGCGAAGGCCGGGAGCCCCCTGGAAGTTGCGTGATATGAGCCAACAACGGTCCATCAGCTTCAGGCTCAACGGCGTTCCCGTCACGGCCAGTGTGGAGCCGCACCACAACCTGATTGAGCTTCTACAGACGCAGTTCGGGCTGACCGGCGCCCGCGAATCGTGCGGGCAGGGACTGTGCGGCTGCTGCACCGCCCTGGTGAACGGGCGCGCGGTTTCCGGCTGCCTCTATCTCGCCTCGTTCGTCGACGGCGCCGACGTCGCCACCATCGAGGGATTCGACGCCTTGGATCGGCTAACACCGGTACAGGAGGCATTCATCGACGCCGGCGCGTTTCAATGTGGGTACTGTACGTCCGGATTCATCTTGATGGCGACGCAGTTGCTGGATGAGCACCCGGAGCCGACCGACCAACAGATCGCGCATTATCTTAGCGGCAATCTCTGCCGCTGCGCGGCCTATCCCGAAATCATCGCGGCGGTCAAACTCGCCGCACAGAAGCGCAAAGCCGGGACCGCACTGGCGGGAGATAAGCCATGAACAGTCGACCGTTCTTTGCGTTGCCCATATGTGCCGGCGTGCTTGCGAGCTTGCTCGTCGCAGCTCCTATGCCATCGCAGGCGCAGGCGTGGCCTACACGGCAGCCCATCCGCGTGATCGTTCCGCTGACGGCGGGCAGTGCCATCGATATTGTGGCGCGGCTGGTGTTCGAGCAGGTCTCCAAGCAGATCGGTCAAACGATCGTAGTCGAGAACCGCCCGGGTGCATCGCAGACGATTGGCGCGGGGGCAGTCGCAAAGGCCGATCCCGACGGCTACACTATCCTGGTCGCGGGATCGGCGCTCGCGGTGGTGCCCTCGACCATCGCAAACCTCCCATTCAACGTGCAGAGCGACCTCGTCGCAGTGGGCGCCCTTGCGAACGTTCCGCTGGTCATGGTGGTGCAGCCTGCCAAGGGATATAAGACGATCCACGACTTCGTGGCCGCCGCGAAAGCCAAGCCGGACAGCATGACATACGGGTCAGGCGGGCGCGGCGACGCGACCCATCTGGCCGCGGAACGTTTCCGGCTCGCCGCGGGTTTCCAGGGCCTCTACGTGCCATTCAGAGGTGCACCCGAGGTGTTGACCGAAGTGATGGCGGGCCGGCTCGACTTCTACATGTCGCCGATATCCCCGGCGATGCACCTGATCGCGGGCGGACAACTTCAGCCTCTGGCGGTGGCAAGCACCATGCGGGGGATTACGCTGCCGAATATCCCGACCACCACTGAAGCAGGCTTCGCCAATTCCGACTACGAATTCTGGGTGGGTGCGTTTGCTCCCGGCGCGACGCCGCGTGTCATCGTGGACCACCTCAACCAGGAGATCCTCAAAGCGTTGGAGACGCCGAGCGTGCGCGACCGCCTGAGGGGTATGGGCGCATCACCGATGCCGACGTCGGCGCAGGCGTTCGGCGAGCAGTTTAAGCGGGAGGTCGGGGTCAACGCCGGCCTGGTGAAGGCGGTTGGATTGCAGACAACCAACTGACCCGAAGGACAGCCTTCGCATCTGCAGGAACAAAGGGACCAGAGATGCCGAACAAGGATCTGCGCGACTGGATCGAGAGCGTCCGCGCCGCGGGCGAACTCAAGGTCATCACCGGGGCCGAGCCGAAGGAAGAGATCGGCGGCATCGTCGATATCTATATGCGAAAGATGGGCAATCCAGCGGTGATGTTCGACGAGGTCCCCCGATTTCCTAAGGGCTACCGCGTCATCGCCAACATTCTCACGTCGATCCCGCGCGTGAACCTGGCGCTCGGCTTGCCGCCGCAGAGCTCGGAGATGGAGCAGATCCAGTGGTGGCGCAACTATTTCAAGAACGCGCCGTCCAAACCGACGAAGGCCGTCAACGGCGGACCGCTGTTGGACAATGTGCTCGAAAGCAAGGACGTCAACATCCAAAGGATCCCGACACCGGTCTGGCATGAGAACGACGGGGGCCCCTACATCGGCACCGCTTGTCTCGTCGTGATGAAGGATCCCGATTCCGGCTGGGTTAATTACGGCACCTATCGCGTGCAGTCGCACGAGCCGAATGTTGCGTCGGTGATGATGTCGCCGGGCAAGCACGGCTTGATCATCATGCGCAAATACCACGAGCGTGGGGAGCCCTGCCCGGTCGCCGTGATCGCCGGCATGCATCCTGCGCTGGTCATGCTGGGCGGGATCGAGATTCCCTACGGCAAGAATGAGCTGGAAGCCGCCGGAGGCCTCCTTGGCGAGTCGATCGAGGTCATCAACATGCCAAAGACCGGCCTGCCGGTCCCAGCCAATTCGGAGATCGCCTTTGAGGGTCTCATCCATCCTAACGACAGGATCAAGGAGGGGCCGCTGGGCGAGTGGACCGGCTATTACGCGAGCGGCAGCGATCTCGAACCTGCGATACGCATCGACACATTGATGTACCGCAACGATCCTATTCTGGTGGGCGCGATTCCGGGGGTGCCGCCCAACG
The DNA here is from genome assembly GCA_963827585.1 of uncultured Alphaproteobacteria bacterium. Taxonomy (GTDB): domain Bacteria; phylum Pseudomonadota; class Alphaproteobacteria; order Rhizobiales; family Xanthobacteraceae; genus VAZQ01. Next base: position 65,047 of record CAWHCK010000045.1, read on the forward strand.
ACAACACGTTCTATTTTGGCTCGTATCGTTGTGGCGCGGTGTGGAACCAACTCGAAGCGGCGGGCATCCCAGGCGTGCAGGGGGTGTGGACGCATGAAGCCGGCGGCAGCCGATTCATGCTCGTGGTCTCGATCAAGACGCTTTACGGCGGCCATTCCAAGCAGGCCGGCATGGTGGCCGCGCATTGCCATGCTGGCGCCTACAACAACCGTTGGACCATCGTGGTCGACGATGACATCGATCCGACCAACTTCAACGACGTGATCTGGGCGATGTGCACGCGCTGCGATCCGCGCGATCAGATCGATATTATTCACGGGGGCTGGAGCTCGGCGCTCGATCCGATGTGCTACGACACCGAGCACGACCGCCGCAATTCGCGCGTGGTGATCGATGCCTGCGTCCCGTTCCGGCGGAAGAAGACGTTTCCAAAAGTCGCCCGCTCAAGCAGAGCGCTTGACGATCGCCTGCGTGCAAAGTGGGCGAAGGATTTGCCAAAGGGATTTTAAACGCGGACATACGTCGCGACCCGCCATCTCATGGGGGTAGACCATGAAGCAGAAGCAGAATCATTCAGGGAGTACCAAAGTTACCCGGCGCGCGCTGGTCGGCGGCGCGGCTGCCAGCACTGTGGCGCTCGCCACCGACGATGCGTCGGCCCAGCGCTGCCCGGCAGCACCGCCTGTCCGCACCAAAGGGCTCGCGGTCTGGCTCGATTACGACCAGCAAGACATGGACGAAATGTATGACCAGAGCGTCTTCGCCTTCAACCAGAGGCATCTGCTCGCCCGCAGCGATGCGAACAACGCGATTTCGGCTGCGATCATCGGCAAAGCGGAACGCTTCGCCTATGGTTCGGATCCCATTGAGGGTGTGGATATTTGGAAGACCAGGAAGCCGAATGCTCCGGTGCTGATCTATCTCCACGGCGGAAGTTGGCAGAGCGGACGCTCCGCGGACTTCGCGCTCTATGCCGAGCCCTACATCAATGCTGGTGCGCATTTTGTCTCGGTCGACTTCACTAATGTGCGCGCGACAAAGGGCGACCTGTTCCCGCTGGTCGATCAATGCCGCGGTGCGGTGGGATGGACGTACCGCAACGCAGCAAAGTTCGGCGGAGATCCCGAGCGGCTTTACCTCTGCAGCCGCTCGTCCGGCAGCCATCTCGCCGGCTGCGTGGTCACGACCGACTGGGAGACGATGGGGCTGCCGCGCACCATCCTCAAAGGTGCGGTAATGGGCTCCGGAATGTACGATCTCAAGCCGGTGCGGTTGTCGGCGCGCTCAAAGTTCGTCGCCTTCACCGATGAGATGGAGCAGCAGCTCTCGCCTCAGCGCCATATCGACAAGCTGCACATACCGCTGGTGCTCTGCATTGGGACGCTGGAGACGCCGGAATTCCAACGGCAGTCGCGGGACTTCGCCGCCGCCGTGCAAACGGCCGGTAAGCAGGTCGAACTCGTCGTCGGCCAGCATTACAATCACTTCGAGGTCGGCGATACCATCGGACACCCGTACCAGCTTATGGGCCGGGAACTGATGAAGATGATGAAGCTGTCCACGACCTAGCGAGAACGATTCGGGTATTCGACACCAGCATCAAAAAGGCGGCGGATGGCCGTCAGTCTTGAGGGTTACGCCCACACAATGGGAGAGCTTTCGCCTCGTGGTGGCATAACCCAAATTGCTCGCCATCAAGCCAATCAACTAGTTCGCTGCCTTGCCGAGGGGTCGGCCACTGCACTGATCGCATCAAGAGCACTTCAACCCAACGCTGGGGATGCAGGCGTGTTGAACGACGTTCGGCATCGGCGGATCTTAGCGGCGCCGCATCACGGCGGCCTCCAGCCAGGAGATCGCGAGATACATCAGGGACGAAACAATCGCCAGGATAGTGATCCCCGTCATCACGATGTTCATCTTGAAAATCTGGCTGCCGTACTGAATCAGATAGCCAAGGCCCAGATTGGCCGACTGGAATTCACCAACAACGACA
>CAWHCK010000046.1:0-624838 GCA_963827585.1 uncultured Alphaproteobacteria bacterium
TGCCCTCGCGAGCTAAGGACAACGATGTGGCGGGCTTTCGGCCCTTACCGCCTCAGGCCTTGCCAACGGCCCGGACTACCCCCTACTTTAGTATTAGATGCGCCCCAATTACGGCTTGGTTGGCTTGCCCACCGGTCGGGACTGCGTGGGCTCCAAATTCGCCGCTGAGGGTGCCTCTTTCATTGGAGGAAACCATGGCAGGCATATTCAACGTCCACCGCACCTGGGAAGACTGGGTCGGCATCGTGCTCGGCGTGCTGATCGGGCTGTCACCCTGGCTTGCCGGCCAGCAGGACGATGCCGTCATCGCGTGGAACGCCGTCATTGTTGGCGCGCTCGTGCTTGCGCTCTTTGCGCTGGAGCTCTCCGGTCTGCAACGCTGGGAGGAGGTCCTCGAGATCGCGTGCGGACTGTGGTTGATCGCGTCGCCTTTCATCTTCGGCTATGCGGACGCGGGCGCGCTCCGGCACTGGCATTTCGTCCTCGGGGCCATCGTCGCGCTGCTGGCGGCCTGGGAGCTGTGGCAGGACTGGAAGCTGAGCGACAAGGAACTCGCCCAGCACGGCCAATAGAGCATGATCCGGAAAAAGCGTGCCCCGGACTTGATCCGAGGTGGGTACCGGTTTTCCGAAAAGATCATGCTCAAACAAAAAGCCAGAGAGTGATTGCGACTCAACCTAAAGCAATCACGCTCTAAGAATCGCGGCCATTGCGGACGTCTTTCAGGGCGCCAATGCTTCGGAGGCCCGCGGCGCGGAGAACATCTTGCGCGCGCTGTGGCCGACGCCCGGCAGCTCGACCAGTCGCCAGTTGAAGGTCCAGCCGCGGGCTTGCGCCAGCGTTTTGGCCGTGTTGAAGACGTTCAATCCGCGCTGATAGCGCGATGCGCCCTCGGCGAGCGCGTCGGGACTTTCGTCGCGGTCGTCCTCGCGGGTGTCTCCTTCTCCGAGATAGATCGTGAGCGGCTGGACGAGATAGCGGCGCAGCTGCGCCTCGCCCTCGGCGGGCGCATAGACCTTTCCCAGGCCGTAGGGCGCGGCGATGTCGAGGCTCGCAACCACGTAGCTTCCGGGGTTCGCGACCACGATGCGGCTTGCCTCGGTCGGGACGAAGGCGGCGAGCCGGTCCAGAAACTGAGCTCCGGCGGAATGGCCGAGCAGGGAATAGGCGAGGGGGCGTCCCTCCTGCCCGCGGACCCAATCGACCAGATCGAGCACCAGCCGGCCCGTCCAGTCGCGTGGATTCTGGACGACTCCGTCCTTCACGATACCGCCGCGCTGATAGCGCCAGACTGGAAATGTGCGCTTGTCGAACAGTGGTGCGGCCAGCAGCAGGCAATTCTTGTCAGCGAGCGCGCGCGCGTTGTCGCGATAGCTGCCGGGATTGCGGGCGTTGCCATGAAAGATCAGCAGCAACGACGGATCGGAGCAGGACGGTCGGTACGTGAAGACCACCAGGGGCGTGCCGCCGAGATCGACCGTTTGTCGGCCGCTGCCGCCGGCGATCGGGTCCGCGCCTGCGCGCGGGCCTGCGAGCAAACAGGCCAGCATCGTGACTGCAATTCCTCTTGCCGCGCTCATTCGTGCTCTCCGGAAAGCGACAGTGCCGGGGTCCGGCCGCCGCAACGATGTTCGCAGAACTGACATGATCCCGAGCTAGGGAGCCGCGCCATTCCAACAATGGAGTTCCACATGGCGAAGCTTACGCTCTATCACGCCGCGCCGTCGCGTTCGGCGGTCACCCGGTGGATGCTCGAAGAGCTCGGCGAGCCCTACGACATCCGTTTGCTGAGCTTGAACAAGGGCGACAACCGCGGGCCTGATTATCTTGCGGTGAACCCCATGGGCAAGGTGCCTGCGCTCGAGCACGGCGGCGTCGTGATCACCGAGGCGGCGGCGATCTGCGCCTATCTGGCCGACGAATTCCCGCGCGCGCGGCTCAACGTGCCGATCGGCGACCCGCGCCGCGGCATCTATCTGAAATGGCTGTTCTTCGGCCCGAGCTGCATGGAGCCGGCTATCACCGACCGCGCCTTTCCGCGCAAGGAGGAGCCGCGCCGTGCGATGCTCGGCTACGGGGATTTCGATACCGCGATGGACGTGGTGGCGAAGGCGGTGGCGGCCGGCCATTATCTCATGGGCGACCAGTTCACCGCCGCCGACGTGGTGATCGGCTCAAACCTGCGCTGGGGCATGCTGTTCAAGCTGCTGCCGGAGCGGCCCGAGTTCACGGCCTATGTCGGCCGCCTTGCCGCGCGGCCGGCGCTGCAGCGCGCCGAGGCCATGGACAAGGAGCTCGCGGCGGCGTGAGGCGCGGATGTGCCGGATGCGGCGTGGGATGACGGACGGCCGGTGTCGGTCTACGCTCGCGTCCCATGATCCTGGCGCTGCGCATTCTCTACTTCGAGGATCTCGCGGTCGGCATGACCGAGACGCTGTCGAAGACCATCGCTTCCTCCGACGTCGTGGGCTTCGCGCAGCTCACCGGCGACCGCAACCCGATCCATCTGTCGGAGCATTTCGCCGCCAAGACGCAGTTTGGAAAACGGATCGCTCACGGCCTCTACACCGCGAGCCTGATCTCGGCGGTATTGGGCACGCGGCTGCCGGGGCCCGGCGCGGTCTACATCTCGCAGACGCTCAATTTCCGCGCGCCGGTCAAGATCGGCGACCAGGTGGACGTGACGGTGACGGTTGCGGAGCTCGTTCCCGAGCGGCAGCGGGCACGGCTCACCTGCACCTGCACGGTCGCCGGCGAGGTCGTGCTCGACGGCGAGGCGCTGGTGAAAGTGCCCTCCGCCGCCAAGTCGAAACGGCCGCTGCCGCGGGTGTGACCTTCGCGCGAACCTCGGTTCAGAAGGGGCGCTAGCTAGAAGAGGCTCGACAAGATCAGTCAAAATCGAAGGCCTCCGAAAACGGCACCCGGTGCATGCCGGGAGGGGCCATCTCGCCAGGGAGCGCCAGTCTCGCCCGTCTGCGCGAAGGTGCAGTATCCGCGGCATCCCAATCGTGCAAGAAGATTTTCTCGTAGTACGCGACCACGTCCCGATTTTGCACCACCAGGCTTGCGTCTCGGTTCGCGGTCGTACCGGCGTTGGTCAGATTGTGACTCCCGAGTAGCAAGACCTGTCCGTCGACAAGAACTCCCTTGTTGTGGCACTTCGGCTGAAATCGTATGCGGTCGGCTTTGAACCCCTTCCGACGGTACGTCGTCAACGCCGCCTCACGAGAATTGAAGAACTCTTGCGGATCACGGAGAATTAGCCTGAAGTCGCGAATGGAATGCGATTTTTCGGCAAGGATGCGCGTGAATTTGGTATAGCGCGGATCTTGATCGTCTTGCTTCTGCAGGAAGGCAAGACTTTGATTCTGTACGTAGAGTTTGTCCCGGGCACTTTCAATTTCGTGCGTGATTGCTTCGATGAAATTGTCGGGCGTGAGCAGCGGCAATACGCGAGCCTCAGGGCCCGCGTCGAATTCGAAATCTTTTGGTTCGAAGAACTTCCGATAAACCGCCGGGGGCGGAACGGCGGATACGAAGACATCGGGCATGTTTACGAGAGCCCGAATCGGAACGGCGTCCGTGGAGGGACCCACCCGTTGCGCCGTGGTAAGGTCCCATTCCAGAAACCGTCGCAGTGCCGTCGCCAAACCGCGGTGCTCCACGATGACGTGCCACTCGCGGTTACACTTCTCCAAGAGCTCGCTCCCCGCATCGGCCCCTAGGGGATCGAGTGGCGGCTGGTTCGATGACTGCCAGCTCCCACTCGAGAGCCAGAAGGCTCGCCCGTCGCGCACAGCCAATTTGATATGGTAGTCGGTGTCGAACGTTTGCTGTCTGCCGGTGGTAAGTGCATATGCAGGTGTAGGCCCCCGCCCCGGACCAGACCCACAAGCCGGGGCGAGCCGCGCGGACCCGCCCACGCCGGCGAGAACGCGCAGGCCCGGCCGCGGTGCCGGGCCGGGCGCCATAGCGAGAAGCCCACCTGAGGGCGCGAAGATGGTACGTCCGACACTGAGAGCCGACCCCAACAGCCGCGACAGACGCACGCCGCCAGCGCACCACGCATGGATCGCAGGGATCGGACCCCCTCGCAGGGGAGAAGGCTGTGCAGCCAGAGCTGGGCGGCACCTGGAGAAGGGAAGATGAGACCGCGGTCGCTCGGAACCGGACACCCAACCGCAGGGTGACGACAGCACAACGGGGGAGGGGGAGAGAGGCGTAAGACGATCTCGAAGCGCTTCCCGAAACAGGCGCAAGTGAGCTTCCTCGCGTCTGTCATTCGCCTTCATGCCGCTGCCGCCAATATCTTGTCCTTCATCCAAAGTCAGTTGGAACGTGGCACGCTTGTCGCCGAGGTGCTGCGCAAGAAGATCCCCGATATGCGGCGCAGTAAGTTCATACATTCCGACGACCAACTCATGGTCGACCTTCTTGATGAATTTTTTTAGCTCTCGCCAACCGCAATCCGGGCTGGCATGGCACCGCAGTAGAATACGACCCGAAACCGGCTCCAGCCTGCCGTCCGGAGGGGGTTTGTATGAAATGTGATCAGGAATTCCCGCAACCCCGGCAGTCGCCCGACGAGGAGCAGCAGTCAATGCTTCGACGAGCTCTCGAGGACCCATTGCTTCGGCTGAAAACGGGGATCCAACTTTGTCTTCAATGGTCTTCAGTGTCTCGGGATCAACCCCATAGCGCTCAGGCTGTGCAAATAACGCCTGCAATGGATTTGCTTCGACGACGTCCACATTCTGCGGTCCCAGGAGGCCACCCAAGTCGTCTGACGGCGGAAGCTCGCCGGGGGGCAGTTTCCGCTCGACAATAACTGAAATGACGGGGTCATCGGTCAATTTTCCCTTGCGGATGCGGTAGCCGGGCTCGGCGGCCAGGAAGCCCGGCAGGCGCACCAACTCTGCAGCCTTCGTAGAGATCTGCGCGCGCAGTGCGGAACTCATATTCGTTCATCTCTTCGGCAGGAGATCGGTTTCGGTGAGACGCAGTCGCTTCAAGGCGTCGCTCAAATTGGCGTAACTCTCGGTATCGGTGGCATCCAGGCCTTGGGTGTTGCCCCAGAAGATCTTAAGTGCGCTCTTGCCGTTGACCGAGTTGCCCGCGGAGACGATAGCTTGCTGCACCTTCTGGCGATCAGCGATATCGGGAATATTGGTAACGATGGGGTCGCTGGGGATCGCTGGAGAGCGGGCGATCTGGAAGAGAGCATCTGCTGCGTCGCCGTAACCGGGCTGATTAGCCAAATCGACGATGACGCCGTCATGGCCAGCGCCTACATCCACTTTTCCCTCGTACACGGCTCTGGCGACGATCTCGTGGCCTTTCAAAAACTCCACCCGCGCTATTCCTGCTAACGGATGAACGCCCACTTCCAGCAACATTGCGGCGGGAAGCAGAAAATTCGAAGTAGAATACGGCACACCGTAGCCGATGGACCTGCCGGCGACTTGCTCACGCGTCCGAATTGCTGTCTTTTTTGTTGTATAGAGTTGAGCAAAGTACACTTTGCCGACTTTGCCATCGATGATGCGTAGCGCTACTGCCACCGCCTCGACATTGCCTGTGCGCTGGCGAGCAAAAACGAATCCCAATGGGTTCATCAGAGCGATTTCCGCTTCGCCAGCGAAAATCTGGTCGATTTGCGCCGGCACATCGAGCGGGGCCAGAACCTCTACTCGCGGGTCGGAGGCACCCAAGCCGGCGAGCTCTTGGCTGATCAGCGATCCAAAAATCTTGATCTGCCGATCGATCTCGGCAGGTGCCACATTCTGGGTGATCCATGGATAATAGCTCAGGCGATACATGGACGTGAGCCACCTCTCTAAGCGTGTATTCTGAATAATATGCCATCTAAGGTTTAGTTTGACAAGTCCTCAAGGTCTGATCTCGCGCACTTTCAGCCAATTCACGAACTGGCCCTCCCATGTGACGTCCCAATCCTGACAAGCCGGTCAGCCGCAGCGAGCAAGTAGGATTTTTCGAGAGAAGCCTCGGACGCGCATTGGTAGCGGGTGAAGTCTGCCGAGGTCCAAACCTACTCCGCTGCCTCGGTCCGCGCCTTCCGCTTCGCCTCCCGCCGCGCGAGCACCGGCGCCAGAAACTGCCCGGTGTAGCTGCGCTTGACCTTGACGATGTCCTCGGGCGTGCCCGCGGCCACGATCTCGCCGCCGCCGTCGCCGCCTTCGGGGCCGAGGTCGATGATCCAGTCCGCGGTCTTGATCACCTCGAGATTGTGCTCGATCACCACCACGGTGTTGCCCTGCTCGACCAGCTCGTGCAGCACCTCAAGGAGCTTCGCCACGTCGTGGAAATGCAGTCCGGTGGTGGGCTCGTCGAGGATATACAAGGTGCGGCCGGTGGCGCGCTTCGACAATTCCTTGGCGAGCTTGACCCGTTGGGCCTCGCCGCCGGACAGCGTGGTGGCCTGCTGGCCGACGTGGATGTAATCGAGGCCGACCCGGTGCAGGAGCTGCAGCACGTTGCGCACGCGCGGCACCGCCTTGAAGAATTCCAGCGCCTCCTCGACCGTCATGTCGAGCACGTCGGCGATCGACTTGCCCTTGAACAGCACGTCGAGGGTCTCGCGGTTGTAGCGCTTGCCCTTGCAGACGTCGCAGGTGACGTAGACGTCCGGCAAAAAGTGCATCTCGATCTTGATCACGCCGTCGCCCTGGCAGGCCTCGCAGCGTCCGCCCTTGACGTTGAAGGAGAAGCGGCCGGGCTCGTAGCCGCGCGCCTTGGCCTCGGGCAGGCCCGCAAACCACTCGCGGATCGGCGTGAACGCGCCGGTATAGGTCGCGGGATTGCTGCGCGGGGTGCGGCCGATCGGCGACTGGTCGATGTCGATCACCTTGTCCATGTGCTCGAGCCCCTCGATGCGGTCGTGCGGGGCGGGGGCCTCGGAGGCGCCGTTGAGCTTGCGCGCGATCGCCTTGTAGAGCGTGTCGACCAGGAGCGTCGACTTGCCGCCGCCGGAGACGCCGGTGACGCAAGTGAAGAGACCCAGCGGGATCTCGGCGGTGACGTGCTTGAGGTTGTTGCCGCGCGCATCGACGAGCCGCAAGGTGCGGCGCGGGTTCTTCGGGCGGCGCTCGGGAACGGCAACGGTCATCGCGCCCGACAGATATTTGCCGGTGAGGGAGGCGGGCGTGGCGATGAGGTCTTCGACCGTGCCCTGCGCCACGATGTGGCCGCCATGAATGCCGGCGCCGGGGCCGATGTCGAGCACGTGGTCGGCGGTGCGGATCGCATCCTCGTCGTGCTCGACCACGATCACGGTGTTGCCGAGGTCGCGCAGCCGTTTCAGCGTTTCCAGCAGCCGCGCGTTGTCGCGCTGGTGCAGCCCGATCGAGGGCTCGTCGAGCACGTAGAGCACGCCGGTGAGGCCCGAGCCGATCTGCGAGGCGAGCCGGATGCGCTGGCTCTCGCCGCCGGAGAGCGTGCCGGAGGCGCGCGCCAGCGTGAGATATTCGAGCCCGACGTCGACCAGGAACTTGAGCCGGTCGCGGATCTCCTTGAGCACCCGCACCGCGATCTCGTTCTGCTTGGCGCTGAGCGCTTGCGGCAGCTCGGTGAACCATTCGCCCGCGCGCTTGACCGACATCTCGGCGACTTCGCCGATGTGGAGGCCGCCGACCTTCACGCACAGCGCCTCGGGCTTGAGCCGGTGGCCGGTGCAGGCGGCGCAGGGAATGTCGGTGAAATACTTGGCCATCTCCTCGCGCGCCCAGTCGCTCTCGGTCTCGCGCCAGCGCCGCTCGAGATTGGTGATCACGCCCTCGAACGGCTTCGTCGTCTGGTAGGAGCGCAGCCCGTCGTCGTAGATGAATTTCACGGCGTCCTCGCCCGAGCCATGGAGGATCGCATCCTGGGTCTTCTTCGGCAGGTCCTTCCATTTGGTGTCGAGCGTGAACTTGTAATGCTTGCCGAGCGCCTGCAGCGTCTGGATGTAGTAAGGCGACGTCGACCTCGCCCATGGCGCGATCGCGCCGGCGCGCAAGGTCTTGTCCTTGTCCGGGATGACGAGATCGGCGTCGATGTGCTGCTCGACGCCGAGCCCGCCGCAGGCCGGGCAGGCGCCGAACGGGTTGTTGAACGAGAACAGCCGCGGCTCGATCTCCGGAATGGTGAACCCCGACACCGGACAGGCGAATTTCTCGGAGAAGATCAGGCGCTCGGCAGTCTCGTTCCTCGCCTTGTTGGCCTTGCTGCCCCCCGCCGGCGCCTGCGGCGCATCCGCGAACTCCACCACCGCCAGCCCCTCGGCGAGCTTGAGCGCGGTCTCGAGCGAATCCGCGAGCCGGGTCGCGAGTTCGGGCCGCACCATCAGGCGGTCGACCACCACGTCGATGTCGTGCGTGAACTTCTTGTCGAGGGCGGGGGCGTCGGCGATCTCGTAGAACTGGCCGTCGATCTTCACCCGCTGGAAGCCGCGCTTCATGAAGTCGGCGAGCTCTTTGCGGTACTCGCCCTTGCGCCCGCGCACGACGGGCGCGAGGAGGTAAAGTCTCGTGCCTTCCGGCAGCGCCATCACCCGGTCGACCATCTGCGACACGGTCTGGCTTTCGATCGGCAGGCCGGTGGCGGGCGAATAGGGCACGCCCACCCGCGCCCACAGGAGCCGCATATAGTCGTAGATCTCGGTGACGGTGCCGACGGTCGAACGCGGATTGCGCGAGGTGGTCTTCTGCTCGATCGAGATGGCCGGCGAGAGTCCGTCGATCTGGTCGAGGTCGGGCTTCTGCATCATCTCCAGGAACTGACGGGCGTAAGCGGAGAGCGACTCGACATAGCGGCGCTGGCCTTCGGCATAGATGGTGTCGAAGGCGAGCGAGGATTTGCCCGAGCCCGACAGGCCCGTGAACACGACCAGTTGGTCGCGCGGGATTTCGAGATCGATATTCTTGAGATTGTGCTCGCGCGCGCCGCGGATCGCGATGACGCGGCCGCCGTCGGAGGACGATCCTTGGCGGCGAGGGCGGTTCTTGTCGAAGAGATCGTTCATGCAGTCCGTCGGCGCGCTCGGATCGGAACGTGGAAAGGCGTCCTGAACGCAGCTTCCGCGCGCGGACCAGCAAGGAACGTAGTGAGAACAGGGCCTTTCGCTAGTGCGCGTGAAACAAACCCGCTGTTCCGTCGCCGCGGGGCTGTGGACAACGCCTCGGCCGCAGTGAGAGGCTCGAGCAACCATGCCCACAGGCTTGAGGCAGGATTTTGGAGGAGGCGACCATGAGAGGCGTATTGGGATTGCTGGTATTGGCAGTGATGGCGGCCGGCGGAGTGAGCACCCAGACCCTGGCGCAAGGGCAGACCTACGGCGTCACGGTTCAAGCCGACGTCGGCTACGTCGAGCATGACGGGGTCAAGCTCTCCGGCGACCTCTATCTCCCGAAAGGTCTCGACAAGGCGCCGCTTCTGATCGCGGTGCACGGCGGGGGATGGCAGGTCGGCGCCCCCGCGTTCTATCGCCATTGGGGGCCGTTGTTCGCCAAGCATGGCTACGCGCTGTTTGCGATCCGCTACCGGTTGTCGAAGCCGGGCGCGAAAACCTATCCGGGCGCGGTCTACGACGTGAAGGCAGCGGTCCAGTTCGCACGTGCCAATGCCGCGCAGCTCGGCATCGACCCTGATCGCATCGGCCTTATCGGCGATTCAGCGGGCGCGCACCTGGTGTCGCTGGTGGCGCTGGCGGGCGATGAACCCTCGTTCTCGACCGACTATCGCGGCGACCCACATGCCGCGACGCCTGCGAACGTGAAGGCGGTCATCGGATTCTACGGCGTCTACGACATGCAGGCGCAGTGGATGCATGACCAGATCACCCGGCCGCGCGACCAGATCACCGAAAAGTTTCTCGGGGTGTCGCCGATGCAGAGCCGCCGCACCTATTTCGATGCGTCGCCGCTGAGCTATGCCACGGTCGACAAGAACGAAAAGACCCGGACGCGCTTCTTGCTCATCTACGGCACCGACGACGATATCGTCGATCCGCAGACGCAGTCGGTAGCGTTCCTCACCGCGCTCAAGCAGGCCGGCTTCTTCGCCCGCACCATCGTCGTGCCGGGCTCGGGCCATTTCTGGGCCAGCGATCCGGTGGAGGAGGCGGGCAGCTACGGCGCCGCGGCCGCGCCGCAGATGCTGAGGTTCCTGCAAGGCGGGCTGTGACCTCGAGCACCGTAGCCTGGGAAACGACCAATGGCAGGTATCATCAGGTTCGCACTCGGCAATTTCACGCTCACGTTTTTCGTGCTGGGGCTCGTCGCCGCCGCCATCGCGCTGTGGCATGCACGTCCACCCCGCACGTTTGCCATCGTGGTCGAAGCCCTGTTCTCCTATTTCCTCCTGTTCTCGATGGGATTGGCGCACATCTACAACTTCGTCTTCCACGTCTTCTTCGGGGAGCTGGCCGCGGGCTTCATCGGATGGGAGGACAGCCCGTTCCAGCAGGAGGTGGGCTTCGCCAGCCTAGGCTTCGGCGTCCTGGGACTGCTGGCGTTCAAGGGCAGCTTCGATATGCGGCTGGCGGCGATCCTCGGGCCGACGTGCTTCCTGTGGGGCGCCGCCGGCGTCCACATCCATCAGATGGTCACGGCGGGCAATTTCGCTCCCGGCAACGCCGGCATCATTTTCTACACCGATATCTTGGTTCCGATCGCGGGCTTCATATTTCTGTGGCTGCAGTATCGCTCAGCGTCCCGGCACAAGGGGCCGCGCCCGGCGGCATGAAGGGCCGCTTGGGAGCATTGCATTTGCCGGGGTGCGGTGCTAGAACAAAAAGAGAACATGGACCCAAGGCGACCGCTGGCCCCGCGTGCTGTGGAAAAGCGCGGTGGCGTCGGGATCGGGCGGCGACTTGGCCCGGCGATTGGGATTAGGGTGACGGCGGCAACGAGCAGGAGAGCGTCATGGCCGGCAGCGTGAACAAGGTTATTTTGATCGGCAATCTCGGCAAGGATCCCGAGATCAGGCGCACGCAGGACGGCCGGCCGATCGCGAATTTGAGCGTGGCGACCACGGACACCTGGCGCGACAAGGCGACCGGCGAGCGCCGCGAACGGACGGAATGGCACCGCGTGGTCATCTTCAACGAGGGGCTTTGCCGCGTGGCCGAGCAGTACTTGAAGAAGGGCTCGAAGGTCTATCTCGAAGGCTCGCTGCAGACGCGCAAATGGCAGGATCAATCCGGCCAGGACAAGTACACCACCGAGGTGGTGCTGCAGAACTTCAATTCCCAGCTCACCATGCTCGATCGTGCGGGGGGCGGCGGTGGCGACCTCGGCTCGGACGAGAATGGCGGCGACAACTTCGGAGCCGCCGGGCCCGCAACCCGCGAACGCAAGCCGGCCATGGCCGGAGCGGGCAAGCGTGGGGACCTGGATGACGAGATCCCGTTTTGATGGGCGCGGCCTCGACGTCGCGACGAGAGCGGCGGCTCGATTTCGGGAATCCCGCAAGCGCGGCGTGAGGTAACCCCGGTACGCGGCCGGGACGCTGGGCGGCAAGGACGGTCCCGCACCTCAAGCAACATCTCGCCTTGGCGCCGAAAACTCGAATGGCAGTCTCGGCGTAGCGTAGCCTTGCCGAAGCCGCCTCGCCGGCGGCTCTGGGCGCACGCGCTGCGGGATCAGATTTTGGCGAAATTGTGTTGAGATGTCGGGTTCCGCCCACTAAAGTTCCCTCCGTCTGCACATCTGCAGGGAGGGTGAACATGGCTGCAAGGTATTGGTTGACATTGGTAATCGCGCTTTGTGGAGCGCTGGCGGCGACCGGCGCGGAGGCCGCCAAGAAGGCAAAGGGTCCGCCTCCGACCGCCAGCGGCTGCACGTTTGTCCAAGGGCTCTGCCTGGGCCTCGTCACCTCGAAGAAGGCGACCTATTCGCTGTGGGATGGAAAGCCTTGGATTCCGCCGGGATCGCCATCGACGTCTGGGGCAAGGCCACCGGCCCGAGTCCCTGCGGCGGCACCTCGATCCAGGTTGCGTCCTGGAAGCCGGCCAAGGGGATCAAGTGCAAGCGCTGACCGCGCTGGCGGCTTTCCCGCGACGCGCTTCTTAACGGCATCAACCAGGGGTCTCCGCCGCCGCGCCGGCCGCGGCGGCGGACCCGTTTGCATTTGCGCGGCGGATCGGCGAAGCCGTGCCATGGCCACGCTTGCGACCTCGCTGCTGCAAGGCCTCAAGGATCACGGGGCCCGTGAGATTTTCGGGATCCCCGGCGATTTCGTGCTGCCGTTCTTCAAGGTCATCGAGGAGAGCGGAATTTTACCGCACTACACGCTCAGCCACGAGCCGGGCGTCGGCTTCGCCGCGGACGCCGCGGCGCGCTACCAAAGCGGCCTGGGCGTCGCCGTCATCACCTACGGGGCGGGTGCGTTCAACCTGGTCAATCCCATCGCCGGCGCCTATGCCGAACGCTCCCCCGTCGTGGTCGTCGCCGGCGCGCCGGGCGCGCACGAGCGCACCAGCGGCCTCCTGCTCCACCATCAGGCTCGCTCGATCGACACCCAGATGGCGGTCTATCGGGAAATCACCTGCGATCAGGCCGTGCTGACCAACGCCGACACCGCGCCCGCGGACATCGCCCGCGTCCTGCGCAGCGCGCGTGAACGCTCGCTGCCGGTCTATATCGAGCTGCCTCGCGACATGACGGCGGCGCCGGCGGCCGCTGTCCCGGTCCTGCCGCGGCGACCGGCCGATCCCGATGCGCTTGCGGAGTGTGCCGAAGAGATCATCGAGAAGCTGTCCCAGGCCAGCGCTCCGGTCATCCTCGTCGATGTGGAAATCCGCCGCTACGCGCTCGAGCAGCGCGTCACGGCGCTGGCGCGCAAGCTTGGGGTGCCGGTGGTGACGACCTTCATGGGGCGCGGCCTCTTGGAGGACGCGCCCGATGTCCTGGTCGGAACTTATCTCGGCGCTGCGGGCGAGCCCGCCATCAGCCGACTGGTCGAGGATGCCGACGCGCTGCTGCTGCTTGGGGTCATCCTCTCCGACACCAATTTCGCGCTGTCGCAGCGTCGGCTCGATCCGCGGCGGACCATGCTGGCCTTCGACCGCGAGGTGCGCGTCGGGCATCACGTCTATCCGGGGGTGCCGATCGATGATCTCATCGATGCGCTCGCGGCCCGCGCGCGGCCGCTGGGCGGCGCCAATGACATGCGCGCCAATCGGCCGGCGGTCGAATACCCGCGCGGGCTCAAAGCCGACGACAATCCCATCGATCCCTCCGACATCGCCACCGCCATCAATGATCTGTTCGATCGCCACGGCCCCATGCCGATGACCTCCGATGTCGGCGACTGCCTGTTTACCGCCATGGAGATCGAGAATACCGCGCTGGCCGCGCCCGGCTACTATGCCGGCATGGGTTTCGGCGTGCCCGGCGGTATCGGCGTCGCGGCCGCGACCGGCCGCCGCCCGCTGATCCTGGTCGGCGACGGCGCCTTCCAGATGACCGGCTGGGAACTCGGCAACTGCCGGCGCTACGGCCTTGATCCCATCGTCGTCCTGTTCAACAACGCGAGCTGGGAAATGCTGCGCGCATTCCAGCCGGAATCGCGGTTCAATGATCTCGACGACTGGAACTTCGCAGCGATGGCGGCGTCGCTCGGCGGACATGGCGAGCGGGTGAAGACCCGGCGCAAGCTCAGGGACGCGCTCAGACGCGCGGTCGCCCGCCGCGGCCAGTTTTCGCTGATCGAGGTCATGCTGCCGCGCGGCGCAACCTCGCGGACGCTCGCTCGGTTCGTCTCGGGCTTCAAGGCACAAAGGGCGCGCGCGGCGCCGTGATGGCGGTCGCATGGGACAGGCGTGTCGCCGTTCATCGGGAGAAGGGCCGTGTCGCTTGCGCCGCTGTTGAACGCCGCCCCCGCGATCCAGGTCCATGCCTTCGCCGCCATGGCCGCCTTCGCACTGGGCGCCGTGCAGCTTGCCGCACCCAAGGGCACGCTGCCCCATCGCACCATCGGCTGGATCTGGGTCGTGCTCATGGTGATCGTGGCCACGACCTCATTCTGGATCCACGAGTTGCGCGTCTGGGGTCCGTGGAGTCCGATCCACCTCATTGCGATCTTCACGCTGGCGACGCTTCCACTCGCCGTGATCCACGCCCGGCACCACCGCATCGTCAGTCACCGTAACGCCATGATCGCCATCTTTACCGGCGCGCTCGTGATCGCCGGGCTGTTCACCTTCGTGCCCGGACGCATCATGTACGAGGTGGCGTTCGGCAATTGACAGAAAGGACGCCCCCTTGACTACAACCCACTGAATTCCCATTTGAAAATGGCCTCGATCCGGAGCGCTTTGAGGTGGCGTTCCGGCCCTGAATCAGCTAAGCATTTGCGCTCAAGCCGCACGGAATTTTCCCTTTGGCCGACGACGACGAACAGCAGCCGGAAAACCCCGGTCCGTCCGATATTCGCCCCGTCTCCATTACCGAGGAGATGAAGCGCAGCTATCTCGACTACGCCATGAGCGTAATCGTGGCGCGTGCGCTTCCGGACGCGCGCGACGGTCTCAAGCCGGTGCATCGGCGCATCCTCTATTCCATGCACGAGAACGGGTACACGCCCGACAAGAAATACGTGAAGGCGGCGCGCGTGGTCGGCGACGTGATGGGCAAGTATCATCCGCACGGCGACCAGGCGATCTACGACGCGCTGGTGCGCATGGCGCAGGACTTCTCCATGCGCCTGCCGCTCATCGACGGTCAGGGCAATTTCGGCTCGGTGGACGGCGATCCCCCCGCGGCCATGCGCTACACCGAATGCCGGCTCGCCCGGCCGGCCATGGAGCTGCTCGAGGATATCGACAAGGACACCGTCGATTTCCAGGCCAACTACGACGGCAACGAGAAAGAGCCGGTGGTATTGCCGGCGCGGTTCCCGAACCTCCTGGCGAACGGGGCAGGCGGCATCGCGGTCGGCATGGCGACCAATATCCCGCCGCACAATCTCGGCGAGGTGATCGATGCCTGCATCGCGTTGATCGAAAATCCCGCGCTGAGCATCGAGGAGCTGATCGGCATCATTCCCGGCCCCGACTTCCCGACCGGCGGCATCATTCTCGGCCACCAGGGCATTCGCGCCGCCTATCACCTCGGCCGCGGCTCGATCGTCATGCGCGGCAAGGTCGCGATCGAGACCCTGCGCGGAGACCGCGAGGCGATCATCGTCAGCGAGATTCCCTTTCAGATGAACAAAGCGGCAATGGTCGAGCGCATCGGCGAGCTCTGGCGCGACAAGAAGATCGACGGCATCGCGGCGCTGCGCGACGAGTCCGATCGCGAAGGCTATCGCGTGGTCATCGAGCTCAAGCGCGACGCCATGGCGGACGTCGTGCTCAATCAGCTCTACCGCTACACCCCGCTGCAGTCGACCTTCGGCGCCAACATGGTCGCGCTCGAGGGCGGTCGCCCGCAGGTGATGAATCTCAAGGACTTGCTCGCGTCCTTCATCGCCTTCCGCGAGGAGGTGGTTTCCCGGCGCACCAAATACCTGCTCGGCAAGGCGCGCGACCGCGCCCACGTCCTGGTCGGGCTCGCCATTGCCGTGAGCAATATCGACGAGGTGATCAGGCTCATTCGGGCGTCGGCGGACGCCAACGAGGCACGCGAGGCGTTGATGGCGCGCGACTGGCCGGCGCGGGACGTCGAGGCCATGATCACGCTGATCGACGATCCGCGCCACAAGGTGTCGGCGTCCGGCACCTACAAGCTTTCGGCCGAGCAGGCCAAAGCCATTCTCGATCTGCGGCTGCAGCGGCTCACGGCGCTCGGCCGCGACGAGATCAAGGCCGAACTCGACAAGCTCGCCGAGGAGATCGCCGACTATCTCGACATCTTGCGCTCGCGCGCACGTATCCAGACCATCGTGAAGGACGAGCTCAAGACCGTGCGGGAGAAGTTCGCGACCCCGCGCCGCACGGTCATCATCGACCAGGAAGGCGAGGTGGAGGAAGAAGACCTGATCCACCGCGAGGACATGGTGGTTACGGTCTCGCATCTCGGCTACGTCAAACGCGTACCGCTTTCGACCTATCGCGCGCAAAGGCGCGGCGGAAAGGGGCGGTCGGGAATGCAGACGCGCGAGGAGGATTTCGTCTCGCGGCTGTTCGTGGCCTCGACCCACACGCCGGTGCTGTTCTTCTCCTCTCATGGCCGGGTCTACAAGGAGAAGGTCTGGCGGCTGCCGCAGGCGGCGCCGCAGGCGCGCGGCAAGGCGTTGATCAACATCCTGCCGCTCGAGCAGGGCGAGCTGGTCACGACCGTGATGCCGCTTCCCGAGGACGAGAAGACCTGGGGCGAGCTCGACGTGATGTTCGCCACGACGCGCGGCACCGTGCGGCGCAACAAGCTCTCCGATTTCGTCGACGTGCGCCGCTCCGGCATCATCGCCATGAAGCTCGACGAAGGCGAGGGCATCGTCGACGTGCAGATCTGCACCGAGCGGGACGACGTGCTGCTCACCTCGGCGGGCGGCCAGTGCATCCGTTTTGCGGTCACCGACGTGCGGGTATTCCAGGGCCGCACCTCCATGGGGGTGCGCGGCATCGCGCTCACCGAAGGCGACAAGGTGATCTCGCTGTCGATCCTGCGGCACGTGGATGCCACCGCCGACGAGCGCGCCGCCTATCTCAAGCGGGCAAGCGCGGTGCGGCGGGGCCTCAACGGCAGCGAGGCAGAGGAGGCTGCGCCCGAGGCCGAGGAGGCGCCGGAAACCGGCGTCGATGACGCAATCGAGCTCGGCGAGCAGCGCTATGTGGAGATGTCGGCAGCCGAGCAGTTCGTGCTTACCATTTCCGAACGCGGCTTCGGCAAGCGCACCTCTTCGTACGAGTATCGTATCACCGGCCGCGGCGGGAAAGGCATCGTCGCCATGGACGTGCGCGAACGCGACGGTACCATCAGGAGGAAGACCGGCAAGCTGATTGCCTCGTTCTCGGTCGAGGACGAGGACCAGATCATGCTCGTCACCGACGGCGGCCAACTCATCCGCACGCGCGTCGAGGGCATTCGCATTGCCGGCCGTTCGACCCAGGGCGTGATCGTGTTCGACACCGCGGAAGGCGAGCGCGTGGTCTCGGTCGAGCGCATCAGCGAAGAAGGCGACGAGAACGGCACGGGCTGAATCGGGCCCTGACGGGGCGTGAGAGCCAGAATTGAGGTCGATGCATGAACTGGGACCTGTTCGCCGCGTTCCTGCTCATCACCACGGTTCTGGTCATTACTCCAGGTCCGATCGTGACCTTGGTCATCGCGACCGGCGCGAGCCAGGGCATGCGCGCGGCGTTCACGACCGTCGCCGGCACCACGCTCGGCAATGCGTTGCTGCTCGCCGCCATTGCGTTCGGCTTGAGCTGGGTGCTCAGGAACGCCGCCATCCTGTTCGAAATCCTGCGCTGGGCCGGTGCTGCCTATTTGATCTGGCTCGGCATCCAGGCTTGGCGCCACGCCGGCGAGGGCGCCGCTGCCAGCCCGCCGCCCGGGCACGTGCATTTCTGGCGCGGCGTTGCGGTCGCGCTGTCGAACCCCAAGACGATCGCATTTTTCACGGCGTTCCTGCCGCAATTCGTCGATCCGACTCTCCCGGTGGAACGGCAGCTCGCCGTGATGTGCGCGGTGTCGATCATTCTGGCGGCATGCACGGATTCCGGCTGGGCCATCGCCGCCGGACTTGGGCGAGCGTGGTTCATGAAGTCGTGGCGCGCGAAACTGCTCGGCCGGCTGTCCGGTCTCGCGCTGATCGGCGGCGGTCTCTGGCTGTCGCTGGCGCGGCGGCCGGCCTGAAAGCCGATGCATTCACTGCTCCAACGCGAGATTGGGCGCGCATGCGCTATGTCTTGGGTGCCATGGCCGATGTTCCGTCATCGCGCTCGACAACGCACGTCCGGCGGCTATTTGTCCTCCCGCTTCGACGCCTTTGATCGCCTGCGCGAATTGTGCGATACGGGCTTGCCTGGATAGGCCCGCACGCCCAGTCTAGAGAGGACCCGATCCTTGCACCAGACAGCCATCCGCAGGGCAAGGCAGGAAGCGGAACCTTTGCGATGCGCCGGCGTTCACCAGCTTCGGCGGTTTAGTGGCGCGTGCTGAGGTAGGCCGATCCGAAATGTCCGTGCCCGACGACGACACAAAGCACAAGGTTGTGCGCCTGGGAACCGAGACGCTGTTTGCCATCGCCGATCAGCTCCGCCGGATGTACGACGCGGATCTTCGCACCAAGCCTTCGGAGGAGCTCGAGCGGCTGATGCGAAAGATCGAACGGGGCGAGGACCTTTCCTAGCGTTCGCAGCAACTCGAATCCACGGCGACGAAATCGTTTGCGCGCTGACGTATGCGCATGAACGATACGCGAGGGAGAGGGGGGAGTGTCCAGCACCGACATCGACGCCGTGCGTGAGTTGCTGCGCTCCCGCCCACGACCAATCGGCTGGGCCGAACGACGCCAGCGGCTCGATGCCATTGGTTCGGCCTCTCCGGTGGCGCGCGACATCCGCCTCGAAGCGGCCGATGCCAACGGCGTCGCAGCGGAGTGGTCGCTGGCACAGGGCGGCGACCCGTCGAAGGTGCTGCTGTTTTTTCACGGCGGCGGCTATTGCTCAGGCTCCATCG
Organism: uncultured Alphaproteobacteria bacterium; assembly: GCA_963827585.1. Classification (GTDB taxonomy): domain Bacteria; phylum Pseudomonadota; class Alphaproteobacteria; order Rhizobiales; family Xanthobacteraceae; genus VAZQ01. The sequence goes on from CAWHCK010000046.1 coordinate 18,624, forward strand.
CAAGCCACCGTGGCATGGTGACCGCGGTGGGACGGGCAGCGGGAGTGCGCACGCTGGCCGTAGGCTACCGGCTTGCACCGGAGCATCCGTTCCCTGCCGCACTCGAGGATGCGCGCGCTGCGTTCGGGTTCGTGCTCGAGCAAGGGATCGCGCCGGGAAAGATCGCGGTCGGAGGCGACAGCGCGGGTGGCGGGCTCACGCTCGCGCTCCTCACCAGCATGCGCGATGCGGGACAGCCGCTGGCCGGTTGCGCGTGGCTGGTCTCGCCCTGGGTCGACCTGCGGATGACCGGTACGAGCATGTCGGAAAAGGCAAGCGTCGACCCGCTGATCCAGAAGCCCTATCTCGAGGAGCTCGCGTCCGCCTATCTGGCCGGCTCCGATCCGGCGAATCCTCTGGTCTCGCCGCTGCATGCCGATCTTGGCGGGCTGCCGCCCCTGCTGGTGCAGGTCGGCTCTGCCGAGACGCTGCTTGACGATGCGCTGCGAATTGCGAGGCGGGCTGGCACCGCGGATGTGCCGGTCAACCTCGAGATTTGGCCGCACATGATCCACGCATGGCATCTGTGGGCGGCTCAGCTGCAAGATGCCCGCCGCGCGATCGCGGCGGCCGGCGCTTTCATTCGCGCGCAATTGTGAGGCCGCGAAACTGTCGATCGTCAACGCGCGCCCGCGCTCTCCAGTATCCGGGCGATCTGCGAATAGCCGCGCGTGCGGGCATGTCCCAGAGCGGTCGTGCCGTGCCGGTCCGGGAAGTTGACGTCGGCACCGGCCTTGACCAGAGCCTCGACCGTTGCCGTGTGGTTGCTGCCGCCATTGCCGAGCACGACCGCCTCGAGCAGGGCGGTCCAGCCCAGATTGTTGACGTGGTTGAGCGGCGCCTTGGCGGCGATGAGCGCGCGCACGATCTCCCCATGCCCGCGATGGGCGGCGGCGATCAGCGCAGTGCCCGCATAGGGGCTGGTGATGGCGCGCGCGTTGCCCCCGCCTTCGAGGGCGATCTTGAGCATCTCGAGATCGTTGTTCACGGCGGCGATGGTGACGACGTCGTAGCGCTCGGCGTCGAGCGCGTTCGCATTGGCGCCGAGCCGAATGAGCGCCCGCGCGGCCTCGTGCCGGCGAAGGAAAGCGGCGACGTGGAGCGGCGTGCGGCTGTTCGCGTCCTGCACGTTCGGCTTTTCGCCCTCGGCGATCAGCTGCTCGATCCCGGCGACGTCGCCGCGCGCGGCGGCATCGTGCAGCCCGGCATAGATGCGCAGCTCGCGTTCGCTCGGGGGCGTTTGCGCGAATGCAGGGGCGGCAGCGCCGGCGAACAAGGCGGCCGATGCGAACGCGACAAGGGCCAGCGCCGTGATTGCGATCCATCCTGTGCGCATTGTCACCATGTCGGCTCGACTCGATTGGGCATCCGCAGACGACCGAATATCGGTGATCCTAGTGTGGCGGTTCAGAAGTCCGCATCATTCCCGCGGCGAGTCCGAAATGCGGACTTCTGAACCAAAGCCACACTAGATCAATAAGTTGCTAGTGTCCCTTGATTCCGAAGCTCGCAAACGAGGGTGCCGCACAATGATGCGAACTTCGGAATCGGGACACTAGCGACTTGGCTGGTTGCCCGGAAGCAAAGATACGGAGCGCGCCGCGGCCCCGGTAGGAACGAAGACCTTGCGGCCCTCCGGGGCGCGCGCTAGACCCCCGTCATGCCCCGCACTGCGCTTTTTGCCGGATCGTTCGACCCGGTCACCAACGGCCATGTGGATCTGGTGCGCCAAGCCGCCCGGCTCGCCGATCGGCTGGTGCTCGCGATCGGCACGCATCCCGGCAAGACGCCGTTGTTCAGCGCCGAGGAGCGGCGCGCCATGATCGAGGAGACCTGCGGCGCGGCCGCGCGCGACAGCGGCTGCGATTTTGCCTGCATCACCTTCGCCGACCTGGTCGTCGCCGCCGCCCAGCGCGAGCGGGCCACGTTGCTCGTGCGCGGGCTGCGCAGCGCGACCGATTTCGACTACGAGATGGAAATGGCGGGCATGAACAGCGTGATGGCGCCTGCGGTGCAGACGGTTTTTCTGCCGGCCTCGCCGATCACCCGCCCGATCACCGCCACACTGGTGCGGCAAATCGCGTCCATGGGCGGCGACGTCTCGCCGTTCGTTCCGCCGTCGGTTGCCGCCCGCCTGAAAGCAAAGTTCGCCGGCAAGTCCGGCCGTTGAGCCCCGGGAGATTCCATGATCCGTCTGCTCGCACTTGTTGCCGCGCTGATCTGCGCCGCGCCCGTCCTCGCCCAACAACTGCCGTCTGGTGCCGATCCCCAAAATACGCTTCTCATCGACACCAAACACGGCCGCATCGTCATCAAGCTACGCAACGACATCGCCCCCAAGCACGTCGAGCGTATCAAGCAGCTCGCGCGCGAGAAGTATTACGACAATGTGCCGTTCCACCGCGTCATCACCGGCTTCATGGCGCAGACCGGCGACGGCCAGAAGGGTGATGGCACCGGCGGCTCGAAGTATCCCAATCTGCCGGCCGAATTCTCCAACGTGCCGTTCAAGCGCGGCGTCGTCGGCATGGCGCGGGCGAGCGAGCCCAACTCTGCCAACTCGCAGTTCTTCATCATGTATGCCGACGGTGCCTTCCTCAACGGCAAGTATACCGTGGTTGGGGAGGTTCTCTCCGGCATGGAAGCGGTCGACAAGATCAAGAAGGGCGAACCGGTGGCCGATCCCGACCGCATGATCCGCGTGCAGGTCGCTGCCGACACCAGATGACGAGCCGTTGGTGCGCGCGCTCTCCGCGCTTGCCGGAATTGCCGCTCTCACGGCAGGGCGACCGATCGCCATCCGCTTCGTCGACAATCGCGAGCTGCCATGACGAACCGCGTCCAGGTCATGAGCGGGGCGCTCGCGATGATCGCGGTTGCCGCCGGCGCGGTTGCTCAGGAGCCGCGAGCCCCCCTCAACACCCTCAAGGACCTGGGAGCGGCACTGCAGGCATGCTGGACGCCGCCTCCCATCGACGCGTCGCGCGACGGCATGCAGATCACGGTACAGATGACCTTCAAGCGCAACGGCGAACTCTTCGGCCAACCCAGGATCACATTCGAATCGCTCGGCGCCTCGGACGATGAACGGCTGGCCTACCGCATTGCGGTGGCAGGGATGCTCAAGCGTTGCACGCCCCTGCCGTTCACCGAAGCGCTCGGGAACGCAGTGGCCGGACGTCCGTTCACCATGCGCTTCATGGACAGTCGAAAACTCAAACAAGCAGGGAACATCCCATGACCGACAACGAGAACACGCTGACGCTGGAGACGACCAAGGGCAAAGTCGTCATCGAGATGCGGCCGGACCTCGCGCCCGGCCACGTCGCGCGCATCAAGGAGCTGGTGCGCGACGGCTTCTACGATGGCATCGCGTTTCACCGCGTCATCGACGGCTTCATGGCGCAGACCGGCTGCCCCCACGGCACCGGCACCGGCGGCTCCGGCAAAAAGCTCAAGGCGGAATTCAACAAGGAGCCCCACCGGCGGGGCACCGTGTCGATGGCGCGTGCCCAGAACCCGGATTCCGGCGACAGTCAATTCTTCATCTGCTTCGCGGATGCGCCGTTTCTCAACGGCCAGTATACCGTCTGGGGTCAGGTGACCGCGGGCATGGGTAATGTCGACAAGATCAAGCGCGGCGAGCCGGTGACCGATCCCGACCGCATCATCTCCGCCCGCATGGAAGCAGGGGCTTCATAGCTCACGGCAAAATACACAAAAAAGGGGTGGCCTATCTTCGTGCCGGGCCGAATTGAAAGCGGCAGCGGTAACAGGCTCCCCCGCTGCCGCCGGAAATGACAGATCTGAACTCAAGCCAACGCGCGCGGTTGCCGGCGCGGCGCGGCCTCGCACACCCAGGCTTCCTTGGCGAACCATTCGTGCTCGGTCCGGCAGATCGGGCAGAAGACCCGCGCGAAAAAGACCGGCGTCGCGTTGAAGCTCTCGCGGTCGGCGACGATGCCCGTGGCGATGTCTCGCCCCGTCTCCGGGCATCTGACCATGACGGCGCCCATTGGCCTCTCCCTGCTTGTGCTCTTGTGCCTATTTCATACGCCGTACCTGTGAATTTCATTTGACGCGACGACGACGAGAGCGGGGAGATTCGGCGAATTCACCGAAAAAACCTTTTGGACGCGCCGCACAATCTCGCCCGACGAAATAAATACGCACCGCGCGGAACAAGCAGCGGCCGGGCGCGTTTCCGAGGAACTCGGGACGCAGTAATTGGGGAGATTTATGCCTCGGCCTCATATGCATGATGACGCGCGGATCGCAGCCTTCGTTCTCGGTGCGTCGCGCACGCGTTACCTTGTGATGCGCCAGGACGATGCATGGTTCATCACGTTCAACGGCGAGGAGTTCGGGCCTTATCGGAGCGAGCGCGAGGCGATGCTGTTCGCCATCGATGCGGCTCATCGGCTCGGCGAGACCGGCGAGGAGACCCAGGTCTTCCGCGTCCACGAGAACGGCGAGCCGTCGCCGGTATGGAACTACGGTCGCGACGCGTATCCGCCCAAATCTTGAGTTGGACAAGTCTCGAGTTGGACAAGTCATAAAGTTGGACGAGTTCTGAGTCGGAGAAGGCCTGGATTGATCGAGTCCGGGGTCAGCTCATAAGCCGCGCTTTGGTTCCATTCTGTTTGCTGCGATGACCGCGCGGGCGCGCGCCTGTAAGAAGGGGGATGCGCACCGAGCTGTTCGACTTCGAGCTGCCGCCCGATCGCATTGCCTTGCGTCCCGCTACACCGCGGGACGCCGCACGGCTCCTCGTCGTGCGTCCCGGCATGACCCCTGAAGTGGAGGATCGCGGCGTACGCGATCTCCCCGATCTGCTGCAGCCGGGTGACGCGGTGGTGGTCAATGATACCAAGGTGATTCCGGCCCGGCTGCACGGCCGGCGCCTCGGCCGTGGCGTCACAGAACCGGCGATCGAGGCAACGCTGCACCGGCGTCTCGACGGCTCGCGCTGGCGTGCTTTCGTGCGGCCCGCCAAGCGGCTGTCGGTCGGCGACACCGTGCGTTTCGGGGACGAGGGCAAGGTCTGTTTTCTCGGCCAGCTCGACGCCACCGTCGCGGCCAAAGGCGAGGGCGGCGAGGTGACGCTCGCGTTCGCGTTCCATGGGCCCGTGCTCGATCAGGCGATGGATGAGCGCGGCGCCATGCCCCTGCCGCCCTACATTGCCAGGCGGCGCGCCCCCGACGAGCGCGATCGCATCGACTATCAGACCATGTTCGCGGAAACGGCGGGATCGGTGGCGGCGCCTACAGCGGGACTGCATTTCACCGACGCGTTGACGTCACGCTTGAGCGAGCATGGGATCACGCTCCACAAGGTAACGCTCCATGTGGGGGCGGGGACGTTCCTTCCGGTCAAGGCGGCCGACACCGCCGACCATCGCATGCACGCGGAGCCGGGCAGCGTGAGCGCGGAAACTGCGGACGCGCTCAATCGGGCGCGGCAGGCAGGCGGGCGTGTCGTCGCAGTGGGCTCGACTGCGCTGCGGCTCCTCGAAAGCGCGAGCGCGGAGGACGGCACCATTCGTCCGTTTCAGGGCGACACCGAATTGTTCATTACACCCGGCTACCAGTTCCGTGCGGTCGACGTGATGATGACCAATTTCCACCTGCCGCGCTCGACCTTGTTCATGCTGGCGGCGGCGTTCTCCGGCCGCGAGGTGATGCAGCGCGCCTATGCCCACGCGATCACCACGGGATATCGGTTCTACTCCTACGGCGACGCCTGCCTGCTGCTCCGCGCGTAGGCCAGGCTGCCGGTCTTGTCATTTCACTTTGCATGTACTAAACCCTAAAAACGTTGCAAATAATATCGATACTGATGTCTGAGACATGATTACTGGAGCTCAGATGCGGGCCGCGCGGGCGCTGCTGGAGATCGATCAACGCGAGCTTGCCCAGCGCTCCGGTCTCTCGCTCCCCACCATTCAGCGCATGGAATCGAGCGCCGGGGTCATCCGGGGCAACGTCAATTCGTTGATGAAGCTCGTCGATGCGCTGGCGGCGGCGGGCATCGAGCTGATCGGCCAAGGGGCGGTCAGCGCCGAGGGCGGGCGCGGCGTGCGGCTCAAGCGGTGAGGGGGGATCGCTGATGGTGGTCCCGGCCCTTGCCTGTGCCGCCGCGCTCTTCGCGACGGCCGCGCTGGCCGTCATGATCGGGGGCGCCCGGCGTGGAAGCGACCTCGTCTATGGCGCTTGTCTGGTCGCTTCGCTGGCGCTGCTCCTGATCGCGGTCCTTGCCCTGCTCGGGTTCGATGATGCACGGTCGTCTGTCACCCTTCCGCTCGGCCTGCCCTGGGTCGGCGCGCATTTCCGCCTCGACGCACTCGCGGCGTTTTTCCTGGCCGTAGTGGCTCTCGGCGCGGCCGCGGCCAGCCTGTTCGCGCTCGGATACGGTCGGCACGAGCCGGCGCCGCGCCGCGTGCTGCCGTTCTATCCGGCGTTTCTCGCCGGCATGAGCATCGTCGTGCTCGCCGACGATGCCTTCACCTTTCTGGTGTCATGGGAGTTCATGTCGCTGTCGTCGTGGGCGCTCGTCATGGCGCATCATCGCGTCAGCGACAACGTTCGTGCCGGCTATGTCTATTTGATCATGGCGAGCTTCGGCACGCTCGCGCTGCTGCTGGCGTTCGGCCTGCTGGCGGGCCCCGACGGCGGCTATGCCTTCGCTGAAATCCGCGCCGGGCATCCCTCCGCGGCGCTTGCCGGCTCGGTGCTTATCCTTGCGCTGATCGGCGCCGGTTCCAAGGCCGGCTTGGTGCCGCTGCACGTCTGGCTGCCGCTCGCCCATCCGGCGGCGCCGAGCCACGTCTCGGCGCTGATGAGCGGGGTGATGACCAAGGTCGCCGTCTACGGTTTCGTGCGCATCGGCTTCGACCTCATCGGCACGCCCGCCTGGTGGTGGAGCATGGTGGTGCTCGCGCTCGGCGGCATCACCGCAGTGATGGGCGTGCTCTATGCGCTCATGCAGCACGACCTCAAACGGCTGCTCGCGTACCATACGGTGGAGAACATCGGGATCATTTTCATCGGGCTCGGCCTGGCGCTCGCCTTCAAGGCCCACGGCATGGCGTGGGCGGCGGCGCTTGCGCTCACCGCCGGCCTCCTGCACGTCTTCAACCATTCGGTCTTCAAGAGCCTGCTGTTCTTCGGCGCCGGCGCGGTGCTCACCGCCACCGGCGAGCGCGACATGGAGCGCCTCGGCGGCCTCATCCATCGCATGCCGCAGACCGCATTCGCCTTCCTCGTCGGCTGCGCCGCGATCTCGGCGCTGCCGCCGCTCAATGGCTTCGTCTCCGAATGGCTGACCTTTCAGGCGATCCTGCTGAGCCCGCAGCTTCCCTCCTGGGGCCTCAAGCTCCTGGTGCCGGCGGTGGGCGCGCTCCTGGCGCTCTCCGCGGCGCTCGCCGCGGCCTGCTTCGTCAAGGCCTTCGGCGTGACCTTTCTCGGCCGCGCCCGCACGCCGGCCGCCGAGCGCGCGCGGGAAACCGACTGGTTTTCGCTGGCGGCGATGTTCTTTCTTGCGGCGCTCTGCCTTGTCGCCGGCATCCTGCCCGGTTTCTTCATCGATGCGCTCGCGCCGGTGGTCGAAGCCCTGGTGGGCGCCCGCATGCCGGTGCAGAGCGGCGTCGATTGGCTCTCGATCGTGCCGATCGCCGAGAGCCGCAGCTCCTATAACGGCCTCCTGGTCTTCGTGTTCATGGTGCTGTCGGGCGCGCTCGCGGCCTGGGCGATCCACCGGCTCGCCTCCGACAAGCTGCGCCGCGCGCCGCCCTGGGACTGCGGATATCCCGATGCAAGTCCGGCCACCCAGTACACCGCATCGAGTTTCGCCCAGCCGATCCGCCGCGTGTTCGGCACGCTCCTGTTTCGCGCCCGCGAGCATGTCGACATGCCGCCGCCCGGCGATGGGCGTGCGGCCCGGCTCTCGGTGCAACTGCGCGATCCGATCTGGGACGCGCTCTATGCGCCCATCGCCGGCGCCGTCGGCTTCGCCGCCGACCGGCTCAATCACCTGCAGTTCCTGACCATCCGACAATTTCTCAGCCTGGTCTTTGCCGCGCTCGTACTCCTGCTGCTGGTGCTTGCGATATGGCCGTGATCTTCGATCTTCTGGTTCAGGGTGCGCAGATGCTGCTGGTGCTGCTGCTGGCGCCGCTGCTCACCGGCTTCGTGCGCAAGGTGAAGGCCCGGCTCCTGCGGCGGCAGGGGCCGCCGCTCATCCAGCCCTATCGCGACCTCGCGCGGCTGATGCGCAAGGAGGTGGTGCTGGCGGAGAATGCCTCGTGGTTGTTCCGCGTCGTTCCTTACCTCGTCTTTGCCGCCACCTGGGTGGCGGCGTCGCTGGTGCCGACCTTCCGCACCGGGCTCTTGTTTTCCTGGTCGGCCGATCTCATCGCCATCATCGCGCTGCTCGGCAGTGCCCGCTTCTTCCTGGCGCTGGCCGGGCTCGACGTCGGCACCAGTTTCGGCGGCATCGGCTCCAGTCGCGAGGTGATGATCGCCTCGCTCGCGGAGCCGGCGATGATCATGATCGTGTTCACGGTCGCGCTGATCGCGGGCTCGACGCAGCTCTCGACCATGGCCGGGTTCCTGGTCTCGTCGGAGGTGGGGCTGCGGGTGTCGCTCGGCTTGGCGCTGGTCGCCCTGGTGATGGTGGCGATTGCGGAAAATGCGCGCATCCCGGTCGACAACCCGGCAACCCATCTCGAATTGACCATGGTGCACGAAGCCATGGTGCTGGAATATTCCGGCCGCCATCTCGCGCTGATCGAGCTGTCCGCCTCGTTGCAGCTGCTGCTCTATATGTCGCTGATCGCCTGTCTGTTCGCGCCCTGGGGCCTGGTGCCGTCGGGCGCCGCGCCCGCCCTGCTGGCGATCGGGGTCGTCGCCTACATTGCCAAGCTCGCGATCGGCGGCTTCCTGCTCGCGCTGTTCGAGACATCGATCGCCAAGATGCGCGTATTCCGGGTGCCGGAATTCCTGGGCGCCGCATTGATGCTCGGCCTTTTGGCGACGCTTCTGCTGTTCGTCTCGCGGAGCCTCTGATGCGCGGCCTGAGCTTCGACATCGCTCACCTGCTCGCGGGCTCGCTGGTGTTGGTGAGCTTCCTCGAGCTCTATCAGGACCGGCTCTATGCCTTGCTCAACATGTTCGCGCTGCACGCCTTCGTATTGGCGCTCTCGGTCGCCTGGCAGGCCCATATCCAGGATGCGCCGCATCTCTACCTGACTGCGGCGATTGCGCTCGTCTTCAAGGCGATCATCATTCCGGTCGCGCTTCATCGCATCATCGTGCGGCTGGGCATCCATCGCGAAATCGAAAAAGTAGTGGGCGTCGGCCCGGCCATGCTGCTGGGCATGGGCCTGGTCGCGCTTTCGATGGTGGTGATGCTGCGGGTGACGCCCGAGGCCGACCCGCTCGCGCGCGAAGACCTCGCGTTCGCGCTTGCAGTGGTGCTGCTCGGCCTGCTGATGATGGTGACGCGGCGGAACGCCGTGAGCCAAGTGATCGGGTTCATGTCGCTCGAGAACGGCCTCGTGCTTGCCGCGACCGGCGCCAAGGGCATGCCGCTGGTGGTCGAGATCAGCATCGCCTTCTCGATCCTCATCGCCTTCATCGTGATCGGAATCTTCCTGTTCCGCATCCGCGAGCGTTTCGACACGGTCGACGTGCAGGCGCTCGACCGCTTCCGGGGAGAGCGGGGATGACGTGGTCCTTCGCGGCCTGGCCGTTTGAACCCGTCGCCGCCGTTCTCGCCATTCCGGCCCTGGCGGCGGCGGCTCTCGTCGCGCTGCCGGGGTATCGCCTGGCGGCCGCGCTCAATGTGGTTGCCACATTGCTCACCTTCCTCGCCGCGGTCGCGCTGTTCTTCGGCCGTCCGCAACCGAGCGCCTATCTGCTGGTGGACGACCTCAACAACGTGTTCATCGTGCTCACGACGTTCGTCGGATTCACCACCAGCGTGTTCAGCGCGAGCTATATCGGCCATGAGCTCGAGATCGGCCGGCTCACCCCGCGGTTCCTGCGCTTCTATCACGCGATGTACCAGGTACTGATGTTCGCCATGAACCTCGCGCTCCTCGCCAACAATATCGGCCTGATATGGGTGGCGATCGAGCTTGCGACACTGACCACCGTGCTCATGGTGGGCATCTACCGCACCCACGAGGCGCTGGAGGCGGCGTGGAAGTATTTCATCCTCGGCAGCGTCGGCATCGCGCTGGCGCTGTTCGGTACCATCCTCGTCTACATGGCGGCGCGGCCCGTGATCGGAGAGGGCCTCGATGCCATGGTGTGGACCGTGCTGGTCACGCGCGCCGACGCCTTCGATCCGGCGCTGCTCAACCTCGCCTTCGTATTCCTGCTGCTCGGCTACGGAACCAAGGTCGGGCTTGCGCCGCTGCACGCCTGGCTGCCCGACGCCCACGCCGAGGGTCCGACCCCGATCTCGGCCGTGCTCTCGGGCTTGCTGCTCAATGTCGCGCTCTACGCCCTGCTGCGCTTCAAGATGTTGCTCGCCCTCAATCCCGCCGCGCTCGCGCCGGGCCCGCTGATGGTGACGATGGGGCTCATCTCGCTCGTGTTCGCGGCGTTCATGCTCTACCGCCGGCGCGACATCAAGCGCATGTTCGCCTATTCCTCGATCGAGCATATGGGCATCATCACCTTCGCATTCGGGATCGGCGGCCCGCTCGCCAACTTCGCCGGCCTCCTGCACATGACCATGCATTCCCTGACCAAATCGGCGATCTTCTTCGCGGTCGGCCACATTGCCCAGGTCAAGGGCACGCAGCGCATTGCCGATATCGGCGGGCTCACCGAGACCAATCCGGTGCTCGGCTGGGGCCTCGTGCTCGGCGTCGTCGCGATCGCCGGCCTGCCGACGAGCGGCATCTTCATGAGCGAGTTCCTGGTGGTGACGTCGACTTTTGCGCGCGCGCCCTGGCTCGCGATCGTGCTCGTGTTCGGCATTCTGGTCGGCGTCGCCGCGCTGTTCCTGCGCTTGAACACCATCGCGTTCGGCGAGCCGCGCGGCGGCACCGCCAAAGCCAACGCGTCCTATGTGCCGATGTTCGCGCATCTCGCCCTCGTCTTCGTCGCCGGCATCTATCTTCCGCCCGCGCTGGTGGCCTGGTTTCAGAACGTGGCGAAGCTGTTGGGATAGAGCGATGTCGATGTTGCTCGACGCGATCGAAGGCCGGCGGGTGGAGGGGCACCGTCCCTGGCCGCGCGTCGTGGTGAGCGAGGACGCCTGGCGCTTGGCCGCAGAGCAACTCGGGGCCGGCCATTGGACGCTGCTCGGCCTCTGGGGCGACGCTCCCGCGGTGCACATGGCGGTGCTGGACGAGCGTGCACGCGACGTCGCGGTCGTCACGCTCCGGTGTCCGGACGGGCGCTTTCCATCGGTGGGGATGCTCCACCCGCCGGCAATCCGCCTGGAGCGTGCGCTGCGCGACCTCTACGGCATCGAACCCGTCGGCTTGCCCGATCCGCGGCCCTGGCTCGACCTCGGGTGCTGGGATGTGCAGCACCCGCTCGGGACACGCCGCGCCGCGCCGCCGGCGCGGGCGCCGTATGTTTTCCTGCCGACCGAGGGCGAGGGACTGCACCAGATTCCCGTTGGTCCGGTCCATGCCGGCATCATCGAGCCCGGGCATTTCCGCTTCACCGCCAACGGCGAAACAGTGGTGCGGCTGGAGCAGCGTCTCGGTTACGTGCACAAAGGCATCGAGGCGCTGATGGCGGGGGCGCCCCTCGACCGGGCGGCGCGCTTGGCCGGCCGCACGTCGGGCGACAGCACGGTCGCCTATGCGCTCGCCTTCGCGCGCGCGGTCGAGGCCGCAACGGACGTCGAGGTGCCGCCGCGGGCCAGCTATCTGCGGGCGCTGATGGCCGAGCTCGAGCGCCTGGCCAATCATTTCGGGGATATCGGGGCCGTCTGCAACGACGCTTCGTTCTCGCTCCTGCATGCCCAGTGCGGGATTCTACGGGAGAAGACGTTGCGCGCCGCGGATTTCTGCTTCGGCCATCGGCTGATGATGGATGCCGTGGTGCCCGGCGGCATCGCGATTGATCTCCATCCCAGCTGCCTCCCGGACCTGTCGACGTTCTTGGTGGAAATCCGGCGATCGTTCCCGGGGCTGGTCGAGCTTTACGACAACACCGCCTCGCTGCAGGACCGCACCGCCGGCACGGGGGTTCTCCGCTCCGAGATGGCACGGCAGTTCGGCGCCGGTGGCTATGTCGGGCGCGCCAGCGGTCGCGCCTTCGACGCGCGCAAGCTGCCGGGCGATCACCCCTATGATCAGCTCGAGTTCGACGTGCCCGTATTCGAGGACGGGGACGTCAACGCGCGCGTCTGGGTGCGCATCCGCGAGGTCGAGCAAAGCCTGCGCCTCATCGAGCAAATCCTGCAGCACCTGCCTGCCGGCGCGATCCGGACCGAGATCAATTCGACAGGTGAGGTGGGCGAGGGGATGGGGATCGCTGAAGCGTTTCGCGGCGACGTGCTGGTGTGGCTCCGCCTCGAAGAGCGGCGCATCGCGCGCTGCCACTTGCGCGATCCCTCTTGGTTCCAATGGCCGCTACTGGAAGCCGTGATCGAGGGCAATATCGTTGCCGACTTCCCACTGTGCAACAAGTCGTTCAACTGCTCCTATTCCGGACACGACCTTTAGACGCTTGGAAGGGCGAGGCAATGCGCAGGGCAATATTCGAGGGTCTGATCCGTCGCCCGCTGACCGAGGCCCCGCCGGCCAAGGAGGACGTGCTGGCCGAGCTTGCCGCCGGCGTCGACCGCGCCGCGCGACGGCGCCTGGGCCGCAGCCTCTCGATTCGGGAGGTTGACGCCGGCTCCTGCAACGGGTGCGAACTCGAGATCCACGCCCTCAACAATGCCTTCTACGATCTCGAGCGCTTCGGGCTGCGCTTTGTCGCGTCGCCGCGCCATGCTGACGTGCTGCTGGTGACGGGGCCGGTCACCAGGAACATGCGCGAGGCGCTCGAGCGCACGTATCACGCCACGCCGGACCCCAAGTGGGTGGTCGCGGTCGGCGACTGCGCGCTCGACGGCGGCATCTTTTCCGGAAGCTACGCGGTCGTCGGCGGGGTCGCCGGCGTCGTTCCGGTCGATCTGCACATCCGCGGCTGCCCGCCGCGTCCGACCCAATTGCTCAAGGGCCTGCTGACCTTGCTCGAGGCGTGACGAGCCGTGCGACCCTCGCTAGTGTCCCGATTCCGAAGTTCGTCACATCTTGCAGCACGCTCAATACGAACTTCGGAATCGAAAGGACACTAGCAAACCTATGGTTCTAGTGCGGTTTTGGATTTGAAGTTCCTGTACGAGATTGCCGCGAAGACTGCAGGAACTTCAAATCCACCGCACTAGCGTCTGGAAGCGCATGCCGTCATATAACTGAGATATGAAGCCGCGATTGTTGCGGCATGCGAATCGACAGCAAGGCGGGGGACCTTGGGCGGCGGGGCGGGCGCCGGCGAGGCGCCCGCCCACCCCACATCCGGCGCGGCTCCCGCACGTATGGCAGTGACAGGCTCGGCGCCTCCGTGACCGGGGCGCGCGTGGCCTGATGCGAATACTGATCGCGACCGACGCTTGGTATCCGCAGGTCAACGGTGTCGTGCGCACGTTGACGGCGCTGTGCCGCAGCACGCGCAGTCTGGGCGTCAAGATCGATTTCCTCTCGCCGGAGGGATTCCGCTCCATTCCGGCGCCGACCGATCCGGGATTGCGCCTGGCGCTGCCGGGCCGGCGGGAAATCGCCCGGCGCATCGAGGAGGCGGGGCCCGATGCCATTCATATCGCGACCGAAGGACCGATCGGTTTCAGGACGCGCGCCTATTGCCTCGAGCGTGGCTTGCCGTTCTCCACGAGCTATACCACGCGGTTTCCCGAATACCTTTCGGCGCGGCTTTCGGTCCCCCAGGCTTGGACCTACGCGGTGCTGCGCCGCTTCCACGCCGCCGCCGCCGTCACCATGGTGTCGACGACTTCGCTGATGGCGGAGCTTACCGAGCGGGGCTTTACCAACCTTGGCATGTGGACCCGCGGGGTCGACACCGAGATGTTCCGACCGGAGCGGGCAATCGATCTCGGCTTGCCCCGCCCGATCTTCTTGAGCGTCGGTCGCGTTGCCGTGGAGAAGAACCTGGAGGCGTTTCTCGCGCTCGACCTTCCCGGCACGAAGGTGGTCATTGGACATGGGCCCCAGGAGGCCCAGTTGCGCCGACGCTTTCCCGACGCAAAATTTCTCGGCCTGTTGGAGAACGGGACCCTGGCCGCCCATCTGGCAGCCGCGGACGTCTTCGTGTTTCCCAGCAAGACCGACACCTTCGGCGTCGTGCAACTCGAAGCGCTTGCCTGCGGCGTTCCGGTTGCGGCCTTCCCGGTCACCGGTCCGAGGGACGTGGTCGGAAACAACCCGGTCGGGGTGCTGGACGACGATTTGCGCGCGGCTTGCCTCGGAGCGCTGCGGCTTTCGCGGGAGGCTTGTCGGGCCTTCGCGTTGACCCGCTCGTGGGAGAAGAGCGCATTGCAGTTTCTCGGGCATATCGACCACGTGGTCACCGGCAGTTCTCGCAGGCCCCGCGCCGCCTAGAAGCATGATCCCGAAAAGTGGATACGGTTTTCGGAAAAGATCATGCTCCAGCAATAGGCTCTAGGGCCTCACGACGACGTGGTCGATCGCCACGGCTTTCATCACGACGTGATGTACGGTAGAGGACGTTTGCCATGGAGGGGGCCTACGATCACAATGCAGACAACAGGTCAACGGCTATGAGCAACGATACCGGTATCAGCGGTCGCAACCGGGCGGATGGGGTCGAGCCGAGAGGGCAAAGCGGCGGGCGAGGGGCCATGGAGACGGAGCTCGACAAGGAAACGATCACCAAGGCCTATGCACGCTGGGCGCCGGTCTATGATTTCGTGTTCGGAGCCGTGTTCGAGCATGGCCGGCGCGCCGCGATCGATGCGGCCGAACGGGTCGGCGGCCGCATCCTCGAGGTCGGGGTCGGCACCGGAATATCGCTGCCCGAATACGCCGCCGCGAATCGCCTCGTCGGGGTCGACCTCTCCGAGCCGATGTTGCGCAGGGCGCAGGCCCGCGTCGTCGAGGAGGGCCTCAACAATGTCGAGGGGCTGGCGGTCATGGATGCCGAGCGGCTGGCATTCCCGGACGATTCCTTCGACGTGGTGGTGGCACAATACGTGATCACCACGGTCCCCAATCCCGAAGCCACGCTCGATGAGTTTGCGCGCGTGCTCAAGCCCGGGGGCGAGATCGTGCTGGTCAGCAGGGTCGGGGCCGAGACCGGGCTGCGGCGCGCCTTCGAGCACTGGTTTGCGCCCATGGCGCACCGGCTCGGCTGGCGCACGGAATTTCCCTGGGCGCGGTTTGCGCGCTGGGCGGAACGGCCGCACGGTGTGCGGTTGATCGAACGTCGTGCGATGCCTCCGCTCGGCCATTTTTCGCTCGTGCGCTTCGCCAAGATCGAAGTCGCTGCGGTGCGCCAGGATCGTCTGGAGGCGCGCCGCGGCTGAGCGCCCCATCATCGCCTTTGACGCTTCGAGGGCTCGCCGCCGGCGGGAACCGCTGGAATGATTCTCAACTTAAGCGACCGGGCGCGAATCGCCAGCCGAGCATGCGGCCGCGAATCACCTCAGCGCTTGCGAGCGATGAGCGGAGGCGTGCGCCGCCTGCACTTGTCCCAGGAGTTTTTGCGTTCCGCCTCATCTATTTCGGGAGCATTCGTGTAACTGTCACATCTCATGTCTAAAAAACGTAACAGAAAAGGGGGAGAATCGATGAATGACTTTCTCGAAGCTCTGAGAACACAGCGCTGGGACGATCATCGCTATTACCACCACAGTCGAATCAACCAGACGCTTCACCTCGTCAGCGCGCTCAGCTTCGTCACCGCCTACGCGCTGATGTTCACCGACCCCGTCGCGGCGGCGTTGGTGGGCTGGCTGGTGGCCATGACCAGCCGGCAAGCCGGCCACTTCTTCTTCGAGCCGAAAGACTACGACGAGGTGAATCAGGCGACGCACGAGTACAAGGAAGAGATCAAGGTCGGCTACAACTTGAAGCGCAAGGTCGTCCTGATGACGATCTGGGGCTTGTCGCCGCTTCCGCTCTATTTCGATCCCACGCTGTTCGGCATCTTCGCGCCGCACGCCACCACTGGCGAGTTCATCCGCCACGTCGGCGCGGTTTGGCTGTTCATCGGGCTGGCGGGACTCTTGTATCGCACCGTGCAGCTGTTTTTCATCAAGGATGTCCAGACCGGGCTGGTTTGGGCGACGAAAATTCTCACCGACCCCTTCCACGACATCAAGCTCTACCATAAGGCGCCGTTCTACCTGCTGCGTGGCGAGCTGTTCGATGAAATGACGCCGGATCCGGATGATGAGATGACGGCCAGGGAGGCCGGCTGAGGCCGGCTGAGGGGGCAAGTCCTACGAGCCCTTCTCGTCGCCAGCGCGGGCGAAGCGGTGAGCGATGATTTCTCGAAGGATTTGGCGCTTGATCGACTTGTTCGTTGCCGCCGGGTCGGACCACCACCAGCCGTCGTGTTGCATGGCCTTGGCGGCGGCAACAAAGCGATCCGCAACCGCTTCGAAGTCGGCGTCGGTATAGTTGAGGCTGAAGATCAACCGCCCGGTTCCGATCCAACTCAGCGCCAAGCCTTCGGCCCGCAAGTAATACTGCAGCATCCAGTTGTAGCGCGATGGCTGCGTGTAACAAATGGTCCAGATCGAGGACATGTTTGCGGCCTGCACCGGCAACTGCTGGTCCCGCAGGCGCTGGTTGAGCCGCTGCGTCCGATGGTTCCAGACCTCGTCCAGATTGCCGTAGAGCGCACGGACCTCGGGCGCGTCGAGATGCCGTAGGAATTCGTGCATGGCGGCCATGACATACGGATGGGAGTTGAAGGTACCGCGGGCGAAGCAGACGTCCACGGGGCGGTCGTCGCGGAAGCGCTTCATCAGGTGCTTGCGGCCGCACACCACACCGATCGGAAGGCCGCCGCCGAGGGTCTTGCCGTAGGTCACCAGATCGGCCTGGACGCCGAAATATTCCTGCGCCCCGCCGGCGGCCAGGCGGAAGCCGACAAAGACCTCGTCGAAGATCAGCACGATATCATGCTCGGTACAGACCGCCCGCAGTCGCTTCAGCCAATCGGCGTAGGCCGTCGCGATCGAAGGACGTGCCTCTGGCACTATCGATCAAGGCGGAGTCCGCGGGAGCATTTGCGTTCGGATGCAGCGCCTGCAACGGATTGACGAGCACACAGGCGATGTCGCGCCGGCTGCGCAAGACGAGCAGCGCGTCCTCGGACATGTCCTCCAAGGTGTATGTCTCGTGCGCCGGCACGGGATTGCCGACGCCGGGCGCCACGTCGCCCCACCAGCCGTGGTAGGCGCCGCAAAAGCGCACCAGGTGCGATCGGCGCGTGTGATAGCGCGCGAGCCGCACCGCTTGCATGACCGCCTCGGTGCCGGACATGTGGAACGACACCTCGTCGAGCCCGGAGATTTCCTTGAGCCGCTTCACGTTGTAGGCGATCACCGGATGATAGGAGCCCAGCACCGGGCCGAGGTCGCGCACGTGCCGTCCACCGCGCTCGAGGCAGCCCTTGTAGAAGTCGTAGCCGAACAGATTCACGCCGTAGGAGCCGGTCAGATCGTAGAACCGATTGCCGTCGAGATCGGTGAGTGTCACGCCCGAGGACGAGGCAACGAAGGCCCCGGTCTTGAGGTGCTGGCGCAGGAATTGACTGAACTGGAACGGCACCCGATACGCGTCGGTGAACTGAAGGTCGGAGATGCTGTCGGCGACCTCCGCGGTCTGCCGGACGGTCTTGGCGAACCGCGTCCGATAGAGTTCCGAAAGCCGCATGAAGCCGGCGCGCCGGCGCGCCGCGATCTCTTCCGGCGGGTCGTCGGCGCGGAAGAAGCGGGCTTCGTCGTACGCATAGAACGGAACGAGAGACGCGATGCGCCGTGCCAGCCGGGCGTGGCCGCCCAAAGACCGGTGCTTCGCCTGCGACAGCCGCAGTCGCGTCTTCAATTTGAGCAGCGACGTGGCCAATGCGGCCGCGCCGACCGCGTACAATGCCAGTGCCGTGTTGCCGATTTCCATCGATTTGCGGTTTATCCGACCCAGTTGACCGCCGCATGACGATTCGCTTCCGGGTCTCGCGACTGTTGCAGCAGGAGGACCTGAACTTCCTGCTGACCAACCGCATTCCCCGGCGGCTCGTGACCCGTTTCATAGGCTGGTTCAGCCGCATCGAGCAACCGCTCGTGCGCGATCTGTCGATCGGCGTCTGGCGCTTTTTCTCGGGTCTCGACCTCGCCGAGGCAAAGAAAACGCAGTTTCGAAGCATGCACGACTGCTTCATTCGAGAGCTCAAGGATGGGGCGCGGCCGGTCGACATGGACCCCGCCATCCTCGTCAGCCCGTGCGACGCGATCGTCGGTGCGTCCGGCACGGTGGTCGGGACGGACTTGTTCCAGATCAAGGGATTTCCCTACACGCTGCAGGATCTGCTCGGCGATCCGGATCTGGTGAGCGCCCACCGCGACGGGCGCTACGTGACGCTGCGCTTGACCTCCAGCATGTACCATCGTTTCCACGCCCCCTACGACTGCCGGCTGAAGCAGGTCACCTACATTTCGGGAGACACCTGGAACGTCAACCCCATCGCGCTCAAGCGCGTCGAAAGGCTGTTCTGCAAGAACGAGCGCGCCCTGCTGAGGACCAGGTTGACGACTGGCCATATCGTGACCCTGGTGCCGGTCGCCGCCGTGCTCGTGGCCAGCATCCGGCTGCACGGTCTCGACATCCTGCTTCACCTCAGGCACCGGGGGCCCAACGTCATGCCATGCGACGCGCCGTTCCGTAAAGGCGAGGAAATGGGCTGGTTTCAGCACGGCTCGACCATCATCGTGTTCGCGCCGGACGGATTTGCGCTGTGCGACGGCGTGCAGGAAGGAACCGTGATTCGCATGGGACAGCCGCTGATGCGGTTGCCGTGACCGGCTGTGCCGGGGACCTGACGGTTGCCAGGTCGTTGAAAATGGCCTTGGTGGGTGCCATCCCGACAATTTGGGGTAAGCAGAAGCCTCACCAATGCCCGATGCCTTTTCCTTTCGCCTTGATGCCACCGACGGTGCCGCGCGCTGCGGTGAGATGGCGACGGCGCATGGGCCGGTGGCGACGCCGGCCTTCATGGCGGTCGGCACGCAAGCGACGGTCAAGGGCCTCGCGCCCGAGGCGGTGCGCGCAAGCGGCGCCGACATCGTGCTCGCCAACACCTATCACCTGATGCTGCGGCCGGGCGCCGAACGCATCGCCGCACTCGGCGGCCTGCACCGGTTCATGAACTGGCCGCAGGCGATCCTCACCGATTCCGGCGGTTTCCAGGTCATGTCGCTCGCGCCGCTGCGCAAGGTCGAGGACCGCTGCGTCACCTTCCGCTCCCACGTCGACGGCGCCATGGTCGAGCTCTCTCCCGAGCGTGCGATCGAGGTGCAGAGCCTGCTCGGCTCCGACATCGCCATGCAGCTCGACGAATGCCTCGAGCTGCCGGCGCCGCGCCGCGAGCTCGAGCGCGCCATGCGGCTTTCCCTCGCCTGGGCCGAACGAAGCAAGCGCGCCTTCGAAGGTGCGCCGCCGGGGAGAGCCCTGTTCGGGATCGTGCAGGGCGGCGACGATACGCCGTTGCGTGCCGAGAGCGCGCGGGCGCTCACCGATATCGGCTTTGATGGTTACGCTATCGGCGGGCTCGCCGTCGGCGAGCCGCAGGAGGTGATGCTGCGCACCATCGCAGAGGTGGCCCCGGTGCTGCCGGCCGACCGTCCGCGCTATCTCATGGGCGTCGGCACGCCCGAGGACCTCATCGAAGCGGTGGCCCGTGGTATCGACATGTTCGATTGCGTGCTGCCGACCCGCAACGGGCGCCACGGGCTCGCCTTCACCCGCTTCGGGCCGATCAATCTCAAGAATGCCCGCCACGCCGGCGATGCCCGCCCCCTCGACGCGGCAAGCGCCTGTCCTGCGGCGCGCGACTATTCCCGCGCCTATCTCCACCACCTGGTGAAGGCGAACGAAATGCTCGGCGCGATCCTGCTCACGACGGTCAACCTCGCCTATTATCAGGAGCTGATGGCCGGCCTGCGTTCCGCCATCGCGGCTGGAAAACTCGCGGATTTCTGCGCGGTCACACGCGAGGGCTGGGCGCGCGGGGACATCTCACCGGCGTGACCCTTGCGGCGGGCCCTCGACGGCGCGCAGGCGCGGGCGCAAACTCATTCCAGCATTGGGGGTTCTCTGGTGGTCGATCGCGCGCAATAGCCGCAAGGCTCAACCAAGGCGCAAACGGGAGGGACGTCATGACATGGAAGGGTTGTCTGGCCGTCGCGCTGCTGCCGCTTGCCCTTGTCACGCTCGATGCGAACGCGCAGAAGTCGCGTACGATCGAAATGATCATTCCGTTTCCGGCCGGCAGCGGCGTCGACGTCATCGGCCGTTCGGTCGCGGCCGCGCTGTCCGAGCAGCTGGGCCAGCAGGTCGTGGTCAACAATCGCGACGGCGCCTCCGGGACGATCGGCTTCAACGCTTTGGCGGCGGCCGCCCCCGATGGCAATACGATCGCGTTCGGGCCGACCACGCCGATCGCCAACGCGCCCTATATGGTGAAGGGCGCGCGCTACCAGGTCGATTTATTCGACTACATCTGCCAGATCTTCGAGAACGTGTTCACGCTCGCGGTCGCGCCGCAGTCGAAATTCAAGTCCGCCCAGGAATTGATCGCCGCGGCGCGCGAGAACCCGGGCAAGCTGACCTACGGCCACGCCGGTAACGGCACGATTCCGCATCTCTCGGTCGAGAACTTTGCCGACGCGCTGAAGCTGAAATTCCAGCCGGTGCCGTTCCGCGGCGACGCCCCGGTCCTGCCGACCCTGCTCAAAGGCGACATCGATTTCGGTGCGCCCGCCGTATCCACCATCCACGGACAGAATTTCCGTCCCCTCTTGGTGTTCCTGGGCCAACGGCATCCGGCCTATCCGGATGTGCCGATCGCGCGCGAGCTCGGCGCGACCAGCGACGTGCCGCCGGGCCACAACGGCCTTTATGCGCCCGGCGGATTGCCGGCCGCGATCAGGGCGTCACTGGAGCGCAATTGTGCCGACGCTATCGGGAGTGACGTGGTCCGCAAGATGATCACCAATACCGGCCAGACCATCCGCTATCTCGCTGGTGCCGAATTCCAGGCTCAAACCGTGGCGGACTACGCCTTCAAAGGCGAGCTGATCCGCCGCCTGGGGCTCCTTGCTCAGTAACTATTGAAGCCCCGCGGCCCAATAAGGGCCTCGACGGCGGGTGTGCAGCGGCGCAGAATAAAACCGCTCTAATCAAGAGCACGCCGCGGGCGTCCACTTCGCGGAGATGCCGGATCATGGCCATCACCCTCAACGTCAACGGGGTAAGCCGCTCGGTCCCGGCCGAGCCGGACACGCCCTTGCTCTACGTGCTTCGCAACGATCTCGAGCTCAACGGGGCCAAATTCGGCTGCGGGCTGTCGCAATGCGGCGCCTGCACCGTTCTGATCGACGGCAAGGCCGTGCGCTCCTGCGTCACCCCGGTCGGCGCGGTGGACAAGAGCGAGATCACCACCGTCGAGGGTCTCGGCTCGATCGAGAAGCCGCATGCGTTGCAGCAGGCTTTCATCGAAGAGCAGGCGGCCCAGTGCGGCTACTGCATCAGCGGCATGATCATGTCGGCGAAGGAGCTGCTCGACCGCAATCCGCGGCCGAGCGAGCCGGACGTGCGGGCGGCGCTCGCGAACAATCTCTGCCGCTGCGGCACCCACAACCGGATCATTCGCGCGGTGCTGCGCGCCGCCCAGGCCAACGGGAGGACCTGACCATGAACGCTCCCGCTTTCAACCGGCGCCAATTCACGGCCGGCCTCGGCGCGATCGTCGTCGCGTTCTCGCTCGATCCGAAGCGTGCCGTCGGACAGGAGCGGCTGCCCGGAAGCCTGCAGACCAACCGCAAGCTGGACGGCTGGATCCGCATCAATGCCGACGGCACGGCGACTGTTTCCACCGGCAAGGTGGAGCTCGGGCAGGGCATTCTCACCGCGCTCAAGCAGATTGCGGCCGAGGAGCTCGATCTGCCGCTTGCGCGCATCAGGATGATCTCCGGCGACACCAACCAGACGCCGAACGAGGGTCAGACCGCCGGCAGCCAGTCGGTCGAGAACAGCGGCACCGCGTTGCGCATGGCGGGCGCCGAAGTGCGTGCGCTCCTGCTCGAGCTCGCGGCCAAGCGGCTTGGCGTCGCTGCGGACCAACTGGCCATGGGCGACGGCGTTATTTCAGCGCCCGATGGGCGCCAAATCGGGTACGGCGAGCTGGTCACCGGTCTCGATCTCAATCGCGAGGCGACCGCCAAAGCGCCGCCCAAGCCCGTCGCCGGCCACAAGATCGTGGGCAAGTCGATCCCGCGCTTCGATATTCCGGCCAAGGTCACGGGCGGCGTCGCCTTCGTGCAGGACATTCGGCTTCCCGACATGCTGCACGGCCGGGTGATCCGTCCGCCGCGCTACGGCTCAACGCTCGACAGCGTGGACGAAGCCGCGGCGCGCGCGCTGCCGGGCGTCGTCGCGGTCGTGCGCGACGGCTCATTCCTCGGCGTCGTCGCCGAGCGTGAGGAGCAAGCGATCAAGGCGCGTGACACCTTGGTCAAGAGCGCCAAATGGACCTTGGGGCCGGAGCTGCCCGATCCCGCACGCCTGTTCGAGGTGATCAAGTCGCTGCCGAGCAAGGACTCGACCATCGGCGTCAAGGAGGGCGTCGCGCCCACCGATGCCCGTACATTCGAGGCGATCTACACCAAGCCGTACATGGCGCATGCCTCGATCGGTCCATCCTGCGCGGTGGCGGGTTTCAAGGACGGCAGGATGACGGTGTGGACGCATTCGCAGGGCGTCTTCCCGTTGCGTGGCGAGTTGGTCAAGGCGCTGAAAATGCCCGCGGCGGCCATCCGTTGCGTGCATATGGAAGGGTCCGGCTGCTACGGCCACAACGGCGCCGACGATGTCGCCGTCGACGCCGCGCTGCTCGCCCGCGCGGTGCCCGGCCGGCCGGTTCGCCTGCAATGGATGCGCGACGATGAGTTCCGCTGGGAGCCCTATGGCCCGGCCATGGTGATGCACGCCAAGGCGGCGCTCGGTGGCGACGGCAGGATTGCCGACTGGGAGTACGAGGTGTGGAGCAACAGCCACTCGACCCGGCCGCAATCGACCGACGGTACCAACGTGCTCGCCGCCTGGTATCTGGCCGAGCCGCAGAAGATGGGGCCGCCGACAAGCCCGCCGCAACCCGCCGGCGGCGGCGACCGCAACGCCCTCCCGCTCTACGACTTCCCGCGCCAGCGCGTGATCCACCATTTCGTGCAGGACATGCCGATCCGGGTTTCGGCGCTGCGCACGCTCGGCGCTTATGCCAACGTGTTCGCGCTCGAATCCTTCATCGATGAATTGGCGGCGGCGGCCGGCGCCGATCCGGTCGCCTTCCGGCTGGCGCATATGAAAGACCCGCGCGCCCGCGCGGTGATCGAGGCGGTCGCCAAGAAGGCCGGCTGGACGACGGGCGAGAAGGGCAACGGCACGCGCGGCCGCGGCATCGGGTTCGCCAAATACAAGAACCTCGCCTGCTACGTGGCGGTGGTGGCGGAAATCGAGGTGGATCGCGCAAATGGCATGGTGCGGGTGCCGCGAACCTGGGCCGCCGTCGATTCCGGGCTGATCATCAATCCGGATGGGCTCACGAGCCAGATCGAAGGCGGCATCGTCCAGTCGGTGAGCTGGACGCTGAAAGAGGAGGTGCGCTTCGACAAGAACGGCATCCTCGCGCACGACTGGGTGAGCTATCCGATCCTGACCATGCCGGAGGCGCCGAAGGTCGAGGTCGAGCTGATCAACCGCCCGAGCGAGCGGCCGCTCGGCGCCGGCGAGGGCTCGCAGGGGCCCGCGGTCGCCGCCGTCGCCAATGCATTCGCGAATGCGACCGGCAAGCGCATCCGCGACCTGCCGCTCGACCCGGCGCGGGTCAAGGCGGCCTTGACCTAACAGTCGCTGCTATCTCGTTCGAAAAGACCGCGGCGCGAAGCACGCCGTGGACATCACAGGAGGAGACCATGGCCACCAGCTTCACTGTGAACGGCAAGGCGGCGTCGACCGACGCGCCGTCGGCAACGCCGCTGTTGTGGGTGATCCGGGAAGACCTCAAGCTGACCGGCACCAAGTTCGGTTGCGGCACCGGGCTGTGCGGTGCCTGCATGGTGCATATCGACGGCAGGCGCGCGTTCTCGTGCCAGACCCAGGTCTCGGAGATCGCGGGCAAGTCGGTGACGACGATCGAAGGGCTGTCGCCGGATACGTCGCACCCGCTGCAGCGGGCATGGCTCGCCGAGCAAGTCCCGCAATGCGGCTATTGTCAGTCCGGCCAGATCATGAGCGCGGCTGACCTGCTCAAGCAAAATCCCAAACCGACGCGCGCGCAGATCGTCGAGCACATGAGCGCGAATATCTGCCGCTGCGGAACCTATCAGCGCATCGTGCGCGCGGTCGAGCGCGCCGCGCGGGAGGCCTGAGCCATGACCCGCCATGTAGCAATCGAGAGCTCGAACGCCACGTCGTCGCGTCGTCATGACGTGTCCCGCCGACAAGTCATGATCGGGGCGGCCGGTCTCACCTTCGCCGCCGCGCTCGGCGTCAATCGTCGCGCCGGCGCTGCGGCGCTTGCGACCGCGCGCACCGGCACGGCGCTGAGCCCATGGGTGAGCATCGCCACCGACGGAACGATCACCATCATGTCGCCCGCGACCGAGATGGGGCAGGGGTCGATGACCTCGCTGCCGCTGATCATCGCGGAAGAGCTCGACGCCGACTGGTCGAAGGTGCGGGTCGTGCCGGCGCCGCCGATCGACGCCATCTACGGCAATCCCGGCTTCGGCGGCATGATGTACACCGCCGGCTCCAACGCGGTGACGAGCTATTATCAGCCGCTGCGCGTCTTCGGCGCGCAGGTGCGCCGCGTGCTGCTCGACAATGCCGGCAAGAAGCTCGGCGTTCCCGTCGCGGAGCTGACCACCGAGCCGAGCGCCGTCGTGCACGCCAAGTCCGGCCGCAAGCTCGGCTACGGCGAGATCGCCGCCTTTGCCGAAGTCCCGGCCAAAGCGCCGGAGGTCAAGCTCGAAGAGTTGAAGAAGCCCGGCCAGTTCCGGCTCATCGGCAAGGACGTGTCGCGGGTCGAGCTGCCGGGCAAGGTCGACGGCAGCGCGCGCTACGCCATCGACGTCCAGGTGCCGAACATGCTCTACGGCACGGTGCTGCGCGCGCCGGTGGAAGGCTCGGTTCCGGACAAGATCGACGACGCCAAAGCCAGGGTGATCGCCGGCCCGGTCAGGATCGTGCGCCTGCCCTATGGCGTCGGCGTGCTTGCCGACACGCCGTGGGCGGCGTTCGAGGCGCGCCGGGCGCTCACCCAATCCGTGACCTGGAGCCGAACCGGCACCGCCTGGGGCTTCGACAGCGACAAGGGCATGGAGCGGTTCGCCGCCGATGCCAAGAACCTCGCCCGCGGTGCAACGGAGTGGAGCAGGATCGGCGACACGCGCGGCGAGATGCAGAAGGCTTCCTCCGCCTTGGAGGCCGAGTACCGCTGCGACTACGCCTATCACGCGCAAATGGAGCCGTTGAACGCCATCGCCTCGGTGTCGCCGTCCGGCGATTCAGTCGAAATCTGGGCCGGAACGCAGAGCCAAAGCATCGCCTGCGAGGCGCCTGCCAAGATCCTCGGCATTCCGCGCGACAAGGTGAAGCTCAACGACATGTTGATGGGTGGCGGCTTCGGCCGGCGCGGCAACCGCGACGTCGATTTCATCATCGACGCCGTGCTGTTGTCGAAAGAGGCGGGACGGCCGGTGAAGGTCATGTGGACGCGCGAGGACGATGTCCACAACGGGCGCTTCCGCCCGATCTCGGCTCATTACCTGAAGGCCGGGTTCGATCCCTCCGGCAAGCTCACGGCGTGGCATCATCGCATCGCCGTGGACCGCGTCGGGCCCTACATGGATCCGGTGCGCTACCAGATGAGCGGCGGTAAGGATATCATTGCGATGGCGGGCGCCGATCTGCGCGGTTATGACGTTCCGCACCAACTGGTCGAGCAGCTCTATCGTGACACCGGTGTGCGCACGAATCCTCTGCGCGGGATCAGCTTCACCGCGAACAGGTTCGCGACCGAGACGTTCCTCGACGAGATCGCGGTGAAGCGCGGCATCGATCCCGTGAAGTTCCGGCTCGAGCTCCTGAAGAATACGCCGCGCGCGGTGAAGGCGGTCGAGCGGGTGGCGGAGATGGCGAGCTGGGGCAGGAAGCGCGAGGGCCGCGCGCTGGGATTCGCGTTCCTCGACTATTCGGGCTCGCAGGTTGCCGGCATCGCCGAAGTGTCGCTCGACCGCGGCAGCGGGCAGATCAAGGTGCATGACTTCTGGTGCACCATCGACTGCGGCGTTGCGGTGCAGCCGGACAATGTGGTGGCCCAGACCGAAAGCAGCATCGTCTACGGCCTGGGCATGTCGTTGAGCGAGCGCATCAGCATCAAGAACGGCGAGGTCGAGCAGTCGAACTTCTACGACTATCGCGTGCCGCGCATGAACGAGGTGCCGGCCATGCACATCGAGGTGATCGCCACCGACAACCATCCGACGGGCGCCGGGCAGATGGCGACACCGCTGGTCGCGCCCGCGATCTCGAGTGCGGTCATGCAGCTTGCCGGCGTGCGCTTGCGCCACACGCCGTTCACGCCCGAACGGGTCAAGGCGGCGCTGGGGTAAGAGTTCCGGCCGGTCGCGGCGGGACGCGTTGCACCGACGCGTCTCGCCGACGATAATGGCGGCAATTCCAAGAACAGTAGAACCATCAGGGAGAAACGCGATGCAACGAAGGCTCTCCGTGGCCGCGACCGCGGCCGCCGGATTGGCGGCACTGTTCGCCGGCGCCCGCGCTCGCCCAGGCGCCGAAACTCGGTGATGCGCCGGAAGCCAGGAACATGCGGCTCGTCGGTCACAACGACTTGCAGGCGCGCAGCGCCTATCAGCCGATCATCCACAGGCAGGGGGACCGCTACATCGCCTATGTCGGCCATCATGGCGGCACCCAGTCCGTGCCCAAGCCGGTCAATCCGCTGACCGGGCAGGCCGAGTTCAACGGCACCTCGATCGTCGACGTCACCGATCCGAAGCAGCCGAAATACCTGACGCACATTCCGGGGCTGGAGGGCCTGGGCGAGCAGGGCGGCGGACAGATGGTGCGCGCCTGCGACGGCAAGAGCCTGCCCAAGGGCGATCCCAGCAAGACCTATCTGTTGCGCACGTTCGGCGGCCAGGGCCACGAGATTTGGGACGTGACCAAGCCCGAAAATCCGACCCTCGTCACGCGCGTGAGCTTCGGCCTCAAGGATACGCACAAGAGCTGGTGGGAATGCGACACCGGCATCGCCTATCTCGTTTCCGGCCTGGACACGTGGCGGACGCGCCGCATGACCGAGGTCTACGACCTCAGCGATCCGACCAAGCCCGTCAAGATCCGCGACTTCGGCCTGGTCGGGCAGCAGCCGGGCGCGACCGGCACGGTGCCGACCGAGCTTCATGGCATGATCTCGACCGGGCCGCAGGGCAACCGCATCTATTTCGCCTACGGCACCAACAAGGGCGGCGTGATGCAGATCGTCGACCGCGAGAAGCTGTTGAACGGCCCGAAGGAGCCGACCCCGGACAACCTGCGCTACCCCGTGATCGGCCAGCTCGACATGTTGCCGCTCGTCGGCGCCCATTCGGTCATTCCGCTCGGCAAGATGAAGATCGCCGAGTTCGCCAAGGACCTCGCCGGCGGCACGCGCGACATGATCATGATCGTGGACGAGTCGCTGGTGAACGAATGCCAGGCCGCCGAAACCCGCCAGATGGTGTGGTTCGTCGATGCGACGGTGGAATCGCGGCCGATGGTGGTGTCGAACTTCAACGTCAAGGAGGCCGGCGGCGATTTCTGCTCGCGCGGGGGCCGCTTCGGCGCGCACTCCGCCAACGAGAGCATGGCGCCGGTCTTCTACAAGAAGATCGCGGTTGTCACCTGGTTCAATGCCGGCGTGCGCGCCATCGACATGCGCGATCCCTATAGCCCGAAGGAGGTCGGCTACTTCATCCCGGCGATCACCGAGGCGACCGAAAAGCGCTGCATCAAGGTCGAGGGCCAGGACCGCTGCAAGATCGCGATCCAGAGCAACAACGTGGAGACCGATGACCGCGGCTACATCTATGTCGTCGACCGCGCCAATACCGGGCATGCACATCCTGGAGCTGACCGGCGAGGCGCGCGCGGTGGCGGAGGTGCCGTAGAGCATGATCCCGAAAAAGCCTGCCCCGGGCTTGATCCGGGGTGGGTACCGGTTTTCGGAAAAGATCATGCTCCAGCAATAGCTCTACCGCGCCCTACGTCCCGCCATAGAGCCAGGCGACGCCGTCGTAGGATTGCTCCGGCGTGCGCGGGACGCAGCATCTGGTTGCGCAGCTCCGCCGCCGGGCCGCGCGCATGATAGAAGTCGCCATAGACGCGCGCCATGATCTGCACCCGCGCGGTGCGCAGGTAGCGCTGCTGCACGTAGGCGCGGAAGGCCGCGGGCAGGTCGTCCGGGCTCTCGCTGACCTTGTCGGCGAGCCCGACCGCGTCCTCGGTCGCCATGCAGGCGCCTTGCGCGAGATATTGCAGCATGGGATGGGCGGCGTCGCCCAGCAGCGTGACGCGCCCCTTCGTCCATTCCTTCACCGGCTCGCGATCGCACAGCACCCACATGCGCCAGGTCTCGATGCGCTCGAGCATGCGCATGACCTCGGGCCGCTGGCCCTGGAAATGCTCCCAAAGCGCGCTCGCATCGGCCTCCGCGTTCCAGCCCTCGACATAACGCTTGGAATGGAACACGGCGACCAGGTTGTAGATCTCGCCGCGACGCAGCGGATAATGCACGAGATGGGTGCGGGGTCCGGCCCACAGGATCACGTCGGGGCTCCAGAGATCCGCCGGCACTTCGTCGCGCTTGAGCACGGCACGATAGGCGATGTGGCCCGACACCAGCGGCTTGCCGTCGCCCACGACCTTGTCGCGCACCTTCGACCACATGCCGTCGCAGCCGATCAGCGCGCGGCCGCGCACGCGCTCGCCCGATGCAGGATCAGGTGACGCCGTCGTCGTCCTGCTCGAAATCCTCGACGCTGCGATTGGTCTCCAGCGTGATGAGGTTGTTGCTCTTGCACGCGTTGATGAAGACGGAGTGCAGGTCGTGCCGGTGGGTGACGGCATATGGCTGCTTGAACTTCTCCATGAAACGCGGGTCGTCGAGCGGGATGCGGGTGACGCGCTCGCCGGACAGTGCGCAGCGCATTTCCATCGGCGGGTGGCCGATGAACATCGGCGAGCACCGCATCCTTGAGGCCGAGCCTTTCGAGCGCGTGGAAAATGTTGGGACCGAGCTGAATGCCGGCGCCGATCTCGCGGAACTCGGGCGCCTGCTCCAGCACGCGCACCGCAAAACCCTTGCGCGCCAGCGCATGCGCCGCCGCCAGGCCGCCGATGCCGCCGCCCGCGATCAGGATCGGCAGTGCTTGACCGTTCGAGTTCGCCATCACCACTCCACACCGCCGCTGCGTATGGTCAGCCGCGGATATCTTTTAGTCCGTTTCGCGACCGCTTCAACCGGTTCGGGCATCCCCCTCCGCGCCACGAAAAAAAGGGCCGCCCGCGAGCGGCCCCTGGCGCACGCCGTGATCCGCTCAGGGACAAGGATGCCGGAGGCCGTCGTAGCCGAGATAGGTTCCCGTCCTCGGATCATATGATTTGAACCGCTGGGCGCAGTATGCGTCGTCGTCAGCCACGACGGGAGCGCTGTAGACGGGGGCAGGCGGGCCGTAAATGACCGGGGCCGGCGGGGCGACGTAGTAGGGACCGGGATAATAGGGTGGGTAGTTGTAGTAATAGGGCGAGGCAATTGACGACCCGATCACCGCGCCGGCCACAAATCCGGCACCTACGCCGCCCCAGCCCCATCCGCGGCGATAGCCGTAGCCGCCACCGCGCCAGCCGCCGCCCCAACCGCGGCGCCATTGCACGGATTCGACGTTCGTCGGCACGGAGTTCTTGATCGCGAGCGCGCCCGTCGCGGGCGCCGCAGCGGCGACAGTCACGACGGACGCAACGCCGGCGGCGAAGCCGATCGCAGCGATGAGCCTCCTCACAGTGTTGGCCATTCAATTCCCTCCATCGTGAATGTCGCATTGGGGGGAATCATAAGCAGCGGATGTGGCGGGATCGCGATGCCAATTCCGGCCGGGCAGGCCGCAAGCGACGCTGTTACCCGGCGGATGTACGAGCATTAGAGCATGATCCGGAAAAGTGGGTACCGGTTTTCCGAAAAGATCATGCTCAAACAAAAAGCTAGAGCGTGATTGCGACTCAACCTAAAGCAATCACGCTTATATAATCTCCTGCCCGGCCATCGCTTCGATACCGTGGGCGTCGCTCCGCTCATCGACGGTCTCGCCTTTGGCGGCTTCATCGCCGACAAGGCTTTCGACAGCAATTCCATTATCGCCGAGCTCAACGAGCGCGGCGCCAAGATCGTCATCTCACAGCATCCACGGCGCGCTTGCCTCTGCCGATCGACGCCGAGCTCTACAAGTGGCGACACCTGATCGAGAATTTCTTCTGTAAGCTCAAGGAATTCAAACGCATCGCCATACGCGCAGACAAAACCGATCAGAGCTTCGCCGCAAACATCCATCTCGCGGCAGCCGTCATAAACTGATGAATTCAACAGGTAGTGAAACAGCGGCTATCGGCCGTTTCATCGCACCTGCGTTTGGCCGGCCAGGGAGGTCGTGAAAATGCTGTCGTAGAGCGCGAGCCCGGCTGCCACCCGGCCCTGGGAGCACGCTTGGCGGGAGCGCGTCAGGATCATGAATGCCTCGTATAGGATCTCCCCAGGCACGCTCTGGGCCTCGCCATATTGCTCCATCTGCGTCACCAGCTGCACGTCGCGCTGGGCACATTCCAGCGGATAGCTCTGCGCGGCGGCTGTCGGGATCATCGAGGACGCGAAAACCAGCAGAGCAACCGCGGCAACGAGGGGCTTGATCGGCTTCATGGTCCTTCTCCTTGCATGCGGCATCGCTGTTCATTGCGGCGGTTCGCTTTCGAATACCGCCAAACGATGCGAGCCTGATGACTAGCAGCGGCCAGCACGACAAATCTTGAAGAAACCTTCACCGCGGCGTGGAGAATGCGTCGATACTCAATTCCGGGTGGCATCTTCCGGGAATCTGTGGTGAGCCCGCTGGGAATCGAACCCAGGACCTACTGATTAAAAGTCGTATCCTGGCTATTTGGCCAACTGTTTGAGCCGTCAGCGATTTCGTCCAATTGCTCGGCCAAGCATCTGAAATCGCTTGCATTCCATCGGAAACTATCGGAAACCACCTGTCGCTTCCCGGAAACAGCATGTCGCTTTCCGTGTGGAGATAGTGTGGAGATGGCAAAGCCAACCAGACTAACCGACGCGATCGTCAAGCGGCTCTCCGCGCCCGCAAAGGGCAGCAAGCTCACCAGGGACACGGCGGTCAAAGGCTTCGCCCTGATAGAAGCCTTGGGCCGGGGCTTGGTTGCTCAGCAGCAGACCGATTAGCACGGCTGCTGAAAGCGCGCTGCATCTGCGTCGAAAACGATCGAGATCCATGGGCTCCTCGTTGTGTACGCGGTTCGGTCGCCGAAAGCCGCCACCAACTGGCTCGGCAGCTCTCCAAACGGCTTATTTTGGCGGCTGCGGGCAGGGCGTTCAATGCTTGTCTTCATGCGACGCACTTTCCACAGGTCCGCGCAGGAGCAACTCATCGAAATGCGGAATACCGATGCTTCCGGCGAATGCGAAACGACCATCCAAGCGGAGTGATAACCTCCAACGCGTCACGGCATAAGCAAGCCGCTGCTACAGCGGAGAGCATAGCACAGTTGTTCCAGGGGGAGGGGAACGGCTCAGCGAGCTGACGGCCGGCAGAGGAAAGCATCTGCTGGAGGCGCTCGGCATCAGCATGGCGGACCTCACGCTGAGAGCCATGGCTCCCGATGAAGATACCCGCATATCATTGGCTCGGTGTGGAGCATCATCCTGCGCCACGGCACTCGCTGGCTGGTATGATCGGCGGCGGCACCTGGGAGGGAGCCCCCCATGTTCGACATGAGGCGGCGCGAGATCTGGCTGCTTGGCGGCGCGGCGGCAGCGTGGCCGCTCGCGGCGCGGGCGAAGCAAAGGAGAACGAGTATGATGAAGATCGGATCCTTCATCGGCGTCGCTTGTGCTGCTGTCGCCATCGCGACCGCAATGCCTGCTGCTGCTCAAGTCGGCGAAACGGTCACGCTGCACTTCGAGCAGGCGATACCCAATATTCCCGGCAAATCACTGGTCGCCCAATTCGTTGACTATGCGCCGGGGGGAGCGTCGCTTCCGCACGCCCACGCAAAATCGGCTTTCATCTTCGCGTACGTTCTGTCTGGAGAAATCGAGTCACAGGTGAATGACGAACCTAAGCGGGTCTACCGCGCGGGCGAAAGTTGGCACGAGACGCCGGGCTCCATCCATCGCGTCAGCCGCAATGCAAGCACGACCGCGCCGGCAAAGCTGCTCGCGGTCATTGTCATCGACACCGACGACAAAAAAAACCTGACTACCCCTCTCAAGTAAGACCGAATCGACGGATCCTTTCGGATTCGATATCCTGCAATTCGGCAGCGCTGACTGGCGGGGACCGGATGCAATCCGGACAATTCAAACGGCGCGAGTTCATCACCCTTCTCGGGGGCGCGGTGGCGTGGCCGCTCGCGGCGCGTGCGCAAGGTGACCGCGTCCGGCGCCTCGGCGTATTGACGTCGACCGGCGAACGTGATCCCGAAACTCAGCTTCGGGTGGAAGCTTCCGCGAAGGACTCCAGAAGCTTGGTTGGGCGGAAGGCCGCAATCTTCAAATCGACTATCGTTGGGGAGCGGGAAGCATCGAGCGAACGCGCACCTACGCGGCCGAGCTCGTGGCGCTGAAGCCGGACGTGATCTTCGGCGCTCCCGCAGCCGCGGCCTTGGCATTGCATCGGGAGACACGCACCATCCCAGTAGTGTTTGCGCAGGTGCCCGATCCAGTTGCCCTCGGCATGGTGGAAAGCCTGTCGCGGCCGGGCGGAAACATTACCGGCTTTGCCCTCTTTGAGTATGCAATCGCGTTGAAATGGCTGGAACTACTCAAGCAGATTGCGCCACACGTCACTCGAGTCGGAATGCTTTACGACCCCGAGCAGCCGACTGCGCCGGGATATATCCAGACGATTGAAGCGACTGCGCCATCATTCAAGGTCCAAATCCTGCCGCATGAAGTGCGCGACGCAGAAGCCATCGAGGGCGGCATCGCCGCATTCGTGGCGAGAGACAAACGGCGGCCTCATAGTGCTTCCCGGGGCGCTTATGCTGCGCCATCGCGACCTCATCATCTCGCTGGCAGCACGTTATCGATTGCCGAGCATCTACGGGTTCCGCTACTACGTCACAAGTGGCGGGCTAGCGTCGTAGGGCGTGGACAATCTCGATCTCTACCGGCGTGCGGCAGGCTATGTCGACCGCGTCCTGAAAGGCGAAAAGCCGGCCAATCTGCCGGTGCAGTTCGCCGACCAAGTTCGAGCTGGTCATCAACCTTAAGACTGCGAAGGCGCTCGGCCTGGACGTGCCGGTCTCGCTGCTCGCCCGCACCGACGAGGTGATCGAATGATGGACGTCGCGAGTTCATCACGCTGCTCGGCGGCGCGGCGCGCGTGGCCGCTCGCGGCGCGTGCGCAGCAGCCGAGCGGATGCGGCGCATCGGCGTGCTCATGAGCACGCGCCGCGGATGATCCGGAAGTGCAGGCCCGCGTCGGGCGTTCCTGCAGGGGCTGCAGCAATTGGGCTGGACCGATCGGCCGCAACGTGCGGATCGATTACCCGCTGGGCCGCGGGCAATGCCGACCGACATTCGCAGATACGCGGCGGAATTGGTCGCGCTCGCGCCGGACGTCATCCTGGCCCTGGCAGCCGCGACCGCGGGGCCGTTGCTGCAGGCGACCCGCACCGTGCCGATCGTGTTCGCGATCAGTCCCCGATCCGGTCGGCGCCGGCTTCGTCGACAGCCTGGCGCGGCCGGGCGGCAACGCCACCGGTTTTACCTCGTTCGAATACGGCATGGGCGGGAAATGGCTGGAGCTGCTCAAGGAGATCGCGCCGGGCGTGACGCGAGTGGCGGTCCTTCGGGATCCCGCCATACGCCGCCGGGATCGGCCAGTTCGGCGCCATCCAGGCCGTGGCGCCGTCGCTTCGGGGTGGAGGTGAGCCCGGTCGACGTGCGCGACGCGCGCGAGATCGAGCGCGCCGTCGCGGCCTTCGCGCGCTCGGCCGAATGGCGGTCTGATCGTGACGGCGAGCGCGTTGGCGGGCGTTCATCGCGATCTGATCGTCACGCTGGCGGCCCGGCACAAACTGCCCGCGGTCTACTACGCACCGCTACTTCGTCGCCGCCGGCGGCCTGATCTCCTACGGGCCTGATCTCGATCGACCAGTACCGGCGCGCGGCCGGCTACGTCGATCGCATCCTCAAGGGCGAGAAGCCGGCCGACCTGCCGGTGCAGGCGCCGACCAAGTACGAGCTGGTCATCAACCTCAAGACCGCCAAGGCGCTCGGCCTCGAAGTGCCGCCGACGCTGCTCGCCCGCGCCGACGAGGTGATCGAATGAGCAACTGTCATCTTGTCGCAGGGAGATCGCTGATCGATTTGGTCGCGTCAAGGCTGGCGCTTCGCGCCCCCGCACTCCGTGCGGCTACGGCCTTGACTCGGCCAAATCGCTCAGCGCAACGGCTACCGTGCGGTCGACGCGCTGCGCCGACCGCTGTAACGGTCGACCCAAGCCGTACCGTCACGGAGCATGGCGTTGAGCGTGGTGATCATCTTACGCATCACCGCCACGATGACGACCTTCGGCTTCTTTCCGGTCGCCGCGAGGCGATCGTGGAATGCTTTGAGCGCAGGATTCCAATTACTAGCGCTCAGCGCCGCCATGTAGAGCACGTGGCGGACACGCGCGCGACCACCCCAGATACAACGGCGCCCTTTGAGCTTGCCGCTATCGAAGTCATAGGGCGCAAGCCCGACGAGAGCGGCAACCTGTTTGCGGCTCATCTGGCCGAGCTCGGGCAAGAGCGCGATCAGCGTGCAAGCCAATACGGCGCCTACCCCCGGCATGGAAGTGAGCAGCCGGAAACGATGGGCGAGAGCAGCATCGGCTGTAACGATCTCGACCAGGCGCTGGTCGAGCAGGTCGATGTCGGCGGTAAGCCCAGCGACTCGGCGGCGAGAAAGACGTTGCAGCATCGCGCCTTCCAGCAGTCTGGACGCATTCTCGGTGGCGACCTTCTGCTCACTGAGCTGGCGCCGGACGGTAAGCATCGCGGCGAGCTGTTCGATCATCGGCGCCTGCCGCTGTGCCGGGCGCGTCGGCATGACGGCGACGAACGATGCGATCATGCGCGCATCGAGCCGATCGTTCTTGGCCAGCGTCCCGCTGGCCTTGGCGAATTGCCGCAGCTTGAACGGATTGATCTGGCGCACGGACATGCCGGCCGCAAGCAAGGCCCGGACCACACCACGTTCGTAGCCACCACTCGCCTCGACACCGATCGCCGTGATCGAGGAGCCGCGCAGCTGCTCGACCAGTTCGGCCCAGCCGGCAGCGTCATTGCTCACCGAAGAACATTGCTCGTCGGGCAACACCGTGATGTCCAAACGATCCTTCGACACGTCGATACCACCGAAAGAGAGCATTGCCATCTTCGTATCCCTTCCTTGCTGATGCGGGCTCGTGCCCGGGCAACTGTTCGGGTATGGAAGAAGCGACTGGAGCTCCAAGCTCATTCACGGTTTGGGATCCGAAGCGCCTGCGGGCTTCCGGTCGCGACGGGGAGACGGTCATGACCGAACCCCCGTCGCCCCTCAGAATGCTGCTTTCCCGACATACAAAGCGCCGCGAGTTCATCACGCTGCTCGGCGGCGCGGCGGCGGCGTGGCCGCTCGCGGCGCGCGCGCAGCAGACCGGCGATGCGGCGCATCGCCGTGCTGATGGCCCATGCCGAGAGCGACCGGCAAGCACAGGCCTTCGTCGCCGCGTTCCGGGAGAAACTTCAGAAGCTCGGGTGGGCGGAGGGCCGCAACCTCCGGATCGACACCCGTTGGGCGGCGGCCAACGTGAAGTCGATACAGCGATTTGCGAAAGAACTCGTCGCACTGCAGCCCGATCTCATTCTTTCGGCAAACACACCCACCACTGCAGCGCTGCTGCAACAAACGCGTACCATCGCCATCATTTTTGCGAAGGTTTCCAATCCAGTCGGCGACGGCTTCCTCGCCAGCCTGCCGCGGCCGGGCGGCAACGTCTCCGGTTTTACCAATCTTGAGTCGACGATGGCCGGCAAGTGGGTGGAGCTGCTCAAGGAGATTGAGCCACGCGTGACCAGCGTCGGCGCTGCTGTTCAACCCGAGGACGGCCCGGGGGGCGGCTGATATTTCTTGGGTCCGATCGAGGCCGCCGCTGCATCTTTGGGAGTGGAGGCAATCGTCGCACCGGTTCGCAATACGTCCGAGCTCGAATCCGTCGTTGCCGCACAAGCACGCCAGCCGAATACTGGCCTTATCGTGATTGTCGGATTTCTTCATGATCGCCCATCGCGTCGAAGTCACATCACTTGCCGCGCGCTACCGTCTCCCGACCGTCTATCCGTTCCGTGTGTTCACTGAACTCGGCGGCCTGCTATCCTACGGAAGTGACCTGATTGATAACTTTCGGCGTGCGGCATCGTATGTCGATCGCGTTCTGCGAGGGCGAGAAGCCTAGCGAGCTTCCGGTGCAGGCCCCAGTCAAGTTCGAACTGGTGATCAATCTCAAAACTGCGAAAGCGCTCGGCCTTGACGTGCCTTTGCACCTCCAACAGCGCGCCGACGAGGTGATCGAATGAGCGGCGGGACCTCCTACGTCAGCGCTTCCCCCGCCCTCCCATTTGAGGGTATGCAATCAGCGAGCGGTTAGTGTCTTATTAAGATCGTAACAATGGACCGCCCGAGCGCACATGAAGGGATCAGCCATGAGCATCTATCTTCGAGTAGCGATGTTTGGCACCGCCTGCCTTGGATTCATCTGCCTGTGTGCGCCGACGAGCAAGGCGCAAGTGGCTCGAACCGAACTTCACGCCATCCCAACGCTAACCCTGTCCGATCGGAATTCCTGACCGGCGAAAAGAATGGCACTTCAGTCACAATTGCAGGTGTGTTGCGAATTCCGAGCTTGGGAACCGATCGCTTGCCAGCCGTCATTCTGGTGCACGGCTCGGGCGGCGTCGGCGGAAATGTCGATCGCTCGTCCAGGAACTCAACGGCATTGGGCTGGCGACCTTCACCATCGACAGCTTCACGGCGCGCGGCCTGCAGAGCACGAGTGCCAATCAGGCCCTGCTGGGGCGTTTGAATATAATTCTCGATTCTTACCGCGCCCTGGCCGTGCTCTCCAAGCATCCACGCATCGATCCCACGAAAATCGTCCTCATGGGGTTCTCGCGCGGAGGACAGGCGACCCTTTACGCAAGCCTCAATCGCTTCCAGCGGATGTATGGCCCAGAGGGCGCGACGTTTGCCGCTTATCGCCGTTCTACACGCCTTGCTTCACGTCATACATCGACGATGCGGATGTAAGCGACAAGCCCATCCGTCTCTTTCACGGGGCCGCCGACGATTATGTTCCGGTCGCGCCCTGCCGCGCTTATGTTGAGCGCCTGCGCAAGGCAGGCAAAGACGTGACACTGACCGAGTTTCCCGACGCGCATCACGCCTTCGATAATCCCGTCATCAAAGAGGGTCCACAATCGGCACCTCAGGCTCAGACCACGCGCCGCTGTACGCTGAAGGAAGAGCCAGCGGGCACGATCATCAATGCCGTGACGAAGCAGCCATTCACCATGGAAGACCCTTGCGTCGAGCGCGGGCCTAATATCGGCCACAACGCGGCGGCGACTGCTGCAGCCACGCAAGCGGTAAAAGAATTTCTGCGGATCACGTTGAAACTGAACTAAATCCTTCGTGTCGCGGGCCAACGGGCGCGGCGCCGACGAGGTAATCGAGTAAACTTGCCCGCAAATGTCTCTTCCTGGCACGAATGCGACCTGCGGGCTGCGCCGACTAATGTCCGCAGTCGGGAGTCGAACGAACTCAACGCGGACGTCGCCTTTGGGCCGCTCATGACCCAGGTCGTGTGAAAACTCGTGAGCCGAGCAACGAAGCGCTCCTATCGAAAAGACGAGCGGTCGTGGCCGGGGGAGGAGGGCGGGAGCCTTTGCCCCGACGCGGATCAGTAATATGGTTGATACTTAGCCGCACTGCTAAGAGGAACCACCAATGGAAGAGCACCAAATCGGCTGGATCGCAGCAATCATCATTGGCGGAATCGCCGGTTGGCTCGCCGAGCAATTCATGAAGAGCCACATGGGCCTTGTGATGAACATTGTGCTCGGCATCATAGGGGCCGCCGTCGCCAGTTGGCTGTTCAGCCTGCTCGGCATCTCGTTGGGCGGTTGGATCGGCTATCTGATTGCCGGCTTCATCGGAGCCTGCATCCTAATCGCGATCGTCCGAGCGTTCAGCGGCGGTCTTCAGCAGCGAACATGAAAGCCCGGACCTGGGTCCAAGCTTCGAGCCGAGTGCCCGAGCTATAGTAATTAGCTACCCGTTGGTCGCGGCGAATTCCGGATCGCTCCTCCGCGCACTCCCTGCTAGGCTGTGCGAACATGAGCGACCGCCCCCTCAGCCATGTTCGCCAGTTGGTCGCGCTGTGCATGCTGGCGGCTGCCGTCGTCACCATCGGCTTGGCCATCGCAGGCGCACTAACAGGAGCCCGGTCGCCGGTGCCTCAGCTCGCATCACAGAAATGACGTGCGGCTCCCGCCGCTGCTGGCAAAAAGGTCAATATCGTTCTGGTTTGTTTGAGCTAAGAGTTCCAAGCGCACCTGGGAAGGGAGAGCGATCATGAGGCTCCACCCCGCATGTTTGCCGATCGTCACCTTGGCATTTATCGCCGTGGGGTTGACTGCGGCCGAACCACGAGACTTTAGAGCGGCCGACACCCAATCGAAGGATCATCCGACAGCGCGAGCGCTCGTTCACATGAGTGAGCTCGTGAGCGACCGGACGCAAGGCCGGCATCGCATGATCGTTTATCCAGAAGGCCTATTGGGCGAGCAAGAAGATAGCTTCGAGCAAACGCGTACTGGAGCAATCGACATTAATCGCACCAACATGGCTCCCCTCGCCAGCTTTGTCGGCAAAGCGAATATTTTGGGTTTGCCCTTCCTTTTTCGGTCCGCCGATCATCTCCGTAAGGTCCTAGAAGGCCCAATCGGCGACGATGTCCTGCAGAGCCTCGAACCCCATGGATTCGTCGGGCTCGCATTTTTCGAATCTGGAGCAAGGTCGGTTTACACGGTCAGACGGCCGGTGCGAGCGATTGACGACATCAAAGGATTACGCATTCGATTGCAACAGTCAGATCTCATGGTCGAGATGTTCGCGGCGCTCGGCGCAGAACCCGTCATACTTCCCTATACCCGCACCAAGACCGCATTGATGACCGGCCTCATCGACGCTGCCGAGAATAACTGGCCGTCTTACGTAGCTACCGACCATTACTCCGTTGCTCCCTACTTTGCGCTTACCGAGCATACCATGACGCCGGAAGTCCTGATCATGTCGATGAAGGCTTGGCGAAGCCTAAGTCCCGCGGATCAGAATATCTTTCGAAATGCGGCGCGAGACTCGAACATATTTTTGCGCGGCCAATGGAAAAATTGGGAGGGAAGTTTCCGCAAGCAATCGCAGGACTTAGGCGTGACGGTCATAGAAATCGATCGGAAGCCGCTAGAAGCCGTATTGAGGGGTCTCTATCCGAAATTTCTGACGGATTCGCAGTCAAGACAGCTTGTCAAGTCCATCCAAAAAGACCAATAAAGTTTCCGCCGGACCTCCCTGGGTTTGATGGCTCTCAGCAATCGGCACCCACGTCGGCAATTGGCAGATTTTGTTGCAGAAGTCGCCGATGAGAGACGCAAATGCACCTGCCTTCGAGCTGAGACTTGGTTGTCATTCGCCCGTTAGAAGCGGAGCGCGACCTGACGCTCACGCCACACATGGCACGGGCAGCGGTGGCGGCCGGGCGACGAGCTTGGCCAACCTGCGGAGGTTCTGCGCGATCGCTGCCAGCGTGAACTCGAACTGGGCACCGCACGGCCCGCGCAATCGCAGGCGGCCGAGCCGCAGGATACGCTTGAGATGTGCAAACAACATCTCAACGCGCTTTCTGTCATGGCGCGATCGCTCGAATGCTTCGGTCTTGGCCAGCGCCCGAGCAACGTCACGAGCCTCCTCGTAGATGCTGCGCGGCACCCTACGGAAAGGCGCCTTTGGGCAGCATTGCGCTTTCAACAGGCAGCTACGGCAGTGGCGCATGCTTGCCATATACAGAAGTGTCTCCCCATCGTTGACCAGCCTGCCCGTCGTCGTAAGGGTCTTGCCGGCTGGACAGATGTACAGGTTGCGCTCCTTATCGAACCTGAAATCGTCCCGACCGAAGGTCCCGTCCTCGCGCTTAGACCTGTCGATCACCGGAATGTGCGGTGCAATCTTCTTGTCGTTGACGAGCCAGTTGAGGTTTGCCCCCGACCCGTAGGCTGTATCGGCTGCGAGCCGCTCGGGCTTGATATCGAAGCGTTCCTCGGTGCGCTCGATCATGGTTTTCGCCGCCCCGACCTCAGCCTGACGGATGGCACGTGATGCCTCCACGTCCATGATCACACCAAACTTCACGTCGATCAGATAGTTATTGGCGTAGGCGAAGAACGCCGGTCCTCGCATCGCGCCCGTCCACTGGGCGGCTGGATCGGACGGCGACACGAACTTCGGAGTGACGCTGCTGGCTGCTCCGAAGGCCGCGTCGTCGAGAGTGGCGAGATACTCCTTCGCGGCCCGGCTCGCCGCTTGCGCGCCAAGCTCTTTGCTCCACTCCGATCCGGGGATTGAGCGCTGCTTATTGGCATCGGCAACAATCAGGCTGGCATCCACCGCAAAACCTTCCCCACCGACCAGACCAGCCCTGATGCACGCGTCCACCACGCGCTCGAACACGCTGCGGAAGATGTCGCTGTCGCGGAACCGCTCATTGCGGGCACGCGAGAACGCCGAATGATCCGGGATCTTGTCCTCGATCGACAGCCCACAAAACGTATCCACCCGGTGTAGGCCGCCTTGCCGAATTGTCCGGGATGTAGCTGATTGTCGGTATGGATGACCTTACTGACACTCGCCACATCAGTCGCCTTGAAATTGTTGACACGGGTCGCCGCCGTCGATGGTCGGCGGCGGAAAAGCTGCGGATAGTCGAGGAGAGTTTTTCGGCTCCGCGGCTGGCATCGGCGACGGCGCGTCGGCATGGGATTTCCAACCAGCTCCTGTTCGCCTGGCGCAAGGCGTATCGCGACGGGCGGCTTGGCGACATTCCCGGATTCGTGCCGGCAATGATCGTGCCGGAGCAGCCTGAGAAGGGCACCGGAACGGGCTGTCGTCGAATCGAGATTGTGATCGCGAACGGCCGGCGCGTTATTGTCGATTGCGACGTAGACGTGGAGACGCTGCTGCGGATCATGCGTGGGCTTGAAACGCTGCCATGATTCCGGTTCCGAGCGGCGTGCGGGTATGGCTGGCGACTGGCCACACTGACATGAGGAAGGGCTTTGCAAGCCTGTCGCTGCAGGTGCAGGAGATACTGCGGCGCGATCCGCTGAGCGGACAGCTGTTTTGCTTTCGTGGTCGCAGAGGCGACCTGTTGAAGGTGATCTGGCATGACGGCCAAGGAGCCTGCCTGTTCACGAAGCGGTTGGAACGGGGCCGCTTCCTGTGGCCGAGCGCGGTCGACGGCGCGGTGACGATCTCCTCGGCCCAACTCGGTTATCTGCTGTCCGGAATCGATTGGCGCAATCCGCAGGAAACCTGGCGCCCGACTTCGGTGGGATGACGGTTTTGCTTTGACGTTTTCGACGAATATGATTCTGTTGCCGAGTGACATCGGGATTTGAACCTCTGCCATCTAATCTTGTCGCCGCTCATGCGATGATCCTGGCGGAGCGTAACGCGCGCGTCATGGCTGAGGCCAATGCAGCGGTTGTCAAAGCCGAAGCGGCCAATGCTCAGGCGGACCTATCCAGCAGTGAAGCACTGAACGCCCATCTCAAGCTGGAGATCGAGAAGCTTCGCCGTGAGCTTTATGGCAGCCGCTCGGAGCGCAAGGCGCGGCTGCTGGAGCAGATGGAACTTCAGCTTGAAGATCTGGAGACGGCAGCGACCGAGGACGAGTTGGCGGCCGAGACAGCGGCGGTTCGGACGCAGACGGTACAGTCGTTCCAGCGCAAGCGGCCTTCACGAAAGCCGTTCCCCGATCATCTCCCGCGCGAGCGCATCGTCATCGCCGCACCAGAAAGCTGTCCCTGCTGCGGCTCGGCGAAGCTGTCGAAGCTCGGCGAGGACATTACCGAGACGCTGGAGGTGATCCCGCGGCAGTGGAAGGTGATTCAGACGGTACGCGAGAAGTTCTCGTGCCGGACATGCGAGACGATCACGCAGCCGCCGGCACCGTTCCATGTCACTCCGCGCGGCTTCGCCGGACCAAACCTGCTGGCCATGATCCTGTTTGAGAAGTTCGGCCAGCATCAGCCGCTGAACCGCCAGAGCGAACGCTACAGGCGCGAAGGCATCGATCTGAGCGTGTCGACGCTGGCCGACCAGGTCGGCGCCTGCACAACGGCCCTGCAACCGCTTCATGCGCTGATCGAGCGCCACGTCCTGGCTGCCGAACGACTGCATGGCGACGATACGACCGTGCCGATCCTGGCCAAGGGCAAGACGGTGACGGGGCGCATCTGGACGTATGTCCGTGACGACCGGCCCTTTGGCGGTCACGCACCGCCGGCGGCGCTCTATTACGCCTCGCGCGATCGAAAGCACGAGCATCCCGTGCAGCATCTTCAAGCCTTCACCGGCATCCTGCAGGCCGACGCCTATAGCGGGTACAACGAGCTCTACGATCCCTCGCGCTCTCAGGGAGCGATTACGGCCGCACTGTGCTGGGCACACGCAAGGCGACAGTTCTTCGAGCTGGCCGATATCGCTGCCAATGCGCGGCGCGGAAAGAACGCAGCGGCGATCTCGCCGGTTGCGTTAGCGGCGGTCAAGCGCATTGACGCGCTGTTCGACATCGAGCGCGACATCAACGGCCTGAGCGCCGAAGAGCGTCTGCGCGTACGCCAGGAACAAAGCGCGCCCCTTCTGGCTGCTCTGGAAGCGTGGCTGCGTGAGGAGCACTCTCGCTTGTCGCGCTCGGCCTCTATCGCCCAGCCGATCGACTACATGCTCAAGCGTTGGGACCGGTTTGCCCAATTCATCGAAGATGGTAGGGCCTGCCTCACGAACAATGCAGCCGAGCGTGCTCTTCGAGGATTTGCACTGGGGAGAAAGTCGTGGCTCTTCGCCGGTTCCGAGCGCGGCGCTGACCGGGCGGCGGCCATGACCACGCTGATCATGACGGCCAAGCTCAACGACGTCGATCCGCAGGCATGGCTGACCGATGTGCTCGGCCAAATCGCTGACATCCCGCAGGGCCGGCTTGCCGAATTACTGCCGTGGAATTGGAAGCAAC
Organism: uncultured Alphaproteobacteria bacterium; assembly: GCA_963827585.1. Taxonomy (GTDB): domain Bacteria; phylum Pseudomonadota; class Alphaproteobacteria; order Rhizobiales; family Xanthobacteraceae; genus VAZQ01. Next base: position 62,671 of record CAWHCK010000046.1, read on the forward strand.
CGAATCTGCGAGCCGCCGCCTGATCGCCTGATCTGTAACCGCCGCGGTACTCGGCGTGGGCTTACGGTGTTGACGCGGGTGGCGGTCAGAACTCGCCGATAAATCTCAAGACCGCCAAGGCGCTAGGCATCACAGTGCCGGACACGCTGCTCGCCCGCGCCGACGAGGTGATCGAATAGAGTTGCCGCTTGCTGCGGTGCATGAGTCCGGTTATGGGCACCTTTCTGCCGTTCGCGGCACTACATCATCACGGCCGTTGTTGGAGGTAGAGCGGACATGTCGCAGACATCGCCGAACCGACGCGACCCACAACTGACGTTCAGGGCTTGGCGCATGCTCCTGACCTTGTCGTGCGACTATCAACACGGCGCCTTTCGGCCGCGTCATTATCCGTCAAGCACACCCTCGATAACGCTGACTGGTGCCGTCGTCGGGACCACTGAACTCAGCCGAACAGCGGCACGGGCAAAGAGCGCCGCAAATTCATCGCGCGTGTGTTCTCGCCCGCCGGTCATCACCATCATGTTGAGGTCCAGTGGCATTTCGGCAACAGCGCTCCAGAATCTGCAGGAGACTGCCCGCCGTTTGCTCGACTGTGGTGGCGAGCCGCTCGTAATATTTCGGCTGCAGGGTGTCGAATGTTTGATTCGACGGAACCCGGTCGTTATGTGGCTGGAGGGGTGCAATGCTGTCGCGCGTGCTCGGTTGCGCCATTACCGCGGTCACCCTCGTGACCGCGACTTGTGTGGAGGCGCAGCCCAACCGGAGTCCCGTGGCAAACCGGCCGGTTCAGACTGCCGCCGTCGGCTACTCGCATTGGTCGGGTTTCCTCGCCATCTTCACGACAGTCCCGCGCACGATTGTGAGCTATCCCGCTAATCACAAGCCGGGCACGATCATCATCAGCACCCGCGAACGGCGGCTTTATCTGGTGCTCGGCAACGGCCAAGCGATGAAGTACGGCGTCGGCGTCGGCCGCGAGGGCTTCACTTGGAGCGGCGTCACCACGGTGAGCGCGAAGCGGGAATGGCCGGATTGGACGCCGCCCCCCGAGATGCTCAGGCGGCGACCCGATTTGCCGCGCCATATGGCGGGTGGGCTAGACAATCCGCTCGGTGCGCGCGCGCTCTATCTCGGCGGAACCATGTACCGCATCCACGGTTCGAACGAGCCGCACGCGGTCGGCACCGGGAACACGTCCGGCTGCATTCGCTTGACCAATGACGATGTCATCGATCTCTACGACCGCGTCAAGGTCGGCGCGACTGTGATCGTGCAGCGCTAGCTTGAGATCGTCGATTAGTAGCCTGTCCTGCCCGCTGCCTGGGTGGCCTCATTCGCCAGTCTCTCGCCCTCTAGCCGAGCGAGATCGAAGCCGGGCGTTTCTGCCGCGTCGCGTGCGCTCGGCCTCGAAGTGCCGCCGACGCGCGCGCTGACGAGGTGATCGAATGAGGCGGAGCGCGGCAGACCCGCGGGGCCTGACGGGTGATTGAAGCCTAATGCAGCACTGGCAGCTCGGGCCGATTGGCCTCGATTGGACCGATCAGCTTGTCCTCAATCTCAGTCTTGATTATCTGCAGCCACCCTTCCGCGCGAGTGGCGCGACTTTCGAGACGTTCGATCTCGCCCTCGAGCTCCTTGATGCGATCCTCGGCGGCTCGCAGTTGAATTGAGAGCTTATGCGCCATCGCCATCGCTCGATCCGCGTTTTCTTTGGAGAGCGTGGCAGCTTCCTGCAGCAAAGCAACAAGCGCATGCCCTACCGTATCAATTGGGTCACTTTCGTCGTGTCGCTTTTGTCGAGGCGTCAACCGGAGCACCTCGGGCGTATTGGACTGACGCTGATCCATCGCTAACCCCCATAAGCCTAACGGCAATACTCGACTCAGTCCGATGCCCTTGGCAAGGCCATTTTCACGGGTGCTGCCGCCGCGGCGCGCGTCGCCTTGACGCGACTCCGCTCGAGGGGATGGCGGTGCGGTCGTAGCCTCGAAGGCGCGGGGCCGCTCGAGCCGGGTGGCCCTTCTTTGCCTCCCTTTCTGCCCCCAAATGGGAGGTGCCTGAGAGGGCCCGCACGGCGCATGGTGGAGAGCGGCTTACTGGGGCTGGGGAGTTTTCTCAAGGATAAGTTCGGTTTGACGCCAGCGCAGTCGCGCCTTGTTCTTCGCCTCGTGGCGGGGGACTCACTGAGGTTGTCCGCGGCAGCGCTCGGTATCGGATACGAGACGGCGCGCACCACTCTCAAGTCAGTTTTCCGCAAGACGAAAACGCACCGCCAGGCGGAACTCGTCACGATGATTATTCATGCCGGTCTCGCTTCCCCGCTAGATTACTACCAAGCACGTCAGCCATGAGAGCCCGACGTCAGGAGCCGCGCGTCATTTCTGTGATGCGAGCTGAGGCACCGGCGAGCGGGCCCCTTTTTAGTGCGCCAGCGATCGCCAAGCCGATCGTGACGACGGCAGCGACCAGCATGCAGAGCGCAACCAACTGGCGAATGCGGCTGAGGCTGCGGTCGCTCATTGTTTGCACAGCCTAGCTAGCAGGGATTGCGCGAGTTTGCTCGGGACTCGGCTACCACCGCCCGGCGGCGCGGTCGGCCGTTCTCGGCTGCGCCGATTGCTTCGATACTGCGCGCACCCCGATGATCGAGGCACGCCGAGGCCAATCCTCAAAACGTCCGCCCAGCGCGCGGCAAAAACGCGCTGGGTGGGCAAACAAGCTCCGCGCGCTTCGTTAAACAGGCAGACTTGTAACCGCGACTACAACTCCCGCAAAGAACGCGCTCACACAGCAGAACATCAGAATATTGTCGATCATGGTATTCCCCCTGTCATGTTGGGCGCGACGGTGGTGCAAAGGCGGCCCGCTTGCAATCATTTGTCGGGGACGGGGTTAGGCCAGTCCTAAGGCGAAAAATAAAATTCAACCGAATGCGATGGTTACAGCAGCGACGACCAAGAGAATGCCAGTAAGCGTAAAGGCTGTGCGCTCAAGGGGCACATTGGTGACCGGCGGTCAGCCCTTTGGCTGGTGCGAATTGCTAAGTCGGGTTTGGGATGGCCGCCGGTCGTGTGGGATTACGCCGGCAAGGTGGTTAACAAATCCTTGCATGCGGCGGGGTCTACAGCGGGTCGAGCGCGGGAGTAGCGTAATCGACAGCGACCGGGTGGCCGTCGAGCCATCCCCAGTCTTTGGCGCTTGGTTCGAACGGGCAACCATCGTCATCGGAGCCGCGATAGTCCCACGCTAACATCAGGATGCCTTTCATCATCGCGAATTCGCTTTGCGTCATGGGGCGGGCGCGCCGCATGATGAGCACGGCGCCGGTTGGCGAGCACCACAACGGTGGGCAGAGTAATGTCCGCCGCTCCTGCTCGCAGCGTTGGTAGAGATCCGCCTCGAAGCAGTTGCCGCGCGCGCCGTTCGCGTTGCGAGCGATCTTGAAGGCGAAGTTGCCGATACAGAGAACGGCCCTGGTGGTGCCGAGGGCGAGCATGGACATGGGCGCCCTCTCTCTTGGCAGCGCTGATTGCAGCCGCCTACAATCCCAAGAACTTTGCGAATGCGAAGCCGGCGGCGAACAGGACGGCGCCGGTGGCCAAGCCGATGCCGACTGCGAGCCATGGCTCATAGGCGATTGCCTGCCGCCTGAGATCATGCCGCCTGCGGTGGTGGTCCGGTGCGAGCTTCAAAGGAAATCGTTGTCCATGATGCGAGGCCGGCTGCCGCTCTCGGCCCGGGCTTGAGCGCGCCCTAAAGCTCTCTCCCATTCCAGGATGCCTTTTTGCCTGTGGGTCGTGATCGCGGCGCCGGAGACTTCGAACTTGCCATGCGCCAAGCAATCGAAGCCGTGGAAATCGTCGGTTATCGGCAATGCCTCTGCGTCGGCTTCACAGATGGGGCACGTTGTCGTGGTCATAGTGCGTCCCCGGCGTTATCGGGGGGGTTCCCAGCTGCGCCCGCCTTTCACCGCGATCCCCTGCCACTTTGGGGCACAAAGCGGTAGCCGACAAGTGCCGCCTCTTGGGTCATTTCATCAATGAGCTTGTGCAGGTCGCTTTCGAGCGCGCGGATGTCATCGAGGTTCCGAGCCCCAGAGTGAGGTTGAGGATGGGGATTGAAGGGTGCGGTTCGCTGTACGCTGCCGAGGACGCTTCTCAATGCCGGGTTGAACAGATCGGCGAGGTCCTTTGCTTTGGTGATGTTCTGGGCGGCTGCGTTTGTGACGGCTCGGTGCTCTTTGAGGGCGGACAGCGCCGCGCGGAGGTGCGCGATGGCTTCATTTCGCTGCTTTAGCATCGCTGCATTTTTTGCCTGCTGCTTGGCTGCGTAGGCGACAAACAGGCAACCGACGGACACGAACAGGCTTAGCGCAGACACAACGATAGCGATGATTGCCAGACTCTCCGGGGTCACGGCTGTATCCCCTACCCCGTTGTTTGCAGCCAACGCCAAGGCCGCAACCGGGACTGGTCAGCGTAGCCGACAAGAGCCGCCTCTTCGTTCATGTACGCTATCAGCGTCTGGAGGTCTCTTCTCAGCGCAACGATGTCGTGCGCGTCCTGATCCGTGATCTGCCATCCAATGTGCTGCAGGCGACATGCCATTGCGTTGGCCTGATCGATTTCCTGCCGAACCTTGCTGCTGAATACGGGCGCGGCCAAGTCCAGTGCCTTGCGGATGCTGTCCGACGTACTGGCTTCGACAACTCCATCCTGGATGAGATCGTGCAGCGCCTCGCGAACCTGATTGATGGCCTCGGTTCGAGGTTCTGGAGTCCCAGCTTTGTTCGCCTGCTGAATGGCCCTGATCGCGACCATTAGATTTGCGACGAACACGCCAATAGCGATGACTTCCAGCCAGTCGGTCAGACTCATCGCCGGTCCCCTGTGCTGTAGTGGTCGCGCGGTGCGCCAGGGCGACCGCTGCGCGACGGTGCCGCAAGATGGTTGATGTCGGGTTAACCGATGTGGCGCGGGGTGGTGGTCGCGGCGGACGTGGCGGTGGCGGCTTGGGTCGAGCGGCGACGTTCTCACCCATCGCCATCATCGCCATCATCGCCACCTCGCGCCGCCGGCAACCCTCCCCACCGCCGCGCCGCGAGGGGCTCCTGTTTAAGTTAGCGCTGTTTGGCGTGTTGGTGCTGGCCGTCCTTAGTCCTTTCATCATGATCTACCTCATCGCGTTTCTTGTGCTTCGCATGATGGGAAGTTCGATAGCGGACTATTTCTGATCGGACTGGCGTCAAGCGGCCCGACGCGCCCGCAAGCTTGCGGGCGGCAGCCGCCAGGGCGGTAAAGATGTGTGTGGAAGGGGACGACCTGACTCTTCAGGCGGTTGCTGATTTCGATTTCCATCATGACCCGCTAGGTGGCATCGGGGCAGGAGAATTTATCGCGCCAGCGGTCGTTTTCGGGCAAGCTCATGTGACGCCCACTCCCTGCCCTAGTCCGCGTCGTCCGGGTCACGGGAAAAGAGACGTCTCTACCAACGCCAGTGGGAAACCAAGCGCCGTCGTGCCCGTGGCGTAGTTTGGGAGAGAGGCAGCCTCGTAACCGAGGAGCAGCAGCCCTCTGCCGCAAACTCACTATTTCTGAGCCCGCGGCGGTTTGGTGATGTGATACGCGCCAGTCTTCTTGCCTGACCCCTGGACTAAGGTCTCGGAGACCAAGACGGGAGTGGGACGAATCTCGAATTCCCCGCTCAAGCCTTCGAACTTGCCCGTGCCTCCTAGCCATTTTCCTTTGAAGACAATCGGGCTACCGAGCGTTACGGGACCGTTGGTCATGAACTCTTCGAACACTTGATCACCCGCCCTGTCCACATAATTGCAGAACCCCCGCGTCTCGATAGTTTTGGCTACCTTGTTAGTTTCCGTCATGAAGTTACAGCGACCAGCCATGTTATGTAGAAGGCCGCTGCCACCATCGTTGACCGCGGTCATAATAGAGCTAGAAACTGCGACATCACGGTCGCCCACTGAAACAATCTTGGACGGGTTGGGGTTAACTGCCGTGTAGGTGATGGAAAACTTGGCTTCGCTCGGCAGTTCTTGTGCGAACGCCGAAGTAAAGCAACCAAGCGACAGAACGCTCGCACAAACCGCCAATGTAATAGAGCTTTTCATTTCTGCCTCCTCATTCTTTGAAGTCAACCCGGCGGATCGCCGCGGGCGGCATCGTCTTTTCAAAGGCCTCCTTTAGGACGCACGAAGCACTGAACCGTGTCGGCCAATAGAAAGAGGTAGGGCTGTCCATCCGGCGCGTAATCTTGGACGATTTTTTCGGGCGGGATGGGTATCCACTGCTCCTTCAGCCAAGCGTACCAACGATCTTCTGGATACTTTTCGTTGCCCGGTTCGACCTTGAATTTAGTCTTCACGGTGTCGGCTATCCCGCAACAGAAACGAGACTTTTCATCTCGATGCGGATTTTTGTGATTGTCAGGACGTTGGAGGCCTTGAAACCAACTCTTATTAGGTCCTTCCGGCCACTCTCCGCCGGCAAGAAGCTGTGATGGTAGCGCAAGCGTAATCACGGCGGCCAGACCGGCCGCAATGACGCGTAGCAGCATGATGACGACGACCCTCTCGTTTGATGATGGGACGGTTTTTGATTCTTATCGATTGAAAGCTAGGGGCAAATACAACCCTGAGTCAAACCAGACTAGGGGGTGTGCGTCTCTCGCGACCCCTTCATTTTTTGGACAAAAGTTCGAAGCCCATGGCGTCCAAAAAAGATGGTCTTGTGCCGGTCCCGGGAAGGCTTCAGGGTGGCAATCGCGTCAAATCCTTGATTGCCTAAGCCCCGCCCTCTTGCGGGGCTCTTCTTTTGATGCCCCGAGGTGGGGCCACGGTTAGCCTCTCTCCACCAAACCGTTCGCGGAATGCGTCGGCGTGCGCCGGATCGGCGAAGCAATAGCGGACGTAGTACTGTTCGTCGTCGTGCCATCCGCGGCCCCGTCGAGGTTCGATGCCGCGCTCACGGTGAAAGGCCAGCATGTCGTCGGACTTGGATCGGAAGCCTGCTGACGGAAGCGGCAGCTCCACGATGTGGGGATAGTGCCGCTCATTCATACTGGCGGTGATCTCGCCCTTGCCTACTCATGCGGCGGCACAATCTTCCTTGTGGAACAATGTTAGCAGTTCCATTCAGGAAGCAAAGGGGCCGCCCGGTCTACCCCGAGCGGCCTCCCTCGCGGTTGCGTTGGCGACGGCTGCAATCGAGATGCCGTCCCCCCGCCGCTGCCCGCAAGCTGCTATTCCGTCGTCGCCTCCGGCGGCATTTGCTCCTCACGCAGCTTCGCCCAGTCGAGCCACCGCTTCCACGCGGCCTCGAACTGCGCCTTGGCCTCCTCAAGCGTCGGCGCGTGGTCGTTCGTATGCACCTTAGGCGGCTTGCCGACCACTCCGTACAGCGACCAGAACCAGCGCATGTGCTCCGGGCCTCCGCGCTGTTCGTAGATTCGCCCCATCGCCCACTCGCCGCTGTAGATGGTGTAGTCCTGCCGGTGCACATCCACAGGAGATTTCAGCCCAGTCGGGCGCATGGTGAGCGGCATCAGTTCTTAGTAGCAGGTGGTGGTTCGAGAACGGGTATAGCAGTTCAGGCGTCGCCCGCCGATTGTGCCTATAGTATGGCCCGAAGGGTCCGTGTGGATATTGACTGATCTTTGCCGATGGTGCCTGTCGTGTTGCCGTACCCGTCTTGATACGTGTTTATGCTCTTGTTGCCGATCATACCCCTCGTCCCGCCGTAGCGGTCGCTATAAGTGCTGATGTACTTACCGCCAATCGAGCCGGTCGTATTGCCGTACCGATCAGTGTAGGTGTTTACGGTGCGATTGCCGTCAGTGCCTGTCGTATAACCAGATCGATCGGTGTGAAGGCTACTGCTTTGGGCGCACAACGGAAGAATGGATGTCGCCAGCACCAGCAATGCAAGAATGAGGCGCGTCATGGAACACCTCCTTCGCTGTAGTGCGCTGCGATGACGCTGGACGATGATAGCGCAATCCTGACGCTGCCTCCATCGCCGCCCGAGTCCGGGCTCCGGTAGGTCGAAGGGAACGGGCGGGCTATAATTTGAAGTGAAAACGACGGCATCAGTGACCCCAATCCTCTTCCGCCTCGCGCTTCACCGCCGGCGCGTTCGGGTTCTTGAACTTGAGCCAGTCCTTCAGCGGCCCGAGACGTAGCGCGAGCCCAGCCGCTTCGACACGATGCCCTCGAACCCTATTAAGCGTGTCCCGGCTGCTGCGCTACCCGCTGCGCCTGTGCCTGGGCTTGCCTAAGCGCCGTCAACGTAGCGTTCAGGCCCTTTATCAGTTCGATGGCCGCCACTGGCGAGAGCGTCAAGCGATGGGTGACCTGGACCACGGGCTGCTGGCCCTGTATTGGCGCTTCATCTGTTTTTTCGAGACGGACCCGGAGCGATCCAAATGTAAGAGTCACGGCGCCACCATCGAAGACCGAGCCGAGAAACTTGTTGGCGTAAGTCTCGATTATGGACGGGTTGTCTTGAATGCGAAATTTCGGCTGCTGTTGTTCTGCCACGGTTGAATCTCCTGTTATACAGTGCGACGTTGCCGTTGCGGGCCGTCGTGTTTGATCTCGTGAAATCCAGTTCGGGCCGCTCGGGGGTCCGTTGACGCTCGCGACTACATGCTGGCTATGCCGGATGCCCGCGCATCCGCCATCCTTGGTCAGGATCGGCCAGGAGAGTTTTTGGGAGAGGTACGGCACAGCGCCTACGCCCACGTTGGGAAGTTAGCGGGCTTCGACCGGTTCGAGCGTTAGGCCGAGGCCCAGCGGCGCCGGGATGACTACCTTCACCCCGCTTGCCACCCATAGGCCGCTCGCCATCATGCGCCGCGCGACCTCTCCGGGGTGGTGCTATTTTTTGGACGGCTGGACGAAAGAAAGGGGCCGCCCGGTAGCGTGCCGCCCCTAGCTAAAGCCCGCCTTGCCGGCCCTTGTCAGTCCACGCAAGTCGTAGCCGGCGGCTATCCTCGATGACGCGAGCGCCCTGGCGCAGCATGATCGCCGCCTTGGGCCAACGTTCGCAGGCGATCTTGAAGGCCCCCAGCGCCAGGGTGAAGTCCTCCGCTCCGGCCAGGTAGGTGCTCGATGATGTTCTCGCCGTCGTCGGTCCACATGTCGATGCGGAAGGCGAAATGCGTGCGGGCAACGCCTCCTCCCCTACGGCGACCTTCTCCCCATCGCGCGTCCCTCGGGGCGGGCGCACCGCGCTTTGTGCGGGCGATTTTTTTCGCACCGATGAGCGCACCCATTGCCGGTGCGTGCTCAGGAGGTGCCAGGTGAGCAAGCGATTGGGGTTAGTCGCGGCGCGTGGTGGTCGAAGTACCGTTGGGGGTCGGAGCGCGCGAAGCGGCGGCACCCGGAACGGGCGTAGCTTCTCGGTGATCTTGAGGCGGCTCGGCACACCACGTCCAAAAAATGATGAGTTTTGAACCCGGCATTTCCAATTGCAGTACGCAACCAAAACGTACAGGATTCTATGAACTCTCGGTCGTCCCCCGACAAATCCCCCGGGAGTTATGAACCCCGCCAGCTCCCCCAGCCCGGCGGGGTTCGCCCTTTCACCGGCCTGCCCGGCCTAATGTTCCCTCCCACACGATTTCACCGTGACCATTGGCGACGAGGGGCCGCATCAATGACCAAGCGCAAGGGCGAGGTCACCGCCCGCATGAACGAGCGGGATTATCCGCACATCGTTGAGCTGCCGCTCCCATCCGGCGGCTTCCGATCACAGTCGGACGACATGCTGGCCTTTCATCGCGAACGAGGCATCGAACCTCGGCGAGGTCGCGGTTGGCACGACGACGAACAGTACTACGTCCGATTCTGCTTCGCTGATCCCACACACGCTGACGCCTTCCGCGAACGGCTTGGTGGAGAGAGGCTGACCGTGCCCCCACCGCGCGGCAGGACGCGTGGGTGATTGAGGATAGCCGGCGGGTTCAATCTCTACGGGCGCCATTGGGCGGCTTTCTTGCCCGGAACGCACGCCGGGCTGGGCGCGTTGGATTCGCGGAGGCCCCTAGCTGAAGGCTACGGAGGCCCGTCGCTAGAGCGGGGAGCCTGCGTATGCGCATCTATGCACCCCGAGTTGTCGCGGACCGCATCATGATGCAGGATGATTTCGTGCAGCTGCACAAGTTCCTGCTTGAGGCGGATACCATCCCCGAAATCTCGGAGGAGGTCCGCGAGGTGGTCGAGAAGGAGTGGCCCGAGCTGGCGCGCAAGCTCCCGCCGAGGAAGCCGCACTCCTGATGTTTCGCGACCCGCGTGTCGTACTCGGCCTGATGGCGTTCTGGGCGCTCGTCGCCTTCATCGCCTGGGCAGTGCTCGGCGAGTAACCTGCACAGGTTCAAGACCTGCAACAGCAGCCACGACATTCGGATGCGCGCCCAGGTCGGGATGATTGGAGGGAAGGGGCGATCGTGCCACCGAAAGTGAGAATGCCGCAATCAATCGCCAAAGCCCCTGGCCCCCACACGAGATTGCCGTAGTCGTCGTTCTGGCGCTTATGATCGTCGTATTATCGTTGAGCTACTCGTCTGGATTAGTCGCTAGTCTATGCCGCTAGTCGCAAGCCGCTTGGGCCGACCTGTTCGATGGCGTCCTTGTCGAGGTGATTGGTTCGCACCTCGCAGCATGGCTGCGCGCGTCAAATAATCTAACGCGAGCGCCCTAAGCGCTTCGGCCACGGTAGGCGCAGAACACTCGTTGGCAAGCTCCGCGCATCGTTTGGCCAGTTGCATGTAGTCCTCCGGTCCGGCGGGTACATCTCTCATGGGGCTAACATGTCCGACCTGCGATTCCTGCAGGTGTGACCGAGGTCACTGGTTGCCGCCCTCTTTTTGGACGCGCATCACCAATAAGTTGCAGCCATACCCCATTTGGGGGTTACGGAGGCTCAATGCTTGGCCTGGGTATTGAGAGCATGCATCACCCATTAACACGTCCAAAAAATGAAGCCTTGTCGGACAGCGCTCCTGTGACGGCGGTCACATCTTTCGAAAGCCGTCACGTGGGCACACTGCCCAGGTCACTGACTTCTGCACACGCGGTCCATAGTAGCCCCGAAGTCTCCGGACGGACTCAAAGCGACTAAGGGATATCAGCCTGAAGGTGATGTGTGTGAGAAGCAAAGAACAAGCAATGACGCCCAAGGAGCGAGAGGCTATCCAGCAGGCGCTTGCCAGCACAATCGAGTTGCTTAACGACGTGGTCTCGGCACTCAACACGGTTCGCGGCGCCGCCGCCGTGATGGGGGAGGGACTAGAGAGGGTCCAAGAGGACCTAGCCAGCATCGCCCGGCTAATCGGTAGCGATGGTGAGACGCCGGAACCCCGTCGCGAGGGCCGCCCCAATTAGGAAAGGGGAGCCAAGGCCGATCAGGCCGCCCCGCTCCCTCGCGCGAAGCTCGGCGATCACCCCTCGGGCACATGTGCCGGGCGCCGGCGACACAGGTGTTGAAGACCCCGCGCCGCGCGACGCGGCGACACTTCTCGGCTGAAGACAAGATCCGCATCGTGCTGTCGCGATTTGCTTAAATTCGTGATCCTCAACGACTAAATGAAAGGATAAGTAACTATGAATATGCTCAAGAATTGAATGATTAAAGCCTTCCTGCTAGATGGGGGTTTTGGTACAGCGCAGGAAATCGCACAAATGTTTAATTATGAAGTAAGCTACGTTCGTCGAGTATCAGACTGGTTCGTGCGTGAAGGATTGGCTCGCTGCGATCATGGCGTTTATCGAAAACATTAAGCTTTTGCTGATCGTCCGGTTAGTCGGATCGTCCGGTGGTGCAGCCCGGCCAATATTGGCACGGCCAAGAACTGACCGATGATCTGGACGGCGCGAGGAATTGGCGCGCCCTTCTGCAGAGACAAATGCGTGCGGGCCTCATTGTAATATTTTTGATATGATTTGAGCAGATGACGCACGCCAAACACAACCAGATGGTCAAGGCAATCCCGTCGGATCGACCCGATCAGCCTCTCTGCACACCCGTTCTGGCATGGTGACCGGGGTGTGGTCGGTCGATCTCGTATGCCCATGGCTCGAAGACGGCGGGTAAAGGCATCGCCGTAGACACGATCCCGGTCGCGAATGATATATCGCGGCGCCTGTTGCCATCCGTATGGCTCGGTCAGTTGCCGCGCAATCCATTCGGTGCTCGGATGCGCGGTTTCGCCCAGCTATAGAAGCTCGGGAGGGCCGTCGCCGATGTTGCAGCGGCGGGTGGTTCCATAATTTGGGGGACGCAATAGCCGCGTTCCGAGCTTAGCAAGATCGAGGTCGTCGAGCGTCTGTCCCCAGCAAGGAGCGAACACCGTGAACAGAGCAATCATAATCGCGGCAATCGCGCTCCTAGCGACGCCCGCCCAAGCTGAACGCGGCGAACGCGATCCAGATCAAATGGCCGCCATCGCGGCCACCATTCTCATTTTTGACAGGGACTGTGAACAAGTCTCGCCCAAGCTTGAGGAGGCTGCGGGAATTGCTGTCGAATTTGCCGGCAGGCAAAAAGTGGCGGCGGCAATGATGAGTATCGAGGACCACATCAAAAAAGATGGGAAGGAAGCGTGGTGCGCCCTGGCGCGGAACGCTTTCCCGCCGTTGACCGAACGCTAGCGCCACTTGCTCGTGCCCACCGCGCGCTCTAGCACTGGCGGGGCAAAGTATTTCCGCTGCGCTTCGGCAATCGCGAGGTAAACGGCGCCGTCCCCAATCACGCGGCCTCGTAGCGCCTCGGCGACCGCTTGAAGAAACTTGCCGCGATCGATAGGCGCAAGCGGCTGGGACGCGCGCACGATGGCATCGAGTTGGGAATCAGTGAGGGCGATGGGGGGCATTGGCGACGGAATGTCGGCTTGAGTTTTTGGCGGTTTTAGGGTCGGTCTCCGGCCGGCCCTCTCATGCGAAATTTCCGGTGGACCGCAAGGTTGGCATGAGCGGCCGGCAGACGAGCCCAGAACCGATCCGATAGATAGCTCAGATTAAAGAAGAACACGGGCGGCAATGATGCCGGCTAGAATAACGATTGGTGGCAGCCCCAATGCCAGTAGCGGACGCCATAATCGCCAAGCAGAGGATTTACCCCACGGGCTGTTGTCGTTCGCGGGGAAACTGCCAGGGAGGTTGGGACGTAAACGATGGAGCATGGGGACGAATATAGGTGGGCGGGCGGCGGGGTCGAATTGTACCGCCATCAAGGGCCGACCCGGAAGGCACGGCCGCTTTGTCCACTTCGGTCATTGTTGCCGGCTCGGCGACATGGTCGACGAGCGCAGGCCTTTCGCGCCGTGGTCAAGCATCGAAGCAGCTGTCATCCACATCTTGGCGAGTTCTAGGAGTTGCTTGCGCTGTTCGGCGGAGCGAGACGTGCGCGCCCCCTCTATGCATTCGTGGGCGATTTGACGGTATTCGTCTGACCTGGACATACCGGAAGCTCCCTGCAGATACAGGCAGGAGCGCGATTGGTCTCTCAGTCACCGACGCTTGGCCAATGCCGCTGTCGGTGATGCGAGAATAACTCGCAGGGCGAGGAAGATGTTCCCGCCACAAATCGAAGAGGGCCCAATGGGTTCTAGCCCGCTTTCTTATTAGCCCGCGCGCTCGCCCCTCCGGCCTTCTTCGGCGCTCGATGAGTGCCGGGCACGTCGCACTGGCTTTCGTCGTTCCTCGCTGCTGCGCTCCGTCTCGACACTCCGACGCAGCGCATCCATGAGATTGATGACTTTAGCCGGCTCGCGCTCGCTCGGCGCTTCGATCTTCTCGCCGGACTGCTTTTTTTCAGTAGCTCCTTTAGCGCATCTTCATATTGGTCCTCGAACTTCTTCGGATCGAAATGAGCTTTCTTGGTATCCACGATGTGCGTGGCGAGTTCGAGCATGTCCTTCGGGATCTTCTCGTTCGGGATGAAATAGTCCTTCTCGTCGCGCACTTCGTACTGATAACGAAGCGTGATAAGTCCCTGAAGACTTTGGTCGGGCTCTCAACGAGACCTGATCGACAAGGCACAGGTACCGGCACGAATCGTTGTAAATTCGAGCGTATGTCCCGCAAGCAAGCCTTCCGTGTCGGCCGCGCCCGCACCGGGCTCGGCCTGTTCGCCACCGAGCCGATCAAGAGGCGCGGCTTCATCGTCGACTACAAGGGCCGCAAACTCACGACCGAGCAGGCCGACATCCTCGAGGCGCGCGGCAATCGCTATCTCTACGAAATCAACAGCCGCTGGACCATCGATGGCACCACCCGCCGGAACCTCGGACGCTACGCCAACCATTCCTGCCGACCGAACGCCAAGTCGCACTCGATCGGCCACAAGGTGATCCTGCGCGCGATCAAGAACATCAAGCCGGGCGACGAGATCACCTACGACTATGGCCGCGACTATTATCTCAACGTCATCACGACGCGCGGCTGCAAGTGCGACAAGTGCCGGGACAAGCGCGCCGCCGCGCGCGCGAAGGCACGCGCCAAAGCGCGGCGAGCGAAGGCACACGCGGCCAAGACCCGAGCAAGGGCGCGTGCGAAGGCAAGGCTCAACGGGCAGCACGGTGCCCGCTGATGCTCCCCGACAGACTCAGTGCCGCGCAGAGGACCAATGCCCCGGATTAGAATTCAGAATGTCCGTCTCAGGTCACGATTGCCGTTGTGCGGCCGCTACGGGTCGTTGCCAGCTGCACAGCCACCCCTTCAAACACGACCCAGAAAAGCTTGAATACTCTGAGCATGCAAGTTGCTGCCCCGTTTTACGCCTCGTCCAGGCGAGCCAGTTGCGTTGAAACTCGGCCTTCGCCTGGTCGAGAGTTGGCGCCTTCCCGCTCGTGGGGATTCCGGCATCCGGCCAGACGTACACCGTGATTGACCAGGTCCATCGCCTGTCAGCGGGCTTGCCTCGGATGCATCCTCATAGATCCGGCCAACGGGCTTGCCCTCGTCGAGGATCGTCCAGTCTTGCCGATCCGCATAGACAGGCGAGTGGCCACCAGTTGGGCGCATCGTGAGCGACATCAGCCTTGCTCCAATAACTGGCGCCGCCTACACTGCAATTGCGCTGTTTACACCTCATCATGTGGCGCCTCAGCCCGCCCTTCGCTGTGGCGGAGCATTTTTACGCCACCTCTCTAATCCTCCTCCGCCTCCGGGTCCTTGAGTTGAGCCAGTCCGCCGCCTCGCCCGGAGCGGCAGTGGAGTCCTTGCGCTTGGAGATGCCTTCGAGCCCGAGCAGGCCACTAATCAGGCTACTGTGAGGCCGACGGCTCCTTAGACCCCTAGGCGACAAGCGCGTGACTGCAGCCGAATGCAAGCGCCGACAGCGGAATCTTCTCCCGCACCTGAAAATTTTTTTGCAAAAACGCCTTCCACAGAAAGGCTACCCCCTTTCTGGGGCAGAAACCGTTTTTGGGCAGGTTTTTGGGAGAGGGGGCATGAGCAATTTTCAGAATCCAAAAGTCCCCCCTACCGGGGGGTCGCATCTGCCGCACGCCACAAGCTCGTGACAGGCGCCGAACCGGGTCCAGCGCCAGTCTAATCTCGCCAGAAGTCGCGGAACCTGTCGGGTGAAAGCTCGGTGTATCGGACGGTGTGCTGGATGTTCTTGTGGCCGAGATAGTGCTGCAAGGCTCGGGTATCGTGCCCGTCGTTGGCAAGTTTATAGCCGCACGCATGCCGCAGCATGTGAGGATGCAGTGAGAAAGGCATCTTGGCGGCCTTGCCGAGCCTCTGGATGAGATGGTGGAAGCCGATGGTGCTCATTGGTCCGCCGCGCTCCGTGACGAAGACGTAAGCCTCGGTCGGGCTTTCACGGCGGAGCTTGCGTAAGGCACGAATCTCATCGCCCCGGATAGGATGGACGGATGGCGTGCCGTTCTTGGCCCTGCGGACGTGCATGCGGCCGTGGTCTAGCTCGACCTGATGCCATTGGAGATCGCAGACCTCCGAGGCTCGCAGTCCATGACGATAGGCGACCAGGATCATGGTCGAGTCTCGATGTCCGTAGCGGCTGTGCTTGCGGGCATGGTCCATGAGCTTTTCGATCTCGCGAGCGGTCAGGTATTTTCGAACTGTACAGTTTACAGTGTTTGGTGGGCTGGCATTCCGTCTTTGATTCGGCATAGGAAATTCCGCGCCGTTGAAGCTGACTAGGAAGATAATACATCTTTTCTGTACAGTTACAACAGGCCCGTCGCATCCCAGTGGTTTATGTCTGGCGGCATCAGCGACCTGCGTACCGCACAATCCAGCATGTGACGAGGTGTTGCCTGTCTGCAGACCCGACCCGCCGCGTGTCGCGGCCAGACATTGGGATGTTAGGTGCTTGTAGGCGATGGCACCTTGCGCGGCTTGCGCTCCCGCGGGCCGACCGAGCACAGCCAATGCGACCGCAACAGCGACAGCCGGCACTGGAACCCGGCTCGCAAGCCGGGCTAGCGTGACATCCGATATGCGCGTTGTCGGCAGGCGTTCGAGCAAAACAGCGCATCGTCGCGCGATGGCGTGAAACTCTTTTCGCACAAGAGGCAGGTTTTCCCTTTGCGTTTCTTCGCCCGTGCAGCGCGGGCTCTCGCGGCTTCCGCCTTCGGCTTGCACGCCTCGCAACAGAGAACGTGCTTGCGCGGCGGCCATCTCCGCTCGTCGTGAACGTGGCGGCCACACCCCTCGCATGGCCCGGCGGGTTCGCCTTTGATCGGCGTGCATTCGGCGCAGGCAGGGATGATCCGCCAGTGCCAGCCGCCAAGCATGCTGCGGCTCAGACTAATTCGCGGCCGCCATACGGGCTCGCCAGGGGCGAGCGTGCGACCGCACAGTCCGCACAAGCCGCCATCTCGCCGCGCGGTGTGGGCGGTGTCCATGGTTCCCTCCCGTTACGGCTACTGTGACCGAGCGCGCCCTTCGCTCCGCGTCCCGCTCGCACCGCCGCCTGCGCCGCACCCACACTCCCGAACGACCCAATCTCCACCCGACACCGCCCGCCCAGGTCCCCGGCCGCGTTTCTGCCGCGTCCAGCCGCCGGCACGGCAGTCGTCAACATGATCATGGACCTCGTCGCGCAGTTGGTGTGACGCAGGTGCGCATGGCGGGTCATGGCAACAGCCACCTCGCCCGGCGTTCTTCCATCTCCTGCGCGGTCGCGCGGATGGCGCGGTCGAGGGTGCCGTCGCCGATGTCGTCGTGACGCTCGATTCCGCTCCGTGCGGATTGGCGTCTATCGTGCTCGGCTCCGACGATCCGATCCTCCTCCACAATGCCAGCGTAGGCCGCAAAGATCGCGCTCCTAAGTCCCTCGACGATGGGCCGAACTCTCTGGCGAGCTATTCGCTCTCGCCCTGCTCGTCGGGAAGCAGGGGGGAAGCCTTGGCCTCCGCTCCACGCTTGCGCCTTGGCTTACGCGATGGCGCCGGGAGCGCCACCGGCTCGGGCACGGCCTCAATGACCTTGGCTTGGTCGCCAGCGCGTGCCTCAAGCATCGCCTGGATCGCCTCGATGGCAGCCTCTAGCTGCTCATCGGTCATCGCTTTAACGCCTTGGCTGTGCTCGACCCGCATTTCCCGAGGCACCAGAAGCGCAAGAATTTTGAGGTATGCGGCCGGCTGATTGCGCGCGACCTTTTCAATCGCTTTCTTGCCCTGATGGCGGAAGTCCAGCAACAGCGCTTGCATGAACTCCTGGTTCAACAGATGACGCGTGCGGTGCCTGTTGCCATGAGGGTTGCCAGACACCCCTTGCCTGAACGTCATGGCGCTCTCCATGTCGGCAGACTTGTTCTCAACGTGAGCAAATATCTGTTCGTCCTGCAGAACACCATTTCGAACCTGATGGCAAGGACCATCGGGGGCGCGTGTCTGTCTTGCTTGAGAGGGTACGCGTCCTGGCGGCTCATTGGAGGCAACGCATTGGGTCCCAATTAGGCTCCTATGCCACCCGCTGGTTGCTATCCGCCGGCCCCGGGCGCCGATATTTCTCAAACGGAATGACATTGGGCGACTGGAACCACCGGAAGCTACCGTCCCACTTGGCGGCGGTGAGCAGTCGGCGCTGTTCTTCGGGAAGAATCAGATGCCGGTAGAAGGCTTCGTCCGATTCGGCATATCGGCGTACCAAAGTTCCCACCAGCTTTCTCCTACCATCTATATATTACTAAGACTAAGAAAGAATAAGAATAGAGTATCCACCGTATGTCCCTCTCGCGGCCATGATCATGTCCCTCCGGCGGCCGTGATCATGTCCCTCCGGCGGCCATGTTACCGAAGCACTTTTACGGTTGGCGACTTGCGGAACCGCCTTTCCACTGTGACCAATCCCAGGCGCTCAAGGTCCGCCAAGGCCCGGTATTTCTGCTTTCGGTTTAGCCCGTCTGCTTCCAAGCCCTTATTTGCCAGTCGAACGGGGCGCCCATCGTTCTTCCAATCCCGATGGAGCAGGGCAAGGGCGAGTTTATAGGTGCCGCAATTGGTGGTGCCTTCCGCAAGCCGCTTCTTCCAGACGTCCGGCACCAAAGTGAATTGCTGGCGGCACTTTCTTGCCTTGGGCGCGGCTGACTTACTGGAATAGGCCTTCATCTCCTCCTGATTGAGCAGGAGCTTTTCCAGATCGAACGGATCATCCTGTTCCATCACGCCACCGCTTTTGCGTCCTGGCGGGTGACCAACGAAAGGACCCGGTCCCACATCACCTTGCCGCGCTTGTCCATGTACCGATCGGGGTGGCGGATGATGGCTACGTCGGTGCCGATCTCGAAGCCGCCAAGCACAATCCGGGAGGCCTCGGCCATGGCCATGCGCATCCGGGTGACGTCGTCCTCGAGGCGGTCGAGCGGTGCGCAGATCAACACGGCATCATGCACCGGGGCGCACACTTCGATTTCCCGTTCGGTTGCTAGGCAGCACGCCAAGCGCAGCATTTCGGCGCCATTGGCTTGCATCGGAAAATTGCGCAACGATCGTGGGTTCGAGTTTTCGTCTACATGCACGTGCCAGCCGAAAGCAGAATGCAGCGCACCGTTGAGCATGGCGTAATCGACGGCTGCGTCTGACCAGCGCCAGAAAGTTCGATATGTCTCCCGGTGCGCCCGCAACAGGTCCATAGCCACGATCGGCGGTTGCCCGATGCGCAGAGCGAGCGATTGCGCCTCCATCCCATATTGGACGCCCAAGGCGCAGACCTTGAACAATTCGCGTTGGGGCCCGTGCGATTCCTTGGTGGCGTCTTCCGGGACAGCACCGGCTTGCTTGGCGAAGGCCAGATAAGGATCGCCGGTCAAATAAGCGGCCTGCAAGGCCGGATCGCCCGAAAGCGCCGCGGCGATGCCGAACTCTTGCTGCGACCAGTCGATATACGCCACACCGTAGCCCGGACGCGGTTGGATCAGCCCGCGCAGCCACACGCTGGGGCCAAAGATATATTTACTGTTGCTTGGCTGATTGCGTCCGGTGCGCGATCGAAATGCGGATAGGATCGCGCGATTGCGGCCGTCCTTTCCGACAGCAAGGTCGTTGAGTCGTAGATCGGAAAGTGCGCTGCGCAGTTCGCGATAGGGTGAAACCAGCGGATAGGTTCGTGCGGCCTGACGAAAGGTGTCGTCGCTCAGATCGAATTGACCGCTTTCCAACAAGGGCCAAGGGATACCCTGAGCGGCGACAAAGTACGTCCAGCGATCAATTTTGAACGTGCGTCCGTCGTAGATGCCGTGGTCGTCGACTGCCCGGATAAGATCGTCCTGAATGCCGGTCCAGTGCTCCCGCAAGAGACTGAGAGTCGCCAGATCGATCGGGACCCCGTTGTGCTCCATAGCCGCAGCCGCGGCCATGTATCGGCCCCGCAATAGTGCCCGCGGCAGATCGATGCGTGGCAGCATGGCCGGCAGCAGCCGTTCCAGCGCCACGATGTCGGTCGCGCAATAGTCGAGGATTGCCGTTCGTTCCTGCTGGGACCACGGTCCACCCCGAAGAACCAGCGTTCGCAGCTCGTCCTTTTCTTGTGAGCCGATTGTGTCGAGTCCGAAATAAGTGAGAGCGCCGACCAGACCGGCGCCGGCCGGCGTCGACAGTCCATTGGTGCGGTCGCGGAATTCTACGAACAGGTCGAGGATGCTGGCCGGCTTTGGCCAACCGAGGGCACGGAAGCAGCCGAGCTCCGCGCTCGCATAGAAGGCAACAAACAGCGCGTCCGGCCCGATCGGGAATGGCGGCAAGGGTCCAAATTCATCCCGCCATAGCCTCCAAGTCTGCCCGCTGCGAAGTTCGCGCGCGACCATGCAGACGGGACGCGGTCGCTCGCCGGATCGGCTCGCGTCTCCGAAAGAAGTGTGGCCGCCGAACTCAAACTCGAAGTCGGCGACCACGATGACGGGATAGGCATCGAGCACCTTAGGTGAGCCCCCGAAGTCGCTTGATGATGGGATGGTCAAGGCTGCCGATATAGCGGTCCTTGAATGCGATCCGGAGCAGTTCTTGAAACGGTAAGTCCGGCCACATTGGTTCTTGGATCGTGCTCTCGGCGGCGAACATCTCGTACGCGCCCAGGTCCATGTTTGCCTTCACCCGGATCCACCGAGTCATGGCCAGTTCGGCCGCTTCCGCTGCCGACCTGTGCCACTCGTTGATCTTGCCGTCGGGACTAGGCTGTTTGACCGGCCAGATGCGCACCACACCTTGCCGATTGATGCAGGTGAACAAAGTGGCGCCGATACACTCGCCCATGAGCTCGGGCATCATGGCTGGGGTTACGAGATAGATTTCTCGCTCGTCGTGTAGATCGACAATTGAGAAGTTGCCGCGGTAATTCGGGTCGGGATGGACTCGAATGAAGTCCTGCGAGTTCGGCTTGCGCACCGGCACGGTCCGCAGCAGCTTCTTGACGCCGACCGTTTCCGCAAAGGACTGATCCAACCGAAGCTTGCTTAGATCGAATGGATCATCTTGCTCTGGTTTCTCACCGTGGGTTTCCACAGTCTGCAGGCTAGGCTTTATCATTTGGAACCTCGTAATTGGATCGCACGGTTTTGGCCGGATCCGTCCGTAACCGGTGGCGCAACGAAATTTCAGTAGAGGACTTCTTCGTCGTCCAGTTCGGCTGCCCTTGTTGCGCGGATGCGAATGCAGTCCACAACCCGGCCGCCCATCTGGGTCTTCGTCGGATAGAGCTCGATCCGGGTGCCGGGCCAGGCCTCGGCTTCATCGTGGTCAGTTGATCGAGCAAGCCGGGCGAATAGGCCAAGAAGCGGATCGGTCATGGGTGCCGTCCCGCCATTTTGCGGACGGCTGAAGCACGAAAGCCCGCGCGGTGTCTGTTCACGGCCTGGCGCCTAGCAACCGGACCAGCTTCCGCCGCTCTGCTCGCTCGCGCTTGAGCACGCGATCAAGCACGCGATGGTCGATCCGCTGCTCGATGGCGTGTCGCAGGATGCCCGCGAGCACATCGGGCGCGAGCGCCTCGGCCTGACATGTCCGGCCGCGGAAGGCGCGCTTGTCGGTCGCCTTTGGTGGCGCCGTCTCCAGGCCGTATTGGGTGATCTGCGCCGGCGTCACGGCTAGTCGGGTAAAGGTCACCTCGCCACCCAGCTCGCGGGTGAACGCCTGGATGTCCTCCATCATCGCCAGGAACTTATGTGCGCCGGATGCATCGTGATCGCCGATATCCAGCACCTCGGTCGCACGATCGTGATCGGCAAGCCCAGCGGCGAACCGATGCCTTTCGGTTGTCGAGTTGAACCCACCACTACTGATCACCGTCACACCGAGTGGATGTGCCACCCGCTCGAGCTGCGGCACCATGCCGACGGCTTCGCAATCCACAACAAGTCGTGTCTTCTGCCCTGCGCTGCGGTCGAGTGTGAAGTCGGCCGCCATCGCGCGATTAGTGCGCATGAACTGCTCCACGCTGTCCCAGCTGTCGGGCGCGGAGATGACGCCGCCATCATCGCGGATCGACGCCATCGGAATGATGCGGGCACGGCGTGCGCGATTGAGGTGCTCGCACAATCGCGCGTAGGCGTGCTCGGTCTTTTCGTAATTGTGGGCACCAACCAGGCGGTAGAAAATCTGCCTGATCGTGAGTGGCAAATAGTCCTCGTACTCGTCGAGCACGCCACGCACTTGCTCAAGCAGCTCCAGCGTCGTCCCTCGCGGGGCCCACGGAGCAAAGCCGCGCACGCGCGTTCGCACTCGGCGGGCACCACCCAAGAGAGCTCGGGCGTCTTCATGATCGGCGACGCTCATGAGTGCCTCCCGCGCCAATCGCCGCGGAGTTGAAAGGTCTGCTCACACCCGGGAAACAGTCCGCTGTCCCGCGGCTGCACATCGCGGCGCGCCAGTATGCGGCCGGCAACGGCATCCGTGACCTGACCACCGGGCACGACGAACCACCGCATGCCGTTGTGCGTATGCATCTTCATCAGCGGCTTGCCTTCGCGCATGAGCTCGAGAGCGAAAGTTTCAGACAGTGTTCGGTCCCGCATGGTCGTTTCCCTCGTTGTCTTGGCGCGCGGAGAGGCAGCGCAGCCCGTGCCGGCGCAGTGGTGATGTCGGCGACGCTCGCAATTCCATGCCGCTGGGTGTGGCCGCCTTGCTTAGACGGCTGCCGCGGCGTTGCGCGCAGGCGACGCATCGCCTTCCGAAGTCGATCGACGTGGTGTGCTGAGACGTGCTTGCGCCCATTTCAACGCATCCCCCCAGCGATAGAGGACACGTGGCCCAAACAACTGATACGGCGGTCCTCCGCCCCGTGTCGCCTTGGTCGAGAGTGTCTTCGCTTTGATCGGGAAGCCGCACGCCGTAAGTGCGGCGGCGGTTTGATCGCGCGTCAATAGCGCGTCGGGATGCTCGGCATTGGGGTTCATCTGCTGTCCATCGCTTTTGCGGGGGAGCCCGCCCGGTTGCGATGGAAAGCATTTAACTCAGAACAACGCGTGCGATGCTTAGGACTTGTTGGGTGTCAGAGGAGGGAGCGCAGAGCGCCGACTCATCTCACGACGAATTTGGTTCAGCTCATTGAGCAACCCAATGGCGTCGGCGTGTCCGGCGCCTACGAGGATAAGACATTCCCTCACCATCCTTGCGAACGGGCCCGGGCGACGAGGGTCAGCTGTTCGGGGCGCCTCTTCGCCGGTCGCATCGTGCCAGGCAATCCTCAGCCACATGACAAACGTTCGCTCTGCTTCTCTCTTGGGGAAGTGACGCCGAGGCTTCGGCGCCCGAAGATACGGGCGCCAACTCCGTGACCGTTTGCCCGAAGGGCGCTTGCGGCTCTGAACCCAATGCCCGCCATATTGGCAGAGCTTAACAACCGTCGCGCACGCTTCCTCGCGCCGCGCGCGGTCCCGTAGCGTTTCGGGCGATGGTACGGTGGTGCTTGTCCATTGGATTGAGGCAGGCCGCCTGCGGCGGACTTCATCGCGGGGTTCGGGCGATGGAAAATTGGTTCTGGTCCACCCCGCGTGTTTGAGAAGACGAAATGCTCTTGGCGAGAGCTTCTCGACCAGAATCGCAACCTGATCGTAGAGCCGCCGCTCGGCTGCAAGGTAGAGCTTTTCAACTTCGGCACGCACTTCGTTGTCGTTCGGCTCGCGGACATCTGTTGCATAGATGTACGCAGCCTCTCGGATGCCTTCCGCGAAACGTTTCATATCTGCGGACGCCGGCAGCTTACCGATTTGTGCCAGCTCCTCGATACAAGCTTCATCGAAAATGCGGGGGATTTCCTCCGTTGCGATCGGGCGCTTTGACCTTGTGGCCACGGCTCATCACGCCCGCATCGGGACCACACGCGCCTCGGGCTGGGCATCACCAATCAATTCGGCTGTGCGGTTCGCTACCGCGTCGGCAGTGGCGAGGAGCACGGCATCGGCCGAATGCAAATACCTCGAAGTGGTCGAACGTCCTTGGTGCCCCACCAGCGCCGCTATGACCGGCTCGCTGTAACCAAGGTCTGCCGCCAGGCTCACGAAGCTGTGCCGCAGCACGTGGGGCGTTACGTCAGGGGACAGCCCGCCAAGCTTGGCAATCCGCTTCCACAACTTCTTGAAGCCGGACATGACAACGTCTCCGCTGCCGCGCGTCGCCGGAAACACCAAGTCACCTGAACGTGAGAGGCTTCGCATTACATCGCAGGCTGCACGGGAGAGCGGACGCACACTCCGACCGGTTTTCGTGTCGCCGAGCGTTGCCGTCCGGCGAGCTAGGTCGATTTCACCCCAACGCAGCGTCAGTGCCTCGCCGGAACGCCAACCGCTAACGGCCAGGAAGCGAGCAACTGCGATTGCCGGTGGCCAGATGCTTGCCGCAGCAGCCCTCCGAAGCGCGCTCCCTAGCGCCTCGTACTCGGCATCGGTGAGCCGCCGGTCCCGCCTACCGTCTGCAGGCCGCATGACGCCATGCACCGGATTGTCTGACCGCATTCGGCGCCTCACCGCATAGGAGAAAATTGCACCCAACAGTCCTACCGCTCGGTTGGCCGCGCCTTTGCCTCCCCGCACGCGCGCCAGTCCGCGGGGCTTGGTCTTGGTATTGGCTGCCGTCTTGCCTTCGGCCACATCGTGCATGAAGCATTCGACATCCTCGAGCGTGACAGCGGCGACCCGCAGTTGGCCGAGCAAGGGCTTGATGTGACGCGCAATGCGGCCTTTATCGATGGCCAACGTGCTTGCCTTCTTCTGGGTCCGGCGGCGCGTCACCAGTCGCCCTGCTTCGGCGTCGGCAAGGTAAAGATCGCACAACTCGGCGACCGTCTGTGCATTGCGCGCTGCTCTTTTCTCGGCAGCAGGATCGCGCTGGTGGGCGACGTCACCTAACAGACGTTTCGCCTCCTCCCGCGCCGTTTCCGGCGTCCACGGAGCGCCGTGCTTGCCGATCGTGAACCAACGCTGGCGGCCTTCTTTGGTGCGGTAGAACACCACATACGCGACGGCATCACTCTTTTGCCGCCGCGCTCCGAAGCCGGTCAACGATTGATCCCAGATCGTTTCCCCGGCTTGAGCGATCGCACTTGCCGCAGTCCAATCCGGCTCCGCACGGCCACTGGCACCGCCCTCCATGTTGCTTGCTACCCCGTTCTAGCAAGCGCATAGCTAGCAGGACGACGCAAACCGTCGCAAAGGAAGACAGCTGTCCGCAAAGAAAAATGATTACTTATCAACAGATAAAGCATAAGCCGCAAAGACCAGCAAACGGGTGCAAACGCTAGGAACTACCTTGACATGGTAGGGGTCACAGGTTCGATCCCTGTCGCGCCCACCATACGATCAAAGACTTAGCTCCCAACATCGCTGAGCAACTTTGTTCAGGTAAGCGACGGGTAAGCACCGCGTGCCATTTCGCCCCTGTCAAACGAGCGCGGCCTTCATCATCGTGGTGACAGCAACGCGTTCGCGAACCGTCAATGGGCGACGGCAGTCGCCATGGGCCCCGCCGAAAAAGTACCGATTGCGAATGGAAGTCCATCCGAAGTAACAGCCCGTCAATTTTTCCTCTCGACGTCCTTCTGCACCTCCCTTCCCATCTCGAGTAGACGGCGCCAAGCCTTCTCAAGGAATGAAATCACCTTGTCGACCTCGGCGCTCGGCAGCTTGAGCTCCGGCTCCCTCGGCTTTGCGACGGGCGGAGCCGCGCCCTCGGACGCCCGCGAATTTCAGGCCCGCTTAGCGGGCGTTCCTGCAAGGACTTGAGCAACTGGGCTGGGCCGACGGCCGCAACGTCCGCGTCGACCCCCGTTTGGGCGCTGGCGACGCGGACCTCATTCGCAAACACGCGGTGGAATTGGTCACGCTCGGGCCGGACGTCGCCACTAGCAACGTAGTGGCGCCCTTGGTGCAATTATCGGATCGCCGGAAGCGGTGAAGCGCGTGGGTCGTGATCCGGTCCCACTATCGGTGACGGGGCGCGTCCCTTCGGGTGAAGGGCCGCGCTTATTTCCAAGTTAAACCTGTTCGCCAAACACGTTCAACTTGAATTTCTATACGGTTGCCGATTGGGCCTCCGGCGGCAAGGCGCCTACGAGTTGCACGCTTCGTGCGCACCGTCCACGGGTCTTCCCGGTCCCAGCGCGCGAAGCCTGCTGGCGGGAGAACATGGTCCCCGTTACTTTTGCTTCTCCAGAAGCGGCGCGGCCTCGTCGGCGGTCGTAATAAAGTCCTTCATGGCTGCGTTGAACCACGCCTGGCTTTCGTCGACGGACTTGAGCTTGGGACCCCACATCTCGGCTTTGGCGAAGAGGGCTTTCATGCGCTCGCCAAGCATCGCCTTCTGGATCGCTTCGAACAGCGTCTTCATGACCTCGGGCGGCGTTCCGGCCGACGCCCAGATGGCATGAAACAGCGTGTTGCCCACACCCTTGATCCCAACATCTTCGAGCGTCGGGACATCGGGGTAGCTTTTGATGCGTTGCTTGGCCGTCGTAACGACACCGAACACCTCGCCATTCTTGAGGAGCGGCAATCCGACCGCGATGTTCAGGAGACCGGCGTTCGCGTCCGCGTTGGAGAGCGCCTTAAGGATGCCGCCTCCACCCTTCTGGGGCATATGCGTCCAGTCCACGCCAAGCCGATTAGCGAGAAGTAACATGTCGAGATGCGGCCCTGTCAGGGCACCTGGGCTAGCATAGCGAATCTTGCCGGGGTTCGCCTTAGAATAGGCGACGAACGATTTCCAGTCCTTGATGTCGAGCTCCTTGCGGACGAGGATCATCGAGGGTGGCCCCTCGCCGACGGGCGAGACGATCGTGAACTTGTCGTCGAAGCTGAAGCTGAGCTTCTGTTTCATCGTCAGCAGGCCGCTCGACATGGAACTCGGGCCGCCGAGAAGGGTGTAGCCGTCCGCAGCCTTGCGGGACACCTCTTCGATCGCGATGATGCCGCCGGCTCCGGGCTTGTTCTCGACGATGACGTTGACGCCGAGAATGTCGCGCAACTCCTCCGCCGCAGTGCGCAGCGTGATGTCGGTCGCGCCACCGGCCGCGAATGCGTTGACAATCCGGATCGGTTGCGACGGCCATTTACCCTGCGCGAGTGCCGCACCGGTGCTAGCGGCGAGCGCAAGCAAGATGAGCATAGGTCGTTTCATGGGCCTTTTCCTCCCTCAGGATGCCGATCCGGCGACGCCCTCAACAGCGCTCGCCTTGGCAAGTGAACATTACCAAGTGAAGATTACACGGTCTGCGCCACGTTGGCGCGCCCCCATGACCCAGTCACGCAGTAATTGGCTTCTGTGCCAAGTTGAGCGGGTTGCTTGACAATTAGCTTCCCGCACTCGGACATTGCCCGCTTGGGAAACGACGACCAGCGTCGAAAAGCCGCTGCGGGATGGGGAGGGCATGGAGATGGGCGAAGCGCGCATGGAACGTGACTTTTTCCTGTCACGTGCGTTCGCAAGCGAATGGATTCCACCGGGTCTGTGCTTCATTGCGCTCGGCGGGGCGGCGCTGTGGATTTCCCGTGACTATCCGCTTGGCGATCTCAATCGTATGGGCCCGGGATATTTCCCGCGCATGCTGAGCGTTGGGCTGATCTGTCTCGGCGTGCTGATCGTGCGTCAAGGCCTGCCCGACCTGGCCGGTGGCAAGAGGCTTGGTACCGGGCTTGACCGCAGCTTGTGGCTCATTCCGCTGGCGCTGGTCGTCTTCGGACTTTCAGTTGAATCGCTCGGTGTTGTTGTCGCTCTGGCGCTGACGCTCGTAGTCGCCGGCGCCGCCCATCGCGAAGCGCGGATCACCGAGGTTGCGATGTCGATCGTGACGTTGATCGTACTCTCGGTGCTGATCTTCGTCGTCGCGCTGAAGCTGCCGCTCCGTCTATGGCCGGATTTCTAGAGAATGATAGATCTTTGGAACCATCTTCACCTCGGCTTTAGTGTCGCGCTGTCGCCGACCAATCTGCTGGTCTGCCTCATCGGCTGCCTCGGCGGCACGCTAATCGGCGTGCTGCCGGGCATCGGTCCGGTCACGACCATCGCGGTGATGCTGCCGGTGACGTTCTATCTGGAGCCGGTTTCCGGCCTCATTATGCTGGCCGGTATCTTCTACGGCGCTCAGTACGGCGGCTCTACGACGGCGATCCTGGTCAACATGCCGGGCGAAACGTCGGCTGTCGTGACCGCACTCGACGGTTACGCGATGGCACAGCAGGGCCGCGCCGGGCCCGCACTGACAACGGCCGCGCTCGGCTCTCTTTTTGCCGGCATCGTCGCCACGCTCGTCATTTGCCTTGCCGCACCGCCGCTGGCGGCAGTCGGAAAATCCTTCGGCGCGCCCGAATATTGCGCCTTGATGACGCTCGGCCTGATCGGCGTCATCGTGATCGCCAGCGGCTCGATTCTCAAAGCGCTTGGCATGGCGCTCATCGGCCTGCTGCTTGGGATCGTGGGCATCGACGTCAACACGGGCGACGGCCGCTTTACCTTCGATTGGCCGACACTCATGGACGGCGTCGACTTCGTGCCGATCTCGGTCGGCATCTTCGGTCTCGGCGAGATCATTAAGAACTTGCGGGCTACCGATTACCGTCCCGTATCGACCGCGAAGCTCCAACTCTGGCCGTCGGCCGAGGATGTCCGCCGCGCGACGCCGGCGGCTCTCAGAGGGACTGGCCTTGGGTGCATCATTGGTGTTCTCCCGGGCGGCGGTGCCACGCTCTCGGCGTTCATGGCCTACATTCTTGAGAAACGGGTGGCGCGAAACCCTTCGATTTTCGGCAAGGGCGCGATTGAGGGCGTGGCCGCGCCGGAATCCGCGAACAACGCCGGTGCTCAGACCTCGTTCATCCCCATGCTGACGCTTGGAATCCCCGGCAACGCCGTGATGGCTGTCATGGTCGCCGCGCTGATGATTCACGGCATCAATCCTGGGCCTGGGGTGATCACGGAGAAGCCGGATCTTTTCTGGGGCATCATCGCCAGCATGTTCATAGGCAATGTCATGCTGGTCATCATCAACCTGCCCCTGATCGGCATCTGGGTAAGGCTGCTGCGCATCCCCTACCGCGTCCTCTACCTTGCGATCATCGCCTTCTGCGCCATCGGTGTTTATGCGTTTCGCGGCAACCCGAACGACGTCCTCCTCGCGGCCATGTTCGGCGTCGCGGGCTACTTCTTCATTGCGTACAGGTGCGAGCCGGCGCCTCTTCTGCTCGGCTTCGTGCTCGGGCCGCGGCTCGAAGAGAACCTCATCAACGCGATGCTGATGGGAGGCGGCGATCCGATGATTTTCGTCAACCGCCCGATCAGCTTCGGGCTGCTCCTGGCGGCCCTCGCCTTGCTGCTGCTCGTCTTGCTGCCGTCCTTCCGCAGGACGAGAGAGGAGGCGTTGTAGCCGTTCAAACCGAAGCCGTTCGGGTGCGGGGGCAAAAAAAGCAAGGTTTTGTTCGTGGGTGCCGCGCCCGCGCTGAGCGTTGCGCGCTGTATGAGCAATTTTCAGAATCCAACAGTCCCCCTACCGGGGGGTCGCATCTGCCGCACGCACATCCAAGCTCGTTTGAAATGCGCCGAACCGTGCCAGTTCCGACCCGCGGTGCCGGCCACGGGCGCCAATCCACGCTAATCTCGCCAGAAGTCGCGGAACCTGTCGGGTGAAAGCTCGGTGTACCGGACCGTGTGCTGGATGTTCTTGTGGCCGAGATAGTGCTGCAAGGCTCGGGTATCGTGCCCGTCGTTGGCAAGTTTATAGCCGCACGCATGCCGCAGCATGTGAGGATGCAGTTGGAACGGCATCCTGGCGGCCTTGCCGTCCGAGGCTGACCATTGGCTACCGAAGGCGACGCCAGCCTGCGGTTCGACTTGTTGGACCGAGCGGCCGAACGGGCTCAAAGCCGCGATCTGGTAGCCTAGGCTACCGGATCGACCTATATTTCAAGGACGAGTTCGTTGCGCGCGGGTGCCAGCATGACCGGACACGTGACGCTCGGCGAGCAAGACCTCTTATTGGTTGTCGATATCCAGAACGACTTCTGTCCCGAGGGGCGCCTGGCAGTTCCCCGCGGCGATGAGGTCGTGCCCGTGATCAATCGGCTGGCCACACGGTTCAGGCATGTGGTGCTGACGCAGGATTGGCATCCACCCGGCCATTTGTCATTCGCCTCGACGCATCCCGGTCGCAGGCCATACGAAACGATCGAGGTCTCCTACGGTCCGCAAATCCTGTGGCCGGATCATTGCGTGCAGGCAACGTCGGGGGCCGAGCTCCGCAAGGACCTCCAGGTTGCGCATGCGCAGCTGGTCTTGCGCAAGGGCTATCACCGCGACATCGACTCCTATTCGGCCTTCTACGAGAACGACCGCAAAACCCAGACCGGACTGGCCAGCTACCTGCGGGAACGAGGGTTCACGCGCGTCTTTGTTGCCGGGCTCGCATTCGACTTTTGCGTGCGCTACTCGTGCGAGGATGCCAAGCATGAGGGCTTCGACGTCGTCGTGGTCGAAGATGCCTGCCGCGGGATCGACGTCGACGGCTCGATGCTCGCAACGCGAGCTCATTTCAATGCCATCGGCGTTCGCTGTGTTGGCGCCGGCGCCATCGGCTAATCTAAGACCGATGGCGTCTTCGTCCGACGGCGAAAGCCGCGATCAACGCGGCGACCAGCATCGCTCCGGCCGCCAGCGCGACGAGACTTGCGACTGCTGAGTTCGAGCCACACCGTCGTAGCCGCGAGAATTGCGAGCGCGACATTGACCGCGAAGACGCGGCCGACGATGCCGTAGACGGAGAAGCCACGGTCCCCTGCGCGCTGATAGAAGTGCGTGCGGTGGGCCTCCCAGACGCGCTCGCCCCTCGATAGACGCCGCCCGAGCGTGATCGCGGTATCGGCGACATAATAGAGCGGCAGCAGCACGGCGGCGGCGAGATGGCCGCGACCCGCCAGCAGGATCAAGAGCCATCCAACGAGCAGCCCGATCGGCAGGCTGCCGGCATCGCCGAGAAAGACCCGCGCCACCGGCCGGTTGAATGGCGCAAAGCCCAGCATCGCTCCGAACAATGCCAAGGCAACGACCGTCGCGTGCTCCGGCAATGCACCGAGAACGCCGAGAGCGACCAGACCACCGCTCACCGGGACGACCTCGGCGACGGTCATCCAATCGATGCCGTCCATGAAGTTGACGAGATTGACGAACCAGATCGTGCCGATGAACAGCAGCAACCGCTCGATCCACCACGGCAAGAAGGTCGCGATGCGCAGGTCCTGGGGCAGGGCGGCGATCACGATGACGGCCGCGAGCGCCTGCAGCAGCAGACGTGGTGCGACCGGCATCAGATGGGTGTCGGCCCCGATCCCCACGGCGACCAGCAATGCCGTGGCGGCGAGCACCCAGTCCAAGTGAACGATGCTCGACGTATCCACGCTTCGCGTCGACAGCACAAACGCCAGGGTCACGCCAATGGTGGCAGCGATGACGGCGATGCCGCCACCTTGCGGGGTAGCCTTGACGTGCGACGAGCGGGCATTGGCATGGGCGAGCACATGGCGGCGAAGCAGCGGCAGCAACGCCATGGTCAGCCCGGCGCTCGCGAGCAACGCAAACACCGGCAGCGCAAGGGCATTGGCGGCGGTCAAGCTTTGCACGAACCTGCCCCCATGGAGCGGCCGCCCGCCGTCTGCGCCGGTTCGCCCGCTCCCGCACGTCGGCCGCCGGCCGGCCGAACATTCTGGCTCACGTCCCAAAGCATGGTTCGGCCCGGGCTTTCGGCTCCTGCTCCTCGGGAGGCATATTGCATTTGCCTGTCCGGCGGTCCACTGCGCGCAGACGCGGTCCAGCATTTGCGGCTGCGCGGTTTCGGGATAAGAGTGGCGTGCGGCGTGACAAGACGCGGGACATGCACGGACGAAGCATCGCAGTCATCGGTCTCGGCTATGTCGGCTTGCCGGTCGCCGTCGCGTTCGGGCGGGCCGGCGTGCCGACGATCGGCTTCGACATCAACCGGGCCCGCATTGCCGATTTGAAGGCCGCTCGCGATCACACGCGAGAGGTCGATCCCGCCGATCTGCGTCATCCCA
Source organism: uncultured Alphaproteobacteria bacterium (assembly GCA_963827585.1). GTDB lineage: Bacteria > Pseudomonadota > Alphaproteobacteria > Rhizobiales > Xanthobacteraceae > VAZQ01. Next base: position 94,686 of record CAWHCK010000046.1, read on the forward strand.
ATCTGAGCTTTACCGCGGAAGCCGCCGAGCTTGCGCGCGCCGATTTCTTCATCGTCACCGTGCCGACTCCGGTCGACGAGGCCCGCCGCCCGGACCTGCGCCAGTTGCTGGAGGCGTCCAACACCGTCGGCAAGGCGCTCAAGCAGGGTGACATCGTGGTCTACGAGTTCGACGGTCTATCCGGGGGCGACCGAGGAGGATTGCGTTCCGATTCTCGAACAGGCGTCGGGCCTGACGGCGGGCCGTGAGTTTGCCGTCGGCTATTCGCCGGAGCGCATCAATCCGGGCGACCGGCAGCACCGTTTCGAGACCATCGAGAAAATCGTCTCCGCGCAAGATGGGCGCACACTCGACGTGATCGCGGCGGTGTACGGCTCCGTGGTCGCAGCCGGCATCCACAAGGCTCCGTCCATCCGGGTGGCGGAGGCCGCCAAGGTGATCGAGAACGCGCAGCGCGATCTCAACATCGCCTTCATGAACGAGCTCTCGGCCATTTGCCACCTGGTCGGCATCGACACCTCGGACGTGCTGGCGGCGGCACGGACCAAGTGGAATTTCCTGCCGTTCACGCCCGGCTTGGTCGGCGGTCACTGCATCGGCGTCGATCCCTACTACCTCACCCATCGTGCCGAGATGGCAGGCTACCATCCCGAGGTCATCCTGGCCGGGCGGCGCATCAATGACGGAGTGGGTCGCCGCATTGCCCACGAATGTCTGCGCTGCCTGCTGCGCAACGGCGGCGCATCGCACCGCGTGACGGTGCTCGGCTTGACCTTCAAGGAAAACGTACCCGACATCCGCAACTCGAAAGTGGCCGACATCGTCGCGGAGCTCAAGTCGTTCGGCATCGCCGTGCAGGTGCACGATCCGCTGGCAAGCGCGGAGGACGCCATGCGGATTTACGGAATCGAGTTGCGCAAGGAGGCGGCGCTGTCGCCTGCCGATGCCGTCGTTCTCGCGGTCCCACATGAGAGCTATCTCGCGCCCGGCTGGCCCGCCATCGTGCGGCTGCTGCGCAACGGGCGCGGCCTGGTCATCGATGTCAAGTCGAAGCTCGATCGCGCAACCAAGCCCGAGGGGGTCGAGGTCTGGCGGCTGTGAGCGCGACCGCAGCTTCCGCCGTCTCTTTCATCGCTATCGGAGGACTTCCAATGCGCGAGAATGCCCCGCCTGCGACCGTGGCGCCGCTCGCGGATCCCGGGATCATCAGGCACTACCATGCCCACGTCTATTACGATCCGGCCTCGAGCCGTGACCGGGCCGAGCGCTTGCGCGAGCGCGTGGCGGCGGCATTCCCGCAGGCGACGCTCGGACGCTGGCACGACGAGCTGGTCGGGCCGCATCTGCAATCGATGTATCAGATCGCATTCCCGTGCGCCTTGCTGGCTTCGTTCCTGCCGTGGTTGATGCTCAACCGTGACGGCCTGACCATCCTTCTCCACCCCGGCACCGGGGACGCTTACGCCGATCACACCGACCACGCCGCCTGGCTCGGCGGCACGCTGTCGCTTCGGCTCGAGGTGCTGCGGTCTGCGCGGTAGCGCCTCGCCAGCCGCGTCATTCGTGAAAGGCTTGTTCGCGGCTTCGCCGGATGGTCGGCAGCGTCACCGCCAGCAGCAGCGCGGCGGCCAACAATAGAAAGCCGAGGCTGATCGGGCGCCGGACGAAGATCGTCCAGTCGCCGCCCGACAGCACCATGGCGCGGCGGAAGTTCTCCTCGAGCATCGGCCCGAGCACGAGCCCGAGGAGCAAGGGGGCCGGCTCGCAGTCGAGCTTGCGGAAGCCGTAGCCGATGACGCCGAACACGGTCATGAGCACGACGTCGCTGGTGCTGGAGTTGAGCGTGTAGGTCCCGATGCAGCACAGCATCAGGATGGTCGGAAACAGATTGTTGTATGGCACCTGCAGCAGCCGGACCCAGATCCCGATCAGCGGCAGGTTGAGGATCACGAGCATCAGGTTTCCCAGCCACATGCTGGCGATGAGACCCCAGAACAACGCCGGCTGCTTGGTGATGATCTCGGGTCCGGGCGTGATCCCGTGCACCATCATGGCGCCGATCATCAGCGCCATCAGCGCATTGGGCGGAATGCCGAGGCTCAGCATGGGAATGAAGCAGGCCTGGGCGGCGGCGTTGTTGGCGGATTCGGGCGCAGCCACACCCTCGATGGCACCCTTTCCGAACCGTTCCGGCGTACGCGACATCTTTTTCTCGAGACTGTAGGCCGAGAACGCCGCGATGGTGGGGCCTCCGCCGGGCAGGATCCCGAAGAGTGCGCCGATTCCTGTTCCGCGTACCATGGCGGGGAAAGACTGCTTGAGGTCGGCGAGCGTCGGCCATATTCCGGTCACCGGCTTGGCGAACACGCCGCTCGCGCTCGCGCTTTCGAGATTGACCATGATCTCGGCCAGTCCGAACAGGCCCATCGAGAGCGGGACGAAGCCGATCCCGTCGAAGAGCACGTCGAGCCCCATGGTCAAACGATATTCACCGCTCGATACATCGGTGCCGACGACACCGAACAGGACTCCGAGCACGATCATGCCGACGGCCTTGAGCACCGAACCGTGCGCGAGCACGACCGCCGACACCAGCCCGAGCAGCATCACCGATACGTAGTCCGCCGATTGGAACAAGAGCGCGATCGCGGCGAGCGGCGGCCCGCCCACGGCGATCAGCAGCGTGACCACCGATCCGGCGAACAATGACCCCAGCGCCGCGATTGCAAGCGCAGGGCCTGCCCGGCCGCGCTGCGCCATGGCATGTCCGTCGAGCGCGGTGATCACCGATGAGGTTTCGCCGGGAATCTTGACCAGGATGGCGGTGGTGGAGCCGCCATACTGCGCGCCGTAAAAGACGCCGGACAACATGATCAAGGCGCCGACCGGCGACAGCCAGAAGGTGATCGGCAGGATCATCGCCATGGTGGTGAGCGGGCCTATTCCCGGCAGGACGCCGATCGCGGTGCCGATCAGACACCCCAGGAAGCACAGCCCGATGTTCTGCCACGTCAGGGCAATGCCGAAGCCCATCGCGATGTTGGCGAGGACGTCGGGCATATCAGAGTGCCGATGGCCAAAGCGGGATCTGCACTCTCAGCGCGACGACGAAGATGCCGACATTGGCGACGACCAGGACGATACAGAGCAGCAGCAGCGGAATCGGCCGGATATTCCCGGCGGCGAAGCGCGCCAGCACGATGCTGATCGGGAGCGTGAGCACGAGCCCGAGCGGCCGCAGCAGGAGGGCGAAGGCGAGGCATGACAGCGTGACGAAGATGAACGGCCGCCACATCCCGCGCTCCGGGACCTCGCCGGCGCGCAACAGCGACATCACCGCGAGAATCGCCCCCACCGCGATCAGAACGGCGCACACCAGCCGCGGGAAGTAGCCGGCGTCCATCGCGCCGGCGGTCCCGGTCTCGAGGTTGCGACCGAGCCACAGGCCGATGAGGCCGAACGCGATGTACATGGTGCCGGCGAGAAAATCCTTGCTGAGGAAGGGTCGGCCCATCCTGCCCATGCTCCGCACGGCCCATCCGGCCGGGCGAAGCCCGCTGCTACTTCTGGCGCGCCTTCACCAGGCCGGCGTCGAGCAGGATCGGGTAGAGCTGGGCGTCGTCGTCCTTCCAGCGCTGGTAGGTCTCCTTGGCGTCGCCGGGGCCGACGATGAAGCCCGCCTGCCTTGCCCTGGTCTGGAACTCCGGATCCTTGAGGGCGGCAAGGACGTTGGACTCGAGGACACGCAGCCGGTCTTCCGGGATGCCCTTCGGAGCGACGATGCAGCGCCAGGAGCCGACGATGACGTCGTAGCCTTGCTCGCGGAATGTCGGGACATCCGGCGCCATGAAATGCCGCACGGCGGCGGACACTCCGAGAATCTTGAGCTTGCCGGCCTTGTGCTGCTCGATGGTGTCGGGGATCGGCACGGTCGCCGGAATCCACTTCGCCCGCCACCAATGCAGTGACGGTCGGGGCGAACCCGCCATAGGGCACGCGCGTGATCTTGATGTCGAGCTTCTTCTCGTAGAGCGCGGCGGCGAGATAGGACGATCCGCCGGGCTGATCGTTGCCGTTCTTGATCTTGCCGGGATTTGCGCGCGCGCGTTCGACGTAGTCCTTGAGCGATCCGATGCCGCTGGCGTTGCTGGCCTCCAGCGCATTCGGATCCTCGCCGAAAAACGCGATCGGCTGCAGGTCGTCGAAGGTGTTCGCCTGGGCGTTGAGATACGGCAGCGCGATGCCGCCCGAGCTGAACATGCCGATGGTGTAGCCATCGGGCTTGGCGGTCGCGATCTCGCGGTGACCGATCGAGCCGCCGGCGCCCGGCTTGTTGAGCACGGCCACCGGCACCTTGATCTGCTTGCTGAGCGCATCGGCCAGCAGCCGCATGCTGATGTCGCTGCCGCCGCCGGCCGGCCAGGCGACGATCAGGGTGATCGGTTCGGACGGAAAGGTCTGCGCCTGCGCGCCGGACGTGGCCGCGACCATGGCTGCCGCCGCGACACCAATGGCTGCGACTGTCGAAAGGACCCTGCGTTTCATCTCTCGTCTCCGTCGTGAGCGTCGAAACCTGGACCGGTTGGCGGCCCGTGTCGGCGGACCAGCAAGAGCTATGCCACGAATTCCCGCATGACATCGAGCGCAAGCAGGCAATTTTTGGGGCTGCCGAGCAGGCCGAGGACAGGCTCGTCGAGGCCGGCATCGATGAAGTCCCGCAACCGTTTGGTGCAATGCTGCGGCGTTCCCGCGATCCCGAAGGCCTCGACCGCTTCGTCGGGCACGAGCGCGGCGGCGCCCGCGATGTCGCGCCGGGCAATCGCGGCAATCACCGCCTCCTGATCGACCGGGATGCCCGACGCCTCGATGTTGGCGCCGAGGAATTTGTTGCGCATGACGAAGGCGAGCTTTTGCCGCACCGCATCCATGGCCTCCTTGGCGTCAGGGGAGGCGCCGAAAAACACATAGCCTGCGCGACGGAATGCCGCCGGGTCGCGGCCAGCCTTGGCGGCACCTTCGGCGCAGAGCGCGATCGATTGCCGCACCGACTCGGTCGACAATCCTGCCGACAGCGCCACGCCGTCGCCGATGCGGCCGGCAAGCCGCAGCATGTCGGGCCCGATGGCGGCGATATAGATCGGAATCGCGGCGCTCGGCGTGAAAGCGAGCCGCGCGCCGGCGAGCTTCACGAATTCGCCATCCGCGTGTACGGCCTCGCCGGTCCACAGCCTGCGCAGGGCGTCGGCGAATTCCCGCATGGCCCGGACCGGCTTCTCGACCGCGCGGCCGGATTCCTGCAGGAACAGAGGATTGCCGGTGCCGATGGCGATCGCCGCGCGTCCCGGCGCGACTTCGTCGAGCGTCGCCATCGCCATGGCGGTCGGGGTCGGATGCCACAAGTAGGGACTCACCGCGGTCGGAACGAGCATCGCTCCCGGCGTCTTCAGGGCGAACGCCATGCAGGTGGCGATCGCCTCGCGGTAGCCGAGATGTTCCGCCACCCAGAGGCTGCTGGCTCCCGCTTCGACCGCGCGCTGCGCCAGCGCAACGGCTTCTCCCGTGGGGACGAAGCCGTCGAAACTCACGCCGATCCGTACCGGCACGGTCGTCATTTTGTAGCCCGGTCGGAAACGGAGCAGCCCATGTCAGCCGATCGTGATGAGTTGGTCGTTCGGGGTGATCGCTGCCGGTGATCGCCTCGAACCCTTGCGGCGTGATGCGATACATGTCCTCGACGTGAAATCCCATGCGTCCGGGGATCATGTAGAGCGGCTCCATGGTGCAGGTGATGTTGGGCTCCAGCACCACGGTGCGAGTGTCCGTGATGTAAGGCTCCTCATGGATGGTCTGGCCGATGCCGTGGCCGAGGAACTTGAGCGTCGGCTCGATGTCGCGGTCACGCAAATACTTGACGTAGGTGAGGTAGAGGTCGGCGACCGCGGTGCCGGGCTTGAGCATGGACTTGCAGGTCTCGCGGGCACCGATCATCACGCTCCAGATCTCGCGCTGCTCGTCGGTCGGGGTCGCCGACCACGGCGGTGCGGGTGACGTTGGAGCGGTACTGCTTCATGTCGCCGAGGATTTCGATCCGGACCACGTCGCCTGTCTCGATCGCCTTGTCGGTCGGCGTGCAGTTGGTGATGCCGCTGCGCACGCCGGACCCGACCTGACACTTCAGGCCGTCGCAGCCGCCCTCCAGCATCATGTTGCCGATGATCTGCGCGACCGATTTCTCGGTCATCCCAGGCCGGACCTGGCGGAGAACCTCGCCGATCACCCGATCGGTGAGCGCGCCGACCTCCGTGAGCACGGCGATCTCCTCATCGGTCTTGATCATGCGGGCGTCGAAGTAGAGCTCGCGGCACGGCACGAACTTGGCCTGCGGCAGCCGCTGGCAGAGCCGGATGTAGTCTTGCGCCGGCATGTAATCGAGCTCGATCGCGATCTGCCCCGCGCCTACGCCCGCTTCCAGCAGCGCATCAGCGAGCACATCCGCGGGATCCTGCGTGAACTGGTTGTAGGCGCGGATATCGGAGAAGCGCGAGCGCTGCTTCGCCAGGTTCTCCTCGACGTTGACCACGATCTGGGTGGCGAAGTGCGCGCCGGCAAGCACCGTGATGGTGCGGCGGAAGCGGTTGCTGGCGTGGCTCGGGACCAGGAAACCCGCGCTGTAGGTGACGTTGTCCTGGGACAATGCGACGAGCGCGTCGTGCCCGGCCTTGGCCATGGCTGAACGCAGCTTGCGCAGAAGCTCGTGTTCCATCAGCACTCCTTGTTCAGGCGCCTTCCTCGACGAAGCTGCAGCAGGTCGGCGGGCGATTTTCCGGCCAGCCCCAGCCGCTCGAGCGTGAGGCCGTCGCGCATATAGTCGATCCCGACGGCGAGCCCAGCCAGTTGGATCAACGCATCGATGGTCGGGGTCGCGACGCCGGCAAGCCGGCCGAGCGCCGCGATGGGAACGAGTCCATAGCCGACGTCCTCGTGCACGTAGCGGTGATCGAGCGACGCCGGAGACTTGATGGTCTTGTTCGGCTCGCTCTCCTTGCACGCGCGCGAAATGTCCCCGCTGTCCCTGGCCGCCTTGGTGGTGAGCCCGGCCTCGTAGAAGACGTCGAGGAACGGCCTGGTCGGGATGCCCGAGGGCTCCTGCAACCGCCATGCGCTCCGCGTCTACCGCGGCGGTCACGCGCCCGACGGCGTCGGTAAATCCTTCGCGGTAGAACAGAAAGTCGCCGCCGGTATGCTCGATCCACCCGGCATTCATGATCATGCCTTCGGGATGGAATACCGCGTTGAGGTTCGACAGCCCGGTCTCGAGCACGCTGCTCGCCTGCTGGATTTCCGGGTAGAGCGGCTTGACCAATGCGAACAGATCGTCGGCGTGCTTGCCGGGAAGCGCGGCGAACCGCAGGCGCTTGGTATAGCTGTAGATGTTGACGGTGCCGGGCCCTTCCATGCGGGTGATGTAGGTCAGGGTGACCGTCTCGCAGCTGCGAACCGGCGCGCGACAACCGGCGTTTCGCAGCTCATGGAGAAAGTGCAGCCCGCCGCCGGTGTGCCCGGGATTGATGAAGATCGGCTGGCTGCCGTCGAGCAGGGGCGCCAAGCGCGCGCGCATAATGTCCGTGCGCAACCGAGGGAACCACCAGCATGATCGAGATCGGCGCCGCGGACGGCCTCGGCGACGTCGGTCGTCATGAGGTCGATCGGAACCAGTCCATGCGCAATGCCGCGCGTCTCGATGCCGCCTTGTGCGTGCAACGGCGCGAGGCGCTCCGCGTTGCGGGCGTGCAGGCGCACCGAGTAGCCGCGCTTGCTCAGGTCGGCTGCCGCCGCGCACCCGCCATGTCCCGCGCCGAGGACCGCAACCGAACTCACTCCCATTTCACGTTCCGCGTGCGCATGTGGTGGACCAGCGATCATGGGCAGCGGGGGCGCCTTGTCAATCAAAGCCCGCTCATGCGGTGAGCTTCGCGCGTCCGGTCCGCAGCAGCGTGGCGACGTCGTCCGCGGTCATGTCGCCAATGCCCATGCGCTCGCGCGTAAGCCCCTCGCGGCGGTAAGCGCGCGCGGCGACGATCGAGGCGATGTCGATGACCGCGTCCGCGCAGGGCGTCGGCACGCTGGCGACACGCCCGAGCTCCGCGATCGCCACCAGCCCATAGGGCACGTCTTCGTTGAGAAAGCGATGGTCGATGGTGGCCGGCGCCTTGATGAAGCGGTTCGGCTCGCTGTTGTGGAACACGTCGTAGGCGGTGCCGCCGTCGCGGCCGGCGGCGTTGGTGTAGCCCATCCGGAAGAAGAATTGCGGAAGCGGCTCGATCTGCACGCCCAGCCCGGCGGCGACCGCGATGCGCTCGGCGTCGAGCGCGTCGATCAGGCGGCCGACGCCCGGCGTGATGCCCTCGTAGTAATGGTGATAGTCGCCGCCGGTCAATTCCACGCGACCGACATTGAGCAGCAGCGCCGGCGGATGATGGATGGCGTTGGTGTAGGGGAAAACCGTGTGCAGCAGCGACGGCGTCGGCGCGATGTGCGGGAAAACGCCCCGAACGCGGTCGGCCACGGCGTCGACTGCGTCGCCGGGAAAGGCGGCGAAATACAGGATTTGCGCGGCGCGGGTGATCCTGATCCTGTCGGGCGCGCTCTTGCGACAGATGAACGGCAGGCTCGAGGAATCGCAATAGATCCCGAGCTCGCCGCCGGCCTTGCGGATGGTATTCGGGATCAGCAACAGCGTGTGGCCGGGCGCCGCCATGACGAGCTGCCGCTCCGTGATGTGGGGCGCGATGGTGCGTGCGACGTCCTCGTGGGCATGGGTCGGAGCCATGATGAGGACGAGATCGGCGCCCGCGATCGCGGCGGCGGCATCGTTGGTGATGAGCGAGAGCGGCGCAAAGCCCTCGCCGAGCGCGCCTTCGTATGCGATGCCGCCCATGGCGGACAGCGGCGCCGTCGTGGCGCGGCTGCGGCCATAGAGACGGATGTCGAAGCCACGCTGCGCCAGATGCGCCGCCGCGGCGCAGCCGCCATTGCCCGCGCCGATAATGGCGATGGTGCGGATCGGCTCGGCACGGCCATCATCCGATGCGATATTTTGCGATCTTCGCCTCGTCCACCTCGATGCCGAGCCCGGGCCCGTCGGGCACGTAGAGCACCCCCTTGTCGAACCGGAACGGCGTCTTGATCAGGTCGTCGAGATATTTGTGCCCTGCCACCTTGGTCACCACGGTCTCGGCGGTCGAGGTGACCGGTATGGTGCCGGGCAGCATGATCTCCGGCGAGGAGACCGCCAGATGCAGATCGGCCGCGACGCCGATGCCCATCTCCGCCGAGCCGTTGATGTCGCACGGCAGCGCTGCCGCGCCCGCCACCGCGAGCAGGCGCTTGGCGCGCGCCAGGCCGCCCGGCTTGGTGTAGTAGACCGACAGCATCTGCGCGGCGTTGAGCCGCACGATCTCGAGCACGTCCTCGGCGGTCCAGGCGCTCTCGTCGGCCATGACCGGGACGTTGATGCGCGCGCTCACTTCCGCCATGGCACGCAGGCCCTCGACCGGCTGCTCGACGTAGACCAGGTCGTATTTCTCCATCGCCGCGATCACGCGCACGGCCTCGCGCCAGGTGCGGTAGCCCTGGTTGGCATCGACGCGGATCTTGCCGGCGCTGCCGATCGCCTGGCGCACCGCGGCCACCACCTCGATGTCGCGCATGGCCTCGACGCCGATCTTGACCTTGATGGTGGTGATGCCCTCGGCGATCACCTCGGCAGCCTCGCGCGCGGCGGCATCGGCGTCCATGATCCCGATGCTGTGCGCGATGGCGGCGCCGTCGCGAACCTTGCCGCCGAGGAGCTGATAGACCGGCACGCCGTAGACCTTGCCGATGGCATCGTGCGCCGCGACGTCGATCGCGGCCTTGGCGTAGGGATAGCCGCGCAGCGCCCGGTTCATGCGCGCGTGCAGCTGCTCGATTTCGGTGACGTTCTCCCCGGCGATGGCGGGCAGCAAAATGTCCTTGATCGCGCTGGCCGTCATCTTCGGAGTCTCGCCGTAGCGCGTGCCATGGTCGCCGCCCCAGGTCCCGATCACCTGCGCCTCGCCCCAGCCGACGATGCCGCTTTCGAGCTCGAGGCGAAGCACGGCGTAGCCTTCGCCGATGCGCGCGGTATGGCCGACCCAGTGATGTGGGCGACGGATGGGGAGCGCGACGAGAAACACCTCGCCTCCGCGGATTCTCAGGCTGGACATGCTCATGGCGGCAGCATTCCATTTGGCCGAGCTCAATGAAAGAGCTTACGGCGCCGCTCTAGCAATGCGGGAAAACAAACTGACCGAGCCGAGAGTTGCCGCTTGACACCGGCAAGGCCCAAGAATCCCTGTTGCGAATGCCCTGAACAGGGTGCCTTGGCTGCCCCGAATCACATATCCTCCCCAGCTTCCCCACAGCTTGGGCACATGGTTGTTGAGTTTTTTGGGAGCTGCTCAATGGCCTCGTGGATCGAGATCGATCGCATTCGCAAGGACCCGGAGGCGATCCGGTCCCTGGCAAAGCGACTATTGAAGCTGCCGGATCATGACTGGACCGAATGGGAGGTGGATTTTCTGGAGGACAGATCGCGCCAAAAAGACGAGATCAATACGCGCCAAGCTGAAAAGCTCTTGGAGCTTCGCGACGAGGCCGAATATCTTTCCAAGGCGGAGGGCTTCAGCGTCGCGTCGTTGGTCGAAAATTGCTGGCTCGCCCGTGATGATCTTCATCGCGAGTCGGACAGAACATTCATCGAGAGCCTGAAAGGACGCACGGCGCTCAAACGCCGACAGCTGCGGAAGCTTTTTTCATGCAGCCGCGAGCTCAATATCATTGAAGACAATATCGCCCTGTCGGCTTGATCCTCGATGCGACTCTTGCAAGAAGCTTCGGAAGGGTGCGCATCACCTGTCTTTCAGCGTCGTTCGGGAAGTTGTCCCGCAAATGTGCGTCATCCAACCACGCAGGGTCCTTCGCTCGGCTCGTTTTGGTACCTATCCTCCCGAATGCAGCGGTCATTGTTGATCCCGTCGTTTGGCTCACCTGCTGGCCCTATGCTTTGATCAGTGCGCTTTGCCAGTCACAGGCGCGATGACGTAGCGGGCGGCTTCTTCGCCGCCAAAAGTGTTCTCGTTCGAGGAATGCGCTATCGATGCCAAATGCCGCCGATTTCTCGATACGCGCGTCCACTGTCGCTTGACCGTTTGTAGCCTATAGACTACACTGCCGACAGTCATGGTCGAGGTGCGTCAGACGAAGGAGTTTTCAGCCTGGCTGCACCGTCTCAGGGATGCCGATGCCGTGGCGCGCATAGTCGCCCGCATTCGCCGCATGGAACAGGGAAATCCCGGGGACACCAGAAGCGTCGGTAAGGGCATCATGGAAATGCGTATCGCCTACGGGCCTGGTTACCGCATCTACTATTTGCATCGCGGAGCGCAGATTGTGATCCTGTTGTGTGGAGGCGACAAGCGCACACAGCGGCAGGATATCGAACACGCTCAGATTCTTGCGGAGACATTGTGATGCGCAGGACGACACGATTTGATGCCGCCGACTATCTCGACACCGAAGAGCGCCAGGTTGCCTATATTACGGAGGCGCTCGAAACCGGTGACGCGGACTTCGTGCGCGATGCGCTTGGCCTCGTCGCACGTGCACGCGGCATGAGTGAGATTGCGAAGAATGCCGGCTTGAACCGCGAGAGCTTGTATAAGGCGCTTGGGGAAACCGGTAATCCCGAATTCAGCACCGTCATGCGCATTGTCCGTGCCTTGGGTCTGACGCTTTCTGCGCGTCCCACGGCGACAGGACGAACGTCCAAGCGACGCCGGGTAGCCTGAGCAGGATCCTGCTGGCGGTCGAGTTCGGCCGGCACTCTTTCTGTGTCGCTCGATGGCTCGCATCGAGGCGGTGGATTTCGCCGACTTTGACAAGACTGAGACGCGGCGCCCAGCTACCATCGTGTGATTCGCGGAGGCAGCGCGATGAGCCGAGCCCAGCCAAAGTCCTCGCCGACGGACGAGCATGCGAGACGGATCGCGCGCGCGATCGCCAAGGGCCAGCCGCCCCCGTTCAGCGCCGACCTCGATTGGTACTGCGAAAGCTTCCCGCGCGAAATCTTTGCCGCTTTCACGGGCGCGGCTCGCCACATGCCTCCGGCCGGCAAGGATGAGGCGCTGGCCATCGGCTATCTGTTTCTGCTGCAGCGGCTGCTCGAGCATCTACGCTACCGCGCCGATCGGGGCTATGCGGACGCGGCCAAGCTGATCGCGGATTTTCAAGCCGACGTCGTCGCGCGGGTCGAGGCGGGACACGTCGACGGGTGCATGTTCGCCTTCGTGGGAGGAGCGCTGCACCAGTCGAAGATCCCTGCGTCGCCGGAGCTTGCTGCGGCGTCGGCGAAGCACCCCGTCGATCAGAACGACGGCGGACCGGTTCCGACCGACGTCCGCGCCGCTATCGCCGGCATCCTCGAAGCCTGTGGCGGCGATCCGTTCGTGGCCGTCGGCTCGCTGACCGAAAGCGGTCACGCCATGCCGGCGAAAACCCGCGGTATCCTGGCCGGTGCCCTGGCGCTTGCCGGTATCCCCGAAGCGCGCGGCGTCGCGGTTCTGTTCCTGCTCGATCCAAATTCGGATGTGCGCCGCGCGATTGCCGGAGCGCTTGCGCAGGTCGCCGCCTCGCTGACGCCGACAGAGGTTCGGCGGCTGATCGCAATGCGCAATTGGCGGCCCGAGAACGAGCGAGCTGAAGTCGACGCGATCATCCGCAAGGCGCGGGCGGCCGGGATCGAGTGTGCGCAATGGGAGGCCGGCAGCATCGAGGCAATTGTCGCCACTGCCATCGACGGCGCCACAACGCAAGGCTTCCTGCTGATATCGCCGGCCGGACGGAAAAAGCGGGTGTCGTCACTCCTGACCAAAGGCGGGATTGCAGATGCCTGGAGCGGCGAGCCGGAATCGCGCCGCCGGATCGAGGCAAGCATAGCCGGCGCCGGGATGGACGCCCCTACGCTTGCCGTATCCCGGCCGTATCTCGACCGCAACGTAGCGCACCACATGGCGCTCAGCACGGAGAAACAGGAAGCGCCGCCGTTCGGCCTGCTCCAAGTCGCCGAGACGATCGGTGGTGCCGACTGGCAACCCGCGCGCATGGCCTTCACTGAAACGCTCGCTGGGCTGATCGCCGAGGTTCCGAAGGCGATGTGCGAGCCCCCGGCGCTCGCATCGGTACTACGCAAGAGCGACGAGCTGGCCAACCTCGAGGCCGTCGCGCGATCTTGGTTCGAGGACGACCCACAGGTCCGAGAGGCGGTCGAGCGCGCACGCGGCCGTGATCGCGCGAAGCTTGTCACCTATCTCTTGCAGAGTGTCATTGCACGACATCGTGACAAATGGGCTGAGGTTGTTCTGCGCACCGCCCTATGGATGCGCGAGGCTCCTCCGGAGGCCGATCTATGCTGGCGCGAGCTCGCGATCGTTGCAAAGGCACTCGCCGACGGACGGGATATGACCGAGATCGGCTTGATGCGCGATATCGCACTGCGGACGATCGCGGTGCTGGGGGACGCTGAGCGGTTGTGAGGGAGCCACGCGGCTCACTCCGACTGGGCGTAGCCCGAGATCGCAGGCCGTCGCAGACTTGCCGATTGGAGCGCATGGCGGGCTGCGACATCATAGTGGCACGGCGAGAGAATAGTGCCCTTTTTCATCGACCATGGCACGCCACCTATGCCGGAGACACGCCACAGCGACCCTCGCGTGCCCGATCCTGCGCTCTGATGTGCTCTGCCACGAGACTTCCTTCGGCATCTATCCGCCCACGCTATCCCGCGCCCAGGCTTGGACTAGGGCAAATATTGCCCTATATGGTGAGGCGACACCGGGAGCGTGGATGCCGGAAATCGCGAGGTTCGGCAGCTTCAAGCCCTGATGTTCTTTCAGGACGAGAATCCGCCGCACGTGCACGTCACGGGCGCCGACTTCGCCGCAAAGCTGCGCATCTCAAACGGCGACTTATTGGCCGGCGATGCGCCCAACGAGGTCCTGAAGCAGGCTCGCCGCTGGATTGAAGGACATCGGGCTGAGTTGTTGGCGATGTGGCACGAATTCCAGAGGTGATCGGCATGAGCGACGACATCGCAAGAGTGACAAAGGTACGTGCAGCCGGCGACCGTGTTCTGCGTATCCGTTTCGCTGGCGATCGGCGTGACAGCGAACTCGACTTGACTGGACTGATCGCTCGCAGTGTGCATTTCGCGCCGCTGATGGACGACGCCAAGACTTTTGCCAAGGCGGCAATCGTAGAAGAGGGCCTCGGGGTATCCTGGCCCGTGCAGACGAAATGGGGTCGTTTGGACGTTTCGGCCACGACGTTGAGGCGGATAGCGGAAGAGCAACAACCGATGACGGGTGCGGATTTTGCAGAATGGCGAACCGCATTGGGACTGTCGTTGACAGAGGCGGCCAAACTGCTTGGTGTCGGTCGGCGCACGATCATGGGCTATTTGAAGAAAGACGAACTACCGCCGGTCGTGGCCATTGCCTGCCGAGCACTGGCTCGCGACAAGCATGTCCTGGCAGCGCACTATGTGCCGGCGCGGAAAGTTACCCGACCGGCCGCGTGATCATTGTCAATGCGAGCATAAGCGAGGCTCGGGGCCCTTGACCTACACGATGAGGGACGCCGTCGTTCGCATAATATCCGCGAGAGGAGCGGAACCGCATGAAAAAAGGAAGTATCACGAGATTTAAGCTCAATCCGAAGAAGCCGCCAAAGACCGACTGGCGCGCCTTCGACGCTGTGAGCGAGGAGCAGCGCCATCGCGCCGCGCTTTCCGACCCGGATTGTCCGCCAGCAAGCGAGGCGCAGCTCGCGCGTGCCCGCCGTGTGCCGACGGTGCGCGCATTGCGCAAGAAGCTAAACCTGACGCAGGAGGAATTCGCGGCGCGGTTTCATCTCCCGCTCGGGACTGTGCGAGATTGGGAGCAAGGCGCACATCGTCCCGACAAGGCTGCTCAAGTGCTGCTGACGGTTATCGCAAAGGATCCGGATGCCGTGGCGCGTGCGCTCGAAAGCTAATTTGGCTTGCCTCAGACCTCAGCCCGACTGAGCATGAGTGCCCATTCATCGACCGAACGCGTTGGACTCAACGGCTTGCGTCTGAACGCCCCTGCAGGTCGTTGGTGGTTAGGAAACGTGTTATCCGCTCCAGGATCGGCCGCACGGTCTCCGGCGCAAGCGCGTCGCCGGTCAGCTCGTGACGGGAGGCTTCCGGCAGGTCGACGATCGTCTTCGACGGCCCACGAATTTCGTTGAAGCGATCCCTGATCGCACCGACGTCCACTACCGCGTCCTTGTCGGTATAGATGACCAGCGTGGGTATCTCGAGATCGCCGAGACGAAGCGATCGCGCGTGATTCACCAGGTCCATCAGCGCGACCACCCCTTGCGAGGGATAATGCCATGTCCAGAACTCGGCATGGCCGCTGCTGTCGGGATGGAAGGAGTATTCCTCCCCGATGATGATGCGGGCCAGCACGCGGCCGAGCGGGCCCGAGATGAACGGCGCCCGCCAGTCCCGCAGCCCGAAGTTCGGAGACAGCAGCACCAGCGCCGCGATGCGCGGCGAGTTGTCCTCGAGCGCGACCATCGTTGCCAGCAGCGCGCCGGTCGAGGTTCCGATCAGGATCACGCGGTCGCCGATGCGTCGGCCGATCGCCAGCGCTTCGCGCGCGTCGTCAAGCCAGTCCTGCGCGGTGACCGTCGCGAATTCCGCCGGGCTCGTGCGCCCGTGGGCGGCAAGCCGCGTCAGAAAAGCGTTGGCCCCGAGCGTGCTCGCCAAGGTCTCGACCACGGGCGTGATGTCTTTTCGGCTGGCGGAGAAGCCGTGCAGATAGACCAGCGAGAGCGCCGTCTTGTTGCGTGCGGCGGGGGCGTTCCACAGGATGGTCTTGGCCAGGCCGGGCTTGATGTCCGGGTGCCGCGCTTCGCGCTGACGCAGATAGCCATCGAGGTCGGGAGCCTTGCCGACCACGTCGGCGACGTCCGACGGCAACGGCTTGAAGGGAAACAGCGGCCCCGACAGCGCGGCCACGGCGGCGAGACCAAGAACGAGGATGACCGCCCAGACCCACCGCGACGTCCGGCCGATGATCGGCATCAAGGCTGCGGCTATTGCGCGACGGGCCGCGCGCGGACCTCGCATTCCGACCTTCGTCCCGCCCATCGGACAAGACTTGTAGCAAGACTTGCCGTGAGGCCGCCGCCTGTCGCTTGCAATTGCGGCTGCGCCATGGCCGCGGCGGGCACCGGTGCCGCGGCGAGGTCGGCTTCACCCGTCCATGGTCCACGCCCGATCCACCTGACGATCTCGAATCGCCCGTCGAAGTGCTCGACGACCGCGGTACAGCTTTCGACCCAGTCGCCGCAATTGATGTATGCGAGGCCGAAATCCGTGCGCATCACGGCATGGTGGATATGTCCGCAGATCACGCCGTCGACACCGCGTCGGCGAGCTTCGCTGGCAAGCGCATTCTCATACTCGCCGATGAAGTTGACCGCATTCTTCACCTTCAGCTTGGCCCATTGCGACAGCGACCAGTAGGTCAGCCCGAGCCCCCGTCGGATCGCATTGAAATGGGTGTTGAGCCAAATCGCCAGGTCGTAGGCGTTGTTGCCCAGCAGCGCGAGCCAGCGGGCGTGGCGGATGACCACATCGAAGAGGTCGCCGTGAATCACGAGGTAGCGCTTGCCGTCGGCGGCGACGTGGATGGCGTCCTCCAACACTTCGATACCGCCGAAATGCGTGCCGTAGTAATCGCGCAGGAACTCGTCGTGATTGCCCGGGATGTAGCGCAGGCGCACACCCTTGCGCGCCTGCCGCAGGAATTTCTGCACGACGTCGTTGTGGAGTTGCGGCCAATACCAGCCGGACTTCAGCTGCCAGCCGTCGACGATGTCGCCCACCAGATAGATGGTGTCGGCTTCGTAATGGCGCAGGAAATCGAGGAGCTTGTCTGCCTGGCAGCCCTTTGTTCCGAGGTGGACATCCGACACGAACAGCGTCCGGACCCGCCGCGGTCCCTTCGGAACTCGTTCAAGCATCCGCATCCCTGTCGACGAACGTGGAACTTATCGGTGATTTCTATTGCAGATACATGACGCCATGGGCCTGATTGCAGGCGGGGGAGCGGCGTGGAGCATGGCCTCCGGCGCGTTCCGTCATCGGCGCGTTATGGGCCGGGCCGTAGACTTGTACTGATTCGCGGCGGTCGAGGCGAAAGGCCGATCGAGGCCGATCCACTTGATGACGCAAGCAAGCGAGGCAACGTATTGACCGGGTGGCTCGCGCTCCTGCTCGCCGGAGTGCTGGAGATCGCCTGGGCGCTCGGCCTCAAATATTCGGATGGCCTGACCAGGTTCTGGCCGAGCGTGGCCATGCTGACGTCGATCGCGTTCAGCTTCGTACTGCTCGCGATTGCCCTCAAGTCTGTGCCCTTCGGCACTGCCTACGCCATGTGGACCGGGATTGGCGCCGCGGGCACCGTCATCATCGGGATGGTGGCGTTTGGCGAGCCGACGGATCCATTCCGCGTCGCCTGCCTCACTTTGATCGTTGCGGGTATGATCGGCCTCAAGCTCGCTTCCGATCTTTGACACCTCAATGCCGTTGCCGACCTCGGCTCCCCGGCCGTACGAATTGATCGAGCGGGGTCGGCGAGGGGACTTTCACCTGGCTGTCGCACAAGTGTCGACTGCCTGTCAGACGACGCAGGCAGCTTCCGCCGCGTGATTCGACGGCGGAGGCCCAATGGCCGTCACCATGCGAATCGGCGCGTCGTTGACGCGCCGACGCTTCCTGACGACTGCGGCATCGTCGGCGGCATTGACCGCCGCCGGCGGCATCGCCAAGCCCGCTCTCAGCCGCGCCGCCGATCGCCCGGTGATCACCCACGGCGTCCAGTCCGGCGATGTCTCGACCGATTCGGGTATCGTTTGGGCGCGCGCGGACCGCCCGTCGCGCATGCTGGTGGAGGTCGCGACCACCGACAGCTTCAGCCATGTTCGCAGCAGCGTCTTCGTCGATGCGCTGCCGGAGACCGATTTCACCGCCAAGGTGCTGGTCGAGGGGCTGCCGGCCGGGCAGGACGCGTTCTATCGCATCCGCTTTCAGGATCATTCGTTCCCCACCGTGCTCAGCGCGCCGCAGGTCGGGCGTTTCCGAACGGCACCGAGCGACCGGCGGAGCATATCGTTCGTGTGGTCGGGCGACACCGCTGGCGGCGGGTGGGGCATCGACGAGATGCGCGGCGGCATGCGGACCTATGCCACCATGTTGAAATGCCGGCCCGATTTTTTCGTCCATTCCGGCGATCACGTCTACGCCGACTGTCCGATCGCCGCCGAGCAGAAGCTTCCGAACGGCGAGGTGTGGAGGAACATCGTCACCGAAGACAAGTCCAAGGTCGCCCAGACGCTGGCGGAGTTTCGCGGCAATTACAAATACAATCTGCTCGACCGGAACTTGCTCGCCTTCAATGCGGAAGTGCCGCTGTTCGCGCAGTGGGACGATCACGAAGTCACCAACGATTGGTGCCCAGGCGAGGCGCTCGGCTGGAGCGGCTACATCGACAAGAGCATCCTCAACCTGGCTGCGCGCGGCTGCCGCGCGTTCCACGAATTCATGCCGATGCGGGAGACGCTGGCCGAGGCCGGACGGATCTATCGCAAGATTCCCTATGGTCCGCTGCTCGACGTCTTCCTCCTCGACATGCGCTCCTACCGAGCTCCCAACGCCGATGACGGAGCCGCCGCGGCGATCCTCGGGCCGACGCAAGTGTCCTGGCTCAAGCGCGAATTGATGAGCTCGCAGGCGACCTGGAAAATCATCGCCGCCGATCTGCCGATCGGCGTGGTGAGCGGCGATGCAATCGCGCAAGGCGATGGCTCCGCGCGCGGACGCGAATTCGAGATCGCCGGTCTGCTCGCCTTCATCAAACATGCCGGCATTCACAATACGGTATGGATCACCGCCGACATGCACTACACCGCCGCGCATTATTACGACCCGAACGCGGCCGTGTTCCAGGACTTCGAGCCATTCTGGGAATTCATCTCCGGCCCCATCCATGCCGGCACGTGGCGACCGCAACAGCTCGACAATACCTTCGGTCCGCGCGCCGTCTTCCAGAAGGGATGCGGCAACGACCAGCCCGACGATCTCGCCCCCTGCTTTGGGCTCCAATTCTTCGGCCATGTGGCGATCGACGGCGCAACCGAGGTCATGACGGTCACGCTCAAGGACGTCGAGGACCGCGACCTTTGGTCGACCAAGATCGAGCCGCGCGTGGAGAAATGGTCGCGCCGCGCCGCGCCAGGCCGCGGTTAGCCCTTCTTCGACCGGCAGGTCTTCTTTCAACTATGATTCGTCGGGACAACGCCGCATTGTCACCCGACTGTCATCGACGCTGACTAGGTCTGGCCACCCGAATTTTTTGAGAGGACACGACATGCGCGGTTTTCTCGCGGCGGCTGCGGGCGTCACGATTGCGACGGTTGTTTCGGCGGCTTCGGCGCAGACCGTCTATCCGATCGATCGGGCGGATATCCTGGCGGGCGCGCGGTTCGACCTCAAAGTCGAGTTTCCGGGTTTGGCCGACCCGACGAAGATCTCCGTGACGTTGAACGGCAACGATCACGCCCAAGTTTTGGGCAAGGCCGCTACTTTCGTCGAACGCGAGGACGGCAAGGACCAGTCCGCCCTGATCCTGCGCGATGTTTCGCTCCCGCAGGCCGGCACCTACAAGGTGCGCGTGACCGATGGCGACCAGGTCCGCGAGCTGACGTGGAACGTCTACGATACCGGCCCGCGCAAGGCGAAGAACGTCATCCTGTTCATCGGCGACGGCATGTCGCTCGCGCATCGGGTGGCGGCGCGCCTGCTGTCCAAGGGCATCGCGGAGGGCAAGGCGCGCGGCAAGCTCGCCATGGACGACATGCCGCAGATGGCGCTGGTCGCCACCGCCGGCAGCGATTCGATCATTACGGATTCGGCGAACTCGGCAAGCGCCTATGCGACCGGCCACAAATCGGCGGTCAATGCCATGGGTGTCTACGCCGACCGCACCAGCAGCCCGCTCGACGATCCGAAAGTCGAGACCATCACGAGTCTGGTCAAACGCAGGCTTGGGCTGGCGGTCGGCATCGTCACCAATACGGAAATCGAGGATGCCACTCCGGCCGCGATGGTGGCCCATACGCGTCGGCGCACCGAATACGACCGCATCGTCGAGCAATTCGATGCCGCCAAGCCGGACGTGATGCTGGGCGGCGGCAAGGCGAACTTCCTGCCGAAATCCGCGGAGGGATCCAGGCGCAGGGACGAGGTCGACTTCATCGCGCGATTTCGCGATGCCGGCTATCCCTTTGCTTCGACGGCGGCCGAGATGACGTCCGCTGCCGACAACCCCAGCACCACCAAGCTGCTGGGGCTGTTCACCCTCGGCAACATGGACGGCGCGCTCGATCGCAAGTTTCTCAAAGGCGGAACCGTCCGCAAGTTTCCCGAGCAGCCCGACTTGACCGAGCAGGTGAGCGCTGCATTGAAGGTGCTCTCGCGCAACGAAGCCGGTTTCTTCCTGATGGTGGAATCCGGCATGATCGACAAATACACGCATCTCCTGGATATGGAGCGTGCGGTCTACGATACGATCATGCTCGACAACGCGGTCAAGCTCGCCCGCGACTGGGCAAGCGCACGCGGCGACGACACGCTCATCCTGGTCGTGGCCGATCACACCCACCCGATCGGGTTGGTTGGCACGGTCGAGGACGACATGGCCTCGGTCCCCAATGTGCCGATGCGCGAGCGCGTGCGGGTGTACGGCCGCGCCGGATTCCCGAACTATCCCGCTCCCGACGCGGAGGGCTATCCGGGGCGCGTCGACGTCAGCCGCCGGCTTGCACTGTTCTCGGCGAGCCTGCCCGACTACTACGAGACGTTCCGACCGAAGCTCGACAACCCCAACGACCCGACGGTCGCCGGCAAGCAGCCCGACACCTATGAGGCGAACGAGCGCTACAAGAACGTTCCGGGTGCCGTGCTTCGCCTGGGCAATCTGCCTTCGATGATCAACTCCGACGTGCATTCCGGCGAGGACGTGGTTCTCACCGCCACCGGCCCCGGCAGCGAGCGCGTGCGCGGGCAGATCGACAATACCGAGGTCTTCCGCATCATGGCCGAAGCGCTCGGGCTTGCGCCCGCGGACGGCCCGGACGTAAAGCGGACAGACCTCTCCCCGCGTCCGCAGTGAGCTTCGCCACCCACGCGGTGCGACCGCGCTTGCCTCTACAACGGTGAGCCGGTAAGCCGGCGGGATGTCGGGCATCGGTCTTGTAAGAACTCGTTTGCGGTGCGGCGTGGCTGCCCTCGCACTGCTGGTGACCATTCCGTTGCCGGTGCCGGCGGCGCCGGCGGTAACGGTCGAGACCGCGGCCCAGGAGATCGTCGGCATCGCGAGCAAGACCGGTGTGACGCTGCGCGTGCGCGTCTTTCGGCCTCCCGGTCCGGGGCCATTTCCTCTCGCCGTCGTCAGCCATGGCTCGCCCCCCGACCCGTCGCAACGCCCGACCATGCCGGTCCCGACCTTTGCCTCCATGTCGAACTGGCTGCTTCAGCGCGGCTACATGGTCGCGCTGCCGCTGCGTCGCGGCTACGGCGAGACCGGAGGGCCATGGTTGGAGACCTACGGCGCGTGCGGCAATCCCGACTACTACCGCGCCGGGTTGACATCGGCCGAGGATATCGCGGCGGTGATTGGATTCCTTCGCGGCCGACCCGAGGTCGAGCGCGATCGTGTTCTCCTGATCGGGTTCTCGGCGGGCGGCTGGGGATCGATCGCAGCCGCAAGCAAAAGCCCGGCGGGTGTATTCGGGGTGATCAATTTTGCCGGCGGGCGCGGCGGCGGGCATCCGCAGGTGGGCAACTGCACGCCGGAGCGTCTGGTCGAGGCAGCGGCGCGCTATGGCGCAACCACGCGCATTCCCGCGCTCTGGCTCTATGCGGCCAACAACTCGTTCTTCTCGCCCGATCTCAGCCGCAGGATGTTCGATGCCTTTGTTCGCGCCGGCGGGCGAGGGCAGTACGTTGCGCTCCCCGCTTTCGGCAGCGACGGGCATCGGGTCTTCGGCGCTCCGGATGGCCGCGCCCTGTGGCAGCCGCACATCGAGAAGTTCCTGGCGACGCTCGAACCGTAGCGCGTAATGGAGAACGAGCGTGATCATCGACTGGCATGCGCACATCTACACGCCGGAAGAGGCGGCCGGCGATCTCGGCACGCTCGACGGCAAGAACGGTCCGAAATGGGGCGAGCGCGGCTGCCCCATGGTGCTCGAGAATTTTCTCGATGCCCACCACGAGAACGGCATCGACATCAGCGTGGTGACGAATGCCGCGCACTATCTGCGCGGCAAGGCCGATCACGAAGAGCTGGCCGCGGTCCAGAAGTGGACCGACTATGCCGCCGAGGTTCAGCAGCAGCACGCGGGCACGCTCTACGCGTTCGCGACCATCCTGCCCTGCGGCGGGCCGGCCTTCCTCAAGGAGACCGAGCGTGCGGTGCGTGAGCTCGGCCTCAAGGGCGTCTTCATTCATTCCAGCCACAAAGGTCACTATCCCGACGACGACGAGGCCCGCCCGTTTTGGGAGCTGGTGCAGGACCTCGACGTGCCGGTGATGATCCACCCGCCGCATCTCGGCTTCGGCGAGGAGCGGATGAAGGAGTATCGCCTCGCCTCCAGCATCGGGCGGCCGTTCGATCTCTGCCTGGCGCTGGGGCGGTTGATCGTGCGCGGCGTTCTGGAGGATTTCCCGCGCGTGAAGATCGTGGCCTCGCACGGCGGCGGCGGCATCTGCGAGACCATCAGCCGGATGGACTACGCCTACGAATTGCAGGAGGAGGCTTTCTTCCTCGGCTCGTATGCGCCGATGAGGATCAAGCACCCGCCCAGCCACTACTTGCGGCAGATGTACCTCGACACGGTCACCTATAATCTTCCGGCCGTGAGGATGGTGCTCGACTGGATGGGCCCGGACCGCGTCCTCTACGGCAGCGACGCGCCGCCGCTGACCTCGCTCAAGCCGCGTGCCATCAAGCTCATCAAGGACCTCGACCTGCCCGAGGCGCAGCGCGAGGCCATCTTCTGGGCCAATGCGGCGCGGCTGCTGAAGCTGCCGATGGCGCCCGCCGGCGCCGCCGCGTGAGGGCAATTCGGCGCCGGATCAAGCCTTTACGACGCGGGGCGAAGCGCCTGCCAGCCGTGCGTGTTGACGAGAGCGCGCTGCATCCCTAGTTTCCGCGCAACTTTGCACCACGCAACCGCGCGGCCGCGCGCATAGAGACAAGCCATGAAAGTCCGCAACTCGTTGAAATCGCTGCGCAGCCGCCATCGCAACAATCGCCTGGTCCGGCGCAAGGGCCGGGTCTATGTGATCAACAAGGTCCAGCGCCGCTTCAAGGCCCGGCAAGGCTGAGCGTGGCTCGCCTGCCACCGCGATCGGGCCGAGGCGCCGGCACGGCAGCCCTGCCAAAATCGTGTCTTTATTGTGCCGCACCGGGGCGTTAGGTTGCGTGCCATGAGCCGGCGATTCCTCTGGGTGGTAGCAACCGCGGCCTTGGGCGCGGCCTTGGGCGCGGCGTGGGCGCTGCCTGTGCTGGCGCAGGCGGTCAATCCCGAGCCGCTCAAGCCGATCGAGCCGCCCGCCACGCTGCCGCGCGTCCAGGGCGGCGACAAGGCGCAAAATCTCGACCGGCTGTTCGAGGCACTCAAAGTCGCGCCCGACGACGACAGCGCCAAATACGTCGAGAACCGCATCTGGGCGATCTGGGTCGGCTCGAGCAGCGACACCGCCAACCTGCTGATGGGCCGCGTCAAGACGGCGGTCGACGGCAAGGACCTCGATCTTGCGATCAAGCTCCTCAATGCCATCATCGACATCAAGCCGGATTTCGTCGAGGCCTGGAACCGGCGCGCGACCGTCTATTACACGAAGAAGGATTTCGGCCGCGCGCTCGCCGACATTCACGAAGTGCTGGCGCGCGAGCCGCGCCATTTCGGCGCGCTCTCGGGGCTCGGAATCATCCTGCAGGAGCTCGGCGACGACAAGCGCGCCCTCGACGTGTTTCGCCGCGCCCTAGCCGTCCATCCGCGCCTCGAGCGCATTCCCGATCTGGTCAAGAAGCTGACCGACAAGATCGACGGCCGCGACATCTGACACCAGGAATCAGAGTCAGTAGTCAGTAATCAGATATCGGACCTTCTGATTACTGATCTGACTGGCCTCGGCACTCACGAAAGCGATGCGCAGCATGTTGGTCGCACCCGGCGTGCCGAGTGGGACGCCGGCGACGATGATGACGCGCTGGCCTGGCTTGGCGAACCCGTCCCGGCAGGCAAGCCAACAGGCACGCTCCACCATATCGTCGAGGTCGTGGGCGTCTTCGGCCACGATGCAGTGCACACCCCAGACCAGCGAGAGCCGGCGGCCGGTCGAGAGCCTGGGGGAGATCGCCACGATGGGTGACGCCGGCCGCTCGCGCGCGACCCGCAGTCCGGTCGAGCCCGAGCTCGTCCAGCAGATGATGGCGGAGAGTTCGAGCGTCTCGGCGATCTGGCGGGCCGCTGCGGCAATGGCGTCGGCGCCGGTTGCTTCCGGCTCGGTGCGCTGGGCGTGGATGATGGTGCGATAGATCGGATCGCGTTCGACCTCCTCCGCGATGCGGTTCATGGTGGCCACCGCCTCGACCGGAAATTGCCCGGCTGCGGATTCTGCCGACAGCATGATCGCGTCCGCCCCCTCGAAAATCGCAGTCGAAACATCCGACACCTCGGCCCGGGTCGGGACCGGGCTGGTGATCATCGATTCGAGCATCTGGGTCGCGACCACGACCGGCTTGCCGGCGCGGCGCGCCGTGCGCGTCATCTGCTTCTGCACGCCCGGCACCTTCTCGAGCGGCATCTCGACGCCGAGGTCGCCGCGCGCCACCATCAGCGCGTCGGCGAGGTCGATGATCTCGCCGAGTCGATTGACGGCTTGCGGCTTCTCGATCTTGGCCATGACGGCGGCCTGGCCGCGCGTGATCTTCTTGGCCTCGGCGATGTCCTCCGGCCGCTGGATGAAGGAGAGCGCAATCCAGTCGATACCGGTGTGGAGCGCCGCGTCGAGATCGGAGCGATCCTTCTCCGTCAGCGCCGAGAACGGCACCGTCGTATCGGGCAGGCTCACCCCTTTGCGGTCGGACAATCTGCCGCCGACCTCGACGCGCGTGAGGATGCGCTTGGCGTCGGCTTCGGTGGCGACGAGCCGTATCTTGCCGTCGTCGAGCAGCAGCCGATTGCCGGGCGCGACGGCGGTGAAGATTTCGGGGTGCGGGAGCTGCACGCGCGTGGCATCCCCGGGCGCCGGATCGGAATCGAGGACGAAGGTATCGCCGGTCTTGAGCGTCGCCGGATTGGCCGCGAAGCTGCCGACCCGGAGCTTGGGGCCCTGGAGATCGACCAGGATGCCGATCGGCCGCCCGAACTCGGTTTCCACCGCGCGAATCGCGGCCACGAGCTCGCGCATGCGCTCGTGCGTGGTGTGGCTCATATTGATGCGGAACACGTCGGCGCCCGCCTGGAACAGGCTCGCGATGACGCTTCGGTCTGAGGACGCGGGGCCGAGGGTGGCGACGATCTTGGTCCGGCGCAGACGTCGCATCAGTTGCGGCTTCGGGGCGGCGTCGTCGGCGTGCCTGGCCGGCCGGCTGCCGGAGGGGTCTGAAGCATGGGCACACGCGATTGCAGGGGCTGCATCGGCGCCTGGTCGGCCAACTCCGTGAGCTGAACGGTCCAAGAGGGCTGGTCGCCGGTATCAACCTCGAAAAATCCGGTGCGATCGTAGCCGCGCGCGAGGCAGTCGTCCGTGCCGCGGATGGTGAACTCTTTCTCCCGCGTGCACATGAAGGCCTGCCCGGACCATTCGCCGCCGCGATCGTAGTCGACCGCGTAGATGTAATAGAAGCGGGCGACAAGGGAACCCCGCAGCACGGTTTCGCAACTGCGCGCGGAGATGTTCCACCAGCCCTCGGTGGTCCAACCCTCGTTCTCCTTGTAGCCGATCGCGATGCCGACCCGGTTGCCGGTATTGTTGCAGAGGCGGAAATCGGCCTTGGCCGGCTCGGCCGCCAGGGCGAATGCAGCCGCCAGCAGCGTCCCATAAGCGAGCATGCGCCTGCTCGCCGCGCGCGACAGCGAGCTTCGCCGAATTTCAGCTCTGGTGTGCCGGTGTCTCATCCCGCCCGCATTTCTAGCCGCCCGACGGTCCGAATACTCGCGATATCGCGTGAACTCTCAGGGGCTGTCAACGAGGATAGCTCGGAAGTCGTTCACGTTGGTCAGCGTCGGCCCCGGGGTCAGCAGATCGCCAAGTTTCTCAAAGAATTGCGTCGAATTGTTATCATTAAGAAAGACGGCTGGATCGAGGCCGAGGCGGCCCGCGCGCAGCAGGGTGGTCGTATCGACGAAGGCCCCGGCCGGGTCCTTCGGCCGTCCGCCGCCGCCATCGGTGCCGTCGGTGTCCCCGGCGAGCGCCGCGACGCCCTCCGCCCCCGCGAGCGCAACCGCCAACGCCAGCGCGTATTCCTGATTGGGCCCGCCGCGACCCTTGCCACGCAGCGTCACCGTCAGTTCGCCGCCTGAGAGGATCACGGCGCGACGGCCCTGCGCCTGGAGATCGCGCGCAAGCCGCGCCTGGGCGGCCGCAACGTCGCGCGCCTCGCCCTCGATCGCGGTGCCCAGGACGATGCAATCGTAGCCGGCGGCGCGCACCGCATCTTCCACCGTGCGGAAGACCTCCGCGGGCCGCATCGCCAGCACGAAGGATGTGGCAGCGAAGACCGGATCGCCGGGCTTCGGCGTCTCGTTCGCGGGATCGGCGAGCGCGCGCGTCACGACCTGCGGCAGCGCGAGCCGGTGCCGCGCCACGATGGCGCGGGCGTCCGCGAGCGTGGTCTGATCGGGAACGGTGGGCCCCGACCCGATGACGGCAGGGTCGTCGCCGGGCACGTCGGAAATGCCCACCGCCACGAGCCGCGCGGGATACGCGCGCTGGGCCAGCCGGCCGCCTTTGATCCGGGAGAGATGCTTGCGCACCGTATTGATCTCGAGGATCGCGGCCCCCGAGGCGAGCAGTGCTCGCGTCACGGCCTGCTTGTCGGCGAGCGAAAGGCCGGCGGCGGGTGCGATCCAGTTCGCCGAGGCGCCGCCGGAAATCAGCACCAGCACCAAATCTCCGGGGCCGGCGCCGTCGGCCAGGTCGAGGGTTGCGGAGGTCGCGGCAAGACCGGCCGCATCGGGCACGGGATGCCCCGCCTCGACGACACGTATGCGCCGCGTCGGCCGGCCATAGCCGTCACGGGTGACCGCGAGCCCGTCGATCCGGCTCGCCGGCACGCCGCGCTCGTCGAGATAATAGTGCTCGGCGACCTCGGCCATGGAACCGCCGGCCTTGCCGGCGGCCAGGATCACCAGGCGGCCCGCAGGCGCCGGCGCCGGCAAGTGCGCTCGCAGCCAGCTCGCGGGGTGCGCGGCGGCTACCGCCGTGCGGAACAGGCCTTCGAGAAAGGCGCGGGGAGGCGCGGTCACCAGATGGATCCGGATGCAGTGGGACAATCGCGGCCGGCAGGCCAGGTTCCGGATGGTCTGCCCTGCATCGGACCGGGCATTATGGTTCGACGACGATACGCCGCGCCGCGCGCCGCGGCGATTCGCATCGGGCCGCCATGCGGTCGGGGGTCGCAGCCATGCTGGAAAGTGCGTGGCGCCATCATTATCCTATTTGCATAGAGGCCTCAGAGTTTCGAGGGCTTCATTCCCCAGCGTGAAAGGAGCAGCATCCATGGCGCTTGACGATACCACTCGCATCGAGCTCGAGGCTGCCGCGTTCCGCCGGCTGGTCGAGCACTTGCGCACGCGCACCGAGGTTCAGAACATCGATCTCATGAATCTCGCCGGCTTCTGCCGCAATTGCCTGTCCAATTGGATGAAGGACGCCGCCGATGAACGCGGCGTGCCGATGTCCAAGGACGAGAGCCGCGAGCGCATCTACGGCATGCCCTACGAGGAATGGAAGGCCAAGCACCAGCAAGAGGCCGCCAAAGACCAGCAGGCCGCATTCGAAAAGGCCGGGCACAAGCACTGAGACGATGCCGACCTCGACGCGCGCTGCCCCTGTGTTCTCTGGGGATGACTGGCTTGTCGCCTTGACCTCGGCGTGCACTCCCGAAACCTTGGTCCGTGCACTCGTGTGAGTCTCTGGAGGAGGTTTTTGATGGTCACTGCCGCTGTCGCGAAGGAAGAACAGCCTGCCGCCCGCTTTGCCAAGGATCAGCTGAAGGCCTTCGTGGAGCGCGTCGAGCGCCTGGAGGAAGAGAAAAAGACGATCGCCGACGACATTCGTGACGTCTATGCCGAAGCCAAGGCCAACGGCTTCGACGTGAAGGCGTTGCGCAGCATCGTGCGGCTGCGCAAGCAGGATGCCGATGAACGGCGCGAGCAGGAGACGATCCTCGAGACCTACATGCATGCGCTCGGCATGCTGACCTGATCAGGACTTTGCGCGCCGCCAGAGCGTGATTGCTTCAGGTTGAATTGCAATCACGCTCTAGCTTTTTGTTTGAGCATGATCTTTTCGGAAAACCGGTACCCACTTTTCCGGATCATGCTCTAGAAGCGCAGCGCCGCAAGTCGGGTTTCCCCGACTTGCGGCGCGCCACGCCCCCACCCGATCCCCCCGTGATGGAACGCAGAGTTACCGCAGCGACGCGGTGCTGAATGTGGCCGTCGAAATGAAGACCACGGCGCTGCCGTCGAATTTTTCACAAGTCATGCCGAGGTGCGGATCGTTCGAGAACCGCATGACCATGGTTGAGGTCGGCTTGAGCATATGCGGGCCCAGCGTGCGGAAATCCGTGGGGCCGAGCAGCGTCGTCTTCAGGAAGTTCTGCGCGCTCGGGCTCACGATCATGGCGCGCATCCACGGATCGTTGAAGCTATCGCCGACTCTCACCACGCTCGCACTCTTGGCCTTGGGCGGGGCGACCGACGGACGGTCGTCGCTGCGCTTGACCGCGACGGTGGTGTCCGGCGGAACCGCGGCGGGTGCGGCACGCGGCGTTGCCGGGCCCATGCTTCCCGGACCTATAGGCAGCGTGCGAGCGACGGCAATCGGAGTGGGTTGCGCCGCATAGGCGAGGGCATTCGGCATCGGCTCGCGCTCGGCGCGGTCGATCAGCGGCCAGGGTGTCGCGCTTGCCGTGGCCGCCGGATCGGCGCTGGCGGTTGCAACGGTGCCGGCGCGCCGCGAAGCAGCGGTTGATGTCGCGCGCGCGGCGCCGACCTGCGGCGCATCCGCCGGTTCGGCGCTCGGTCCCCGCCAATAGCCACGGTCGTTGATGATGTCGTTCGCCGAGACGTCCGTCTGCGCGACCACGCCGGTTGCCTGGGCAATGCGCACGGGCTTGGAGGTCGTGGAGGCGACCGCGTAGCCGGCAGGTACCGGAACATCAGCCAAGCCCGCGGAGGCGACCGCGTAACGCTCGGGCCCCTTGACCACCGTCGTCGTCGCGGATGCGACCTGGGTCTCCGGTCGGGCGGGTTTGGCCTGCGGGAGCCGCACCTTGTCGCCACCCGCTGCAGCAACGACAGCCGGCTTCTCAGCCGGCGCGCGCGGCGTTGCAGCGGCCTTGGCGCGCGCGGCTGCCGCCGCCGCGTTGTCTTCCGCCTCGTCCCTGCCGCCGCCGAAGAGCGCGGCGAGGAAGCTCGGCATGCGGCTGCGCTCGGCGTGCGTCATCGACCCATCCGAGGCGGATCGGCTATTGAGCTGTCCCTTCGACAGCACGCTTGCAAGCTGCTCCTCCGGCATGCGCGGCCAATGCCGCACGCTGCCTGTGTCCATGTGCACGAAGGGCGCTCCCGATGTCGGGTAGTAGCCGACGCCCCCGCGTTGCGCCCGCAAGCCGGCTGCGCGCAATTGCTCGAGCGGCACGCCCGGAATGTAGAAGTCGATGGCCTTGCCGAGCATGTGCTGGCTGTGTTGGGCCACGCCGCTGGAGCGCCGCCGCAACATGGAATTGGTCTCGGGCGAACGGAAGCCGCAGACCACCCAGATCGGCTCCTTGGCGCCGACCTCGCGGTGAACCTCCCACAGAAGATCGATCAGATGGGGATCCATCTTGATCTCTTCCGATTCCCGCCAGTCGCGCATCAGATGGTTGATTTTCCTGAGCGCGTCTTCGTCGTAGCGGCCGTTCACCTTGTAGGTGACGGAGAGATCCTCACCGGTGTGAATTTGATGGAAGGAGATCTTTCGTGTCTCGCCGTTGGCCTGGGCGTTCTGCAAGCTCTCGCAGCCGAAAAAGACGAGAAGAGCGGCGATGCTGCAGCAGTAGCCCGCCCGGGCCGAACGCAAGGACAATGGATTCCTGTGCGCGACTTTGACCGTCACGTGCCAACCCGCATGATGGTGCGTCGATGCCCCCCGTCCGCGGCGAGCGCCGCTGACATAAGCTCCGTCATTCGCCGCAGCATGACTGCGACGACTACGGCTGACGCACTGCCAATTAGGGATGGGTTGACGCGAGGTTAGCGCACCCGTCCCCCCCGATGCACGAAGCGTGACAGGCGACTATGGCAAAAACTTGCTGCGGTTAACCACGTCGCAAATAATCGTTACCGGGCGCGTGACCAACGCCGCAGGCAAGCGAGCGGCGTTGGAACGAATCGGTCCGATCAGCGCGTGATGCGGCCCGGCGGCACGGGCCTCGCTTGTGCCTGGGCGGGCCTGCCGCCGAAAAACGCCTCGAAGAACGAGAGCACGCGCGACGGCGGCGGCGCGGCAACGCGGCGTTGACCGCTCGAGGCGACCTCGTCGCGCTTGCGCTCCTGGATCGGCTCGATGATGGCGCGCTCGCTCTTGATCGCCGCGATGGTGCGGCTGTCGATGTTGTAGACGTCGCGCCGCGTCTGCAGCTTGCCGGCCTCGTCGACGAACGCGCTTTGATAGGTCAGGTGGACCCAGATCGGCACCGGCAATTGGATGTCCTGCTCGCCGCCGCCGAACATCCGCTTCACTTTGTCGGCGGTCCAGTTCTCGCTCGGTCGGGCGATATTGAACAGCACCTCGGCATATTTGGCCGGATCCTGCACGCGCATGCAGCCGTGGCTGTAGGCGCGTACATCATGCGCGAAAAAATGCTTGTCCGGGGTGTCGTGCTGATAGACCAGGAAGCGGTTGGGGAAGTTGAAACGGATGCGCCCGAGCGCATTGGCTTCGCCGGGCGGCTGATAGATGTGCACGCTGCCGTCGCGATTGTAGATGACCTTGAGGCCCATGCGCGCCAGCACCGTCGGGTCCTGCTGGAGCGCCGGCAGATACTCGTTGTGCACGATCGAGGGCGGCACGTTCCAGGTCGGATTGATGGTGATGTGTTTCATGTTCTCGGTGAGCAGCGGCGTCGGCATGTCCGTCTTGCCGATCACGATCCGCGTGGTCCAGGCCTGGGCGTCGTTGTGCATGACGCTGAGCGAGAAGTCCGGCAGATTGACGAGCACATGGGCCTTGCCGAGGTCGCGCGGATACCAGCGCCACCGTTCCATGTTGGCGATGACCAGCTCGATCTGCTTGTCGCGCGACGGGCCGTTGAGCTCCTTGACCGTGCGCGAATCGAGGTTGCCGGTGGCCGGCAGCTCGTTGGCGCGCTGGAACTTCTTCACCGCCTCGGCGAGCTTGGCGTCATATTTGAGGTCGGACGCGTCGCCGGCGAGCCCGAGCTTGTCGCGCAGCAGCGGAACGCGCGGGTCTTCCATCGGCGCCTTGGCGTTGAGCTTGAGCACCTCTCCCTCGGCCAGCATTTTCGCGCCAGCCCCCTTGCCGCGCATCTGCGCGAGCACGGCCTTGAGCTTCTTGTAGGGCTCGTGCTGAGGGCTGAACTCGTCGAGCGCTTTGCCCGCGTCGGCGGCATCGGCCATCCTGGCCAGCACGTCGCTTTGTTCGGGCGGCGTTTGCGCCAGCTCCATATTGTGGCTGACGCGGGTATAGGGGAAGCGCCCGGCCTGCACGTGGCGGGCATAGGTGAGCACCGTCTGGCTGAGCTTGAGGTCGGCTTCGGCCAGCGCCTCGGGGCTCAGCCCGGCAAAATCCGGCGTCTTGTAGTCGTTGAGATCGAGGCCGTCGGCGTCGGCAGCCTTGAGGCGCGCAATCGCGGACTTGGCGCGCGCATTCCCGACGCCCTTGTCGAGCCACAACGGCGCAAAACCGCGATTCTGGTAGAAGGTCTCGGCCGCGCTGCGCTCTTTCTTGCTGGTGAAAATCTTGTCGGCCTTGGCGGCGAACAGGTCGCGAATCTTTTCCGCGACGGCGCGGTCAGCGGGGTCGAGCGCGGCCATCGGATCGGGCGCCACGGTCTGCTCGGTCGCGATCGTGGGTTTGGCCGGCGCTTCGCTCGGTGCGGCGCTCTCTTTCGGCGTCGAAACCTCTTTCGGGGCAGCTTCGCTCGGTGCAGCAGTCTGCTCCGATTTCACCGGCGCTTCGGCCGGCACGGCCGCCTGCGCGGGTGCGCGCGGGAGGTTGGTCGGCGCTGTCGAAGCGTTCGCTTCCATCCTCGGCGCCGCCGGTATCGCACTTGTGCCGGCAGCCACGGGCGGAGCCGGCTGGCCGATGACCGTCATCGGTCCGACCGACGAATCGCCGGCCTCTTGCGCCATGGCGACGCCGATTCGGGCCGTCAGAATCAGGACCAGGGCCGTGCTCGCCAAGATGCGTCGGCAACGGGGGCCGCTCATCAGGAATCTCCCCAAGTTCCAGCGGGACCGTGGTTGCGTGCTGGCCCCACGTTCAAATTCATCTGCGCCCGTACGGTTCCGAGACTGACTTGAATTCTCCGATCGAGGCAACAGCTTGCCGCTAAGGTTGACGGCGAATGTGGTCGATTTTGGCGCGCTGTTACTCGCTTGCAACGTGTTGGGCCTGATGCCCTCCCCGGTAGGTCAGCCGACTACCATGCAGGCGTTTCTACGCGCGGTATGCGGGCATCGAGCCCGAGCGAATCGAGCTTGCGATAAAGCGTCGAGCGCCCGATGTGCAACCGGCGCGCGACCTCGGACATCTGTCCGCCATAATGTCTGATGGCAAACCTGATGGCTTCGGCCTCGATGGCATCGAGAGGACGCATGTGGCCGTTCGCATCGAGCAGCTCGAGCGCCGCGGCGGCGGGCAGGGCGACTGCTGTGGCAAGGCAAGGCGCGAGCGGCGGTGTCTCGCTACCGGCCGCTATTGCCGCTGCGCGCTTGAAGGACAGCATGCCGGAGCGGCTTTTCCTGATCCGCTCGCCCATGATGCGACCTCGGAGCAACCGTGTGCCGAATTGGGGCACAGTCGCCGAGTTGGGTTAACGCTTCGATAAAGTGCGCGAGCGATCGCGCCGGACCGGTCGCACGCTCCAAAACGAAATGGCGTGTTCCCGCAAAGCAGGCAGGAGCACGTCATGCGCCCGGCGCCCTCAGGCACCAACGGTCTGGCTCGCAGCGCCCTCACGCGCGCGACGGCGATTCGCCGTGAACGGTTTTTCCCAACGCGGCGGGCGCAGCCCGGCGTTCCATGCGCAGCACGACTTTGACCACCTCCATGCCGATCAGCAGCGTGGCGGCGACGCCCGTCGCGATCGCCCAATCCCGCGCCGACAGCGGCACCGTATGGAATGCCGTCTGCAGGAACGGCACATAGATCACCAGCACGTGCATGAACAGCGACAGCGCCACCGCGGCCATCAGCCATTTATTGTCGAAGAACCCGCTGAAGGCGCTGCGCCAGGTCGAGCGGCAGTTGTACACGTTGAAGAGCTGGAACATCATCAGCGTGGTAAAGGCCATGGTGCGGGCGTGCATCTCGTCGGCCACGTTCGGTCCAGTACCTTGCGCAAACAGCGTGAACAGCCCGCCGGGATAATAGGCGTCGAGCACCGCGATCGTACCGACCATCATCACGAAGCCGATCGCGGCGAGGCGCCACCAGTCCTGCGCGGTGAGCACGCCCCTGCCGCGGCTTCGCGGTGCCCGGTCCATCACGTCGGGGTCCTTGGGGTCGATGCCGAGCGCGAGCGCGGGCGGCCCGTCGGTGATCAGGTTGATCCAGAGGAGTTGCGCGGCGAGCAGCGGAAGGAACAGCCCGGGCTCCGCCGACGTGAGGCCGAGCATGCCCGCAAACATCACGCCCGCGAACATCGTGAGCAATTCGCCGGCGTTCGAGGACAAGAGATAGACCAGATATTTGCGGATATTGTCGTAGATCCCGCGCCCTTCCTCGATGGCCTTGACGATGCTGGCGAAATTATCGTCGGTCAGCACCATGTCGGCGGCCTCTTTCGAGACGTCCGTGCCGGTGATGCCCATGGCGACGCCGATATTGGCGGTCTTGAGCGCGGGCGCGTCATTGATGCCGTCGCCGGTCATGGCGACGATGTGGCCCTTGCGCTGGAGCGCGCCGACGATGCGCAGCTTGTGCTCGGGGTCGACGCGGGCGAACACGCGCACCTGCTCGACGATTGCGTCGAGCTCGGCATCTCCCATGGTGCGCAGCTCGGTCCCGGTCACCAGCCGCGCGCCCGGCTCGAAGATTTCGAGCTCGCGCGCAATCGCCTCGGCGGTCGCCGGATGGTCGCCCGTGATCATCACCGAGCGGATATGCGCATGCTTGGCGGTGGCAACGGCGACCTTGGCCTCGGCCCGCGGCGGGTCGATCATGCCGACCAGGCCGAGCAGCACGAGGTCGTCCTCGATGCTGTCGGGCAGCTCGATGTGGTCCGGGACCTCCCCGTGCGGGCCGAGACCCAGCGATGCGGCCGGCACGGTACGGGTGGCGATGGCCAGGGTGCGAAGCGCCTGACCGGCCAGCGCGTCGTTGCGCCGGGACAGATCGGCGCGGCGCTCATCGCCGAGGGGCACGGCCTTGCCGTCCTCCCACAAATAGCGGGTGCTCGCGAGCAGAACCTCGGGCGCGCCTTTGACGAACACGCGCAACTCGGCAGGGTTGTCGCGATCGAGATGAATCGTGGTGTGGCGCTTGCGTTCCGAGGTGAAGGGGACCTCCGCGATCCGCGGGAAGCGCGCAAGCTCGCCTTCGACCACGCCGAACTTGCGTGCCACGACAATGAGCGCGCCTTCGGTCGGGTCGCCCTGCACCCGCCAGCGTCCCTCGCTGTTGGTGAGCGCGGCATCGTTGGCGAGCGCCGCCGCACGCAGCGTTTGCGCGACGGCTTCGCGAACCGGCGAGCTTTCCGCCAGCGGGGCGCCCTTGGCGGTGAAGTTGCCCTCGGGGATGTAGCCGCTGCCGTCAACGTCGACCAGTTCGCTGGCGGTGGCGATCGCCCGCACGGTCATCTCGTTGCGCGTCAGTGTGCCGGTCTTGTCGGAGCAGATCACGGTCGCGGCGCCGAGCGTTTCGACCGCCGGGAGCTTGCGCACGATGGCGTTGGCCGCCGCCATGCGCCGTACCCCGAGACTCAGTCCCACCGTGACGATCGCCGGCAGCGCCTCCGGAATCGCCGCCACCGCGAGCGCTACGGCGAACAGGAACAAGCTAAGAACGACATTGAGATTCATGACCGGAGTGCTGAGCATGCCGGTCGCGAATACGATCGCGCAAATCCCCAGCATGATGATGCTCAGGCGCTTGCCGGTGCGGTCGAGCTCTTGCTGCAGCGGCGTGGGCTCCTTTTCGGCAGCTTCGAGAAGCCCCGCGATGCGGCCGACCTCGGTTCCCATCCCGGTCGCCACAACCACGGCCCGGCCGCGCCCATAGGTCGCGACCGTGCTCGAGAACAGCATGTTTCGCTGGTCGCCGATCCCGACATCGCCGTCGATCGGCTGAATTTCCTTCGCCACCGGTACGCTCTCGCCGGTCAGGGGAGCCTCGTCGGTCTGCAGATTGGCATTCTCGATGAGGCGGGCGTCCGCCGGGATGCGATCCCCGGCCTCGACCATGACGATGTCGCCGGGAACGATCTGATCGGCCACGATCCGCTGGCGCTCGCCGTCGCGGATCACGGTCGACTCGGGCGCGGCAAGGGCCATCAGCGCGCGAACGGAGCGCTCGGCGCGCGACTCCTGGAAGAAGCCGAGCAAGGCGTTGAGCACGACGATGAGCAGGATGACGATCGCCTCGTAAGGCAGGGCGGTCTCGCGCGGATCCTGCAGCAGCCACTCGGCCATGGAGATGACGGTGGCGACCAGCAGGATGATCACCAGGAAGTTCTGGAACTGCTCGAGCAACCGCGTCCACCACGGCGTCTCCGGGGCGCTCTTGAGCCGGTTCGGACCGTATTGCTCCAGGCGCCGCTCCGCCTCCGCTCGGCTCAGGCCGTGCCCGACATCCGAGCCCAGCGCCGCGACCACAGCCTGCGCCGGCTCGCGATGGGGTGCGATCGCAGGCCCGCCCGCAGGTCCGGCGCCAGGGCTGGCCGCGGGATGCGCCGGCTGCGAGGTCGCGATGGCGGTCGACGTTTGATGCAGGTTCACGATGCAGTCCCCATGAGTTCATCGACGAGTTTGTCGACTGGCAAAGAGAGGCCCCTCGGCAATCAGACAAACCTGCCGACGGGGTGAGCGGTTGTTCTCTAGTGCTCGCGGCGCGCGCCTTCGACGAGCCGTACCATCTGATCGGGATCGACCTGCGAGGCCACGCAGATTCCGAACAGCGTGAGCGCGCCCGCAACGTCCCAGTAGGTGACGTGGCTCTGCGCGCCGGCATGTTCCCAGCGCCACGCGACCAGGGCGACCAGGCACGCCATCACGAAGAAAAGCGTGCTGATCACCGGCAGCACCAGGTCGGCCTGGAGCATCGTCATGCACGCAGCCGAGGCGGCGAAGGCGGTGAGGACCGTCGCCGCGAACGTGGCCTCTGGACCACGCGCCCACGGGCCGGTTCGATGGCCAAGACTTCGATGGCCAAGACGCTTGGCCGGGTTGGTGATCGGCATTTGGCTTCTCCGCGGTCTGGTCGCAGCCTCCGCCCCGTCCGGCTCGCCCGATGCCGGTGGCTCGGGTTGCTGTTTGCGCAGCCGAATTGTGCTACTATGCATTTGGTCTTCTTTGATTATTGATTGATAGTTTAGTAACTCTGAAACGTCGCGAGCGCAAGAAGGCGGCCGGCGGGGACATAGATGCAATTCGCCAAGGCGGCGCCCGAGGCCAAGGAGTTGCGCCGGCGAGCGGGGACTTGGCTCAAGGAGCTGAGGAGCCGGGCCGGATTGTCGCAGGTCCAGCTCGCGGAGCGGCTGGGCCTCAAATATTACACCTTCGTTTCGCAGGTGGAGAACGGCTTTGGCCGCGTACCGACCGAAAGCATGGAGGCTTGGGCGCGGGCGCTCGGGATCGAGCCTGGGGTGTTCGCGCGCCGGCTGCTGTCCTATTACGACCCGGAACTTCATCGGTTGCTGTTCGAGGTGAAGAAATGACGGTGATCGTGTTCGAGCCCAGGTTGCCGCAGCGCGACGGCCCATGGCGCGCGAGCGAACTCAGTCAGATCGTGGAAAGCCTGGCACCCCAGCTCACCGGCGGCGAAGCCGGGGGATGGGACGTGGGTGAGACCGAGATCGGCGACCCGCAATTCTATTTGCTCGGTCCGTCGCCGCATGACGAGTGCATCCTGTGCATCTCGCGTCTCGGCCGCGTCTATGTGTTGGAGGATGGAAGCGGGCAGGTTCTGTTCGAGCACAACAGTCTGGTCGCATTGGCCGAGCAGGCAAGATCGATCCTGCAGAAGAAAAAGGCGCAGATCGTCGCCCGCGCCGCGCTCATCTGGTGCGCCGTTCGGGAAGCCTTCGAAGAAAAGCTCGAAGCGGCGGTGGTGGAGGGGGAAGAGGTCTTGACACACTGCGTGCCGCAGCTCGCAGCCTTGGTGTGATCCGGTCCTGCGGCTCTTTGGCGGTGCCGAACGACGATTTGCCGGCGATTGTCGGGTGACAGTTTCATGAAATGATGGCGACGGTGTTGACCCACGGCGGAGTAGCGCCATATGCATCATGCATGCGGTCGTGCCAAAAGGTACGGGCGTGGCCTGGTGGCGACGTAGTCGCGCGATGATCGATCAGTCCTTCACAAGTTGTCATGCCTGCACCAGCCAAACGCAACTCCGCTCGACGCGCAGCCAAGTCCCGCCCCGCAGCCCGCCTCGGCGCGCTGCCGGAATGGAATCTCGCCGACCTCTATGACGGGATCGACGATCCACAGGTAAAGCACGATCTCGATCGCGCCGACGCGGAAAGCGTTGCATTCGAGCAGGCCTACAAGGGCAAGCTCGCCGCGCTCGCCGACCAGCCTGACGCGGGGCCGACGCTGGCCGAGGCGGTGAAGCGCTACGAGGCGCTCGACGATCTTCTCGGCCGGCTCACGTCCTATGCCGGGCTCATTCATGCCGGCGACACCGTCGATCCCGCGCGCGCCAAATTCTACGCCGATGTGCAGGAGCGCATCACCGCCGCCTCCACGCATCTTCTGTTCTTCGTGCTCGAGCTCAATCGTCTCGACGATGCCAAGCTCGAAGCCGCCATGCATGATCAGGCGCTCGGGCACTACCGGCCGTGGCTCGAAGATGTCCGCAAGGACAAGCCCTATCAGCTCGAGGACCGCATCGAGCAGCTTTTTCACGAGAAGTCGGTAACGGCCTATTCGGCCTGGAACCGGTTGTTCGACCAGACCATCGCGACCCTGCGCTTCAAGGTCGGGTCAAAATCGCTCGCCATCGAGCCGACGCTCAATCTCATGCAGGATTCCAATCCGGCGACGCGCAAGGCGGCCGCGCAGGCGCTCGCCAGGACGTTCAAGGAGAATCTGCGGACCTTCGCGCTGATCACCAATATCCTCGCCAAGGACAAGGAAATCTCGGACCGCTGGCGCGGCTTCGCCGACGTGGCGGACGCGCGGCACTTGTCGAATCGCGTCGAGCCCGAGGTGGTGGAGGCGCTGGTCACGGCCGTGCGCGCCGCCTATCCGCGGCTCTCGCACCGCTATTACGCGCTCAAGGCGCGTTGGTTCGGCAAGAAGCGGCTGCCGCAGTGGGACCGCAACGCGCCGCTGCCCAAGGTTCCCTCGCGCACGATCGGCTGGACCGAGGCGCAGGCCACCGTGCTCACCGCCTACGGCGCGTTCTCACCCGACATGGCGGCGATCGCCGAACGCTTCTTCAAGAACAATTGGATCGATGCGCCGGTGCGCCCCGGCAAGGCGCCGGGCGCGTTCGCGCATCCGACGGTGCCGTCCGTGCATCCCTATGTGCTGCTCAACTACCAGGGCAAGCCGCGCGACGTGATGACGCTCGCGCACGAGCTCGGCCACGGCGTGCATCAGGTGCTGGCCGCCCCGAACGGGGCGCTGATGGCGCCGACGCCGCTGACGCTCGCCGAAACGGCGAGCGTGTTCGGCGAAATGCTCACCTTCAAGAAGCTTCTCGCCAATGCCGAGGCGAAGCAGCGCAAGGCCATGCTCGCGGCCAAGGTCGAGGACATGATCAATACGGTGGTGCGCCAGATCGCGTTCTATACGTTCGAGCGCAAGGTCCATCTGGAACGCAGGAGCGGCGAGCTCACCGCCGACCAGCTCAATGCGTTCTGGCTCGAGGTGCAGCAGGAGAGCCTCGGACCCGCGATCGAGCTCAAGCCCGGCTACGAGACCTTCTGGGCATATATCCCGCACTTCGTGCACTCGCCGTTCTACGTCTATGCCTATGCCTTCGGCGATTGCCTGGTGAATTCGCTCTATGCCGTCTACGAGCGGGCGGCCGAAGGCTTCGCGGAGCGCTACCTCCAGATGCTCGCGGCCGGCGGGACCAAGCATCATTCCGAGCTGTTGGCGCCCTTCGGTCTCGATGCCCGCGACCCCGCGTTCTGGCAGGGCGGCCTGGGCGTCATCGAGCGGATGATTACCGAGCTGGAGGAGTTGGACGGCTAGCTGTGGCGCGAAAAAAAATACACTTACAATCTGTGATTGCATAAGGTCGCCGTGTTGGTATACTGCCCGTCGGAGCAAGTGGGAGCGACAACCCATGCCGTCCGGCCATGTCTGCACCTTCAACCATCTCTTCCGCGAGGAAGTCTCGATCATCAACGAGCGGCGTGCACGCCAAGAGCGCCCACGCGGGCCGATCGTTCTTGCCGAAGAGGATCCCAACTCGACGGGAAACCCGGTGCTCAGCCCGAACGAGGACGCCAATGTCGTCGGGTTAGCTCTCTCAGGGGGAGGAATTCGCTCCGCCGCGTTCTGTCTCGGCGCGCTGCAGGCGTTGAATGAGGCCGACGTCCTCAAGCGGGTTGACTACCTGTCGACGGTTTCAGGGGGCGGCTACATCGGATGTTCACTGTCCGCCGCCTTGGAAGCCACGCACGGGAAATTTCCATTCGAAAGCCGCATCGTCGAGGACGAGACGCCGTCGATGCAGCACCTCCGCAACTATTCGAACTATCTCTTTCCCAGTGGGGCGATCGACGTCCTGCACAATGCTTCGATCTATGTGCGCGGCCTGGTGGCGAATTTCATACTGATCATGCCCTTCTTGCTGATCGCAGCGGCGGTGACGATCCTGCTCAATCCCACGGTCGACGATTTGCACTACGCGAATATCCCTGGGCTGGAAGC
This sequence comes from uncultured Alphaproteobacteria bacterium, assembly GCA_963827585.1. GTDB lineage: Bacteria > Pseudomonadota > Alphaproteobacteria > Rhizobiales > Xanthobacteraceae > VAZQ01. The sequence goes on from CAWHCK010000046.1 coordinate 135,438, forward strand.
GATCAATATCTTCAACTCCGGGTATTTCGTCGTCACGGCATACCTGAGCTTGGTCCTCCTCGTGATTGCCGTTGTGTGGGGTCTGCTCCGGTCAGGAACAGCGGCGCAGAGCACCTGCGAGGTTCCGAGTCGGACCACCAGATATATCGGATGGGCAGTCCTCATCGTTTTTGTTTCCGCCTTCTGCGAACTGCAGCCGTTCGTGTTGGCGGTCATGTTCGATCAGGAGAAACCCGGCTTCTTCAGTGCATCACTCCAAGTGATCAACAACATATCCGTTGCGCTTGCGCCGGTTGCCGCAATAATCGCGTTTCTCGGAAGCAAACTCGGGGAGTTCGTCAAGAGCGCGACAGAGTCGACGCGCGTCCGGGCTAAGATCGCGGGCTATGCCGCGAGGGCCGCAATTTACTTCGCCGCGATCGTCATTCCATTCCTGCTATGGGTTGTATATCTCAATCTTTCGTATTGGGGAATTTGCATCAACAGTGACGGGCCGGCCTGCGTGGCACCGAACTGGCTGCAAACGCTCGCGAAGCAGCTGTTCACCGAACCGGCGCACAAATTCAATCTGATCGTAGCCGCCGGCTATTTTCTCATCGCCGCGGGTTTTCTGATTTTGGCGCTGTTCTTGCGGCCAAACGCCAATTCGCTGCATCCACTGTACCGCGATCGGCTTGGAAGAGCCTTCTTGTTCGAACCGCAACCGACATTGCCGGCGAATGCGGAACTCAAGACGTCGCGAATGCACCTGAGCGACCTGTCCGGAAAGTACGGACCATATCATCTCATCAATACAGCTCTGAACATTCAGAACTCCAAGAGCGCGAACAAGCGCGGTCGAAATGCGGATTTCTTCCTGTTCAGTCCGAATTTCATCGGCAGCGAGACGACTGGGTATGTCGCGACCCGCGACATGGAGAAAATTGCGACGGGACTCGATCTCGCAACCGCGATGGCGGTTTCCGGCGCAGCAGCATCGTCGAACATGGGAGCGCAAAGCATCAAACCGCTGACCCCGACGTTGGCGATGTTGAACATACGGCTCGGCTATTGGCTGCGCAACCCGTTGAGAGTAGGCAAACCCGAACTCTGGAAATTTCGAAACGTATGGGCCAACTTCTATTTTATCCTGGAGCTCTTTGGGCGGCTCAATGAAAGGAGGAAGTCGGTCTATCTGACGGACGGTGGTCACATCGAGAACCTCGGTATTTATGAGCTGCTCAAGCGGCGATGCCGCGTGATCATTGCCATCGATGCCGAAGCCGATCGGGAGCTGGCGTTCGGCTCGTTCAACACGCTCGTCCGCTATGCCCGCATCGACCTCGGCGTGGAGATCGATCTGCCCTGGCAACAGATCACCAATGTGAGCCACGCAACCAGCATGGCCATCGATAAGAAGGCAGACTGCCCCAAGTTGAAGGGCCCGCATTGCGCGATCGGCGAGATCAGCTACCCCGGAGGCCGCAAGGGCGTCCTCGTCTACATCAAGTCGTCGTTGACCGGCGACGAGAACGACTACGTCTTCCACTATCGCAGGCGCTATTCGGACTTTCCGCACGAGACGACCGTCGATCAGATGTTCAGCGAGGAGCAATTCGAGGCGTACCGCGCGCTCGGCTATCACGCCGCCTATGGCCTGTTCGATCGCCGCGACGACTTTGCCAAGCTCGATGAGGCGGAACGCCCCTGCACGCCGGAGCACCTCGACCTGCTCGACCGGCTGTTTCCGCGCGTAACCGCGGCCGACGCGCCGCGCCAGCATACGCGTTTCGCCGACTGGCTGCGTGGCGGCCGGCCAAGAACTGCGTCAAGGCCAACTGAGTCTGCCGATCCCGCGGCTCTCTCCCGAGCAAATTCCTGTTGAAAGCTGCACGTCGGCGTTATACATTCTGTATAACGTTGGAGCCGTGGACATGAACGAAGCCCCGCGCGATATCGAAATCGAGGGCTATCGTCTTCAGATCAAGAAGATCGGGAACTCGGTCGGGCTCATCCTTCCGAAGGAACTGCTCGCCCGGCTCAAACTCAAGGAAGGCGACAGGCTCTACGTGGTGGAGCAGACGGAGCGCGGGATCAAGCTCAGTCCGTATGATCCCAAGCACGCCAAAGCGATGGAAATTGCGCGGCGTTCGTTCCGGAAATATGCCGACACATACAAGGCGCTGGCGAAGTGATCGAGCCACAATGGCTCGACGCCTCCATCGTCCTCGATGTCCATGCCGAGCAATTGGCCTTGTTTGGTGGTGCCGATGAAGTCCGCGATCTCGGACTTCTTGAGTCAGCGCTGGGAAGAGCTCTCAACAAGTTCGCGTACGGAGACACCAGGCTCGCGGCGCTGGCAGCTGCCTATGCGTTCGGCATTGCGCGAAATCATCCCTTTGTCGATGGCAACAAGCGAGCGGCTTTCGCGTCCGTTATCGTGTTTCTCGGTCTCAACGGGATCGATTTCGATGTGCCCCCCGAAACCGCGACCGCGATGGTTCTCGGCTTGGCCGCCGGCGAGATCGACGAGGATGGTTTCGCAAGATGGGTCGAGGACAACATGCCGAACGCGCCTGGCCTGCGGCCGTGAAGGTACCATCTATCCAGGCATGATCAGCCGAACGAGCCCATGACCGACCGCGAAGCCAACCGTTTCTCCGCCCGCGCTGCCCGTTATGCGCGCGTCGGCGCCAACATGAGCGGCGTGGCGGCGCGCATCGCGGGAGCGCGCTTGTTCGGGCTCACGCTCGATCGCGGCAGGAACGCAACCGAGCTCGCCGCCGCGCTCGGCGGCCTCAAGGGACCGATCATGAAGGTGGCCCAGCTGATGGCCACCATCCCGGATGCCCTGCCGCCCGAATACGCCGCCGAGCTGATGAAGCTGCAGAGCGAGGCGCCGCCCATGGGCTGGGCCTTCGTCAGGCGGCGCATGGCTGCGGAGCTCGGCCCGGCTTGGCAAAAAAAGTTCGCAAGCTTCGAGCATCATCCCGCCGCCGCCGCTTCGCTCGGGCAGGTGCATCGCGCTCGCGCCCACGACGGGGTCGCGCTTGCCTGCAAGCTGCAATATCCCGACATGCAGTCGGCGGTCGAGGCAGACCTCAGGCAGCTGCAGCTGATCTTCGCCATCCACCGGCGCATGGATCCGGTGATCGACACCACCGAGATCGCCAAGGAGATCGGCGCGCGCATCCGCGAGGAGCTCGACTACCGGCGCGAAGCCAAGCACGTCATGCTCTATCGCAAGATGCTCGAAGGCATCGAGCAGATCAGGGTGCCGCGGGTGTGGCCCGAGCTCTCGACCGGCCGGCTCCTGACCCTCGATTGGCTCGAAGGACGGCGCCTGCTCGAGCACACCAAGGCCGACCTCGCCACCCGCAACCGGCTCGGCACCGCGATGTTCACGGCGTGGTGGTGGTCGTTCAGCCGCTTCGGCGTGATCCACGGCGATCCGCATCTCGGCAACTACACCGTGTTCGACGTCGACGGCCGGCCCACCGGCATCAATCTCCTGGACTACGGCTGCATCCGCATCTTCCACCCGAAATTCGTCGGCGGTGTCGTCGATCTGTATCACGGCCTGCTCAAGGGGGACGATGACCTCGTCGTCCACGCCTACGAGACCTGGGGCTTCAAGCGGCTCAATCGCGAATTGATCGACGCGCTCAATATCTGGGCGCGGTTCATCTACGGGCCACTGCTGGACGATCGGGTGCGCAGCCTCGCCGACGGCGTGAAGCCCGCCGAATATGGCCGGCGCGAAGCGTTCCGGGTCCATCAGGCGCTCAAGCAGCGAGGCCCGGTCACCGTGCCGCGCGAATTCGTGTTCATGGACCGCGCGGCGATCGGGCTCGGCGCGGTCTTTCTGCACCTGCGCGCCGAGCTCAATTTCCACAGGCTGTTCGACCAGGCGATCCAGGATTTTTCAATTCGCCGCATCACCGATCGGCAAGATGCGGCGCTCGCGGCCGTTGGTCTCGACAAGGTTGCTTCCTGACGGTGACGGCACCGCGACAGCTTCGAGAACACCGCCACGCCGTCTCGCGGTGCTAGAGCATGATCCCGAAAAGTGGGTACCGGTTTTCGGAAAAGATCATGCTCCAGCAATAAGCTAGAGCGCGATGACGATTCGAAGAAAAGTCATCGCGCTCTAGCGGCGCCGTTGCTCTTGCCCGGCAATTGCGGTAAGCCCCGGCTACCGTTTGACGAGGTATTGGAGGACGGAATGGCCGACCACGGATCTGTCGAATACGCGACAGCGGAGGGCAACGACCTTCCGGCACACGAGGCGACATATGAGCGTTTCGTTCATCTGGTTGTCGTCGGCTGCGCCCACGTCGCGAATATCGTCCTCGGATTGGCGATTGGCGCCCTCACCGGTCACTGGCTCGTTGCCTTCGCCATCTTCCTGATTGCGACCATCGTGGCCATTCATGGCCTTTCTAGCGGGGCGAGGCTGCCGAGCGCGATCATGGTGGTGGTGTCGCTGATTGCGCTTGCACTCACCTCCGGCGGCTGAAAGCGGAGGCGCCACGGATCGCCGGTCACGCAGGAGGCGAGTGGATGCGCATTGCCGTAGCGCGCGAGGCGGATGCGGCCGAGGATCGGGTCGCGGCGACGCCGGAAACGGTCAAGAAGATGAAGGGCCTCGGCGCCGAGGTCGCGGTCGAGCCGGGCGCCGGAACGAAGGCCGGCATCCCCGATGCCGATTTCATCGCCGCGGGCGCGACTGTCGCCGCCGATGCCGTCAAGGACGCCGACGTGGTGCTCAAGGTGCGCCGGCCGGCGCCCTTCGAGCTGGCCGGCTACAAGAACGGCGCGCTCGTGATCGCCATCATGGATCCCTATGGCGCGGACGCGGCGCTCAAGGCCATGGCCGATGCCGGCATCACCGCTTTCGCGATGGAGCTGATGCCGCGCATCACCCGCGCCCAGGTCATGGATGTGCTGTCGAGCCAGGCCAATCTCGCGGGCTACCGCGCGGTGATCGACGCCGCCGCCGAGTATGGCCGCGCGCTCCCGATGATGATGACGGCGGCCGGCACGGTGCCTGCGGCCAAGGTCTTCGTCATGGGTGCCGGCGTCGCCGGTCTGCAAGCCATCGCCACGGCGCGGCGGCTGGGCGCCATCGTCACCGCGACCGACGTCCGCCCGGCCGCAAAGGAACAGGTCGAGAGCCTGGGCGCCAAGTTCGTCGCGGTCGAGGACGAGGAGTTCAAACAGGCCGAGACCGCCGGCGGCTACGCCAAGGAAATGTCCAAGGACTACCAGGCCAAGCAAGCTGCGCTGGTCGCCGAGCACATCAAGAAGCAGGACATCGTGATCACCACGGCGCTGATCCCGGGCCGGCCGGCACCGCGGCTGATCTCGAAAGACATGGTCGCTTCGATGCGGCCGGGCTCGGTGATCGTCGATCTCGCGGTCGAGCGCGGCGGCAATTGCGAGCTCGCCAAGGCCGGTGAGGTCGTGGATGCGGGCGGCGTCAGGATCGTCGGCCACCTCAACGTGCCGGGGCGCATCGCCGCGTCTGCGTCGAGCCTCTACGCCAAGAACCTGTTCGCCTTCCTCGAAATCCTGGTGGACAAGAGCCAGAAGGCGCTGGCGGTCAATTGGGACGACGAGATCGTGAAGGCCACGGCGCTGACCCGCGCCGGCGCCGTGATCCATCCAAGCTTTGCTTCCAAGAGCGCGGCGTGACGGCGCGTTGCGCGAGAGCGTCTGTCGGCCGCTTGCTCGCTCGTGCTGTGGATTCCGGATGCCTGCTTCGGCGGGCAGGGAACCGGGGCAATGTAAGGAGAATCCAATGGTGATCTTCATCCCGGCCGGCGGTCCCGTGCCCGTGGAGGCGGTTGCAGCGGCCGGTCCCGCGGCCCAAGAGTTCGCGCCGGACATCGTCCTCGCCCAACTCGACATCATCGCGGCGGCGAGCGGCGGCGCGATGCATGCCGCGACCGGCGGCGCGGTCGATCCCTTCGTGTTTCGCTTCTCGATCTTCGTGCTGGCGATCTTCGTCGGCTACTACGTGGTGTGGTCGGTGACGCCGGCGTTGCACACCCCGCTGATGTCGGTGACGAACGCGATCTCGTCGGTGATCGTGGTCGGGGCGCTGCTCGCCGTCGGGGTTCCGCTGGTGGCCAATGACGTGGGGCCGATCTGGGCGCGCGCGTTCGGCTTCGTCGCGCTCGTGCTGGCGTCGGTCAACATCTTCGGCGGCTTTCTGGTCACGCAGCGCATGCTCGGCATGTACCAGAAGAAAAAGAAGTGACGGGAGTGGCCGATGTCCGCTGATATCGTCGGGCTGCTCTATCTCGTCGCCGGCGTCCTCTTCATCCTGGCGCTGCGCGGGCTGTCGAGCCCCGAGACCAGCCGGCAGGGCAACCTGTTCGGCATGGTCGGCATGGCGATCGCCATCGTCACCACGCTCGCCTCGCATCCGCCCGCCGGCGTCGGCGCCTGGGCGCTCGTCGTGCTCGGCTTCGCGATCGGCGGCGGCACCGGCGCCGTGATTGCGCGCCGCGTGCCGATGACCTCGATGCCGGAACTGGTGGCGGCGTTCCATTCGCTCGTCGGCATGGCGGCGGTGCTGGTGGCGGCGGCGGCGCTCTACGCGCCCGCGGCCTTCGACATCGGCAGCGTCGGCGCGATCCCCAAGCCGAATCTGGTCGAGATGTCGCTCGGCGTCGCCATTGGCGCCGTCACCTTCACCGGCTCGGTGATCGCGTTCCTGAAGCTCTCCGCCCGCATGAGCGGCGCGCCCATCATGCTTCCTGCCCGCCACGCCATCAACATCGCGCTCGCCGTCGCCATCGTCGTGCTGATCGTCTGGTTGGTGCGCGCCGAAAGCCATCTCGCCTTCTGGCTGCTGGTGCTCGCCGCGTTCCTGTTCGGCGTGCTGATCATCATCCCGATCGGCGGCGCCGACATGCCGGTCGTGATCTCGATGCTCAATTCCTATTCCGGATGGGCCGCGGCCGGCATCGGCTTCACCTTGGGAAATTCCGCGCTCATCATCACCGGCGCCTTGGTCGGCTCCTCCGGCGCGATCCTGTCCTACATCATGTGCAAGGGCATGAACCGCAGCTTCATCTCCGTCATCCTCGGCGGCTTCGGCGGCGAGGTCGCAGGGCCGGCGGCCGGCCAGGAGCAGCGGCCGGTGAAGCAGGGCTCGGCCGAGGATGCCGGCTTCGTCCTGAAGAACGCCGGCAAGGTGATCATCGTGCCGGGATACGGCATGGCGGTGGCGCAGGCACAGCACGCGTTGCGAGAGATGGCGGACCGGCTCAAGCAGGAAGGCGTGGACGTGAAATACGCCATCCACCCCGTCGCCGGCCGCATGCCCGGCCACATGAACGTGCTGCTCGCCGAGGCGAACGTCCCCTACGACGAGGTGTTCGAGCTCGAAGACATCAATTCCGAGTTCGCGCAGGCCGACGTCGCCTTCGTGATCGGCGCCAACGACGTGACCAATCCGGCGGCGAAGGAGGACCCGACCTCGCCGATCTACGGCATGCCGGTGTTGGAGGTGTGGAAGGCCGGCACGGTCATGTTTTCCAAGCGCTCGCTTTCCTCCGGCTATGCCGGCATCGACAATACGCTGTTCTATCGCGACAACACGATGATGCTGTTCGGCGATGCCAAGAAGATGACGGAGGAGATCGTCAAGACGCTCTAAGCGTCGGAGGTCTCGTCATCCGCCCCTGCGCCCGCCGGAGCGCATCTCGTCCAGCAGGTCCTGCATGCTCCGGCGCAGGCCGTGCATCTGGTCGAGCAGGTGCAGGATGACCGAGACGCCTTCGTCGTTGACGCCCAGGTCCTCGCGCAAATCGCGGATCAGCTGGGCGCGGGCGAGGTCGATATCGGAGAACATCGGCTCGGGATCGGTTTGCGGCGGAACGAGCCACCCGGCAGCGATCCAGGCCGTCACTGACTGATGCTCCAGGTGCGCGCGGAGCAGGAATTCCTGCAGCGTGATCATTCATGCCTCCAGATGCCGGCGGGGGTTTTGCTCCTTGCCCGCTTGCCAGCGTTGCGCGAATTCCTCGATCTCCGGATCGGGTCGTTCCGGCAGCACCACCTTGAGGGTTACATATTCATCCCCGTGGGTCTGGTCGCTGCGCGGTGCGCCCTTGCCCTTGAGTCTGAGCACCGTGCCGGTGTTCGCGCCTTTGGGGACCGTCATGCGTACGGGCCCGGTCGGCGTCGGGACATCGAGCTTTGCGCCAAGCACGGCTTCCGGCAGGCTGACCGGCAATTCGAGGTGAATGTCGTCGCCCTTGCGCGTGAAGAATTTGTGGGGCTGAACCTCGATCTCGACCAGGGCGTCGCCGGAGGGACCTCCGCCGATGCCCGGGCCGCCCTTCCCGCGCAGGCGCAGCACCTGCTGATCCTTGGTGCCGGGCGGAATGGTGACGTCGAGGGTGCCGCCATCGGGCATGGTGATGCGCTTGGTCGCGCCGTTCACGGCTTCCAGGAATTCGACCGGAAGGCGGTAAAGGGCATCGCGGCCCCGCATGCGAAACCGGGCCTCGCCGCCGCCGCCACGTCCGAACATCTCCTTGAGGATGTCCTCGGAGTCCATGAAGTCGGCGTAGCCGCTGTTGCTGCTGTAGGCATGGTTTTCCGCGCCGGCGCCGTGGAAGTCGCGGTAATAGTGCTCCCTCTGGCGCTCGTTGCCGGAGGCGTCGATTTCGCCGCGGTCATAGCGCCCGCGTTTCTCGGCATCGCCCACGAGGTCATAGGCCGCGGAAACCTGCTTGAACTTCTCCTCCGCCTGGCGGTCGCCGGGATTGAGGTCCGGATGCAGCTTCTTGGCCAGCGCGCGGTAGGCCTTGCGAATCTCGTCCTGCGTCGCCTCCGGCTTCACGCCCAGGACAGCGTAGGGATCTTCGCTCACGTGGCGCTCCTGCCTGGTTGAGTCATGGAGATCAGGGAACGCGACCCGATGGCGGAAATCAAGCAGCGCCTGCCTCGCGACCGCAGTGACGAACGGCGCGGTGGTGGCGACAAATCCGCTCGAGACGTAGAATTTGCTGGTGGAACTCGGTTGGGGGATCGCGATCGATGCTCGTTGGCGTGCCGAAGGAAATCATGGACAGCGAATATCGCGTCGGTCTGGTGCCGTCGACGGTCCGTGAGCTGACCAGGGCCGGTCACCGCGTCCTCGTCGAAAAGAGTGCCGGGCTCGGCGCCGGGCTCAGCGATGCCGATTACCGCGCCGTCGGCGCCGAGATTGCGGCCGACGCCGACGAGGTCTTTGCGCGCGGCGAGCTGATCGTGAAGGTCAAGGAGCCGCTCGCGCCGGAGCGCAAGAAGCTCAGGAGCGGGCAGGTTCTCTTCACTTATCTGCATCTGGCAGCCGATCCGGAACAGACGGCCGACCTCATGGCCGCGGGCGTCATCGCCATTGCCTACGAGACGGTGACGAGCTCGCAGGGCACCCTGCCGTTGCTGACGCCGATGTCGGAGGTCGCGGGCCGCATGGCGCCGCATGTGGGGGCGCGTTGCCTGGAAAAGGAAAACGGCGGCCGCGGCGTGTTGCTCGGCGGGGTTCCCGGCGTCGCGCCCGCCGACGTGGTGATCCTCGGCGGCGGCGTCGCCGGCAGCCACGCCGCGCTGATCAGTGCGGGCATGGGCGCGACGGTCACGGTCATCGATCGCAATCCGGACGTGCTGCGCCGCGTCGCGAAGGAGCTCGGCGCGCGGGTGCGCACCGTGTTTTCCACCAGCGATGCGATCGAGGCGCTCTGCCGCCGCGCCGACCTTGTGATCGCATCGGTGCTGATACCGGGGGCCGCGGCGCCGAAGCTGATCACGGCCGAGACCGTCAAGGCCATGAAGCCCGGCGCCGTCATCGTCGACATCGCGATCGATCAAGGCGGATGTGCCGAGACTTCGCGCCCGACCACGCACTCGGCACCGACCTACACCGTCCACGACGTCGTGCACTATTGCGTCACCAACATGCCGGGCGCGGTTGCCCGCACGTCGACCTTCGCGCTCAACAACGTGACCTTGCCGTTCGTGCTGGCGCTCGCCGACAAGGGCTACCGCCGGGCGCTCGGCGAAGACCCGCACCTGCGCAACGGGCTCAATGTCTACGAAGGCAAGATCACCCATCGGGCGGTGGCGGACGCGCTGAAGCTGAAATTTGTGCCGCCCGAAGCCGCCTTGCGGCTGTGACGATGTCTCAGGCTCTCGCCTGCGCCAAGGTCCCTTCGCGCCGCGCGGGCTGCCATAGTCCGGCGACTGCGCCCGCGAGCGACAAGGCGGCGGCGACGCCGATTGCGGGCGCGAACCCGGTGCTGAACGCGTGGGCGGAGTCGACGCTTCCGGTCCCGGCGAACACCGCGACGAGGATTGCGATCCCAAACACCCCACCGAGAAAGCGCAACATGTTGAAGGTGCCGGACGCCTTGCCGATCTCGGTTGCAGCGACCGAGCTCAGGACGGCGTTCTGGGCCGCGGGCATTGCCATCGAAACGCCGGCGCCGGCGATGACCAGCGGCGCGACGAGATTGGCGTAGGCGAGGTCGGGCGCGGCGATCAGGGCGATCCAAGCCATCCCGACGGCCTGCAGGGTGAGGCCGGCGACGACGAGCGGCCGTTCGCCGATCTGGTTGACGAGGTTGCCGGCGATCGGGGCAACCACGAACAGCGTGGCGGTCCACGGCAGCAGTCGCAGCCCGGCGCCGAGCGGCCCATGGCCCTGCCCGGTCTGCAGGAACTGCGCCAGGAAGAACAGGGCGCCATACAGCGTCCCGAACATGAAGAAGCTCGCCGCATTGCCCGATGCGAAGGCGCGGGAGCGGAACAGGCGCATCGGCACCATCGGCTCGCGCGTGCGCAACTCCCAGGCGACGAAGGCTACCGCCAGCAGCACCCCGGCCGCGAGCGCCCCGACGACCTCGGGATTGTCCCAGCCGGCGGCGTTCCCGCGCATCAGCCCCCACACCACCCCGAAGGCAGCGCCCGTCACCAATGCGAGGCCAGGGATGTCGAGGGAGCGGTCGGTTCCGAAACTCTCCGGGATGCGGCTGAGCACGAGCGGAATGATGATCAAGCCGATCGGAAGGTTGAGCCAGAAAATCCACTGCCAGGCGGCGCCCTCGGCGATTGCGCCGCCCACGACCGGGCCGGCGATGAGGGCGAGCCCGGTCAGGCCACTGAAGATCCCAAGCGCCTTGCCGCGCTCGTCCCGCGGGAACGCCGCGCTCAGGAGCGCCATCGCAAGCGGCACCACCAGCGCTCCGCCGATCCCCTGCAAGGCGCGCGCGGCGATCAGCCAGCCGATGCCGGGCGCCAGCGCGCATGCGGCCGACGCCGCCACGAACAGCGCCAAGCCGACGACGAACATGCGCCGGCGCCCGAGGCGGTCGCCGAGCGCCGCGCCCGTCATCAGCAGCACCGCGAAGCTCAGGACGTAGGCATTCACCGTCCACTCCAACTGCTCGATCGAAGCACCGAGATCGAGCTGGATCGTCCGCAAGGCGGTCGCGACGACCTGGGAGTCCAGCGACACCATGAAGGACGCGGCCGAGGTGAGAGCGAGCACCGCAACCTTTGCCGATCTTGCGCCCGGGTTGGTCATGGCCTGTTTCCTTATCGCTTTCGAAAAAATGTAGCCCGCATTCGGGCTACGCTTTGCTGCGTCCACTGAGACGATTGGGGAGGCCAAAGGATTCTCTGGAAGGAATCTTTTCTTTTGCCCGAATCCTTTGGCCGGTCTCGGACGTCTTGATGAGGCAGGGGCCGGCGACGGATCATGTCATCCGCCGCGGTGGCCCCCAGTTTTCAATCGTGATGCGCGGATGATCGGATCGCAGGGCAGGGCAGGGAGCATGCTGATGAAAGGGACCCTCGTGCGCTACAAGACGAGACCTGAGATGGCGCAGGAGAACGAGCGCCTGATCGAGAAGGTGTTCCAAGAGTTGCAGGCGAAATCGCCGAAAGGCGTTCGCTACCTGGCTTTGAAGCTCAGCGACGGCACTTTCGTCCACTTCTCCATGGTCGAGAGCAATGACGGCGCCAATCCGATTCCCGGGCTGGAGGCCTTTCGGGCCTTCCAAACCGGCATCAAAGAGCGTTGCATCGAGCCGCCGCAGGCCGGCGAGGCGACCATCGTCGGCAATTATGGGATGCTCGGTGGATGATGAGGCAAGATATTAGTGCATGTCCCGTTGGGCTCGACGCACGTGCCGCGCACTCGGTGTGCTCCCCTCCCCCTTGTGGGGAGGGGTTGGGGTGGGGGTCGTTGTTGGCGGACGCGACTCGGGCAACAACGACGACCCCCACCCCGCCCGCCTCAGCTTCGCTTCGGCGGTCGACCCTCCCCACAAGGGGGAGGGTAGGAGCGCGCGGCAACTGCTCTGCGTCGAGCACAACGGGATGCGCTCTAGCGACGCGTCGGCGCGCGCCACGGCATTGATCGCATGACCGCGTCCGGCGCCGGCACATCCGAGCCTCGCGCGGCCTTCGACCGGCTCCTTCACGAGTTGCGGCCGAAGCTGCATCGTTACTGCGCCCGCATGACCGGCTCGGTCGTCGATGGCGAGGATGTGGTGCAGGAAGCGCTCGTGAAAGCGATCGAGGCATTGCCCGCGGCGGGATCGATCGCCTATCCGGAGGGCTGGCTGTTTCGCATTGCTCACAATGCGGCTCTGGACTTTCTGCGGCGGCGCGCCCGGCACGAGGCCCTTCGCTCCGACCAAGACCCGGACATGATCAGCGATCCCGTAACCGCCGCAGACCATCGTCAGATTGCAGCCGCAAGCCTGCGAACCTTCATGCGCCTTCCGGTGGCACAGCGCAGTAGCGTCATCCTCATGGACGTACTCGGCTATTCCCTTGACGAGATCGGCGGCGTCATGGACAGCAGCATTCCGGCGGTCAAGGCCACCCTGCATCGCGGCCGCGCGCGCCTGCGCGAGCTGGCGCAGGAGCCCGATGACCTTCCTCCGCCCGTCTTGACGGAACCCGAGCGCTCGTTGCTGGCCGCATATGTGAACCGCTTCAACGCCCGCGATTTCGACGCGGTCCGCGCCATGCTGGCCGAGGAGGTGCGGCTCGAACTCGTCAGCAAGAGTTCGGATGAACGGTCGCGGAGAGGTCGGTCGGTACTTCCACAACTATGCCCGCATTCAGGGTTGGAACTTCGTTCCGGGATTGGTGGACCGGCGCCCGGCAGCGCTCGTGGGCGATCCCGCCGATCCGGCGGGAACGCCCGCATATTTCGTGCTGTTGGAGTGGACGGGCGACAGCGTCGTCAACATCCGGGATTTTCGTTTCGCGCGCTACGCAATTGAAGGCGCGGAGCTGTCGACGTTGGCTTGACCGCTTGCGCTGATCGCGCGGTTCCCGAGCTCGGCCTCGTGACGATCACGGCATGCGGTCACGCATACGCCGTGGTCGCCGCAGACCTCCCTCCCGCAAACGGCATGCGATAGGTCTCGCGCAGCCCCAAGACCGTCGCGAACGACACCGCCGCAGCCGCCATGACCAGGAACGCGGGCGCGATCTCGTCGCTGGTGCGCTCGACCAGCCAGGTGGCGGCAAGCGGCGTCAGGCCGCCGATCACGCCGAGGCAAATGTTGTAGCCGAGCGCCACTGCCGTGCAGCGGACCTGCACCGGCGCCGCTTCCACCATGATGGTCGGCTGCGCGCCGCAATAGAGCCCGATCATGAGGACGAAGCCGAATTGCCCGAGCTGCGCCAGCGCCGCCGACGGATGGTGCATCAGCCAAAACAGCGGCACCGCGCCGACGAAGCCCAGAAAGGTCGCGAGCAGGAGAAACGGCTTGCGCCCGAAACGGTCGCTCAAGAGGCCGCTCGCGAGCAAGACCGGCAACAGCAGGGCCATGCTCAGCGAATTGATTTCGAGCGCCCGCGCGGGCGCAATTCCGTCGGCGGTCTGCAGCCAAGCTCACGAGATAGAGGAAGCTGACATAGAAGCCCACGGCGTTGAACACCGACAAGCCGGCGAAGCCGAGGACGATGCGCCAGTGATCGTGCAGCGTCTCGACGATGGGAGCGCGCTTGCGCGGCTCCGACGGCGCGGCCTCCAGCACGTGCCGGCGCAGAAAGTAGCCGGCGATCCCCAGCACGAGGCCGAGCAGGAACGGGATGCGCCAACCCCAGGATGCAAGCGCTGCATCCGACATGCTCGCCGCAAAACCGGCGCCGACCGCCGAGCCGAGCAGCAGGCCGCCGCAGGCCCCGCACGACACGAGCGCGCCCATCAAGCCGCGGCGACCTTCCGGTGCGTGCTCGACCAGAAACACCATCGAGCTCGTATATTCGCCGCCGATCGAGAGGCCCTGCACCATGCGCAATACGGTGAGCATGATCGGCGCCAACAGCCCGAGCGTCGCATATCCCGGCAGCAGCCCGATCAGAAAGGTCGGGATCGCCATGGCCGCGACCGAGAAGGTGAGCGCCGCGCGCCGTCCGAAGCGGTCGCCGACATGGCCGATCAGCGCGCCGCCGAGCGGCCGCATGAAATAGCCGAGCGCGAACACCCCGAACGCCGACAGCAGCTGGGCGACCGGATCCTCGTGCGGAAAGAACTGGCGGCCGATCGCGGCCGCGAAATAGCCGTAGATCGCAAAATCGTACCATTCGAGCACGTTGCCGATGACGCCCGCGGCAACCACCCTGCGGGCCTGCGTGGAATGCATCTTGTTCCCCGATTGGAGCGGATATCGAGCGCGCGAATGTAAGCTTTGACAGGTGCGTGTAAAGCGGCCGTGCTATCAGAGGCCATGGCCACACTGAAATCGTTCCTGATCCTGGCGCTCGCCGTCTATGGCGGGTTGATCGCGCTGCTCTATGTCGCGCAGCGCGCGCTGCAATATTTTCCCGACCGCGCGCGCATGCTGCCCGCCGCGGCGGGCCTGCCGCAGGCGGAAGAGGTGGTGCTCGACACCACCGACGGCGAGCGCGTGATCGCCTGGCATATGCCGCCGCGCGCGCAAAAGCCGGTCGTCCTCTATTTTCACGGCAATGGCGCTTCCCTGCGCTGGCGGGTCGATCGCTTTCGCGCGCTGACCGCCGACGGCACCGGGCTCGTGGCGCTGAGCTATCGCGGTTACGGCGGCTCCAGCGGCTGGCCGAGCGAAGCGGGCCTCATCAACGACGCGTCGGCGGCCTATGCCTTCACGCTCGCACGCTACGAGCCTCAGCGTATCGTGGTGTGGGGCGAATCGCTCGGCACGGGCGTTGCGGTTGCGCTCGCGGCGGAGCATCCGGTCGGGTACGTCATCCTGCAGTCGCCCTTCAGCTCGGCCCTTGACGTGGCCATGCAGCGATATTGGTTCGTGCCGGTGCGCGCGCTGATGAAGGATCAGTTCCGCTCGGACCTGCGCATCGGCAAGATCACGGTGCCGATGCTGGTGCTGCACGGCGACCGCGACGGCATCGTGCCGATCGCCCTGGGCGAGCGGCTCTACGGGCTCATCAACGCGCCCAAAAAGTTCGTGCGGTTCCCCGGCGTCGGGCACAACGATCTCGGCGTCCAGGCGGTCGAGGCGGCGAGGGCGTTTCTCGGCGAGCGATGACGTCTCTCCTCGGGCGCATGTATGAGCGGCCCCTCTGCCGCTCCGGTGCCGACGTCAATCACGCTGCGATCGCCGCGAGTGTCGTGACGTGAGAACCGAGTTTGGTCGGCCAAGGCAGCGATCCAAGTGGAATGACCGTGATAGCAACGCCCGTCGAACGCAGCTTCTCGGTGGCAGTGAAAGGACCGCAAATCACCGAGCCGTCGGACCAAAGCGGGCGGCCGCCTGGAAAGTAGTCATGGAGGACGATCAAGCCGTTCTTGTTGATGACATCCAAGGAGCTGACAATGTCCTCGTAAACCGTTTCAGCAGCGTGATCGCCATCGAGGAATATGAAATCGAAGCTGTCCTCGGTGTTCGCGAAAAAATGCTTAGAATCATCCGTAACGAAGGTGGTCTCGATTGCTGCGTTCAATTCTTCGATCATCCGTCTCGGAGACCTCGGCAATCCGGCCTGCCTCCAATAGGAATCGGGACTGTCATTTACGTCCAGTATGTCGATGGTGACCAAGCGCGGGCGTCGATCCCGCGCATCGCTTGCGAGCGCGCTCGCGATATGAAGCGTGGACGCGCCGACGTGGGTCCCGATTTCCAATACCCTGGTCGGTCGAAAGGCACGAACGAGGTAGAATAGCGCTCTTCGGTCTCCTGGGTTCACGCCGCCGGTCTCTCCATCTTCAATTTGGCAGAGGTCGGAGAGTCGCGGCGAACAGGCAGCCCACTCCTTATCGATATCCTCGGCCTTGAGTACGGCGCGTATGTCATCGAGCGTCAATGACATCAAATGCCGATTGCGTCGGCTTCCTCTGCGAATTCGCTGCAACAGCTTTCGCATTGGAATTCCACCCAACGTCCAGTGGAGTTGCTTCATAGGCCATTGGCGCGTGCCTCATGTCAACCGCCAACCGCTGTATGCGATACGATCGAGAATGATTTCTGTTGCTTGCCTGCCGCCAAGCGAACGGTCACGCGTATGGTCACACTTGCAGATAGCGTTGGGCGATGGTCGGGTCGGCGGTTAAGGCCGCCGACGTGCCCGACCACACCACCTCGCCCTTCTCGATGATCGTGTGCCGGTCGGCGAGCTTCATGAGCGGGCCAAGATGCTTGTCGACGATCAGGATGGCTTGGCCCTCCTCCTTCAAGCGCGCGAGACATTTCCAGATTTCGAGGCGCAGCAGCGGCGCAAGCCCCTCGGTCGCCTCGTCGAGGATGAGCAGTTTGGGATTCGTCATCAGGGCGCGCCCGATCGCCAGCATCTGCTGCTCGCCGCCGGATAGCTCATTGCCCATGTGGCGGCGCCGCTCGGCGAGCTGAGGAAAAAAGCCGTAGACGCGGTCGAGCGTCCATCGCCGCGCGGCGAACCGCGACGCGGCGGTCGCGATCAGGTTCTCCTCGACGGTGAGGGTGGGAAAGACTTGCCGGCCCTCGGGAACGAGCCCGAGACCCGCCTGCGCGATCCGGTAGGGAGGCAGCCCGAGCAGCGGCAGACCTTCGAACACCGCGCTGCCGCCGCAGGCCGGCAAGAGGCCCATGATGGTGTGAATGGCGGTCGTCTTGCCCATGCCGTTGCGGCCGAGCAGGGTGACGACCTCGCCGGCGCCGACCCGAAAGCCGATGTCGAACAGCACTTGCGCCGGGCCATAGGCGGACTGCAGATGGTCGACGGCAAGCATCGCGCGCCTCACTCCATCTCGTCGCCGAGATAGGCCGCGACGACCCGCGGATCGGCACGCACCTGCGCCGGTGTGCCGCTGGCGAGGATGCGACCGTAGATCAGGACCGAGATACGGTCGGCGAGCGCGAACACGGCCGGCATGTCGTGCTCGACCAGCAGCACGGAAAACCGCCCCTTGAGCTTTCCCAGCAGGTCCACGAGCCGGGCGGTCTCCTCGCGGCCGGTGCCGGCCATTGGCTCATCGAGCAGCAGCACCTTCGGCTCCATCGCGAGCGCGATGGCGAGTTCGAGCGCGCGTTTTTCACCATGCGAGAGCTGTCCTGCCGGCAGGCGCGCGCGCTCGGCGAGACCGACGTCGGCGAGCGCCGCCATCGCCGGACCGTTCAAGGCAGTCTCGGCGGCGGCACGGCCGAGGACGCGGAAGCTCGAGCCGGTGCGCGCCTGCACGGCGAGCGCCACGTTCTCGAGCGCCGAGAAGCCGGGGAGGATCGAGCTGACCTGGAACGATCGCGCCAGGCCCAGCTCCGCCCGCGCATGCGCCGGCAAGCCCGTAATGTCGCGGCCGGCAAACAGGATGCGCCCGGCATCGGGGGCGAGCAGCCCGGAAATCTGATTGATCAGCGTCGTCTTGCCGGCGCCATTGGGCCCGATCACGGCATGCAGCTCGTTCGGCAGGATATCGAACGTCAGGTCGTCGGTGACGACGAGCGCCCCGAATTTCTTGCGCACCTTTTCGAGCTGCAGCACGGATTCAGCCACGGCCGCACCTGCGCAGCAGCGCGGTCGCAAGGCCGAGGAGGCCGCCGCGCGCGAACAGAACGACGAGCACGAGCATCGGTCCGAAGATCACCTTCCAATGCTCGGTCAAGCCCGCGAGCCACTCCTCGGTCAGAAGATAGGCGGCGGTTCCGATGATTGCGCCATGGAGCGAGCCCAATCCGCCCAGCAGCACCATGATGATCAATTCGCCCGAGCGCTGCCACGACATGTAGGCGGGGCTGACGAACTCGCTGGCGTTGGCGAGCAGAAAGCCCGCCAGGCCCGCGAGCGCGCCTGCGATCACATAGGTCGCGAGCTGAAAGCGGTAGACGTCGAATCCGAGCGTCGCCATGCGGACGGGATTTTCCTTTGCGCCCCGGAGAACGCGACCGAAGCGCGAGGCGACCAGGGCACGGCAGAAGAGATAAGTCCCGAGCAGACAGAGGAAGACCACATAATAGAACGCGCGGTCGCTCTTGAGCAGCGCGAAACCGGCGATCGTGTTGCGCGCCGCAATGGTGAGGCCGTCATCGCCGCCGTAGGGGGCGAGCGAGCTCGCCGTGAAGAAGGCCATCTGGCCGAAGGCAAGCGTGATCATGATGAAATAGACGCCCTTGGTGCGCAGGCAGACAATGCCGGTCAACAGCGCGAACAGCGCCGAGACGGCGAGCGCCGCGGGCAACGAAACGAGCGCATCGCCGATCCCGTGGGCCGCGAGAATGCCGACGGCGTAGGCGCCGAGCCCGATGAAGGCGGCGTGGCCGAACGAGATCAGCGCGCCGTAGCCGACCAGGAGATCGAGCGCGACCGCGGCGATGGCGAAAATCATCACCCGCGATCCCAGGCTGAGCAGATGGCCGCCGCCGGCGAACTGCGCCGCGATCGGGAGCAGGGCAAATGCCAGGAAGATGCCGAGCGGCAGGGCCTCGACGGCGCGACGCGCCGGCGCCGCGGAGGTGGCGGGCGGCGCCGCGGGAGCATGTTGGAGCGACATCTCAGCGGCCCTTCGCCGGGAACAGCCCGGTCGGCCGCACATACAGCACGACCGCCATCAGCAGATAGATCAGCATCGAAGCGATCGCCGGACCCACGGTGCGGGCGGGTGAGGGGCCCATGACCAGCCGCAGCACGTCGACCGAGAACGATCGCCCGAGCGTGTCGACGAGGCCGATGAGCAACGCCGCCAGGAAGGCGCCGCGGATCGAGCCGATGCCGCCGATGACGATGACCACGAACGCCAGGATCAGGATGGTATCGCCCATTCCGGGATCGACCGAGAGGATCGGCGCGACCATGATGCCGGCAAAGCCCGCGAGCATGGCGCCGAAGCCGAACACGATCATGAACAGGCGCCGGATATCGACGCCGAGCGCCGACACCATGGCGGCGTTGGTCGCCCCGGCGCGCACCAGCATGCCGATCCGGGTATAGGTCACGAGCACGTAAAGCAGCGCCGCGACGCCGAGCCCCGACGAGATGATGACCAGCCGCCACACCGGATAGAGAAGTCCGTCGGCGAGCCGCACCGAGCCCGAGAGCAGCTCGGGCATCGGCAGGCTGAGCGGCGCTGCGCCCCAAACGAGCTTCACCCCCTCATTGAGAAACAGAATGATGCCGAAGGTCGCGATGACGTGGTCGAGGTGATCGCGGCCGTAGAGATGCCGGAACACCAGGAATTCGAGCACCAGGCCGAATGCCAGCGTGGCAGCGAGCGCGAGGACGAGCGCTGCGAGAAAGCTGCCGGTCACCGCATAGAATGCGACCGCGAGATAGGCGCCCAGCATGTACTGGACGCCGTGTGCGAGGTTGATGAAGTCCATCACGCCGAACACCAGCGTGAGACCGGCCGCGATCAGGAACAGGAGGACACCGAGCTGCAGCCCGTTGAGGGTCTGAACGACGAGAAGCGTTGTGGACATGGAGAGTGATTTTCGCCGTTCGGGCTCGGTCCCGAAAAGCGAGGACCTTATCTCACTTCATCGCGCAATCCTTGGCATGCGGGTCGGCATAGTTCTCGAACACCTTCTTCACGATCTGGGTCTCGAACTTGCCGTCGGCGCGCTTGGCAACCTTGACCAGGTAGAAGTCCTGGATCGGGTAATGGTTGGCGTTGAACTTGAAGCCCCCGCGCAGCGACTTGAAGTCGGCCTTCATCATGGCGGCGCGCAGCGCCTCGCGGTTGGCCACATTGCCCCGCACCTGACGTACGGCGCTGTCGATCAGGAGTGCCGCGTCGTAGGCCTGGAACGCGTAGGTCGCGGGGACGGCGCCGAATTCCTTCTCGTAGGCGGCGACGAAGGCCTTGTTCTGCGGATTGTCGAGGTCGGGCGCCCAGTTGGCGCCGCCGAAGAAGCCGAGCGCGGCGTCCTGCTGGGCCGGCAGCGTCGATTCATCGACGGTGAAGGCGGAGAGGAACGTGACCGTGTCGGCAAGTCCCGCCTGCCGGAACTGCTTGACGAAATTCACGCCCATGCCGCCCGGCAGGAACACGTAGATCGCGTCGGGCTTCGCAGCCGCGATCCTGGCGAGCTCGGCGGAGAAATCGAGCTGGTTCAGCGGGACGTAAACCTCGTCCGCGATCTCACCGCGGAAGAACGCCTTGAAGCCGGCGAGCGCGTCCTTGCCCGCCTGGTAGTTGGGCGCCATCAAGAACACTTTCTTGATCCCGGTGTCCTGGGCATGCTTGCCCGGCACCGCGAACACCTGATCGTTCTGATAGGAGGTGACGAAGAAGTTCGGATTGCATTCCTTGCCGGCGAAGTTCGAGGTGCCGGCGTTGGGGCTGATCAGGATCGCCCCACCCTCGGTCACCGGTTTCATGATGGCGGCGAGGATGTTGGAAAAGATCGGGCCGACGACGAAATCGACCTTGTCGCGCTCGACCAGCGCCTTGACCTTGACCACCGCGAGGTCGGGCTTGAGCTCGTCGTCCGCGACGATCACCTCGACGTCGCGCCCGCCGAGCTTGCCGTCGAGGGTCTTGACCGCAAGATTGAACCCGTTGCGCAGCTGCTGCCCCAGCACGGCGGGCGGTCCGGACAATGTGGCAATGATGCCGATCTTGAGCTTCTCCTGCCCCTGCGCTGCCGTCCCTCCCAGAATCGCCGCGGCGGCGGCGAGCAGGACCAATCTCGTCATGTGTCCATCTCCTGTCAGGATGTGTGGTCGCTCCCGGCGGTCATCCTCGGTTGGGACCACCCCGGATCGAGCAAGGCTGCCCGATAGTCTAGGTTCGAAGCCCGTCTCCTGTGAAGGCCGCGTTGTGCCAAGATGTGCGGCAAGCCGGTTAAACTTCGTCCAATTGGTTCGCCCGGCCGCGTTGCGCGGCGACGGCACCGCATTTACGGTACTTGCGAAACGGACGATCCATTCTGCTGCACTTTCGTTCGTGGTTGAATGGTCCGCGGCGAAACGACAGTGACGGGACCAGCCAAGGGAGTTCGCGCGCAATGCAACCGCTCACCGCAGGCATTACCAGGGCCAATACCGGCATCGACGGCATCGTCTGGAACATCCTGGGCCAGACCTACGTGCCGAAGCAGGTCAGCGAGCATTCGTTCGCCTGGCACGCCACCTTTCCGCCCGGCACGTTCGTGCCGCCGCACATCCATCCGACCCAGGACGAGTTCATCTACATGTTCGAGGGCCGCTTCGATCTGTTGATCGACGGCAAGGACTTCGTGGCCGGCGCCGGCGACCTGATCCGGCTGCCCATGGGCATCCCGCACGGCATCTTCAACAAATCGGAGCAGCCCGTGAAATGCTTCTTCTGGGTGACGCCCACGCGCGCGCTCTACGACCTGTTCTGGGCGATCCACAGCATGAAGGAGCAGAAGCCCGAGGAGGTCATCGCACTCGCCGCCAAATACGAGGTGGTGTTCCTGCCGCCGCCCCCTGCGTAACCGACGGGCGCAGTCACGATGTGGGGCCATCATGCGGAGCTCCGCGCGAATTTCATTGCCTGCGATCGACGAACCGGGGCGCCTTGAGGCTGCGCTCGAACTCGTTCGCGAGCGTACCCCGCTGCAACACCTGAACCTGCGGCGAGAAATCGAAAGTCCGCTTCACAGCGTCGGCGACCTGCAGGCGGGCGGTCTCGGCGTCGCAGGCACCCTTGACCTCGATCAGGACCCGTAAGCCTTCGCGGCCGGTCTTTTCCTCGGTCTCGAGCACGGCTTGGAAGTCCAAGACCTCGGCGTTGCGGAACATCAGAATCCTCGAACTCGGTGTGGTTGACGTTTACGCCGCGGACCTTGAAGAAGCCGGTCGTGCGGTTGGCGTGCCGGATCATCGGAAACAGGTCGGCATACGGGCCGCTGCCGCTCGAATGCGGCACCAAGCTGACCAGATCGCCCGAGTTCCAGCGCAGGAACGGCGTGGCCTGATTGGTCCTCAGCGGTGTCACGCACAATGTGCCGATGTCTCCGTCCTTCACCGACTTGCCGGTTTCGGGGTCGACGATCTCGATGAAGTACATGTCGGTCCAGATGTGGATGCCGTCATGGGCTGAGTTTTCCGCCCCCATGAGACCGGCCTCGCTCATCCCGAACACGTCGAACACATCGGCGCCCCAGAGGCGGGCGAGCTTCTCGCGCTTTGCGGCCGACAGGGTCTCGGCCGAGCAGACGAGCTTGTCGACCGAGGAGGCGGCCAGATCGATGCCTTTCGCTTCCGCGAGATTGGCGAGATGCAGGGCAAAGCTGCTCATGCCTATGAACACCGTCGGGCGCAACGTCTGGATCAGCTCGAGCTGCGCTGCCGAGGAATAGGAATTGCCGGCGCCGACCCAGACCATGCCGACGCCGAACAGCTGCGCGCTGCGCGCCCAGACCTGCCCCGCCGGATGCACGCCGAGCGGAAACGAGATGTGACAGAGATCGCCGGGGCCGATGCCGATGCAGGGGAACGATCGGCCCCAGGACAACTCGGCAAAGCGCAGATCTTCGCGCGTGCGCGGATAGAACACCGGCTGTCCGGTCGAGCCGCCGGAGCGCCAATATTCCGCGATCTCCGTGCGGGGGACCGCGCAAAATGCCTCCAAGAACTCGGCATGAGACAGTTTGCGCAGCGTTTCCTTGTCGAGGATCGGGATTTTCCGCCACTCGGACGGATCGTCGAGCGCGTTCGCATCGACGTGGTCGAGCTTGCCGCGATACCACGGGAGGGTCAGCGCGCGCGCAAACGCCTTGCGCTTCTGCTCGCTCTGGATTTGCGCGATGTCGGCGCGGGACTTGGGAAGAGCGAGGGGCAACGTCATGGCGATCACCACCTACGCGCGGCCGGGATTGGCCTTGAGATATTGCTGCACGAGATCAGCCTTCATGACCTTGCGGGTCGGTGTCATCGGCATCTCGGCGACGATTGCGAGGTGCTCGGGCCAGGTGAATTTTGCGAATTTGCGATCGGCCAGGAATGACTTGAGCTCGTCGAAGCTCAGCGATGCCCCCGGTTTCAGGATCACGAAACACCCGGCGCGCTCGGTCAGCACCTCGTCGGGCAAGGGGGCGATCGCGACCTGCGCCACCGCCGGATGCCCGGCGATCGCGATCTCCATGTCGATCGGATTGAACTTGATCCCGCCGCGATTGATCAGCTCCTTGGTGCGTCCGCGTAGGCGCACGTTTCCTTGCGCGTCCATGCTCGCGAGGTCGCCGGTGCGAAACCAATGGTCGGCGGTGAAGCTCGACTCATTGGCCTCCTCGTTTCCCTCGTAGCCCGAGAACAGCGAGCATCCGCGCACCTGGAGCTCGCCGGTCTCGCCGTGCGGCAGCACGCGACCGTCGGAATCGGCGACCCGCAGCTCGGTTCCGGGCGTCGCGCGGCCAATGGTCTCGAAGCGGATCGCGCGTGCATCGGAGGGGCGGCTGCAGGCGCCGAATTGCAGCTCGGTCATGCCCCAGGCCTGCAGCACCCTGCCGTTCGGCATGAGCTCCTCGAATGCCGCGGAGAGGGTTGCCGGAACCGTCGATCCCGTCACCACCGCGATGCGCAGCTCCGAAAAGTCGATGCCTTGGAACAGGTTCTGCTGCAGGCACGGAGCGACATGCGCGGGGCCTGCAAAGAGCACCGTTGGACGGAACCGTTCGAGCGCACGCACGAAGCCGGCCGGCGTGAACAGGTCGAGCAGACAGGTGGCCGCCCCGGTCGCCAAGCCGAGCTGCACCGTATAGAGGCCGTAGAGATGCGTGTAGGGCGCAAGGCACAGGATCCGATCATCGGGCGTGATGCCGAATTCGGCTGCGCACATGCGCGCGTTGCTCAGGAAATGATTGAAGGTGACGCGGACGGCTTTCGGCGACGAGGTCGTGCCCGAGGTGTAGAGCTGCAGGAACGGATCGCTGCCTTGGATCGGAGCTGGCCGCCAAGCGCTTTTCTCGCCGCGTTCCATGAGCTTCGTGAAGCTCTCCGCACCGGGGCTCTCGCCGCCTACCGCGATGGCGAGCTGCAATGCAGGCACGCGCCCGCGCAACGATGCGATGTCGAGGGCAGGCGAGCGATCCTTCATCTTCGCCGGCGCCAAGCAGGCCCTGGCGCCGCTGTGCAGCAGCAGATGCTCGATCTCGCGGATGCCGTAGGGCACGTGCACGGTCTGCATGATCGCGCCGAGCTCGTTGATGGCGAGCCACGCGATCAGGAACTCCGGGATGTTGGGGAGGTGGACCGCGATCACGTCGCCGCGCGCGATACCGGCATCCGCCAGCCCGCCCGCGAAGTTTCGGACCCGTTCGGCGAAGCTCGCGTAGGTCAGCGTGTCGTCGAACGTCCGAATGGCCGCGCGATTGCCGGCGCGGTGCCGATCGAGCCAGTCCCGCAGGGTCTCGTCGCGCCACCAGCTCCGGGCCCGGAAGTAGGCAGGATCGAAACTCGTCATCGTCGCCACCGCGCCTGCCGTGTCGCCGCAACCGGTCGATTTTAGAGGGTACATTACTCCGTTATTCCAATCAATCGCCCTTACTCAGAATCGGCCTGCCAGCACCCGCGACACCCGGTCGTAGAGGCCGGTGAGCAGCGACATTGCATTGGTCGCGGACTTCAATTGTGCCTCGATGTCGTTGATGTTGGCGCTCGGGGCGATCAGCAGTTCGCGCCGCGCCGCGACCAGATATTCGGTGGCCTCCCGGCCGGCGGCGGTGGGGCGATAGCGCGTGTCGCGGTTGGTGCTGCCCGGCACCTTCTCGATCATGCCCGCCGCGGTGAGCTTTCGCAGGCTGTATTGGATGTTGGAGATGTCGTCGCGATTGCTGAACCGGCTCAAATCGCTGACGCTGCGCGGCTTGGGCGTGAACATCAGTTGTTGCAGGATGACGTTCTCCTGACCGGTGAGCTTGTTGTCCTTGCCCATGGGCCCGAGCGCCACCCCGGCGAAGCGATAGAACGCTTCGGCGGCGCAGATCAGCGCCTGCTCGAATTCGAGAAAAACCCGCTCGCGCTCGGTTCTTCCCAGCGGCGGGACGGCCTCGTCCGGCTCGACGGCGACGGGCTTCTTTTTCGCGCTCTTCATGGTTCCTCCGGCTGCATGTTTGCGTCCTCCGCCTAGCATTTCGGATGCGGCAACTGAATTGGAGCGGGGTGCGCAGGGCTATCTTGACTCATTGAATGTGCGACGTAAAATAGAATGTACTTTCCGGAGATTCAAATGCTCGAGCTTTGGGAGCTTGGCGGCCGGAGCAATTGCCGGTTCAGCACGTTCTCCTGGCGGACGCGGCTTGCCCTGCATCACAAGGGCCTCGCCTTCGTGGTCCACCCGGTCGCAGTCAGCGACAAGGCCGCGACCGCCTTCAGCGGACAGGCCAAGGTTCCGATCCTCAAGCACGACGGCCGCGTCATCACCGATTCCTGGGCGATCGCGTGCTATCTCGAACGCACGTTCCCCGACGCGCCCAGCCTGTTCGGCGGTCCGGTCGGCGAGTCCCTCACGCATTTCTTCAATCTCTGGGCCGACCGCGAGCTCGTACCGGCGATCGTGCCCTATCTGATGCGCGACGTGCTCGATTGCGTCGAGGAGGCGGACGCGAGGCATCTGCGCGGGCAGATCGAAGGCTTCTTCAAGAAGTCGCTCGAGGAGCTCTCGGGCGAGCGCGAGAAGGCCTTGGAGCAGTTCCGCCGCCGCCTGCAGCCGCTCCGCAAGACGCTCGAGCAGCGCCGTTTCCTCGGCGGCGATGCGCCGGCCTATGCGGACCACATCCTGTTCGGCGTGCTCCAGTGGGCACGCGTCGTCTCCACCACAAGGGTGCTCGAGGCGGACGACGTCGTGGCGGCCTGGTTCGAGCGCGCCCTTGATCTCTATGACGGCGTCGGGCGCAAGGAGCTCCCGCGCGTCGCGCGCATGCGGGAGGCCGCGGCATGAGGATCGCGATCATCGGCGGCGGCCCGGGCGGTCTCTACTTCGCGCTCCTGATGAAGAAGCGCTTTCCCGACTACGACGTGACCGTCTACGAGCGCAACCGCGCGGACGACACGTTCGGCTTCGGCGTGGTGTTCTCGGACGAGACCCTCGACAACCTCATGGATTACGACGCGGAGTCCTACGCGGGGATCACGCGCGAGTTCTCCTATTGGGACGAGATCGATTTTCATTTCCATCGCGAGGTCGTGCGTTCCACCGGCCACGGCTTCTGCGGCACCGAGCGCCGCACCCTCCTGATGGTGCTGCAGGCGCGCTGCCGGGAGCTCGGCGTCAAGCTGCGGTTCTCGCGCGAGATCACCGATCTCGACGAGCTCGAGGATGCCGACCTGATCGTCGCAGCCGACGGCATCAACAGCTTCATCCGCAGCCGCTACGAGGAGCACTTCCAGCCCACAGTCGAGCTGCGCCGCAATCATTTCATCTGGCTCGGCAGCTCGGCGCCCTCGGAGGCGTTCTCGTTCCACTTCACGACCAACGAGTTCGGTATTTGGGACCTCTGCACCTACCAATACCGACGGGACATGAGCACCTGGGTGATCGAAGCGCCCGAAGCGACCTGGGCCAAGGCGGAAGCGTCCCTCGGCAAGCTGAGCGAGGCGGAGACCGTCGCCTATCTGGAGAATATGTGGGCCCATCTCCTGAAGGGGCATCGGCTCATCGCCAATCGCTCCTCATGGCGCCGTTTCCCGGTGATCCGCAACAAGAACTGGTATTATCGCAACATCGTCCTGCTCGGCGATGCGCTGCACACGGCGCATTTCTCCATCGGCTCCGGCACCAAGCTCGCCATGGAGGACGCGATCAATCTGTACGAGGCGTTCGTGGCGGCGGGCTCGGTGCCGGATGCGCTCGAGCGGTTCCAGGGCTCGCGCCGCGAGGACGTCGAGAAGACCCAATACGCCTCGAATGTCAGCGCGCTTTGGACCGAGAACCCGGCGCGCTACTGGCGCATGGCGCCGATTCAGGCGTGCTTTAGCATGCTGTCGCGCGCCAAGGCCGTCACTTACGAGAACCTGCGGATGCGCGATCCGCAATTCGTGGAGAAGGTGCAGCGTTGGTTCGCCACGACGGTGCGCGAGCAGGGCTTCGACGTGCCGCTCGACGATCCTCCGCCGCCGATGTTTACGCCGTTCCGGGTTGGGCAGATGGTGGTTGCGAACCGCGTGGTCGTCTCGCCGATGAACATGTACTCGGCGGAGCCGGGCGGCATCCCGGGCGACTTCCATCTGGTGCATCTCGGCCGCTTCGGCATGGGCGGCGCAGGCATCGTGTTCGCCGAGATGACGGCGGTATCGGAAATGGGGCGCATCACGCCTGGCTGCCCCGGCATCTATTCCGACGATCAGATCGCGGCCTGGAAGCGCATCAGCGATTTCATTCACAAGCAAAGCCCGGCGAAATTCTGCCTGCAGCTCGGTCATTCCGGCCGCAAGGGCTCCACGCGGCGCGGCTGGGAGGGCATGGACCATCCGCTGGAAGAAGGGAACTGGGAGCTGCTTGCCGCATCGCCGCTGGCGTTCCACGAGTTCATGCATGTTCCGCGCGAGATCACGCGCGCCGAGATGGAGCGCATCCGCGACGACTACGCGCGCGCCGCGATCAATGCCGACAGGGCCGATTTCGACATGATCGAGGTCCATGCCGGCCATGGTTATCTCCTGTCCGGCTTCATCTCACCGCTGAGCAACGCGCGCAATGATCGGTATGGCGGCAGCCTGGAGAACCGCATGCGCTTCCCGCTCGAGGTGTTCGACGCGGTGCGAGCGAACTGGCCGAAGCACAAGCCGATCTCGGTGCGCATCTCGGCGACCGACTGGGCACCGGGCGGCACGACACCCGAGGACGGCCTGAAGATCGCGGCGATGTTCCGTGCGCACGGGGCCGACATCATCGATGTCTCGGCTGGACAGACCTCGCGCTGGGCCAGCCCGGTCTATGGGCGCATGTTCCAGACGCCGTTCTCCGAGATGATTCGCAACGAAGTCATGGTGCCGACCATCGCAGTCGGCAACATTACGACCGCCGATCAGGTGAACACGATCATCGCGGCCGGGCGCGCCGATCTCTGCGCGCTGGCGCGGCCGCATCTCACCAACCCGCATTTCACCCTCGTCGCTTCGGCCGAGTACAGCCACGACGCCCAGTTCTGGCCGCTGCCCTATCTGGCCGGCAAGGATCAGGCGTTCCGTCTGTATCAGCGGCAGCGGGTGGAGCTGGAGGCGCTGCGCAGTGCCGCAAAGCCTTCGAGTCACGATCAGCGCCGGGAGCTGAAGCAGGCTGCAGAGTAAATCTTTCAGGTGGAGGGACCACATGCAGACACGGATACGGATTTGTACCGCCTTGCTTTGCACCTTGGCATTCGCGCCGTGCATTGCGGACGCGCAGACGGTCAAGATCGGCTATATCGCAACCCTCTCGGGTCAGGCGGCGCAGCTCGGAATCGACAGCGTCGACGGTTTCAAGCTGGCGCTGCAGAAGTTCAACGGCAAACTCGGCGGCGTCGCGGTTGAGCCGGTTGTAGTGGACGATCAGCTCAAGCCCGAGATCGGTGTCGAGCAGGCCAAGCGCCTGATCGAAAAGGAACAGACCCCGATCATCGTCGGTACCACCTTCTCGAACATTCTGATGGCAATCGTTCAGCCGATCACGCGTGCCCAGGTGCTCCTGATCAGCCCGAATGCCGGTCCGTCGCCGCTGGCCGGGGCGCAATGCAATCCGAATTTCTTCGCGGTCGCCTTCCAGAACGACCACATCTACGAGCCGATCGGCGCGTTCCTGCAGAACAAGGGCACCAAGCGCATGGTCGCGCTCGCGCCCAACTATCAGGCCGGCAAGGACGCCATCGCCGGCTTCAAGCATACCTTCAAGGGCGAGATCCTCGATGAGATCTACACGCCGCTCGCGCAGCTCGATTTCTCCGCCGAGCTGGCGCGAATCGCGAACCTCAAGCCGGATGCGGTATTCGCCTTCTATCCCGGCGGGCTCGCGGTCGCCTTTGTGAAGCAATACGACCAGGCGGGGTTGACCAAGACCATTCCGCTCTATGGCGGATTTCCGCTGGTCGACGAGACCGTGCGCAAGGCGCAGGGCAAGGCTTCGGTCGGCCTGGTCACGTCGGGCAACTGGGCGCTCGATCTACCGTTCCCCGTCAACAAGGAATTTTCCGAGAGCTTCAAGAGGGCCTACGGCCGCGAGGCCAGCGAGTTCGCGGCCTATGCGTACGACACCGCGATCATCCTCGACGGCGCGATCAAAGCCGCCGGCGGCAATCTTGCCGACAAGGATGCGCTGCGCAGCGCGCTGCGACAGGCGAAGGTCGATTCCGTTCGCGGCACCTTCCGGTTCAACAACAACCACTTCCCGATCCAGGATTGGTATGTCCGGACCGTGATCGACGACGGATCCGGCACCAGGATCCGCACCGACGAGAAGATATTCGCGGCCGCGGGAGATCGTTTCGCCGGTCAATGCCCGATGAAGTAGGGTTCGGCTAGAGCCTGATCCGGAAAAAGCCTGCCCCGGACTTGATCCGGGGTGGGTACCGGTTTTCCGAAAAGATCATGCTCAAACAAAAAGCTAGAGCGTGATTGCGACTCAACCTAAAGCAATCACGCTCTAGCGACAGGATGATCGCATCCGGAAGGTACAGGCCTTCCGGATAGGATCATGCGTCAAGATAAAGAGATCGCGAACGCCAATCAGTTGTTCATTTTGAGGTGGATCGCGCTCCACGCCGCCTTGTTTGACCTGCTTGCAGGTGAAACCCGCGGTCGAGGCCGGAGCTCGGCGCCGTCACGATGCGGGGCCATAATGAGGAACTCCGCACGAATTTTATTGGAGCGAACGTCCAGTTATTGCCTCCGATCGATGAAGCGTGGCGCCTTGAGGCTGCGCTCGAACTCGTTCGCGAGCGCACCCCGCTGCAACACCTGGACCTGCGGCGAGAAATCGAAAATCCGCTTCACAGCACAATTTCGATCGGGCCAGCCGGCTTCCAGTCTGCGGCCTCCGCGCGCGAGCCGAGCAAACCGGTCGTGGCCGCGGCTCCGGACGCGATGCTTTGGTGGATAAAGCCACGGCGGGTGACGGAGCCGGAAGCTCCGACCGAAGAGGGCGTTGCATGATTCCTCCGAGAGAATGAGCGCCTGCGCAATCTAAGAGGCGCAGAGCCAGGATAATTTCACTGGCCAGCCGCGACTGTTGAGACGCGCTGACGCGGCGGTGTCTACGCCGCGCATCAGTCGGGCGTCAACAAGACATCGCCCAGGCTCGCCGCTCGTGCGCCCCGCTTTCCTATCTCAATTTTCTGGATACGCCACGGTGTGAGGAAAAATTGCAGACTTGTCAAGGGATGAAATCCGGCGAGAGTCGCGCTCCTTCGCATTCGACGGCGAAATCAGACCAGCCGTCCGAGGGCTGGACATCGCTACCGCCAAACAAGCAATACGATGACCGGAGCATGGCGCATGACACTTGCGTGCGGCATAGATTTTGGCACTTCGAACTCCTCCGTTGGCGTCTGCGACGCGGGGGTGCCTCATCTGCTACCCATCCAGCGTGGCGCGACGTCGGTGCCAACGGCCCTGTTCTTCAGCTTCGACGACAATTCGACGACTCTCGGCCACGAAGCTCTTGAGCGCTATTTCGCGCGCGAGCCCGGCCGCTATCTGCGCGCAATAAAGAGCGTGCTCGGCACCAAGCTTTTTGAGGAGACAACGCAGGTCAAGCTAAAGCGCTATGCCTTCGGCGAGATCATCGCTACGTTTCTCCAGTTCCTGCGTACTGCGGCTGGCGAAAATCTCGGTGCGCCGCCGACGAGCGTGGTGCTCGGCCGTCCGGCGTTCTTTGTCGACGACGACCCCGAGGCCGATGCCGCGGCGGAACGCCAACTCGAGGCGGCTGCCCGGGCCGCCGGCTTCGAGAGGATCGCCTTCCAGTTCGAGCCGATCGCGGCCGCCCTCGACTATGAGCAGAGCGTCAATGCCGAGGAGATCGCGCTCGTGGCCGACATCGGTGGCGGCACCTCGGACTTCTCGGTGGTGCGGGTCTCCCCCGAGCGTGCGCGATCGAGCGACCGGCGCCAGGACATTCTCGGATTCACCGGCGTGCACATCGGCGGCACGGATTTCGACAAACAGTTGGGACTAGCGAGTGTGATGCCGGCACTGGGCCTGCGCAGTCCTCTTCGTCGCAAGGGATTGGATGCGCCATCGTGGTATTTTTACGACCTCGCGACCTGGCACAGGATCAGCTTTCTCGATGATCCGAAAGTGCTGACCGAGGTCCGTGGCGTTTTGCGGGATTCGGCGGAGCCCGAAAAAATCGAACGGCTGCTGCGCGTGCTCGAGCAGCGCAAGGGCCACGAGCTGTTGGCGGGCGTCGAATCTGCCAAGATCGAGCTGTCGCGCGCCGATCTCGCCACGCTCAATCTCGACGATAGCGTCGCCGACATCTCCCGAGAGATCACCCGAGCAGAGCTCGAGGCAGCCGTCGCCGACAGCGTCCAGCGTATACGATCTCGCATCGATGATGTGCTGCGGATGGCCGGTTTGACGCCGGACTCGGTGTCGGCCGTGTTTCTCACCGGCGGTGCCGCCAGGATGCCTTCCGTGCGGAAGTCCATCGCCGCTGCAGTACCCACTGCGCGCCTCACTGCAGGTGATGCGTTCGGGAGCGTTGCTACGGGCCTTGCGCTCGATGCCGCCAAGCGATTTGCGGAGCGGTGACAGGAAGAAGTGCTGAGAAAGAAGGCGCTTTCGCTCTTCGAGTAGATCGTCTGGCGAGCCGCAGCGCTCACGCCTTCGAGGCCTCGCGCCACCCAAGCTATCGCCGACTTGGGCGACATAAGGTGCCGATCTCAGGTAAACCCCGAGATCGGTGGCGCGCGCCCTCTACGCCGCCTTGTTGACCTGCTCGCGCGCGAAGCCCGCGGTCGAGGCATAGCCGCGCACGATCGCGTTGCGCTGCTCGAACGACAGCACGTCGTCGATGCTGCTGAAGCCGTCGGGCGCGCGCGCTTCGACTGCGTCGATGACGCCCTCGGGGCCGCCTTTCCGGTTCATCCGCACGATCTGCGCCGTCATCGGCAGGCGTTCCTGCTCGTACATCGCGAGTGCGTGCAGCACGTGCTCGGCGGTCTGCAGCCGGTCGGCGAGGCAGCGGGCGTCGAGGATCGCCTGCGATGCGCCGTTGGAGCCGACCGGGTACATCGGGTGGGCGGCGTCGCCGAGCAGGGTGACGCGGCCGTGCGACCAGCGCGGCAGCGGATCGCGGTCGCACATCGGATATTCCCAGAATTCGGGCGTCGCCTCGATCAGCGCTTGCGCGTTGACGTAGGGGATGCGGAAGCGCTGGACGTGCGGCATCAGGTCTTCGAACCGTCCGGGCCGCGACCAATCTTCCTTGTTCGGCGGCGGGGTGGTGCCGTCGCCGATGCGGGCGACCACCGCCCAGTTCGTCAGCCGCCGGTCCGGCCGCGCGGCTTCGGCGATCGGATAGATGACGAGCTTTGCGGCCATGCCGCCGGCGATCACCATGGAGCGGCCGGTAAGGAAGGTCGACCATTCGACCGCGCCGCGCCAGAGCATGGCGCCGTTCCACCGCGCGGGCCCCTCGTTGGGATAGAGCGTGTCGCGCACCAGCGAGTGAATGCCGTCGGCGCCCACCAGCACGTCTCCCCGCGCGGTCGCGCGATGCGAGCCGTGGCGGTCGAAGAAGTAGGCGGTCACGCCGCTCTCGTCCTGGCAAAAGGCGCCCAGGCGATGTCCGGTATGGATGCGCGTTTCCCCGAGACGGGCGCGGACCGCCTGGTAGATGACCGATTGCAGCCGGCCCCGATGGATGGAGAATTGCGGCACGTCATAGCCGGCATCGGTGCCGCGCAGCTCGCGCCAGATCTCCTGCCCAAAACGATTGGTGTAGAACAGCTCGTAGGTCCGAATCCCGACCGCGTCGAGCCGCTCGAGCAGCCCGAGCTCCGCCAGCTCCTTGATGGCATGCGGCAGCGTGTTGATGCCGACGCCCAGCTCGCGGACGGCGTCCGACTGCTCGTAGATTTCGCAGTCGATGCCGCGCGCATGCAGCATGAGCGCGGTCGTAAGACCGCCGATGCCGCCACCGACAATGATGACCTTCATGGCTCAACCCCGCAGCGCAGCCTCGCGGGGTTCGATAATGGGTCGCAAGGGCGGGGCGGCGCAATGGTTTTCGTGCGACGTCGTGAACGGCGGCGGCTCCGCGGCCCTCACCGCAACCCTAGCGCTTCCGCTCCATCATATAGCAGGTGGCGACGACCGAGCGCGTCGGGCCCGTACCGTTGTGGGTGTAGCACTTTTCCATGCGGTCGGGCGCGACGAGGGTGATGCGGAAATAGCCGTCGAGATCGGCCCCCACGATCGTCCTGTTGTCGCTGGCAATGGCCCAGGCGAACGGCTCCTTGGTGTCGGCGACCGCCGATGACGAGCGCCCCCACGCGACCCGGCCGTCCTGGCCTTCGACCGTGTGCGTCGCATCGATCTCGCGGACGCGTGGCGGGTCGCTCGGCGTTTGCGTGCCGGGATGATGAGCATGGGTGCCGAACACGATTGACTTGCCCTTTCCGGTCCAGGTGCCCTTGAGATCGGGAATTGCGTCCTGGGCGTTCGCGGCCGTGGTGGCGGCGCCGAGCAGCGCCAATGCGAAGACAAAGCATCTCATCGTTTTGCTCCCGTGCTGATGCGAATGGTTCACCGAGTTTGCCTTCCAATCGTGACAGCGCAAACCTGTGCAGTATCAAGCCACGGCGCGCCGTTTGGACGGACGCTTCGCGGGCCGGCGTTTCGCTGTCATGCGCTTGGGCGCCGCCCGCTTCGGAGATCGCCGCCAGAGGTCCTTGCTGGCGAGCCGCGCGCCCTCGACCAGCGCTTCGAGCTTCGCCCACATGATCTGCGGATGCACGCGCGCGAAATAGGTCACCTGCGCGAAGCCGCAATCGGTGCTGGCGATGACGTTCTCGCGCCCGACCAGGCGCGCCAGGCGAACGACGCGTTCGGCGATGAGCTCCGGATGCTCCACGATGTTGGTCGCATGGCTGATCACGCCCGGGATCAACACCGTGTCCTTGGGCAGCGCGCGTTCCTCCCACAGCCGCCATTCGTGCTCGTGACGCGGATTGGCGAGCTCGATGGAATAGGCGCCGGCGCGCACCTTCAAGACGAGGTCGGCGATGTCCTTGAAGGGGACGTCGGACGCGTGCGGTCCCGGCCAGCTTCCCCAGCAGACGTGATATCGGATCCGGTCGCGCGGAAGCCCCTTGATGGCGTGGTTGGTGATCTCGACCTGCTTGGCCAGCCAGGTGCGGTACTCCTTCAGGCTCTTGGGCGGCACCATCCGGTCGTAGCTCACCGCGGCGCGGGCATCGTCGAGCTGCACCAGGAAGCCGGCGTCGATGATGGTCTTGTATTCGGTGTGCATCGCGTCGCCGATCGCCTGCTGCAGATCGTCGTCGTTGGCGTAGTACTCGTTCTTGCGGTCGGGGATCACGCTCGTGGGCGCCGCCACGGGCAGGAAGGCTTCTTCCACCTGGACGGCGCGCAGGGCGTCTTTGAAATTGTCGATGTCCTGTTGCAGCTCGGCCTGGCCGGTATAGGCGATCGGCGCCACCGCAACCGAATCCAGCACGGTTTCCACCCGGTCGCGAGAGTCGAGGTCGGCATAGAACTCGGCAAATCGCGTGCGGTCGGCGCCGCGGGTGAAGGGATTGCTGCCCGCCTTGAACGGCCGGCGCTCGAACCCGCCGAGGCGAAACAGCGTGTACTGCGCCCAACTGATCGCCTTTCCGAACTCGCCGTCGCTGATGACGTCGAGACCGATGTCGGCTTGGCGGCGAACGACCTCGGCCACGGAGGCTTTGAGACACGCGGCGTAGGCGTCGGCGTCGAAGGGCTTGCCGGCTTCCTTGGCGCTGAGAAATTCGCGCAACGCCGCCGGCCGGATGAGGCTGCCGACATGGGTGGTGAGGATCCGGTCCGTGCTGCGTTTCATTTTTCTCCCCCGCGTTTCGTTGTTCGTTGCGCCGCCGAATGCGCGTTCGGCGGAGATTACCCCTTGGCTCGTCGAAACGACAGCGCGGGCCCCGAGGGCCCGCGCTGCATCGTCGGTCGTCGGCTCGGCGTCGGCCGGGCCGAAATCAATGGGTCAAAAGCTCGGACGCCGCGGAGCGCCGCGCGCCGGACTTCCGGGGCCGGTGGTGGGCCGCGGCTTCATCGGCAACAGGCCCTCGCGCTGCATCCGCTTGCGCGCGAGCTTGCGGGCGCGGCGGATCGCTTCCGCCTTCTCGCGGGCCTTTTTTTCGGAGGGCTTTTCATAATGTCCGCGGAGCTTCATCTCGCGGAAAATGCCCTCGCGCTGCATCTTCTTCTTCAGCGCCTTGAGGGCCTGGTCGACATTGTTGTCACGGACGAGAACCTGCACGCGTCGTTCCTTTGCTGTGGTTCCTGCACGGTCATGGATGTACGGGAGCCCGCCGATCCGACGCCAAGGCGCGATCGCGCGGGCTCCCCGATTGGCCGCGCATGTAGCAGAATCAGCGCAAAGAGTCCATCCGCCGGTTCCCCGTTTCGCGGGTGTGGGCATGCGTGCGGGTGTGGGCATGCAGTGCAGTGCACGCGGAGAGATCGCGATGATTGCGCCCGTCCGTCACGCCGGGTCCGGGCGGAGAACCCGCGTCACATGTCCCATCTTGCGGCCGGGGCGCGGCGCGCCCTTGCCGTAGAGATGAACGCTCGCGCCGGGCACGTTGAGCCATTTGGCGTAGTCCTCGACCTCGGCGCCGATGAGATTGGTCATCTCGATGCGGCCGTGCCGCAGCGGCTTGACCAGCGGCCAGCCGGCGACCGCGCGCACGTGCTGCTCGAACTGCGAGACGGTGGCGCCGTCGATCGTCCAATGGCCGGAATTGTGCACCCGCGGCGCGATCTCGTTGACCAGCAGGGCGTGGCCCGCGCCCGCGGCCACCACGAACATCTCCACCGCGAGCACGCCGACATAATCGAACCCGGTCGCGATGGTTTCGGCGATCCGCCGCGCCTCGCCGGCGAGGCTTTCGGGCACCTTCGCCGGAACGCGCGAAAACTTGAGGATATGGTCGCGATGCTCGTTCTCGATCAGATCGAAGCATTCGACGCGGCCGTCGCGCGTGCGCGCCGCGACAACCGAGACTTCGCGTTCGAACGGCACGAAGGCTTCGAGGATCGCGGGCTGTTCGCCGATCTCGCGCCAGGCCCTGGCAGCATCGCTGCCGTTGCGGATGCTGACCTGGCCCTTGCCGTCGTAGCCGAAGCGCCGCGTCTTGAGGATCGCCGGCCGGCCGGTCGCATCCAAGGCGGCCGCGAGCTCGCCGGGCGAGGCGACTTCGGCAAAGGACGCGGTCCCGATGCCGAGGCCGGCGATGAAGTTCTTCTCGGTCAGCCGGTCCTGCGTGATCGCCAATACCTGCGGGTCGGGCACGACCGGCTTGCGTGCGGACAGGAAGGTCGCGGTTTGCGCCGGCACGTTTTCGAACTCGTAGGTGATCACATCGACGTCGGCGGCGAAGCGATCGAGCGCGGCGTGATCGGCATAGTCGGCGCAGGTGACGCGGTGCACCACGTCGAAGGCGGGCGCGTCGGGACTGGGGGCGAAGACGTGGCACTTGAATCCGAGCCGCGCGGCAGCGAGCGCGAGCATGCGGCCGAGCTGCCCGCCACCCAGGATGCCGATCGTCGAATCGGGCGTCAGCACGCTCTAGTCCTTCGGGCGCGCCGCGACGGCTTGGGTTTGGCGCGCACGCCATTGATCGAGCCGCTTGGCGAGACGCGAGTCGGAGAGGGCGAGCACGGCGGCCGCGAGCAGCGCGGCGTTGATCGCGCCCGGCTTGCCGATGGCGAGCGTGCCGACCGGAACGCCGGCGGGCATCTGCATGATGGAGAGGAGGCTGTCCTTGCCTTCGAGCGCGTGGGTGTTCATCGGCACGCCGAACACCGGCAGCGACGTCAGCGATGCGGTCATGCCGGGGAGGTGGGCGGCGCCGCCGGCGCCCGCGATCACCACCTTGAAGCCTTTCTTGCGCGCGGACTTTCCGAACTTGAACAGCCGGTCGGGGGTCCGGTGCGCCGACACGATGAGCGGCTCGTAGCCGACGCGCAGCTCGGCGAGCGTGTCGGCGGCGTGCTTCATGGTCTGCCAGTCGGACTGGCTTCCCATGATGATTGCAACCGGCTTCCCCGCCATTGGCGCCTCGAACCGCCCGAAAGGAAGCCGGCGATTATAGGGGCGGCCTTTGGGGTGGCAAGGCGACGACAAAACGAGGGTGAATCGGACCTTGGACGGATTTCCGCCCCAAAAATAAGCCAATTGGAGTGCATCCCCACGACGTGGAAGGTGGGGTCCACAGGGGCTCATTGACAGCGCCGTTGGGGAAGTTTAAGAGAGCGAACGTTCGTTCTCTTTATGCTGCGCTGCAAGATCGGGTGGGGGACTTCCGTTCATGCGCCGGGCCAACGCCCAGCTTCAGTCCGATCGTCGCGCCGAGATCCTGGCGGCGGCGCAGCGGTGCTTCGTGCGCTCGGGCTTTCACGGCGCCTCCATGCAGGAGATTTGCGCCGAGGCCGGCATGAGCCCGGGCAACCTCTACCGCTATTTCCCGTCGAAAGAGGCGCTCATCGCCGGCATCGCCGAGCGCGATCGCGCCGAGGTCGCGCAGCAATTCGCCCGCGCGGACCTCTCCCGCGGCCTGTTCGCCGTGCTCGAAGGCATGGCGCACCATCACTTTGCTGAGCGCCCGCGCGAGCAGGTTATGCTCTGCACCGAGGTGATGGCCGAGGCCCGCCGCCATCCCGAAATCGCGCGTATCTCCGCGTCCTTCGATGCCGACGTGAGGAAATGGCTCGCGGCCCTGCTGCGCGCCGCGGCCGAGCGCGGCGACATTCCCGCCGACATCGATTTCGATGGCGTCATCACCATGCTCATGGTGATCGCCGACGGGGTGTGGTGGCGCCGCGCGCTCGATCCCGATTTCGACCCGGAAACCGTGTTTCCGATCTTCATGGATATCACCCGTCATATGCTGCGCGGCCGCTCCGCCAGCGTGTCCAACATCAAGGAGAACTCCCGATGAAAGCGAGCCGCGTTACGGCGGTCGGCCTCATCGCCGCCGCCGGGCTTTGGATCGCATCCGGCCACTTCCTTCCGCATGAAAGCGCGGAAAGCCGCGCCGCGGACCGCGCCGGCGAGGCCCAGGCGAAGAAGCTCTTCCGCGTCGCGGTCGTCGGCACAACGCTCGTTCCGCACAGCCGCAAGCTCACCGTCGCCGGTCGCACCGAGGCGGACAAGCGGGTCACCATCACGGCGCGTGCCAGCGGGGTCCTGACGGAGCTCAGGATCAAGCGCGGAATGTGGGTGCAGAAGGGGGACGTGCTCGCCATCCTGTCCGACGAGGCGCGCGAGGCGCAGGTGGCGCAGGCGCAAGCGGTGGTGACGCAAAAGCGCACCGAGCTCGAGGCCAAGCGTGCGCTGATCTTGAATGGCACGCTGCCGCGGCTCCAGCTCGTCGACCTCGAGGCGCAGGTCAAGGCCGCGGAAGCCGCGCTCGCCGGCGCCGAGGCCGAGCGCGACCGCGGCGTGCTGCGCGCGCCCTGGTCGGGCGTGGTGCATGACGTGGCGGTCGAGGTCGGCCAGGCCGCGTTCTCCATGGCCGGCCGCGAGATCGCGCATCTCGTCGCGCTCGATCCGATGCTGGCGGTGGTCGAAGTGGCGGAGCGCAAGCTCGCCGGCATCAAGGTCGGCGACACCGCCGACGTGCGGCTCGTCACCGGCGAGAGCGCGCGCGGCAAAATTCGGTTCGTCGCCAAGACCGCGAGCCAGACCACGCGCACCTATCGGGTCGAGATCGAGCTGCCGAACGCCGACGGCAAAATCCCCGACGGCATCACGGCGGAGGTCTCCATGCCGCTGTCGCCGGTGCCGGCGACGCGCGTCCCGCGCTCCGCGCTCACCTTCTCCTCGGCCGGCAATCTCGGCGTGCGCACGGTCGGCGCCGATGACACGGTCGCGTTCGCCCCGGTCAACGTGATCGAGGACGAGCAGAGCTTCATGTGGGTCACCGGCCTTCCCGACGGCACGCACGTGATCGTGCAGGGGCAGGATTTCGTGCGCGAAGGCCAAAAGGTCGATGCCGTGAGGGCGCCCGAGCTCACCGCCACGGCGAAGTAGCTCGGTATCTCGGCGCCCCTTTCCGCTGCCGGGAAGGGGACCGCCAGGGGGGTCCGGCAGCACGAGAATGATGTGATGTCCAGGTTCATCGACTACGCCATCGATCACGCGCGGCTCACCATCGCGACGCTCATCTTCCTGCTGTGCGCGGGCATGGTCGCCTATGTGACGATCCCCAAGGAGGCCGAGCCGGACATCAAGATCCCGATCATCTATGTCCAGCTTTCCCAGCGCGGCATCAGCCCGGAGGACGCCGAGCGGCTCCTGTTGCGGCCGGTCGAGACCCAGCTCAAATCGGTCGGCAACGTGAAGGAGATGCGCTCGACCGCCTTCGAGGGTGGCGGCTTCGTGCTGCTCGAGTTCGAGGCCGGCTTCGACGCCAAGTCGGCGCTCGCGGACGTGCGCGCCAAGGTGGATCAGGCCAAGCACGACCTGCCGCGCGACGTCGACGAGCCGCAGGTGCTCGAGGTCAACCTCTCGCTCTATCCGGTGCTGGTGGTGGGGCTTTCCGGCGACGTGCCCGAGCGCACGCTGCTGCGCATCGCGCGCGCCGCCAAGAACGCGATCGAGCAGGCGCCGGGCGTCCTCTCGGCCGAGCTGCGCGGCGCCCGCGACGAGGTGGTCGAGATCATTCTCGATCCGACGCAGTTGAGCAGCTACGGGATGTCGCTCGATACGCTCGGATCGATGACGCAGTCGTTCAACACCCTGATCGCCGCCGGCGCGCTCGAAGGCGAGACCGGGCGCTTCGCCGTCAAGGTGCCCTCCCTGTTCGAGAAGCCGCAGGACATCCTGCGGATTCCCATCGTGGCTTCGCCGAAGGCATCGGTGACGCTGCTCGACATCGCCGAGGTCAAGCCGACGTTCAAGGACGCCACCTCGGTGACGCGGGTGAACGGGCGTCCGGCCATGACCATCGAGGTGTCGAAACGCACCGGCGCCAACCTGATCGAGACCGTCGACGCGGTGAAGGCGACGGTGGCGGCGCTGCAGAAGACCTGGCCCGAAGCCGTGCACGTCACCTTCACCCAGGACAAGTCGAAGGTCATCCGGCAGATGCTCGGCGACCTGCAGAATTCGGTCGTCACGGGCGTGCTGCTGGTGGCGGTCGTGATCCTGTTCGCGCTCGGCTTCCGCGCCTCGCTGTTCATCGGCATTGCGATACCGGCCTCGTTTCTGGCCGGCGTGCTCGGGCTGCAGCTCGCGGGGCTGACGGTCAACATCGTCGTCCTGTTCTCGCTCATTCTCGCCGTCGGCATGCTGGTCGACGACGCCATCATCGTGTCGGAATTCGCCGAGCGCCGCATGTCCGAAGGCATGCCGGCGAGGCAGGCCTATTCGCTTGCGGCCAAGCGCATGTGCGGGCCGGTGGTGGCGGCGACCGCGACCCGCATCGCGGCGTTTTCGCCGCTGCTGTTCTGGCCGGGGGTGGTCGGCCAGTTCATGAAATATCTGCCGATCACGCTGATCGCGACCTTGTCGGCCTCGCTGGTGGTCGCGCTGTTCTTCACGCCCACGCTCGGTGCGCTGCTGGGCAAGGCCGCGCCGGTGCCGCACGACGAGCGGGCGCGGGATCGCGGGCCCTATATGCGGACCGTGCGCCTGGCCTTGCGCCACCCCGGCTCGACGCTGGCGCTGGCGGCGCTCCTGCTGGTCGCGGTGCAGATGGCCTACGGCAAGTTCGGCCGCGGTGTCGAATTCTTCCCGAGCGTCGAGCCCGACTACGGCCAGGTCATCGTGCACGCCCGCGGCAACCTTGCGCTCGACGAAAAGAATCGCCTGGTCGCCGAGGTCGAGAAGCGCGTGCTCGCATTCGACGGGCTCAAGACCGTCTACACCCGCATCGGCGAGCAGCCGCGCGGCATGAGCGAGCTGACCGAGGATACCGTCGGCGTCATCCAGTTCGAGTTCGCGGATTGGCGCAGCCGTGCGCCGGCGCACGAGATCATGGATGCCATCCGCGCCAAGACCGCCGATATTCCGGGCATCCTGGTCGAGGTGACGGCGCCGCGCGCGGGCCCGCCGACGGGCAAGCCGATCCAGGTCCAGCTCGGGGCGCTGGATCCGGCGGTGCTGCCGGCGGCCGCCAAGAAGGTCACGGCCATCCTGGCGGCGCACAGCGACATCCGCGATCTCGACGACGGCCAGCCGCTCCCCGGCATCGATTGGAAGATCGAGGTCGACAAGTCGGAGGCCGCGAAATACGGCGCCGGCGTCAACACCGTCGGCGGCGCCGTTCAGCTCGTCACCAACGGCCTCAAGGCGACCGAATACCGTCCGGTCGACAGCGACAAGTCGGTGGACATTCTGGTCCGCTTTCCGCCCGATCGCCGCAGCCTCGATCAGATCGACGATCTGCGCGTGCAGACCCAGGTCGGCCACGTCCCGATCGGCAACTTCGTGCAGCGCGTGCCGGCGCAGCGCGTCGGCTACATCAACCGCGTCAACGGCAATCGCGTCAT
The DNA here is from genome assembly GCA_963827585.1 of uncultured Alphaproteobacteria bacterium. Taxonomy (GTDB): domain Bacteria; phylum Pseudomonadota; class Alphaproteobacteria; order Rhizobiales; family Xanthobacteraceae; genus VAZQ01. The sequence continues at coordinate 177,501 of CAWHCK010000046.1, forward strand.
GACGGTATCCGCCAACGTCGCCCAAGGCGTGCAGACCGCCAAGGTGCAGCAGGAGATCGTCAGCGAGCTCGCCAAGGCCGATCTCGGACCGGGCGTGATCTTCAGGCTCAAGGGCGAGGACGAAGAGCGCGCCAAGGCGTCGGCATTCCTGCTCAAGGCGTTCGGCACCGCGATCTTCCTCATCTTCGCGATCCTGCTCGCGCAATTCAACAAGCTGACCTCGGTCGGCCTGGTGCTCACCGCCGTCGTGCTCTCGACCTTCGGCGTGCTGCTGGGACTCATGATCATGGGCCAGCCGTTCGGCGTCGTGATGACGGGGATCGGCGTCATCGCCAATGCGGGCGTGATCGTGAACAACAATATCGTGCTGATCGACACCTACGACCGATTGCGGCGCGAAGGCGTGGCGGCTTACGACGCGATCATCGAAACCTGCCGCGAGCGCGCCCGCCCGGTCGTGCTCACCGCGGTGACGGCGATCCTCGGCGTGCTGCCGATCGCGTTCGGCATGAACATCGAGTTCATGTCGCGCGAGATCACCCTTGGCGCACCGGCGACGCAATGGTGGGTCAACCTGTCGACCGCGATCGTCTTCGGCCTCGGCTTTGCGACCGTGCTCACGCTGATCGTGACGCCGGCGGCCTTGATGGCGATCGAGAACCTGCGCGTGTGGCGCCTGCGTTGGTCGGCGGCGGCGCGCAGGTGGATGGCGGCCTTCGGACGTCCGCGTGCGGCGGGGATCACTCCGGCGTAATTCCGGCGTCCTTCACCATCTGCGACCATTTCCTGATCTCGGCAGGGATGAACTGCGCGAGCTCATCCGGCGTGCTGGTCCAGGGTGTGATCGCGAGCGCGTTCATTTTGTCCTGGGTCTCGGGCCGGTTGATGAAGGCCATGAGCAGGTGGTTGAGCTTGTCGACGATCGGCCGCGGCGTTGCGGCCGGTGCCACCACCGAGAACCAGGGCGTGCCGCCATAGCCCGGCACGCCGGCCTCCGCGATGGTCGGAAGATCGGGCATGGCCTTGACGCGCGACGTCGATGTCACTCCGAAGGCTTTCACCTTGCCCTCGTTGATCGCAGGAATGGCGACCGCGAGATCGACGATCATGAATGGAATGTGGCCGGAGATGATGTCGGCGAGCGCGGCAGCGCTGCCGCGGTAGGGTACGTGCTGCGCCTTGGCGCCGATCATCTTCAGGAACATCTCCATGAACAGATGGTGCGGCGTCGCCGCGCCCGAGGAGGCATAGCTCAACTGGCCATCCTTGCTCCTGATGAGGGCGATCAGCTCGGGAAGCGTGGTGGCGCCGAGCTTCGGGTTGGCGACGAGCGCGAACTGCGACGACCCGACCAATCCGATGGGTGCGAAATCCCTGACCGTGTCGTAGGGCAGCGACTTGTGAATGCTCGGACCCATTGCCAGGGTCGTCACGGGTGCGAGCAGGATCGTGTGGCCGTCGGGTGCGGCGCGCGCGGCCGCCTGGGCCGCGACGATGGTGCCGGCACCGGGACGATTTTCGACGATGACGGGCCGCTTGAGCTTGTCCTGGAGCTCCTGCGCCAGCAGGCGCGTGAGGATGTCGGTGCCCCCGCCGGCCGGAAACGGGCAGAGAAAGGTCACGGTGCGTTGCGGATAGTCGTCAGCCGGCGTCTGCGCGGGCGCCGTGCCGACTGCAGCGAGCCCGAGAACGAAGGTCATGCCGATGACGACAGCTCGTTTCATGCGTTCCCCCTTTGCGGCCGCAGTGCCCGCAGCGTGCGGACCGATGCTACCGTACGTGTTGACGGCAGGCGAGTTCCGTTGATACCTCCCGCCGCATGTACCGCCAGCGTGTCGACATGCGACATTCGCGCTCGAGGCGGCAGGGTCGAATGCGATGGCATTCGGCGGGTCCAAGCAAGGAGACGTGAATGTCGAGATATTCCGTTCTGGTCGCGGCCGCGCTGTTCGCCGCGTCGCCGGCGCTCGGCCAGCAGGATCCGGCCGCCGACTATCCGAACCGTCCGGTGAAGATCATCGTGAGCGTGCCGGCGGGCGGCGGTGTCGACACCGTGACGAGGATTTTCGCGGCCCGGCTGCAGCAGCGGCTCGGCCAGCCGTTCGTGATCGAGAACCGCGGCGGCGGCGGCGGCAACATCGGCGCCGAGGCCGTCTATACCGCCGAGCCCGACGGCTACACGCTGCTCGCCACCCAGCCCGCGCCGATCACCAGCAACATCGCCCTCTACAAGAAGCTCAACTTCGATCCGGTCGCGCTCGAGCCGGTCGCCGTGATGTCGAAGTTTCCGAACGTGCTGCTGGTGCGGCAGGATTTCCCGGCGAAGACCGTGCAGGAATTCATGGCGTACGTGAAGGCCAATCCCGGCAAGGTCACCTATGCCTCCCAGGGGCCGGGCACGACCTCGCACCTGACCGCGGAGCTGTTCGCAAAGACGACGGGCACCAAGATGCTGCATGTGCCCTATCGCGGCACCGGTCCGGCGCTCAACGACCTCGTCGCCGGCCACGTCGATTACATCTTCATGGAGCTTTCCGCGGCCTCCAAGCTGCACGAGGGCGGCAAGGCGCGAATTCTAGCGGTCGCAACCGACAAGCGGCTGGCTATCCTGCCGGACATCCCGACCCTGATCGAGGTCGGCCTGCCCGATTTCGTCTCCGATACCTGGAACGCCATCAGCGCGCCGCCCAAGACGCCGGGCCCGATCATCGCCAAGCTCAACCGGACGATCAACGACATCCTCAACGAGGCGGACACCAAGGCCCGCTTTCGCGAGCTCAACCTCATGGCCGCCGGCGGCAGCCCGGAGGATATGGCCAAGCTCAAGAAGGCGGAGACCGAGCGCTGGAGCAAGGTGATCCGCGACGCCGGCATTCAGCCGGAGTGACGAAGCCCCCGGTCCAGGCTCATGCAATAATGTCGGGCGTCAGCTGGTCCTCGATGTGGGAAATGCGGTCGCGCAGATAGAGCTTGCGCTTCTTGAGACGCTGAACCTGCAGCAGGTCGGAGCCCGGCGAATGCTGCAATGCGGAGATCGCGGCATCGAGATCGCGGTGCTCCTGCTGCAAGCGCGCCAGTTGCTCCCGCAACTCGCGTTCTTCGTCTTTGGTCATCGCCACCGCTGATTTCGAAGCTTGAGCCGCCGCCGAGCGCGTTGGGCAGGAGTGGTGTGCCAACCTGCCAAAGTATCCCGTTTTGCCCGCCGGCATTCAAGCAGCCCTTGTGCGGCAAGGCCGGCGGGGGATTGTTGCGCCGCACAATCGAAACCCGCTTCGAAAACGGGCCGAAAAGGTGTAAGCTGTCCGGGTCAGGCAATAATCTGACCTCAGGAGAACCCCCCACATGTCCATAGAAGCGCATCTTGCGGAACTGGAAAGACGGCACCGGCTTCTGGAAGCGGAAATTACCGAAGCCCGCTCCCATCCATCCGTCGATGATCTCCAGATCGTGGAATTGAAACGTCGCAAGCTGCTGGTAAAGGACGAAATCGCGCGGCTGCAGGTGGATACGGTCATTCATTGAGCTGTGCGCAAGTTTGGTAGCTGAGTTGCGACTCGGCCGCCGCTCACCATTTCGGGCGGCGGTCGTGGTGGGCTAAAGAAAAAGCGGGGAGGGAATGTTGCGGAGTCTGACCAAGGCCGCGGCCGTCGCTGCGGTCGCGATTGGCATTTGTGGCGGCGCTCTCGCGCAGGATTACCCGACCCGGACCGTCAGCCTGGTCGTGCCCTATCCGCCGGGCGGCGGCGTCGACACACTGGCGCGCGTCGTCGCGGAGAAGCTGTCGGGTGCGCTCGGCCAGCAGGTCGTGGTCGACAACCGCGCCGGCGGTTCCGGCCTCGTCGGCACCCGCGCCTTCATCAAGAGCGCGCCCGACGGCTACACGCTGTTTCTCGGCCACACCGGATCGATCTCCATCAATCCGAGCCTCTACGCCAATTCCGGCTTCGATCCGCGCAAGGACTTCGCGCCGATCGGGCTGATCGCGTCGATGCCGGTTGCGCTGCTCGCACATCCCTCGTTTCCGGCCAAGACCATCGGCGACGTGGTCGCGATCGCGAAACGAGAGGGCACCAAGTTCAATATCGGAACGTCGGCGGTCGGCACCGGCGGCTATCTCTCCGCCGAATTGTTCAAGTCCATCGCCGGCATCGACGCCGCCATCATCCCCTACAAGGGCACCGGGCAGGTCATGAACGACCTGCTCGGCAACCACGTGCCGGTCGCATTCGGCGTCTTGCCGCCGGCGCTCGGCAACCTGCAGGCCGGCACACTGCGCGCGATCGCCGTGCTCAGCCCCACGCGCTTTAGCCTGTTGCCCGATGTCCCGACCGCGAACGAATCCGGCTTGCCCGGCTTCGAATCCGTTCTGCACTACGGGCTGCTTGCGCCTGCCGGTACGCCCCGGCCGGTCATCGAGCGCCTCAACACGGCGCTGCGGGCGCTCGTCGAGACCGAGCAGGTCAAGGCGCGCATCCTGGCCGAAGGCGGCGACCCCCTGACCTCGACCCCCGAGGAATACGCCAAGGACATCGACAGCGAAGAAACCAAGTGGGGGACGCTGGTGCGCAAGCTCAATCTGAAGGTGGAGTGAGCCAAGACCAATCTCTCCGTTGTCATTCCGGGGCCTGAGCGTAGCGAAGGAGGCTCGCGTCTTCGGCGCGCCCCGGAATGACGGCGGATGGTTCTACGCCAACGAAACTGCCGCCTAAGCCTTCTTCACCTCTGAGGCCGCGCGCGCCAGCACTTCGACCACTTTCGCTTCCGCGTCGGCGTCGTCCTCGAGACGCTTGGCCGCCACCTCGCGCAGGTTCTCGAGCGCGGCGCGCACGAGGCGCGGAACGCTCGCGCCGCGGCGCTCGTCCTCGTCGTCGTCGCCGAAGCGGCGGCGCATGCGCGCAACCCGCTCGCCCATGGCGGCGAGCCGCTCGAGCACGGCGTCCACGAAGTCGCGATTTTCGTCGAGATGCGCGCGCCCTTCCTCGGTGATGGTGTAGAGCTTCTTGGCGCCTTCAACCTGGGCGGTGACGTAGCCCGCCTCTTCGAGATAAGTGAGCGTCGGATAGACGATGCCGGGGCTCGGCGAGTACCAGCCGGCGGTCTTGTCTTCGAGCACCTTGATGATCTCGTAGCCATGGCGCGGCTGCTCGGCGATCAGCGCCAGCGCGATCAGGCGCAGATCGCCCTGCGCCAGCATCCGGCCGGCCCGCATCATGTCGTCGCCGCCCATGCCGTGACGCCCGCCGCCCCAGCCATGACCGAACTTTCCGCGCCTGCCGCGGCGCGCCGCCCACTTCCCTTCGAACGATCCACACGAATGTCTCATGCCGAACATGTCGGCCTCCTTTGTTGGTAAAGATATATCTATAGATATACTAAAATCAGATGTAGCGCAAGATATATCTTTAGCTAGAGCGAAGCACCAACTCTCCGTCGTCATTCCGGGGCCACCGATCTCGGGGTTCCCCCGAGATCGGCAGTGGATGAGTGCCCAGGTCGGCAATAGCCGACCTGGGTGCGCAGCGAGGGAGCCCGGAATCCATAACCACAGCCTGGGCTTATGGATTCCGGGCTCGCCGCTTCGCGGCGCCCCGGAATGACGGCGGAGTAGGGCCAGCAGAGCAGTTCTGGACTAGCGGCCTAGGCCGGCGCCCAGGTCGCCCCCCACAGGACGGTTACGGCGTGATCGCCTGGCGCGCCCGCGCCACCACGTCCTTCGGCATCGCATAGAGGCTCTGCACCAGCTCCTGCACCTTGGCGCCGGGCAGCGGCGAGATGTCGAGGCGGATCTTCTCGGCGTCGTCCAGGAACTGCTTGTCGCGCATGGTGGCGTCGAACGCGGTGCGCAGCGTCGCGAGCTGCTCCGCGGGCAGGCCCGGCGGCGCGATATAGGAGCGCTGGAAAACCTGCTGGCTGATGATCAGCTCGACCACCTTGCGGTTCTCCTCGCCTTTCACGTAGTTGAACACCGAGGGGACGCCCATGCGGGTGAGCTCGGCGTTCGGCTCGAGGCCGACCTGCAGCAGCACATTGACCTTGTTGTCCCGCAGCCAGTCGGGCCGCTGCGACTTGAAGCTCGACCAGTCCCAGCCGCAGACGCCGTCGATCTCGCCGCGCTCCATCGCGAGCGCGATCTCGGCGGTGCCGCTGTAGCCCGAGACCACGTCGTATTGCGCGCCCGCGGTCTTCTTGTGCATGTAGCCGTATTCGCGGGTGGAGTTGTTGGTCGAGACGCCGCCGAAGGCGGCCTTCTGCGTGAGCGCGTCGTCGAAGGTCTTGATCTTGGAGTCCTTGCGGGAGACGCAGACGCGCGTGCCGCTGTTGGCGGTGCCGAGATAAAGCACCTTGGTCGGATCAAACAGCGCCTCGGCCTTTTCGTCGAGCAGCGGCCCCATCACCGCGCCCGGCATGATGGCGGCGACCGCGGTGCCGTCCTTGGGCGCGACCGTGCTGATGAAGCCCGCCGCCCGCGCGCTGCCGGCGCCCGGCATGTTCTTCGCGACGATGGTGGGCTGGCCGGGAATGTGGCGGCCGTAATGGCGCGCGAGCGCGCGGGCATAGATGTCGTAGCCGCCGCCGGGCGGCGCGCCGATCATGAGGTCGATGCTCTTGCCGGCGTAGTAGTCGGCGGCGGAGGCGGACGGCGCCGCGAGCGTCAAGGCTAAGGCAAGCCCGATCAGGCCGGCATGTTTCGTTGCAGGGGACATCGGTCACTCCGCCAAGTGCGAAAGCTCGCGGCGGACGTTAGGCCATCCGCGGCCGCATGGACAGATATCCGCGTCCGGCCAAATGTCGCAACGGCGCATTGCCGCGAAGGCGCAGCGAGGCGCGCCCTCGGCCGGGACCGAGTGCGTTGCCGCCAACGCGATGGCCGAGCGATTGGCGATGCACCACTCGCGTCGTTCCATCTTCACGATGTCAAACAGCGCCTTTTCTTCATTCCCGCGGTGCGTTTCTGCGCCCGGGTTTCTTCGCTTCCTCTTCGCAGCACCCGACCCCGACCGAGGGGTGGGCGGAGCGCCGGGAGGCGCCAGCCTTGAACATGTCGCGCTCGTAAAGCGCGACGCCACGCTTGCGAGGCGTGGGCCCTCCCGCGCAACCGGGAGGCCGCCTCTCGGCGCTCCACCGTGGCGTTGTCGGCCCAGGGTCCGCTTCCGTCGCCGGCATTGCCGCCGGCTTCGGCGCGAAGGCTCCACGCAACCGGGCATTTCCTGCCCGGCCGCGGCCCCGGGCGTCTCGTGTCCGCGGGTTACGAGCCGCGGTCGACGCCACTCCCCGCTCCGCCTGCAGGATCGTCTCCGGAGACGCCCCTCATGAGCGAGGATGAGGCGATTTTACATTAATGCGTTACGTGGTCAAATCACGTAGTCGTGATGTAGTCACTGGCGACCGACGGGCGCCTGCACGGCCATCCCGGGGTACCCAAGGGGCGCTACCGAGGGGTTGTGCCCTTGGATCGAGAAATCATTCTTCGGGCAAAGACCTGGGTCAGCCCCCATATGCACAGAATGGAAGCTCACCTGCTCACGCTAGTCCAGTTTCGCAACAACGCTGCCGAGTGCATTCGATTGGCGGAGGCAGCCCGCACTTCAGAACATAAGTCCTTTTTCATCGAAATGGCCGAACGATGGCTTACGCTCGCCGAGCGCGCCGAAAAGACGCAAGCATGATAGACAACTTGTGAAGGTCGCTTCAATCGGCGGCCTCCCTAGCATTTGGCAACACACATCGCCCGAGGCTTCAGCGTCGACAATGAGTGTGATGACAACTTCGGTTTTTGAAAGTTCCTAAAATGCAGAAGCCGCCGTCGCGGTTAACCTAGAAGCAACTGTGCGCGCTACCGCGGGATGGCTCCTGACATCGAAGGAGAGCGACTGTGGCAAAAGGCGTGGACATCGAGCTGGCGCCTCTCGACGAGGATCACGTGCGAGCAAAGATCACCTGGTCCGAGCAGGATGTCGGTGGCGGAAAACTCGCGGTAGAAGTCACCGTCAAAAACATGAAGACCCGCCCGAAAACCGACGACCAACTTAGATCAGATGCGACAGCGCTGGCCGTGCGTTTCGCACGAGCCTTTGCCGATACGATCGAGAATTAGCGCCGCTCGGCGATGGTGTACGCACTGGGCCGCTAATGATCTCACGCCGCCATGTGTGAATATACACAAGTCATTGAAGGTTGATTTGTGAGTGAGCAATTGTGCCCAGACACCACTCAGTCGGTGCGCCTAGAGCTTATTGCTGGAGCATGATCTTTTCCGAAAACCGGTACCCACCCCGGATCAAGTCCGGGGCAGGCTTTTTGGGAGCGTGCTCTAGACTAGCCGTCGGATCGAGCTACGGCACAAGTTCATGACCCTTCTCGGCGGCGCCGCGCCCGCTTTGCTGCACGTGCCGGCAGTCGACGGAGAACGATGCAAGAATTTCCGCTCTGCGGCGGTTATCTTATTTGAGCGCGGCTGACTTCGGCGCAACCAACAGCGTGTAGCACGCGTCCACAAGGGCAGAACTCGGGTACATTCACCCGGGATGGTCACGAACTCCTTGGGGATTTCGTCCCGACGCTTCCACGAGTTGACCTTCGAAAGCACGGCTTGCTTCGCATCGGCGTCAGGCAGTGCGCGGAATTTGTCGGCGCATACGGGTGCCAGCGCCGCTACGACCGCCAGATCTGAACGCTCTTTTGCCATCTTATCAGCGGTACTGCCGAGCGACCAGCCACCCCAGTAAAAGCCAACAAACATCGTTGCGACGGCACCAGCGGCTGCGCCTTGCAGCAGACGATTCAGCGATTCTCCTTGCAGCATGGAAGGTACTTGCATGGTATTTCCCTTTCGCCCGACATGTCTCGGAGCGAGGCCACGGACATCCGGACAGCTTTCGGTTCAGCAAGTCGAATTGAAGACCGAGCGCGTTGCGATGGCGTATCGGCTATTTTCCGCTTACGCCTTTGTCGGTCTGGAGTTTGAGCAAAATAGCTCACATCTACGGTTGTGACTGGGGTCGTTGCCAATCAAGCTCGTAACCATCGAGGTCAGCGCTCAAGCTGACATCGATGCGGCGTTCCACGGTCTGCGCTCCGCATGTCGGATCCGGGGTCAATCGCGTAATTTCAAGCGCGTCCCGAACCCGTCCGCGCTCCACCCCAATGACCGGACCTGTTCCACACTGATCTGCTCTTCCGAAAGGACCACAAAAAGTCCTGAGCCTTACACGCGTGGCCGCCTCGTCCCCTCATCCGACTTTTGCTGGTCGTTCTTATGATTGTGAAGGAAGCGAGCGATCTGTCCCTTGAGCGACGTTGTTTGTTGCAGGTTACCGATGCTACTGGCGCAGTCGAAGAGCTCCCGTTGGAGCTTCGTGGGAACAGTATTCCAGCGCATAAGCACAGCCGCCCCCAGACACTTCAAAATTTGCTCTTCTTCCTCGGCGAGGGCAGTACGGTCTTCGCTTTTCTTTCTCCGTTGAATTGTCTTATCGATATGGAGTGCCATCCATTCTTCGTTTTCGGCCATCGTCGTGTAGGTCTGCTCGAGATCGCGAAACTCAATCGTTTCGTTCGGTGAACGCGGTACGTTGGTGAGGAATGCCCTGAATTCGGCTGCTTTGGCTCGGTATTGCTTTGCAGTGAACATTTGACACGCCCTTTCCGTGGCGAGCCGGAGCGCAACCGGTCTCCCCCTCCGGCGTCGTGGGTTGTATCGATCGGTCGATGATCAACGCATTATGGGGCCGATTGCGCCAATTAGCGAGAAGAAACATCCGCCCGCCGTAGGGCGACCTCCCGCCTCGGTGTCGCCGAGGGGGCCGCGGCGGCTCGATTGAACTCGTGCCGCTCCCGACGACCTACCGCTATCACTCCAAGGAGCGAACTGCGCTCAGCGCTTAATCTCTTGACCAGCCATTGTGCTTTACAGCCGATACCCCCACATCATCGGATACAGGCAAGCAGCGGCTTGTCCGAGAGCGGCCCAAGAAACGCAGACGTACCGAAGTCTCCGTTTTTCATGCAGTGGCAGCCCTGGTGCCGTCGGCAGGCACAATAACACTCCAAATAGAGTTGCGTTCGGATGCGGGTACTGCACGCACCCGCTCCGGTGCGTGTCCGCGCGCTGTGCGCACGCGGCTCTCCATGGCAAGACGAAGGGGTCCGATACAAGGAGCATCGTCAGATGTGGTTCTATGTCCAGATGTGGTACCCGTTGTTGACCATCGCTTTGACTGCTGCGATCTGTCTCAGCGTGGTGTCATTCATCAGGGGACAGGCAAAGCCTCACCCGTAAATCGCGTGGCGCTCGGGTTCTGCGCTCTTGGCGTCCGTTTCGAATCGGGCGCTCGGTGTCCCATTTGTCATGGTCTTCTGTGGCGGTCAGGGTACTCACGCACGGTTGTCCGGCTCCCGCCTTTCCTAGACCAACAAAGGCTGAAAACGACTGGTCCAGCTGAACTCGCAAGTCATGCATTGCCAATGATGTTCAACGACGCATCCGTGAAGATACCTGGACACAAATGGCATTGCAGCCGGGAGGCAGCAGTTTGGACAACATTCGTTGCCTCGGATTGCAGAAGCCGTATCGTCATGGGGTCGTGCAGCGGCTCTGACGCGAGACTTCCATTGCCGGTCGGAGCGTCGATAAAATTCTAGAGGATATAGGACGACCATCTCGGTATCCTTCGCTGGAAGACTCTCCCCCAGACATTGGTAGGGTTAGGTCCGATTGCGAGCGAATTCCTTGCGTCCACCGTGACCGGTTTGACCGGTGTGTCCTGATTTGACCCACGGCCCTTCTCGCAGGCTACGGCGCCGCGGGCGCAAGCTCCTTAGGAATGGAGACCGGTTAGCAAGAGCATCGAAACAAACACAAATGCCGCAACCGCCAAAGAAAAGTATATTGTTTTCGTCACGACATCAGCAAGAGCACGGTTGTTTGTCACGATCGCCTCCTAGAAGTCGTCGGTAGTGATGGGATTCACTGCATATGGGGCTGGGGGGCGAATTTGCGAGGATACATGCAAGATATATTTTCCCCGCCATCATTATTGGCGTCGGTCATGCAAACGATGGGGGAGTTTTGTTACCCGCCGGAGACTGCGCAAGCGAGTGAGCAATTCTATACAGACTCTGCTTCGACCCCGGATGTAGAGAGGATCGCACGCCGTGGGAGCCATGAATATGAAAATCGGGCAGGTCGCGCCGCTCATGGAGAGCGTGCCGCCGCGGCTCTATGGCGGAACCGAACGTATCGTCTCATACCTGACCGAAGAGTTGGTGCGGGTGGGTCACGACGTGACCCTGTTCGCCAGCGGAGATTCGATAACCAGTGCGCAGCTGCTCGGTTGTGTTCCCACGGCGCTACGGCTCGACGCGAACGTCCACGATCCCATTCCCTACTACTTGCTGATGCTTGACCGGGTCCGCGACGTAGCCCAGGATTTTGACATTCTGCACTTCCACATCGACCAGTTCCATTTCCCTCTATTCAAGTCGATGGCCAATCGGACGGTCACCACGCTGCACGGCCGGCAGGACATCCCAGACCTCAAGCCGCTGTATTTCGGATTTCCCAACATGCCGTTGGTCTCGATCTCGGATGCGCAGCGCAAGCCAGTGCCGAAAGCCAACTTCGTAGCGACCGTACTTCATGGCGTTCCCGCCCACCTGTACACGCCGAATTTCGCTCCCCGCGGCGGCTATGTTGCCTTCCTCGGGCGCATCTCGCCGGAAAAGCGGCCCGATCGCGCCATCCGCATCGCACAGACGCTCGGCGTTCCGCTCAAGATTGCCGCCAAGGTCGACCGCGTCGACGCGGCCTATTTCCGCGAGCAAATAGAGCCGATGTTGCAGCGGGGGGGCGTGGAATTTATCGGGGAAATCAACGAGCGCGCCAAAACCAAGTTTCTTGGCGAGGCCCGTGCGCTCCTGTTTCCGGTCGACTGGCCGGAGCCGTTCGGCATTGTGATGATCGAGGCCATGGCCTGCGGCACCCCGGTGCTGGCTTTTCGCCGCGGCTCGGTCCCCGAAATCATCGACAACGGGGTGACCGGCCTGATCGTCGACACGGAGGAGGAGGCGGTAAGGGCGCTGCCTCAGGTCCTCTCGCTCGATCGCCGCGCAGTACGCCGGCGCTTCGAGGAACGTTTCTCCGCCGCTCGCATGGCGACCGATTACATTCAGGTCTATCGTTCGCTCATGAGAAGGCCGCTACTGCCTACCGATGCCGATCCGGCCACCAGAGTGGTGCACCCAATCATGAAAGCGAGCCTGAACTGATTTGAGGCTCCATGGCCTCCCATACACCTTGGCGGCACGCGAGATCAGAGACCTACAACATGAAAACCCGCTATCCCACTTTTCATGCAGAATATTGGATGTATGTGCTCGCTGCTCTTGCAATAATCATCTTCGGCACCCTTCTTTATACCGTGAAAGAGCCGATCAAATTTTTCTAGAGCGCGACGACTTTTCTGAACTGCGCGGCCAGAACTATGAGGCTCGCCCGAGCACCGAACGGCACTCATAAATCGCGATCGTCGCGACAATCGCCAGCAAACCTTTTATCCCTTCACGTCTTTGCGCAGAAACCCGGTCATTGGCGTGATGTCCGCCGTATGACCGCTCTTGCACCGAAAGATGGGGTAATCGGCCTGCCAGCGTGTGGATAGCTGAAAAATTAAGGTGCTGCGCTTCAGGCTGATGGTGAAACGAGGTCCGTGAACACGGCCTCAAGCATCAGAAGGAGAAGCGCAGCATGGACCATTTTGCTGGACTGGACGTTTCGGTCAAGGAGACGAGCATCTGCATTGTGGATGACGCAGGCAAGATCGTTCGGGAAGTAAAGGTGGCGAGCGAACCTGAAGCGTTGTTGGCGGTGCTGAAGAACCTCGCCTACCACTTCAAGCGAATTGGGTTGGAAGCTGGACCGCTGTCGCAATGGCTGTTCAGCGCTCTCGCCGAAGCAGGATTGCCTGTGATCTGCGTTGAGACGCGGCACATGCAAGCGGTGTTGAAGGCGCAGATCAACAAGACGGACCGCAACGATGCGCGCGGCATAGCGCAGATGATGCGGGCGGGGCTTTATCGTCCGGTGCATGTGAAGACGATACGCAGTCAGAAACTGCGGATGCTGCTGACACATCGCAAGCTGCTACAGTCGAAGGCGATCGCAATCGAGAATGACCTGCGCGGCACTTTGCGCAACTTCGGTCTCAAGGTTGGCATGGTTGGGAAGGTGAAGTTTGAGGCCCGCATCAGGGAGCTTGTTGAGAACCTCCCCGACCTGGCGGTGCTGGTCGAGCCGATGCTCATTGTCCGGCGGACGCTTCGCGAACAGATCGTCATCCTGCATCGCCGTTTGCTGGCCATTGTCCGGGATGATGAGGTGTGCCGGCGCCTGATGACGACCCCCGGTGTCGGCCCCGTTGTGGCGTTGACCTATCGCGCCACCGTCGACGTGCCCGCTCGCTTCCGAAAATCCAAGGCCGTCGGGGCCGTGTTTGGACTGACGTGCGCCAAGTATCAATCGGGCGAGGTCGATCGGAACGGCAGAATATCACGCTGCGGAGATGAGATGATGCGGGTCATGCTCTACGAAGCAGCTCAGAGCATGCTGCGGTCGAAGAAATGGTCCTGGCTCAAAGCCTGGGCGATGCAGATCGCCAGGCGCCGCGGGATGAAAAAGGCGATCGTGGCCCTGGCACGCCGGCTGGCTGTGATCATGCACCGCATATGGGTTGACGGCACCGAGTTCCGCTGGACCCGAGAACAGGCCACAGCAGCAGCATGAAAACCGTGCAGCATCTAATCCAATAGAAGGACACTCGAGCTCCACCGAGCGGTGGAATGATGTCCCTCGCGGGACGATGGATGAGGTGAGTTCGCATGTCCGCTTGGACCTACCGTTCGTCTGACGGCAAGGCCGCCCGAAAGATTGTTCCGCCTCGTCCTCGAATCCCATGATGGAAGGGCCCCTGGTGCCGATTCCGAAGAGAAGCACGAGCCCGTGAGCGACATCGACACTGTAGTGGTGGATAGTCTGAAAGCGCTTGACCCTGAATGGCCGATTAGAGAAGCGGACGTGGATTTGACCGCGGCGAACGGCAGCTTCGTGCCGATTTTGTTGCAGAAGTCCGTTGATGGTTGCAGCGAACAATGATTCCGTCGCTCTGACACGATCTGCTGTGGAGGCGGACGATGATGGGGCGGCTGAAGCACGAGCAGGAGCAGTTTTTCTACGAGTTCCAGCTTGACGAGGTGGTGCCGGACGATCACCTGGTGCGCGGGATCGCCGGCGTGCTTGATCTGTCCTGGGTTCACGCCGAGCTTGCGCCCTACTACTCGCCGCTCGGCCGGCCGTCGATTGATCCAGTTCTCATGATCCGGATGCTCATCGTCGGTTACGTTTTCGCCATTCGCTCGGAGCGGTTGCTCTGCCGTGAGGTCAAGGTCAACCTGGCGTACCGCTGGTTCTGCGGCTTGAGCATCGAGGACAAGATTCCGGATCACTCAGCATTCTCGCGTGCCCGTAATGAGCGCTTTCGTGCCAGCGACATTTTCCGCCTGGTCTTCGAGCGTGTGGTTGAGACGTGTATTTCCGCCGGGCTGGTCGGCGGTGAAGGGTTCGCGGTCGATGCGAGCCTAATTGTGGCGGACGCCAACAAGCAGCGTTCGATTCCTGGCTCGGAGTGGAAGAAGACGCGTGATCCCGAGACCGTGAGCCGTGCCGTGAAGGAGTATCTGGCAACCCTCGATGACGCAGCCTTCGGTGCGGCGAGCGACGTCACGCCCAAGTTTGTCTCGCCGTCCGATCCGGCTGCGCAATGGACCGGCGCGATGCGAGGACCAGCGTTTTTCGCCTACGCCAACAACTATCTCGTTGATGTGAAGTTCGGAGTGATCGTCGACGTCGAGGCCTCGCGCGCCATCCGTCAAGCGGAAGTCGGCGCGGCCAAGACGATGATCGAGCGGACGCAGGAGCGCTTTAATATCACGCCCGAACGTCTTGCAGCGGACACCGCCTACGGGTCGGCGGCGACGCTCAACTGGATCGTCAACGAGAGGAGGATCGCTCCGCACATTCCCGTCATCGATAAGTCCAAGCGAGAGGACGGCTCATTGAGCCGGGAGGACTTCACGTTCGACAAGGATCGCAATGTCTATGTGTGCCCGCAGGGCAAGCTCCTGCACACGACAGGCAGGGTCCACGATGGAGAGACCGTCCTCTATCGCGCAAGGACCTATGATTGTGGCCCTTGCCCGCTGAAGCCCAAATGCTGTCCAAAGGCGCCGGAGCGCAAAATCCCGCGCAGCATCTACGAAGACGCTCGCGATGCCGCCCGTGCACTCGTGGACACCGAAGCTTTCGAGCAATCACGCCGCGATCGCAAACGCGTCGAGATGCTATTCGCCCATCTCAAGCGGATCCTGAAGCTTGGTCGCCTCCGGTTGCGCGGCCCATCTGGCGCGCAAGACGAGTTCACGCTCGCCGCTATCGCACAGAACCTACGTCGGCTCGCCAAGCTGGTAGCCCGACCACCACCAATGGCTACCGCGTGCGCTGCGTAAAAGGTTGCCACCGTCAGTGCCACTGCGTCAAAGCCGCCGCTCCCAATGGAGCTGTTGGCAACGGACGCCCGCAAGAAATCTGCTTCGGCGGCCTCGCCCCCCCGATCGCCGACTTCTGCAACAAAATCTGCCAAGAACCGACATCCCGATCCTAGGAAACCCAGGCGCCTTGCGTCGCTGGCGAGCCAGGAGACACTCGAACCGTCACAGGGCGAACCAACTGGCATCGACTGCGTGCGCGCCGAGGACCCGGATCACACCATCGGCGGAAGCATCGCCGTCGGTGATGCCGTCGGATCGGTCCAGCGTTTCGCCAAACTCCGTACGGTCATGCCCTTCTGTTTGTCGCGGCCTCGCGGCGCGGCGCCATCCGCCGCCGTCTCACAGGGACATCAAGACGGAGTCGCCCGCGGGCGCGCCCATGAGCTGGATGGTGCCCTCCGCGGCCAGGTCGGCGTCCGTGTTCAATTGGATGAAGGTGTCGGTGCCGTTGGTGAACCAGTTGATCTGGCCGGGCGCCGTGAACGCCGCGGTGCCGATAAACGTGAAGTCCTGGTTGTCGGCCACTGTCTCGTTGGCGTCGATGTTGGTGAAGTGGAGCACGTCGCCCTGCGCACTGCTGTAGTCGACGACGTCGTCCGAGCCGACCTCGTCGATGGACGACCACAGGAACGCGTCGCCGCCGCCGTTGCCGCGCAACGTATCGATCCCGAGGCCGCCGACGATGATGTTCACGCCGTCGTTGCCCATGATGGTGTTGTGGTACTCGTTGCCGACCAGATCGATCGCTGTCGCCGCGGTCGGATCGGTGGTCTCGAGGACCTCGACCTCGGAGCCGGGCGCAAGGACGTAGGTCGCGCTGGTCTGGACCCGGTCGAACCCCTGTCCGACCACCTCGGCCACCACGTCGGCGCCGGCATCGACGATGTAGGTGTCGTTGCCGACACCGCCGATCATGGTGTCGCTGGCGGCGCCGCCGTCGAGCGTGTCGTTGCCGCTATCGCCGCGCAGCAGGTCCGGGCCGTCCATGCCGTAGAGCGTGTCGTTGCCATTTCCGCCATGGAGGCTGTCGGCGCCGCCGTAGCCCTTGAGGACGTCATTGCCGTCCATGCCCATCAGCTTGTTGAGACCATCGTCTCCCCACAGGGTGTCGGCGTAGACCGAGCCGGTGAGGTTCTCGATCGTCCTGGAAGGTATCTCCTTCGGCGTCGCCGCCCGCTCCACCAAGGCCAAGCACGGCGAACACGCCCTCGGGCAACTCATAGTAAGAGGCCGTATCGATCCCCACGGTCGCCCTTGAGGGCGTCGGCACCGCCTCCGCCTTTGAGCGTGTCGTTGCCCGAGCCGCCCCACAATGTGTCGTCGCCGTCCCCGCCGTCGAGGAAGTCGTCGCCGGACAGTCCGGACAGTGAGTTGCTGCCGTCGTTGCCGACGAGCGCGTCCGCGTACGCACTGCCGGCGAGGTTCTCGATGCTGACGTAGGTGTCGCCTTCCGCGTCGCCGCCGACCCCCTCTCCCGCGGCGAGGCTCGCAACGACGCCAGCGGTGGAGTTGAAGTAGCTCGCCGTGTCGGTGCCTATGTCCGCCGTTGAGCGCATCGGCGCCGGTGCCGCCGACGATATAGTCGTCGCCGGCGAGGCCGAAGATCGAGTCATCGCCGCCGTAGCCGTAAATGACGTCGTCGCCGAAGGTGACGCCATCCAACAAATTGATGGTTTCGGAGTTGTTCGTTCCGTAGACATATTGGCCATGCTCTCGTTCCTTTCCTCGTCAGAGCCAAGTTCCATAGCCGGTCGATCACCGGTGCATCGATTTGTCCGATCGACGCCCGCGTCGCCGTTCTGTCGCCTGAGGTGTTGCGCGACGAAATGGTTGACGCGCAGTCGCGCCGGCCGGACGCTGCCGTCCTTGTAGAAGCGCTTGAAATAGACCGTGTCCTTGCCTTCGATGACCTTGCGCGCCTCGCCGAGCAGGAAGCGGTTCACCTTGCCCGTGTTCGCTGCCCACGCGTTGAAGACCACGCAATCGCCGTCCAGGCTGTCCGCGAAGGACAATGCCACCGCGGCCTTCCACCCAGGCCTCGGCTTTTTCCTTCGAGGTCAGGGCCCAGCCCATGAATCCCTGGATCTGGTTGTTGCCGTCGACCGCGAAGCAGTAATGTTTGCGATTGATCTGGCCGACCAGGATGCGCGACCAATCGCCGAAGCGCCGATTGGCGAAGGCCGGCTTCGTCATCAGGTGGTTCACAGCGAGCCCAAGGGCCACGAACGGGCTTTGGGGCCGGAACAGCTTCAGGTCCGGGGGCGGAGCGAGCGGAACGACGCTGATGTTGCCGTGGACGGGGGCCATTGCGGCTTTCTCCGTGAGCGATGGCGCGGCCGTGCGGCGGCTTGGCCTTGCTCAGGTTGGTCCCATCCACCAGTTGGAGTCGGCCGACGCTGCAAAGGTTCAAAGTTCCATGAAGCCCGCTCGCACGGCGACCTGTGCCAGTGACGTCCGGTTGGGGTCCATTCGCGTCGATTCCGCGATGTCCGAGCTACGTCCGGTTATGCTCCAAGACCGGCTGCAAAAGCGGACATTGCACGCGCGCAGCCAAGCACCCCGATTTCGCCGAACGGACGTTACGGAAATATCCGGCCCTCTGAAGCTGCCTCACTGCGGCTTGATGCCCGCGATCTTTACAACCTTGTCCCACTTCGCCGCCTCGGCGGCGATGTAGGCTTTGAACGCGGCGGCGCTCAGTACCATCGGAACCGTGCCGACATCGGCGAGCCGCGCCCTGATGTCCGGCTGCGCCAGTCCGGCATTCACCTCGCGGTTAAGCCGCTCGATGATCTCCGGCGGTGTCCCTCGCGGCACGCCAACCCCGGCCCAGGTGCTCGCCTCGTATCCGGGCACTGTTTCGGCGACGGTCTGCACGTCCGGCAACAGGTCAAATCTTTTGGCGCCCAAGACGCCCAGCGCGCGCAGCTTGCCGCTGCGGACTTGCGGTAGCGCCGTCACCATTACGTCAAACCCGACCTGAACCTGACCGCCGATCAGGTCCGTCGTCATAGGTGCGCCGCCGCGATATGGGATGTGCACCATGTCGATGCCGGCCATGAACTTGAACAGTTCGCCGGCCAGATGCGACGCCGAGCCTGTGCCGAAGGACGCCATAGTGACCTTGCCGGGATTGGCCTTGGCGTGCGCAATCAGCTCGGCCACCGACTTCGCCGGCACTGAGGGGTGCGCGACCATGATCATCGGATAGCTGACGACGCCGGCTGCTGGATCGATGTCGCGCTGGATGTCGAATGGCAGGTTGGTAAAGAGGCTGGCGTTCACCACCGAGGAAAGGCCGTGCCACAGCAACGTGTAGCCGTCAGGCGGCGAGTTGACCACGGCCTGGACCGCAATGTTGGTCGAAGCGCCCGACCGGTTTTCGACGATGACGGGTTGACCTAGCTGCCTCGACAGCCACGGCTCCATGATACGGGCAACCGTGTCGGCGCCGCCGCCTGCCGGAAAGCCGATGATCCAGCGGATCGGTTTGGTCGGATAGGCCTGTGCAC
Source organism: uncultured Alphaproteobacteria bacterium (assembly GCA_963827585.1). Lineage (GTDB taxonomy): Bacteria > Pseudomonadota > Alphaproteobacteria > Rhizobiales > Xanthobacteraceae > VAZQ01. The sequence goes on from CAWHCK010000046.1 coordinate 196,613, forward strand.
TCGCGGTGCGAGAAACTGCGTGCAGCGCAGCGGCACCTGCCGCCATATGCAGAAATCGACGGCGAGGAAGTTTCATTTTGCACCTCCCTCTCGCTTCACGTCATTCGATCACCTCGTCGGCGCGGGCGAGCAACGTCTGCGGCACCGTGAGGCCGAGCGCCTTGGCGGTAGTTAAATTGATGATGAGATCGAATTTGGTTGGCTGCTCGACCGGAATGTCGGCGGGCTTCGCCCCGCGCAGAATCTTGTCGACGAAGTCGGCGGCACGCCGGTTCAGATCCAGAAAGTTTGGCCCATAGGCCATCAGCCCGCCCGCTTCGATGTACTCCCGGCGCACGAAACTCGTCGGCAGTCGCGCGGCGAGCGCCAAGGTGATGATGCGAACCCGGTTGGTGGCCACGAGTGGGTCGCTGGACACGTAAAGGCCCTGTGCACCGCTCTTGAGCGTGGCGAAGGCGGGCGCGATGTCGTCGGCGCGGCGGATTTCGAGCTTGTCGACGATGTCGAGGCCGAGTGTAGGGGCCACTGCCTGAACCTCATTCATCTCCTGCACAGCACCGTACCAGTCGGCATTGCCCAAAATCGCCAAGCGGCGCAGGCCGGGGACAACCTCGTGCAAGAGCTGCAGGCGCTTGCTGGCAGTATCCGGCGACTGGGACGACAGGCCAGTGACGTTGCCACCCGGCCGCGCGAGGGACGCGACCAAGCCACTGCCGACCGGGTCCGCGTCCACTGCAAAGACGATGGGAATGGTCGAAGTCGCCCGCTTTGCTGCGGGAACCGCGATTCCCAGGGTGGCGATGACGTCGACCTTGAGCCGGACGAACTCGGCCGCAATCGCGGCGTAACGCTCGGCGCGGTTCTCCGCCCAGCGAACCTCGATCGCGACCGTACGCCCCTCGATCCAGCCGAGCTCGCGCAGCCGCTCCACAAAAGCGGCGAGCCATTGGCCCTGACCCGTAGGCGCGCTCGCGCCCAAGTATCCGATGGTCGGCAGCTTCCGCGGCTGCTGCGCCTGCGCGGCGAGCGGCCATGCCGCCGCGCCGCCGAGGAGCGTGATGAAATCGCGCCGTCGCATGTAGTCTCCCCGGAGCATAAGGACCACGCCGTGCTGCTCAGAACATAGCAGATCGGGGCCTGGGGTATGGGCCTCGGGTGGAGCTAGAGGCCGAGAACTACCATCAGCTATTTGGCGGCCGCACGTCCGTTGCGGGGTCAGAAGCGGTAAGGCTCGGAATGAGCAAATGTTTTCCGGTTTGCCTCCGACAGCGGACTCCCATCTGCGTTAATGAGTACACGCCCTAGCTTATTGCTGGAGCATGATCTTTTCCGAAAGCCGGTACCCACTTTTCGGGATCATGCTCTAGTCGTGCAGGACCACGTTCAGTAAGGAGCTGTGAACTTCCAGGCCGCTGCCGTTGTAATCAACGAAGCCCAACCGCCGAAATTTGTTCATGAAGAAGCTCACGCGTGAGCGCGTCGTGCCGATCATCTCCGCGAGCGTCTCCTGGCTGATCTTTGCAATTATCGGCTCTGGCCTCCCTTCTTTGCCGAAGTTTGCCAGGAGCAACAGAAGCCGCGCCAGGCGTTTCTCACTGGAATTGAAAAGCTGGTCGACCAGGTCCTCTTCAACGCGGATGGTCCGAGCCAAGAGATGCGAGATAAAAATCGTGGAAAACCCGGGCTCGTGATGGAGCACGTGGAGGATGCTCGTCTTCTGCAGCCGCATGATCATGCATTCTGTCATTGCCGTGACGGTCGCAATGCGCCGTGGCTGCCCGGCCAGGCACCCCTCGCCGCAGAACTCGTTCGCTCCGAGAAGTGCGACGACCGCCTCTTTCCCCCGGTCGGAAACAACGGTGACCTTGACCTTGCCCTTCTGGATGTAGAACACGGCATCCGCAGCTTCGCCCTGCGAGAAGACGATCTGATCCTTGCCATATTTGGATATGGTTCTGCCCTCGCCGACTTTGGCGAGAAACGATTTGGGATCGAACGGGAGTCTACGTTTGGTCGCCATGGCAGGACCTCCTGGCCTGCGGCATCGCGCCTCGCCCACTGAAGTGCCCCGCTGGCGCGGTAGGATTGACCGGCCGCTCCGGGCAGGGACAGCCTACCGTTCCCATAACAATTTCTCCAGTGCACCCGCCGCGTTGCCGCCGCCCAAACTGTCGCGGCTGCGATCGAAGGAGGCGAGGGCAGTCGAAGCGCTGGAAATCCGAGGCGGATGCCTCGAGCACGACCGACGTCGGGACGTGTGCGTCTTCATGGACGGCGTTTGATCCCTGACCGAGGACGTGGACTCACGAACGAGCAGCCAAAGCGAGACTGGGGGGCGCTTCTTCTGCCCAGACGCGAAAGCCCGACAAGGTGCCGGGACCGAAGATATGGGTCAGAGGCACGTCGGCGGCATCGCGGCCGTGCGCGATGAGGATACGCCCGATCCGAGGGGCGTTGTTGCGCGGATCGAAGGTGTGCCAGCGGCCGCCGAGATAGACTTCGATCCATGCCGCAAAATCCATGGGCCCGTACGGCGGAGGAAGGCCGATGTCGGTAATATAGCCGGTGCAATAGCGCGCCGGGATGTTCAGGCAGCGGCAGAACGCAACCGCCAGATGCGCGTAGTCGCGGCAAACGCCGTGGCGCTCTACGTATGCTTCGTACGCGGTTCTGGTGGCGCGGGAGTGCTCGTAGCCGAAGGTCACGTGGGTATGTACGAAATCGCAGATGGCTTGCACCCGCGGCCAGCCGAGCGGCGTATGTCGGAAGAGGCGCCACGCCTCGTCGGAAAGGCGATCGGTCTCACAGTAGCGACTACCAAGCAGGAACAGCAGGGTCTCCGCGGGCAAGTGCTGGACTTGGTGCTGCAAAGCGTTCAGGTCGACCGGATCGGGTACGCCCGGATCACGAACAATGGCGTCCGTGCCCAGGCTGAAACGACCCGCGGGCGCCACGAGCCGACTGCACCAGTTTCCAAAACTGTCGCGATAGCCTTCTATTGGGACCGAAGGATTCGTCACCAGGTGATCCGGACGCTCCAGATCGGAAAAGCGCGAGAAATGCACGTTCAGCGTCACGATCATCGGCATTGTCTGTGAAAACTCGAAGGTGAGCTCACTCCCGACATGGATCCGCATGATGTCTCCATTTCGTGGGATCAGCGGCGCTTCGCTGGGCGAAGCGACGGCTGGCTGAACTCCAATTCATAATCAATCACCGGCAGGGCTTTTCGTTCATTCAATGGTCAATTTTATACAGATTCCATTCGCACACGAGCGCATGCTTGGGTCGACCGAGGCGCCGGCTCACAGCGGCCGGGCCTTCAATTGGCTATTTGACCGGAACCCATCCGGGTGTCCGTTGCGCGCTCGCTCCGAAGCTTGTCGAGCGAAAGGAAATCATCATGCAACTGCCTCCAATCCTACAAGGCGAGTCGCTCACGCGCCTCTTGCAGGGCGCTGTTGCCGGCGTTCTCGCCACAGTGGTCATCGGCTTCACTTGGGGCGGATGGACATTGGGAAGCACTGCGAAGGAAAACGCGGTGAAAAGTGCCGCTACCGCTGTCGTCGCGGTTCTGGCCCCCATATGCGCCGACAAATTCCGACAGGCCACCGATGCTCCGGCAAACATGGTTGAGCTGAAAAAGGTCAGCTCCTGGATGCAAGACTCCTACATCGAGAAGGGCGGCTGGGCGACATTCCCCGGCATGCCCGCGCCCGACCGCGGCGTCGCTCAAGCGTGCGCGAACCTGCTCACGGCTTTGCAATAAGCGTCGATACGGACGGGGCAGGCAGAGCGCTCCTTGGTAATGACAAGGAGCGTCTCGCTTGCGTCGTCGTCGATCGGCCATGATGACAGGTTGCCTTGCAGGTTATCTTGAATAACACGAAAATGTCTCCCTTGACCCCTGTTGCGTCCGACGCCCGCGGCTTGACGCAGCTCCTTGTCCGCTATCGCGCGCCGAACCTCGCGCGCAGCATCATCGAGCTCGTCATCACGGCCGGGCCGCTTGTTCTGCTCTGGTCGCTGATGTGGGCAACGCTCGATCTCGGCTACTGGCTTTGCCTGCTGCTCGCGGTGCCGGCCGCGGGCTTTCTCGTGCGGCTCTTCATGATCCAGCACGATTGCGGTCATGGCGCCTTCTTTCATCGCCGTTGCACCAACGACTGGGTCGGACGCGTGATCGGAGTGCTGACGCTCACACCGTACGACTTCTGGCGACGCACCCACGCGGTCCACCACGCGACATCGGGCAATCTCGATCGTCGCGGGATCGGCGACATCGACACGCTCACCGTGCGTGAGTACCTCGCGCTGTCGTCGTGGGGTCGCCTGCGCTACCGCGTCTACCGCCACCCGGCCGTCATGTTCGGCCTGGGCCCGGCCTATTTGTTCATCGTCCAGCACCGGCTGCCGGTCGGGCTCATGCGTAGTGGCTGGCAACCCTGGCTCAGCACCATGGCGACCAATGTCGCCATCGCGGCTGTCGTCGCCGCGATGATATGGCTGGTCGGCGTCGGTCCATTCCTGCTCGTGCATCTGCCGATCATGCTGCTCGCGGCCTCGGTCGGGGTCTGGCTGTTCTATGTCCAGCACCAGTTCGAGAATACCGTCTGGGCTCACGACGGAGCCTGGAATCTGCAAGAGGTCGCGCTTCACGGCAGCTCTCACTATGCCCTGCCGGGCCCATTGCGCTGGTTCACCGCCAATATCGGCGTTCACCACATCCATCATTTGTGCAGTCGAATTCCCTGCTACCGGCTGCCGCTCGTGCTGCGCGACCACCCGGACCTCGACGGCATCGGCCGGCTGACCCTGCTTCAGAGCCTCCGGTGCGTGCGACTGGTGCTGTGGGACGAAGGCCAGCAACGTCTCGTCTCTTTCCGCGAGGCGCGCCGGCATCGTGCGTCAAGTTGACGGTGGTCCTGCGCATCGTCAGTGCCATAGCGCCTGGCCTTGAAATGTTCGGACCTTAAGACGGGCACAGCCAAAGGGGGGCTTGCCGCCCGATTCGCAGCGAGGCCCGCTCCCGACCGGGCCCCCTTCATCGATTGGTCTCGCTCCGAACAATCTCGGGCGAAAGGAAATCACGTGGCTGGCCAAGAATTGCCACCCGAAAAAGCTTCGTCGACCTGTCCTGAGTGCGGAACGGAAATGGTCATTACGCGTATCACGCCAATTTTGTTCGGAGGGGCATTCGAGGATCTCTCGCTCGCGTGCAAGACGTGCGGCTTTGCGAAGAAACTCAGGATCGAACGAACTTGATGGTCTAAGTCTGTTCTCGTTGGTTGCATGCCCATCCGCTGCTCGTCGGACTCCGGGTGAGAGACGCCAACTGGAAGTGATTGTCGGCGCACCCAAAAATAGCATTCGAAGCCCGACTCGACGGCCGAGCTTAAGTGGGGGAGTGGTCAATATTGCACAGACTCGATTGGTGAACGGGCCCAGGCTCAAGCACGATCGAGACGCGATCATAAGACGTCCGAGCCGGCACTTGTACTTTCCAAGGAGACGCAGAGCGTTCCAAAGCGAAAGGATACAACGTGCATGCCCCCCAATCGGCCCCCATCGGCGTACTGGGACTATGCCCCGCATGCGGCGGGGAGACTTCGATCAGACTGATTGAACCCACGAACGCCCCACGCGTCGAACGCCGCACGTTCGAATGCAAAGCATGCCACGAGCGACAAGCATTCGTCGTCGCTCGCGTGAGCGAAACTACTCATATGACGCGACAGCTGTTGATGCGGCATAGCTGGGCGGTCCCCGACGCCTCCCGCCGCAATCGAACCGCACAGCGGAGGGCCCCCGGCTCCTGACTGGCCGGGGTTTTCTTTCCGAGCCGATAGCGCTCCACTTCTTCGAATGTATGGATTGCGGCCCCGTAAGAACAAGAGCTGTGTCACTCCGCGCGGATGAGTTGTCGCGTGAGCTGGCGGATTCGCCCCGGTAGCGGGAATGCCCCTTAAGCCCCGCGGGCGATGATGAGGTGACGCTGATCGATCCGGTCGCCGCGAGGCCCAAAACGAGAAGCCCGGCCGGAGCTGGGGGGACGGGGCTGGGGCCGGGACGGTCGATAGCGATTGCGCGCTGTTGAACCACCCCTTCACATCCGTGCATGGATACCCAGTATGTCATGGGCCCTGTCTTGTTTCCCGCAGTTTCATGCCTAGTTTCTTGATCGCAGTTTCATGCCTAGTTTCTTGATCAATGTCGCGCGCTCGTCCCCCGACTCGCGTAGGCATAGATGAAGCCCCGGTATGTATCTTTCCGGGGCTTCCATCTTCCCCAACGCGAATTGACGGCAGCCGAACCACCCTTTCAGCCCCCGACTCAAGAGCGCACGGAGGACCCCAGCCGATTTATCTAGTGTGATGTATGCGTATGGCAGAGTCCCCGCATTACGGGGCTCTACCATTTTTGGCCGCCTCAGTTGGCGGCCTCGTCATTCTTAGTTTTCGCGGCGTGGCCGCTTGCTGCGCGTGCCAGCAGCCGACGGAAGAACGACGCAAGAATTTCCGCTCAGTGACGGTTATCTCATTTGAGCGCGGCTGACTTCGGTGCAAGCAACAACGTGTAGCACGCGTCAACAAGGGCGGAACTCGGGTACGATTCACCCGGGAGGGTCACGAACTCCTTGGGGAATTCGTCCCGGCGCTTCCACGCAGGACGATTACGAAGCCATGCTTGCCTTCAACATGATGGTGCCGCCCAACATGGGCGGACGCACGCTCAACATCGACGACATCCTGGTGGCGCTCAACCTGCCGGTGCTGGTCACGCAAGGGTCGGCGGACCGTCTCATCCTGCCTGCCGCCGCCAAGTACACGGCCGAGAAGATCCCGGGCGCCAAGCTCTCGATGTATGACGGCATCGGTCATGCGCCGTTCTGGGAGGACGCGGCGCGCTTCAACGCCGAGCTCGCCGCCTTCGTGCGGGCCGCCGGCAAGACCAACTGATGCTGTTGTCCGTTCCGGACCAACGAAGAGGGTGGCCTCGCGGCCGCCCTCTTGATTTAAGCTGAAGTTGCGCGACCTCGTCGAACGCCGTCGCAAAGCGAGCGATGTTCACTCTGTTGGTTCTGCAAGTCTCGGGGTCACATTACGACCCGGAGCGGGGACGGGCATTTGCACTCCCAGCGGTCGCATGGTGTCCGACTCGCTAAAGCGCTCGGGAATGGGCGCGCCGATTTTTTCGGGGATCGCTGTGTGGTCCGGGAAAAGCGCGGACCACTGCTTCTCCACTGGCTCCGCCGCTCTCGCGTGGGCGGCCAAACCGAGAAAGACGGCGGCTAAGCCGAGAAAGATCACCATCCCACAAGCCGCGATTTTTTTCATGACCGGTGCTCTCATATGCAGGCGGGAGCATGATCGGTCTCTCAGGCACCAGCGCCTGTCGTTGGATTTGATTGCCGGTGATTACAAAAACATGGGGTGCCGCGGAGAACTAACAAGTAGGCGTGGCAAAAAGGTATTAGGTGCCTGCTCGACCAGATGCCGGCGACGAACGCAGACCGATGCGCCCGCAGAGCCAAAAAGGCCAACTCGGGAACCGCCGAGGAGGCCTTTAAGACGAACTCCCGGAGTGCGCTCCTTTTCTTTGTTAATTGGAGAGAGTGCTCCGGTTCCGTTCAAGAGACCAACGCACACGGATGGCATGGGGTTCCGCACCGTCACCCGATCCGAAGTGAGCAATCTTGTACAGTCTGCCGCTGTCAATGGGCGCAGGCTGGAGATGTGTTCGACACAAGGCGTCTCGTAGAGGAGGGGATGTCGATGTCAAAGGCCGATCAGTTCCGGCAATATGCCGAGGAAGCCATGCGTTGGGCCTATCAATCCAAAACCGAAAAAAACAAACAAGCCCTGATCGAGCTTGCGTGCACATGGACGCAAGCTGCGGTGCAGAGCGATAGCACTGTGGTCGTCAACGATAACGCGCCAGAGCACAGGGCGCTGTAAGGCCGCCTCAATTGGCCATCGTCAATGTGCGGCCGGGCAACTGGAACATAGATCGTCATAACCGAGCGGTCCCCCAAGTAGCGGGATGCTGTTGCGGTCGTGATAGGGGGACCTGGGGGACCAGGTCCCCGCCTCATTCAATCACCGCGTCAGCGCGCAACAGGAACGACTCTGGGATCGCGAGGCCAATCGCCTTCGCCGCTTTGATCGCCAGATCGAATTTCCAAGACGGGATGTGGACCGGGTGTTGTGGGGCGGTAAAATGCCACCGGTAGTGCATTTCCCAAATTTCCGACCACGCTCACTAACGGACGGACAAGCCGGAGCTTCACTTGCGCAGGGGAATCGCTATAATCCCCCCGCCTCGCCCTGCCTTCGTCGGGGGAGAAGGGCAGCCCTTGCGAGAAAGAAAAAGGGGAGCCTTTGTGAGGAAGAGAGTTAAAGCCTCGTTTGATCCCAAAATATTTCTCGCCAAGGTGGGCGAGGGAAAAACGATATCGAAATATCGGAAGGATCAAGTTGTTTTTTCGCAAGGGCAGGTCGCGGACGCGGTTTTTTACATCCAGCAAGGCAAGATCAAACTCACCGTCGTTTCCGAGCAAGGCAAGGAAGCAGTCGTCGCAATTCTAGGACCCGGCCACTTTTTTGGCGAAGGATGTCTGAATGGCCATCCGCTGCGCATCGCAACAACCAGGGCGGTCGATGAATGCGTGATTACTCGCTTAGAGAAGGCGACCATGATCGCTACTATTCACGATGAGCCGGACTTTTCTGAACTGTTCATGACGTATCTGTTGACGCGGAACAGTCGAATTGAAGAGGACTTGATCGATCAATTGTTTAATTCGAGTGAAAAGCGTCTCGCCCGACTTCTCCTTCTGCTTGCAAATTTCGGCAAGGAAGGCAGGCCGGAACCGATCGTGGGAAAGTTCAGTCAGGAAACGCTGGCGGAGATGATCGGCACGACCCGATCACGGGTAAGCTTTTTCATGAACAAATTCCGCAAATTGGGTTTTATCGAATACAACGGAAAACTGGAAGTCCATAATTCCTTGTTGAACGTGGTTTTGCACGACAAGCCCGAGATCAAAACGAGGGATGAAGCAATTGGTGCAGAATAAATTCTGCAAATATGAGCAATTTGAACACATCGTTGCTCTTTAAATGATAAAGACGGGTTCACTAACTGACGAAAAAGCGCCTCCTAAATGCAAGATGCAGCCTGGGCAATAGGACTATTCGGCGGGATACCGGCCGCGCTCATTTTTCTCTTCTGGTGGAAGTTGTGGTCAGTCTCTTTGTTTCCCCAACCGGCGTCTGAATATTGGCACCGCGGCACCATAGAGTAATTCTCTAGTAATAATCCAGATATATCGGAGCTTCCCAGCTTAGAAAAGATAGTTCCCTGTTATCCCGCTGCATATATCAACATCAGTTTTTTCGTATCGGTGATGTGAAAATACTGTCATATCTAGAAAATATTCGGTTTTGCCCCTTGCGAAGGCCAGAGGGTATCCCTAAATACCACACGCGCAGGCCATAAGGCTGCGTGATACGGAAGGTCCGGCCCTGAGGGCGGACCGTTCGCATGTCGCTCAACAAGGAGGTCATGCTATGCGTACATTCGATTTTGCTCCCTTCTACCGTTCAACCGTCGGCTTCGACCGAGTTTTCTCTACGCTCGATCAGCTCGTCGGCGTGGACGGATCGGTGCCGAGCTATCCGCCCTACAATATCGCGCGGACCGGCGAGAACGCCTATCGCATCTCGGTTGCAGTCGCCGGCTTCACCGACGCTGATCTCTCGATCGAGGCGAAGGAGAATACGCTGACGATCCACGGCGAGAAGCAGACCAACGACGAGGAGGAGACCGGCGACGTGCTCTACCAGGGCATCGCCGCGCGGACCTTCGAGCGTAGCTTCCAGCTCGCCGACTATGTTCAGGTCAAGGGCGCGAGCCTGGAGAACGGGCTCCTACACGTCGACCTCTTGCGTGAGATTCCGGAGGCGATGAAGCCTCGGGCGATCCCGATCGCAAGCTCCAGTAAGCTTCTGGAGGTCAAGCCGACCAAGGTCGCTGCCTGAGGCTCTGACCAGTTGAATTTTGGGAGCGCCCCGGATTCCGGGGCGCTTGCCCAGCCGCGGACAAAGCGTACCCATCCGGCTCCGTATGGGCCGCCGCGGCCGTGCCCACCAGCAATCCCGCTCCTGGGCGGTTCTCGATGACGAACGCTTGGCCGAGCTGCATCGATAGCTGATCGCAGATGATCCGGGCGATGATGTCCGTTTCCGCCGCCGGCCGTCGTGGGCACGATGATGGTCACTGGCCGGGTTGGAAATGTCTGGGCAGCGCCTCCGCGCCAACCGCGGTGTAGCGGGCCAGAAGTCCTCGACCCAGCGGGACGCAAAACTGATCGTCGGAGAAACCTCCGGGATCGTATGACCCTGCGTCAGCAACCAGCTCGTTTGGTAATGCCGCGCCGACGTCGCGACCTCACTCGACCGGTACCGTTGCTCCAACTCCGCGACGCTCAAGTGATCTGGCACATGCGCTATGGCCCCCTCCCGCGAATCATGGCGCCAAAAGCTAACTGCTTCGTCCAACCACCGGAATCCGCCACCCCGCGTCAATCACCCGGAAACCGTATCAGAGGGAAGTTCTAGTCCCTCGCCTCAATGCTTGCTCGACGGCAGGTTGCAGCCGGTAGAGCGCCCCCTCGCGATCGTCGGTAATCAAATAGAGAAGACCATCGGGGCCGATCCGTACATCGCGGATACGCCCCAGTTCATCCTTGAGCAGGCGCTGTTCACGGACTATTCGGCCGTCCTGCATTTCGAGTCGAACCAGCGACTGGCCTGCAAGAGCGCCTATCCAAAATACGGTAACCCCATCTGCATTTTCGATCGCCAAGCCCGATGGTGCAATCGCCGGTGTCCAGTGGTGGACAGGTTGCTCCATGCCCACCTTCGCCGTCCCTTCACCGATCGGCTTACCTGAGTAGTCGAAGCCAAAGGTGATGACGGGCCAACCGTAATTGCGTCCGGCGATGACCAGGTTCAGTTCATCGCCGCCCATCGGACCATGCTCATGAGCCCACAGCCTGCCTGTATGCGCATTAATCGCGAGTCCTTGAGGGTTGCGATGGCCATAGCTCCAGATTTCCGACCTCGCGCCGGGCATGGATATGAACGGGTTGTCCTTGGGGATCGAACCATCGGTATGGATGCGAATGATCGAGCCGGCATGATCGGAGCGATCCTGAGCGCGTTCCGGCGTCGAGCGGTCGCCGAGTGCAAGAAAAAGATAACCGTCGCCCGTAATAGCTATCCGGCCGCCCAGTTGCTTGGCGCTGTGCGCCGCCGGGTAACTTTCGAAGATGACGCCGCGATCTATGAGCGCTCGGTTCTCATCGAGCTTGGCCCTCAGTACGCGGATCGTGGATGCGGCGGCGGTCCCATGGACATAGGATAGATACACGATCCTGTTTTCGGCGAAGCCAGGGTCTATCGCGACGTCGAGAAGCCCGGCATGGTCCTTGTTTAGAATGGGTGGAAGGCCAGCCACTTCCCGCGCAACCGATCCGGGCTGAATGAGCTGAAGTCGCCCGGGACGTTCGGTGACCAGAATGGAGTTATCCGGAAGAAAAGCAATCGACCACGGGAATTCGAAAGGGCCCGCAATCCGCACAGCCTCCAACTCGGTGGGACTAGCCGGAGCGATGAGTTCCTCTTGCTCCGTGATGCGGGCGGAGGCCGGGTCGAGCGGAAAGGAAGCACACAACGCAGGCTGAACCAAAAGACCGAGTAACCAGATCCTCTTCATTTCCGATATCCTGAGTTGCCGATAGATGCCTTCCAGTGGCCAGGAACCGCCTTGAACATCATGACGTGCCCCGCATGCCTGTGCCTACCTGATGATCCGAAAAAGTCAAAATTAGAATCACCCACGGATTGGTTGTTGATGCAACTCAAAGGTCATCTCGCCGGGGCGCGCCGGCTTCCTCACATCGGCCGCGGCGACGATTCAGGCCTCCTTAAGTACCTGGCGCGTTGGCGCAGGCATAGTGCGAGTTGCAATGGACTCCCCGCTGCTGCGCAAACCCTCGCCACGCTCTTGTTCGGCGTCAGGTTGGACAACGAGGTGCCACATGAGATCGCGATCCGAGGAATTCCGCGCCAACGCCGCAAAATGCCAGGAGCTCGCGAATTGCTGGCGCGATGAAGGTAAACGGCAGTACGGAGAGCTGGCGCGTCAGTGGTTGCAGCTCGCCGAGCAGAGCGAAGGGCAGCTCTCGGAGCAGCGACGCTCACGTCATCAGAGGAGATACGACGATGTTGCCGAAAGGGAAGTTACCCGCGAAGGCCATGACGAAGCTCGGATTGGCAACGACGGTCGCAGCTCTGTGGGTTGCTGCGGCCACCTCCGCTGGCTGAGGCGGCCAATATAAAAGCCCCGGCCTGAATCGGAAAGGAGACAAGGCCGGAGCTTCTATCTTCGGAAGGGTCGCGAGATACACTCGCAACATACCGTTCCGGTCGTTACGCCCTGAATGGGGCGTTAGAGATTATGGCTGATGAGGCTTTACGCTCCGCCCCATCATGAATGACGCTACGCTGAAGCAGATCGCAGCAGTCAAAGCGACTGTCAATGTGGGGAGCCACATCTGGACATAGAACCACATCTGGCGATCCTCCTGAGGTGCCCACTCCTTAAGCTTGATACGGTGGCGACAAGGCGCCTTTTACTAGTACCTAGGCGAATTAGGACATCCTGCCGGGCCGCCACAATTGAAACTGACCCACTATCGCCACTTGACTGCGCTCAGTTAGGCTTGGGGGCACGGTCGGGGGCGCGCGTCTCCTCCAATGTGAACGGCACAACTGCTTGCACGTCCCATGTGTGCGGGAAAACCGGCGCGCGCCAAATCATCGAGGGTAGTACTGAGTATGGCGCGTACTCTTGGGCAATCTGCGGATGGACCTCGAAGAGCGGACTGAGTCTTACTGTGGCGTCTTGGGCCATCGTTGCCCAAGCAAAAATGAACATCGATCCGGCTGCGAGAGCAAATTGCAAAGATTTTCGCATTGTTTTTCTCCGTCGATTTTTGTTCACACACCATCGGATCGAGCTGCGCTAGTGTACTGACATTGCGTGAACGTCGTCCGGCCTCCGTGGGGGATAGAGATGACGAATTATTCAATAACGCAGCACGAGTTCATAAGCCTTCTCGCCGGCGCGGTGCGGTGGCGGCGTGGCCGCTTGCTGCCGACGGAAGAACGACGCAAGAATTTCCGCTCAGTGACGGTTATCTCATTTAAGCGCGGCTGACTTCGGTGCAAGCAACAGCGTGTAGCACGCGTCAACAAGGGCGGAACTCGGGTACGATTTACCCGGGAGGGTCACGAACTCCTTGGGGAATTCGTCCCGGCGCTTCCACGAGTCGCTTTTCGAAAGCGCGACTTGCTTCGCATCGGCGTCAGGCAGTGCGCGGAATTTTTCGGCGCACACGGGTGCCAGCGCCGCTATGACCGCCAGCTCTGAGCGCTCCTTTGCCATCTTGTCAGCGGTGCTGCCGAGCGACCAGCCACCCCAGTAAAAGCCAACAAACATCGTTGCGACGGCACCGGCGGCGGCGCCTTGCAGCAGACGCTTCAGCGATTCTCCTTGCAGAATTGCAGGTACTTGCATGGTATTTCCTTTCGCCCGACATGTTTCGGAGCGAGGACACGGACACCCGAACAGGTTCCGGTTCAGCAAGTCGAATTGAAGACCGAACGCGTTGCGATGGCGTATCGATCATGCTATTGGCTTGCGCCTTTGTCCGTCCGGAGTTTGAGCAAAATAGCTCACATTACAGATTGATTGTGACCGGGGTCCTTGGCAATCAAGCTCGTAACCATCGAGGTCAACGCCTTGCCGATTACGCGATCTTAGTATCGTCGCCAGATCCAGAACAATCCGGAGGCGGCGCGTTCGAGCGCCGTCTCGCCGTCGAACCGCCTGACGCATCTCCCGAGCTGCAGCCGCATCGTGATGAGACGAGTACGGATGACGCTCCTTGAACAATACACAGGATATGTATCGTCTGACCTCGCCAATTGGTCCGATCGTTCCCATATACGTTTATCACCGACCGATAGCCACAGGAGTACGCAATGCGGACGCATCGGTTTGGACAAAAACTCAAGCTTCCTTCGACAATCGCCATCAAACATCAGATCAGAAAGCTGATGTTTGAAGAAGCGGTCAAGAAAGCGGAGCCAGGAGCAAGAGCTGAAGCAATTCGCGGACAACTACGCGAAGAAACACGACCGCTCGTGCAGTCGGGCTGAGGCGTAGAGGATAAAAAGGCTGGTACTGAAGACCAGACTGGAAAGAGGAACGAGTAATTTGATGTAGTTCGAGATGTAACCGGCAGCCTTGGGTGCGCTGCCAATCCGTCGACCAACGCGATAGAAGCACCCAGAATGGCCACTCAGTCAAAGCCTCAGCGGTAACGTCGGCCCAGCGCACGTTTCGCACGCTGGTCGATCATTACGCCGGCGCGCGCGCCGCGCTCAAAGCGCTGCACGATCTCGCGCGGAGCGGCGGCTGTGTGCACTGAAAATTCGATTCGGCATACCCTTGCTGATGCGTCGGACTTCAGATTGATTTCGGAGGCAACAATGGCAAGCTGGATTAAGTGCACTAATACGAAGCATGAAGCTGTTTACATCAACCTCGATAACGCGGTGACTGTGACACGGAACGATGTCGCCGACCGGATCGCGGAGCGAGGAACCGTGATCTCGTTCATGGGCGGGGAACAGGTTTATATCGTCGTGAACGAGCAACCTGAGGAAATAATTAAGCCGAAGTCATAGCCGACAGAAAATTTAGACCAAGGCGCGAAAATCTCGGTCGTGAACTCATAAAGCGGAGATTGGAAGCGTCCGCTTTGGGCTCGTAAGCGGCCTTCGTTCTTGTGCCACACATCTCGCAGAAGTGGAATCCTGAGCGGGAACTGGCGTGATCACTATCACCAATGCGATAGCAATATTTGCTGCATTGCAGGACGCTGCTTCTTCGGCAGCTCGGCGACCATCACATCGTGGTAATGAACCGACCCGCGATGGAGGCCGCGTCCTGCAGCGCGGTCCGCACGAGCTTGGTCGGGTCGATGATGCCCTTGGAGATGAGATTGCCGTACCTCGCCCGCCTGCGCGTCATAGCCGTAGGCGTAGGCGTCCTTCTCCAGGATCGTGCCGACCACGATCGAGCCGTCCTCGCCGGCTTTGATGGCGATCTGGCGTGCGGGCCGGGAGATTGCCTTGCGGACGATCTCGCCGCCGGTCTTCTGGTCGTCGTTGTGGGTGCGGACTTCTTGAGGATTGCTTTGACCGACGTAGTGGGGAAAGAGACGATTCAGGCGATGATCCTCTGTAGAGCAAGCCCTAATACAGGTACGACTCCACGCGGTTCGCGCTAATGGCAAGAAGATGCTCGACGCCTAATTTCCTCGATCTGCCATTGTGCTTTACGCCCTAGCACCCCACATGGACAGGTACAGGCAAGCAATGGTTTGCCCGAGAGCTGCCCAAAATCGGCGACGTACCGAAGTCCCCGTTTTCTCCACTGGCAGCGCTGGTGCCGTCGGCAGGCACAATAACACTTAAAATTGAGCTGCGTTTGGCGCGGGTGCCATGAGCATCCGCCGCCTTCGTACCTCCGCGCGCTGCTTGCGGCGCGCGTCTCTCTCTCATCGAAAGGCAAAAGCCATGCAAGTTCCCTCAATCCTGCAGGCTGGGTCCTTGACCCGTCTTCTGCTAGGGATAGCCCTCGGCGCCGCCGCGACGATGGTTATTGGTTTTTGCTGGGGCGGATGGACGCTCGGAAGCACCGCGGAGCAAATGGCGGAGAACCGTGCCAACGCTGCCGTCGTGGCGGTACTCGCGCCGATCTGCGTCGCCAAGTTCCAACACCAGGAAGATGCGGCTGCGAAGTTGGTCGAGTTCAAGAAGATCATTTCGTGGAATCAAGCCTCCTTCGTCGCAGCCCAAGGTTGGGCAACGATGCCGGGGGCGGGTGCACCCAAGACCTGGGCCGTGGCTCGGGCTTGTGCGGAGATGCTCGGTAGGCAGCGTGGCTGACATCGGGACAGCTCAACAAATTGGCGCAAGTCCGCGTGCTGCCATTGAGCAGCGGCGCGGCATATAATGGAGGCCACCGATGGCTCGATACCGGCAAGTGCCCCCACTAATTTTGAGATTCCGGCACTCGTCTCGGTATGCGGGCTCCTGGTCGTTGCCGCACTGACCAAGGGCGGCTATCCGCTATTGGCCGCCAGCGGGATGATTTGCCTCTACGTGCTCTATTATGTGCTGCATGCGTTCCAAAGGAGGAGCGCGCCATGACTGACACCGCATATGTGCAGCAACTTCGAAAAACGATCTCTGGCGAATTTTATTTCGGGGCAATGTGCCGTGAGACTAGGCGACGGATTGCGATCTCGACCGATACGAGTAGAGGGAAGCAGAGATATTCGCAGTCGGGCGAGACGATAGTGTCCTGTAATCATTGTCATAAGACTCATCGGTTCGACAACCGCGATATATTCTCTTTTCCGCAAGTCGGATGGGACTGATCATCTCTCGTTAGCGATCCATTTTGAGTGCTCGGCGGATACCCCTGAACGCTCCGTGTCACAGTTACCGCGTTATCGAGGGTTGACGTAAACAACTTCACGCTTCGTATTGGTGCACTTAATCCAGGTCGCCATTCTTGCCTTCCAAATCAATCTAAATCCGACACGTCGGCAGAGTATGCCCGAATCGAATCCTCGATGCACACAGCCGCCGCGCCGCGCGATGTTCACTCTCTTGGTTCTGTAAGGCTCGGGGTCACTTTACCGCCCGGAGCGGGGACGGGCATTTGCACTCCCGGCGGTCGCACGGTGTCAGACTCGCTAAAGCGATCGCGAATGGGCGCGCCGAATTTTTCGGGAATTGCTGTGTGGTGCGGGAAAAGTGCGGACCATTGCTCCTCCGCTAGCTCAGCTGCTCTCGCGTGGACGGCCAAACCGAAAAAGATGGCGGCCGAGCCGAGAAAGATCACAACCGCACAAGCCGCAATTTTTTTCATGACCGGTGGTCCCATGTGCAGGCGGGAGCATGATCGGTCTCTCAGGCACCAGCGCCTGGATTCAATTGCCGGTGATTAAAAGAAGATGGGGTGCCGCGGAGAATCAACAAGTGGGCGTACTGAACATTGCGCGAAGCGTCGTCCGGCCTCATCGGCTCGCCGGCCCAATTCCTGCGCATTAAACGCTTGGCGACCTCGATCGAACGCTCCAAGCAGCAGCCATCTTCCAGTGTCTCGCTCAGCCATCTCGCGAACCGTGATCGGAAGTTCCGCGAGGATGGCCTTCATATCGTCGAGATTGCTTTCGGGCCGCAGATCCTCTGGCAATCGCTGGAGTTCATCCAGCGCATAGATAAGCGCCTGCGCCATAATGAACTCATCTCGGTGAGTGATCGCGCGCTTGAACATCTTGTGTTCCTTTCGTTGGCCTGCATTGAGGCGTCGACTTTGTCGGACGGCGGGTCACGCGTTTGGCGCCAAGATGGGACTCTGGTTCTCTTCGGCGGCCACGCCGTGTGATGATGTCGGTCTGGGCCGCTTGTCGGACTAGGTCCTCTTCCAGGCTTCGGTGCCTTTGGAACCCCGGTCCGTGCGCCGCGAGGACTTGCCGGAGAGCGAGCCATCCGGATTGATGCTCATCACCAAGATGACGGTTCGGCCCCTGGTCGAACTGGCCACAGCCAGAACGTTGCCGATAACTTGGCCAACGCCGACATTCTTGCCGTTGTCCCATGCCAACTCGAGGGCACCGGATGGGGCCAAGGCGATATCGAGCACGCCGGCGCCGACGTAAGGCTCGCCTCCGGGGTCGGTGCCGGTCACCACATAGGAGCCGATGAGACCGAGCCTCAACTCTTTGAGCGGCAGCTTCTTCATGTCGCTTATTTCGAAAGCGGGCAAGTCTTCGACCGCTGCGGTGATCGTCGCGAATGTGGCCGACAATGCCCATCCGGCTACAGCACCTGCCGTGAGCAGAGCCGCCACGACAACCACATTCTTGCGCGGCCCGACCAGAGCAGTGATGAGCGTTTTCATGTTGCAAATCCCTTATAACAAATGTTGTCTGTAAGCCTGCATCAGGGGGGAAGGCCGAGGGAGCAGCGCTTGTACACTGCTAGTTGTGCACTGGCGTATCGGGTCAGTGTGAAGTAGTTCACAGTCCGTGAAATGATTTCCTTGAGTGGTTAAAGCCAATGACGGGTCGGGAAATTACGCGCTGATCTGATCCGATGATGGCTTGGGCCAGTAGTGAGGCCAGTTTTGAACCGGGCAAACAAACTCAAATTTGCGAAGGATCGGGGTGAGCAATTTTATACAGACACAATTCGGCCATCGGCCTAAGGCTGATTTAGAGTCCGGTTTGAACGCCGCAAGTTTCTTGAAGCTCATCAGTTGCCAGCTCGAGGAGACATCTCGCGGGATTAAGTAGGACACCACCATGTCGCTCGGCCTCATCCTCGTTATCATTCTCATAATCTTCTTGCTCGGTGGATTCAGTGGCCGCTTCGGCGGCTATGGGTACGGGTATGGTCACGGTGGCGTCGGGCTCATCGGCATCCTCGTGATCATCCTTGTCGTTCTGCTTCTCACCGGACGGATTTAGGAGGCGAACAGCTGGAAGTGTGGAGACCGGCTGCGCCGGACGCTGGGAAATACCGCGAGGAGAGCGAGCACATCCGTTCGTGGATGTTCTATTATCCGACATCACAGAAAGGGGTGAGGTGCTCGACCTGAGCGAGCTGGTGCGTGAACCGCCGCTTCCCTCGTTCCAACGGAGGTAGTGGAACTGGCGACCTTAACGGGGCTTGCGCAGATAGTCATCGACCGCCTCCGAAATGAGATCGCTGATCCGGCGGTTGGTGTCGGAGCAATTCTGCCTGATGAGCGCGAGCTTGTCGGGGCGGAGATAGACCGTCGCGCTCACCAAATTTGCGCGGGCCTCCGGCCTCTTTCTGCTTGCGAGCCGAGGACCTTTGGCGACGGCTGGTGTTTCCAAAATGGGATGCGACGCCGGCTACTTTTTCTGTCCGGTTCGAAGGCGCCGCGACTGATGATCTTCGCGTCAGAAACATGGTCCGACATGGTCCGCACATGGGAAGATTTGAGCGGCGACGAGCCAGCCCGAGATTGGTCGCGCACCGCGATTGTACACGTACAATACTTTGCGTAATCTGCCTGTCGAAAGAAAAGCGACAGAATTATTTACGTTTATGAAAATATTTGTGCCGCTGCAGGGTAGTTTTGGTGCGCTTCGATGTTATATAACTTTCGTCGTTTGAATGATGAACATTCAAAAGATTGTTTGTCTCTATTTTAGAGGTACTTACATGACCAACGTGGCTTCGAATACACCCGCCGCGAAACCCGAGACCGCCGCCGAAACCAGGCAGATCGTTCTCAAGGAAGTCGGGGCGAAGTGGAGCAAGTTCTCCGAGCAAGATTTGTCCGCGCTCAAGGGCAAGGACGATATTGTGACCCAGGTCGTGGCCAAGTACAGCCTCGACAAGGCTCAGGCTCAGCGCGACGTTGATGCTCTGTTGAAGGGCCGCCAGATCTGACGCGGGCCTCATCCATGAAAACCCGAGATCGCCTTTTGGGGCGGTCTCGGTCCTTCACCTTCCAGCAGGCAAGTTCGATGTTGGCGGAGGCCTGAATGGCTACGTTCGATTACAGCCCCGTGGCTGAGCTGTTTTCCACCAGGAGCGAGGCGGAGCTGTTCCCCGCCAGGAGCCGAAGGCTCAGGCGAGAACCTGTTGGGTACGGACGATTTGCCCACGCCGCGGATGCCATCCGTTTCGCAATCGAAGAGCTTCCGCCCGAGCTTCTTCCGGACGCCTGTCTGGAGGTCGATGAGGAGATATTCGACCGCGACGGAATTCGCCGATTGTACGAAAGCGACGAGTATCCGCTGGTTAGGCGCGCAACGACTGGTACGCGCACGACAGACGTTAAATGATTCGTCAGAGCTCAAGGAGATACCGATGAAATTCCGCCCACTGCACGATCGTGTTGTCGTCAAGCGCATCGATGCCGAGGAGAAGTCGGCCGGCGGCATCATCATCCCCGACACCGCCAAGGAAAAGCCGTCGCAGGGCGAGGTCACCGCAGTCGGCCCGGGTGGCCGCGACGAGGCGGGGAAACTCATCCCCATCGACCTCAAGGTCGGCGACCGCGTGCTGTTCGGCAAATGGTCCGGCACCGAGGTGAAGATCGACAACGTCGAGCTCCTGATCATGAAGGAGAGCGACATCATGGGCGTCCTTGATGAGCCCATAGCCAAGAAGAAGGCCGCCTAACTGGCGAACATCCTCGTCCTGAGGAGGCCGCAAGCAGACGAGTCTACGCAGTCTGCGTGTAATCGACTGCGGTGGCAGCCTCGAAGGACGAGGAGCGAAAACTGATCGGCCTCAGCCTTCGAGTCGCAGCCGTCGGCCGCTCCTGAGGATGAGGTTCAACGGCTGAAAGGACATCACCATGGCCGCCAAGGAAGTCAAATTTTCGGTCGACGCTCGCGACAGCATGCTGCGCGGCATCGATACTCTCGCCCACGCGGTGCGCGTGACGCTCGGCCCCAAGGGGCGCAACGTCGTGCTCGACAAGTCGTTCGGCGCTCCCCGCATCACCAAGGACGGCGTCACCGTCGCCAAAGAGATCGAACTCGAGGACAAGTTCGAGAACATGGGTGCGCAGATGGTGCGCGAGGTGGCCTCCAAGACCTCCGATCAGGCCGGTGACGGCACGACCACCGCGACCGTGCTCGCTCATGCGATCGTGCAGGGAAGGCGCCAAGGCGGTGGCCGCCGGAATGAACCCGATGGACCTCAAGCGCGGTGTCGACCTCGCGGTCGAGGCGATTGTTGCGGACCTCCAGAAGAACTCCAAAAACGTCACCTCGAACGAGGAGATCGCCCAGGTCGGAACTATCTCGGCCAACGGTGACGTGGAGATCGGTCGTTTCATTGCCGATGCGATGAAGAAGGTCGGCAACGAGGGCGTGATCACGGTCGAGGAAGCAAAGTCGCTCGAGACCGAGCTCGAAGTGGTCGAGGGCATGCAGTTCGACCGCGGCTACATCTCGCCCTATTTCATCACCAATGCCGACAAGATGCGGGTCGAGATGGAGGATCCCTACGTCCTCATCTACGAAAAGAAATTGTCCGGACTGCAGGAGTTGCTGCCGTTGCTGGAAGCGGTGGTGCAGACCAGCAAGCCGTTGGTCATCATTGCCGAGGACATAGAAGGAGAGGCGCTCGCGACTCTCGTGGTCAACAAGCTGCGCGGCGGCCTCAAGGTCGCGGCGGTCAAGGCCCCCGGCTTCGGCGATCGCCGCAAGGCGATCCTCGAGGACATTGCGATACTCACGGGCGGCACCATGGTCTCCGCGGACCTCGGCATCAAGCTCGAGAACGTGACGGTCAACATGCTCGGGCGAGCCAAAAAAGTGATGATCGACAAGGAGAACACCACGATCGTCGGCGGCGCCGGCAAGAAGGCCGACATCCAGGCGCGCATCGCCCAGATCAAGGCCCAGATCGAGGAGACCACCTCCGACTACGACCGCGAGAAGCTGCAGGAGCGGCTGGCCAAGCTCGCGGGCGGCGTCGCGGTGATCCGCGTCGGCGGCGCGACCGAGGTCGAGGTGAAGGAGCGCAAGGACCGCGTGGATGACGCCATGCACGCGACCCGCGCCGCGGTCGAGGAAGGCATCCTGCCGGGCGGCGGCGTGGCGCTGCTACGGGCGGGCGAGGCGCTCAAGAAGGTCCGCACCCATAACGACGACCAGAAGACCGGTGTCGAGATCGTCCGCAAGGCAATCTCCTGGCCCGCACGCCAGATCGCCATCAATGCCGGCGAGGACGGCTCAATCGTGGTCGGCAAGATCCTGGAGAAGGACGCCTACGCCTACGGCTTTGACGCGCAGGCGGGCGAGTACGGCAATCTCATCTCCAAGGGCATCATCGATCCGACCAAAGTGGTGCGCGCGGCACTCCAGGGCGCGGCGTCGGTCGCCGGCCTGCTCATCACGACCGAGGCGATGGTCGCCGAGGTGCCGAAGAAGCAGAGCCCCGCGATGCCGGGCGGAGCCGGGGGCGGCATGGGCGGCATGGACTTCTAACCGGTTGGAACGACGAAGGCTCGGGCACGCCCGGGCCTTCGTCGAAAGCGACACTCGCAGTCCTCTCATCCGACACACCCTGAAACAGCCGCCTCGCGGTACTCATGTCTGCTTCGGGGTCAAACGGCGAAAAACTCGCAATGACGAGCATGGATTGCATTTTGAAGGAATTGATGTCGATGGCCGTCGCATCGATAGGATTTTGACAACGCGCTTGTGCGAACGGCGCAGATACGCGAGGGCGTGAGGCGCTAAGGTCCGCGAGGGGTCAAACCCGGTAAGGCTCAGGGCGAGCAAATGCTTTCCGGTTTGCCTCGAAAGCGGACGACCTGCCGCATGAGTACACGCCCTAGTAACGAGGGGCATGACCGGCTTCCGGCAGCGACCAGATGATCTGCTGCCGGCTCAAAGTTCCTGTCTGGTCGGCCTGAACAAAATTTCGTTCACGTCCACGTCCTCCGGCTGGCTGATGGCGAAGGTAACTGCCCTCGCGAACGACTTGGCAGGAACCGCCACCTCCGCATAGAACTTGCGAATTCTCTCGGCGGCGTCCGGATCGGTTACGCTGTTCGGCAGCTCCGTGGCGACCGTGCCCGGTGAGATCACCGTCGTTCGAATGTCGTAGGGCTTCACTTCCTGGCGCAGCCCTTCGGAGAGCGCCCGCACCGCATGCTTGGTTGCCGCTGACACGCCCTTCTCTGGCAAGCGGGACCAGAACTGGTCTCCCCCTTCCGGCGTCGTGGGTTGTATCGATCGGTCGATGACCAACGCATATGGGGACGATCACGCCAATAGCGAAATCAGCAGTTAGAACATCCATCCGTCAGGGCGACCCCTGCAGCAGCTCCGCCGAGGCGGCCCCAGCGGCTCGATTGCACACGAACCGCTTCCGAGGACTTACCGCCATCTCTCTCCAATTGGCGAGCTGGCGCTAACGCTAAGAAGGTGCTCAGCGTTTAATTTCTCGACCAGCCCTTGTGCTTTACGTCCGACATCCCACCTAATAGATACAGGCAAGCAACGGCTTGCCCGAGAGCAGCCCAAAAAACGGAGACGTACCGAATTCTCCGTTCCTACAGTGGCAGCGCTGGTGCCGTCGGCAGGCACAATAAACTCAAATAGAGTTATGTTCGGCGCGGTGCCATCGAGCACCCACTTGCGTCTGCGCGCCCCGAGCAGCGCGCAAGGCCCGCTATTCTCCGAACTCCAAATTTGGACATTCGGCAAAGAGACAAAGAAATGGAAGCGCACTTGCCCAGCTTGGATCAGTTACGCAACAACGCCGCTGAGTGCATTCGATTGGCCGAGGGAGCCCGCACTTCGGCACATAAATCGTTTTTCATCGAAATGGCCGACCGGTGGCTTACGCTCGCCGAGCGTGCCCAGAAGACGCAAGAAAGATAACTAAAAGAGTTCAGGCCAATGGGCGCGGAGACCGAGATGGTCGTCTATCCTTTAGAATTTTATCGACACTCCGAACGGCGGTGGAAGCATCGTTTCAAAGCCTCTACGCGATCCCAGCGCGATGATGCGTCTACAAACCGCGGCAACGAATTTTCCAAACTGCTGCCTCCCCGTCAGTCAGACCATTGGTGTCAAGGTACCTTCCCGGATGCGTCGTGAGAGCATCATTGGCTGTGCAAGACTTGTGAGTTTAGTTGGACCGAGTGGTTTTCATCCGTTGTTGGTTTAAGAAAGGCGAGCGAAAGACCGTGAGAGCAATGGCCCGCCTAGCCAGCGGTTCCTGATCTCAGTACGTGACTCAGACGTTTTTGGTTGGGGTTGAGTGCGTCAAAAAGAGTGGTCATGGGCTCGGAGGGTGCAAGATGTGGCTCTCGCTGTTCACCGTCTGCCTCGCCATTGCAATCTGCTTAGCCGTCGCAGCGACCATCAGTGCCATCAATAATCAAGGGTGAGTCATTCCCCGGCTGATCACCCTTTCGTTAAGTCGCAGGAGGTGAGCATGGGCAAACTAACGGCCGAGCAGAAAGTGCGCGAGTACAATCGCGGACAAAAAGCCGCAAGTGAAGGTCGCTCACGTTCCTGGAGTGAGCCTTGGGCGTATCCATTCGAATCCGATCAACATTATGAAGAACGCAGAGAGGCGTTCAACCAGGGCTATGGAATAATCGACGCCACGCCCATGTCTGTCCGGCGATCTCCTTCGCAATAACGATGAAGCCGCCAGGGTGCAGGCGCCGAACGTGGTGGACAGCGGCCCAAAGGCTTCAACGGAACAAATTCCGGCAGGCCGCCGATGCTCCGGCAACGGCTGGGCGACATTCCCCGGAACGACCGCGCCCGACCGCGTCGCTCAAGCGTGTGAGCTGGAGGGCATCGGCCGGCTCACGCTGCTTCAGAGCCTCAGCTCAGTACGGCTGGTGCTGTGGGACGAAGACCAAAAGCGTCTCGTCTCATTCCGCGAGCTGCGCCGGCAATTTCCTTCGGTTAGGCGGCGATTGGAGCGCGACACTACTGCCGAATTGTAGCAAGCGGTCATCGGATCGGGCAAAGAGCTTAACGGGACAGATAGTCATCGATCACCGCCGAAATGACATCGCTGATCCGGCGGTTAACGCTTCCCTTGCTACTGCTCTGGTGAGTTTTCGCCGAGCGCACGACGGGTTCGCCAGCCATAAATCCCTCCCTCGAATGCGAGAAGGGCATTTCAGTTTGCCCGCGGAGATAGAGTTTACCCCTTCGATGCCTGTGCGTTCATTGATTTGAGGCCCAGCTCGACCGCGATTGTCAGCCTTTCCGTTTTGGATGATTGCGAATTTCGCGAAACTCTTTTGGGCCCTTGAGAAGCCTTCGCTTGCGGATTTGTCGTTCTTCGTCGGTTGCTGATGGATCACCGAGCCGATCAATTTCCTCGCCTGCCATTTCCGATGCGGTCGCGGATCTTTTGGTACGCACTTCAGCCCGTCGAGCGCTCGCAAGCCCCATCTCGACAAGACGGCGGATTGCCTCGGAGCGTCCCGGTTCATCGATTTGCCCTGCTGCCCATGCGTCCACATTTTCACGCAGTTCGGACGAAAGACGGATGGCCGTCACGGGATCATCCTGGCCCGTGGCTGCCCGGCCTCTCTTTTTTGGTACTACGTTTTTTCTTGACGCTCTCATACGCTTCCTCAAGGTTCTAGGCCTGGAATGTTTCATGGCGCTGGATTTCAACAGTGGCCCTGGTGGTTCGTTTCCACCGCCTCATAGGCCGTTTTTCCTGGTCTCGTGGACCACCCGCGCGCCTTTGACAATGATAACCGGCCGCCCGGTGGCGTGCCGAGCGGTCACCCAGAGGCATCGCGTTCATCACCAACGCCGAAGCAGGGGCTTCACAGCCCACAACGACAATTGTGCGAGCGTGCGCACGACGTGCCGCCGCACGCCAGGACGACCGGCCCAACCAGCCTCGATGGTAAGGCGCGTCAGCGCGAAGACAGCGCGCGCCGCACTGTATTGCAAATACACGGGCGCCAGGATAATTCGCGCCCACAGCGGGTCGGGCGGTGGGGGGACGGTTGTGGGCATAGCCGATTTAACCACTGAATGATCCGGAAGGAAAGGGCCGCCCGGTGACGTGCCTTCTGGTCAATTCGGAGCAGGATATTCTGCTTATCTGCCGCGGATTAGGTTTCCTTGCACGTCACTCCGGGCGCGTCAGATTGGGCAAAAACGTCACCAGGTCCGGGAAGATGACCAGGATCACCATGCCCAGCACGATCAGCCATACGAACGGCCAGGAGGCGCGGTAGATCTCCGTCGTCGGCAGGTCGGGCGCTGCGCTTTTGAGCGCGAACAGCACGTAGCCGAACGGCGGCGTGAGTCCCCCCACGGTCGCCACGATCAGGAACAGCGTCCAGAACCAGATCGGGTCGAAGGCGAAGAGCTTGAGCAGCGGCTGGTAGATCGGGATCAGCACCAGCATCAGCGCGAGCTGGTCCAGGAACATGAACAGCAAGAACGGCAGCGCCATCATCGCGAACAGCATGACCACGGCCGGCATGTCGAGATGCGCGACTAGCTCGGCGACTGCTCGTGTCGCGCCGGTGAAGGTGAGCAACTGGCTGAACATGACGGCGCAGCACATGATCACGAGCAGCAGCGCTGAGACGGTCGCGGCGGTGGTGAGCGCCTCCGCGATCATCCGCAGCGAAAACTTGCCGTAGATAAAGGCGACGACGATCGCGCCGAACACTCCGGTCGCGGCCGCCTCCGTCGGCGTCGCTACGCCGAACATGATCAGCCCCATGACCATGAAGAACACGAAGGCGCAGGGAAAGATGCGGAGAATGGCGACGGTCACGCTGGTTTTCGATTTCGCGTCAGCCATGTCCAACACCACGTCGGGCGCGAGCGAGGGATCGCGCCACACCCGGTACAGAACGTAGATCAGGAACAGGCACATCAGCAGCAGTCCGGGGATGATGCCCGCGATCAACAGCGATGCGGTTGAAATCTCCGCCAACGTCGCAATGAGAATGGCGAGCACGCTCGGCGGGATGATCGGATCGAGGCACGCGCCTGCCAAGATCGTGCCGGCGGACAGCCGCGTGTTGTAGCCGCGCCGCCGCATCTCCGGTAACAACGATCGCCCGAGCAGGCCCGCCACCGCCATGGCGGCGCCCGACAGCGCGCCGAGGATCGCCGACAGCAAAATGCACAGCACATACTGTCGGCCTCGGATCCGGCCTACGAGCCGGTCGAGCGAGTCGAACACCGCCTCCATCGCACCGGAGCGGAACAGGATTTCGCCCATCAGGATGAACAGCGGGACGGTCGCGAGCGCGGTGGTCGTTGCGGTGGTGTAGATACTGTTGGCGAACAGGCCGAAACCCGCGGGCCCCATCAGGACCAAGATCCCCGCGACGTTGAGGATAAGGAACGCCACGAACACCGGAATGCCGAGAAACAGCAGCCCAAGCAGCAGGCCAATGCCGCTCGAGAGCGCGACCCACCACGTCATGGCATGTCGCTCGAGGTGCCGCCGCCCGCATCGTCGCTCAGGAGGTCGCGGAGGAAGTAAAGGCTCGAGCTGAGCATCCCGTAGGGAATGAAGATGGAGACCCACCATTTCGGGATCGGGTAGGTCGAGATCGTGTCGATGCCGAGGTTGATCTGATCGAGCGTCGCGTTGGCGCTGATCCAGGTGGCCAGCAGGCAGGCCGCGGCGCTGGCCGCGCGGATGATGCGATTGAGCAAGGCGGCCCGCTCCGGAGACAGACGGTCGAGCAGGAGATTGATCGCGACATGCGCGCGCCGTCGCGTGAGTTCCGGTACCGCGAGGAAAATCGCGGCGCACAGCAGGTAGGAGACGAAAGCGTTGGCCCAGCTCGTGGGCGCGGCGAAGAAATAGCGTGCCGCCACCTCGTAGCAGAACGAGAAGGCGATAGCGGCCAGCAGCGCCGCGGCGCCGGCGAAGCTCGCGGAAGTCACCGCGTCGTGCAGGCCGGCGAGCTTCCGCCAGAATAGGTGTCTGCCGGAAGCCCTCCTGTCCATGCCGCCACCCCAGTTCAAACGATTAAGGCAGTCGGTCAGTCCTCCTAGAGCGTGATTGCTTTAGGTTGAATTGCAATCACGCTCTAGCTTTTTGTTTGAGCATGATCTTTTCGGAAAACCGGTACCCACTTTTCCGGATCATGCTCTAGTCCGTCAGCCCCTGGCGCTTGAGCAGCTCGCGCAAGTCCTTCGCTTCTTGGCCGTTCTTCTTCTCGGCCAGGTCCCACTGCGCCTGCGCCCAGGCCGCCTGGACCTTGGTCTTCTGCGCCGCTCCCATCTCGGTAATCTGCATGCCGCGCTGGATCAGGGCGGCTTCCTCCTCCTGGACCATGCGGTCGTATTCCTTGAACCATATCTCCTCGGCCTTGCGCCCCTCTGCCAGGAGGATGTTGCGCTCGGCGTCGGTGAGGCGGTTCCAGGCGTTGAGGTTCATCAGGAACAGGTAATGGCTGAGCCCGAAACTCGGCCGCAGCATGTACTTGGCGACCTCGTACCAGCGCATGCCGAGCACGCCCGAGGCCGGCCACGCTGCCCCGTCGACCACTCCCTTCTCCAGCGCGGAATAGACCTCGCCGCCCGGAAGCACGACAGGGGACGCGCCGAGCATGCCGATCACCGTGTGATAGCTCGGCGTGCCGCGGATCTTCCGTCCCTGCAGATCGCCGGAGGGGCCGACCGGCGCACGCAGCACGATGTGGTAGCCCTTCGTTGCCGAGATCGCGACCGCGACGACCTTGAGTCCGAGCTTCTGGTAGTGCTTGTCGATCGCATCGATCATGCCGGACTTGCGGCGCGCTTCGAGATCGCCGCGCACCGCGTCCAAGCCGACGGCGATGCCGGTGGTGCCGTAGTGATAGATCGCGTGCGTGAACAGCATCTGGAATACGCCGGTGGACACCGGCTGAAGCTGCTCGAACGGTGGAACGGTCTCCGGCCCACTCATGATGAACTTGGTGTTGCCGTTGGTCGCCGCCTCGACCCCTTTGGCGAAGCTATCCGCCAAAGCGGCGACCGCCGGGTTGGTCTTGTCCCAGCTCGACAGCATGCGGATGTCGGCTGCCTGCGCGCCGGATGCCAAGGCGAGCGACGTTGCGACCACCAGACCGAGTTGCCTTCGCGACATTGCGTCCCTCCGTTGTGTTTCGAGTCAGCTTACCGACACGATCGGAAATTGACAAACCACGGAAGCCTGGTGTCCGATGAAACCGGACACGCCGCGTTTGACAGCAACAATAATCAAGATCACAGGAATCGACCTCGAATTGTTGAAGCGTCGGCGACTTGGAGGACATGAGCATGATCATTCAGACGGCGCCCATAGGTCAGCATCGTTTGGCGATCATGATGTATGAGCACACGGCGCTATCGCATCAGTTCGCCCGGGGCTTCGGAAACAAACGGTTTCAGGGCCCGGAGCCGAACGACCTGATGTTCAATGTGGTTCTGCATCACGATGCGGGCTGGGCCGAGTTCGATCGTAATCCCGTGACAGACCAAGCCACCGGCTTGCCGTACAACCTCGTCGAGACGCCAGCAGAATACATCACGGTGACGAGCCGCCTGTCACCGGAGTTCAATCAGCGGCAACACCCGTTCTGCGGCCTGATGTCGAGCATGCATAGTTGGGGCCTCTACAACGGGCGCTACGGGCTGTCGAGCATGGTTCTGATCGACAAGATACCGCCGCGCGACAGGCCGCTGGCGCAGCGAATGCTCGACGGGGAGCTCGATCGTCAGAAACGGCTCAAGGCGGAACTGAGCCAAGATCCGAAGACATCGGCGTGGATCGATGAGAATCGGTTGTTTCAGAACTACAAGCAGCTCCAGTTCTTCGATACGCTCGCGTTGTATTTCAATCGCACGCATCCGAGCGAGCGCGGCGAAGTGAAGTTCGAGCACGTGCCGTTGAACGCCGAGCAGGATGCAACAATCATGGTTCGCCCGCGCGGTTCCGGCGTCTATGAACTCTCGCCGTATCCGTTCGCGGCAAATTCGGCGGAGTACGCCTTTGCAGGCCGCCCCATCGAGCCGGGACAGCACGAGCAGAACGGTGGCTGGTCAAGCGTACTGGCGAAGGCGCCCACGGTATGGGAACGTTTCGGTCTGGTCTCGGGCTGAGCAGCGCGCTCTACAAGATGGAATAATTCGCGCATGGCACGGACGGGCTTGAGCGCGCCTGCGCTCGGAGTGAATGCCCGGGAGCCGTCGTGCCGGTGTGCTGCTCAGTCGGCTTACGGCAGGCCGTGGGGCGACAATACCGAGGCGCGGGCACGTCCATCGGCGCGACCGTTCGGCGCTTGGGACACAAGGGTTTGCAAGTGTTAGTGTCCAACACGGGAGACCGAGGCGATGCCGCGCCTGGTATCCGTTATCGAAGCAAGATGTGAACAAAAAAGCTCGGCCCGGATGATACGCCGGCGACGCCGGGCCATACGTCAACAGGGAGGCTCTCATGAACCGAAAGACGGCTGGAATCGTCGTCACCATGGGCATCGCGCTCGCTGCGTCATTCGGCACGGGGGGTGCGCAAAATTCGCCCGGAAGCGCCGCCATCGACGCAAGCCTGCGCGGTGCGGTCGAGCGCAAGGATGTGCCGGGCGTGGTCGCGCTGGTCACGGACCGCCAGCGCGTGCTTTATCAGGGCGCCTTCGGCGTGGCGGACGTCGCGACCGGACGCGAGCTTACGGCCGACGCGCTGTTCCGTATCGCGTCCATGACCAAGGTGGTCACATCGCTGGCCGCGATGCAGCTCGTCGAGCAGGGCCGCTTCGGTCTCGAGGATCCGGTGGAAAAATATCTGCCGGAATTCGCCGGACTGAAGGTCTTTGAATCATTCGACGCGGCGACCCGAGAGTACCGGCTCCGCCCGGCATCAAGACCGCCGACCGTGCAGCATGTCCTGACCCACACATCCGGGCTCGCCTATCCGTTCACGAGCGCGACGTGGCGCGATTTCAAGCCGCGCGAGGGCGAAACATATCCCTTTGGCGGCCCCTTGCTGTTCGATCCCGGCGAGCGTTGGCACTACAGCACGAGCACCGATGTGGTCGGAAGGCTGGTCGAGGTAGTCTCGGGCCAAAAGCTTGAGGATTATTTCCGCCAACACATCTTTGCCCCGCTCAAGATGTCCGACACGTCCTACAACGTGCCGCAGGACAAGGCCGCGCGTCTCGTCGCCGCGCAGCAGCGCACCGGCGACCGGATGGATGGGGCCATCGTACTGCAGACGCCGCAGCCGGGGCTCACGATCCCCGCGCCGATCGGCGGCGGCGGCCTTGCCTCGACCGCCAGCGACTACGGGCGCTTCGTGCGCATGCTGCTGAACGGCGGCGAGCTCGACGGGGCGCGCGTGGTCAAGGCCGAGACGGTGGCGCTCATGGGCCAGAACCACATTGGCGCCGTCTCGGTACCTGCGCTCAAGACCGCGCTGCCGCGCAGCGCCGACTTCTCCTTCATCGCGGACGGCCGCGACAAGTGGGGTCTCGGCTTCCTGATCACGGTCGATCAGGTGCCCGGCAAGCGCTCCCCCGGCAGCCTGAGCTGGGGCGGCATCAACAATACCTACTTCTGGATCGATCCGAGCCGCGGCATTGCGGGCGTGATATTGATGCAGTACCTGCCGTTCGCCGACGCGAAGGCATTGGCCGTCTATGATGCGTTCGAGCGCGGCGCCTATCAGCTCGTGAGTGCAACACGGTAGAGATTTGCGACGTTCGGAGTCCGCTGCGGATCAAACCCGGTAAAGCTCGGAGCAAGCAAAAGTTCCTGTCTGGTCGGCCTGATCTCTGAGGCGGCTCGATCGATCGCACGGAGATCGTCGGACGCAAGCGCGACGGCAGCTGCTTCGATGTGTTCGTCCAGGCGCTCCAGCTTCCGGAACCGTCGCCGCGGAAGCGAACTCACGTGCGGTATTGTTCGTCGCTGACCTTTTCCATCCAGTCCACGCTTTTGCCGTTCAGCGCTTCCTGAATGGCGATATGCGTCATCGCCGTCGTTGGCGCCGCTCCATGCCAGTGCTTCACACCGGGCGGAAACCAGACCACATCGCCGGGCCGGATTTCCTCGATCGGTCCGCCCTCGCGCTGAACCCAGCCGCAGCCGGACGTGATAATCAAAATCTGGCCGAGCGGATGCGTATGCCACGCGGTGCGGGCACCCGGCTCGAATGTGACGCTGCTGCCAGTCACACGTGCCGGATCAGGCGCCTGGAACAGCGGGTCCACGCGGACGGCGCCGGTGAAATATTCCGGCGGTGCCTTGCGGGACGGCTGCGAACCGCTTCGTTTGATCTCCATTGCTCCATTCCTTCGATTTGCTGGGACAGTCAGTGTCGGCGTCTCTGCGGCGGCAGGTCCGGCTGCTGCCAGTGCGGCGAGGCCGCCGGTGGCGGCGAGCATGCGTCTGCGCGTGATCATGACCTCTCCTGGACGGTTGGCTTGCATCGGCTTCGAGATGACGGCGGGCAGCGGCTGCGCGTCGCGGCCGGCGGCGTCGCGGCCGATGGCGTTGGACATGATTTAGAGCGCGCATCCGTTGCGACTAGCCGCTATAATCCGCATAGACTTATGAGCAAGCGTCATAAATGAAGCGCGGAAATCTGGACGATCTCCTGGCCTTCCTGGCCGTAGGGCGAGAGCGCAGCTTCACGAAAGCGGCGGCGAAGCTGGGCGTTTCGCAGTCCGCTCTAAGCCACACCGTGAGAGAACTCGAAACCCGGCTGGGAGTTCGACTTCTGACCCGCACCACGCGCAGCGTCTCGCCGACGGAAGCGGGCGAACGTCTACTTCAGACCGTGGGCCCGCGCTTCGAGGAAGTCGAAGCCGAGCTTGCGGCCCTCGGTGAGCTTCGGGAGAAGCCTGCCGGCACCATCCGGATCAACGCCATCGACTACGCGGCCGACACGATCCTTTGGCCGAAACTCGCGAAATTTCTGCGGCAGTATCCCGATATCAAGGTCGAGGTCACAATCGACTACGGCCTGACCGACATCGTTGCCCAACGCTATGACGCCGGCGTGCGAAGCGGCGAGCAAGTGGCGAAGGACATGATCGCCGTGCGTATCGGGCCGGACATGCGCATGGCGGTCGTCGGAGCACCGTCGTATTTCAGGAAGCGGTCAGAACCGAAGAGGCCGCAGGACCTGATCGGCCACAACTGCATCAATCTGCGCCTGCCCACGCATGGCGGCTTGTACGCCTGGGAGTTCGAAAAAGGCGGCAGCGAGCTCAAGGTGCGCGTCGAGGGCCAGCTCGTCTTCAACGGCACTTTCCAGATGCTCAACGCGGCGCTGGCCGGATTCGGCCTGGCCTATGTGCCGGAGGATCTCGCGCAGCCGCATCTCGCCAAGGGCCGTCTCAAGCGGGTGCTCGAGGACTGGTGCCCTCCCTATGCGGGTTTCCACCTCTACTACCCCAGCCGACGGCAGTCCTCGGCGGCCTTTGCGCTGTTGGTCGATGCGCTGCGCTATCGCGGCTAGTTCTTGCGTTGGGGCCAGCGGATTATGAGGACCTGGCGTCAGGGCGGCGTTTCAGGTCGTTTTGAAACGCCGCCCTGATTTCTTGTCCATGGCTTCCACTAAAGCGCGTTTCGGTGAATTTGAACCAGCGCAAGCAGTGGACTCGGTCTGCTCGCGCGATGGCTCGAGCCCCAAACTTACCCTCCCCCTTGTGGGGAGGGTCGACCGCCGAAGCGAAGCGGAGGCGGGCGGGGTGGGGGTCGTAGTTGTTGCGCGAGGCGCGTCCAACAACATCGACCCCCACCCCCAACCCCTCCCCACAAGGGGGAGGGGAGCACACCGAGCGTGCGGCACCGCTGAGATCAGGCGAGGTCGTAGCGACCAAGGTTCATCACCTTGGTCCACGCCGCCACGAAGTCTTTCACAAACTTCTCCTTCGAGTCCGAGCACGCATAGACCTCGGCGAAGGCGCGCAGCTGCGAGTGCGAGCCGAAGATCAGGTCGACGCGGGTGCCGGTCCACTTGACCGCATTCGTCTTCTGGTCGCGGCCCTCGTACACGCCATCGGAGCCAGCGGGCTGCCATTGCGTGCTCATGTCGAGCAGGTTGACGAAGAAGTCGTTCGTCAGCGTCCCGGGCTGCTTGGTGAAGACGCCGTGCTTGGACTGTCCGGCGTTCGCGCCGAGGACGCGCAGGCCGCCGACGAGGACCGTCATCTCGGGCGCCGTCAGCGTCAGCAGTTGCGCCCGATCCACCAATGCCTCCTCAGGCGACATGAGCTGCTTGCCGCGGAGATAGTTGCGGAAACCGTCAGCGACCGGTTCGAGCGGGGCGAAAGATTGCGCGTCGGTCTGCTCCTGCGACGCGTCCATGCGCCCCGGCGTGAAGGGGACCTTCACGTCGTGCCCGGCCGCCTTCGCGGCTTTCTCGATCGCGGCGCTGCCGCCGAGAACGATCAGGTCGGCGAGCGAAACTTTCTTTCCGCCGGATTGCGACGCGTTGAACTCCTTCTGGATCGCCTCGAGTTTCCCAAGGACGGCGGCCAGCTGTGCCGGCTGGTTGACGTCCCAATCCTTCTGCGGCGCGAGGCGAATGCGCGCGCCGTTCGCTCCGCCACGCTTGTCGGAGCCGCGGAACGTCGACGCCGACGCCCAGGCCGCGGAGGCCAGTTGGGAGATGGACAGTCCGGATGCGAGGATCTTGGCCTTGAGAGCCGCACTATCCAGCTCCCCAATCAGCGGATGATCCACAGCGGGGATCGGATCTTGCCAGATCAGCGTCTCCTTCGGCACGAGCGGGCCGAGGTAACGCACGATCGGGCCCATGTCGCGGTGCGTCAGCTTGAACCACGCCCGGGCAAACGCGTCTGCGAGCTGATCCGGGTTCTCGTAGAAGCGCCGCGAGATCTTCTCGTAGGCCGGGTCGAGCCGCAGCGAGAGGTCGGTGGTCAGCATGGTCGGGACATGCTTCTTCGACGGATCGAAGGCGTCCGGGATCGTGGCAGCGACACCTTTCGCCTTCCACTGGAACGCGCCGGCCGGGCTCTTGGTCAGCTCCCATTCGTTGTTGAACAGGTTGTCGAAGAAGTGGTTGCTCCACTTCGTCGGCGTCTGCGACCAGGTGACTTCCGGGCCGCCGGTGATGGCGTCGGCCCCGAAGCCCGTGCCATGCTTGCTCCTCCAGCCGAGGCCCTGATCCTCGATGAGGCCGCCTTCCGGCGCCGGGCCCATCAGCGACGGATCGCCGGCGCCGTGGGTCTTGCCGAAGGTGTGGCCGCCGGCGATCAGCGCCACCGTCTCCTCGTCGTTCATCGCCATGCGGAAGAACGTTTCGCGGATATCCCGGGCCGCGGCGACCGGATCCGGCTTGCCGTTCGGCCCTTCCGGATTGACGTAGATCAGGCCCATCTGCACCGCGCCGAGCGGATTCTGAAGCTCGCGTTCGCCGCTGTAGCGTTCGTCCCCCAGCCATGTCCCCTCGGGACCCCAGTAGAGCTCTTCGGGCTCCCAGACATCGGCGCGGCCGCCGCCGAAACCGAACGTCTTGAAGCCCATGGAGTCGAGGGCGACGTTGCCCGCGAGAATCATCAGGTCAGCCCAGGAGATTTTCCGGCCGTACTTCTGCTTGATCGGCCACAGCAGTCGGCGTGCCTTGTCGAGGTTCGCGTTGTCCGGCCAGCTGTTGAGGGGCGCGAAGCGCTGCTGGCCGGCGCCGGCGCCGCCGCGGCCGTCGGCGATGCGGTAGGTACCCGCGCTGTGCCACGCCATGCGGATGAACAACCCCCCGTAGTGGCCAAAGTCGGCCGGCCACCACTCCTGCGAATCCGTCATCAGCGCATGCAGGTCCTTGATCACGGCGTCGAGGTCGAGAGCCTTGAACTCCTTGGCGTAGTCGAACGCCTCGCCCATCGGATCGGACAAAGTGGAGTTCCGATGGAGTACCTGGAGGTCCAGCTGGTCCGGCCACCAGTCGCGGTTCCGGTGCCCGCTCGAAAATGGGCACTTGGCCTTGGTGATGTCATCCATATTGCCTCCTTTTTGTGGTTTGCAGATTTCCGTCCGGGTCTGGAGCTATTCTAGGCAACCCATCCGATCAGGTAAAGTTGACTTTAGTGATTGCTGCGGTAAGATTTTCTGATGGCTGACGTCACGCTTCGGCAGCTTCGCTATTTCAATGCGCTGGCGCGTCATGGCCACTTCGGCCGCGCGGCAGAAGCATGTGCGATCTCGCAGCCGGCCTTGTCGATGCAGATCAAGGAACTGGAGGAAGCTCTGGGCGGCGTGCTGCTCGAGAGAAGCCCGCGACAAGTCGCGCTGACGAAGTTCGGAGAAGAGGCCGCCCAACGCGTCCGCGACATCCTGCGCTCGGTCGACGAACTGGGAGACTTCGCGCGTGCGTCGCGGGACCGGCTTGTGGGCGGGCTGCGCATCGGCATGATTCCGACGATTGCGCCCTATCTGCTGCCCAAGGTCATCGGGAACCTCACTCGAATGCATCCCGAGCTTGACATCCACGTACGTGAGACGGTCACGCCGAAGCTGATACAAGAGCTCGCGGAAGGACGGCTTGACACGGCAATTGTTGCTCTGCCGGTCTCAGAACCTTCGCTTGTCGAGGTCGCGCTGTTTTCGGAACATTTCCTGCTGGTCCGGCCGGGCGAGGATGAGGGAACGCCGGTGCCCAGCAGCAAAGCGCTGCGCGCAATGAGGCTGCTTCTGTTGGAAGAGGGGCACTGTTTTCGCGATCAGGCCCTGTCGTTCTGCAATATGCAAGCGTCATCGCCACGGGAGGTGCTGGACGCGAGCTCTCTGTCTACACTTGTTCAGATGGTCAGCGCGGGCATCGGTGTCACTTTGATCCCGGAAATGGCCGTGGCGGTGGAGACACGCTCGGCGTCAGTGTCTGTCTCTCGTTTCAAAAATCCGCAACCCTCGCGGACCATTGGCATGATCTGGCGCAAGACAACTCCTCTGGCCAGGCAGCTCCTGCAATTTTCTGAAGTGGTTCGTCTCTCAGCCGACGCGTTGCGCAAGCAGCACAATCCGGGATCGGCATCGCGCAATCCCCGGACTTAAACGGCACTCCGGCGGACGATATTCTCCAACGAGCCGCGCTCCGGCCGGATCAGCCAAGGCGATTTATGGGCGGATGGCGTGGCGCGCGACTTGGGCCTCGGCGCCATCCGCCGCCGTCTCACAGGGACATCAAGACGGAGTCGCCCGAGAGCACACCGTTCAGCTGGATGGTGCCGTCCACGGTCAGATCGGCGTTCGTGTTCAACTGGATGAAGGTGTCGGTACCGTTGGTGAACCAGTTGATCTGGCCCGGCGCCGTGAACGCCGCGGTGCCGATGAAGGTGAAGTCCTGGTTGCCGTCCACCGTCTCGTCGGCGTCGATGTTGGTAAAGTGGAGCACGTCGCCTTGCGCACTGCTGTAGTCCGTGACGATGTCCGGGTCGAAATTGGACAAGCCGATCTCGTCGACGTACGACCATATGAACACGTCGCCCCCGGCGTTGCCCCTCAGGGTGTCCTTGCCATAACCGCCGCCGATGATGTTCACAGCGTCGTTGCCGGTGAGGAAGTTGTCGAACTCGTTGCCGATCAGATCGATCGCGGCCGTAGTGGCCGGGTCGGCATACAGCACCTCGACTTCGGACCCGGCCGCGAGGCTGTAGCTCACGCCGGTCTGCACCATGTCGAAGCCTTCGCCGATCGCCTCGGTCACGACGTCGCCGGCATCGTCGACGATGAAGATGTCATAACCGTCGCCGCCGTACATCGTGTCGGCGTCGGTGCCGCCGTCGATGATGTCGGCGCCGCCCAGGCCCTTGAGGGTGTCGACGCCGTCGCCTCCGTTCAACAGGTTGTCGTAGTCATTGCCGACGATGGCGTTGTCGAGGTCATTGCCGGTGCCGCTGAGGCCGCCGGCGCCGGCCAGCACCAGGTTTTCGACGTGATCCCCGAGCGTGTAGTTGATCCAGGCATCGACCGTGTCGATGCCTTCGTCGGCATATTCCGTCACCACGTCGCCCGGGTGGACCATGTAGAGGTCATTGCCGGTTCCGCCCCACATGGAGTCGGCCTCGTCACCGCCATCGAGCTCGTCGTTGCCGCCGAAGCCCTTGAGCACGTCGGTGCCGTCCCCGCCGTACAGCGTATCGTCGTCCTCGCCGCCCCACAGGCCGTCGGCGCCGCCGTAGCCGTAGAGCGTGTTTTCTCCGCCCCGGCCGTCGAGCGCGTTGTCGCCGTCGTCGCCGGACAAGGTATCCGCGTAGCCGGAGCCGATGAGAATCTCGATGTTGTCGAGCTGGTCGCCGTCGGCGTCGCCGCCGGCGGCGGTATCGTCGATCAGCGAGACGGTGACCCCCTCCGCCGATCCCTCGTAGGACACGGTGTCGATGCCCTCGAAGCCGTCGATCTCGTCGCCGCCGCCGCCGCCGTTGATGACGTCATTGCCTTCCATACCCCACAGCAGGTTGGCTTGATCGTTCCCGAAGAGCTCGTCGTCATACCTCGACCCGGCCAGGTCCTCGATATTGACGAGCGTATCGCCCTCGGCGTCGCCGCCCGAATTCCCGCCGCCGATCAACAGGAAGGGTCCGAGCGAGACGTGCACGCCCGCGTCCGAGCTGTAATAGGCCGCGATGTCTCTGCCGTCGCCGCCATCGAGCGTGTCGGCGCCGGCGCCGCCGTCGAGGTAATCGTCGTTGTCCTCGCCGAAGAGCTCGTCGTCGCCGTCCTCGCCCCACAGGAAGTCGTTGTTGTCGCCGCCGAAGAGGTCGTCGTTGCCCTCGCCGCCCTCGAGCCAGTCGTTGCCGGCGCCGCCGAAAAGCCTGTCTCTGCCATCGTCGCCGAAGAGGTCGTCGCTGCCGCCAAGGCCGCGAATCGTGTCGTTCCCGTCACCTCCACCGACGTAATCGTCGCCGGAGGTGACGCCGTCGGCGGCATTGAGAATGTCCGAGTTCGTCGTTCCAGAGACGTAGGCCATGGTCGTTGCCTTTCCTTGTCGAGGCTTTGCGCGCCGCCGGGATTGCCGGCGCGCCGTCCTTCCCCGACGCAGCCGTGCTGCCGGTCGGAGCTCACTCCGGCGGCGACTGCCTCCGCCGCTGTCCCTTGGTTGCGCGAAAGGCCCCGGCGGTTCCCGCGTTGCGTGTCACAAGCATGTGACCGCGATAGCGCCAACCTATGTGGATCTTTTTCGCCAGATAGCCGTCCAATATGTTGAACGCATTCTCATGGGCCCAGGCCTGCCGACCTGCCTGTTCAGCGACCGAGCAAATTCGAGCTGGTGATCAATCTCGAGACCGCCAAGGCGCTCGGTCTCGAAGTGCCTCCGACGCTGCTCACGCGCGCCGACGAGGTGATCGAATAGCATTCCGGGTTGCTGCATCTGCTCGCGGCCGGAATTGGCACTTCGGCGACATGGCAAGATCGCAGATCGACTTCCGCTTTCGGCGGAAGAGCGGTATCCAGTGCGAGTTGCGAAAGACAGGCAAGATGACCGATCTGGCGAGGCAGTTGTGGGAGGCGCGACGGTCCGGAGGTGTTGTCCATTTGGATAATTTCGACCACCCCAAGAGCAGCAGAGAAGCGTACGCGATCCAACATGAAATAGCGGCACTGTGCGGCCATGCCACGCGCGGGTTCAAGGTCGGATCAACCAGCATGGAGGCGCAGCGGTTGCTTGGCACCAATGAGCCAGGATCGGCCCTGCTGCTTGCGCCCTATGTGTATGAGAGCCCGGCTGAGATTTTGATCGCGCCGGCCCACACGCCGGCAGTCGAAGGCGAATTTGCATTCAAGTTGGGCCGCGACCTGCCGCCGCGCGCGGCTACCTATGCATTGGACGAAATCGCCGATGCCGTGGTCGCCGTCGCTGGAGCGATAGAGGTGGTGGGCACGCGTTTTTCCGGTGGACTCGCTGGCAAAGGGCGCTGGCTCGTTACCGCAGACTGTGGGGCAAACATCGCATTCGTTGGCGGTCCATGGCGCTATGACTTGAGATCGTTGGACCTCAAGAAACATCCGGTAACGATGACGATCAATGGTGTCTTGCGGGGAAAGGGCACGGGAGACCGTGCCCTTGGCGACCCTATGAACGTGCTGTTATGGCTCGCCAACCAACAGTCCGCCGAAGGACGCGGCCTGAAGTCGGGTGAGATCGTTTCTACCGGCACCTGCACGGGCCTCGATCCGGTTGTGCGTGGTGATCGTGTTCAAGCTGATTTCGGCGATCTGGGCTCTGTTAAAATCTCGTTCGAGTAATCGCATTGAGCCAAATGCGGGCCATCGCGCCCGCCCGCGAGGGCTCACACGTCCTTCGCCATTTCCCGCAGCTTGAATTTCTGAACTTTGCCGGTCGACGTCTTGGGCAATTCGGCGAACACGACGTAGCGCGGGCACTTGTAGCTCGCGAGGTTCTTGCGGCACCAGGCGATGAGATCCTCGGATGTTGCCGCCTGCCCGGGCTTGAGCTCGACGAAGGCGCAGGGCGTCTCGCCCCATTTGTCGTCGGGCTTGGCCACGACGGCGGCGGCCTGCACCGCGGGATGCTTGTAGAGCGCGTCCTCCACCTCGATCGAGGAGATGTTCTCGCCGCCGGAGATGATGATGTCCTTGGAGCGATCCTTGAGCTGGATATAGCCGTCGGGATGGATCACGCCGAGGTCGCCGGAATGAAACCAGCCGCCGGCGAAGGCCCTCTCGGTCGCCGTCTTGTTCTTGAGGTAACCCTTCATCACCACATTGCCGCGGAACATCACCTCGCCGATGTGCTCGCCGTCCCACGGCACGGGAGCCAGGGTCTCGGGGTCGCGCACGTCGAGCGCCTCGAGCGGGACGTAGCGCACGCCCTGGCGCGCCTTCTTCGCCGCCTGCTCGGACGGCGCAAGCGCGTCCCAGCCGCGGCGCCATTCGTTGACGGTGGCGGGGCCGTAGGTCTCGGTCAGCCCGTAGAGATGCGTGACGTTGAAGCCCGCGGCCTTCATCGCCGCCAGCACGGCCTCGGGCGGCGGCGCCGCCGCGGTGAAGAATTCGACCACGTGCGGCAGCGGCTTCTTCTGCTCGGGCGGCGCGTTGAGCAAGGTCGCCATCACGATCGGCGCGCCGCAGAGATGCGTGACCTTGTGGTCGGCGATGGCGTCGTACATGGCCGGCGCGCGGACCTGGCGCAGGCACACATGGGTGCCGGCGACCACCGAGAGCGTCCAGGGAAAGCACCAGCCATTGCAGTGGAACATCGGCAGCGTCCAGAGATAGACGCAGTGCTTGCCCAGGCTGCCCGTGAGCACGTTGCCGACCGCGAGCAGGTAGGCGCCGCGGTGGTGATAGACCACGCCCTTGGGATCGCCGGTGGTGCCCGAGGTGTAGTTGAGCGCGATCGCGTCCCACTCGTCGTCCGGCATCTTCCATGCGAAGTCGGGCGCGCCGGTCGCGATGAACGCCTCGTACTCGATCGTGCCGACCCGCGCGCCCGTGCCGGTGAATTCGGGATCGTCGTAATCGACGACCAGCGGTCTCGCTCTCGCGAGCGCGAGCGCATCCTTGACCAACGCGGAGAACTCGCGGTCGACGATCAGCACCTTCGTTTCGGCGTGGTCGAACTGGAAGGCGATGATCGCGGCGTCGAGCCGCGTATTGATGGTGTTGAGCACGGCGCCGGCCATGGGCACGCCGTAGTGGCATTCGAGCATCGCGGGCGTATTGGCAAGCACGGCCGAGACGGTCTCGCCACGCTTGATGCCGTGCTTCGCGAGCGCGCCGGCGAGGCGGCGCGCGCGCGCGTAGAACTCGGCGTAGCTCCTCCGCAGCGGCCCGTGGATGATCGCGGTGTGATCGGGAAACACCAGGGCCGCCCGCTCCAGGAACGACAGCGGCGTGAGCGGCTGGAAGTTCGCCGGGTTCCTGTCGAGATCGATGTCGTAAGCCGTCATGTCTGCCACCGGCCTGCCGGTGTCAGCTTACGAACGGCCAAGCTTGCGATCAATCCGCAGCCAGGGCGGCCAAGCGACGACCTGGGGTCAGCGCGCCGGAGCCGGCGGCGGCAGCGGCATCTCTTTTTTCGCCATCACCGCGCGCAGACGGTCGGGATAGTCCGTGATGATGCCGGCAACGCCGAGCTCGATCACGCGCTCCATGTCGAGCGGCTCGTTCACGGTCCAGGGGATGACCTTGAGCCCGAGCGAGGTCGCTTCCGCGACCGTTTCCGGGGTGAGGTTGCGGAAGAAGGGCGACCAGACCCCACAACCGGCGGCGGCCACCAGCCGGGGTACCGAACCGCCGAAATCGTCGACGTCCAGGCCGGCCGTCCAAGGCGAGGGACCCGCCTGACCGCGCTGGATGGTATCTCCATCGCCTCCTTCCAGCGTGAGGCATACCCGCTCGATCTCCGGAGCGATGCGACGCATGGCCACAAGCGTGCGCCAGTCAAAGGACTGGACGGTCGCGCGCGCGGCGAGACCCGCATCGCGCAGCGCCGTCGCGAGGGCCTGGGCGAAGCTCTCCGGGTCGGGCGTGGTGTGCCCCGAGGTCGGTGTCAACTTGGTCTCGATATTGAAGCGGACCTGGTCGGCCTTCGTCTGCCGCACGAGCTCGAAGACCGCCGCGAGCGTCGGGATGCGAACGCCGTCCATTCCACGCTGCTGCGGAAACCTCGCGGCGTAGGATGTCCCCGGCTTCACCCGGCCCACGTCATAACGCTCAAGCTCGGCCAATGTGAGCGAACGGATTGCCGGCCCCGGCGCTTCGAGAAACGTCCCGTCCGGGCCGCGCGTGTGGTCGGGATTGAGAACGCTGTCGTGGCTGACCACGAGAATCCCGTCCTTGGTCACGGCGAGATCGAGCTCGAGCGTCGTGACGC
Source organism: uncultured Alphaproteobacteria bacterium (assembly GCA_963827585.1). Classification (GTDB taxonomy): domain Bacteria; phylum Pseudomonadota; class Alphaproteobacteria; order Rhizobiales; family Xanthobacteraceae; genus VAZQ01. The sequence goes on from CAWHCK010000046.1 coordinate 239,119, forward strand.
CGATCCGGAGCGCCGTGCGGAACGCCTCGATCGTGTTTTCCGGCGCCAACCCGCGCGCACCGCGATGGCCCTGCAGGTCGAATGCGGTGGCAGCGGTGGCGGCGATCAGGCCGGTGGCAACCATGGCCGTTCCGATCATCCTGCGCATGGGTGCACGTCGCTCGAGTTCGAAGGTCGCACGCTAGGATGGTTATGAGAAGCTCCTGTGACGGCTCAGGCGGCATCGATGGTGGCAACGCCTTGCCAGATCAACGCGAGCGAAATGAGGAACATCAGCACATAGGTGATCCTGTAGAACAGCTCGGTCGGGGTCCGGCGCGCCAGCCACAGCCCGATGAAGTTGGTGACGATCGCAAACGGCAACAGCACCGCAGAGGTCGCCAGCGTCCGTGTCGAGAACTGGCCGAGCGCGAAATAGGGCACGAGCTTCATCACGTTCACCAACGCGAAGAAGATGATGGTGGTGCCGATGAGGGTAAACTTGTCGAGCCGCTGCGGCAGGATGTGCACCTGGTAGGGCGGCGCGCCGACCTGGATGATGGTCGAGGTGAAGCCCGCGAGCGAACCCCAGAACAGGCCGGCCGGCACGCTCGGCCGGCGCGGCTGCGCCGGCACCTTGCCGAACCAGGCGTAGAGCGTAAAGCAGACACCGGTCACGCCGATCGCAATCTCCACATAGGCGTTGGACACATGGGCGGCGAACAGCCAGGCGGCGCCGACGCCGACCACCGAGCCGGGCAGCAGCACTTTGAGATTCCAGCCGCTCCACTCGCGGCGATAGGCCCAGGCCGAGATGGCGTCCTGGCAAAGGAGGATCGGCAACAGGATCGCCACCGCCTGCAGCGGCGGCACGGTGAGCGCGAGCAGCGGCGTCGAGATCATGCCCACGCCGGCGAAGCCGCCCTTGCCGAGGCCGAGCGCGACGATGGCAGGAATGGCGACCAGATAGAACAGCGGATCGGTGATGATGGTCATGCGGGATGAATGGAGGCGCGCCGGGTCGGGCCGGATCAAAGCCGAGATGCACGGCCCGTGCCACCCGCTTTTGCGCATGGCGGCATGGCGCGCGTCAGGCTCGCAACATGTCGGAGAGCCCGCTGCGGATGAGCTCGATCGAGATCAGGAACATCAGCACATAGGCGATGCGGAAGAACAGCTCGGTCGGCGTTCGGCGTACCAGCCAGATGCCGGCATAGTTCGCGATCACCGCCACCGGCAACAGGATGGCGCCGATCGTGAGGTTTTCCGCGGTCAGCTGACCGAGCGCGCCATAGGCCGGAATCTTCATCAGGTTGCTCGCCGCAAACAGCATCGTGATGGTGCCGACATAGGTGAGCTTGTCGAGGCCCTGCGGCAGCAGATGCATCTGCCAGGCCGGGCCGCCGGCATTGGCCAGCATGGTGGTGAAGCCGCCGAGCGTGCCGAATACGACGCCGGTCAGGGCATTGGGCGTGGGCGTCAGCCGATCGAAGCGCGCGCCGAGCCAGTGCCGCAGCACGAAGGCGCCGGCAATGATCCCGATCGCCAGCCGGATATGGGCGGAGGACAGGGACGCCGCGAACAGCCCGGCGATGGCAATGCCCGCCGCCATGCTGGGAATCATGATCTTCAGATTCCACGCGCTCCAGTCCCGGCGATAGGTCCACACCGTCAGCGCGTCCTGAGCCAGCACCGTGGGCAGGATGATCGCGGCCGCCTGCAACGGCGGCACCGACAATGACATCAGCGGCAGCGCCATCACGCCCAGCCCGAAGAAGCCGCCCTTCGAGAGGCCGAGCAGGATGACCGCGACCACGGCGAGCAGGGCGAAGGCGGGATCGGCGAGCACGGGACCAACTTCGGGGGAGGGGAGGGCGGCAGGAGCGCCCCGCCGTGTTGATGGCGATCAAAGCGCAGGCCCTGGGCCGGCGCCAGCACTTTGCGGCATGGCCGAATTGTCGGGCCGCGCGGCCCCAACCTAAGTATGAGCGGCTCAAACCAACAGGTCGTGCGGATCAACCTGCGTAGAATGGAGCTATCGGCCCCATTGAACTATTCTCCACGACATCCGACCAAAAGGTGGCGACCGAGCCGTCCAGAAAGGCGCCACGACGGAAAAGGCAGTGCCGTCCTCGGTCCCGCTTTGTGATGATAAGTCCGCTGGTAGCTCACATCGAGGCCACGGATGTTCCGCGAAGAGGTCATGCCCATGCGCCTGAGCCGCGCCCCGAAGGGAGGCATGTTGGAGAGCGACGATGCCAACACCAAGAGTATATCTGCAGCAAGCCGAAGACTGTATGAACCTCGCGAGCGAGACAGACATTGTATACGTGAGAGTCGCGCTGATCGAAATGGCTGCGGATTTCACCGAGACGGCTGAAAAGCTAGAGCGGGTGAGCAGCGACACTTAGACGAGCGGCGCCATCGCCGACGAGGCAGACGACGGGCTCGTGGCCGAGGCCAAGCGAACACCACCGATTGGCAACCCCCTGCCTCTCATTGCCACGTTCTCCGCAATCCCAAACAAGACGCCGCAGAAACCATCAAGCGGTTTGGCGGGAGGCCACGTAACACGTCGATCCATCGCTGCGAACCGGCCCATGCGTGACCCATGATCTCCGTCATTCCCACCGAGCTTCTCTGGTTGGCAACCGGCTTTATCATGCTCATGGCTGCCCTCATCGCCGCTGCCCCGGAATAGGCGGAGATAACCCGACGTCTCGGAAAATGGATTGTCAGCGTGCGTTTGGTGCGCACTTGTGTCTAGAGAGAGCCGTCCGATGTCCGTGGGTCCACGACCAGCGATGCCGACCATGTCGGCCCGGCAGCCGGCCTTCAGGGCCCGACGAGCCCGGCTCGTCACCAGGCTCGCAACGGGCATCACAGTGCTCACGGCCGCAATCGCCGTGCTGATCGTGGCCGCCGGCGCCGTGGCACTCGCGATCACCTAGAGCGTGATTGCTTTAGCGCAAGCGCGTGCGCCGCTCGGCGCTGCGTGCCATTCTCCCCGCACTGGAAGACCCAGTCCACGGCTGCGACGACCAGTATTGCGGGCAGTCCCTGCGCCGATGAGGTGACTTTGTCTCGCAAAAAATTCGTGAGACGTACAGGGGCCGCTCGGCACACACCGGGCGGCGCCGCCTTCTAGGCAGAATTGCTAGCAACCGGTGCGGTTCTGATCCTCGCACCAAAAAGGCTCGGCGTCCGCTTCCCGCGGCGCCTGGTAGCCCTCTTTTTTGTTGCCGTTATCACTGTCACTGTCGCGTTGGTAATCCCGCGGCACATCGCGCTCGGACGGGGGCTGCCACTGGCTGGGATCAAAGGGGCTGTAACGGGACCCCGCGCCGTTGTTGTTGAATTGGTCGGCGATGGCCGGGGTTGCCGCTAGCAGCGCGGCCAGCAGCGCGATCGTCTTCACCATTGGTTGTCCTCCGGTCATAGCGCATCGTAATGCATCGGATCTTAGGTGATCCGCTTGTTTGGCATTGCTCAGGCTTGCTTGGGGTTGCGGCAGCCGCGCGAAGCGCGGACCCGAGGGCGGGTATGACAACCGAGAGATCGTGTTTCCAGCCTATCTTGACGCCTATCGGGCCTGGCCCGGCGCCAGCACTTTGCGGGCATGGCCGAATTGTCGGGCCCCGCGCGGCTTGCAAAGGTTGCGCCGCTAAAAAAGAGCCCCGCAAGCGGGCGGGGCATAGATGCTCATCTAGGGATAAACTCGCGATTGCCACCCTGAGATTTCACGGGATCGGGCACAACTCCCAAATGGGGGGCAACGGGACAGTGATTCCGGGCCACAGATTGGAATGAGCGAGTAGCGGCAGCGGCGGCAAGAAGCGGGCGCGCAGCAGCATCACTGCGGCTGGATGTCGAGCTCCTTCGCCAGCGCCCGCCATCGTTCCTGCTCCTGCCGGATGAACTGGCTGGTGCTTTCGGGCGTGCCCGCACCCTCCGTTGCAAGGCCGAACGACAGCAGCCTTTGCTGGATTTCCGGACCTTTGAGGTATTCCCCGATGTCTCGATTGAGACGGACAACGATGTCGGCAGGCATGCCGGCGGGCGCGACGACGGCAAACCAACCGTTCATGACGACGCCCGGCAAGGTCTCGCTGACCGATGGAAGATCGGGCAAGCCGGGAAAGCGCGTTCCGGACGTGATGGCGATGCGACGGATCTTTCCGGCCTGGATGAACGGATTGGCCGCGGCGATCGAGCTCATCATGACTTGGGTAACGCCGCTGGCGACGTCCTGTCCCATCTGTGCGGCCGATCGATAGGGCACCTCCGTCAAGCCAAGATCGGCGCGCTTGTTCAGCAGACGGGCCGCGAAAGCTGCGGCCCCGGCGGTGGTATCGAAAGCGATCGACAGCTTGCCCCGATTGGCTTTGGTGTAGGCGATGAAGTCCGGCAGCGAATTGACCGGCAACTCGGCATTCACGGTCAGCATCTGCGGACCGAGATTGCACACCATCGCGACCGGCGCGAAATCACGCATCGGGTCGTATGGAAGCTGCTTGAACGAGACCAGATTGATCGCCATGCCCGACGTGTTGGTGAACAGCAAGGTGTAACCATCAGGCGCCGCGCGCGCGACCGACTGGTGCGCCAGAATGCCCGACGCGCCCGGCACGTTCTCGACGATCAAGGGCTGACCGAGGCTGCGGGACACGCCATCACCCAGCAGCCGTGCCATGACGTCCGTCGCAGCGCCAGGTCCCGTCGGCACGATCAGCTTGACCGGCCTGCTCGGCCACGTTTGGGCGCCGGCTTGCGCGGGAAGCGCGAGCAGCATGCAGCCGACTAGCATGTGAAGGAGAGTTCTCACCGCTGACCCCGAAGTTTCATGGACGCGCAAACAATGTATGATCGCCGAGGCGGTCGCAAGCGAACGGAGGATCGGGTGAGTGGCGAACTTTTGCTGGTGGGCAGCGTGCCGCTCGACACGCCGCAGGAGGTGTTCGAGACCTTCGGCGCGCCGCTGGGGAAATACCTGCTCGCCATGCCGGATGGCGAGGTCGGCCCGCGGCGGCATTGGGTCAGCCGCGTGCATTATCAGGTGCTGGCCGCACACCCGGAGCTCGAGATCGTCCAGCGGCCGGCCCCCGACGAAAGCGGCGTCGAACGCCAGTTTCCCCGCAATGCCGCCAATTCCTGGCGGTTCAAGGTCAAGGACGGCGTGAAGCACGTGCGCTTCGGCGATCCCGGCTGGCGGCTCGGTTATGCACGCGACGCCATCAATTCGTATTTCGTCTTCAGCGTCATGAAGCAAAAGGGCGTGCTGCCGCCCCACCTTCGCTTCCAGGTCTCGCTCCCGATGGTCAACAGCGTGCTGCCGCCGCGCATCTTCCCGAACGTGACCGACCTTGAGAAGATCAGGCCTGGATATGAAGCCGCGACGCGCGCCGAGATCGCCACCATCATCGAGAAAGTTCCCGCCAAGGAGCTCGCCATCCAGTGGGACTGCTCGACCGAGGTCCAGGATTCCTACGGCAGCATTCCCGGGTTTCCGCTCGAAGGCGCGATCGAGCGCAATCTGACGGAGGTCCGCAACCTGTCGCCGTCCATTCCGTCCGATGTCGCGCTTGGCTATCATTTCTGCTTCGGTACGCTCGGCGGCTGGCCGCGCTTCCAGCCTGACGACCTCAGCCAGGTGGTGAGGCTGGCCAACGGCTTTGTTGCGGCCTCAGGCCGGCGGGTCGACTGGGTCCACGTTCCAGTCCTGGACCGCAGCGACGATGCTTTCTTCGCGCCGCTGAAGGATCTGAAGCCGCAGGGCGCTCGAGTCTATCTCGGCGCGATTCACAACATGGCGCGGTTTGAAGAGCGGATCGCGACTGCCCGCAAATTTCTCCAGGAGTTCGGGTTGGGCGCCTATTGCGGCTTTGGGCGGATGCCTGTGTCCGAACTACCGAATGTACTCGCCGACCATCTCAAGGCGGTGGAAATCGCGGGCAGCAATTAGAAGCACGTTCCGAACATTCCGATGCGTCGGCTCGAGCGGCGGGCATAAGCCGACCCCTGCCTGATGGCGGCATCAACGGCGCCCACCGACAAGCGATTCATGCAATTTGGCGCCGATCACGGCAATTCGGGCCAAGTCATTTCCCGCCAATTCGATATTCTGCAAGAGAAAGGGAGCGGCGACGCAGGTGCCATGAAGACCGCTGACGCACATAGCGCTGGTACCCGTGCCGCGACGCGAATTCAGGACGGGCGCGCAATTCCTACGGGTTCCAGCGGCGCGGACTATCTCGACGAGCTCGACAAATATCTCGATCGGTTGCTTGATGAAGCGCTCGAGGGGACATTTCCTGCCAGCGACCCGCTCGCCGTGCCAACGCGGCGGGACGTCGAGAAGAAATGACCCGTTCTCTCACCTGATGCGGCGGTCATTTCCGACTTGCACTTCCCACCTGCACCTGTTTCAACCCGCAGCCGCATTCCCGCATTCCCTCCTCGTTGTCGACCCTCCTCATCGGATGTCACCGCCATGTCGGCTGATTCTCTGTATGCCAAGCTGCTGCCGATCCTGCTCCTGATGACCTCGAATGTTTTCATGACGTTCGCCTGGTATGGTCACCTGCGGTTCATGCAGGTTCCGCTCATGACCGCCATCCTCGCGAGTTGGGGCATCGCCTTCATCGAATATTGCCTGGCCGTACCGTGCCATGTATTGGCTGCGTGCCGTGCGCGTGTTCATGATGCGGCCGGCCGCAAATGCGCCCACCATTCGAGGGACCCGTATCTCGCGCGTCAGCGCATGAATGCGCACCTCGACGAACTCCGCGCCCAGTCCGTACATCACGTACTGCCCTTCCGCTCCGCCGGTTTGGGTGGACTTGCCGCCGTAGAGCTCGCCGATTGCTTCGGGCTTCACGCCGGGAGGCACATATTCGGCGTATTCTTCGATGGCGCTGACCCCGGCGCGCTTGAACGCCTCGGCAAGTTGCTCGGCAGCGCTGTCGGGAGAGATGGCGCGACCTTCCGTTACGCTGGGCGCGCCGTCATTTGCTGCCTGTGCGCCAAAAAGCTTCGCACGGATGGCATCGCACGCCTTCAGCACGGCCGAAGCCGTGCTCGCGGTCGTGTTGGAGCCGCCCGCGACCGGTGCCGGCGGAAGATTGCTGTCTCCGACCTCGACCGTCACGGACGACAGCGGCACGCCGAGCCGCTCGGCCGCGAGCTGCGCGAGCACCGTGTAGACGCCGTTGCCGATCTCGTGGGCGGCGGTCTGCACCCGCACCTGGCCGTTGGCGAGCAGACGCACCCGCGCCGTGACCGCGCCCACGTGGGTCGGGTAGACGGCCGTCGCGCAGCCCCATCCGATGAGCCAGTCGCCCTCGCGCATCGATCCGGGCCGCGCATTGCGCCGCTTCCACCCGAACGCGTCGGCGGCCTGATCGTAGCACGTCATCAGCGAACGGCTCGACCACGGTTTCCCATCGATCGGGTCAATCGCAGTATCGTTGATGCGACGCAGCTCGACCGGATCGATCACGAGCTTGACCGCCAGCTCGTCGATCGCGCTCTCGAGCGCATAGATATATGGCACCACCGGCGGGGAGCGCATGAAGCCGGGCGTGTTGCGGTCGGCCCGGACGATGTTGACCTTGGTTTGCACATCGCCGAACGCATAAAGGTGCGCGCTGTCCTTGACGCCCGCCACCACATACGGATCGGGACGCGAGCTGACCTCCCAGCCTTCGTGGCTGTAGCCGACGAACTTGCCGTCGCGCCGGGCGCCGAGCCGCACGCGGTGGCGGGTCTCGGCCCGATAGGTGGCGATGGTAAAGCCCTGATCGCGGGTGGGCACGAGCTTGACCGGGCGATTGAGTTTCCTGGCCGCGAGCGCGACCAGCGCGGTGCGCGGCGTCATCGAGCCGCGGGAGCCGAAGGCGCCGCCGACATAGGGGCTCACCGCATGGACCTTGCCGAGCGTCGATGCCGAGCCGCTGCGCGACCGCGTTCTTCAGGCCGTAAACGAACTGGCTCGGCTCGTAGATGGTGAGCTTGTCGCCCTCCCACACACAGGTCGTCGTGAACAGCTCGAGCGGATTATGATGCTGTGTCGGCGTTCCGTAATCGGCCTCGATTGTCACCTCGGCACCCGCGAGTGCCGCCTCGGCGTCACCCTTGTTCGGCAGCTTCTTGTGCCGCTCCGAGACCTTGGTGGCGTCTTCGATCGTCAGGCCGTCCGAACCGAATGTGGCGCTCGGCTCGCGCCGGCGCGTAGGTCGCCTTGACCAGGTAGGCGGCTTCGCGCGCGGCCTCATAGCTGTCGGCCAGCACCATCGCGATGATCTGACCATCGTGAGCGATCTCGGGACCCAAGCTGTCGATCGACGTGGACGGAGCCAGCGCCGAACTTTCCGCCCTTGAGTTCCGACGTGTTCTCGTACGTCGAGGATCTCGAGCACGCCAGGCACCGCGCGCGGCTCGGCAAGATCGAGGGTCTTGAGCTCGCCCTTGGCGATAGCTGCTTGTCACCAAGAACGCGAACGCGGGATTGGTCACCGGAACGTCCGAGGAATAGCGGGCTTCGCCGGTCACTTTCAGGCGCGCGTCGTAGCGCGGCACTGGATTGCCCATATTGGCCTTCGGCTCGGGTGCTGCGGCATTCATGTTCAAATCTCCATGGCCGCTGTCTGGTCGATCGCCCGCATCAGCGTGCGCTTGCCAAGCTCAATCGCTACGGTTACGGCATCTATTCCGCAGCCCAGCTCAAGACCATTCAGGAAGTGATCACGCTCCTCGTATTTGCCGCGTTCTCGGTGCTGTACCTGAAGGAACCGCTCGCGTGGAACTATGCAGTCGGCTTTGCGCTGATCGCCGCGGGCGCGTTCTTCGTCTTTCACAAATGGTGAGTACTCACATAAGCGACCCTATTCGACACCGGGAATCAGCTCGCGCCCGGCCTTGAACTCGATCGTCGAGCCGGCGAAGTCGTCGCTCAGCGGCTCGCTCCGCCCGCCCAGATGCTTGGCGAGAAACATCTCGACGACCGCGGTGAACGAGCGACGATTTTCCGGCCTGCGGAATCCATGTCCCTCGTCGGAGTAGTAGACGTAGGTGACCGGGATATTGCGTGCCTGCATCGCCTTCACGATCTGCTCGGATTCGGAGGCCTTGACCCGCACATCGTTGGCTCCCTGCCCGATCAGCAGCGGGCGCACGATCCGGTCGACACGATTGAGCGGGGAGCGCTCATGCAGGAGCTTGCGGCCGGCCTCGGTGGTGTAGTCGCCCATCCGCGTCTTCCAGATGGTCTGCCACGGCTTCCAGTAGTCCGGAATCGTCTCCAGGAAAGTGATCAGATTGGAGATGCCGAACAAGTCGATCGCGCAGGCGAATTTCTCCGGCGTGAAGGTAACGCCGACCAGGGCGGAGTAGCCGCCGTAGCTGGCGCCATAGATGGCAATGCGTTTTTCGTCGGCGATGCCGCGACCGACGGCCCAGTCGACCGCCTCGATCAGGTCCTCGTGCATCTTGCCCGCCCATTCGAGATCGGCGGCGTTCACGAAAGCCTTGCCGAAGCCTGTAGAGCCCCGATAGTTCACGCTGAGCGCCGCATATCCGCGATCGACGAGCCATTGATGCGTCGCGTTGAGACCCCAAATGTCCCGCGCCCACGGGCCGCCGTGCACGCAGAGCACCAACGGCAGCGGCTTATTCGTTTGCCAGTCGCGCGGCCGCGACAAGTAGCACACGAGCTGGAGGCCATCGCGCGTCCGCAGGACGACAGGCTCCATCGGAACCAGAGGGACATTGTCCAGCGCCGGTCGCGCGCTGAACAGGAAGCGCGCTTTCCTGGCGGCGCGGTCATAGTGGAAGAACCGGCCAGGCGCCAAATCGCGCTCGTAATAGACGACCGCGTGACGCTTGTCGTCCGACAGGCCGACAGAGCGCAGATCGCCCTCGGAGAGCTTGGCCAGGTAGGCGAAATCGTCGGCATAGCTCGGATTGATCACCTGCCAGCTCCGACGCGTGTGCATCGAAGCTCCCGCAATCGGCCTGTAGCTCAACGGCTCAAGCAGCATCTCCACGACATCGGCCTTCGCATCCTCGGCCAGCACCCGGGTCGCGCCGGTCGTCAGGTCCTGCGCAACCACGGCCGCCTTGTCGCGCCCGCGTGAATCGAGCCAGTAGAGCTCGCGGCCGTCGTCGCTGAACTCGATCGGACGCGTGGTCATGGTATCCGCGGCCTCGACCCGTGCGAACAATTCCCATTCGCCGCCGGTGCCGCGGTGGAGATACTCGTGGCCGCCATCATCGGTGAAACGCTTCGCGAAACGGACGCGGAACTGCGGATCGGTGAAGAAGCCCGCGAAACGATCGTTGGCTTGAAGCAGCGTGCTCGCGCCGGTCACGACGTTGACGCGATAGATCTCGAAAAATCGCTTGTCGCGTTCGTTGTGAGCGATCAGCAATTCGTCGGGGAAATGATGCGAGACCTGATGAATGTAGCAGCGCACTCCCGGCGCGGGCGTGAGCGGGAGGATATCGCCGCTCTCGACGTCGATCCGATGGGCCTGCCAGTTCTCGTCTCCACCCCGCTCACGAAAGAACACCAAGTGGCGGTTGTTGTGGAGCCATTGCAGCCAGGGCCCGAGGTCGCGATCGGTCACCCGGGTCAGCGGACGGGCATCCCGAATATCGTCGATCGGGCCAACCCAGAGATTGAGCACGCCGTCCAGGGGCGCCAGGAAGGCGACGCGCCGCCCGTCCGGACTGATGCGCACGACGCTTCTTCCGAGATCGCCGAACAGAAGTCGACGCGGAATGAGCGGCCGCGCCCCATTCTGTGCGCGCGTCTCCAACGGACCATTCGCCGTCTGGGCCCGCGCGCTCTGCGCGTCGCGGCCCAAACCGCAGATGACGCCTGCGGTGGCAACAAGAGCCTGCCGTCGATCGAACTCCATTTGCGCCATCGGCGAGACCTCCAGGCGTGCTGTTGCACGCTCGCGACGGTCCCCCGGATCGCAGCTGGCCTCCGATCGGAGCGTCGCACTACGGTAGGTAGCGCTACAATGTGTAGCATATGAGGTGAGCGCGGTGCAAGCGTTTTTTTTGAGAAGATCTGCTCACGATACGCTCGAGCAGACGGGTCGCGTTGTTGGGCCGCGTTTTCTCCACCGAGGAGCGTCGCAACTCGTGGCGCCGCCTATTTTGATGCCACCTGAACCGGCGCGCGCGTTGACGCTCACCCCGCCGCGAGCGGCGCGTTCTTGTCGAGCAGGCGCAGGACCTCGTCGCGGCTCCAATCGGGCACCTCGAGCAGCACGCGTGCGATTCCCGCATCGCGATAGGGTGCGAGCGCCGCTGGATCGGCCGGTGCGTTGAATACGGTGATCGACAGCGTGGCGGGATCGCGTCCGGCCGAATTGGCTGCCTGGCGCAGGCGAGCCGCCGCGCTCATGGGCTCCCAGCCCGCGCGCGCACGCGGGAACCAGCCGTCGCAGAACTCGACCACGCGGCGCACGGTGTAGTCGGTCTCTCCACCGAGCAGGACGGGCGGATGAGGCTTCTGCATCGGCTTGGGATAGAGCCAGACCGGGTCGAAATTGACGAGCTCGCCGTGAAACTCGGCCTGCTCCTGCGTCCACAGCGCCTTCATCGCGAGCACGCGTTCGCGCAGCAGCTTGAAACGGGTCTCGTAACGGGCGCCGTGATTCTCCATTTCCTCGACATTCCAACCGCCGCCGATCGCGAAAATGAAGCGGCCGCCCGAAAGCTGGTCGAGGCTCGCCACCGACTTGGCGGTGATGATCGGGTCATGCTGCGGCACCAGCGCGATGCCGGTGCCGAGTTTGAGCGTGCGCGTCGCCGCCGCGGCAAACGACAGCGCGACGAACGGATCGTGGGTATGCCAATAGCGCTTGGGCAGCTCGCCGCCACCCGGATACGGCGAGCGGCGGCTGACCGGGATATGCGTATGCTCGCATACGAACAGCGACTCGAAGCCGCGCGCCTCGAGCGCGCGCGCCAGTTCGCCAATCTCGATGCCGTAGTCGGTCGGAAAATGGAAGGCACCAACCAGCATGGCAATTTCTCCACGGTCTCAACGCGCGTCCGCGACGACGGACAGGTTCCCCCAGCTTGTCGTTCGCTCGATGCGAATGGCGATAACGGGGTACTTCGCAATCTGCATCGCGCCAAGCTGCGGGTAGCGGGAGCGCAGGAGCCCCTGCGCGTGTTGGTGTTCCGTCCCTTCGCTCAGAATCTCGGCGTGTCCGCGCAGCAAGACCCAGCCGAGCCGTGCCCAATCCTCGTCGTACCGGTCGACGACCACGGCGACCGCGGGATTCTCCGCAATATTCCTCAGGCGCTTGAGCGCAGTGCCGTGAACTCGTTTCGGCTTTTCGTCGATGGTGATGTAGAGCATACGTTCCAGGATCGCAAAGCACACCGGCACGACGTGGGGAACCGCGTGCCTGTCGGCAGTGGCGAGATGGGCGATGCGTTGATGCGCCAGGAACAGGCGCTCGTCATCCGACAACATGATCGCCCTCGGCGAGGCCAACCCCGTGGAGAGGGTCTCAACGTACCTGAAAGACGAGCTTGCCCCTGAAATGCCGCGACTCGCTCAGCCGATGGGCATCGGCGGCCTCGGACAGGCGATAGAGCTTGATCTCGGGAGGGCGTATGGCGCCTGCCTGAAACAGCTCAGCGATGCGTTCGAGGTGCCGGCGGTCGCGTCCGACCGGAGGCCGCAGCGATGCGACATCGTCGCGATCGGGCTTTGGCGCCTGGGCGCCGGAAGCGATGAAGGCCGCCCGGCCGCCCGGCTTGAGCACCGCGAAGGACTTCTGCGCCACGTCGCCGCCGACCGTATCGAAGACGGCGTCGCAACCGGTGACGACCGCAGTGAAATCCTTGGTGTTGTAGTCGATGATTTCATCGGCTCCGAGGCCGCGCACATAGTCATGGTTCGCCGCGCTCGCGGTCGTAATCACCCGGGCGCCGATGTGCTTTGCAAGCTGAATGGCGAAGCCGGCGACCCCGCCCGCGCCGCCGTGGATGAGGATCGTCTCTCCGGGCTGCAATTTCAATGTGTCCTCGACTGCGCTCAATGCGGTGAGACCGGTGAGCGCCAAGGCGGCAGCGTTGACATGCGATAGCCCAGCAGGCTTCTTCGCGACGATCGCGGCCTTGACCGCGATCTTCTCGGCATAGGCGCCCTCCTGGCCGGCCTCGCAAACGCCGAAGACCTCATCGCCAACCTTCAGATCCGTGACTCCTTCGCCGACGGCGCTGATCACGCCTGAAAAATCCCGCCCCAAGGCAAACGGAAATTTCGATTGCTTGTATTGGCCGACGCGCACCTTCCAATCGGCACCATTGACGGTGGCCGCAACCACATCGATGACCACCGTGCCCGGCGCGGCGACAGGATCCGGCAAGTCGCCATACTTCAGGACTTCCGGCCCGCCGTATTGTTCAATGAAAGCGGCCTTCATCGCCTTCCTGCCTCCGCGGTCCGAAGCGGACGTGTGTCCGCGCCGGGCTCCGCTCGCTAAGGTGCTTGCTCAACTTTCGCCCAAAAATGGCCGGCCGACAAGGAAGCGCTCGGCCTTGGGGCGATGTCGGCTCAATCTTGAGGCCTATTGGCCCCGGCTCGACGCCAGCCTTTGCGGCATGGCCGAATTGTCGGGCCGCGCGGCTTGCAAAGGCCGCGCGCGGCTTCAGAATGCCCGCGAGCCGGCGACCGGAGCCAACGCCGGAACATGGGAGCAGCGCCATGGATGCCCGCAGCAGCCGCTATCACGAGATCTATGCGCGGTGGCAGCGCGACCCGCAGGGCTTCTGGGGCGAGGCCGCGCAGGACGTCGACTGGATCGAGCCGCCCAGGCAGGTGTTCGACCCGGATGCCGGCGTCTACGGACGCTGGTTCGTCGGCGGCGTCTGCAACACGTGCTGGAATGCGGTCGACCGTCATGTGATGCAGGGCCGCGGCGAGCAGCTCGCGCTCATCTACGATTCTCCACTCGCGGGGCAGAAGCGCACCATCACCTATCATCGCCTGCAGGTCGAGACCCAGGTGCTGGCCGCGATCCTGCGCAATTTCGGCGTCGCGAAGGGCGATCGCGTGGTCATCTACATGCCGATGGTGCCGGAGGCGGTGATCGCCATGCTCGCTTGCGCGCGCATCGGCGCGGTGCATTCGGTGGTGTTCGGCGGCTTCGCCGCGAACGAGCTCGCGATCCGCATCGACGACGCCAAGCCGAAGCTGATCCTGTCCGCGAGCTGCGGCCTCGAGCCCGGCCGCATCGTCAAGTACAAGCCGCTCCTCGACGAGGCGATCCGGCTCGCCGGCCACAAGCCCGACGCCTGTCTCATCCTGCAGCGACCGCAGGAGGAGGCCGCGCTCGTTGCCGGCCGCGACCACGACTGGGCGAAGGTCCGCGACGAGGCGATCGTGTTCGCGCGCTCGGTCTATGATTGCGTGCCGGTCGCGGCGACCGATCCGCTCTACATCCTCTACACGTCGGGCACGACCGGACGGCCCAAAGGCGTGGTGCGCGACAACGGCGGCCACATGGTCGCGCTCAAATGGTCGATGCAGAACCTCTACGGCGTCGAGCCCGGCGAAACCTGGTGGTGCGGCTCCGACATCGGCTGGGTGGTCGGTCACAGCTACATCGTGTACGCCCCGCTCATCCACGGCGCCACCTCCGTGATGTACGAGGGCAAGCCGGTCGGCACGCCCGACGCCGGCGCGTTCTGGCGCGTGATTTCCGAGCACGGCGCGGTCGCCTTCTTCACCGCGCCGACCGCGTTCCGCGCCATCAAGAAGGACGACCCGCAGGGCAAGCTCATCGGGTCGCACGATCTGTCCAGGTTCCGCACGCTGTTTCTCGCCGGCGAGCGCGCCGATCCCGACACGCTGCAATGGGCCGAGCGGCTGCTGCAGAAGCCGGTGATCGACCACTGGTGGCAGACCGAGACCGGCTGGTGCATCGCCGGCAATCCCATGGGGCTCGGGCAATTGCCGGTGAAATACGGCTCGCCGACCGTGCCGATGCCGGGCTACGACGTGCGCGTGGTCGACGCGCAATGCAATGAGATGCCGGCCGGCGCCATGGGCTCGATCGTGATCAAGCTGCCGCTGCCTCCGGCGTGCCTGCCGACGTTGTGGCAGGCGGACGAGCGCTTCAAGGAGAGCTACCTCGCCGAGTTTCCCGGCCACTACAAGACCGCGGATGCCGGCTTCAAGGACGCCGACGGCTACGTCTACATCATGGGCCGCACCGACGACATCATCAACGTCGCCGGCCACCGGCTCTCGACCGGCGGCATGGAGGAGGTGCTCAGCAGCCACAAGGACGTCGCCGAATGCGCCGTCATCGGCATCGCCGACGCGGTCAAGGGCGAGGTGCCGTGCGGCTTCGTCGTGCTCAAGGCCGGCGTCGAGCGGCCGGCGGCCGAGATCGAGCGGGAATGCATCGGCCTGGTGCGGGAAAAAATCGGCCCGGTCGCGGCCTTCAAGCTCGCCATCACGGTCGGCCGGTTGCCCAAGACCCGCTCGGGCAAGATTCTCCGCGGCACCATGAAGAAGATCGCTGACGGCGAGGCCTGGACCATGCCGGCGACGATCGACGATCCCGTGATTTTGGACGAGATCGGATCAGCGCTGAAAGGCAAGGGCGTCGGGGCATAGTCGCTCGGTTGTCATGCCCGCCCTCAGGAGGAGGCCCGCAGGTCCCTACGCAGCTAAGGCGAAGAGCCTTCGGTCAGCAGCGGTTCTGCTCAGCCTGCGTGGGATAGCATGGTGAGTAAGGGCCACCGATGTCATAGCCGGCCGGGTTGTCCCAACTGCGGGAACTATAGCCCGGGGTGTAGGCGTAACCGCCGTACGGACCAGCATAGTAGCCGTATCCGTAACCGTAACCGGGATCGATAACCACGACCCGGGCGAGGGACGGTGTCGCTGCGGCCACCGCCAGTGTTCCGGCGATCCCCAATCCGATCATCGCTTTCCTGAGAATATTGATCATTTAGTCGACCTCCATTCACTCTGTACAAACTCGATGGGCAGGACTTGCGACCCTTCCACGTTCTTGTGTTTATGCCTTTCTATGGAAAGCGACTTGACCTGAATTGCTCTATCTGGCCGATGTTGCGCCGATCTTCCAGCGGTGCGGATGGATGGTTGCGGCTACGCCCTCGCGCCCGTGAGTTTTCCCAGGAGCGAAGCCAACCGCGCGGCCTCGTCCTCGCTCAGCTTGGCGCCCAGGTGGCGCGCGATGGCGGCGCGGTAGGTCGGCCACATGCGCTTGATGAGCGCGCGCCCCGACGGCGTGATCGCAACGATCTGCCCGCGGCCGTCCTCGGCGCAGGTCCGGCGCTCGATGTAGCCGGCCTTCTCCAGGCGATCGAGCAGGCGGGAGAGGTTGTACTGCGCGAGCAGAAGCGCCTGCTCGAGCGCGAACGGGCGCAGGCCCGCGTCCGCGCGCGCGAGCTCCAGCAGCACGTCGTACCAAGCGAGCGGCGGAAAGCCCGCGGCCTTGAGCTCCGCTTCGACCGCCGCCAGCACGGTCTGCTGCGCCCGAATGAGGCGCGTCCAGGCACGAATCACGGCGTCCGATGGCAGGGCGTCCGGCATGGCAGCCATTCTCCATATGAATGCACCTGCATCAAGCTTGACATGTAGATGCAGATGCATTTAGATAAATGCAATTGCATAGATATTGCCAGGAGCCGGACCATGGCCAAGCTAACGCTCATCAGCCACGACCTTTGCCCTTATGTGCAGCGCGCCGTGATTGCGCTCACGGAAAAGGGCGTCGCCTTCGACCGCGTCTATGTCGATCTCGCCGCCAAGCCCGATTGGTTCCTCGCTATCTCGCCGCTCGGCAAGGTTCCGCTGCTCAAGGTCGGCGACGCCGTGATCTTCGAATCCGCCGTCATCCTCGAATATCTCGAGGAGACGCAGGGAAAGCCGCTTCATCCCGCCGATCCGCTCGCGCGCGCGCGACATCGCGCGATGATCGAATTCGGATCGGCGATTCTCACCGACGTCTGGGGGCTTGAAATCGCGCAGACGCGCGAGGCCGCCATGGCCAAGGTCGAGGCGTTGCGAGAGAAGTTCGCGCGGCTCGAGCGTGATTTTGGCCCCGGCCCCTGGTTTGCGGGCGAGACATTCGGGCTGGTCGATGCCGTGTTCGGGCCGGTGTTTCGCTATTTCGATCTGTTCGACCGGCTGCTCGACCACGGAATTTTCGCAGGCAAGCCCAAGGTCATGGCCTGGCGCGCGGCGCTGGCGGCGCGGTCTTCCGTTCGCGATGCGGTGGTTGCCGATTATGCCGCCCGGCTCGAACGCTTCGTGTCGCGGCAGAACGGCTATCTCGCCGCGTTGCTGCCCAAGCGCGCGGCGTGACGGAGTCTTCTCTGTCGTCCCCGCGGAAAGCAGGGACCCATGACCGCCGGCTCTAGAATATGGGTCCCCGCTTTCGCGGGGACGACAAATGACACAACAATCGAGAATGTCTGAGGGCGCTACTCGCTCTTGCCGCCCAACTGCTTGAGCTTGGCAAAGACGGCATCGACGTCGAGCTCGTCGGCGGGCGTCTTCTCTTCCGGCTCGGGCTCGCGGCGAATGGTGGTTTCCGATGCCGGCAGCAGCGTGGCGCCCTGGGCCTCGACGGTGGCGGGCTTCTCCTTGGCGGCGCGGTGAACTTCGAGATCGAGATCGATCTGCGAGCACAGGCCGAGCGTGACCGGGTCCATCGGCTGCAGGTTCGATGCGTTCCAGTGCGTGCGCTCGCGGATCGCCTGAATGGTCGACTTGGTGGTGCCGACGAGCCGCATGATCTGGCTGTCCTTGAGTTCGGGATGGTTGCGCACCAGCCAGAGGATGGCGTTGGGGCGGTCCTGGCGGCGCGACACCGGCGTATAGCGCGGGCCTTTCTTCTTCTTCGCCTCGGGCAGGCGGACCTTGGGGTCCAGGAGCTTGAGCCGGTAATCCGGGTCGGCCACCGCCTTCTCGATCTCCTCGCGGCTGAGCTGGCCGGTGAGGACGGGATCGAGACCCTTGATGCCCTGCGCCGCATCGCCGTCGGCAATGGCCTTCACCTCGAGCGGATGAAGCTTGCAGAACTCCGCAACCTGTTCGAACGAGAGCGCGGTGTTCTCCACGAGCCACACGGCGGTCGCCTTCGGCATCAGCGGTGCTGCTCCCATGATAAATCTCCTCTGTGCTCCACCCGCCCTCGGAGGCGAAGCTTTCATGTCATCGGCGATGACGGAAGTGGCCGGAATATAGGCACTCCTCCCCGCCCGGCGCAATGGGGCATCGGCCGCGCTGTGCAGATTGATCGGGTGCCGGGACGTCTGATCCCTTCGCGCTATCCCTTCGTGGGGTCGAGCACGATCTTGCCCGCCGATTCGCCCGATTCGACCAGCCGATGCGCCTCGGCGGCGCGCGAGAGCGGCAGAATCCGCTCGATCTGCGCCCGGATCTTGCCGTCGGCCGCGGCGGCAAAGCATTTGGGAACGTCGGGCGGGTGATAGCCGGGTCTGCCCTTGATGGTGATGCGCTTGTGGTAGAGGTGCGAAAAGTCGATCGTCACGTCGGGCCCGGCATGGGCGCCGGCGGTCACCAGCCGCCCGTCAAAGCCGATCGCGAGGAAAGCGCCGGGCAGGACCTTCGGGTTGGCGATGTTGTCGTAGAGCACGTCCACGCCCTTGCCGCCGGTGATTTTCATCAGCTCGGCCGTGAGGTCATGGGTGTTGTAGTTGACGGCGTGATCGGCGCCGAGCTCGAGGCCGATCTTGACGCGGTCGTCGGAACCGGCGGCCGCGATCACGGTGGCGCCGATCACGTTCTTGGCGATCTGGATGCCGATGCTGCCGAGGTTGCCGCCGGCGCCCATGATCAGCACGGTCTCGCCGGCCTCGAGCGCGGCGACATTGAACAGCAGGTTCCACGCCGTCGGCACGTGGCGCATGACCACGGCGGCGTGGTGGAAGTCGAGCCCGTCGGGCAGCGCGATGGCGGCGCAGGCCGGCACCGCGACCAACTCGGCAAAGCCGCCGGGCCGCTTGATGCCCATCATGCCGGTCGGACCGCGGTAGCCTTCGTCGTCCTCGGGGCAAAGCTCGAGCGGCATCACGCCGGCGGCTGCGACGCGCATTCCCGTTCGCCAGCGCGTGACTCCGGGCCCGACCGCATCGACGATCCCGGCGCAATCGACCCCCGGGATGAGCGGAAGCGTCGCTCCGCGCCTGCCCTCCCTGCCGGCGCGCAGGCTCACGTCGAGCACGCGATTGACCGTGGCGGCGTGAACCCGGATGCGGATCTCGCCCGCGCGCGGCTGCGGGTCCGGCACGTCCTCGTATCTGAGCACGTCCGGCGGGCCGTATTCGTGGATGACGATTGCCTTCATGCTGCCCCGGGGTTCTTAATCGCAGCGCCGATGGCGCGCAACGGGGGAACGATCCATGGATGCGAACGACAAGCAGGCCTGCGCCGAGCTGATCCAGACGTGGGGGCTTTATCGCGACCAGGGCAAGTGGCCGCAGCTCCTGGCAACGTTCGTGCCGGACGGACGCATTGCCGTCTCCTGGTTCAGCGGCAGCTTTCGCGACTTCGTCGACCGCAGCCGGCAGGCCTTCGATGCGGGGCAGCGGTCCAAGCATCAGATCTTTCCTTCGATCGTGCGCGGCGCAGGCGATCGCGCGCTGGCCGAGACCAATATCGTCATCCTGGTGCGCCAGCGGATCGCCGACGTGCTCATCGACATGACATCCCATGCGCGCTTCCTCGATCGGCTGGAGCGGCGCGACGGCCGCTGGGCGATTCTCGAGCGCGCCGCCATCTACGAGCGCGACCGGCTCGATCCGGTCGAGCCGTCGCCGGCCTTCGACAAGCTGTTCGCGGCGACCGACCTCTCGGTCTATCCGGAGGCCTACCGCTACATGGCCGCGCGTCTCGTCGCCGCCGGCCGCGCGCTCGCGCCGGTCGTCTACGGCGACGGCTCCCCGCATACGGCGCAACTCTACGCGCGCTATGAGGCCTGGCTCGAGGGGGCGTAGCGGGCGGCTTGCGCCCCCGGGGCCTCGCTTGACAGACGCGGGGCATAGGCCCCATGTCCGGGGCGCTGCGACAGTGCCGAACCGAGGTCCGCATGAGCGCGTCCCAAGCCCCTGGAACCGAAGGCAAGCCCCCGCTGAAGGTGCTGCTGTGCTCGCCGCGCGGCTTCTGCGCCGGGGTCGTGCGCGCCATCGACACGGTCGAGCAGGCGCTCGCGCGCTACGGGGCGCCGGTCTATGTCCGCCACGAGATCGTGCACAATCGCTACGTGGTCGAAAGCCTCAAGGCCAAGGGTGCCGTCTTCGTGGAGGAGCTCGACGAGATTCCCGAGACTGGCGCGCCGGTCATCTTCTCCGCGCACGGGGTGCCGAAGTCGATCCCGGCCGAGGCCCAGCGGCGCAATTTCTTCGCGCTCGACGCCACCTGTCCGCTGGTCACCAAGGTGCACCGCGAGGCCGAGATCCACCACAAGCGCGGACGCGAGATCGTGCTGATCGGCCACGCCGATCATCCCGAGGTGGTCGGGACGGTCGGGCAGCTTCCCGAAGGCGCGATCACGCTGGTCCAGTCGGTCGACGAGGTCGCGGGGTTCGTGCCGCGCGATCCGGCTCGTCTCGCCTATGTGACGCAGACGACGCTGTCGGTCGACGACACCGCCGGCATCGTCGCGGCGCTCAAGGCGCGCTTTCCGCAGATCCATGGGCCGCACCGTGAAGACATCTGCTACGCCACCACCAACCGCCAGGAGGTGGTCAAGAAGGTGGCGCCCATGGTCGAGGCCATGGTCGTGGTCGGATCGCCCAACTCCTCCAACACCCAGCGTCTCAAGGAGGTGGCCGAACGCTCCGGCTGTCCGCGCGCGGCGCTGGTGCAACGCGCCAGCGACATCGACTGGTCGGTGTTCGGCTCGATTGCGAGCCTGGGCGTCACCGCCGGCGCGTCCGCGCCGGAGGTGCTGGTCGAGGAGGTCATCGGCGCCTTCGCCGAGCGCTATGCAGTGAGCGTCGAGACCATCACCACCGCCGACGAGGACATGTTCTTTCCGCTCCCGCGCGTGCTGCGAGGCACCGAGGCGGCGGAATGAGCTCGTGCTCCGGGTGAGACGCGGCGGTTTCGGGGAGCGGCCCGCCAATCGGACATCGGAATAATCGCTGCGTCCCGACCTACCGTCGCCAAAACACCGGCACACGCACGAGGGATACCAGTGGCCGTCTACACCGATGTGGTGGCGGAAGACCTTGCGGCCTTTCTCGCCGGTTACGACATCGGGGAGCTCCTGGCCTACAAGGGCATCGCGGAAGGGGTCGAGAATTCGAACTTCCTCGTCCACACGAGCCGCGGCTATTTCATTCT
Source organism: uncultured Alphaproteobacteria bacterium (assembly GCA_963827585.1). Classification (GTDB taxonomy): domain Bacteria; phylum Pseudomonadota; class Alphaproteobacteria; order Rhizobiales; family Xanthobacteraceae; genus VAZQ01. The sequence continues at coordinate 260,483 of CAWHCK010000046.1, forward strand.
CACCCTCTACGAGAAGCGCGTGGCGGCCAAGGACCTGCCGTTCTTTCTCGGCTTGATGGAGCACCTGCACGCGCGCGGCATCACGTGTCCGCAGCCGGTCAAGAACAAGCAGGGCGAGGTGCTGGGGCACGTGGCCGGTCGCCCGGCGGCGGTGATCACCTTCCTCGACGGCATGTGGATCCGCCGGCCATCGCCGGGCCATTGCGCCGCGCTCGGCGAGGCGCTGGCGAAGCTGCATCTTGCCGGCCTCGATTTCGAACGCAGCCGCGCCAACGCGCTGTCGGTCGGCGGCTGGCGGCCGCTTTACGAGAGTTGCAGCCGGCGCGCGAACGAGGTGCAGCCCGACCTGGAGCGATTCCTCGCGGCCGAGCTTTCGCATCTCGAGGCAGCATGGCCGCAAGCCTTGCCGCAGGGCGTCATTCACGCCGACCTCTTTCCCGACAACGTGTTCTTCCTCGGCAACAGACTGTCCGGCCTGATCGACTTCTATTTCGCCTGCACCGACGCGCTCGCCTATGACGTCGCGATCTGCCTCAACGCCTGGTGCTTCGAGACCGACCATTCCTACAATGTGACCAAGGGCCGGGGCCTGCTGCAGGCCTATGCGCAGGTGCGGCCGCTGTCGGACGCGGAGCGCGCCGCGTTGCCGTTGCTCGCCCGCGGCGCGGCCTTGCGCTTTCTCCTGACGCGGCTGGTCGACTGGTTCGACGTCCCGCCCGGTGCCCTGGTGCGGCCGAAGGATCCGCTCGAATATTTCCGCAAGCTGCGCTTCCACCAGACGGTCAAGAGCGTGCGCGACTATGGAATCCAGGGCTGAGCAATCGTCGGCGAACGAGCCGCACGTCGTCATCCACACCGATGGCGCCTGCTCGGGCAATCCCGGCCCCGGCGGCTGGGGCGCAATCCTCGCCTTCGGCGACCGCGAGAAGGAACTGAAGGGGGGCGAGGCGCACACCACCAACAACCGCATGGAATTGATGGCCGCGATCGCGGCGCTCGAAGCGCTCAAGCGGCCCTGTCTCGTCGACGTTCACACCGACAGCCAATATCTGCGCAACGGCGTGATGTCGTGGCTCAACCAGTGGAAACGCAACGGCTGGCGCACTGCCGACAAGAAGCCGGTCAAGAACATCGACCTTTGGCAGCGGCTCGATGCGCTGCTGGCAAAGCATCGCGTGCGCTGGCATTGGGTGCGCGGCCATTCCGGCCACGCCCTCAACGAGCGGGCCGACCAGCTGGCGCGCGAGGGGCTGCGCGAGGCGCGCTCCGGCCGTGGGACCCCGCGACCATCCGCGGCCGATTAGAGCGGCTCGTAGGATGGGTTGAGCGCAGCGAAACCCATCACCAAGGGCGAATCCACTTTGCGCGTGCGTTCACGATCAGTGGGGTAGGGTGGGCAAGAGTCGCCGGCGTCAGGTGATGGGTTCTCCGCGTGGGCACGGCCGTGCCGATTTGCCCACGCGGCAATACCGAGCGGCGCGCCTTTGCCCACCCTACGCGACATTGCATAACGGGCGGATCAGAGCTGCTTGAGCAGGGCGTCGCCGCCCGACACCTCGACCTTGCCCGGCGCTTCCTCGATGTTGAGCTTCTTCACCACGCCGTCCTCGACCAGCATGGCGTAGCGCTTCGAGCGCGTCCCCAGCCCGTTGCCCGAACCGTCGAAGGTCAGATCGATCGCCTTGGCGAACTCGCCGTTGCCGTCGGCCAGGAAATCGACCTTGTCGGCCGCGGTGGCCTTCTTCCAGGCGTCCATGACGAAAACGTCGTTGACCGAGACGACGGCGATGGTATCGATCCCCTTCGCCTTGATGGCGTCGGCATTCTGCGTGATCGAGGGCACGTGCATCTTGTGGCAGGTGCCGGTGAAGGCGCCGGGCACGGCGAACAGCGCGACCTTCTTGCCCTTGAAGACTTCGTCGGTGCTCTTCCACGCCGGCCCCTCCGACGTCATCACGCGAAACTTCGCCTCGGGCAGTCGATCGCCGACCTTGATGGGCATGATTGTCATCCTCTCGCTTGCGTTTGAGCCTTGTTCTAAGCTTGCCCGCCGCTCGGAACCGGCCGCGGGCGCCACCGGCATCCAAATTAACGTCCGCGGCGAATTAGTCGAGATGGGCCACGACCTCGATTGCGCTGCTGCCCGCGACTGCGGTGAGCGTAATGGGCGCGCCGTCGTACTTGGCTCCCGGCGGTGCACCATCGAGCTCGAAGGCGAAGCGATGCAGGCCGGCGCGCGCGCCATCGATCGCCATCGGCACCGGCAGCGCCCAATCCGGCGTCGGTCCCTCGGCGAACAGGGCGAGGTCCGCTCCCGCCGGTGCTGCGACGTCGACGACGATGCGCGGCCGCCCGGGACCGCTCTCGCGCCGAACCGATTTGATCGCGAGGGTCGAGCCTTCGCCGAGCGCGATCTTTTTCGGTACCCGCGCTTCGGCCGCGGCCAGCGCGGCGTCGAACGGCGACGGGGCGCCGGTCAGCACCAGCTGGGACTTGCCTTGGGCCGGCACGCACAGCTTCTCGCACACGGCATAATCGAGCTTGAGGCGCAGCGTGACCGGCTTTCCCCAATGCTGCGGCACGATCGCGAGCGGCAGGATCACGTCGCCGGAATAACCGATCACAGTCAAGTTGTGCTCCGGAATGCGCTGCGGCGCCGGCCACAGCACGTCCACCGCCTTGACGTTGTGCGAGCCCGCAAAATCGAAGCGCGGCGGCACGCCGGCGTCGCCGGGATAGCGCCAGTAGGTGTGCCAGCCGGGTTTGATCCTGATCTCGATGCCGGCGCGGACCGGGGCAGCCTTGCCGGTAGACGAGGAGCCCGCGATGAGCCGCACGGCGCTGCGCGCATCGCCGTCCCAGCGCGACGCGTCGTCGCCTGCGGCCGCGTTGGTCGCGCCGATCAGGCTCATGGCGCAGAACCCGATGGCGCAGAAGCCGATCGCAGCAGGCGCGGCCGTCCGTCGCAGCCGATCAAAGCCGGTCATCATGCTGTCCGATCTAGGAGCGAAACTTTTCGCCCGCCACTGAATTCACCGTGAGGACAGGGGCGGGTGGTCGGAACCGCACCGGCCTCTGGAAAGATACATGAAAGCGCCACATATCTTACTTTGCATTGCCGCGGCGGTGAATTATGGCACGAGCGGCGCATAGACTTTGGACCAAGCGGCACACGGTTTGCAATCGGTGCGTTTGCAATCGGTGCCCAATCAGGTAGCATTTCGACATGAAATTCAGTCGCAAGACCGGAATGGAAGACGACGACGACGACGCGCCCGGCAGCGATCCTGACGCGCCCGAACCCGAATTCATGACACCCGGCAAGGCGGCCAAGTCCAAGTCGCGGCAGCGCAAGAGCGCGCGGCGCGGATATCTCGACGGCCAGATGCTGATCGCGATGCCGTCCATGGGCGACGACCGCTTTGCGCGCAGCGTGATCTATGTCTGCGCCCATTCGACCGAGGGCGCGATGGGCATCATCGTCAACCAGCCGGCGGCGCATATCAGCTTTTCCGATCTCCTGGTGCAGCTCGAGGTCATTCCGGCAGCGGACCTGATCCAGCTTCCGTCGCGCGCGGAAGGCGTCAAGGTGCTCAAAGGCGGGCCGGTCGATACCCAGCGCGGGTTCGTGCTGCATTCGAGCGACTTCTTCATCGAGAACTCGACGCTGCCGATCGACGAAGGCATCTCTCTTACCGCCACGCTCGACATCCTCAAGGCGATCGCGCGCGGCGATGGACCGCGAAGTGCGATCCTGGCGCTCGGCTATGCCGGATGGGCGCCGGGCCAGCTCGAGAACGAGATCCAGCACAACGGCTGGCTCCATTGCTCCGCCGATTCCGAGCTGATCTTCGGTCAGGACACCGGCGGCAAATACGAGCGGGCGCTCAAGAAGATCGGCATCGACCTCGGCATGCTCTCGAGCGAAGCCGGCCACGCCTAGCCGGATATGTGGGGTCGGCAACGCGGCTTTCGTCGTTGCGGCGTCTACTGCACGATCCGCTTGCGCGGGGCAGGGTCGCTGTGCTCCAGCGCGTCGTCGGCCTGCAGCAGCGCCTTGGCGTGGTCCGCGCTCATCGGTTCGCCGAAGTGATTGCCCTGCGCGTATTCGCAACCGAGCTGGTAGAGCTCCACCGCATCCGAATCGGTTTCGGCGCCCTCGGCCACCACCTCCATGCCGAGATCGTGCGCGAGCGCGATGATCGAGCGCAGGATCACGGGGCGCGTGCCCTTGCCGTTCGCGCGCACGAACGACTGGTCGATCTTGATGGTGTCGAACGGGAAGCGCTGCAGGTAGGCAAGCGAGGAGTGTCCGGTGCCGAAATCGTCGAGAGCAAGGCCGGCGCCGAGGTCGCGGATGCGCTGCAGCATCTGCGCGGTATGCTCGGGATTCTCCATCACCAGCGATTCCGTGAGCTCCAGCTTGAGCGTACCGCGGGCGAGCCCGGCGCGCGCGATGACCGTGCGCAGATCGTGGATGAGGTCCTGCCGCAGCAATTGCCGCGACGACACGTTGACGCTGGCGAAAACCGGGTCGCGCTGGCGCAGCGTGCGCTGCCAGGTGCTGAGCTGGCGTGCGGTGCGCTCCAGCACGTACATGCCGAGGTCGACGATGAGGCCGACTTCCTCGGCAGCGGCGATGAACTCGGCGGGCGACGTGCGGCCCATCCTGGGATGGTCCCAGCGCGGCATCGCCTCGAAACCGGCGACCGAGCGGTCCTCGAGCCGCACGATCGGCTGGTAGAGGATCGCGATCTCGTCGCGCTCGAGTGCCTGGCGCAGCTCCGCTTCGAGCGTCGCGCGGTCGGACTTGCGCGCCCGCATCGACGGCTTGAACAGCTCGATGCGATCTCCGCCGATGCGCTTGGCGTGATACATCGCTAGCTCGGCGTCCTTGAGCACCTCCTCGCTACGGTGCGGCTCTCCGTCGCTGAGCGCAATCCCCATCGAAGCCGTGAGAAAGAGCTCGCGATCATTGAAGGTGATGGGGGCGCGCAGGCCTTTGCGCAGCGTCTCGGCGAAGGCGACGATGCGGTCGGACTCCCGCTCCGACAGCAGGATCAGCGCGAATTGGTCGCCCGAGAGCCGCGCCAGCGTGTCCTGCGGCTTCAGCAGCCGGCCGAGCCGTCGCGCCAGCGTCAGCAGGATCGAGTCGCCGACCGCAATCCCGACGGAGTCGTTGACCTGCTTGAACCGGTCGAGATCGATCACCATCACGGTCGGCTTGATCGCGGGGTCGGCGTTGGCGAAGGCGAGCACGCTCTCCAGGCGGTCGAGGAACAGCTCGCGGTTGGGCAGCCCGGTCAGATTGTCGTGCACCGCGTCGTGCAGCAGCCGCTCCTCCGCGTTCTTGAATTCGGTGACGTCGGTGAGCGTGCCCACGAGCCGCACCACCTCGCCGTCCGATCCCACCACGGGCCGTGCCTTGAGGGCGAACCAGAGGTAATGTCCGTCGGACGTGCGCAGGCGGAAGTCCTGGCTCAGCCGGCCGCGACGTTGCTCCAGCACGCTGTCGAGCACGGCGCGGAAGCGGTCGCGGTCGAGCGGATGCAGCACGTCGAGCCAGCTTGCCGCCGGGCCTTCGAGCGAGCCGCGCTTGAGGCCGAGCAGCGCCTCGGTCTCCGGGCTGGTGAAGATCTTGTCGGCGGACACGTCCCAGTCCCAGATCATGTCGCCGGCGCCGGTGAGCGCGAGCGCCCGGCGCTCGACGTCGGAGACGATGCCCGTGGTCACGCCGCCGGCGAAGGCGTGCTGCATCACCGTAAAGCCGATCAGCATCACGATCAGGACGAGACCGCCGAGGAGCGCCGGGCCGACGATGTCATTGGTAACGGCCGCCGTGACCGCCAGCGACGCCGCGATGACCCACACCACGAGCAGGAACCAGGTTGGAATCAGCAGCACGGCGCGGTCGAAGCCGTGGAACGAAAGATAGACGACGAGGGCGAAGCCGAGCACGGCGACGATGACAAGCGAGACCCGCGCGATGCCCGAGGCGATCGGCGGCTCATACAAGGCGAGCGCCACGAGCGCGGCAAGAAAGGCGAGCCAGCCGATCGTGATATGGGCGTAGCGCACGTGCCAGCGGTTGAGGTTGAGATAGGCGAACAGGAACACTACCAGCGTTGCCGCCAGGATCGCCTCGCTCGATGCGCGCCAGATCTGCTCGGAGTCGGGCGACAGCGCGAACACCTTGCCCCAGAAGCCGAAGTCGATGCCGATATAGACCAGCACCGCCCACCCGAGCGCGGCAGCGGCCGGGAACATGATGCTGCCCTTGACCACGAACAGGATGGTCAGGAACAGCGCCAGCAACCCGGCGATCCCGATGACGATGCCGTGGTACAGCGTGATGCTGTTGACCTTGTCCTTGTAGGCTTCGGGCTCCCACAGATAGAGCTGGTTGAGCTTGTCCGTGCGCAGCTCCAGGACATAGGTCATGACGGCGCCGGGATCGAGGGTGATGCGGAAGATGTCGGCGGTGGCGCTGTCCTGGCGCTCGGGCCGTTCGCCGCTCGAGGTGATGCTGGCAACGCGCGAGCGGCCGAGATCGGGCCAAAACACGCCCGAGCCGACCATGCGGTAGTGCGGCACGACGATCAGCCGTTCGATCTGTTCGTCGCCCGAATTGGCGAGCGCGAACACGGCCCAATTGGTGTTGGCTTCGCGCGCGCGCACGTCCATGCGCCGGATGATTCCGTCGGGTCCGGGCGCGGCCGAAACGAGCAGGCGGTCGGCTTCGGTGCGATGCCGTTCGACGGCGTCGGTGAGGTCGATCGCGGGCGCGTCCGTGCGCACATTGATGGCCTCGACCGCGCAGGCGGGAGCGAGACCGATCACGACCAGCATCGCCGTTACGCAGGCGCGCACGAAATGCAACCGACGTCCTCCCAGCTTCACCCCTGTCGACCCCTCTGCCGAGCTTCGCCGGACTGACGCAATTTTCCGCGAGCGGGCTACTGCTAGCCAACTTTACGTCGATTTCGCGGCCCATGCGAGCCGGGAGAGGGCCCGAACGGGCCGCCATTGCCTAGCCGAGCGGTGGCAGAAGTGCAAGAAATTCAAATAATTAGAGCCCTTCGCCGGCGGAGCCAGCGCCCGTGCCAGGCGTGGGCAGGGATCGGAGCGATCAGACCACCAGCACGATGTCGAGGACGATGCCGGCGCCCTTGCCGTCGGTCGCGGCTTTGGTCGCGGCCACGAAATCTTCGCTCCGATAGTTAACGGCGACGTCGGCACCGAGGCTACGGCAGGCGTCGCATTTTTCCACCGGGCCCGCAGGTCCTTGGCTGACGTGGCGCAAGGCCAGTTATCGGCCGGACGTGTGACAACGGCGGCGCTGGCAGCTATTTTCGGGCCTGCGAGCGGAGGCGCGCCATGCCGGCAATGGACGAGGACGACCGCCCGAAGAAAAAGATTTCGCACGAGATTGGGCAGGAGCTTGCCCTGCTGTCGATCCGTGAGCTCGAGGAGCGCATCGCGCTTCTGAAGGAGGAGATCACGCGCCTGCAGGCGGCGATCGCCAGCAAGCAGGGCTCGCGCAGCGTCGCCGACCAGTTCTTCAAGAAATAGGCAAGCACGGGACGCGCTGTCATTGCGACGCGCGTTCCGCGGGCCGCGGCTTGCGCGCAAGGACGGCACGAGCGATGGCTTGCTCTTCGGCAAAGCCGCCAAATTGCTGAAAATCTTAAGACGTTGTTAAGCTTTCGCGATCATTACTGGTGCGTCCATCTTCTGGACATCGAGTGGCTCCTGTCCACTCTGTTTGACGCCTCCCTGTTTTGACTTTGAGCCGCCGGCAACGGCGGCTCTTTTTTAACCCTATCCACTTTTGGACTGCCTTTCCCCCGCTGTGGCCGCCCGGCAACTATGTCTTGAGCTTTCTTGCACGGGTGCTGGACAGGGGTGCGCGGCTGCGCAATGGTTCCAGTCTCGCCAGGGGCTGGCGCAAAAGCAAAAACCTGTCGGTAGCGTGAGGGCGTCGACGATGTCCGAGAAGTCGGTCAACGGGGCCGTTTCTTTCGGCGAGAGGCTGGCGGGCTCACAGGCCTTCGCTGTCCTGTTCCGGGACGGCATGGCGCTGGTGGAAGAGACTGCGGCCTATCTCGACGGTCCGGGCCGGCAGGAATCGAAGAAGCTCACGCGCAGCGCCGCGCTCGCCTATGCCACCGAAAGCATGCGGCTGACCACGCGGCTGATGCAGCTTGCGTCGTGGCTCCTGCTCCATCGCTCGGTCAAGGAGGGCGAGATGTCGCTCGCCCAGGCCAACAAGGAGAAGGCCAAAGTCAAGCTCGCGTGCAGCGAGCACGGCGACGAGCAGAACATCAAGCTCCTGCCGGAGCGTCTGCGGGTGCTGATCCAGCGCTCCAAGGCGCTACAGAGCGCGGTGCGCCGGCTTGATGCCACGATGCACGCGCCTCCCACCCGCATCGACCGCGGCAACCCGGTCGCCCGCCAGCTCGGCCTGCTCAGAGCGGCGTTCGAGCAGGAGTGATCCCGCAACGCTATTTCTTGAGGCCGAGACCCGCGAATTTCTTCTGGAATCGCGAGAGCCGCCCGCCGCGATCGAGCAGCTGCTGCTGGCCGCCGGTCCACGCCGGGTGCGATTTCGGGTCGATGTCGAGGTGCAGCGTGTCGCCCTGCTTGCCCCACGTGGTGCGGGTGGTGAATTCAGTGCCGTCGGTCATCACCACTTTGACGGTGTGATAGTCTGGATGCAGGCCGGGCTTCATGGTGTTCACCCTGCGCGGTTCGGGCGCGCGGTTGCAAGTCGATGAAAAGTCGCGGCTCTATAACCTACGCCGCCCGCCGAAACAAGCTGCCTAGAGCGTGATTGCTTAGGTTGGGTCGCATAACGCTCTAGCTTTTTGTTTGAGCATGATCTTTTCGGAAAACCGGTACCCACCCCGGATCAAGTCCGGGGCAGGCTTTTTCCGGATCATGCTCGAGGGCTCGCGCGCTGCCCCCTCACAGCAGCTTGATGGTGGCGACGCCGGCGATCAGCATGCCGACCCCGCCAAGGCGAAGCGCGGACACCGGACGGATCGGAAGGCGGAACCAGCCATAGCTGTCGACGAATACCGACGCGATCTGCTGCCCGGCGACGGTCAGCCCCACGGTCGCGGCGGTGCCGATGACCGGGATCGCGGTGAACACGGCGGTCACGTAAAACGCGCCGGCGAACCCGCCGAGCCAGCCCCACCAGGGCATGGCGCCGAGTTGAATGAGATGGGGCTTGGGCTGGTCGGTGAAGGCGATCACCGCCGCGAGCGCGACCGCCATGCTGAGCGTCGCCACGATGAAGCTCACCGCTCCGACCGTGAAGGGAGCGCCGATATCTGCGCGCAGCAGTCCATTGACCGCCCCTTGCACCGGCAGGACGGCGCCGGCGAGGAGGGCAAGCAAGATCCAGCCGCATCGGGAGACGGAGAATTCGCTCACCGCCCCCTTCTGGCCGAAAACGATGGCGGTGGCCGCCGCCAATACAGCCAATGTTCCGACCGCCATCGCGGCATCGATCGGCTTTCTCGGCACCCCGAGCAGACCGAACCCGTCGAGCGCGAGCGACGCCAGCACCTGTCCGGCGATGAAGAGGCCGACGCTCACCACCGCGCCGAGCCGCGGAAAGAGCAGAATGGTCGAGATCACGTAGAACGCGCTCGCCGTGCCGCCGATCGCGTGCCACCACGGCACGTTCCACAGGCCCGCCACCATGCCGAGCATTCCGCTCAGCAAGGCGAGGAGCGTCAGCGCCAGCGCGCCGACCGCCAGCTGCAGCAAGGTCGCGGCAAACGGGCTGCCGATCGCCTTCGAGAGCTGGGTATTGGCTCCCGCCTGAACGGCCAGCAGACTGCCGGCCACGACCGAGAGGGATGCAAACAAAGTTTCCATTGGTTGACGCCATTGTGTGAAAAGGACCAATTCGTCCGTTGCTCCGGAGCTAGGCGTCGACACCGCGCAGATCGATCTGCTGCTTTGCCAGCTCGAACTGCACAAACGCACAGGGGCCCATGTCGCGTATTGTGTCGCGCATCATGTCGCGCATTTCCTGGGACGACCTTCGCTACGTGCTTGCGGTGGCTGCCGAAGGCTCGCTCGCAGGCGCCGCGCGCAGCCTGGGCGTCAATCACACGACCGTCTTGCGTCGCGTGAATGCGTTCGAGGAGCGGCTCGGCGTGAGATTGTTCGAGCGCCAGGCAACCGGCTATGTGCTCACCCCCGGCGGCGAGGAGCTGGTGGAGGCCGCGCGCCGCATGGAGGACACCGCCGTCACCTTGGAGCGCCGGCTTGTCGGGCAGGATCGCAGGCTGTCGGGCACTGTTCGCGTGACGACCACCGACACCTTGGCGCATTCCACATTGCCCGCCGTTCTCGCCGCCTTTCGAACGGCGCATCCGCACATTGAGCTCGAGCTTGTGGTTTCGAACCTGTTTTTCGATCTCACCAGGCTCGCCGCCGATGTTGCCGTGCGTCCTGCCGACAAACCGCCGGAGGGGTTGACCGGACGGCGCGTGTCGGCGATTGCGTTTGCGATCTATGCGAGCCCGCAATACCTGGCGGAGCATGGTGACGCAGATGGCCTCTCGTCCCACGACTGGGTGGCGCCGGGCGATGAGCTGGCGGGCACGTCGGTCGCCCGGTGGATGCGCGCCACGGTTCCGCAAGCCAGGATCGTGCTGAGAACCAACTCGTTGCTGGTCCTGCGCCACGCCGCCGCGGCTCACCTCGGGCTCGCGGCATTGCCCTGCTATCTCGGCGATACCTCCAGTGATCTCGTGCGTGTTCACCCTCCGATCGAGGCGATGGCGACGGCACTGTGGGTTCTGACGCACGAAGACTTGCGGCGGACCGCGCGCGTGCGGGCATTCACGCAGTTCGCGGCGGCTGCGCTGTCGCGCCAGCGTGCGCTGCTCGAGGGCGCCTCGCCGCGCCGCTCCGGCCCGCCGGTATCGCCGCGCCGGACCTGAGCTTCGCAGGCCGATTGCCACCTGCCGTCGGCGGGGGCATTGTCGCACCGGCTTCGGCGTGGTTTCGGCCGAAGCTGCAAGGGCCGGGTGAGATGAACGTCGTCGAGCGAGACGCCGCGCGTGCGGCCGGCGCCGCAGCCGCGCCAACGGAGGCTGCGGCCGCTCCCGCGGCCGCCCCGAGCCGCAAGCTGCGGCCGCTGTTGTCGCTCCTGCCTTATGTCGCGCGCTACCGCTGGCGGGCGACGGCAGCCTTGGTCGCCCTCCTGGTCGCGGCGATCACGACGCTGGTCGTGCCGGTCGCGGTCCGGCGCATGATCGATTTCGGGTTCACGCACGACAGTGTGAGCCTGATCGACAGCTATTTCATCGTGATGATCGGGATCGTGGCGGTGCTTGCGCTGGCGAGTGCGGCGCGCCTTTATCTCGTCACCACGCTGGGCGAGCGCATCGTCGCCGATTTGCGCGAGGGAGTGTTCGGTCACCTCGTTTCGCTGTCGCCCGCCTATTTCGACGAGGCCAGGAGCGGAGAGCTGATCTCACGGCTCACCGCCGACACCACCCAGATCAAGGCGGCGGTCGGAGCCTCGGTCTCGATCGCCTTGCGCAATTTCGTTCTCTTTGTCGGCGCGACCGCCATGATGGTGGTGACCAGCCCGCGGCTCTCGGCCTTTGTGCTCGCCGCCATACCCTTGATCGTGCTGCCGCTCTACGGCTTCGGCCGCGCGGTGCGCCGGCTCTCGCGCATGGCGCAGGACACGCTCGCCGATGCCACGGCTTACGCGTCCGAGCTGATCGGCGCGACGCGCGTGCTGCAGGCCTTTACCAACGAAACGCTCGCGAGGAGCCGTTTCGGCGCCGCGGTCGAGCGCGCCTTCATCGCCGCGCGCGAATTCGATCCGCGCGCGCGCGATCCTCACTGCCATCGCCATCTTTCTCGTGTTCGCAAGCGTGGTCGTCGTGCTGTGGATCGGCGCGCAGGATGTGCTCACCGGCCGTATGAGCGCCGGCCGGCTGTCGCAATTCGTGCTCTACGCCGTGTTCGCCGCCGCCGGACTTGGCCAGCTCTCGGAAGTGTGGGGCGAGGTTTCGCAGGCGTCGGGCGCGGCCGAGCGACTGTTCGAAATCCTGAGCGTACGGCCGGCGATCGTGCCGCCGGCGCGGCCGGCCGCGCTGCCGGAACCGCCGCGCGGAGAGATTGCCTTTGCGAACGTTCGCTTTTTCTATCCGACGCGCCCGACAAGCTTGGTGCTCGACGGCGTGACGTTCGAGGTGCGGCGGGGCGAAAAGGTTGCGATCGTCGGCCCCTCGGGGGCCGGCAAGAGCACGATCTTTCACCTCATCCTGCGGTTCTACGACCCCAACTCCGGCGTGGTCACGGTCGACGGGGTGCCGCTCGTCGATGTCGATCCAACGGCGCTGCGCCGGCGCATCGCGTTGGTGCCGCAGGACGCCGTCATCTTTGCCACCTCCGTGCGCGAGAATATCCGTTTCGGTCGGCCGCAGGCGAGCGATGCGGAGGTCGCGCGCGCGGCCGCGCTCGCGCATGCCGTCGAATTCATCGATCGGCTGCCGCAGAAGTTCGACACTCCGGTCGGGGAGCGCGGGGTGACATTGTCGGGAGGCCAGCGCCAGCGCATCGCCATTGCCCGCGCCATCCTGCGCGCGGCGCCGCTCCTGCTGCTGGACGAGGCGACGTCCTCGCTCGATGCCGAGAGCGAGACGCTGGTGAAGGACGCACTCGAGCATTTGATGGCGGACCGCACGACGCTGGTGATCGCGCACCGGCTCGCGACGGTGCTCTCCTGCGACCGTATCCTGGTGATGGAGGCCGGCCGAATCGTCGAGCAGGGCACGCACGAGAAGCTCGTCGCTGCCAGCGGTCTTTATGCGCGCCTCGCGCGGCTGCAATTCCAGGCCTGATGTCCGATCGCCGCGGAGGCATCGTCCGCGTGCGGGGGCGCCCGGCCTCAGGGCGGAGGCGGTCGCCAGCTCATCTTGTGAACCGGCGCGCCCGAGCGCCAGTTGAGGGCCTCGCCGGAAATGATGAAGCCCTGTTTTTCATAGAATCGAATGGCGCGCACATTGTCCGTGTTGACGTGCAGATCGAGGCCCGCGGGTGATATCCGCCTGGCTTCCGCGAGGAGCGACGCGGCGACGCCTTGTCCCCACGCTTCCGGTGCCACCACGAGCTGGTCGAGATCGAAGGTGCGCGGATCGACGGTGACGAAACCGACCATGTCTTTCCCCGCTTCGGCCACGGTGATCGTTGCCACCGGCACCAGCTCCTGGCGCCAGCGCTGGCGCCACCAATCCACCCGCTCGTTGAAATTGATCCGAGGGTAGGCGAGCTGCCAGGTCCGCCGCCACAATTCGATCGCCGCGTCCTCGTCGGCGGGCGCGTAGGGGCGGAGGGTGAAGGACGCGCTAGCCATCCCGTCCCGGGCGAGTGGAGTGAGGACGCAAGCCAATGCAGACCAGTCTACGCAGTCTGCGCACGCTTGACTGCGGCCGAAACGAGACTCGAAACGAGACTCGGGACCCGGGCGCAGAAATCCCGCAGCGCAATGCCGACCTCACCGCTCCGTCAGCTTCAGCTCGATGCGGCGATTGCGATTAAAGGCTTCCTCGGTCTTGTCGGGGTCGATCGGCTGGAATTCGCCGAAGCCCGCGGCGACCAGCCGTTGCGGCGATACGCCCTTGCCGATGAGATATTGCACGACCGAGATCGCGCGGCCGGCCGACAGCTCCCAGTTGTTCTTGAATTGCGGGCTGTTGATCGGCCGCACGTCGGTGTGGCCGTCGACACGCAGCACCCAGGCAATCTCGCCCGGGATCTTCTTTTCGAGCTCGAGCACGGCGTTGGCGAGCCCGTCGAGCTCGGCGCGACCCTCGGGCTTGTCGAGGGTGGCCTTGCCGGTATCGAAGAACACCTCCGATTGGAACACGAAGCGGTCGCCGACGATCCGGATATCGGACCGATTGCCGAGAATCGCGCGCAGCCGCCCGAAGAAGTCGGAGCGGTATCGCGAGAGCTCTTGCACCCGCTGGGCGAGCGCCACGTTCAGCCGCTGGCCGAGATCGGCGATGCGCGCCTGCGACTCCTTGTCCTTCTTCTCGGTCGCGTCGAGCGCCTCTTCGAGTGCGGCGAGCTGGCGCCGCAGCGCCGCAATCTGCTGGTTGAGCACCTCGACCTGCGCCAGGGCGCGGGCAGTGAGCCGTTTCTCTGCGTCGAGCTGATTGCTGAGCGCGGAGGCCTTGCCCTGCGCGTCGGCCGCGCCGCTGCCGGCGCCGTCGTAAAGGCCTTTGTAGCGGTCGCGCTCGCCTTCGGCGGTGGAGAGCGTCGAGCGCAGCGAGGCGAGCTGCTCCTCGAGGCTCATCTTGCCGGTCTTTTCCATCGACAGCAGCTCGGTGAGCTGGGCGATCTGGGCGGTGAGGCGGCTGAGCGCGGTGTCTTTGCCGGTGACTTCCTGCGTCAGGTAGAATTGCACCACGGCGAACACGGTGAGCAGGAAAATGATGCCGAGGATCAACGTCGACAGCGCGTCGACGAAACCTGGCCAGTAGTTCATGCCGCTGTCGCGGCGGGCGCGCGCAAGAGCCATCGGATCCTACCTACTTGTTCACGTCTTCGCGCACCAGAATCTCGAGCAGTCGGCGGACGTCGCGATGCTGCTGGGCCTGCGAATCGACCCAGTCGCGGATCATCTGCTGCTCGGTGCGCATGTGGTGGACCAGCCCCTGGATCGCTTCGGCGAGATTGGCCATGGCGGTGGTTGTCGCCCGGTTCGATCCGCTGTCGGTGATCGCCTCCCGCAGCCGCTCGATCGCGGCTCGCAAATCGCCCGACACCGGGCCGAATGCCGGCGCCGCCACCGTCGCGTCGCTGCCGAGGTCTTGCACGGTGGTGGAGAGCCAATCCTCGAGCTCGGTATAGAACCGGTTCTGCGCCTGGCTGGTCTGCAGGTCGAGGAAGCCGAGCACCAGCGAGCCGGCCAGCCCGAACAGCGAGGACGAGAACGAGATTCCCATGCCGCTGAGCGGCGCGGCGAGGCCCTCTTTGAGCGAGTCGAAGATGGCGGCCGCGTCGCCGCCCGGCTTGAGGCTGTTGATCACGTTGCCGACCGAGCCGACGGTCTCGATCAGGCCCCAGAACGTGCCGAGCAACCCGAGGAACACGAGCAGGCCGGTCATGTAGCGCGACACGTCGCGGGCCTCGTCCAGCCGGGCCGCGATCGAATCGAGGATGCCGCGCATCATCTGCGCGGAGATCGCCATGCGGCCGACGCGATCGCGCAGGAGCACGGCCATCGGCGCGAGCAGTACCGGCGGGCGATCGACCGCGAGACCGGGATCGGCAAGGCGGAACCCGTTGACCCAGTCGACCTCGGGGAACAGGCGCATGACCTGCCGGAAGGCGAGCGCAATACCGATGCCGAGCACACCGATGATCAGTGCATTGAGCCCGGGATTGGCGAGAAACGCGGCCCAGATCTGCTTGTAGAGCACGATCACGAGGAGCGCGCACAGGGTCAGGAATACCACCATCCGGACCAGAAAAATCCGGGGTGAGGAAAGCTTAAAGGGATCGATGTCTTGCGCCATGATCAGCGCCCCCAAACTCCCCCGACAATAAGGCAGCGGCGCGGCGGAAGGAAGAACCGAGGCTGCCGGCGGGACGTCGCTCACGCCCCCCCACCGCGGACCCTCTTTCCGGACAAAACCGCGGGATTGCCGGTGGGTCCCGAGCATTTCATCAGCGGGCGATGCACCGGCATCGGCCCGCCTGCGATCACACCTTGCGCACCTCCTTGAGCAGGCGCAGCAGATCGCGGTGGATCTCCTCGCTGCCCGCGACGATGCCGCCGGTCTTGATCATGTCGTCGCGTCCATCGAGATCGCTGGCGAAGCCCCCGGCCTCGCGTACCAGCGCGATCCCCGCCGCCATGTCCCAGGGCGAAAGGCCGCGCTCCCAATAGGCATCGAGACGGCCGGCGGCGACCCAGGCGAGATCGAGCGCGGCCGCGCCGAACCGCCGCATCCCGGCGACCTTGTCCTGAACCGCGATGTGCTCGCTGCGCGTGAGCTCGACGTCGCCGCGGCTGGGATGCGGGAGCGCGCAGCCGACCACCGCGTCGGCGAGCCGCCTGCGTGCCGCCACCCGCAGCCGCTGGTCGTTGAGGAACGCGCCCTTGCCGCGTTCGGCGGTGAAAAGCTCGTCGTTGGCGGGATTGTAGACGACGCCGGCGATGATCGTGCCTTCCCGCTCGAGCGCGATCGAGATCGCAAAGTGCGGGATGCCGTGCAGGAAGTTGAGCGTGCCGTCGACCGGGTCCACGATCCAGCGGTGGGTCTTGTCGCTGCCCTCGCGCGCGCCGCCCTCCTCACCGAGAAAGCCGTAGCCCGGACGCGCGTGCTCGAGGTCCTCGCGCAGCATCTCCTCGGCACGCCGGTCGGCAGCGGTCACGAAATTCGCCGGCCCCTTGAGCGAGACCTGCAGGTGCTCGATCTCGCCGAAATCGCGCTTGAGCATGCGGCCCGCTTTGCGCGCAGCCTTGATCATCACGTTGAGGAGGGCGGAACGGAGCATCGAGCGTTGTGCGGCACAGGTTGCGGTCGTTGCCCGCGACGGTGGGTGATCCGGTCATTCCGCTGATCGGGGCGACGGACTGCGCGGCCACTGGACGCCGCTTGCGCGGACACGACGGTGAAGGGAAGGGGTCTGCCTGTGGAGCGCGGTCACGTCAAGAGCGGGACTCGCGCAACTCCTTGAGCGCGTCGACCCAGGGTTTCGCCGCCTTCTCGCCGGCGGCCCGAATGTCCGGCGCCTGCTTCTGCACGAATGTGTCGAGCGGAATGTCGCTCACGCCGCCGGCCTTGGCGATGATGTGCCACTTGACCGCCTCCACCGCGTTGGACTGCAGGCCGCGCCCGACCGCAAGGATGTTGGCAAGACGGTTTTGCGCGATGGGGTTGCCCTTGCGGGCCGCCTTTGCGAGCAGCACCGCCGCCAGCTGCTCGTTCCTGGCGACGCCGGTTCCGTTGAACAACGCAATGGCATATTCGACTTGCGCCTCGGTGTGGTCGGCGCGCGAAGCCGCCGCCAGCAATCGCGCCGCCTCCGTCACATCCTTCGGTACGCCGCGACCCTCCTTGTAGAAGGTCGCAAGCGCATATTGGGCTTCCGGAATTCCGGCCTGCGCGGCGCTGCGGAACAGCTCGGTCGCGCGCGCGACATCCTGCGGGAACAATTGGCCTTCGAGGTAGAGCAGGCCGAGATTGTAGGCGGCCAAGACATGGCCGAGCTTGGCGGCGGAGGCCAAGAGCTTCGCCCCCTGCTCGCGACTGCCTCCGGCGATGCGCCCGGCAAAGTGCAACATGGCGAGCGCGGACATTGCCTCGCGGTCGCCGCGCTCGGCAGCCAGCCCGTACCATTCGGCCGCTTTCTGGTCGTCGCGCTCGACGCCCAGGCCGTTGGCGTAAAGCTCGCCCAGCAGCGCCATGGCCTTGACGTCGTTCTGCTCCGCCGCGCGGCGGGTCGCGATCGAAACGGCCGTCATGTAGTAGCCGCGCTGGAACGCACCATAGGCCAGGTCGAGGTCGCGCCGAGGCGCGACCGGCGCCGAGGCGGCCGGAGCCGCGGGAGCCGCCTCGCTCGCGGCCGGCTTGCGCGGGGCCGGTTTCGGAGCGGCCTTGGGCGCGGACGGGGTCGTGGGCGGGCTGGGCGGCGTCGGCGCCTGTCCTCCGGCCGACGCGATCAGGCCCGCCGACAGGAGGGCGGCCAGGATGCCGGCTGCGGCGCGTCGCACGCTGCTCATGCGATTGTCTCCGCAGCCGCGAGCCGTCGCGCCGCGTCGGCCACTGCCGCCGAGCCCCCGCGGGCATCGCCGAACACGCAATCACCCACAGCGACGAAGTCGGCGCCGGCGGCTGCAAGCGGCTCCACCTCCTCCAGGGAGGCGGCAAATCCGACGCAGGGGACTTCGAATACCCGCGCCCACCACGCCACGCGCTCCGCGATGGCGTCGAAGGAGGGCCGCCGGCCGGACGCGTCCGGCTCGCCGAACATGACGTAGTCGGCGCCGGCTTCGGCTGCGAGCATGGCGTCGTGCCGGGTCGCAAGCCCGCCGCAGCCGGCGATGCGCGCCGGCTTGAGCGTCGGGAGCGCCGCCCCGAGGGCGTCGATCCCGTCGAGGTGCGCGCCGTCGGCGCCCGCGCGCGCCGCGAGATCGGGATGGCCGCCGAGGAGGAGCGCCGCGCCGGTGTCCTGTACGGCTGGCGCGAGCGCCTTGGCGTGATTGATTTGCGCGCGCTCGTCGGCGTCGGGCAGCCGCAGCAGCACGGCCGCGACGTCGGCGGCGCCGAGCGCTTGCACCAGCCGATCCGCGAGCCCGGCAGGCTCCTGCGGGGTCACGAGATAGAGGCGCGGGGCGGGGCGCCGCGGTTGGGCCGGGTTCGATCGGGACGGCATGGAAATTCGAATTGCCCCTGCAATCGGGCGGTTTGGGGGCGTTTATACAACCTCAACCCTACGAGACGGTAAAGACCCGGGAGGCCGCAGCCGCCATGCCCCGGGGTGTTCACTTCGCCCTACGCCGCCTTTTTCTCCAAGTCCTGCTTCCACTGGCCGAGTGCGGCGAGGCCGTTCATCATCGCGCGATGGGAGAACGCGCGCTGTGCGGCGGCGACATTTTCATTCTTGCCGGACCACGCTTTCTGCGGTGCCGCCTGCAGCGCGCGCCCGTAGCTGAAGGTGAGCTTCCACGGCACGCCGCCGATCCGGTTCATGGCGTCGAGATGCGCCGTCGCCTCTTCGTCGGACTGGCCGCCGGAGAGGAAAGCAATGCCGGGCACGGCGGCAGGCACGCAGGCTTTGAGCACCTTCACGGTCTTCTCCGCGACCTCGTCGACGCCCGCGCGTTTCTTCGCCTTCTTGCCGGCGATCACCATGTTGGGCTTGAGCACCATGCCCTCGAGCGCGACCTTCTGGTAGTAGAGCTGCTCGAACACGGTCTTGAGCAGCCACTCCGTGACCATGTAGCAGGCGTCGGCGTCGTGCTCGCCGTCCATCAGCACTTCCGGCTCGACGATCGGAACGATGCCTTCCTCCTGGCAGAGCGCGGCATAACGTGCGAGCGCGTGCGCATTGGTGATGATGGCGGCATAGCTCGGGATCTTGGGACCGATGTCGATCACCGCGCGCCACTTGGCGAACTTGGCGCCGAGCCCGCGATATTCCACCAGGCGCTCCCGCAATCCGTCGAGGCCCTCGGTGATCACTTCGCCGGGAGAGAACGGCAACGGCTTGGTGCCCTTGTCGACCTTGATCCCCGGGAGCGCGCCCGACCTCTCGATCACCTTGACCAGCGCCGTGCCGTCCTTGGCATTCTGGCGGATGGTCTCGTCGTAGAGGATGACGCCGGAAATATATCTCGACATCGCCTCGGACGAGCGAAACAGCAGCTCGCGGTAATCGCGGCGATTGTCGGGAGTCGATTCCGCTCCGATCGCGTCGAAACGCTTCTTGATCGTGCCCGACGACTCGTCGGCGGCGAGAATGCCGCGGCCCGGCGCGACCATGGCCTCGGCGACCTTGTTGAGCTCAGCGAGGTTCATCGCGACCTCCTCCGTTGTGTCTTGAATTCGTTGCTGATCTTGCCGCCTCTTCGCGTCATTGGCAAAGGGCGAGTAGCTTCGGTCCCATATCCGCTGTCATCGTACTCTGAGCACCTCGACCCCCGGCAAGGCCTTGCCCTCCAGCCATTCGAGGAAGGCGCCCCCGGCGGTCGAGACATAGCTCAAGCGCGCGGTCACGCCGGCGCCATTGAGCGCCGCGACCGTGTCGCCGCCGCCTGCGACAGTTACAAGCTTTCCGGCGGCGGTGAGTTCCGCCGCGGCCTCGGCGACCTCGACCGTGCCGGTATCGAACGGCTCGGTCTCGAAGGCGCCGAACGGCCCGTTCCAGACCAGCGTCTTCACGCGCGCGAGCACGGAACAGACCTGCGCGATGCTGCGCGGGCCGATGTCGAGGATCATCTCATCGGACGCAACGCCGTCCACCCCGGCGACCCGCGAGGGCGCGTTGGCCGCGAACGTCTCTGCCACGACCACGTCGACCGGCAGGACGATCTCGCGGCCTTTGGCCTTCGCCTTGGCCATGATCTCGCGCGCGGTCGGCAGGAGATCGTGCTCGCATAGGGATTTGCCCACGGCGTGTCCGAGCGCGGCCAGGAAGGTATTGGCCATGCCGCCGCCGATGACGAGAATGTCCACCTTGGCGAGCAGGTTGCCGAGCAGGTCGAGCTTGGTCGATACCTTGGCTCCGCCCACGATCGCCGCGAGCGGACGGGTGGGCGTCTCCAACACCTTCGTGAGCGCGTCGAGTTCGTCCTGCATGGTGCGGCCGGCAAAGCTCGGCAGCTTGCGGGCGATGCCCTCAACCGAGGCATGGGCGCGATGCGCCACCGAGAAGGCGTCGCTGACGAAGATGTCGCCGAGTGCGGCGAGCTGGGCGACGAATGCCGGATCGTTGCGCTCCTCGCCCGCGTGGAAGCGCGTGTTCTCCAGGCACAGGACGTCGCCCGGCTTCATGGCGTTCACCGCCGCCGCGGCGCGTTCGCCCACGCAATCCTCCGCGAACGCGACCGGCCGCCCCAGAACCCCCGCGATTGCCGGGGCAAAGAGCTTGAGCGATTGCGTCGGATCGCGTCCCTTCGGGCGTCCGAAATGCGACAGCAGGATCACCTTGCCGCCCCTGTCGGCAATCTCCCGGATGGTCGGCGCCACGCGCTCGATGCGCGTCGTATCCGCGACCTTGCCGTTCTCTACTGGCACGTTGAGGTCGACGCGCACGAGCACGCGTTTGCCCTTCACGTCGGCCTGATCGAGCGTGTGGAACATGACTAGCGGCCTGCGCGCGCGGTCGGCGCCCAGCCGTTGCAAGCGCGCGTCCGGTCCATGACCGCAACCGAACCTACAGCAACGAAAAGATCGCCCATCGCTGTCGACGTCAGATCAGCTTTCCCATCGCAACCGCGGTATCGACCATGCGGTTGGAGAAGCCCCATTCGTTGTCGTACCACGACATCACCCGCACCAACGTACCGTCCAGCACCTTGGTCTGATCCATGGCGAATACCGAGGAGTGCGCATCGTGGTTGAAATCGCTGGAGACGTTGGGCGCCTCGGTGTAGCCGAGGATGCCCTTGAGCTGCTGCTCGGCGGCGCGTTTCACGGCGCCGTTGATCTCGTCTTTGCTGGTCGCGCGCCGGGCCACGAACTTGAAGTCGACCACCGAGACATTCGGCGTCGGCACCCGGATCGCGACCCCGTCGAGCTTGCCGGCGAGCTCCGGCAGCACCAGCCCCACGGCCTTGGCGGCGCCGGTGGAGGTCGGGATCATATTGATGGCGGCGGCACGCGCCCGGTAGAGGTCCTTGTGCACCTGGTCGAGCGAGGGCTGGTCGTTGGTATAGGAATGCACCGTGGTCATGAAGCCCTTGTCGATGCCGACGGCATCGTTGAGCACCTTGGCAACCGGGGCGAGGCAGTTGGTCGTGCACGAGGCGTTGGAAATGACCTTGTGGTCCTTTGTGAGCTTGTCGTGGTTGACGCCGTAAACCACGGTGAGGTCGACGCCGTCGGCGGGCGCCGAGATGATGACCCGCTTGGCGCCGGCGGCAAGGTGCGCGGCGGCCTTGTCCCGGGACGTGAAGATGCCGGTGCATTCGAGCGCGATGTCGATGCCGAGGTCCTTCCACGGCAGCGTCGCGGGGTCCTTGACGGCAGTCACCTTGATCATGCCGTTGCCGACACTGAGCGCGTCGCCCACGACCTTCACCTCGCCGGGAAAGCGGCCATGCACCGAGTCGAAGCGCAGGAGGTGGGCATTGGTCTCCACCGGGGCGAGATCGTTGATGGCGACGACCTCGATATCTTCGCGCTCCGCCTCGGCGATGGCGCGCAGCACGTTGCGGCCGATGCGACCAAACCCGTTGATGGCGACACGAACTGACATTCCCGGCTCCCCTCCTCGGTCGTCACTGCCCGCAAACGCGGGCAATCCAGTAAGCACGGATGTGTCGATTGGCCAACTCGGCGCGATCTTCGGGTCCAGTGGATACCGGATGCCCCGCCTGCGCGGGGGATGACACATTAAATATGTGCGGTCCTGGCGTCTTCAATTCGTCCCCAGCCTGCCCAGCCTGCCCAACGCCGCCTCGGCGACCTTCTCCGGGGTAATGCCGAAGTGCTGGTAGAGTTCCTTGTGGGGCGCACTCGCCCCGAACGTCGTCATGCCGACGAAGGCGCCATCCGAGCCGATGATTTCGTCCCAGCCTTGCCGCACCGCAGCCTCGACCGCGACCTTGACCTTGGCGCTGCCGATGACCGCCTGCCGCTCCGCCGCCGGGCGGGCGCGGAAGAGCTCGAAGCAGGGCACCGACACCACGCGGGCGAGGACGCCGCGCTCGCGCAGGAGCTTGCACGCCGCGACCGCGATCGCGACTTCCGATCCGGTGGCGAACAGCGAGACCTCGGCGGTGGTCTCCGCCGCGACCAGCTCATAGGCGCCGGCGGCGCAGCGGTTGGCCTCGTCGTGGGCGAGCCGCAGCTGCGGCAGGTTCTGGCGGGTGAGTGCAAGAATGCTCGGCCCCTTCGCGTTCTCGAGCGCGAGCTGCCAGCATTCGACGGTCTCGACCGCGTCGCACGGACGGAAGACGTGGAGGTTCGGGATCGCGCGCAACGCGGCAAGATGCTCGACCGGCTGGTGGGTCGGGCCATCCTCGCCGAGCCCGATCGAGTCGTGGGTCATCACGTGAACGACCCGTTCGCCCATGAGCGCGGCAAGGCGAATCGCCGGCCGGCAGTAATCGGAGAACACGAGGAAGGTGCCGGAATAGGGAATGATCCCGCCGTGCAGCGCCATGCCGTTCATGGCGGCCGCCATGCCGTGCTCGCGCACGCCGTAGTGGATGAAGCGGCCGGAATAGTCGGCGGCGGAGAGGACCGTCATGCCTTTGGGCTTGGTGTTGTTGGAGCCGGTGAGGTCGGCGGAGCCGCCGATCATTTCCGGCAGCGCCGCGGTCAGCGCCTCGAGCGCGGTCTCGGAGGCGGCGCGCGTCGCGATCTCCTTCGGCGTGGCGGCGAGTTTCTCCTTCGCCGCCCGCACGGCGGCGGCGAGCTTGTCCTGGGGCAACTCGCCGCGCGTGCGGCGCTCGAATTCGGCGCGGCGGGCCGGCGGGACGGTCTCGAGACGATCGGTCCAGGCCGCATGCGCCGCCGTGCCCGCGCGTCCGGCGTTAAGCCACATCTCCCGCACCTCCGCTGGAATGGCGAAGGCCGGCTCCGACCAGCCCAGGCGTTCACGCGCGCCCTTGATTTCGTCGGCGCCGAGCGGCGAGCCGTGGCACTTCTCGCTGCCGGCCTTGTTGGGCGCACCGAAGCCGAT
Organism: uncultured Alphaproteobacteria bacterium; assembly: GCA_963827585.1. GTDB lineage: Bacteria > Pseudomonadota > Alphaproteobacteria > Rhizobiales > Xanthobacteraceae > VAZQ01. Next base: position 283,895 of record CAWHCK010000046.1, read on the forward strand.
GGTGGTGCGGCAGGCGATCAGCGAAGGCCGATCGGAGGCTTGCGCCCTCTCGATCGCCTTGGCGATCGCGGCGGGGTCATGTCCGTCGACGCGCGTCGCCGCCCAGCCGGCAGCCTCGAAGCGTTTTACCTGGTCGACGGAATCGGCGAGCGCCAGCGGGCCGTCGATCGAGATGCCGTTGTCGTCGAACAGCACGATCAGCTTGCTGAGCTTGAGATGCCCGGCCAGTGCGATCGCCTCCTGGCTGATGCCCTCCATGAGGTCGCCGTCGGAGACGAGCACGTAGGTGCGATGGTCCACGATCTCGGAGCCGAAGGCGGCGGCAAGATGCCGCTCGGCGATCGCCATGCCGACGGCGTTGCCGAGGCCTTGCCCGAGCGGGCCGGTGGTGGTCTCGACGCCGGGCGTGAGGAAATTCTCGGGATGGCCGGGCGTGATCGAGCCGATCTGGCGGAAGCGCTTGATCTCCTCGATCGTGATCGTCTTGTAGCCGAGGAGATGGAGCAGCGCATAGATCAGCATCGAGCCGTGGCCGGCCGAAAGCACGAAGCGGTCGCGGTCGGGCCAGGCGGGATCGGCGGGATCGAATTTGAGAAAGCGCGTGAACAGCACGGTCGCGACGTCGGCGGCGCCCATGGGCAGGCCCGGGATGGCCGGATTTCGCTTGCTCCACCGCGTCCATGGCGAGCGCGCGGATGGCGTTCGCCATCCGGTCATGCTGGGCGCGCGTTGCAGGCGCCTCCTCCGCGCGGCGTGCGGCGGTCGTCTGCACTGCAGAGGCGGGCGCTGCAGCAAGAAGAGACTTCGGGGTGGTCATGGCTGGGCCAAGCGCGTTGTTCGGGCGAGGCTCTAGCACGCGGGCGAGGGGAGTCAAAGAATGCCGGCACTTGCATACCTCGCCATTCACAGGGGGGTTGGGGAAACTTGCGCGAACGTTGACGGCAAGCCGCCACGCAACGTAGGCTTCTTTCTCTAACCGCTTGCGGAGGCGAATGATTTTCGTGGCCACAACGCTGACGAATCCGGGGGGTACTGGCCGAATCGGGGGTAAGTTGCCGGGTATGACGGAGACGAGCGCTATCGACGCAGCCAGCAAACGTCTCGCGCTTGCGCTTGACGCGCTCGCGGCTGCGGTCGAGCGGCGACGCGACGCCGATCGCGGCGAGGAGACGCTGGACGCCCAACTGCATGCGCTCGGGACCGACCGCTCGCGCCTCGCCTCCGAGCTCGATGCCGCCACCGCCCGCGCGCGGGCGCTGGAAGTCACCAATCGCGAGGTCGCCCAGCGGCTCGAAACCGCTATCGACACCATTCGTTCCGTGCTCACCGCCAACGAACGCTGAGCGGCCTCAACGTCACGCGGGAACGCCATGCCGCAGGTCAGTGTCACCATCAACGGCCGCCAGTTCCGCATGGCCTGCGAGGACGGCCAAGAGCCGCGACTGCTGCGCCTCGCGGAGGATCTCGATGCGCGCATCGCCAACTTGCGGACCCGGTTCGGAGAGATCGGCGACACACGGCTCACGGTCATGGCCGCGCTCACGGTCGCCGACGAGCTGGCGGAGGTGAAGGAGAGGTTGCAGCGGCTCGAGCCGGAGCTCGCCACGCTGCAGGACGCGAGTGTGGTCTCGGCCGATCGTAGCCAGGCCACGCAGGCGGCGGTCGTCGCCGCGCTCAATGCGGCGGCCGAGCGCATCGAGAGCATCACCAGGCAACTCAATCAGACGGTCCCTGACGGCGGCGTCCCGATGGGATGACGGGCGCGTTGGCGTGGCTGGCGCTGCAACCGCTTACGCACTACATTGGCCGCGCGGGGCTGCGAGGTGCGTCAGGAGCCATATCCCCGGGGCCTTATCGATCCTCAAGGGAGCTGTCCCTGACCGGGCTCGTGGGCTCGGACATATGGCGCCCACCTACTTTCGTAGGGAACCCGGGATCGACGCTCCAACGGCCATCGCGGCTCCGCACTTCGCATTGTTCTTGCTTCGGTTGATGGCTCACTCTCCCTCCGTCGAAGACGCCAAGGCCGCGATCCGCCGCGAAGCGCTCGCGCGCCGCGACGCGCTTGCCGCCGATATGCGCGCCGCCGCGGCGCAGGCGATCGCGGCGCGGCCGTTCCCGGTCGCGGCGCCGCCCGGCGCGATCGTATCGGGCTTCATGCCGATGAAGAGCGAGATCAATCCCATCCCGTTGATGCGCAAGCTCGCGGATGCCGGCGTGCAACTCGCGCTGCCGGCGGTCGCCGGACGGGGCAAGCCGCTCACCATGCGCGCGTTCCGTTTCGGCGAAACGCTTGCATCCGGCGTCTGGGGCATCCGCGAGCCGAAGCCCGATGCGCCCGAAGTCCTGCCCGACATCGTGATCGTGCCGCTCCTGGCCTTCGACCGCAGCGGTCACCGCATCGGCTACGGTGCCGGCTACTACGACATGACGCTTGCGGCCTTGCGCGCCCGCAAGACCATCGTCGCGGCCGGCATCGCCTTCGCCGCGCAGGAAATCGAGAGCGTGCCGAAAACCCCGCGCGACGCCCGCCTCGATCTCGTGCTAACCGAGCGCGAGGTCATCGATTTGCGGGCGACGTGACGCATGCGCATCCTTTTCATCGGCGACGTCGTAGGTCGCAGCGGGCGCGCGGTCCTGCTCGCGCGTCTGCCCGGCCTCATGCAGGACTGGAAGCTCGATTTCGTCGCCGTCAACGGCGAGAACGCCGCCGGCGGCTTCGGCATCACCGAAGCGATCTACCAGGAATTCGTCGACGTCGGCGCCGACGCGGTCACGGGCGGCAACCATTCCTGGGACCAGAAGGAAGCGCTGGTGTTCATCGAGCGCGCGCCGAAGCTCATGCGCCCGATCAACTATCCCGCCGGCACGCCCGGCCGCGGGGTCGCCCTCATTGAAGCCAGGAACGGCGCGCGCGTGCTCGTCGTCAACGTGATGGGCCGCATCTTCATGGATGCGCTCGATGATCCTTTTCCTGCGGTCGAGCGCGAGCTCGCGGCCTGTCCGCTCCGCCAGGCCGCCGACGCCATCATCATCGACATCCACGGCGAGGCGACGAGCGAGAAACAGGCGATGGGCCATTTCTGCGACGGCCGCGCCAGCCTCGTCGTCGGCACTCACACCCACGTGCCGACCGCGGATCACCAGATCCTGCCGCGCGGCACCGCGTTCGTGTCCGATGTCGGCATGACCGGCGACTACAACTCCGTGATCGGCATGGACAAGGAGGAGCCGCTGGTCCGTTTCCTGCGCAAAATTCCGACGGCGCGCTTCGAGCCGGCGCTGGGCGAGGCGACGCTGTGCGCGCTCGCGGTCGAGACCGACGACACGACCGGGCTCGCGCGGCGCGTCGGGGCTGTGCGTCTGGGCGGCCGGCTCGAGCAGGCACGGCCGACATTCTGGGAATGAGGCCGTTGCCTATTGCTGGAGCATGATCTTTTCCGAAAACCGGTACCCACCCCGGATCACGTCCGGGGCAGGCTTTTCGGGATCATGCTCTGGCGCCGCGGGCAGTCGCCCGATCGTGATCATCGGCGGACACGAATTTGTCGTGTGCGGCGGTACACTCGGCGCAGCGGACGGTGATCCGCACCTCAACAGGAGCTCGCTATGGCCAGAACCCAGATTTCCCTGGCGCGTCGGCGGCTGCTCGCCGGGATCGGCGGGACCGCCGCGGCCGCCTTCATCGGCAGCGCATCCATGGCGCCCGTCCGGGCCAAGGCGCCCATGCAGAACACGCAGGCGCCGGCCTTCTACCGCTTCAAGCTCGGAAGCGATCGAGGCCACGGTGGTGTCCGACGGCCCGTTGCCGATGGGCGAGCCGAAGCCGGATATCTTCATCGGCTTGTCGAAGGACGAATTCGGCAAAGCGCTGACCGACAATTTCCTGCCGACCGACAACGTGGTGCTGGAGCAGAATGCGCTGGTCGTCAATACCGGCGACCGTGTGGCGCTGTTCGACACCGGGATGGGCACGAGCAAGATGCTGGGCCCCGATACCGGCCGGCTGATCGCCAACCTCAAGGCCGCGGGCATCGCGGCGGGCGACATCGACGCGGTCGTGCTGACCCATGCCCATCCCGATCATTGCTTCGGGCTCATGACCGACGCCGGCGCGCGGCTCTTCCCCAACGCCCAGATCTACATGGCGCAAGCCGACCTCGAGTTCTGGACCGACGAGGGCAAGCTCTCCAACGACATGCTCAAGGGCTTCGTCGCCGGCGCGCGCCAGCAGCTGTTGCCGAACCGCGACCGCATGGTGTTCGTCAAGGACGGCGAGGAATTTCTGCCCGGCGTCCAGGCGATGTCGGCGCCGGGCCACACGGTCGGCCACACCGTCTACATCGTCACGTCGCAGGGAAAGACGCTGTGCAACGCCGGCGACATCGCGCACCACCACGTGATCGCGTCGGAGCGCCCGCGCCTCGAATTCACCTACGACACCGACGGCAAGCAAGCCGTCGCGAGCCGGCTGCGGGTTTTCGACATGCTCGCGGCGCAGCGCATCCCGTTCGTCGCCTATCACTTCACCTGGCCCGGCCTCGGCTATCTCGCGAAGCGAGGTGAGGCGTTCCGCTATTTCCCGGCGCCGATGCAGACGACGCTCTGAGTTGACTCGGCGCTTGCGTGCGGCACATCCGCAACACCGGCGGCGTGCGTTGAGCGCGTGACGCGCGAGCCGCGGCTGCGGCCGGCAGCCGGTTCTGGATTTTCCGCAAGGCGCGTCCTATAACGCGCCCGATATCAATCCATGATCCATGGCCTCGCCGATCGCGCTGTGACTGCGCGGGGCGGGCCGTCGAGGAGCAAGGCATGGCCGGCCATTCCCAGTTCAAGAACATCATGCACCGCAAGGGGCGGCAGGATGCGGCGAAATCCAAGCTGTTCGGCAAGCTCGCGCGCGAGATCACCGTGTCGGCCAAGCTCGGTCTGCCCGACCCCGCCATGAATCCGCGCCTGCGCGCGGCGATGATCGCCGCCCGCGCGGAGAACATGCCCAAGGACAACATCGACCGCGCAATCAAGAAAGCCGCCGGCGGCGATGCGGAGAGCTACGCCGAAATCCGCTACGAGGGCTATGGGCCGGGCGGCGTCGCCGTCATCGTCGAGGTCTTGACCGACAACCGCAACCGCACCGCAGGCGAGGTGCGCGCGACCTTCGCCAAGTCGGGCGGCAACCTCGCCGAGACCGGTGCGGTCTCCTTCATGTTCGACCACGTCGGCGTGGTCGAATACGTCGCCAAGGTGGCAAGCGCCGATGCCATGCTGGAAGCCGCGATCGAGGCGGGCGCCGAAGACGTGGTGTCGAACGAGGGCGGACACGAAATCTACACCGCGCAGGATTCGCTGCGCGACGTGGCGAAGGCGCTGGAGGCGAAATTCGGCGAGCCGCGCAAGGCGGCGCTGGTGTGGAAGCCGCAGAACACCGTCGACGTCAACGACGAGCAGGGCGAGAAGCTGCTCAAGCTGATCGAGACGCTCAACGAGCACGACGACGTGCAGAACGTCTACGCCAATTTCGAGGTGTCGGACGCGCTGATGCAGAAGTTGGGGGCGTGACCCGCCGTCAGCCGCCATATTCCAGGATGAACAGACCCGCATTGTAGTCGGTGCTGTAGATCAGGCCCCTGCGGTCCACGAACACGTCTGCGGACTGGATGACGCGGGCGCGGCCCGGCCGGTGATCCATCATGCGCGCCGGCACTGGCGGCACCCAAGCTGCGATTTCGGTCGGACGGTACTGGTCGTGGATGTCGAACACCCGCACCCCGGCGTTCTGGTAGGTCGCGAAGATCAGTTCGGAGCTGACGAAGCTGCCGGGCCGATTTTCGTGAATGTTGTGCGGCCCGAAGTGGCCGCCTTTGGTGACGTAGTCGGCGTCCGCCGGCGTCGGAAAGGTCGAAATGCTCACCGGGTTGGCCGCATTGCGGTTGTCGAATATCCAGATCAGCTTGAGCCCATCCTCTTGGTGATCGAGCACGGCCTCGTCGAGAACCACGAGTAATTGGCGATCCGGCAGCGGCAGGCAATTGTGCGTTCCGCCGCCGAACGGCGGGCACCAACTGCGGTGGACAATAAGCTTCGGGTTTTCGCGGTCGGCGACGTCGATCACGACCATGCCGGCGTCGCGCCAAGCGGCATAGGCGGTGTCGCCGTCGATGATGGCGTGGTGCAAGCCGTAGCGGTTGCGGGCCGACCAGTTCGGCGTTTCGCCGGCAGCGAGATTCATTCCGGGAATCCAGTAACGGCCGGCCGCGCGCGGCTTCGCCGGGTCGGTCATGTCGACGGTCATGAAAATGTAGTCGGTGAAGCCGTCGAGCAGCGCCGAAACATAGGCCCAGCGTCCGCCGACGTACCAGATGCGGTGAATGCCGCCGCCGTCGACCGGCATGAAGCCGATGTGGCGTGGCCTTGCCGGCTGGGAAATGTCGTAGATCGCAAGCCCGGCGGTCCAATTGCGCGTCGCGCTTGCCGCCTGCGCCGTGCCGACGACGGTGCCGATTTGACCGCGGTAATAAGCGCGCTCGTCGGCGAACTCGGCCGCGGCGAACATGTCCTTCGCATTGATGACCAGAAGCAGATCGTCGTGGGTTTGAAGATGGATGTTCCACGTGCCGGGCGGGGCGGCGAGATACTCGATCGCGCGCGGATTCTTGGGATCGCGCACGTCGACGATGCTGAATCCTTTCGAGAACATGTGCCCGATATAGGCGTAGCCGCGGTGCACCATGATCTGGACGCCATCCGGCCGGCCGCCCTGATCGCAATGGCTGATGAGGCGCATGTTGCGCGCGTGATCCGGTTTCTGCAGCTCGACATTCATCGATAGGTGGCGAGGAAGTTGGGAACCGCGATCCAGTCCATCATGGCGTTGTATTCCTGCAAAAGCTTCCACATCCTGCGATCCTCGTCGGTCTTGAGATCGACGCCGAGGTGGGTGCCGAGCTTGCGGCCGTGCAGCATGATGCGCTCGCCGATGGGCTGGCGCACGGCGTTGTAGGCGGCGAGCGCCGCGTCGACGTCGTCGTGGGCGGCAAGCGCTTGCGCGAGCGCCTGCGCGTCGCCGCCCGCCTTGGCGACGCCGAAACCCATGTGCGGACGCGAGGACGATCCGGCGTCGCCGACCAGCGCGGCCCGTCCAAACACGATGCGAGGCGCGGAGAAGTCGTAGATCGGCGTGAAGAACGGGCGCTTGATGTTGCGCAGGCAATTGATGAAGGCAGTCGGCATGATCCTTTCGGCATCCGCGCGCATCTGCGCGATGAGGTCCTTGCGGATGAGCGGCGGCGGCACTGAGTATTCGTGCTGATGGCCGTTTTCGTCGACGCACATGTCCTTCAGGGTCTGCGCGTCGCCGACGCGGTACCAGATGAAATTGTAGCGCCGGTGGCCGGGCCGCAGGTCGTTGTTTAACCCCGAGATCGGGTAGCCGATCACTTGCTGGCGTTCGGGCAGGAAGAAGACGAAGTAGGGGAAGATACTCGCGAGCGTATCCGGCGCGAGATCGGCCTCGTTGGGTGCGCCGCGCCAGATGTAATAGCCGGAATAGACGGGCTGCACGTCGGGCGCGACCTGCGCGCGCACGCCGGATCGGATGCCGTCGCCCCCCACCAACAGGTCGGCGTGCTCGACGCGTCCCTCGGCGAAACGAACACGGACGCCTCGCCGTTCCGCCTCGACGTGCTGAAAGGTGTGGCCGAGGTGGTAATGCGCAGGATCGATGGTCTCGCGCAGCAGCCGCTGCAGCCGGTCCCAGGAGGTGAGGATTTGCCGCAACGGACGTTCGCCGATGACGCGCCCTTCACGGTCGATGGTGATGCGCTTGGGGACCTCAATGCCGAGATCGCGCGTGCCGGCACCGCTCTGTTCCAGCGCTTCCAGCAATTCGGGATGGGTCGTGATTCCAGCGCCGCGGCCGACGAGCTCGACGGGCGAACGCTCGAACACGTCGACGTCCCAGCCGATCCTGCGCAGGAACGCTGCGGTGAACAGGCCCGACATCGAGCCTCCGATGATGATGGCGCGCCGGCCGGACGAGGCTGCCATTGGGGTCACCCGGACCTTGATGCCGCGAACCTTAACCGCCCGGCTTCGACCGAGCCAGCGGCCGCCGAATCCGATGCGAATGATATCGGCCTAGGCGCGGCGCGGCGCCGGGGTTATCAACGCAGGATCATGCGCCCTGCCGATTCGCATCCTCGGCATCGATCCCGGGCTCCGCCGCACCGGCTGGGGGGTGGTGGCGATCGACGGCAACCGCTTGAGCTTCCTCGCCTGCGGGTCGCTCGCCACCGACGACAAAGCGGGGCTCGCCATGCGGCTCCTGGCCATCCACGACGGCTTGCGGCGCGTGGTCGAAGAGCATGCCCCCCACGAGGCCGCGGTCGAGGCGACCTTCGTCAACAAGGACGCCGCCGCCACCCTCAAGCTCGGCCAGGCGCGCGGCATCGCCATGCTGGTGCCGGCGATCGCCGGCTTGCCGGTCGCCGAATACGCCCCGAATCTGGTGAAGAAGACGATCGTCGGCGCCGGCCACAGCGAGAAGGCGCAGATCCGCATGATGATCGGCGTGCTGCTGCCGAAGGCCGATCCGCGCTCCGACGACGCGGCCGATGCCCTCGCGATCGCGGTCTGCCATGCGCACCATCGCCGCAGCGTGGTGCTCGAGGCGGCGGCTATCGCCGCCTCGCCACGGTAGACGAGAGCGAAATCGCTTCAGATTGAGTCGCGATTCGCTCCAAGTATTTGTTCGGTCGCATGATCTTATCCGAAAAGTCTGCACTTTTCGGGATCATGCTCTAGATTGCGGCCGCATTGGTTCGGGACGATCGCTCATGGATCTCGCTGCGCTTCTCCTCTTCGCCGGCACCTTGGTCGTGGCTGCCGCATCGCCGGGTCCCGGGGTAACGGCGCTGGTGGCGCGGGTGATGGGCCGCGGGCTCGATGGCGCGGGCGCGTTCGCCGCCGGGCTCATCGTCGGCGACCTGGTGTGGCTCGCCGTGGCGATCCTCGGTCTCGCCGTGGTGGCGCAGACCTTCCACGAGGTTTTTGTCGCCATCAAATATGCGGGCGCCGCCTATCTCCTCTATCTCGCCTACCGGATGTGGGCGGCGCCGGTCGAGCCGCGCGATATCGCGGCCGACGCCCGCCGCGACGGCCGCCTGCGCCTGTTCTTCGCAGGGCTCGCACTGACACTGGGAAATCCCAAGGTCGTGGCGTTCTATCTCGCGCTGCTGCCCAATCTCATCGATCTCGCGCGCGTCGGCCTCATCGGCTACGTCGAGCTCGCGAGCATCGCGGTCGTCATTTTGACCGCCGTGTTCGGGGCCTATGCCGTTGCGGCCGCCCGCGCCCGCGCGCTGTTCCGCAGCCCGCGCGCCATGCGTCTGCTCAACCGCGCCGGCGGCACGATGATGGCGGGCGCGGCCGTCGCGGTGGCGACCAAATAGGCCCGCGGCATGATCGGCAAGCTCAAGGGCATCATCGACAGCTATGGCGAGGACTTCATCGTCCTCGACGTCAACGGCGTCGGCTACCTCGTGCATTGCTCCGCCCGCACGCTGCAGGAACTGCCCGGCACCGGCCAGCCCGCGACGCTGTCGATCGAAACCTACGTGCGCGAGGATCAGATCCGTCTGTTCGGATTCGTGACCGACGTCGAGCGCGAATGGTTCCGCCTGCTGCAGACCGTGCAGGGGGTGGGAGCGAAGGTCGCGCTCTCCGTGCTCGGCACGCTCAAGCCGGCCGATCTCGCGTCCGCCATCGCCATGCGCGACAAGGCGATGGTCGCGCGCACGCCCGGCGTCGGGCCCAAGGTCGCCGAGCGCATCGTCACCGAATTGAAGGACAAGGCGCCGGCCTATGCCGACCTCGATCCGGCGGTGATCCGCCTCTCCGGCGCGGTCGACGACAGGCGCGCGCCGCAGCCGGTCGCGGACGCGGTCTCGGCGCTGGTCAATCTCGGCTACGGTCACCCCCAGGCCGCCGCCGCCATTGCCGCCGCCGCGCGCGATGCCGGCGAGGGGGCCGATGCGGCGCGGCTGATCCGGCTCGGACTGAGGGAACTTGCGAAATGACCACTACGGACAGTGCGCGATGCTGAGCGATCGCGACCAGGAGCTGATCGTCGCCGCGAGTGAAGCGATCAAGCGGCGCTACCGCAATGACTGGCAGGAGGTGGGCGCGGCGCTGCGCACGCGCGACGGGCGCGTCTATACCGGGGTCAATCTCGACGCCTATTTGGGCCGCATGGCGGTGTGCGCCGAGGCGGTGGCGCTCGGCCGGGCGGTGACCGAGATCGGCGAGACCGGGATCGAGACCATCGTGGCGGTGCGCCATCCGGAGCCCGCCGAGTCGGATCAGGCGATCGTGGTGGTGTCGCCGTGCGGCAGCTGCCGCGAGCTGATCTGGGACTATGATCGCAATGCCCGCGTGATCGTGCCCAGCGCCAACGGTCCGGCCATCGCCACGATCGGCGAATTGCTGCCCAACAAGTACCGCCGGGAGCGAACGCTGTGAGGACGGTGCCTTGAGCTTGAACCCCCGCCGCCTGGTCACCGCCGAACGCCGCGACGAAGACGCCGCGGATGCGTCGCTGCGGCCGCAGCGATTGAGCGAGTTCATCGGCCAGCAGCAGGCGCGTTCGAACCTTGCGGTGTTCATCGAGGCGGCGCGGGCGCGGCGCGAGGCGCTCGATCATGTGCTGTTCGTCGGCCCGCCGGGGCTGGGCAAGACCACGCTGGCGCAAATCGTGGCGCGCGAGCTCGGCGTGAATTTCCGCGCGACCTCGGGACCGGTGATCGCCAAGGCCGGCGACCTCGCCGCGCTCCTCACCAATCTCGAGGAGCGCGACGTGCTGTTCATCGACGAGATCCACCGGCTCAATCCGGCGGTGGAGGAAATTCTCTATCCCGCCATGGAGGATTTCCAGCTCGATCTCATCATCGGCGAGGGACCGGCCGCGCGCTCGGTCAAGATCGATCTCGCCAGGTTCACGCTGATCGGCGCGACCACGCGCGCGGGTCTGCTCACCAATCCGCTGCGGGACCGCTTCGGCATTCCGGTGCGGCTCAATTTCTATTCCGAACCCGAGCTCGAGGAGATCGTCAACCGCGGCGCGCGCGTGCTCGGCATCGGGATGACCGCCGACGGCGCCAACGAGATCGCGCGCCGCGCGCGCGGCACCCCGCGCATCGCCGGGCGGCTGCTGCGCCGGGTGCGCGACTTCGCGCTGGTTGCGGGCGCGACCACGATCGAACGGGCGGCCGCCGACCATGCGCTCGTCGAGCTCGAGGTCGATGCCGCCGGGCTCGATGCCATGGACCGGCGCTATCTCACGACCATCGCGGAAAGCTACGGCGGCGGGCCGGTCGGGATCGAGACCATCGCGGCGGCGCTCTCCGAGCCGCGCGACGCCATCGAGGAAATCATCGAGCCGTTTCTGATCCAGAAGGGCTTCGTCCAGCGCACGCCGCGCGGGCGGCTGCTCACGCCCCACGCCTTCCGCCATCTCGGCCTTGCCGAGCCCACGCGCGATCCGGCGCAATTCGGACTGTTTCGAGAGGGCACGGAAGACTGACCATGCTCAAGACCCTGGAAGGGGGATGCCATTGCGGCCGCGTGCGCTTTCGCGTCACGGCGGATGTTGCGTCCGTGATCGATTGCAATTGCTCGATCTGCACCAAGAAGGGAATTCTGCACCTGATCGTGCCGCCGGAGCGGTTCGAGCTGCTCAGCGGCAAGGACGAGCTGGCCACCTACGAATTCAACACCAAGACCGCAAAGCACATGTTTTGCAGACACTGCGGCATCCATCCGTTCTACGTCCCGCGCTCGGATCCGGACAAGATCGACGTCAACGCGCGCTGCCTCGACGACATCGATCTTGCCGCGATCTCTCCGCAGCCATTTGACGGCAGGAACTGGGAGGCGGCGGCGCAGGCGAGAGCGCCCGAGCGATGAACGCGCTCGACGGCGTCCTCAGCGGCGGGCGCCACGTCATGTCGGTTCGCGTCTATTACGAGGACACGGACTTTTCCGGCATCGTCTATCACGCCAGCTATCTGCGCTTCCTGGAGCGGGGCCGAACCAATCATCTGCGCCTGCTCGGCGCCGATCATCGCGCCCTGTTTGCGGAGGCGCAGCAGGAGACCCCGGGCTTTGCATTCGTCGTGCGCTCCATGCAGATCGAATTCCTCAAGCCCGCACGCATGGACGACATTTTGGAGGTGATGACGGCGCCCGAGGAGGTGAAGGGCGCCTCGATCACCCTTCACCAGCGCATCATGCGCGGGGATGAGCTTCTCATCGAGGCCCATGTGCGGGTGGCCTTCGTCTCCGGCGGGCGGGCGCGCCCGATCCCCAAGGCGCTGCGCACCGCCATGCGCCTCGATCGGGGCCGCATCGGCGCCTGACATTATCTGTCTCGCCACCAGCCGACAGAGGTCGACGCCTCGGCCCGAGTCATGTAAAGGGTCTTCACATGAGCTGGTCCAAACAAGGCGGTCGTTCCGGCCCCCGCGGCTATCACCACGGCAATTTGAAAGAGGCCTTGATCACCGCGGCGCTGGAATTGATCGCGCAGAAGGGACCCGCGGGCTTCACCTTTGCGGAAGCTGCGCGCTGGGCCGGGGTCAGTCCGGCCGCGCCCTACCGGCATTTTCGCGACCGCGAGGAGTTGCTGGCGGACGTGGCGCGGCGTGGCTTCGATGAATTCGAAGCCGCACTGGCGCGTGCGTGGGACGGCGGCCGCCCCGATGCGTTCACGGCGTTCGACCGTGTGGGCAAGGCCTATCTCCAATTCGCAAAGAGCGAGCCGGCCTACTACTCCGCGATGTTCGAGGCGGGCATTCCGCCCGAAGCGAGCCCGCAACTGCGCGAGGCCGGCGAGCGCGCCTTCGCCGTGCTGCGGACCGCCACCGAGCAACTCGTCGCCACCATGCCGGCAGCGAATCGCCCCCCCGTCCTGATGATGGCGTTGCACATCTGGGCGGTCTCGCACGGCATCGCCTCGCTGTTCGGGCGCGGCGACGCTGCCCGGCGGCCGCTGCCGATGGCGCCCGAGGAGTTGCTCGAGGCGGCGGTGCTGATCTATCTGCGCGGTCTGGGCGTGACCGCACCCGCGGCCCGCGAGCCATCCCCGACCCTAGATACAGCAGCCGCGCTTGACAAGGAGCCGAAACCGCTCTAGCTATGTAAATGTGATTAACATTCACAGTCGAGGCCCACATGCCGATCGTTGCAAAGCTCGATGAGTTGGGAAAGCCGGCCTGGATCGCGCTCACGATCCTGGGCTTCGTGGTCTGGTGGCCGATCGGTCTCGCCACCTTGGCATTCATCATAGGGAGCGGACGAATGAGTTGCTGGAAGGGCGATGCGGATGAGCCCGTGGCATCGAGGAGCCGATCAGGCGCGTCCGGCCGGGACCTGGTGGCAGCCGTCGCGCTCGAGCGGCAACCGCGCCTTCGACGACTATCGCGAGGAGACGCTTGCGTCGGCTCGAAGAGGAGCAGCGCGAATTTCACGACTTCCTCGGGCGGCTGCGGATGGCGAAGGACAAGGCCGAGTTCGATCAGTTCATGTCCGAGCGTCGCGCCCGCACCGGTACATCGTCGCAGCGAGAGCTCCGGCCCGTCATCGCCGCCGCAAAGCTGACCTTCTTTTTCGCTCTGCAGTCGCTCGGGCCGTCCACTCCGGTGGGCGGCCCGTTCGTATCTGGACGAGCAAGCGCTCGCGAAATCGAGGACCAGGGCCGGTCCAATAACCGGGGATTAACCCAATCAGCGCCAGCTACGCTGCGAAGGGCGAGTTCGTGCCCTAGTTTGGTCACGTTTGACGGGGAATCGATGCATCTACCGGTGGGGGCCGGATTTTCCCGCAATTTCGGGTCTTCGGGACGTAACCGACGCCGTCCGGCATGCCGCTCTCGTCCACGCGATGATTTGCCGCCCCGTCTTGACCGCGGGACTTGGACCGCCGGAAGAACGCGACAGCCCGAAGGGGAGATGCCATGCCGTCCGCCGCGCCGCTTTCGATCTGGGCCCTGTTCCAGCACGCGGACCTGGTCGTACAGATCGTGATGATCGGGCTGCTGATCGCATCGATTGCGGTCTGGGCGATCGCGATCGACAAGTTCATCCTCTACTCGCGCACCAAGCGGGCCATGGACGGCTTCGAGCAGGCGTTCTGGTCCGGCCAGTCCCTGGATGAGCTCTATCGCTCGCTGGCCTCGCGCCCGACCCATTCCATGGCGGCGCTGTTCGTGGCGGCGATGCGGGAATGGAAGCGAAGCGTGGAGAACCAGCCGCGCTCCTTTGCCGGCCTGCAGATGCGCATCGAAAAGGTCATGGACGTGACCATCCAGCGCGAGATTGCGCGGCTGGAGCGCTACCTTCTGGTGCTGGCCACGGTCGGCTCGGCCGGCCCCTTCGTCGGCCTGTTCGGCACCGTTTGGGGCATCATGACGAGCTTTCGGGCGATCGCCGGCCAGCAGACCACCTCGCTCGCGGTGGTCGCCCCCGGCATCGCCGAGGCCCTGTTCGCAACCGCAATCGGCCTCGTGGCCGCCATACCGGCGACCATTTTCTATAACAAGTTCGTCTCCGACGTGAACAAACAGGCCCAGCGCCTGGAAGGGTTCGCCGACGAATTTGCCGCCATCCTGTCGCGGCAGATCGACGAACGGGGATAGAAGGGGTAGGGGTTCGGGATGGCGATGAACGGCGGCTCTGCCGCGGTCGCCGGCAGGCGGCGGCACCGCCGCCGCCCGGTCATGGCGGAGATCAACGTGACGCCGATGGTCGACGTCATGCTGGTTCTGCTTATTATTTTCATGGTTTCGGCGCCCCTCCTGACGGTGGGGGTGCCGCTCGACCTGCCGCAGACCCAGGCCAAGACCCTCGACCAGGACAAGGAGCCGCTGACGGTCTCCGTCAATACGAAGGGGCAGCCGCGTGGTTCAACGGCGGACCGAGCTGGCGGTCTACCTCCAAAATACCGAAATTGCGGTTGGAGGAACTGGTCGCCAAGCTCAAGGCCATCACCGAGGCCCGCGGCGGGGCGGACGAGCGCATCTTCGTGCGGGGCGACCGCGAGGTCGACTACGGAACGGTGATGAAGGTGATGGGGCGAATCTCGGCCGCCGGCTTCCGCCGCGTGGCGCTGGTGACCGAGATCGAGCAGGGGTCGGCGCGCTGATCGCGTGACCGAGGGGAAATTGAGGACTGCCTACGCCATCTCGGCGATCGGGCATGCAGCCGTGTTGCTGTGGAGCGTGTGGTCGCTGGCGGCCAAGCCGCTTCCCGTTCCCCCTGCCGACGCGTTGCCGGTCGATCTGGTGAGCGTCGCCGAGTTCACGCAGATGACGGCCGGCAGCAAGAGCGCGCCCAAGGCCGACACCCCGAAGCCGCTGGTCGAAAAGGTCGAAGAGGCAAAGCCGGTCGAGGATCCGACCGCCAAGGTGGTCGAGAAGAAAGAGGTCAAGGCCGCGCGCGAGCCGCCGCCGGCGCCGGAATCCAAGCCGGCCGAGACCAAGCCGGAGAAGAAGCAGGCCGAGAAGCCGCCGGATCAGGCCGCGGACGCGCTGGCCAAGGAAGAAGCCAAGAAGCCCGAGCCGAAAAAGGCCGACGCCACGCCGCCGACGCCGCCGAAGAAGCCCGCGCCGCCGGCGCCCAAGTTCGACCCCAAGCTGGTCGAGGCGCTGCTTGACAAGCGCGATTCCCAGCGGCTCGCCGCCGCCGGCGCCAACCTCAACAGCGCCCCGTCGCTCGGCGCGTCGAGCGGCAGAGCCGCGCAGATTTCGCTGAGCGAGCTTGACGCGCTGCGACAAAGGCTCGCGCAGCTCTGGGCCATACCCGCAGGCGCGAAGGATCCGCAGGAACTGGTCGTTGTTTTCAGGGTCAAGCTCAAGCGCGACGGAACCATTGAGGGCGGGCCGATGCTAGTCTCCAGCGGGAAGACTCCGCTCGCCATCGCCGCCCGAGAAAGCGCCGCTCGGGCGCTCTTTCGCGGCCAGCCTTTCGACATGCTTCGGCCTGAAACTTATGAGCAATGGAAAGACATCGAGATCACTTTCGATCCCCGCGACATGATCCGCGGATGATTGCCGAGGCGCTGAGACCACCGAGCCATGATTGAGGGTGCTGCGAAGACAAGCTCCCCCTCGCTGAGCCGCCGACGCCTGATGATGCTCGGCGCGGCCGGGGCGGCGGGCGCGCTCGTGGGCCTTGCGCCGCAGCGGGCGGGGGCGGTGCTCAAGCTCGACGTTACCCAGGGCAACGTCCAGCCGGTGCCGATCGCGATCCCGGATTTCATCGGGGTCGGATTGCAGGACCCCGCCGGCGGGCGCAACGTGAGCCAGATCATCGCCTCGAACCTGCAGCGCTCCGGCTTGTTCGCGCCGATCGATCCCGCCGCCCATCTCGAGAAAATCTCGACCATCGACACGTTGCCGCGCTTTGCCGACTGGCGGCAGATCAACGCCCAGGCGCTGGTCACCGGCCGCGTCAGCCAGTCCGACGGCCGGCTCAAGGCCGAATTCCGGCTGTGGGACGTGTTCGCCGGCCAGCAGTTGCGCGGCGAGCAATACAACACCACCGCCGACAATTGGCGCCGCATCGCACACATCATCTCGGACGCCATCTACGAGCGGATCACCGGCGAGAAGGGCTATTTCGACAGCCGCATCGTCTTCGTGGACGAGTCCGGCCCCAAGGAGCGGCGGATCAAGCGGCTCGCCTTGATGGATCAGGACGGCGCCAATGTGCGCTATCTCACCCGCGGCGAGGATCTCGTGCTCACGCCGCGTTTCTCATCTTCGCCCGACACCATCACCTACATGTCCTATAGCCAGGGCGATCCCAAAGTCTATCTCATGAACATCGAGACCGGACAGCGCGAGATCGTCAGCAACTTCCCCGGCATGAGCTTCAGCCCGCGGTTCTCGCCGGACGGCCAGCGCGTGATCTTCAGCCTGCAACGCGGCGGCAACTCCAATCTGTTCGTCATGGACTTGCGCTCGAGGGCGACGACGCGCTTGACCGACACGCAGGTCATCGACACCGCGCCCTCCTATTCGCCCGATGGCATGCGCATCAGCTTCGAGTCGGATCGCGGCGGCAAGCAACAGATCTACATCATGGCGGCGAGCGGCGGTCAGGCGCAACGCATCAGCTTCGGCGACGGCGCCTATTCGACGCCGGTATGGTCGCCGCGCGGCGACTATATCGCCTTCACCAAACAGACGCAGAGCAAGTTCGCCATCGGCATCATGCGCGCGGACGGTTCCGGCGAGCGCATCCTCACGGAAGGCTATCACAACGAGGGGCCGACCTGGTCGCCCAACGGACGCGTGATCATGTTCTTCCGCGATCCCGGCGGCAATGCCGGGCCGTCGCTCTACACGGTCGATGTGACCGGCCGCAACGAACAGCCGTTGAAAACGCCGAGCTATGCCTCCGATCCGGCCTGGTCGCCGCTGTTGCAATAAAACGACACTCCAGTCCCAATCGTGAAATGGAACTTGCGGAGCCCATAAGGCGCCGCATTCACCGGGCATTAACCACGCCACGGGGTTTCGGCTTTTTCTTTGACTTGAGCGATCCGGGCAACACCCGGGCGAGGTTCGCAAGAACCTTCGCTTAACCACGTGCCTGTTAGACCTGCGGAATGTCCGGTAACGACGCAACAATGGAGGCACAGGGATGACGAGTGGTATCGTGCGTGTCATCCGCGCCGCCAAGCTCGCCGGCGTCCTGGTCCTGGCGCTCGCCGCGGCCGGCTGCGCCAACAGATCCAATGATCCCCAGGCCGGCGCCGGCAGCGCCGCCCCCGGCAGCCAGCAGGATTTCGTGGTCAATGTCGGCGACCGCGTGTTCTTCGAATCCGATTCGTCCGAGCTCGCGCCGCAATCGATCGCGACGCTGGAGAAGCAGGCGCAGTGGTTGCAAATCTACAGCCAATACACCTTCACCATCGAAGGCCACGCCGATGAGCGCGGCACGCGCGAGTACAACATCGCGCTCGGCGCCCGGCGCGCGCAGACCGTGCGCGACTATCTCGCGTCGCGCGGCGTCCAGGCCCAGCGCATGCGCACGATTTCCTACGGCAAGGAACGTCCGGTCGCGGTCTGCAACGACATTTCCTGCTGGTCGCAGAACCGCCGCGCGGTGACGGTGCTCAATACCAGCTCGTGAGCAGGGGACACGGGGGAAGGGGACAGCCGGCGCCTTCGGGCGCCGGTTGTGTTTTGTGGGCAAGACCGTCTTTTACTTTTTACCGCAGAATCGTACCTTCGGCGCCGTGAGGGTTGCTCGACGCACCGCGTCGGCCGTTGTTTCTTGACAGGGGTTGAGGTCGCACCATGACGATTGGTCGGCTCACCGACGCTCGTTCGCGTCTTGCTGTCTGCGTTGCCGGAACTACGCTTGCGGTGATGCTGGCGGCCTGCGGGCAGGACAACCGCTACGTGGCGCCGCCGCCGCCGAAAGTCACGGTCGCGCTCCCGCTGCAGCGCCCAGTCACGCGCTATCTCGAGGGCACCGGCAATACCGCCGCCGTCAATACCACCAACCTGGTCGCGCGGGTGCAGGGCTTCCTGCAGGAAATCAACTACACGGACGGCGACCCGGTGAAACAGGGCGCAACCCTCTTCGTCATCGAGCCCGAACCCTACAAGTTGAAGCTCGAGCAGGCGCAGGCCGCGGAGAAGGGCGCCCAGGCGGCATTGAAGCAGGCCGAAGCGGATTACGAGCGGCAGGTCGAGCTCGCGGGACGGATGGTCGCCTCGAAAATGGCGCTCGACAACGCCACGGCCAATCGCGACACCGCCCAAGCCAAGCTCAGGCAGGCGCAAGTCGATACCCAGCAGGCGGCGATCAATCTCAGCTACACGCACGTCAAGGCCCCGTTCGATGGCGTCGTCACCGCGCGCCAGGTGTCGCTGGGCGAACTGGTGGGCGCCAACGGCCCGACGCAGCTCGCCACCATCGTCCAGACCGCCCCCATCTACGTCAACTTCAGCATCAGCGAGCAGGAGGTGCTCAACATTCGCGCCGAGATGCGGCGCCTCGGCATCACCGCCGCGGAGCTGAGGGCGATCCCGATCGAAGTCGGGCTGCAGACCGACCACGGATTTCCGTACCGTGGCGCGCTCGATTATGTTTCTCCGACCATGGACCGCTCGACCGGGACGCTCGCCGTGCGTGCGATCCTGAAGAACGAGGACCACGTGCTGGTGCCGGGTTATTTCGTCCGCGTACGGGTCGGCGCCGAAGATATGGCTTCCTTGCTGGTGCCGGACGCGGCGCTCGGCAGCGACCAGGGCGGGCGCTATGTGCTCGTCGTCGACAAGGACAACGTGGTCGAGCAGCGCAAGGTCACGATCGGTCCCAAAGTCGGCGATTTGCGCGCCATCGACAGCGGCCTCAAGCCCGACGACCGCGTGGTCGTCGCCGGCATCCTGCGGGCCGTCCCGGGTCAGAAGGTCGATCCGCAGCTGCAGGCCATCGCCGCCACGCCAACCCCCGGCACAGGCGCCAACTAAATTAGCGGGCGGTGCCATGATCTCGGACTTTTTCATAAGGCGGCCGGTTCTGGCGAACGTGCTCGCCATCCTGATGATCGTGATCGGGGGCGTCGCCATGTTCACGCTCCCGGTCGCGCAATATCCCGACGTGGTGCCGCCGACCGTGCAGGTCACCACCCGCTATCCCGGCGCCAGCCCGCGCACCGTCGTCGACGCCGTGGCGTTGCCGATCGAGCAGCAGGTGAACGGCGTCGAGGGCATGATCTACATGCAGTCCTTCAGCGCCGCCGACGGCAGCTATTCGCTGACGGTGACGTTCAGGATCGGCGTCGACCTCAACCAGGCGCAGATCCTGGTGCAGAACCGGGTATCGAGCGCGCTGTCCTCGCTGCCGCAGGCGGTGCAGGCGCAGGGCGTCATCGTGCAGAAGAATTCGACCGCGATCCTGCAGATCGTGACCTTGGCGTCGCCGGACTCGCGCTACGACAGTCTCTACCTTGCCAATTACGCGGCCATCAAGCTCAAGGACGAGATCGTCCGGCTGCCGGGCGTGGGCAACGTCGTGGTGTTCGGCGCCGGCCAGTACTCCATGCGCATCTGGCTCGATCCGAACAAGATGCACGCGCGCGGGCTGGTGCCGCAGGACGTGATCCAGGCGCTGCAGCAGCAGAGCGAGCAAGTCACGGCGGGCCAGATGGGCGCACCGCCCGCGCCCTCCGGCCAATCGTTTCAGTACACGCTCAACGTCGCCGGCAAGCTCAGCGACGTGGCCGAGTTCGCGGACGTGATCGTCAAGACCGGCCACGCCGGCGAGGTCACGCGGTTGCACAACGTCGCCCGTGTCGAGCTCGGGTCGCAGACCTACGGGCAGATCTTCATGCTCGACGGCAAGCCGGCAGCGGGCTTGGCGATCTTCCAGGCGCCGGGGGCCAACGCGCTCGATGTGGCCGACGAGGTGCGCAGAAAGATGGCCTCCCTTGCGCACGAATTCCCGCAGGGGCTGACATATGCCATCCCCTTCGATACCACGAAATTCGTCGAGCAGTCGATCCACGAGGTCTACAAGACGCTGTACGAGGCCGCGATCCTCGTTCTCATCGTCATCCTGGTGTTCTTGCAGGACTGGCGCGCGATGCTGATCCCGGCGACCACGGTGCCGGTCACCATCATCGGCGCCTTCGCGGCGATGGCGGCGCTCGGATTCACCATCAACTTCTCCACCCTGTTCGCGATCGTGCTGGCCATCGGCATCGTGGTGGACGACGCCATCGTGGTGGTCGAGGGCGCCGTCCACAACATCGAGAAGGGCATGTCGGGCCGCGAGGCCGCGAGCGCCGCCATGCGGCAGTTGCTCGGCCCGATCATCGGCATCACGCTGGTGCTGATGTCGGTGTTCCTGCCGGCGGCGTTCCTGCCCGGCCTGACCGGCCGCATGTATGCGCAATTCGCATTGGTGATTGCCGCGACCGCGCTGCTCAGCGCCATCAACGCCGCGACCTTGAAGCCGGCGCAAAGCGCCATGTGGCTGCGCCCGGCGGTCCCACCGGAGCGGCGCAACTTCGTCTACCGCGCGTTCAACTGGGGTTACGAGGCGATCGAGCGCAGCTATGCGCGACTGGTCGGCGCCATGCTCCGCCGCAGCGCGCTGATGTCCATTCTCGCGCTCGCGATCATCGCCGCCACCGGCTACGCCTTCTCGCGCGTCCCGACCGGATTCCTGCCGATCGAGGACCAGGGCTACATGATTGCGCTCGTGCAATTGCCCGATGGCGCTTCCCTCGAGCGCACGCAGAAGGTTCTGGACAAGGTCACCGACCTCACCCGCAAGACCCCCGGTGTCGCGCAGGTAATCACCATCGCCGGGGTGTCGGCGGCCGACAACAGCGCCACCCTGTCGAGCGCCGGCGTTGCCTATATCGTTCTCAAGGATTGGAGCGAGCGCGGCAAGAACGAGGACCTGTTGTCGCTGTTCAAGAACCTCAACGCGTCGATGGGCACCATTCCGGAGGCGGATATCCTGGTGATGCCGCCGCCGCCGATCCAGGGTGTCGGCAACGACGCCGGCTTCACCATGCAGATCGAGCTGCGCGACGGCAGCTTCGACATGGCCAAGCTCCAAAGCGTGACCAACGCGGTGGTGGCCAATGCCAAGAGCCAGTCGGCGCTGCAGCTGGTGCTGACACCGTTCCGCTCGAGCGTCCCGCAATACGTGCTCGAGGTCGACCGGGTGAAGACGCAGACGCTGCAGGTCTCGCTCGACCAGGTGTTCAACGCGCTCGGAGGCTATCTCGGATCGAGCTACGTCGACCAATTCAACAAGTTCGGCCGCGTGTTCCAGATCTACGTGCAGGCCGACTCGCAATCTCGCCTGCGGCAGGAAGACATCGAGAACATGTTCGTGCGCAACAAGGACGGGAACATGATCCCGCTTGGAACGCTCGTGAAGATGACGCCGACGGTCGGCCCCTCGCTCATCAGCCTGTTCAATCTCTATCCGACGGCGACCATCATCGGCCTGCCGGCGGACGGGTTCTCGTCGGGCGAAGTCATGACGCTGATGGAGGAGGTCGCCCGCCGCACGCTGCCCCCCGGCACCGGCTTCGAATGGAGTGCGATGTCCTATCAGGAGAAGCTCGTCGGCAATCAGATGTACCTCGTGTTCGGACTGGCGCTGCTGCTGGTCTATCTCGTGCTCGCCGGGCAATACGAGAGCTGGTACGCCCCGCTCTCGGTCATCCTGGCGGTGCCGCTCTCGTTCATCGGGCCGGTCGCGGCGCTCTCGGCGCTCGCGGGGAGCGGGCTCAACAATAATCTCTACGTGCAGATCGGGCTCGTGCTGCTGATGGCGCTGTCGGCAAAGAACGCCATCCTGATCGTCGAGTTCGCGCGCGACCTGCGCGCCGAAGGCAAGCCGATCCTGGATGCAGCGATCGAGGGCGCGGCAGCGCGCTTCCGTCCGATCGTGATGACGTCGTTCGCCTTCATTCTCGGCGTCGCACCGCTGGTGTTCGCGAGCGGCGCCGGCGCCAGCGCCCGCATCTCGATCGGCATCACGGTGTTCACCGGCATGATCGCGTCGACCTGCCTGGCGGTGCTGTTCGTGCCGCCGTTCTTCGTGATGATTCAGCGCTTCGAGGAATGGCGCAAGGCGCGCAAGAGCCCCTCGCTTGCGAGCACGCCGGCGGAGTAGCAGCGACGCCTGCGGGTGCAAGCATGTCCAAGTTTGCTAGAGCGTGCTTTAGGTTGAGTCGCACACGCTCTAGCTTTTTGTTTGAGCATGATCTTTTCGGAAAACCGGTACCCACTTTTCCGGATCATGCTCTAACGACCCGCCAGTCACAATTTGGACGCAGGGATTCGTATGGTACTGAAGGGTCTCAACCGCACCAAGATCCCGATGGCACGCTTCCCGCTTCGTGTGACGACGGCATCCGTGCTCGCCTTTGCGGCGATGGCGGCTGCGTGCCCGGCGCAGGCTTGGGCGCAGGAGGCCGAACGCCCGTTCGGGTTGTTCGACCGCATCTTCAGCGGCAGCGAGCGCTTCGGCGGAGGCAGCAACGAGCGCGGCGGTCCCGCTCCTGGGGGGGACCGCACCGCCCAGGTGGCGGGCTCCGACCTCCTGGTGCGCCTCGATCGTCTCGAAGCCCAGATCAGGCAGCTCACCGGGGTGATCGAGCAGCTGCAGTTCCGCAATCAGCAACTCGAGGGCCAGGTCCGGCGTCTGCAGGAGGACTTTCAGGAGCTGGGCGCCAAGGGCACGCCGCGCCCCGCGGCGCAACCGCGTCTGCAAAGCCAGCCGGCGCCATCCGCTCCGGCGGCAACGACCGCGCCCGGACGGCGTGGCGACGCCTTCGACCCCAGCCAGAATCCAAACGCTCCCGGCGCGCCCCACACGCTCGGCTCGACCAACACTCCCGGCGGCCAACCGCCGATGTCAGCCCATGGCCCCCATGGCGCCTCCCATGGGCACGGATGCGCCTGAGCCGCCGATCGGGGCGCCTGGCGGTCGCGCGGCCGGCGCTCCACTCGATCTCGCGACCATGGGACCGCCGGGCGGCGCGGGGCCGGGAGCGCCCCTTCGCAACCCGCCGGCCGGCGGCGCGGTTGTCGCCACGCTGCCGCCGTCGCAGAGCCCCCGCGACGAATACGACCTCGGCTACGGCTATGTGCTGCGCAAGGATTACGCGCTCGCCGAAGACAGCTTCCGCAGCTTCCTGAGCAAGTATCCCGACGACCGGCTCGCCGGCGATGCCACCTATTGGCTTGGCGAAGCTCTGTTCCAGCGTCAACGCTACCGCGACGCGGCGGAAGCGTTCCTCAACGTCTCGACCAAGTACGAATTCCAGCGCCAAGGCACCCGATGCGCTCCTTCGCTTGGGGCAGTCGCTTGCCGCGCTCGGCGAGAAGGAGACGGCCTGCGCATCGTTCGGTGAAGTCCTGCGCAAGTTTCCGCGCGCATCCGCGGGCGTGAAGCAGGCCGTCGAGCGAGAACAAAAGCGTGTCCGCTGCTGACGACGCGGCGCCGGTCTCCGCCGCCGAGGCCAAGACGCTGTTTGATCCGCTCGCCGATGCTTCCGCCCTGGTGCTTGCCGTCTCCGGCGGTCCCGATTCGACGGCGCTGCTGATGCTGGCGGCGCGTTGGCGGCGCGCGCGCAAGCGCGGGCCGAAGCTTCTCGCGGTAACGATCGACCACGGCTTGCGGCGCGAATCCGCCCGCGAAGCGCGCGCGGTGAAGCGGCTGGCACGCCGGCTCGGCGTGCCCCACCACACCTTGCGCTGGGAGGGCAAGAAGCCCAAGACCGGATTGCAGCAGGCGGCGCGCGCTGCGCGCTACCGGCTGCTGGCGACGGCCGCCAGGACCGCGCAGGCGCAATCCATCCTCACCGCCCACACGCTCGACGATCAGGCCGAGACCGTGCTGATCCGCATGAGCCGCGGCAGCGGCCTCACCGGACTTGGCGCCATGGCGCGCGAGTCACCTGTGCCCGCACGCGACCTGCACGACATCGTGCTCGTCCGGCCGCTGCTCGACATTCCCAAGGCGCGCCTCATCGCGACGCTCGAACGCGCCAAGATCGCATTCGCCGACGACCCGACGAATCGCGATCCACGCTTCACCCGCACGCGCCTGCGCGAGGTCATGTCGGCGCTGTCGCGCGAGGGGCTTGATGCCCGCCGGCTGGCGCGCCTCGCGCAGCGGCTGCGGCGCGCCGAGGCCGCGATCGAAACGGCCGTGAGCGCGGCCGCGCAAGGCTTGTGCGAGGGACCGTGGTCCGATCGCGGTCCGATCATCTTCGATGCCGCAAGATTCGCCCGCCTGCCTGCTGAAGTGGCACTGCGCCTGCTCGGCCGGGCGCTCGCACGCGTCGGCGATGAAGGGCCGATCGAACTTGGCAAGCTCGAGACACTTTACGAAGCGCTTGCGGGTGCAAAGGCCGGCAAGGCGGTGCGTCTGCGCCGCAGCTTGGGGGGAGCGCTCGTGACCCTGACCGAGGTAAAAGTCGCAGTCGAGCGCGCCCCGCCGCGCAGGAGGGTCCTCACCGCGCAAGCGAGGCGCCGCACGCTTGCCCCGCGCCCTCGACCGCAGGAAAATTGGGTAGGCCGCGGCCCGCCCAAACACCCGTAAATGAAAGGAATTAGCCCAGTTCCCTTGGCAGGAGCCCGCTCGGCACCTAGATTGGGAGCGGGATGGACATGAATCGGCCCGTTACGTGTTGGCATAATGCGGGCCTGATGGACGTGCTGCGGTGCCACCGACCGTCATGAAGGACAAGGGATGAACGCCAATCTGCGCAATTTCGCCCTCTGGGTGATCATCGTTCTCCTGCTGCTCGCGCTGTTCACCCTGTTCCAGAATCCGGGCCAGCGCACCACGTCGCAGGACATTTCCTTCTCGCAGCTCCTCAACGAGGTCGATCAGGGTCGCGTACGCGACGTCTTGATCCAGGGTCCCGAAATCCACGGCACCTTCACCGACGGCCGCAGCTTCCAGACCTATGCGCCGAACGACCCGAGCTTGATCCAGCGGCTCTACGGCAAGGGCGTGTCGATCACCGCTCGTCCGCAGCAGAACGACGTGCCGTGGTTCGTGTCGCTCCTGGTGTCGTGGCTGCCATTCATCGCGCTCATCGGCGTGTGGATATTCCTGTCCCGGCAGATGCAGGGCGCGGGCGGCAAGGCGCTCGGCTTCGGCAAGAGCCGGGCCAAGCTTCTGACCGAAGCCCACGGCCGCGTCACCTTCGAGGACGTGGCCGGCGTCGACGAGGCCAAGCAGGACCTGCAGGAGATCGTCGAATTCCTGCGTGATCCCGGAAAATTCCAGCGGCTCGGCGGGCGCATCCCGCGCGGCGTGCTGCTGGTCGGCCCGCCCGGGACCGGCAAGACGCTGTTGGCGCGCGCGATCGCGGGCGAAGCGAACGTGCCGTTCTTCACCATTTCGGGCTCGGACTTCGTCGAGATGTTCGTCGGCGTCGGCGCCTCGCGCGTGCGCGACATGTTCGAGCAGGCGAAGAAGAACGCGCCCTGCATCATCTTCATCGACGAGATCGACGCGGTCGGTCGCCACCGCGGCGCCGGCCTCGGCGGCGGCAATGACGAGCGCGAGCAGACGCTCAATCAGCTTCTGGTCGAGATGGACGGCTTCGAGGCGAACGAGGGCATCATCCTGATCGCCGCGACCAACCGGCCCGACGTGCTCGACCCGGCGCTGCTGCGGCCCGGCCGCTTCGACCGCCAGGTGATCGTGCCCAATCCCGACGTGGTCGGCCGCGAGCAGATCCTCAAGGTTCACGTGCGCAAGGTTCCGTTGGCGCCGGATGTCAACCTCAAGACCATCGCCCGCGGCACGCCCGGCTTTTCCGGCGCCGATCTCATGAACCTCGTCAACGAGGCGGCGCTGATGGCAGCGCGGCGCAACAAGCGCATGGTCACGCAGGTCGAGTTCGAAGACGCCAAAGACAAGGTGATGATGGGCGCCGAGCGCAAGTCGCTGGTGATGACCGAGGAGGAGAAGCTCCTCACCGCCTATCACGAGGGTGGCCACGCCATCGTCGCGCTCAACGTCAGGGCCACCGACCCCGTGCACAAGGCCACCATCATCCCGCGCGGCCGCGCGCTCGGCATGGTCATGCAATTGCCCGAGCGCGACAAGCTCTCCATGAGTTCTCGAGCAGATGACGTCGCGGCTCGCCATCATGATGGGCGGCCGCGTGGCCGAAGAGCTCGTCTTCGGCAGGGAGAAGGTCACCTCCGGCGCCGCCTCCGATATCGAGCAGGCGACCAAGCTCGCGCGCATGATGGTGACGCGCTGGGGTCTCTCCGAGACGCTCGGCGCCGTCGCCTACGGCGAGAACCAGGACGAGGTGTTCCTGGGCTACCAGGTCGCGCGCCAGCAGAACGTCTCCGAGGAGACGAGCCGCAAGATCGACGGCGAGATCAAGCGCCTGGTCGAGAGCGGCTATACCGAGGCCCGGCACATCCTCGAGGAGCGGCGCGCGGACCTCGAAACGCTGGCCAAGGGCCTGCTCGAATTCGAGACCCTGACCGGCGACGAGATCAAGGACCTGCTCGCCGGCAAGCGGCCGACGCGCGAATCCGTGATCGAGCCGGCGACACCGCGCGGCTCGGCCGTGCCGCCCGCCGGCAAGCCGCGTCCGCGCCCGGAGCCGGGCGGCCTGGAGCCGCAGCCGCAGGCCTGAGACCGGCGAGCGCTGTCGCCGGTCCACTGTCGCCGGTCCACTGTCACGGTCCTGACATCCAGCGGCAACACGCCCGACAACGAGTGGCGTAAGTCTCCGTGTCGTCACGCGACGACGAGGAGACCACCCATGCGTCTTGCGATTGCAACGCTCGCGAGCTTGCTTGCGATCATGCCTGCGGCAGCCGACCAGGCGTTTCCGGCCAAGCTTGCCGGTCACGCCGTGCTGCCGGCCTTGAGCTTTTTCGATCCGCCGGCGGACGCGCCGGCCGACCTCGCCATTTCGGGCAAGTTCACGGCGCCCGACCGCAAGCGCCTCGACACCGTCGGCGCGGTGATGGGCACGTCGTATATCTCGGCCAAGGACGCGCCCCGCGAGACCGGGATCAAGCTGCCGTTCAAGGGCCAGCCGCTGCAAGGCTTTTCCGGTCTCAAGTCGGCCGGCGACGGGACCTTCTGGGTGCTGCAGGACAATGGTTTCGGCAGCAAGCTCAATTCCGCCGATGCGATGCTGGTCCTCCACCGCATCAAGCCGGACTGGGCGAGCGGGAAGGTCGAGATTCTGCAGACGACCTTCCTGCACGACCCGGACAAGAAAATCCCGTTCCCGATCACGCTCGAAGGCACCTCCAAGCGCTATCTTACCGGCGCGGATCTCGACGTCGAGAGCTTCCAGCCGATCGGCAACTCGGTGTGGATCGGAGACGAGTTCGGTCCCTACCTGATCCGCATCGACCGCTCCGGGAAGGTCGCTGCTGTCTTCGAGACCCTGGTCGACGGCAAGCCGGCGCGCTCGCCCGACCACTATATGGTATCGACCCCGGCCGTGCCCGGCGCGGTCGCGTTCAACGTGCGCCGCTCGCGCGGCTACGAGGGCATGGCTGCCTCGAAGGACGGCCGCTTTCTCTATCCGCTGCTCGAAGGCCCGCTCTGGGACGAGGACAAGAAAGCCTGGGAAACGGACGGCGGCCGTGAGTATCTCCGCATCCTCGAGTTCGACGTCGGGCAGCAGAAGTGGACCGGCCGCTTCTGGAAGTACCGGCTCGCGGCGAACGAAAACAATATCGGCGACTTCAATATGGTCGATGCGACGACCGGGCTGATCATCGAGCGCGACAACGGCGAAGGCGAGATCTCGCAGGCATGCCCGGCCATGCCGCGACCGGATTGCTTCAACGTTTTCGCGAAGTTCAAGCGCGTCTACAAGATCGAGATGAACGATGGGAATGCCGGCGACTTCGTGCGCAAGATCGGTCACATCGACCTGCTCGCGATCAAGGACCCGGACAAGGTCGCGAAGCACGGCGCCAAGGAAGGCGTCTTCACGTTCCCATTCGTGACCATCGAGGGAGTGGACGTTGTCGACGAGCGCCACATCGTGGTCGGCAACGACAACAACCTGCCGTACTCATCCGGACGCACCCTCGGGAAGCAGGACGACAATGAGCTGATCCTGGTCGAAGCGGCCGAATTTCTGAAGGCGAAGTGAGTTGTTCAGCCCGCCAGCGCGCGGTCGAGCGGGGTGGGAGCTTTGCCGGCGGTGATGCGCTCGAAATACGCCGCGGCGTCGGCGTGGCGGCCGGCCGCCTGCAAGCTGCGCAGATAAGCCTGGCGGAACAGGTCGTCCTGGGCGTCGCTGCCGCCGATCGATGTCATCAACGGCATGA
This sequence comes from uncultured Alphaproteobacteria bacterium, assembly GCA_963827585.1. Classification (GTDB taxonomy): domain Bacteria; phylum Pseudomonadota; class Alphaproteobacteria; order Rhizobiales; family Xanthobacteraceae; genus VAZQ01. The sequence goes on from CAWHCK010000046.1 coordinate 312,780, forward strand.
CCGGATCGAGCAACGCCGCGGCGCGGGCGCGATCGCCGGCGCCGAACGCGGCCGCCGCCTCGACGACGGCACGGCCCACCGGGGCCCAGACGCGCTTTGCTTCCTCATCATCCGCTTCGCTCCGCGCGCGCACGCTGGCGAGCGCCGCGTCCACGGCGTCGGCGCGGCCGGCGCGCGCGAGCGCATAGACATAGTGCGCGTTCATGAACGGCATGAACGTCTCGCCGGCGCGCGCGGCAACATGCTCGACGATCGACGGCCACTCCGCGTCCATCGCCGTCTCGGCCATCTCGATGCGCCACAGCAATGAGATGGCGTCGAGCTGCTCGACCACGAAATCCGGGGCGATGCCCCAGATGTGGGCGCGAAAGACCGCCATCGTAGCGGCCACGTCGAGCTCCTCGAGGTAGAGCAGGGCAAGGTGCCACGCGTCGTGCGAATGGATCGGCCGCCCGCAGGTCGCCAGCAGCGGCAGGAAGGCTTGCATGCGCGCCAGGCCCTCGTGCACGCGGCCTTGGTGGATGAGGACGTGGGAGAGAGCGTGTTGCGCCCACGGATTTCGCTGCACGATGGCGAGCGCACGTTCGGCGGTCGCCTCCGCGGCGGCATAGTCGCCGCACAGCTCGCCGGCGAAGGCCGCCATGGCGAGAAAATCCGGGTCGTCCGCGTGCAGGGGTTCGAGACGGGTCATATGCGCGCGAAACCGAGGACCCATATATTGCTGACCGAGCACGTAATAGAGGAACTCCGCCAGTTTCGCGGTGCAAAGGTCTCGCGGCCAATCGGTGGTCATGGCCTCCATGGCCTCGACGGCGCGCAGGTTGTCGTTGGCGTGCCAATGCGTGAGCGCATGGTGGAGCGCGCGCTCGCGCGCGTTCATGGCGAGCGCTTCGCATGCGCGCAGATGTGCTGCGGCGTTCGCCACGGCCTCGCCGGTCTGGCCATAGAGCCAGAAGGTTGCGGCGTGGAGCCGGATGATCGGCGTCTCGGGCCAGCGCTTTGCAGCCTCGAGAATGGCCTCGACGCCCTGATCGAGGCGGAGCAGGCGCGCAACGAAATCGTCCGCGGCCGCTACCGCGCCCGCATCATCGGTCGTGACGGCGAGGCCGCGCGCGTCTTTCATGGGCGCACTCTTAATCGAGGGCGCGCTGGATGCAAAGCGGTCCCCGGCTTTCGCCCACCGCGGTCACGACGGCAGACATCGGTCAGCGGTCGGACATGCGCTAGATTGTGCAGCGTCCCCGGTGGAACGCCGTCCCATGCCGCTTCCCAACCGCGTCGACCCGTTCGGAAATCTGTTTTCCGATTCCTCCCGTGGCCTTGTCTTCGGCAACCGCGGCGGGCGCTTCCATCGCGACGATCGCACGCTCGGGGCCCGACGGTGGGTGTCGCGCCGGTGGATCTGCTGCCGCCTCGAGTTCAAGGGACGGCACCGGACGGTCTGGGGCGCAGGCTATACCGAGCTGTTCTTCCTCGACGAGCCGACGGCGCTCGCCGCCGGCCATCGCCCCTGCTTCGAGTGCCGGCGGGCGGACGCGCAAGCGTTCGCCGCCGCCTTCGCCCGCGGAGTCCCCGCCGCGACCGCCGATGAGATCGACCGCGTGCTCCATGCCGAGCGCCTCGACGGGCGAGGCAAGCGCCGGCACCGACTGCCGATCGATGGCTTGCCCGATGCCAGTATGCTCACCCTGCCGGACGCGCCCGGCGTCGTCTATGCGGTGCGCGGTTCAACGCTCCTGCAGTGGGCGCCGGCCGGTTATGTCGCGGTGCGTCCGCGCCCGCGCCGCATCGCGGCCGACGTGCTCACCCCACCCGGCACTCTGCGCGCGCTGTCGGGCGGCTATCGGCCGCGCTGGCATCCGAGTGCAGACCGGCAGCCGCTGTGAACGACAGGCTCGCGTTGGTTCGCTGCCTCGATGACTTTGACTAATGGTCCAGATCACGTTGTTGCTAAATGCATTGCGCCCCGATGGATGAGAGCGCTCTAGGCGAGCCGTTGGGGCGGCGAGCCAAAGCATCGCTCATCACTCGCGTGTCAACCTAAGATTCGCGAGAGAGCCAAAGACGGGTGGGCCAACGGCGAAGCCGCCGTTGCCCACCCTACCTCGGTTACGCGGCTTACCGACGGGTATCGATGGCGATCGACGGCGGGGCTTCGTGGCTCATGAAGACCGGCTGGAGCGTGTGCGACTTGAACTGCCACCCAATGTCCCCGTCGAGCACGCACTCGTTGAGCAGGTCGGCGACCAGCATCGGCGGCTTGCACTGGGGTGCGGGCGCGCGAACGGCGGCGCCATAGAAGCTGACGATGCCCAGCACCTTGGCCTGGCCTTCATCGCTCGATTCGACGAACAGGTTGTTGATCAGATGCCGCGTGGTCTTCACGCTGCTGATCGCGGTCGTGGCCTGGCGCTGGCGCCATTGGTAGAACTCTCTGATCTTGTCCCGTCCCTCGAACCGATTGTGGCCCACCACCATCAATCCATCCGGTACGTAGAACTCGTGGGCGTTGCTGCCGCCGTTGCTATCGACCTCGTGCCAATATCTCGCCTCGAGGCGATAAAGCGCGTGCCAGAGATCGGCTTCATCGCGAGTGTTCATGGTGCACCTCTTGTTTGGACGTGTCCTCCGATCAAATGCGCAATGAGACGCACGGAACAAAGGTTCCATGCGCAGGCGTAGGGTGAGCAAGACGCAACGCGCGTGGCCTGGCAAGCAGGGCCCCTCGCTGCGCCCACTCGCTCTCTCCCCACGCGGAATGCGCATTCAAATGAAGTCCCGCAATCCTGCCTGCCGGACGAGCGGATAGGTCACGTCGCGAAATTCGCGCATGCCTTGCTCGAAGCGCGGCCAGGCGAGCAGAACGCCGTCAAGGCCGGCGCGCGAGAGCGCCTGCAATCCCTCGACGATCTGCTCCTTGGTGCCGATCAGCGGAAATCCGCCCCAGCCGGCAATGAAGGCCTCCTGATAGGCTTTGAGGCGCTCCGGCGGGATCGCCCGGGCGTTGATCTCGAGCGAGAACGTGTCGATCATGTTCTTGGCGGCTTCCCAGTCGCCCTTCTGGTGCACGTAGTAGTGATAGAAATCGCGCGCCGCTTGCTCCGTTTCGCCCTGCACGATATTGGCGACCGTCCAGACCCTGACCTCGCGGCCGTATTCCTCGCGCGCGAGCCGGTGGTAGGCCTGCACATGCGCGTGGCACTCGTCGAGGCCGCCGGTGCGGATGACCGTGAACACCAGGTCCGCGTATTTCGTCGCAAAGTGGCGGCCGCGCTCGGACGCGCCCGCGCTCATGACCGCGGGATAAGGCTTTTGGATCGGCTTGGGCTGCAGGTAGCCCTTGGTGATCCTGTAGAATTTTCCGACATGGTCGAATGCGTCGTGCTCGGTCCATAGTCGCTTGACGATCGCGAGCCACTCCTCGGCGCAGGCGTAACGGTCGGCGTGTCCCATCATCGGGCTGCCGAACATGTCGATCTCCGGCTGGTTCCATCCGGTCACGATGTTGAGCGCGTAGCGGCCGCCGGAAATATGGTCGATCACCGTGGACTGCTTGGCGGCAATGATCGGGTGATTGAGCGAAATGTGCGAGGTGGCGAACACGCCCGGCCTGGTGGTGCAGGCCGCAATGCCGGCGGCCCAGGTGTAGGCCTCGAAGCCGGGACCTTGCGGATTGGTGGCGCCGCCGAAGCCGTGCCAGCGGGCGACCGGAACGAGCGCCTCGAACTCCATCTCATCGGCGAGCCTGGCCAGCGCGACCGTGTTGGGCCAGCTGATGTCGAGCCGGCCGTCGAGGTCCGACATCACGCAGCCGCTGTCGAGGTTGGTCTGGAAGGTCCCGAGCTTCAACCTGCGACGGCTGAAGGCGGGATTGGTTTCATGCCGATCTCTTGGTCCGCCGGTGTCCGTACGCACGGCAAACCTAGCCTTTCATCGCCGCCTTGATGGCCGCGACATCGCCGCCGGCCTTTGCCGCCGCGATGATCTTTGCTTCGCGCGCGGCGAGCCCGTCGAGCGCCGCTTTCATGGCGTCGATCTTGTCGGCCGGGACGACGACCGCGCCGTGGCGATCGGCGTGCACGAGGTCGCCGCTCCTGACCGCCATGCCGTGCACGTTCACGTCGATACCGAAATCGACGACGTGGACATAGGCGTGGGACGGCACGATCGAGCCCGCCAGCATCTGGAAGCCCGGCGCGATCATCGGGATGTCGCGGATCGAGCCGCTGGTGACGACGCCGAGGCAGCCGAGCGCCTTGTGCACGTTCGACTGCACCTCGCCCCAGAACGCACCGTAGCCCACGTGCTCGCCGTCGAGGTCCTCCATGATCATGATGCCGGGCTGCGGCGAGCCCGCGACATAGTCGAGATAATCGAGCCGCTTCTGCATGTAGCCGGCCTGCCCGAGCGGGACGGCGTCCTTGGCCTTGAACGTCACCGTCTTGGCGAAGCCGACCATGGGCGGCAGCTCGGGAAACGGGCAGTGCAGGTGCTTGACGGTGTAGCCGAAGCCGCGCCGCTCGGGCGCGACGATCTCGACCAGGTTGCATACGGTCGGCGTATCGATCGATTGCAGGAACTCGAGCTGGCTTGCGGTCGGCACCGTCATTCGTATCCCCCTGTGAGCCGTGCTGTCTCTCGACACTAAGCCGTCGCGCCGCGATAGGCGAGCGCCGCGATCACGGCCATGGCGGCGAGCATCGCCAGCACCATGGCAATGCATGCCGGCCATCCGCCCGCCTCCCAGGCGAGGCCGGGCAGGAGGGCGCCCATGCTGCCGCCGACATAGAACGCGGTCACATAGAGCCCGACCGCCGACGAGCGTCCGTCCTTCGCGATCGCGGTGACATAGCCGGTCGAGATCGTCTGGCACAGCATGCCGCAGGCGGCGCACAGGGTGAGCCCGGCGATGATGGCCATAACCGGCGCGGCGAGCGTGAGCAGGGCGCCGAGCGCCCACACGGCGATCACCGCAAGGATGAAGCGCCGCTGTCCGAGCCTCGCCACCATCCAGCCGGTCATCGGCGCGACCACCGTGCCCACGAGATAGGTCACGAAGATTGCGCCGAGCAGGGTCGAGGAGAAATTGGTAGGGCGGCGCGGCCAGGTGGAAGCTCACATAGGTGAAGACCGCGATGAAGTTGAAGAGCACGCCGAAGCCGATGGCGTAGGTCGCGACAAGCTGCCGATTCTTCAGATGTCGCAGCATCTGCCGGGCCGACGCGCGCAGGCCTTGCGAGCGAACGAAGCCCTTTTCCCGCGGCAGCAACAGCGCGAGCATGATGGCGCCGATGAGCGACAATCCCGCGAGCGCCAGGAAGGCGCCGCGCCAGCCGATGAGATCGCCCAGCACGCCGGGAACGAAGCGGCCGCAAAAGCCGCCGAGGCTCGATCCCGCGATGTAGACGCCGGCGACGCCGGCCACCTCCGCGGGCGGCCACTCGTCGCCGATATAGGCGACGGTGACCGCGAAGATCGGCGGCAGCAGCAAGCCCTGAAGGAAGCGCCAGGCGATCAGCGCTTGCACGTCCGGCGCCAGCGCCGCCCCTGCCATGGGCACGACCACGGCCAGCATCGCGACGGTGATCACGCGCTTTCTGCCGAGCACGTCGGCGATGGCGCCGGTGAACGGCGCGGTCAAGGCGATGGCGAGCGCGCTTGCGGTCATCACCGTGCTGATCTCGGCGGCGCCGACGCCGAACTCGCGGGCGAGCGCCGGCAACAGCGCCTGCGGCGAATAGAGATTGAGGAAGGCGCAGAAGCCGGCGGTGGCGACGGCGATCGTGCGGGCATCGAGGACCATGGCCCGCAGTCTAGTGCCCCGAACCCGAAGTTCGCACACCTTTGCCGCGAGTCCGATTGCGAACTTCGGAATCGGGACACTAGCGCGGAGTTGTCGCGTTCCGCCCCTGCTCGAGCGCGGTCCGCGCGCGGGAGAGCGTCTGCTCCGGCGTGCCGGAGGCGTCGACGCGGGGCCATGCGAGCGCGCCGAGGTCATAGTTTTCCTGGATGCGGGCCAGGGCCGCGTCGGCGTCGGAGGCGTCGCGGCTGCGCGCACCGACGCGGGCGATGCGGGTGTCGAGATCGGCGTCGAGGAACAGTCCGTGAAAGGGCACGCCGAGGATTGCGGCGGACGTCTCCACCACCGCGCGCTCCTGCGGCTTGGCGAAGACGGCGTCGACGATGGCGGAGTGACCGGCCGCCACCGCACGGCGTGCCTTGTCGGCAATCGTTGCATAGACGCGCGCCGTCACCGCGGGCGAATAGGCGTCGGCCGGCAGCTTGTCGTGCTCGTCCTTGCCGAGCAGCGTCTTGCGCTCGACGTCGGAGCGCAGCACCACCGCCCCCGGCGCCGGTCCGAGGTGCGGCGCCAGCGCACGCGCGAGCGCCGATTTGCCGGTTCCGGAGAGCCCGCCGACCGCGACCAGGACCGGCGATGCCGGCGCGATGAAGCGGCAGGCGAAGTCAAAATAAGTGCGCGCGCTGCGCTCGAGCGCGGCCTTGCGATCGGGGGCGGCATGGTCCGCCCGTGCCGCCGTCACCTTGGCGCGGATCGCGGCCCGCATCGAGAGAAACAGCGGCAGGCCGGCGAGGGCGTCGAGATCCTCGACCCGCCTTGTCTCGGCGAGATAGCGGTTGAAAACGATGTTGGCCGATGGTTCGAGCCCGCGCTCGACCAGGTCCATGAGCAGGAAGGCGAGATCGTAGAGGACGTCGCCCGCCGCGACCAGCGGATCGAACTCGATGGCATCGAACAGGACCGGCCGCCCGCCGAGCAGCACGATGTTGCCGAGATGAAGATCGCCGTGGAGATGGCGAATGAGCCCCAGCCGTCCGCGCTCGAGGAGGAGAGGACGGATGCGCGCGTGGGCGCGGCGGCTCGCATCGGCGAGGGCCTCGGCCTCGGAGCGCGGAAAAAGGCGCGGCATCTCCCGGAACGCAGCGGCGTTCTGTTCGATATAGTCGGCGAGCGCCGCGATCCAGGGCTCGACCTCGACCGCGGCGGCGGTGGCATGCGCTGCCGCCACCGTGCGGCCGAGCGCGTCGGCGAGCGTCGCATCGATCTTGCCCGCTTCCGCCAACCGGTCGAGCGTTGCATTCTCGTCGAAGCGGCGCATTTCGATCGCCCATTCCACCGGGGTGCCGCCGCCGTCGAGCTTCAGTCGGCCGTCCGCTTCCCGGGTGATCGGCACCACGCGTTGGTATATCTCGGGCGCCAGGGGCCGATTGATGCGAAGCTCCGCCTCGCAGGCGTCCTTGCGCTTGGAGAGCGTCGAATAGTCCAGGAACGGAAAGCGCACGGCGCGCTTGACCTTGAAAGCGCGCGTGCCGGCGAGAAACACGACGGCGGCATGGGTGTCGATGCGGCTGACCGCGTCGCCGCCATGGGTCGCGGGATCGGCCAGCAGCGCGAAGACCGACGCCTGGGATTCGGTGTCATTCATGCGCTACCCTGTTGCCTCCGGACCGAGGAGAAAGCCGGTCATGCCGCAATTGCCCCATGTCCTCAAGCGTATCCGTCTCAATCTCGCCCGCTCGAAGGAATTCCCGCAGGGGTCGGACAGGCACGGCTATGAATTCGTGGCTCCGCTCGATGCCGCCGGGCACATCGATCCCGAGCTGTGGCGGAAGCACCGCGAGCATTGCGGCGTGCGCCGGTTCTGGGAGGGCGAGGACGACGAGATCGGCCGCCTGGTGCACAAGCCGGGCGGCGCCGAGCATGCGCGCTGGGTCTTCGACTACGACGAGGCGGCGGAAGACGACGACGAGGCCGGCTATCGCTTCGGCAACCACGTGTTTCGCAACGGCGAATATGTGTCGATCCGCGATGAAGACGGCGAGATGCACACCTTCCAGGTGGTCTCGGTCGAGCCGGCGACGTGAGCATGCGCTTCCGGGGGCGCCCACGACGTCGTTCGTCCCCGGGTAAGCCTGTAAGACGCGATATTCCCCGCTGAAAATAACGCTTGTGGGCCGCTTAGCCGGCCGCTAGAAAGCGATGTATATGATCAGACATATCGACAGGAGGTTGCCGTGTCGTCGATCCGGATCATTGGCCGCTTGTGCGCGAGCATGCGTCGCAACGCTGCGGTATCAGTCGTCGCAGCAATAGCGATAGCAGCATCGTGCGCAGCCCATGCCGCCGATACGAACGTGGCCGTGGCTGCGAATTTCACCGAGCCCGCCAAGGAGATTGCGCGGCTGTTCGAAGGCAAGACCGGCCACAAGGCGATCTTGAGCTTCGGTTCGACCGGACAGTTCTACACGCAGATCACCCAGGCGGCACCGTTCCAGGTCTTTCTTTCGGCCGACCAGACCACTCCGAAGAAACTCCTGGCTGACGGCCTTGCCGTCGACGGCAGCCTGTTCACCTATGCGGTCGGCAAGCTCGTCCTGTTCAGCAAGGACGTCGACCTGGTCAAGGATGGGCAGACGTTGCGCGCCGCGAAATTCAACAAGATCGCGATCGCCAATCCGACCGTGGCCCCGTACGGTGCGGCAGCCGTGGAGACGATGAAAGCGCTCGGAGTTTACGACGAGTTGAGCGGCAAGATCGTGCAGGGCAGCAACATCAACCAGACCTTTCAGTTCGTGGAAACCGGCAATGCCGAGCTGGGCTTCATCGCACTGTCGCAGGTCATCGAGCGGCCGGGCGGCTCGCGCTGGATCGTCGCGGCCAATCTTTACACGCCCATCCGCCAGGATGCCGTGCTCCTGAAAACCGGGAGCGGCAACCCCGCCGCGCAGGCGTTCCTCGCGTTCCTGCAAGGCCCCGAGGCGACCGCAATCATCGAAAAGTTCGGATACGGCACCGGAAAGGAATGAGAATCGGGCGATGCTCGCGTCGGAGGACCTCTGGTCGCCGGTGCGGCTGACGCTCGCGCTCGCCTCGATCACCACGGTCCTTCTCCTCATCGTCGGAACGCCGATCGCCTGGTGGCTCGCGCGCTCGAAGGCGCGCTGGAAGGAAGCGGTCGCGGCGATCGTGGCGCTGCCGCTGGTGCTGCCCCCGACGGTGCTCGGGTTCTATCTTCTCATCGCGCTGGGACCGAACGGTCCGGGAGGCTGGATCGGCGGCCTGTTCGGGCTGCGCTCGCTCGCCTTTACCTTCGAGGCGCTGATCATCGGATCGGTGATCTACTCGATGCCGTTCGTGGTGCAGCCGATCCGCATCGCCTTCGAGGCGTTCGGCGACCGGCCGCTCGAAGTCGCGGCGACGCTGCGGGCGTCGCCGTGGGACGCGTTCTGGACGGTGGCCGTGCCGCTGGCGCGTCCCGGGTTCCTGACCGGCGCGGTGCTGGGCTTCGCCCATACGGTCGGAGAGTTCGGCGTGGTGCTGATGATCGGTGGAAACATACCGGGCCAGACGAAAGTGCTATCGGTCGCCATCTATGATTATGTGGAGTCGCTGCAGTGGGCGCAGGCTCACATCCTGGCCGCGGGCATGCTGGTGTTCTCATTCGTGGTGATCCTCTCGATGATGGTCCTCGAGAAGCGCATCGCGCGGCCGGGGATATGAATCGCGCCGATGCCACGATCAGCGCGCGCTATGGCGGCGTGCTGGGGAGCTTCGCGCTCGATGTGGCGTTCGAAGCGCCGATGCGAGGGATCACGGCGCTGTTCGGACCCTCGGGCTGCGGCAAGACCACCATTCTGCGCTGCGTGGCGGGGCTCAGTCGGCTGCCGGGCCGACTCGTCGTCGGCGGCGAGGTGTGGCAGGACCATGCGACCGGCAAATTCCGCGAGCCGCACGAGCGCCCGGTCGGCTACGTGTTCCAGGAATCCAGTCTGTTTCCGCACCTGTCGGTGCGCAGAAACCTGCTCTACGGGCACCGCCGCGCGCTCAGGCAAGGCACCACGGAAGAGATCAGGCTCGACGACGTGGTGGAGCTGCTCGGGATCGCCCCGTTGCTCGACCGCGCAACCGGTGCCCTGTCGGGCGGCGAGCGCCAGCGCGTTGCGCTTGGCCGTGCCCTGCTTGCCCAGCCGCGCCTCCTCTTGATGGACGAGCCGCTGTCCGCGCTCGACCGAATGACCAAGGAAGAGATCTTTCCCTATTTCGAGGCGCTCCATGCCGCACTCTCGATACCGGTTCTCTACGTCAGCCACGATATCTCCGAGATCGAGCGGCTCGCCGATTACATGGTGCTCTTGGATGCCGGAAGGGTTATCGCTGTGGGTCCATTGAGTGAGCTGTTGGCCGACAGCCGGTTGCCGATCGCGCGCGGTGCAGAAGCTGCAACCGTACTGGAGGCTCGCGTCGGCGCGTTCGATCCGGGCGACGCCCTGACGACGCTCGCAGTCGGCGGCGAGACGCTGCTGGCACCCGGGCGTTTCGGCGAAACGGGCAGTACGCACCGGGTCCGGATCGCCGCGACCGATGTCAGCCTGGCGGCCGATCGGCCTTCGCTGACGACAATTCTCAATATCGTGCCTGTTCGGGTGAACGACATTCAGGCGGTGGGTGAAGCGCAGATCAACGTGGTGGTCACTATCGGCCATCGCGACGGCGGACCCAAGCTGCTGGCCCGCGTCACCCGGCGCGCGCAGCAGATATTGCGCTTCGCTCCGGGGCAGGACGTGTACGCGCAGATCAAAGCGGTGTCGCTGATCGCATCATCCGAGCTATGAGCGAGGCCAGGCGACGAAACGACAACATGTCTCTTGACGATGCCGCGCCTATCGGCGTGAGTTCCCCTGATACTCTTGGGGAGCCAACAGTCATGGCCGGTACACGCCTTTCCATCCGGATCGATTTGGCGAGCGGAGATCGCATCGGGCCCGGCAAGATTGCGCTGCTGGAGGCAATCCGGTCGACCGGGTCGATCTCGGCGGCGGCGCGATCTCTGGGCATGTCGTACCGCCGAGCGTGGCTGCTGGTCGAACAGATCAACGATGCCTTGCGCGAACCGGCGGTCACGGCTGAGACGGGTGGCCGTCACGGGGGAGGCGCGGTGGTCACTGCCGTGGGCGAACGGGTTGTCGATCTCTACCGCGCAATCGAATCGCACGCGCGCGCGGCAGCAGGTGGCGAGTTCCGCGCCATCGGAAAGCTCGTCCGCCAAGAAAGGGCCCCGGCCTGAACTCGGGCCAGCCTTGCGGATACCCGTGCAAGACGAAGGCTATTGACCTCGGCCGGTGCGGGCCGAAAGGTTCTCCGACGCGGCGATTGGCGCCGCCTTCCCAGGAGGACACAGTGCTCGTCGATCATCGGACCTATCGCATCAAGCCCGGCATGACCCAAGCGCATCTCGATATCTACGAGCAGCACGGGCTCGCCGCGCAGACACGACATCTCGGTCCTCCGCTGGCCTACCTGTATGCCGAGAGCGGCGACGTCAACACGATCGTGCACCAGTGGGCCTACGAGGACGCCGCCGACCGCATGCGCCGGCGCGCGAACATGTGGGCCGATCCGGAATGGTTGGCCTATATTAAGAGGCTCAATGAATCCGGCTACCTGGTCGAGCAGAGGACGTCGCTGATGATCCCGACCAAGTTCTGCCCGATCAAACGCTGATTGCGAGGCGTTCGGCCTCGACGGTGCAAACTCGCCGCAGGGCAATGGAGACGCGTGATGCGCGCCAATGACGGCACGAGGACGGCCGCCGAAGTCCTCATCGATCAGCTCATCATCCACGGCGTGCATCACGTGTTCTGCGTGCCCGGCGAGAGCTACATCGCGGCGCTCGACGCCTTCCACGACCGCGACATCGCGGTGACCGTCTGCCGGCACGAGAGCGGCGCCGCGATCATGGCCGAGGCCTGCGGCAAGGCCACGGGACGGCCCGGCATCTGCTTCGTCACGCGCGGGCCCGGCGCCACCAACGCGGCGGCGGGCCTGCACATTGCGCGCCAGGACTCGACCCCGCTGATCATGTTCGTCGGCCAGATTTCACGTGAAATGCGCGAGCGCGAAGCCTTCCAGGAGCTCGACTACCGCGCGGTCTTCGGATCGATCGCCAAATGGGCGACCGAGATCGACGATCCCGCCCGCATCCCCGAGCTCATCTCGCGCGCCTTCTACGCCGCCACCAGCGGACGGCCGGGCCCGGTCGTCATCGCGCTGCCCGAGGACATGCTGGTCGAGCGCGTCGCCGTGCCCGATGCGCCCGCCTTCGAGCCGGTCGAGACCTGGCCGGGCGCGACCGATATGAGCCGGCTGCAGAAGCTCCTCTGGGCGGCCGAGCGCCCGATCATGCTGCTCGGCGGCAGCCGCTGGTCGCAGCCTGCCTGCGCCGCGGTCGCGCGTTTTGCCGAGCGCTTCGCGCTGCCGGTTGCGACGACGTTCCGCCGCGCGCATCTGTTCGATCCGGCGCATCCCTGCTACGCCGGCGATCTCGGCATCGGCCCCAATCCCAAGCTGCTGGCGCGGGTGAAGGGCGCCGACCTCATCGTGCTGGTCGGCGGGCGGCTGGGGGAGATGCCGTCGCAGAGCTACACCCTCATCGACATTCCGGGGCCGCGCCAGACCCTCGTGCACGTCTTTCCCGGCGTGGAAGAGCTCGGCCGCGTCTATCGCGCGCATCTTGCCATCAACGCCGCGCCGACCGCGTTTGCCGCCGCGCTCGAAGGGCTGCAGCCGCCCAATGAGCTGCGATGGCATGAGGAAACGCCGGTCGCCCATGCCGACTTCCTGGCCTGGACCGACGAGCCCACCAAAGTGCCGGGCGCGGTCAATCTCGGCGAGATCATTGCAGGCTTGCGTGAAAAACTCCCCGCCGATGCGGTGATCTGCAACGGCGCCGGCAATTTCTCCATCTGGGTGCACCGCTACCACCGCTACCGCCGCTATGGCACGCAGCTTGCGCCGGCATCGGGTTCGATGGGCTACGGGGTGCCGGCCGCCGTCGGGATGAAGCGTCTGGCGCCCGAGCGCACGGTGATCGCCTTTGCCGGCGACGGCGACTTCCTGATGACGGGGCAGGAATTCGCGACCGCCGTGCAATACGACCTGCCGGTCATTGTCATCGTGGTGGACAACAGCATGTACGGCACCATTCGCATGCACCAGGAGCGCCACTATCCCGGACGCGTGGTCGCGACGAGCTTGCATAATCCGGATTTCGCCGCCTATGCCCGCGCCTTCGGCGGCTACGGGGCGACGGTGGAGAAGACCGCCGATTTCTTCCCGGCGTTCGAGGCCGCCCAGCGATCCGGCAAGCCCGCGATCCTGCACCTCAAGGTCGATCCCGAGGCGCTCACGCCCACCATGTCGCTCACCGCCACGCGCGAGAAGGCGCAGGCGGGCGGCTGAGACTGGCTACGCCCCCGCGAAGGACACCGTCACGTCCGATACGACGGATCCTGGCGGTCGAGCTTGCGCAGCAGGCCCGCCCATTCCGTGCCGAATGGGGCCTCGGGGGCGACCGCGAGCTTGGCCGTATGCTGCGAGACCGCGGGCGCGGGGAGGTTGAGGGCGGCGTTGCCCGACATTGCCAGCACCTGCGTCTCGCACGCGAACTGGAGATTGAACAGATTGCTGAACGCGAGCGGGATGCTCGTTCCGACCGCGAGCAGGCCGTGGTTGCGCAGGATCATCACGGGGTTGTCGCCGAGGTCCTGCACCAGCCGCTGGCGCTCGTCGATGTCGATCGCGAGCCCCTCGTAGTCGTGATAGCTCACGCGCCCGTAGAAGAGCTGCGCGTGCTGGCTGAGCGGGAGCAGCCCGTCCTTCATGGCGGCGACGGCGACGCCGGCCTTGGAATGGGTATGGATGACGCAGTCGACGTCCTCGCGGCCGCCGTGGATCGCGCTGTGGATGACGAAGCCGGCTTTGTGCATGGGCGCGTCGGGCTCCTCGACCAGATTGCCGTCGAGATCGACCTTGATCAGGTTCGACGCCGTCACTTCGTCGAACAGGAGCCCGAAGCGGTTGAGCAGGAAATGCCCGGGCTCGCCCGGAACGCGCGCGGAAATGTGGGTGTAGATCAGGTCGGTCCAGCCGAAATGCTCCACCAGGCGATAACATGCGGCGAGATTGACGCGCTGCTCCCACTCCGCAGGATCCATGTTCGGCCTTGCGCTTCTCCCGATGGCGGATGCGACGGGCGGCATTTGCTTGCTCCTGGATTGGCGGGCTGTTGTTCCGTGATGCGGACCAATCACGCGACCCGCATCATTTCAACCGCTGCGCTGCCTCGCGCACCATGCTCAGATCCGCGTATTTCTGCACGTCGAGCGGTCCCTTGAGGAATCCGAGGTCGCGCTGCACGTCGATGTTGGACTGCAGCGCCGCCAGGTCGGGCAGCAGGTCGGGGCTGCGCGCATATTCCTTGTTGGTGAAGAGCCAGCCTGCGAACAGTTCCGGGCGCAGCTTGGTCACCTTCGCCGCGATCTGCACCGCCTCGTCGTGATTCCTGGGATCGAGGTACCAGCGCACGACCCGCACCAAATCCTCCAGGAAGTCGACCATGGCGGGGCGGTTCTTCTGCAGGAAGCCGGTGCGCGCGACCCACACGATCATTTGCGTGGGTCCGATCGCGTCGCGCTGGCTGAACAGCGGACGGGCGATCTGCTTGAGCTCGGGATCGAACGAGAACGGCGCGACGAAGGAGGCAAGATCGGCCTTCTTCTGCGCCAGCATGGACTTCATGGTGGGGAACGGCGCCTCCACCACGGTGTAGTCGCGCTTGTCCTCCAAGGCGTGCTTGCGCAGCATCGCGCGCATGGCGATATCGACGGCGCTGCCGGCCGCATTGGTGGCGACGACCTTGCCCTTGAGATCCTCGACCTTGTGCACCGGGCTGTCCTTGAGCACGAAGAACTGGTTGCTGTAATTGCCTTCGGTCCCGTCCTTGAACTGGTCGCCGACGATGCGCAAATCCTCCAAACCTGCGTTCTGAATCGCGAGCGCGAGCGACGAAAAGGCCAGGTTGCCGAGCTCGAGCTCGTTGTTGGCCAGCGCCGTGATCACGGCCGGCGTGCCCTGGAAGCGCATGGGCTCGAACACGTAGGTCTTGCCGTTGTTCTTCATCAGTTCCGGCTTTTCCAGGAGCAGCGGCGTCCAGTCGGACGGGGCCACGATCCAGCTGGCACGGATCTTCACCGGCTCGGCGCCGCACGGCGCTGCGGCCGCAAGCACGACGGCACAGGCCAGCACCCACCGCAATTTGCGCATGTCTCCTCCCAATCGCTTTTCCTTCGTTGTTGGAGCCGGAGGATACCACCAAGGCGCAGGCGCGGCCACGGCGGGCGGTTGCGGGGCGGCTGTGCCTTTGTGAGCCGTATTTCATTGTTTTTGTGAATCGTGTTTCATTTTTTGTCAGCGAGGCTCGATTCGCATGCCCTACCGCCAGACCGAAAACGTCGTGCGCCGGCTCGCGGCCCGGCATGACGCCATCCTGGCCGCAGCCTGCGACGCGGCGATGGAGGGCGGCATGGCGGCGGTCCAGATTGCGGCTGTCGCCGGTCGTGCCGGCATCGCCGCCGGCACGGTCTATCGCTATTTCCCTTCCAAGATCGAGCTCGTGGCGGCGCTGGTGGCAGCGCTCTCCGCGCGCGAGCTGGCGGCGCTCGAGCGTGCGGCGAAAGCGGCGCCCGGTCCGCTCTCGGCGCTGGCGGCGGCGATCGCCACCTTCGCGGCGCGGGCGCTGGCCGGACGGCGGCTCGCCTTCGCGCTGATCGCCGAGCCGGTCGAGCCCGAGGTCGACGCCGCGCGCGTGTCCTACCGGCAGGCGCTCGCTGCCGAATTCGAGAAGCTCATCCGCAATGCGCTCGCCGCCGGGCATCTGCCCGACCAGGACGCTGCGCTGGCGGCGCCGGCGCTCCTGGGCGCCCTGATCGGGGGTCTCATCGGACCTCTCGCACCGGCCGCCGGCGACGATCCCGCCAAGGTGCGGGCGCGGGTGCAGATGCTCACCCTGCTTGCGCTGCGCGCGCTCGGGGTCGTCGACGCCCGCGCGCGCGGCCTGGTGGTGCAGACGGTGGTGCCGGAGCCGAGTTGAGACCTGATTTTGCCGTCAGGAGCTCACGCGAACAATCCCGTCATCGGTTTCACATCGCCCGTTCCCGGGAAGACGTTGGCCGCGAGCGCTCGTTCGTCGACCCGCAGATGGTCCTTCAGCACGCCCTTCAAGACTGCGCGCAAGTCGATCGTGGGCTTGAGATCGCGGCCCTCGTGCAGATCGCCTGGCTTGAGGCCGGGCCAATCGGCGATGACACGCCCGCCCTTCAGAGCGCCGCCCGCCAGCACGGCGACCGTGGCGGTGCCGTGATCGGTGCCGTCGGTGCCATTGATACGAGCGGTTCGACCGAACTCGGTGACAACCGCGACCACCGTCTCGGTCCATGCGTCGGCCATGGCCTTCTCGATTGCGCCAATGGCTTCGTCGAGTGCACCGAGCAGCCCCGCCAGCTGCCCGCCGGCGGCGCCTTCGTTGATGTGCGTATCCCAGCCCACGAAGCCCACGGCACCGACGCGGGGGCCATCGGGCCGCGCCAGATATTTCGCGGCCGTGCCGGCCGCGTTGGCGAAGTATTCACGCACGCGCGCAATGCCCGTGGCCGGGGCTTCGCTGTCGCGTGGTGTCATCGCATCCATCGCGCCGTCCCGCGTCAGGGTGACCAGGTCCCGGCGGCCCTCGAGCGCGCGAGCAAGCTTGGGGTCGGTGAGGCGATAGAGGTCGAGCAGGCGCATATGGGTGTCGTCGCTGGCCGGCAGCAGGTGCGGCGGCACCCATGACATGACGGGGGCAGTCCCGCGCACCACGAGCGGCGTCACCGGGCCGACCGCAAAGGCTCTGCTGCCTTGGGGATTGACCCGTCCATCCGCCTCGAGCAGCGACAGCGCTCGATTGAGCCAGCCGCTGTCCGTGGCACCGGGCTTGCTGAGCCCGCTCTCCAGGACATCCTGGCCGTCGAAATGGGAGCGTTCGCGATAGGGTGTCGCGGTCGCATGAACGATCGCTGCTTGCTGCGCCTTGTAGAGCCGATGGAGGTTCGGCATTGCCGGATTGAGCGCAAACAGCGAGTTCGAGCGGCAATGCCGGGGTCTTGCCATCGAGCACAAGCGCCCGGTCGCCCCGCAGGCTCACCCAATCGGGGTCTCCGACCGGCGCAACCATGGCGAGCCCGTCGAGGGCACCACGCAGCACGATGACCAGAACGCGGGGATCGCGGCCTTCGGCCCGCGCCAATTTGGGTGCGTAGGCCCAGGCAAAGAGCGCGCCGGAGCCGAGCAGCATGTCGCGCCGGGTCGGCAAATGCAGGGATGACATGATCACCTCCGTTGGAATTCGGGGGACATGAACGCGAGCGCGAGACCCTGCTGGCGGCTCTCGGCGCGGGCGACGGCCTGTCGTGTCTCAGCCGAAGCAATCGGCCCGAGCGCGGTATCGACGACCCCCTTCGGGTCGACCCCCTCGGCAACCCGCTCGGCAAAGTTGTTTGCGATGTCGAGCCGCTGTCCCATGGTGTCGATCCAGGCGCCTTCGTCATCGGCAAAGCCCTTGGGAGACGGGGGCCGCCATATCGGCTCGCCGAGCAGCGCCTGGCCTCGCGCAAACCGCTCAGGCTCGGCGCGCAAGCCGGTTGCGCGCACCATTGCCACGGCCCACTCGCTCGGCCGTTTGAGCTTGCCTTGTTTCGGCGTCCAGGCCTCCGGCGCCGCGACCAGTCCCTTAGCGATTTCCTTGAGATCCCCCTCGGTGTCGCGAAAGATCGTGGTCAGCTTTTCGACCAGCGCCGCCGACGGCTCATCGGCGACGAAATGGCGCGCAAGCTTGGTGGCAACATGTGTCGCCGTAGCCGGATGGCGGGCGCGAACGCCAAGCAAGGTGTCCGATCGGCTCGTGAAGGCGTCGAAATAACTCGGCTCCGTGTTCGGGATTGCCGTGAGAGGGATATGTCCATCCGGTGAGCACGTGGCGAACGTACACGCTCTAGCGATCGTCAGCTTACAGCCTGCCGCGGCTTGCAAGGCATTGCCGCATTATCGCATCACGCTGCTTCTCGGCGGAACCGCCGCCGGTCATTCCACGAATGCCAATCGCGCGAACCTGCGCTCGGCATTTTTCCCGAAGCTCGTCCGACACGATCCTTGTCTTATGGGTCTGTAGAGCGAGGGCGGGTCCCATCATCACAACTGCTGCGATCGCAGCAGATCCGAGTACGTACAGGTACGATTTTCTCTCGAGCATGGGGTCACTCCACTGGCTCACGGCCTAGTGCGCATCCCGATTGGGTTGAATTCGGCATGCGCACTAGATTCTTCGATTTGCGCATGTTCTGATCGGAAAACCGGTGCCCACTTTTCCGGAACATGCGCTAGTACTGCGGACCGAGCGCGATCCGGCCGATCCTGCCTTCCTTGACCAGACCGATCCGCCATTCGGCGGAACCGTTGGCGAAATGGACCGTGTAGATGTCGCTTCCAAGCGGGGTAACGCCGCGAAAAGACATCGCGCGCAACGCGCCGAGTTTCGCCAATATCGCCTGATTCAGCGGCAATTGCCGCCGCGTCTCTCCGGCCACTTCGGACGTCATCTGGCCGTAGTTCGGTTCGCCGCGTGCCAGGCCTTCGATATATTGACGCAACGCCTCCTCGCTGCCGTAGGTTGGAGTCCGGCGCGTCGCCGTCGGTCGAGCCGGTTGGTCGCCCCGCTGAGCCGGCTGCACCGCAAGAAAGCGCGTGCGTTGTCCCGGCCAGACGATCTCGAGACATTTGCCCGCAGCATCCGTGATGATCCAGGGACGGCCGACGTAGGTCAGGATCGAGGCGGATCGTTCGTCGCCGATCGTGACGCGGGGGGTTCGCTTCCCTTTGAGGTCCAGTTCGAAGAGATGGATGTCGGCGCCAGTGCCGTTGAACAGCAGCAATCGGATCGGCGTGGTGCCCGCCGAGGACTTCAAGGACTGCTCTTCCGAGCAGGCAGCGATTCCGCCCGGCGTGTCATCGCCGTCTGGGCGAAAGACGACGTCTTCAATCGTGCCATCCGCCCCCATCAGGAGCCTGAATTCCGCAAAGCCATTTGCAAATTTCACCCCATAGATGTCGTAGCCGCCGGGACCGACGCCCCGGAAAAAAATCGAATCCACGGAGCCGAGCGCCGTCAACATCGACTGAAGTTGCGGCATCTGCGGACGCATGCTGTCGGCCAGTGAGCGGCTCATCCGATCGTAATTCGGCGCCGCATGCTGCAGCTCCGCGATCGTGCGGAGCACCGCGTCCTTGCTGCCATGCACAGGTGTCTGATCGCGGAAGCGATCGGGTGCGGCGGCGATCTGGCGTGCGAACACGCCCTCGATCGCTGTCGCCTTGGCCTCGTCGACGCGCACGGAGGGCCACTTCTGGCCGTTCTGGTGCAGAACCAGCGCGGTCGCCGTGCCCTGATCATCGGTGACGAAGGTGATCCGGGTCGCGGAAGACCCGTAGACATACTCGTTGGTCGTCACCGGATGCAACGGCACCTTCCGCTGTCCGGTGCGTTGCGCGAACAGCTGGTCATCTGACCGCGTAACGGTGAAGATGGCTGTCCGGCTCAACTGATAATGACCGACATAGTCATCGAAGAGCTTGGCGTCGACGGCCGCGAGCTTGCGCTGTGCCGATAGCATCGTGTGCCCGCCAGCGCCCGGCTCGGACTGCGCTGCTGACCCGGCGCGCAATCGATTGCGGCTGCGCCGTGGACGTGCCGCGCGCGATCGAACCGGCGCAGACCGCGATCAGGGGGATGAGAGTGCTTGCGATCAGCGCCCGTCTTCGCCAATCCATCCCCCGCGCCGAGACAGCGGTCGCAGCCAGAATGCGTTCCAGCCGCCGCCGCACGGTACGGGGTCTCGCCATGGCGATGCCGGCCGGCGCGCGCTGCGCCTCGCTCGCCACCCCGAGCAGGATGTCGGCGTAGGACGCTCGATCGTCCAAGGCTTCGATGGCTGCGTCGTCGCTGATGATTTCGGCTAGATCAGCCAGTCTGCGGAGCTGCCACCAAGCGAATGGGCTGAACCAGAACACCGCCCGATTGAGCATAGCCAGCAGCAACACATAGAAATCACCATGCGCAACATGCGAGCCTTCGTGTGCCAGCACGGCCTGCTGCTTCGCAGAGCTCCATTCGACACAGTCGGGGGGAAGCAGGATGGTCGATCCGAACGTCACCGGCACGCCGACGGCATCGCTCACGCGCACGTCCGCGGCGCCGGCCCAGTCGTCGCCGAGGGGCCGCGCTGCCCGAGCCAGACGCCAGGTCAGCACAAGGCCGGTGAGCAACCTGAGCAACAGCACACCGGCAACGGCCGCGTAGATTGCCGTCGCCACGACCCGCCAGTCGACCGCAGCGGATATCGCGTCTGAACGGCGGTCGATGACGCCCGGATCCGAGGCCGCAGGCGGCGCCGTGGCAGGTTGCGCCGGTCCCGCCGAGAGATCGGGTCGCCTCCACAGGAAGGCTCAGGGACGCCGATACGATCTGCGCCAATTGCGAGGGCGGGGGGCCGGCCGGAATTGTCACGGTCACGCAGCGCATCAGCACCGGCATCGACAGCGAGGCGAGCAGCACCACCGTCCATGCCGTCATCTGCGCGTGCGGATTTCGCACCCGCAGAAGGCTTAGCCCGAGCCATACCACGCCGCCGAGCGCGAGCAGCCGCAGCGCCGATTCGAGCAGCAGCGCCAACATCACTTCTTCCTCCGCTTTGCCTCCGCGATCTTGTCTGCAAGCATCCGCAACTGGCGTTGGTCGAGCATTTCGCTATCCACCATGCCGACCAGCACCTCGTCGACCGAACCATTGCAGAACCAGTCGACGATCCGCTGCACGGCCTGGGCCGCGACCCGCCCGCGCGGGTGCGTCGCGTGGTAGACATAAGTGCGACCGTCGACCGTGTGGGTGACGTAGCCCTTTTCTTCCAGCCGCCGCAGCACGGTCCGAACCGTGGATTCCTTGAGACGCCGATCCAACCGTTCGCGCACCGATTCCGCGGTCATTGGAGCGTTGGCCCAGACCAGCTGCATGACCTCGCGTTCGAGGTCACCCAGGTCCGGCAGGTTGTCATCCATGAATGTTCTCTATCCCTCGATATTATATGACGCATGGTAGCGCTACCATCGGTAGCACATAAGGCAGACCGTATGCAAGTAGCGAAAATGGGTCGCGAGAGACGACGACTACTGCAGCGTGGCAGCGGCGATCCAATCTGTCACCGCGCGCAAGGCGGCGTCGCCATCCGCACGCTCCCTGTGCGCGCGGAACACGGCGAGCTGGGCATCGGCGGAGGTGCCGGAGCCGACGATGGCGCGGCAGCGGTTGATCTCGGCGGTGCAGCCGAGTGCCGCGGCATCGGCTGCGGTGTCGGCGATCACGCGCTCGAGCATCTGCCCTACCGTCTCCGCCCCGTCCTCGGCGGCGAAGGTGGCGTGCACGCCGTAGCGCTGTGCCTGCCATTTGTTCTCGACGATGATCGCGCGCGCGACCGCGTTGAGGTCGCAATTGCGCCAGCGATTGACATAGAGGTGGCGCGCGACCGTGCGATAAAGCGCCGCGATGGCGATCGAGTCCTCCACCAGGGTGCAGGAGTCGGGCGCGCGCAATTCCAGCGTCGGGTTGTGGAGCGAGGGCCGGATCGCCCACCAGATATAGCTCGAATCCGGGATGACGCCGGCGCCCACCAGCGCCGCCACATAGGCCTCGAACTCCCTCTGGGTGCGGAACAGCTCGGGCACGCCGGTGCGCGGCAACTCGTCATAGGCGGCGAGCCGATAGCCCTTGAGCCCCGTGATCCGCGATTGCCAGAACGGTGAGGAGGTCGAGAGCGCGAGAAATAGCGGCAAATAGGGCAGCATCCGGTACATGACGTCGATGCGCTGGTCCGCATCGGGCAGCTCGACATGCACATGCAGCCCGCACAGCAGGTCGCGCTGGCCGATCATCTGCAGGTCATGCATCACGGCGTCGTAGCGTTCCTTCTGGGTCTGCTGGGCGTGTCGCCAAGCGGCGGTCGGATGGGTGCCGGCCGCGAGAATGGCGAGGCCATGCTCGGCCGCGACCGCGGAAACCGTCCGGCGCAGCTGACGCAGCTCGGCCCGCGCATCCGCCATGCTCACATGCGGCGAGGAAATCACCTCGACTTGCGGCTGCAGAAACTCCGTCGATGTCCGGCCGTCGGTCGCTGCCTTGACGGCTTCGAAGAATTCCGGCGGCACGTCGCCGGCGACGAGCTTGGTTTGCACGTCGACCAGGAAATATTCTTCCTCGATTCCGAACGTAAATGCACCGGTCATTCGCTGACCTTGCGTCTTCGGTCTCGTGGCGATGGCGTAGTCCATTGAGCCGACCCCAAGCGTGCAGCAGACCTGGACTTCCGGTTTTCGCGTTTGGACGCGCCGTACGCGATGAAAGTAACGCGCTGTCCGGGCGGCCGACCGGTGTCCACTTGGCCTGGAAGCGCGCAGTGCACATTCAGCAGCGGTCGAAACAAGTCGGACGAAACAACACCGGGAAAAGCGGGCAGATAACGCGCGGGAGGAACCGAAGTTCCCGCCGCCAAAACAGATGGAGCGGCAATAATTTGTGACAGATTGAAGTCAATGCGACATCAATACCGGCACGGTCATGGACGCGAGAATGCCGCGAGTGACGCCACCCAGAATGAACTCGCGCAACCGGGAATGCCCATAGCCGCCCATCACCATGAAGTCCGCGCCGCTGTCGGCGGCGTAGGACAGGATGACGTCCTCGATTGCGATATCGCCCCTGGCCATGCGCTTGACCTGGGCCGCCACGCCGTGGCGCGCCAGGTGCTCGCTCATGGTGGTCCCGGTGATCTCGTCGTTCTTGCGCTCCTCGGCGACGATCACGATGTCGACCGCCTTGGCGCGCTCCAGGAACGGCATGGCGTCGCCGATGGCGCGCGCGGCCGTGCGCCCCCCGTCCCAGCACACGAGCACGCGCTCGAGCGTGAGCCCGCGCCTTTGGATATAGGGCACGACGACGAGCGGACGTCCCGATTCGAACAGGGCTCCCTCGATCATCAGGTCGTCGGATGCGCCGTGCTCACGCTGCGCCTGACCGACGACGGCGAGGTCGAAGCGCCGCGCGATCTGGGCGAACAGGGTGGCGGCGCCGCCGAAGGTCGCATCGAGGATGCGGGTTTCGCCCGAAATCCCGGCCTGTTTCACCGCGGCCTCGAACCGGCCGACGGCGTCCTTGGCAGCCTTGCTGTTTTCCTCGCGCTGGAGCTCGATCAGGTCGATCGGAACGCCGCCGAGCGTGCCATCGGGGATCACCGGCTCGTACAGGAAGGAAATGCCGGCGACGTATGCGCTGAACGTCGCGGCGACCGAGGCCGCATACTCGGCCGCGTAGTCCTGCGGGGCCCGGCCCGAAAGGTTGACGACGACATCCTTGAGCATGGCGCGATCTCCTTCATTTTTCTTCTCATTTCTTCTCATTTCTTCTTGCCGTCAGGCCCGAATTGCTTGAGGTAGGCCCAAAGGTTCGCGATGTCGTTGTCGTTCTTGATGCCGACGAAGGCCATTCGAGTGCCGGGCATCTCTTGCATCGGAGCGCGGATGTATTTGGGGAAGCTTTCGTCGCTCCAGGTGATGCCGGAATTCTTGTTGACCGGAGAGTAGTTGAAGCCCTCGTAGGTGCCGGCCTTGCGGCCCTCCACGCCGTTGAGCGGCGGGCCGAGCTTGACCTTCGCGTCCTCCCCGATGTCGTGGCAGGGGGAGCACAGGCGCCGGAACACCTGCTCGCCGGCGGCGGCATCCTGCGCCAGGGCCGTCCCGGTTGAAGCCGCAAGAGCCATCACAGCAATCACCCACGTCCTCATCATTTTCTCCTCTTGTTCCTTCCCATCGATGCCGCGCCCGGCTGGGCGCCGCCGCCCCATAAACGCGCAAGTCGGCGACCGCCGACTTGGCATTGCGAACGCCCCCGCCGTTCGAATGGCGTCAAGCATCCGCGCTGTCAACGCCCGAAGGGTCGATTTGTCCCGTCGCTGCGAGCGCGGCTTTTCCGGCAGGATAGCGCGATTTCGCGCCGCCTTGGCGCTATAAACTTGGCGCTATAAACATGGTGTAGCGGGAAAGGGCCTCCCGGCAGGCCCCTGTCGCCGCGAGGAGCGTGCCCGTGTCAGTCGCAATGCCCACACCCGATAGCCACCGTGCTCGCCCGCCGCGAGCGCATCGTAGCGGCGCTGCGCGCCATCGTGCCCGGTGAGGGGGTGATCGCCGCCGAGCGGGAGATGCGCCCCTACGAGTCCGATGGCCTGACCGCCTATCGCCAGCTCCCCATGGTCGTGGTGCTGCCCGAGACCACGCAGCAGGTGAGCCGCGTGCTCGCGTTCTGCCATGCGCAAGGCGTCAAGGTGGTGCCGCGCGGGGCCGGTACCTCGCTCTCCGGCGGCGCGCTGCCGCTCGTGGACGGGGTGCTGCTCGGCATGGCCAAGTTCAACCGCATCCGCGAGATCGACTTCGAAAACCGCGTCGCGGTGGTCGAGCCGGGCGTGACCAATCTCGCGGTCACGCAGGCGGTCGAGCACGCCGGTTTCTACTACGCGCCCGATCCGTCCTCGCAGATCGCCTGCACCATCGGCGGCAACGTGGCGGAGAATTCGGGCGGCGTGCACTGCCTCAAATACGGCATGACCACCAACAACCTGCTGGGGTGCGAGCTGGTGCTGATGACGGGCGAGATCGTCCGCGTCGGCGGCAAGCATCTCGATGCCGGCGGCTACGATCTCCTCGGCGTCATCACCGGCTCCGAGGGACTGCTCGGCGTGGTGACCGAGATCACCGTGCGCATCCTGAAGAAGCCGGAAAGCGCGCGCGCCGTGCTGGTCGGTTTTGCCTCCTCCGAAGATGCCGGCGAATGCGTGAGCAGGATCATCGGCGCGGGCATCATCCCCGGCGGCATGGAGATGATGGACGCCCCGGCGATCCATGCGGTCGAGGAATTCGTGCATGCCGGCTATCCGCTCGAGGTCGAGGCGCTGTTGATCGTCGAGCTCGACGGTCCGCGCCCCGAGGTCGATCACCTCATCGCGCGCGTCGAGGCGATCGCGATATCCTGCCGCGCCCAGACCTGCCGCGTCTCCACCTCGGAAGAAGAGCGCCTGCTGTTCTGGGCCGGGCGCAAGGCGGCGTTCCCGGCGGTCGGGCGCATCTCGCCCGATTATTACTGCATGGACGGCACCATCCCGCGGGCGCGGCTGC
Source organism: uncultured Alphaproteobacteria bacterium (assembly GCA_963827585.1). GTDB lineage: Bacteria > Pseudomonadota > Alphaproteobacteria > Rhizobiales > Xanthobacteraceae > VAZQ01. The sequence goes on from CAWHCK010000046.1 coordinate 337,936, forward strand.
CGCAGGTGCTCAAGCGCATGCGCGAGCTGTCCGAGCACTATGGGCTGCGCGTCGCCAACGTCTTCCATGCCGGCGACGGCAACCTCCATCCGCTCATTCTCTACGACGCCAACAAGCCGGGCGAGCTCGAGAAGACGGAAGCGTTCGGCGCGGACATTCTCAGGCTCTGCGTCGAAGTGGGCGGCGTGCTCACGGGCGAGCACGGTGTCGGGGTCGAGAAGCGCGATCTGATGCCGGCGATGTTCTCGGAAGCCGATCTGGCGCAGCAGCAGCGGCTCAAGTGCGCCTTCGACGACCAGGGCCTGCTCAATCCGGGCAAGGTGTTTCCGACGCTGCACCGCTGCGCCGAGCTCGGGCGCCTGCACGTGCATGCGGGCCGGGTGGCGTTCCCGGATATTCCGAGGTTCTAGGCGTGCACCCCGGGCCACTGTTCAAGCGCCACATTCGGGACGGTACACCGTCCGCCGCAGGCCGATGACCGATACGCTCAGACCCCGCGACGGCAAGGACGTCGAGGCGGCGGTGCAATGGGCGCTGGCCGGGGCGAAGACCGTCGAAATCGTCGGGCATGGCTCCAAGCGTGCCATCGGCCGGCCCGCGCAAACCGATCTCACGCTTGAGCTCTCCGCGCTCACCGGCGTCACGCTCTACGAGCCGGAGGAGTTGGTGCTTTCGGCCAGAGCCGGCACGCCGCTCGCCGAGATCGAGGCGCTGGTCGCCGCCAAAGGCCAGCAGCTTGCCTTCGAGCCGATGGACTACGGCTCCATCCTCGGCGGCATCGCCGGCCGCGGCACCATCGGCGGCGCGCTGGCGGCGAACGTTTCGGGCCCACGCCGGATCAAAGCCGGGGCGGCGCGCGATCATTTCCTCGGGTTCTCCGCCGTGTCGGGCCGCGGCGAAACCTTCAAATCCGGCGGCCGGGTGGTGAAGAACGTCACCGGCTACGACCTCTGCAAGCTGATTGCGGGCTCCTGGGGCACGCTCGCGGCGGTCACCGAGGTGACGATCAAGGTGCTGCCCCGGCCCGAAACCGAGGAGACGGTCGTCATTCGCGGCCTCGAACCGGCCAAGGCGGTCGAGGCGATGACGCTCGCCATGGGGTCGTCGTGCGACGTATCGGGCGCGGCCCACCTGCCGGCAGGGGTGGCCGCGCATATCCCGGCGGACGATATCGCGGGTGCCGGCGGTGCCGTCACCGCGCTGCGGCTCGAAGGGTTTGCGCCATCGGTCGCCCATCGCAGCCGCGTGCTCGAGGCGCTGATGAGGCCGTTCGGCGATCTCGTGACGGTCGGCGACCCGCCTTCGCGGAGGCTCTGGCAGGCGGTGCGCGACGTCACGCCGTTTGCGGCTCGAGGGACCGGCGCCGAGCGGCCGCTCTGGCGCATTTCGACGGCGCCGAGCCGCGGCGCCGAGCTTGCGGCGATGATCGCAGAGCGGGCGGAGGCGCAATTCCTCTACGACTGGGCGGGCGGCCTCGTCTGGCTCGCGCTCGGCCCCTCCGACGATGCCGGCGCGGCGCTCGTCCGCGATGCGGTTGCCGCGACCGGCGGGCATGCGACGCTGATCCGCGCGCCGGCCGCGGTGCGCGCCGCGATCGGCGTATTCCCCCCGCAGGATGCCGCCGTTGCCGCATTGACGAAGCGGGTCAAGGAGAGCTTCGATCCCCAGGGTGCGCTCAATCCCGGGCGCATGTGGGCGGGAGTGTGACCCGGTGCAAACGAGCTTCAGTCTCGCCCAGCTCGCCGACCCGAATACCGCGGAAGCGGAGCGGATCCTGCGCACCTGCGTGCATTGCGGGTTCTGCACCGCGACCTGTCCGACCTATGTGCTGCTCGGCGACGAGCTCGATTCGCCGCGCGGACGCATCTACCTGATCAAGGACATGCTGGAGCACGAGCGCCCAGCGACCGCCGACGTCGTCAAGCATATCGACCGCTGCCTGTCGTGCCTGGCCTGCATGACCACCTGTCCGTCGGGCGTGCACTACATGCACCTCGTCGACCACGCCCGCAGCCACATCGAGAAGACCTATACGCGGCCGCCGGTCGAGCGCTTGCTGCGCGCGCTTCTCGCCCGCGTGCTGCCGCACAACGGCCGCTTGCGCTTGGCGCTCGGCGCGGCCCGGCTGGGCAAGCCGTTCGCCGGTCTTTTCGCCGCGCTCGGGCTCGCGCCGGTCGCAGCCATGCTGGGCTTGGCCCCGGCGCGGCTCCCCGCGGCCGCGGCCGGCAGGGGGCGACGCCTGTTCCGGGCGCAGGCACCCCGCCGCGGCCGCGTGGCGCTATTGGACGGCTGCGTGGGGCCGGTGATTGCGCCCGCGATCAACGCCGCCGCCATCCGCCTCCTGACCCGCCACGGCATCGAGGTGGTCGTGGCGGATGACGGCTGCTGCGGCTCCCTCGTCCACCATATGGGTCGCGAGCGCGAGGCGCTCTCCACCGCCCGCCGCCGAATCGATTCCTGGAGCGCCGAGATCGAAGGGGAGGGTCTCGACGCCATCCTGGTCACCGCCTCGGGCTGCGGCACCACCATCAAGGATTACGGCTTCATGCTGCGCACTGATTCGGCCTATGCCGACAAGGCCGCCCGCGTGTCGCGGCTCGCCAAGGACATCAGCGAGTATCTGAGCGGGCTCAAGCTCACGTGCGAACGCAGCCCAGCGGGCCTTGTCGTTGCGTATCATTCGGCTTGCTCGCTCCAACATGGACAGAAAATCGCGCGTGCTCCGAAAGAATTGCTTTGCAAGATCGGATTCGTGGTGAAAGATGTGCCGGAGGGACATCTGTGCTGCGGTTCGGCCGGCACCTACAACATTCTCCAGCCGGAGCTTGCGAGGAGGTTACGCGAGCGCAAAGTCGCGAATATCGAAAAGCTCAAGCCCGACGTGATCGCCGCCGGCAATATCGGCTGCATGACGCAGATCGCTGCGGGCACGGTGATCCCGGTTGTCCATACCGTCGAGCTGATGGACTGGGCGACCGGAGGCCCCGCGCCCGAGGCGCTCGCCGGGAAAGGGGTTTCTAGCGCGACGGGAGAGACCGTCACGCCGGCGATGTAACAGTAGCGTTGAGAACCATACCGACATTTGAGGCGCAAAGATCGGGAGGCGATCATGGCGAAGAAAGCGAAGAAAGCGAAGTCGAAGACCAAGAAGATGAAGAAGGCGAAAAAGGCCGCCCCGGCCAAGAAGAAAAAAAAGGTCGTCGTGGCAAAGAAGGGTGGGGCAAAGAAGCCGGCGAAAAAGGCCGCTCCGAAGCCGGTGAAGAAAGCCGCTCCGAAGCCGAAGCCGGCGCCGGCCCCAGCTCCGAGCACCCCCTCCTACAGCTCTCCAACGTCCTCACCCATGGGCGGCTACCCCTCGGGTGGCAGCGGCTCGGAGGGCGGAGGTTCCTCGTAACACGCCGCAGGACGAATGGCCCGCGCTTCGGGCGCGGGTCCCGGGACTGCGGTGCGGGATGTCAGCTGGGCTCCTCCTTCCGATCGGAAGGGGAGCCCATCTTTATTGGTCGATTGCATAGGGGTGGTGGGCCGAATAGCATTGCCGAGCGGGAAGGATGGGCCGGAACTCGCTGCCGTCTTCCCCGCCAACCCGGAGGAGGTTTGCTATGCCGGCGACTTACAACATCCTGATCATGGGCGCGTCCTACGGATCGTTGCTGGCCTCCAAGCTGCTATTCGGCGGTCACCAGGTGAAGCTGGTGTGCCTCCCCAACGAGGCGGACTTGATCAACGCGGAAGGCTTCCGCGTGCGCTTGCCGGTCAGGGGCCGCAAGGATCCGGTCGAGATCGACTCCCGCAAGCTGCCCGGGCAAGGTGTCCGCGGCCGGTCCCGGCGACGTCAATCCGCTCGACTACGATCTCGTCGGCCTTGCGATGCAGGAGCCGCAATACCGCTCCCCGGCGTGCGCCAGCTGCTCGACGCCGTGGCCAAGTCCAAGGTGCCGTGCATGTCGATCATGAACATGCCGCCGCTGCCTTACATCAAGCGCATCCCGGGCCTCGACACCGATGCCCTGACCGCCGCCTACACCGACCCGAGCGTCTGGGAAAGTTTCGATCCCGCGCTGTTGACGCTGTGCAGCCCGGACCCGCAGGCGATCCGCCCGCCGGACGAAAAGGTCAACGTGCTGCAGGTGACGCTGCCGACCAACTTCAAGGTCGCGCGCTTCGAATTCCGAGAAGCACACCGCCATCCTGCGGCAGCTGCAGGACGACATCGAGGCGATCCGGTTCGATACCGGCGACGGCCAGATCGAACTGCCGGTGAAGCTCAAGGTGCACGACTCCATCTTCGTCCCGCTCGCCAAGTGGGCGATGCTGCTGACCGGCAATTATCGCTGCGTGACCAAGGATGGCGCCATCACCATCAAGGAGGCGGTGCATTCCGACCTCGAGGCGTCGCGCTCGGTGTACAACTTCGTGCGCGACCTCTGCATCAAGCTGGGGGCCGCGCCGGAAGATCTGGTGCCGTTCGAGAAATACGCCGCCGCCGCCGATGGACTCACGCGTCCGTCGTCCGCCGCCCGTGCTCTCAACAACGGCGTCCCCAATATCGAGCGCGCGGACAAGCTGGTGCAGGCCATCGCCGCGCAGAAGGGCCTGCGCAACGCGCTCATTGATGCGACCGTCGCGCTGGTCGATGCCCGGCTCGAGGCCAACCGCAAGAAGGCTGCCGCCTGACTGTCTTGTCGTCTCGTCAGGCGCATGGCGGCGCAACGGGAAGGCCCCGCGATCCCCGCAAGCATTCCCGCAAGTAATTGAGACAGCTACTTATTCAGGGACACAGCGGGCGGCGAGGGTGGCCGGGGATCCGAAGCGGGAGGCGGGTGCCCTGTCTCTCGCCGCGGTGCGACCGGCGAGAACCAGATCGTCTGCGGCCGGATTTGCTCCGAACTTTTGTGTTGGAATCGCAACAGTTCGAGTCTTTCGAGCGCAAGAGCCCGGATTCGCCTAAAAAGCGAGCAATTGCCGTTGGATTTCTCCTTCTCACGTTTTCCGGCGTGTTGTTAGGTTCCGTCGACGTGCAAGGGGACGCGACTGCGGGGGACAACACAGTCGCTATCGAGCAGAGGCACGGAAGCGCCGGGGTGGCGTTGGATTACAAAGGGGCATCACATGAAAAAGCTGGTTCTATCTGTTGTTGCCGCCGTCGCGCTTGCGACGCCGGCAATTGCGGCCGACAAGAGGGTCATGAAGGCGCCGCCGCCGCCTCCGCCCGTAGAGTCCGTGGGACATCGCTTTCGGCGCGGGCTTCACGAGCGACTACATCTTCCGCGGCATTACGCAGTCCAACCACAATCCGTCGGTGAACGCCTATTTCGAGCCGCGCTACAACGTGAACCCGTACCTCCAGCTCTATAGCGGTATCGCGGGCGCCAGCATCGCGTTCCCGAACCGCGCCGCTGCCGAGATCGACGGCTACGCCGGCATCCGGCCGACCTTCGGTCCGCTCGCCCTCGACTTCGGCGGCATCTACTACTGGTACCCGGGCGGAACCTGCTTCAACGGCAGCACCAACCCGTTTTTCGGCACCGACTGCGTCGAGAACGGCTTCCTGCCGGTCAACTTCAACGTCATCAAGCGGGACCTGAGCTTCTGGGAGGCGTATGCAAAGGGCCTTTACACGGTCAACGATCAGGTCGGCTTCAGCGGCGCCGTGTACTACTCCCCCTCCGTGCTCAATTCAGGGGCCAAAGGCACCTACCTGGTCGGCGGTGCGAAATTCACCGCACCGAGCGCCGCAATGCCGGAAGGCTGGGGATTGTACCTGTCCGGCGAAGCCGGCCATTGGTTCCTCGGCACGAGCGACAATTTCTATGCCGTCACCGGGTTCCCGAACGGCATTCCCTACAAGAGCTACACCACCTGGAACGTCGGTTTCGGCATCACCAAGAACGTGTTCTCGATCGACTTTCGCTACTACGACACCGACCTGAACAAGGGCGACTGCAACGCCTTCACCAGCGACAACACCGCGCGGTTCACGAATGACTTCACCGCGATCAATCCCGGTGGGTTCGGCTCGGACTGGTGCAGCAAGAGGTTTGTCGTCACCGGCAAGTTCGACCTCACCGCCATGGCCAACCTGAAGTAAGCCGACATCGGCACGATCTGCGGGCGGCGGCTCATCCGGGCCGCCGCCCGTTCCATTTGGCCGGAATGAAACTTGCTCCTGAGGGGGCGAGCACGGAGGCGTTCCAACCTTGCGAGAGCCTCCTCCCGCCAGAATGCCGATGACCCTGGTCATCGCCGGTGCCGCCGGCGGCGCGATCGCCATCGCCCTGATGGAGCACTTGTCCGATCGCACCGCCTTTCCCCTCCTGTTCGTGCCGTTCGCCACCTCCATCGTCCTGGTCATGGGCTCGCCGGAGACCGAGGCAGCGCAACCGCGCGCGCTCATCGGCGGGCATCTCGTGGCCACGGCGGTCGGGCTGCTGGTGGTGAAGCTGGCCGGACCGGGGATCTTCGCGGCCGCGTTCGCGGTGGGCCTCGCCATGGCGGCCATGCATCTGACGCGCAGCTTCCACCCCCCGGCCGGGATCGATCCGCTCGTCGTCGTGATCAACGACATGTCCTGGAGCTTTCTCGTCGCTCCGGTGGCGGTCGGGGCCTGCCTGCTCGCCGCCCTGGCCTTCCTCTGGCACAACCTTTTCCGTCGCGGGTCGTGGCCGGCGCGCTGGTGGTGAAGTGTGCTATTTGGCGGCGGCTTCGAGCGCATCCGCGCGCACGCGATGCAGGCTTCCGTCGCGCGCCAGCGCGAGGCCGCGGCGGTGGAACGCGAACAGCGTCGAGCGATGGCCGATCGATACGATCGTGGTGCCCTCGAGGCGCGCCTCGAGCAGGCGGTAGAGCGCGGCTTCGGCGGGCTCATCGAGCGAGGCCGTCGCCTCGTCGAGGAAGAGATAATCGGGCGCCTGCAGGATGGCGCGGGCGATGCCGAGGCGCTGCTGCTCGCCGAGCGACAGCATCCGGTTCCAATGCGCTTCCTCCTCCAGCCGTGCCGGCCAGCGCCGGCAGGCCGACCGCGGCGATGACCTCGGCCAGCGCCTGCGCGCTGAAGGTGCCGGGCTCGGCCGGGTAGCTCACCGCGGCCGCGAGCGTGCCGATCGGGAAATACGGCCGCTGCGGCAGCGTCATCACCTTGGCTCCTTTCGGCACGCGGATGGTGCCGGTGCCGAACGGCCACGCGCCGGCGATCGCGCGGAACAGGGTCGACTTGCCGGCGCCGGACGGGCCGGTGAGGAGCACGCGCTCGCCCGCCGAGACGACGATGTCGTCGGCGGCCACCAGCGGCGTCCCTTGCGGCAGCCGCACCAGCAGGTCGTCGATCTCGACCGCATCCTTGCCGCTCGCGCGGCAGGACCTCGATCACCGGCTTCGTCGTCGCCGCGGCCCGCGCCTTCTCGACCGCCACGTTGAAGCCGTCGAGCCGCTCGATCACCGCCCGCCACTCCGCCAGCTGCCGATAGGTAGTTGACGAAGAACGACAGCGCGGTCTGCACGCTGCTGAACGCGGACGCGGTCTGCATCAGGCCGCCGAGCTGAACCGCGCCGGCAAAATAGGCCGGGCTGATCACGATGAAGGGAAAGACGGTCGATACCTGCGTATAGCTCGCGGTCAGAAACGTCAGCAGCTTGGTGCGCTGCATGATCAGCATGCAAATTGGCGACCACCCGGCCGAAGCGGTCGAGCAGCCGCTCGCGCTCGGCGTCTTCTCCGCCGAGCAGGGCAATCTGCTCGGAATTCTCCCGCACGCGAACGAGGTTGAAGCGGAAGTCGGCCTCGAACCGCTGCTGGCGGAAATTGAGCGAGATCGAGCGGCCAGCCGACGAGATGGGTCAGCATGGTTCCGACGATCGCATAGAGCAGCGCCGCCCAGACCAGATAGCCCGGAATGGCGAAGGTCGTGCCGAACAGGTAGAGCGGAGCGGCGGCGGACAGCGTCCACAGGATCACCACGAAGGAGAACAGCGTGACGATCGCGCCGAGCAAGCCGACGCTGAAGAACAGCGCGCGCTCGACGAACAGTCCTTGATGTCCTCGGCGATGCGCTGGTCGGGATTGTCGGCGGCATCGCCGAGGAGCTGCATGCGATAATGGTTGGCGCCGGCAAGCCAATGGTCGAGATATTGCCGCGTCATCCAGCGCCGCCAGCGGATCTGCAGCCATTGATTGAGATAGAGCTGATAGACCGCGAGCACGATGAGGGTTGCCGCCAGGACGCAGAAGAACAACAGCTCGCTGACGAAGGTGTCCCAGTTGCGCTCCTGCAGCGCATTGTAGAACCGGTTGTTCCATTGGTTGAGCAGGACGTTGATGGCGACGATCGAGAGCTCGATGGCGATCACGGCGCCGAGCAGGATGCGGCCGGCCCAGCGGTCCTCGGAGAAGAAGTAGGGACGGGCAAGCCGCCAGATGGTGGCGAGCGTCGAGAGGAGGCGTGACACGGGGTTTCTCCTGTCTGCCGGCAGCCGATCGGAAATCGCGGTCGTGGCGGTGGTGCAGCGGATCGACCTGGCCTGAATTAGGCCGATGGTCCCTTTCACGAAGGTGGAGCAACCGTGCCTCTGATTTCGTTCGCCCGCCACGTACGACTTTAGCATAAGGCGGCGTCGACCGTCGATCATCGCGGCGAGCGCGCTGAGCCCGACCCCGGTGTCTTAATTTCTCGTAACTTCGAGCACTCGCGGCGGCTCGGATCGATGGGGCGAGACAATTCGAGCCTTGTGTGGAGCGATATCACCCCGTACAAACTGCGCCTGCCGGAATAGGAACCTGTCCGGACGGTTCATATCACCAAGCGGCTCCGAGAAGGCCGCGTGGACTCTGAGCAAGCCAAGGAGGGCAATGCCCATGATCACTGAAACGTCACGCACGTCCAAATCCGCGACCCGGCGCAAGTTCCTCGCCGGCGCCGCCATCACCGGCGCGGCCGCGGTCGCCATGCCGCAGGTCTCGCGCGCGCAGACCGTGACCTGGAAATACCAGTCGACCTGGCCGACCAAGGACATCTTCCACGAGTTCGCCGTCGACTACGCCAAGAAGGTCAACGAGATGTCGGGCGGGCGGCTCAAGCTCGACGTGCTCGCCGCCGGCGCCGTCGTGCCCGCCTTCCAGCTGCAGGACGCGGTGCATTCCGGCGTCCTCGACGGCGGCCACGGCGTGACCGTCTACTGGTACGGCAAGAACAAGGCGGCCTCGCTGTTCGGCACCCCGCCGTCGTTCGGCTGGGACGCCCACAGCATGCTCGCCTGGTTCTATTACGGCGGCGGCGAGGCGCTCTACAACGAGCTGATCAACGACATCCTCAAGCTCAACCTCGTCGGCTTCCTCTACTACCCGATGCCGACGCAGCCGCTCGGCTGGTTCAAGAAGGAGGTCAAGAGCGCCGACGACTTCAAGGGCATCAAGTACCGCACCGTCGGGCTCTCCGCCGACCTGTTCAAGGAGATGGGCGCGTCGGTCACCATCCTGCCGGGCGGCGAGATCGTGCCGGCGCTGGACCGCGGCCTGATCGACGCGGCCGAGTTCAACAACCCGTCGTCCGACATGCTGCTCGGCTTCCCGGACGTGTCCAAGTACTTCATGGTGGGAAGCCACCATCAGCAGCAGGAGCGTTCGAGCTCAGCTTCAACAAGGCCAAGTACAACGCGCTGCCGGCCGAGCTGAAGGCGATCCTGCGATACGCGGCCTTTGCCGCCACCGCCGACCAGTTCGCCTTGGCGCACGACCGCTATTCGAAGGATCTCGAGGAGATCAAGAAGCGCGGCGTCAAGGTCATCAAGACGCCGGACGCGATGCTCGACGCGCAGCTCAAGGCCTGGGACAAGGTGATCGAAGCCGAACAAGGACCCGTTCTTCTAGAAGGTCCTCAACTCGCAGAAGGCGTGGGCGAAGCGCATCTCGCCCTATTTCCACACCAACAACCTGACGACCGCGCAACTCGAGAAGGCCTACAAGCACTTCTTCGGCTGAAGCGCCGATCAGCGGGCTCGCGTGCAGGCGACGTGCGGGCCGCTGCGAGCCGTCGCCGCTTCTCATCCCACGAAAGCGGGATAAGCAAGGCGGCGCGGGGGGAGCCATGAACCGCGCTTTTGTTGCGTGGTCGACGAGATCAGCACCTGGGTCGGCAAGACCGCGGGCTGGTGCATCCTCATTCTCACCTTCACCACCAGCTACGAAGTGTTCATGCGCTACCTGTTCCTGGCGCCGACCGAATGGGCGTTCGACGCCAGCTACATGCTCTACGGCACGCTGTTCATGCTGGCCGGCGCCTACACGCTCTCGCGCAACGGCCACGTGCGCGGCGACTTCCTCTACCGCGCCTGGTCGCCGCGCACGCAGGCGAAATGGGATCTGGTGCTGTATTTCCTGTTCTTCTTTCCCGGCATGCTGGCGTTCGTCTATGCCGGCTACGGCTATGCCAAGCTGTCGTGGCTGATGAATGAGCACTCGTCGGCGAGCCCGTTCGGGCCGCCGGTCTACCATTTCAAGACGCTGATCCCGATCGTCGGCGTGCTCATGGTGATGCAGGGCATCGTCGAGGTCATCCGCTGCATTCATGTGCATCCGCACCGGCGAGTGGCCGCAGCGCCTGCATGACGTCGAGGAGCTCGACAAGGTCATGCTCGAGAAGGCCGAGCACGGCGACTACCAGGTGGTCAAGGAGCTCGAGGAGATCGGGCAGCGCAAGGGGGACATCTGATGCTCGGCATCGGCAATCCCGAGCTGGGCGTGATCATGCTCGGCCTGTTCGTCGTCTTCATCATGTTCGGGTTTCCGATCGCCTTCACGCTGATGGCGCTCGGCGTGTTCTTCGGCTATTGGGCGATGGGCGACCTGATCTTCAACCTGCTCGTCCAGCGCACCTATTCGGTGATGACGAACGACGTGCTGATCTCGATCCCGTTGTTCGTGTTCATGGGCTACATCATCGAGCGCGCCAATATCCTCGATCGCCTGTTCCGCTCGCTGCAGCTCGCCGCCGGCCCGGTGCCGGGCTCGCTCGCGCTCGCGACGCTCGCGACCTGCGCGATCTTCGCGACCGCGACCGGCATCGTCGGCGCTTGCGTCACGCTGATGGGGCTGCTGGCCTTCCCGGCGATGCTGCGTGCCGGCTACGACGTCAAGATCGCGGCCGGCGTGGTGTGCGCCGGCGGCTGCCTCGGCATTCTCATTCCGCCGAGCGTCATGCTCATTCTCTACGGCGCGACCGCCGGCGTGTCGGTGGTCAAGCTCTACGCCGGCGCCTTCTTCCCCGGCATCATGCTGGCCGGGCTGTACATGCTCTACGTCATCATCATGACGCTGCTCAATCCGAAGCTGGCGCCGCAGCTGCCGGCGGAAGAGCGCAACGTGCCCGTCATGCGCAGGTGCTGGTGGGCGCTGCTGACCTCGTTCGCGCCGCTGGCCGGTCTGATCGGCGCGGCGCTCGGCTCGATCATCTTCGGCCTCGCCACGCCGTCGGAGGCGGCGGCCATGGGCTCGCTCGGCGCGCTGCTGCTCGCGGTCGGCTATGGCGCCGATTACTCAGCGGCGATGGAACGTGCTCCTGGTCCAGGTCTACGGCCTGCTCGCTGCTGCGTTCTTCGTCTATTTGATCGTGTGCGGGTTCACGCATGTGGACGTCGATCGCCGCGTCGTCGCGGTCGCATTGTTCGCGACGCTGCTTGTCGGCATCGCGCTGCTGCCGGGAACCTCGTTCACGCTTCGGCCAGCTCAAGGAGTCCGTGTTCCTGACCGCCCGCACCACCGCGATGGTGTGCTGGCTGTTCATCGGCTCGTTCACGTTCTCGGCGGTCTTCGCCTATCTCGGCGGCCACGAGCCGATCGAGAAGTTCATGTTGGCGATGAACCTGTCGACCACCGGATTCATGGTCCTCGCCCAGATCATCATCTTCATTTTGGGCTGGCCGCTGGAATGGACCGAGATCATCGTCATCTTCATGCCGATCTTCCTGCCGCTGCTGAAGACCTTCAATGTCGATCCGCTGTTCTTCGGGCTGCTGGTCGCGCTCAACATCCAGACCTCGTTCCTGTCGCCGCCGGTCGCCATGGCGCCGTTCTATCTCAAGGGCGTGGCGCCCGAGCTGGGTCAACATCAACGATATCTTCCGCGGCGTGCTGCCGTTCATGATCATCGTGATCATATCGATGATCATGCTCTATACGTTCCCGCAGATCGGGCTGTGGCTGCCGACTCAGCTCTATCGCTGACGCCCGCGCATGATCGGGAGGAAAGGATGCTGCTGCTGATTTCCGGCATCGCGGTCTTCATCGTCACCGGCGGCGTGTTCTGGGCGTTGCTGCCGCGCGGGGGCGAGCGGCACCGTTCGGTCGGCACGGAATTGGAGCCGTATATCAGCGTCGCCATCTGCGCCGGGGTGGCGCTTGGCGATTCACCATGACATTGTCGGGGGTGCTCGATCTGCTCGGCGCGTCGTGAACGCCGGCTGCTGCGAGTTGCCTCGCTGACCGTGCTTGGCGGCCCGCAGCTAGAGCCGTCGCAAATTGCATCGGGAGCGCAGCCTTGGCCGACGACGGGCTCATCGATCGTCGACCGCGAGCGAGGTGCCGCCGCCGAGATCGCCCGCGGTGCGATCTCGGCGCAGAGGACTATGCCCGCGCCTGTCTCGAGCGCATCGACGCGGTCGAGGGCGAGATCAAGGCATTCGCCCATCTCGATCGCGACGCACGTGCTCGCGCAGGCGCGCGCGCTCGATGAGCGCCGCGCGCAAGGGCACCCGATCGGGCCGCTGCACGGCGTCCCGGTCGCGATCAAGGACATCATCGATACGGCCGACTATCCGACCGAGCTCGGCTCGCCGCTCGGCGCCGGCCGCCGGCCTTGGCATGACGCCACCGTGGTGGCGAAGCTGCGTGCCGCCGGCGCGATCATCATCGGCAAGACAGTGACCACCGAATTCGCCTATTACCATCCGGGCCCGACGCGCAATCCGCATGACCCCGCCCGCACGCCGGGCGGCTCGTCGTCGGGCTCGGCGGCGGCGGTCGCCGCCAAGATGGTGCCGCTCGCGCTCGGCATCCCAGACCAACGGATCGGTCATCCGGCCGGCGGCGTTCTGCGGCGTGTTCGCCGTCAAGCCGAGCCACGGGCTCGTCTCGCGCGCGGGCGTGCTTGCAGTTGTCGCGCAAGCTCGATCATATCGGCGCGTTCGCGCGCTCGCTTGCCGATCTTGCGCTCATCCTCGACGTCATCGCGGGGCACGATCCAGCCGATCCCGACACGCGGCCCTTCGCCGCTCCCGAATTTCCGCGCGATGCAGCGCAGAGAAGCCGCCGTTGCCGCCGCGCTTCGCCTTCGTGCGCACCCCGGTCTGGGACAAGGCCGATGCCGGCACCAAGGCGGCGTTCGAGGAATTGGTCGGCGGCGCTCGGCACATCGCGATCACCCCGGTCGAGCTTCCGGCCGTCGCTTCGCGGAAGCCTGGGACGCGCATCGCACCATCATGGCGACCGATATGGCGCACAATCTTGCGCCCTTTGTCGCGCGCGGCGAGCCGAGCGAGGTGATGGGCAAGCTCCTCGCCCAGGGCCGGAGCGCGAGCGCGGTGGACTATCTCGCCGCGCTCGCCCAGGCGCCGCGTTACGCCGCAAGCCTTGCCGATATCTTCGATGAGTACGACGCGATCCTGACGCCCGCGGCCCCCGGCGTGGCGCCCAAGGGACTGGGCGCCACCGGCGACCCGGCCTTCTGCACCTTGTGGACCTTGACCGGCCTGCCCGCCTTGTCGCTGCCGCTGCTCGCCGGCGAAGGCGGGCTGCCGCTCGGCGTGCAGCTCGTCGGCGCGCCCGGCCGTGACGCGCGCCTGCTGCGTACCGCCGGCGCGCTGATCGAGATGCTCCATCCGCCCAAGAAAAGCCGGCATCGCTCCCGCGCCACCGCGTGACGAAGGAGCGGCGCTCGCGTCGGCAGCAGCTGTCGCTGCCTGTCTGGGATTCCCGGGAGGGCCCCAGCCTCCATTGCGGACGCACGGGTCTTGTTCCATTATGCAACCACTGGTTTCAGTGGGGGCTAGGTCATGCCGAAAAAATCGCAGAAGCTCGTGGTGACCAATAAGACCGCGCTGCGCAGCAAGTACGGGCCGGAGGGGCTGAAAAAAGTCTTGGCGGCGGTCCGGCAGATGAAACAGGCGGACAGAAAGCGCGGCTTGGAGACCGAGATCATCTTTCTCGACGATCCCGCGACCATGAAACGGAAGGCGGTGACCGATACCAAAAGCGGCCAACAGCACAAGGTCGCCATCGATGCCGTCTATGCCGCCCGCAAGCCGCACTATCTCGTCATTCTCGATGCGCCCGACGTCGTGCCGCATGTCGCGCTCGAAAATCCGATCCGCGACGACGACGAGTCCGACTTGCCGAGCGATCTACCATACGCGTGCGACGCACCGTTCAGCCGGGACATGCGGCGCTACATCACGGTCACCCGCGTGGTCGGGCGCATGCCCGGCATCACCAATGCCAAGAATCCGAGTTTTCTCGTCAAGCAGATCCGCTCGGCCGCGAGCTTCCGTTCCCGGCCGCGCGAGGATTACCTCTCCTATTTGGCAATCTCGGCTGCGGAGTGGCGCGGATCGAGCACCAGGAACGTGGGCCGCATTTTCGGCGCCAGCAAGCTTCTCGTCAGCCCGCCGGTCAAGGCGCCCCGGGCGAACCGGCACATGCGCGCATTGACCCACTTCATCAATTGCCACGGCATGCACGAGGATACCCGCTTCTACGGGGAGCTCGACAACGCCCGGTATCTGGCTGCGCTGTCGAGCCAGGACGTGCTCAAGCATGCCAGGCGCGGCACCGTAGTCGCGGCTGAATGTTGCTTCGGAGCGGAACTCTACGATCCCAGGCTCGATGCCGACAACAAGAAGGATTTTCCGATCGCGATCGCCTATCTCGATCGCGGTGCGATCGGATTTCTCGGCAGCACCACGACCGCCTATGGCGACGTGGACGAGGTCGGGGCAGCCGACCTGATGGTGCAATACTTCCTGGTCAATGTGCTCGACGGCGCGTCGCTCGGCCGGGCACTGCTGCAGGCGCGCCAACAATTCGTGCTGAGCGAGCGGCTCGACGAGGAAACCAACCTCAAGACGTTGGGGCAGTTCATTCTGCTCGGGGATCCTTCGGTCCATCCCTGCATCGGCGACGAGAAGGACGAGCGGGCGCTTCGCTGGGCGTCCGATCCGGTTGCTGCGCGCGCGAACCGGAGGCTCGAGCTCATCGCGCTCGGCAAGGCCGCTGGTGACAGCTCGCTGTTGCCGGGCAAGCCGATCCGTCAGCCAAGTCAAAAAATCCTGCGGCAGGTCAAGAAGCTCGCCCGCCACGAAGGCTTCGAGGCGGACGATCTCTATGCCTACCACTCCGATGCCGGCAGGCTGCTGCGGCAGGCGGAGGGACGGCGCAAGCCCCGCGAGCAGCTGTTCGTCGCAGTCAAGACCGCGGGCGAGCCCGGCCGATTGGTGAACGGCCGGCGAACCCAATGGCGGAAGTCGCGGGTGCTCGTGGTGCGGGCCGGGACGGACGGCGTCTACAGCTACCGCACCTACGTCGGCAGATAGCGGCCGCAACCGGCTGGTTCGGTTCCCGCCGACATCATCTTGCCTAATCGCAGCCGGGCACGCCTACGCTGCCTTCGGCGGCGCGCCCAGATGCTCCGCGAAGAACGCGAGCGTCCGGCTCCAGGCGAGGTCGGCCGCCGCCTTGTTGTAGCGGGCGGCGCCGGTATCGTTGTTGAAGGCGTGCTGCGTGCCCGGATACATGTGCAGCGTGTAGGTCTTGTTGTTGGCTTTCAGCGCCGCTTCGTAGGCGGCGATACCCTTGTTGATGTTCTCGTCGGTCTCGGCATATTGCAGCAGCAGCGCCGCCTTGATCGCCGGCACCATCTCGGCCGGCACCTGCGCGCCGTAATAGGGCACCGCGGCGGCAAGCTCGGGACTGCCCGCCGCCATCCGGTTGACCACGGCGCCGCCGAAGCAGAAACCGACCGCGCCGACCTTGCCGGTCGATTCCGCATGCGTGCGCATGAATGGGACCGCCGCCAGCGCCGCGGCGATCATGTCCTCGCGCTCGGTCTTCTGGTGCAGCTCGCGCGCCTTGTCCTCCTCCGGCGGCGTGCCGCCGTTCACCGACAGCAGGTCGGGCGCGAAGGCGAGGTAGCCCTCGACCGCGACCCGGCGCGCCACATCCTCGATATGCGGGTTGAGGCCGCGGTTCTCGTGAATGACGATCACCGTCGGACGCTTGCCCATGGCCTTGGCGCGCACGAGGTAGCCGTTGATCTTTCCCTTGGGGGAATCGTAGGCGACGCGCTCGGCGGTGAGCCTGGAATCGTCCGGCGCCACGATCGCGGCTTGCGCGTAGTCGTTCTGCAAGAGCGGCAGCAGCGCGGCCGCCGCCGCGGTCGAGCCCGCGAGCTCGGCCAGGCGGTCGAGAAATTCGCGCCGGTTCATCCCGCCATGGGTGAAGCGGTCGTAGAGATTGATGATGGTCTGGTCCACGGTAGTCCTCCCTGAGGGGCCAGCACATCATAACACTGCTGCCGAGCTACGTATTCCCTCCGCCATGCTGCGAGGTCGCTGCGGCGGGCGAGCGAAACCATGCCCCGCTGCCGATCGCCGCCAGCAGGGTGAGCCCGTGCAGAATGAGACCCAGCGCAAGGGCTGCGAACAGCCAGGTGAGCGAGCCGGTCAGGGAGAGCGCCAGCCATCCGCCGCCGATCGCGACCAGCATGCGCAGAAACCCCGCCGACAGCGGCCAGAACAACCGCCCCGCGCCTTGCGAAGCGAAATAGAGCGCAAGCGCCAGGCCGAAAAACCCGTAGGTCGGTCCCACGATGCGCAGGTAGGTGCTCCCGGTATCGATCACCTGCGGGTCGGTGCTGAACAGCGCCGATCCAGGCCTGCGGCCAGACCGCGGCGGCGACGCCGATGGCCTCGGTGATGGCGAAGGCGACCGCGCCGCCGGCAAAGGCGATGCGCAACGCCCGCTGCCGCTGGCCGGCGCCGATATTGGTGCCGACCAGCGCCACCAGCGGCGCGCCGAGCCCGAACACCAGCGGCACCAGCAGGTATTCGAGCCGCGCCGAGGTGCCGTATCCGGCCGCCGCCGCGGCGCCGGCGGTGGACGCGACCAGTGCCGTCGCGAGCGCAATGATCACGTTGGTCTGCAGCGAGGTGACGGCGGCGACCGCGCCCACGCCCAGGATGCTGCGGAACAGCGGCCACCGCAGCCGCGACAGCCGCAGTCGTGCGACATTGCGCCCGGACAGGATGTACCAGGCGAGCACGGCGCTGCCGGCGGCGTAGAACAGCAGCAGCGCGACGCCGCCGCCGGCGATGCCGAGCGCCGGGAACGGGCCGATGCCGAAGATCAGGAGCGGCGACAGCGGCACCAGCACGACCACGCCGGCGCAGATCACCACGGCCGGGACCAGCATGTTGCCGGTGCCGCGGATGACGCTGGCGAGGCCGTTGAGCAGCCAGAGCAGCACGTTGCCCGCAAACACCACGTTGGAATAGATCAGCGCGGCCTCGAGCTCGCCGCCGGCGCCGCCGAGCGCGCGGTAGATCGGCCGGCCGAACAGCAGCATGACCGCGGAGAACAGCGCCCCGAGCGCGACGTTGATGACGAGCGCATGCATCACCAGCGCGTCGGCTTCCTCGCGCCGGCCGGCGCCGAGCGCCCGCGCGATCGCCGACGAGATGCCGCCGCCCATGGCGCCGGCGGAGATCATTTGCATCAGCATGACGCCGGGAAACACCAGCGCCATGCCGGCGAGCGCATCGGTGCCGAGCTTGGCCACGAACCAGGTTTCGATCAATCCGGTCGCCGCTTGCGCCAGCATGACGAGCACGTTGGGCCACGCCATGCGCAACAGGGTGGGCACGATCGGTCCCTGCAGCAGGAGGCGCGTGCGCGGATCGAGCGCGCGCGTTGAAACGTCCGCCACCTCCGCATCGCGCGGGTCTCGCGCTCACGGGCGCGCCGATGGTGGCGACGCTCATGGCGCGCTCCGCTTGCGCGCGGTGCGTTGGCGCTTTGCCGGCTCGGGAATCTGTTCGGCCGCTTCGGTCGTGCGATCACCGAGGCGTATCGCCGCCGCGTGCGCTCGGGCGCGGCGGGACCGGCGACGAACGCGTAGTCGGGGGCCTTGATCGGCCGCCCCGTGGCCGGATCGACCAGGATCGGGTCAACCGCCGCGCCGGTCTCGGTATTGATGAGCTGCACGCTCGCGCCCTCGGGCGCGAAGTGCCGGTTGCCCCAGGCGAGCAATGCGATGAGGACCGGGCGGAAGTCGCGCCCGCGATGCGGTCGGCACGTACTCGTCGCGCGGCGGCCGTTCGCTGTAGCGGCGGCGCTCCAGCAGGCCGGCGTCGACCAGGCCATCGAGCCGGCGTGTGAGGATGTTGGGCGCAATGCCGAGGCTATTCTGAAACTCGTCGAAGCGCGTCATCCCGTGCAGCGCGTCGCGCATGATGAGCATGCTCCACCACTCGCCCACCCGCTCCAGGCTGCGGGCGATGGGACACGGCATGTTGCGGAAGCTCTTGCGCTGCATTGGAATACCATAGACCAGTTACTATCATAATGCAAGTAACTGATGCAACGCGGAGCACAATTCCGTGAGCGTCGTCGGGCAGCCAAGATTGCGACGTGCTTGCGACCCTTCGGCCGATATGGATTAGTCGCCGCTTACGGCACGTTGACCAGCGAGGGACCCCCATGGCCGACATCACGCGCCGTGACTTTCTCAACGGCGTCGCGCTCGCGATCGGCGGCCGGCCTCACCGCCGAGGCTCAGGTCTTCGACGCACAAGTCTCGGCGCAACGCGGGCGCTATCCGCCCGCGCTCACCGGCCTGCGCGGCCAGCATCCCGGCTCGTTCGAGACCGCGCATGCCCAGGCGCGCAACCGCTCCCGCTTTGCGACCGACGGACTGGCGGTCGAGGAGCGCTACGACCTCGTCGTCGTCGGCGCGGGCATCAGCGGGCTCGCCGCCGCCTGGTTCTACCGCCGCGCCGCCGGGCCGTCGGCGCGCATCCTCGTCCTCGACAACCACGATGATTTCGGCGGCCACGCCAAGCGCAACGAGTTCATGCTCGATGGCCGGCTGCTGATCGGTTATGGCGGCAGCGAATCGATCGATTCCCCGAGAACGCAGTACAGCGACATCGCCAAAGCTCTGTTGCGCGACCTCGGCGTCGCGGTCGAGCGCTTCGAGACCGCCTTCGAGCGGACGCTCTATTCCTCGCTCGGTCTCTCGCGCGGGACATTTTTCGCGCGCGAGGCGTTCGGGCGCGACGTCCTGGTGGCCGGCGAGCCGCCGAAGGTAACGCCGACGAGGTCACGCGGCGCCTTGCCAATGGAGGCCGCGTCGCGAATTCGTGGCCGACTTTCCGATCTCAGGTGCGAGCAAGGCGCAGTTGCTCGCGCTCTACGACGCGGCGCGCGATCCGCTCGCGGGCAGGAGCGTCGAGCAGAAGCTCGCGCTGCTCAAGGCCACGAGCTACCGCGATTACCTCATGAAGTGGTGCGGCTGCAGCGAGGAGGTGGCGAACTGCTTCCAGGGCCGCACGCTCGGCTTCTTCGGGCTGGGATGCGACGCGGTGCCGGCCGCGGATGCGCGCGACCTCGGCTATCCCGGCTTCGACGGTCTCGCGCTGCCGGGCGAGTGCCGGCACGCGAGAGCCCTACATCTATCATTTCCCCGACGGCAACGCCTCGCTCGCCCGACTGCTGGTGCGTTCGCTCATCCCGGATGCGGCGCCCGGCGGCACCATGGACGACGTAGTGCTGGCGGCGTTCGACTACGGCAAGCTCGATCGCGACGGGCAGAGCACGCGCATCCGGCTCGAATTCCACCTGCGTCGACGTCCGCAACGCCGACGACACCGTGCTCCTGAGCTACGTGCGCGCCGGTGCGCTCCATCGGGTCGAGGCAAAGCACGCGGTGCTCGCCTGTTTCCATATGGGCATCCCCCACATCATGCCGGAGCTGCCGGCGCCGCAGCGCGAGGCGCTGGCGTTGAACGTCAAGGCGCCGCTGGTCTACACCAACGTGCTCGTCCGCGACTGGCGTCCATGGGTGGCGCTCCGCGTGCACGACATTTCCGCGCCCATGTCGTTTCACAGCCGGGTGAAGCTCGACTTTCCCGTGAGCCTCGGCGGCTATCGCCACGCGCGCGACCCGTCCGAGCCCGTCTGCCTGCACCTGGTCCACGTTCCGGGCGCTCCCAACCAGGGGCTCGATGCCCGCACGCAGTTTCGCATCGGCCAGGCGAAGCTGCTCGCCATGACGTTTGCGGATTTCGAGACGCGCATCCGCGACGAGCTCGACCGCATGCTCGGCGCGGGCGGATTTGCGAGCGCGCCGCGACATTGCGGCGATCACCGTCAATCGCTGGCCGCACGGCTACGGCTACGTGGCGAACTCGCTGTTCGACGGCGACGACTACGACCAGGTGCTGGCGCGGGCGCGGCAAAAGTTCGGGCGCGTCGCCATCGCCGCGTCCGACGCCGCCGGCGACGCCTATGCCCATCTCGCCATCGATCAGGCCGCCCGCGCGGTGCGCGAGCTCATGGGGTGATACCAATGCCGGTGCAGGCTTTGCAGCCGCTTGCCGTCCCATCCAAAGCCTGGCTATTGCGCCCCACTTTCGGAAGCGGCGACGCTGTCCACCAGCCATGCCCGGAAGGCGCGCATGCCTGCGGTCTCTTCCTTCAATTTGAGTGACGTGAGCCAGTAGTCGCCCGCCGGGACCTCGATGTCGAACGGAGCGACCAGGCGCGCGTCCCGCAGCTCGCGCTCGAACATGCGGACCGGAACGAGCGCCACGCCGGCACCCTGCGCCGCCGCCTCCGCCATGGTCACCGAGGAATCGAAGATCGGGCCTCGAACGGCTGGACACGCAACGCCTGCCGCCGCAAACCAGCGCGCCCACTCGTCGGCGCGATACGAGCGCAACAGCACCTCCCGCTCGAGGTCGCCCGGCCGGCGCAGCCTTGCCGCGATATCGGGGGCGCAGACCGGGGACAACGGCGCGCCGAACAGCCGCGTGGCATTGTTGCCGCGCCACACGCCGTCGCCGAAGCGGATGGCGTAGTCGAGGCCTTCGCCGGCGATGTCGATGCGATTGTTGTGGGTCAGGATGCGCAGGTCGACATAAGGATGGGCCTGGCAAAATTCCTGCAGGCGCGGCAGCAGCCATCCGGTCGCGAACGTCCCCACGGTTCCGACCGTGACCACCTCGCGAAAGTGCCCGTTCTCGAAGCGCTCCAGCGTGCCGCGGATACGCCCGAAGGAGTTGGCCAGCACCGGGACCAGCGCGTGGCCTTCATCGGTCAGGGCGAGGCCGCGCGGGAGCCTGCGAAACAGCCGAACCCCCAAGAATTCCTCGAGGCTCTTGACCTGATGGCTGACCGCCGCCTGGGTCACGCGCAGCTCCAGTCCGGCCTTCGTAAAGCTCAAGTGACGGGCCGATGCTTCGAAGGCCCGCAGGGCATTGAGGGGAACGTGCGATTTCATCGCCATGGATCAGACCCAAATTTTCCTTATGGGTCGTCTGAAATTTGATCGTTTGTCAATCGTGCCGCTTCCCCACACCTTGCCGCCGCGAGCAAGGAGGAGAATCGGATGATCACACGACGTGGATTTGCGACCGGGGCATGCGCCACGGTCGTCGGGGGCATGGCCTGATCAACGGGGCGGGCAGGGCGCACGCGGCGGCCGGACTGTCCGACGGCCTGGCCCGCGATCTTTCGCGAGTGGAGGCCGAAAGCGGCGGGCGGTTGGGGGTCGCGGTGCTCGACACGCTCACCGGCGCCCGCTCCGGTCACCGGGCCGACGAGCGCTTCCCCATGTGCAGCACCTTCAAGCTCCTGGCGGCGGCGGCGATTCTCGCGCGCGTCGATGCGGGCCGGGAGCGGCTCGATCGGCGCATCCGGTTCGAGGCGAGCGACGTGGTGGTGAATTCCCTCATAACCAAGGATCGGGTCGGCGAGCCGGGCATGTCGCTCGCGGAGCTGTGCGAGGCGGCGATGATCGTCAGCGACAACACCGCCGGTAACCTGCTGCTCGACTGCCTGGGCGGGCCGGCTGGCTTGACCGCCTATGCGCGATCGCTGGGCGACACGGTGACGCGGCTCGACCGGATCGAACCCGATCTCAACGAAGCGGCGCCTGGCGATCCGCGCGACACCACCTCGCCCGCGGCGATGCTTTCGAACGTCCGCACCCTGGTTCTCGGCACGCGTACTCTCCGCCAATTCCAGGGACCGGCTCACCGGATGGCTCCTCGGCAACAAGACCGGCGATACCCGCCTGCGGGCCGGCCTGCCGAGCGGTTGGCGCGTCGGCGACAAGACTGGCACGGGTGAGAACGGCACCACCAACGACGTCGGCATCGTCTGGCCTCCGCAGCGGGCGCCGGTCATCGTCTCGATCTATCTCACGGGGACTCCCGCGACGGGCGAACGGCGAAATGCAACGCTCGCGGCCGTGGGGCGCGCCGTCGCTTCCGCGCTCGATCGATAACGGGAACGGGCGCTCGATCGACATGCCGCGAAGCCGCGCTTGCGCGGCGTCGGCGACCGGGCCACGCGCGCGGTGCGCGAGCTCATGGGGTGAGGCGGGGGTGCATCTGGCCTCAATAGAGATATCGCTCGACTGCGCCTTCGTCCCATTCGATGCCGACGCCGGGCAGGTTCGGAATCTCGAGGCAGCTGTCCTTCACCGCGAATGGCCGCGTCACGATGGGATCGGCCCAATCCTGCCACTCCAGCCAGTGGGCCGTTTCGGTCACGCGCATCAAATGCGCTGCGATCTGCGGGTACAAATGCGTTGAGACTTGGATGCCGGCTGCCGCCGCGATCGGCGCGGCCCGCAGCCAGCCGCTTACGCCGCCAATTCGCATGAGATCGGGCATGACATAATCGCATGCGCCCGATCGGATCGCTTCATACAAGGCGCGAGGACCGTAAAAATTCTCCCCGATTTGCATCGGCGTCTCGAGCTCGCTGGTGAGCCGCACGTAACCCGACAGATTGTCGTAGACGATCGGCTCCTCGAACCAGTACAGGCCTTGGTCGTCGAGCGCGTGGCAACGGCTCAGTGCCTCGCCCAACGGCAGGCCTTGGTTGAAATCCACCATCAGCTTGATGTCGTCGCCGGCGCCCTTGCGAACCTCGCGGATTGCGGCAAGGTCATCCGAGAGTTGATCTCGTCCGAGCCGCAGCTTGAGGCCCTTGAACCCGCCCTCCGCGACAAGTTCGGCAGCTTCATTTGCCAGTGTGGCAAGGTCGGTCAGCCAAAGACCATTGCTGTTGTAGGCGGGCACGGGCGCGAGCGTTCCACCGAGCAGAACGGCAAGCGGCATCCCCGCGGCCTTTGCGAGCGCGTCCCACACCGCCATGTCGATGCCCGACACGGCAATCATCGCGGCCCCTTCGTAGCCGACCAGATTCAAGGCGCGTCGATTGCCTTGAAAGCTGTCCAGCGGCGCCAGCGATTTTCCAACCTGCGCAGCGCCCAGATCCTGGATGGCGGGCACGATGTAACGCGCCGCGTTCTTCAGGTATGGCTCCAAATAGCTGCGGCCGACGATGCCCTCGTTGGTGTACAGATCGATCAGGATCAACGGCCAGTCGCTGAACAGTCCGACCTTCGAGACGACCGGTCGTTGCAGCGGCACCAATACCGCCCGGGCATCGATCGACTTGAGCGTCAGCTTCTCGAACATGGCTCGGCGTGAGACCCCGTGGAGCGCTCGCTCGACGAGAAGCGCATGGCCCGCAGGCAGTCAAACCTGCTCCATGACCGCCGAATTCATCTCAGCGCGCGCCAATTTGGATGTAAATTCACTCATCGGTATACCTGTGCAGAGCGGGGGCGCGCATGAGAAGATCGCGGGAGCAAACGAGGCGAAACATCCTGGATGCCGCCTACGGGCTGTTCTGGCGTCAAGGTTTTCTGAGAAGTCTCGATGGATGAAATCGCCGCGCGCGCGGACATCACCAAACGAGCACTCTATCAGCATTTCCGCAGCAAGGACGATCTCATTGCGGCGGCGCTCGCTCATTCCAGCGAGTTGGCCATCGAGAGACTGAGAAGGTTCCACCGTCCCGCAGATCGAGAGCAATTGATCGATTCGTTCTTCACCGGACTCACGGATTGGGCGGCGAAGCCTCGATGGTCGGGCGGGGGCTTCACACGCGTGGTCGTGGAGCTTGCCGATCTCCGCGGCCATCCCGCACGCGCAATTGCGCGCCAACACAAGACGGCGGTGGAGACATGGCTTGCGGATGCGCTTGCCGCCGCCCGTGTGTCGTCACCGCGCGATCGCGCGCGTGAGATCATGCTGCTGATGGAAGGCGCGATGGCGTTGATGCTCATTCACGGGGATCGCGGCTACGCAACAGCGGCCGGGCGCGCCGCCAAGACGCTCGTTCGAAAAAAGGTTTGACTGAACCCATTGAGCCGCCGGAAGCCGGCGTCAATGCCCCGCGCACACGTCCGCGTGGATCTTGAGCAGCATACGGACCGTTTCTTCCGAGCGGGCGCGCGCCATACCGCATTCGGTCGCGATCCCGAAGCGGGGTGCATAGCGGCGCGCGGTCGCGATGCGGGCCCTGGCGCCTTCGACCCCGTCCTTGGCGTGTACGACGCCGAGATAGAGCTCGGTCCCGGCCGGGAACTTGAGATCGCGGAATGGCCGGTGGAAGGCGTCATCGCTGCGCTCTACCGGCACCGGCATGTGGATATAGGCGAGCTTGCGCGCGATCGTCTGTATCAGCGCATTGGCGAACTCGACCATCTTTGCCGCATCCTTGGGCTCGACGAAATGACGGCCCGCGAAATCGCCGTAGCAGAGGTGAAGCCCGAGTTCGACTTCATCGGGAACACGGGCGCACAGGCGCTGCATGCGCGCGAGCAGCTTGTCGCGCGGCTCGTCGGCATGCGGCGCCGCATCGGTCTTCTGGCCGTCCCAGATGATCATCTCGTTGCAGAGATCCCACTGGATGCAGAGATCGCGATGCGGAATGTGCCGGCAGATCGCGGCGACCTCGGCGGTCATGGCCCGTTCATAGGCGGCCTCGACCGGGGCGAGCGCGTCGGCGACGACGACCGAGCTGACCACCGCGAACGGGGTGGGAAGGCATATCTGAAAGCGGATACCCTGCGGCAGCTCGCCCTTCTCGCGCGCCGCCACGAAGTCGAGATAGGAGGCGCGGGCTTCGCGGGCATAGCCGAGCTCGCCGAAGTGCACCTCGTCGGCTTCGACGCCTTCGGCCAGCGTGAGCAGAGGGAAGCGATTGGTCGGACGCACGGCGCCCGAGGGATCCGGCCGCAGGAACGTGCTGGAGCGCAGCAGCGGATATTGCCAGCTGATCCAGAGCCGGCGGCCGCCGACCTCGCCGTCCGGAACGCGGCAGAGATACGGGCCCAACTGTTCCCCGACCGCCCGGAAGACGTCTTCCACCGTGTCGAGACCGATGCTGCCGACGAGATGGACCGCGGTGGGGGCCTCCGCTTCGCTCATGCACATGCTCCTTGGTCGCCTTGTTCGTCACTAGTGCCCCGAACCCGAAGTTCGCACACCCATGCCGCGAGTCCGATGGCGAACTTCGGGTTCAAAAGGGGCACTAGAGTCATAGAGTTGCTAGTGTCCCTTGATTCCGAAGTTCGCATGAGAGTTTGCCGCGCGCGTTTGCGAACTTCGGAATCGGGACACTTGCTCGATTGCACCATATCGAAGGGGCGGCCGCGAGGCCGCCCCTCTCTATTCCGGCGGGAAAAAGTTCTCAATTGGTCTTGCCGGCGGCCCGCACGAAGGCGGCAAGCTCCGCGTTGAAGCGCGTCGCGTCCTCCCAGAACGGCGCATGGCCGATGCCGTCATAGATCGAGAGCTTGGCGCCCGGGATTTTCTCCGCCGAGTACTTGGCGGCAGCGGGCAGGACCAGGCGGTCCTGCGCTCCCTGCGTGACCAGCACCGGCAGCTTCAGCGCCACCAGGATGTCGTCGATGTTGAGCGTGCGCCCGCCCATGTTGGCGCGCACTTTCGGCGGCACCATCATGTTGAAGGCGAGCATGGCTTCGTAATCCTCCTGCGTCGGCTGCTTCTCGAAGCAGTTGCGCAGGAATTGGCGCGTCGCCGCGATGTTGGTCGCGAGGTCCTCGGACAGCATCTGCGGCTGCACCTTGAGCCCGTCGCCGAAGAAGCTCGGATCGGATTTCGTGATCGCGGCCACGTAGTGGAGCCCGGCGAGGCTCGCGGGGCCGTGTATCTTCAGGTAATCGGCGATCACGCGCCCGCCATAGGACCAGCCCACCAGCACCGGCCGCTTGAGCCTGGCCGCCTCGATCACCGCCTTGACCTCGTCGGCCCAGCCCTTCGACTCCTTGTACTTCTCCGGCTCGAGCGGCTTGTCGGAATTGCCGTGGCCGCGCAGGTCGTAGGTGATGATGCGGAACTCCTTGGCGAGGTCGCTGTCGTACTGGCGCGCCCACGACATCGAGGCTTGCGAGAAGCCGTGGATGAACACGATTTCGGGGCCGGCCGGATTGCCCCATTCCTGCGCCGAGATCGAAACGCCGTCGGGCGCTCGCACGGTGATCGATTTGTACTTCTTGTCCTGTGCAAAGGCTGGTGCCGAGACCGCGATGAGCAACAGCATCGCGCCCGCCGCCGGCACGAGGCGGCGCATCAGTGCCGAGGTCATGGTTTCGTCCTCCCGTTTCGACGGGCACCGCGCGATCCATGCGTTCGCCACGCGAGCGAGGCCCGTCGATTGATTGTCGTCCTGCGCGGTTCGCTGGAATGGCGGCGCTCAGGGTGCTCCTTTCACGCCGCACGCGCAAGAATGGCAGGCAAGAATGGGAGGCAGATGGCAGGCAAGAATGGAACGGGAGCGACGAGGCCTGCCCATCCGGGCTGTTGATCGCGGGCTCTCGCCTACAGCCCAACGGGCTCGGCGTTGTGGCTCAGCTCTCGCTTTCGCTGTCTCCTACGACCCGAAGATCGATTCTGCCGATCAGCTCGGCGCGGCGGGCCTCGGCCGCCTTCATGGCGTCCGCCGTCTGCTTTGCCGTGCTCGCGTTCGAGCCGTAAACGACGGTGCCGCCGACGACGGCGGCGATCGCGCCGATCATGCCGATGGCATCGGACCTGATGGCCCCGAATGTCATGGCCACGATCAGGACGGCTCCGATGGAAATGGCGGCCTTTGCCATCAGAACGAGCTTGCGACATCTCTCCAGGGTCTCGGCAAGATTCTCGATCTCGACTTCGAGACGGGAGATCTCCTCGCGCAGGTCGCCATTCTGCATGTCGATCCACTCGGCAGCATGTCGTTCTACTCGGCCCGCGCAGAGTGAAGAAATGCGTCAGTGCGGCCGCACGAGCTCGGGTGGATGCCACACCACCGTCCGCTTCCCGTTCTTGAACACCGCCAGCGGCTGGGAGATTTCGGCGATCGCCTGTTCCGGCGCTTGCGCGGCGATGACCACGACATCGGCGGGATTGCCAACGGCGAACCCATAGTCCCTCAGATTGAGCAGCCGTGCCGACATGTCGGTCAACATGCCGAAGCAGTCGCGCAGCTCCGAGGGACGATCGAGCTGCAGCACGTTGGCGTAGAGATTGGCCATGCGGATGAGCGAGCAATCGCCGTAGGGGGTCGCCGGGTTGAGAATGTTGTTGGAGGAGAGCGAGCAATTCACGCCGTGCCTGGCCAGCAGATTTGCGTCCGCCACGCCGCGAACCACGGCATGATCGCGATTGCGGCCCATCAGGAACAGGTCCGTCGTCGGCAGCACCGTGACCGCGATCCCGGTATCGGCCAGGCTGCGCGCGAGCGCCGCGACTTCGTCCGGCGGCAGCAGCGACAGCTTGGCCATGTGGCCGACCACGACGCGTCCGCCGCGCCGGTATTTCTCGGTGAGCTCGCGCACGAGGTGGATGTTCATCGCATCCGGCGTCGGGCCGACGTCGAGATGCATGTCGATGTCGACGTCGAATTCGCGCGCCAGCTCGAAGATGCGGTGGATCTGGCCGGCTTCGTCGGTGTCGTAGCGCGGCGCGCCGCCGATCACCTTGGCGCCCCGCTTGAGCCCCTCGATCAGCAGCTCCTCCGTTCCGGGATAGCTGATCAATCCTTCCTGGGGAAACACGCAGATCTCGATGTCGATCGCCCACCTGTAGTCGGCAATCAGCGACTGCACCCCGTCGAAGCCGCGCATGCCGATGCCGGGATCGACCTCGACCTGGGTGCGCATGCGGGTCGTGCCGTGCTTGATGCAGTCTTCGAGCGTGCGCTCGGCGCGCGCGCGGACGTCCTCGACCGACATGTCCTTCTTCAGCGGCGTGACGCCCTTGACCGGACTGAGCGCCTTGCGCTCCTGCGGCGCGCAGCGGTCGATGATGCGCGACTTGTCGAGGTGGATGTGGGTTTCGATCAGCCCGGGACAGGCGAGATGTCCGTTGGCGTCGTAGACCTCGGCCTCGGCGGCGATGCCGCGCTCGATCGCGGCGATGCGGCCTTGCCGGATGCCGATATCCAACGGTCCATCGGACGGTCGATCGAACAGGCGCGCGTTGCGGATGATGAGGTCCACGATCGACCAGCCGCCGGTCTCATTCGGCCTTGATGTTGGCGGCCTTGATCAGCGGCCACCACTTTTCGATCTCGGCCTTGTGGTGGGCGGCGAGCGCCTCCGCCGATTGCTGCTCGCGCGGCGGAATCTCCTGGCCCAGGCCGGCCAGGCGCTCGCGCACGGTCGGATCGGCGAGCGCGTCCATGGCGGCGGCGGTGAGCCTGCGGGTGGCCTCCGGCGGCGTGCCCTTGGGGACCCACATGCCGTACCAGGTGGAGATGTACACGCCGGGCGCGCCGGCCTCGTCGACGGTCGGGATGTCGGGCGCCGCGGCCAGGCGGGTGTTGGAGGTGACGGCGTAGGCCTTGACCCGTCCGCCGCGTACGTGCGGCAGCGCCGTGATCGCCTGGTCGAAGGTGAGATCGATGTGTCCGGCAACGAGGTCCCGCATGATCTCGGAGGAGCCGGCGCGGTAGGGCACGAACTGGAAGCGGGTGCCGGTGACGTTCTGGAAGTAGACGCCGCTCACGTGCTGCCCCGAACCGGGTCCGGCGGTGCCCTGCGTCGCCTTGTCCGGGTTGGCCTTGAGCCAGGCGATCAGCTCCTGCAGGTTGCCCGCCGGCAGGTCTTTTCTCGCGACGATGACGTACGGGTTGCTGGGCAGCCGCGCGACCGGCTCGAAATCCTTCAGCACGTCGTATTGCAGCGGGTAGATCGCCCCATTCACGACGTGCGACGGCCAGTTGCCGATGCTCACGGTATAGCCGTCCGGCGCCGCGCGCACGGCGCGGCCGACCCCGATGGTGCCCGACGCGCCGGTCACGTTCTCGATGATGACGGGCTGGCCGAGCGAGGTGCGCATGGCGTCGCTCAGCGTGCGCGCGAGCGTATCGACCGGGCCGCCCGCGCCGAACGGCACGATCAGCGTGACCGGATGCGACGGGTAAGGCTGCGCGAACGCGGCGCCCGCCCATGCCAAGGCGGCAATGGCCAAGCCGACAGACTGTTTTCTCACGTGAAACCCCAAGTGATTGCGTAGCAGGTGATGGCGTAGGCCGGCATCCGACGATAGCGGTGTTCGCGCGCGAAAGCCAAGCGATCGATCCGTTACGAATGCATGGACATGGTGCCCCGTGGAAGGCGAGTCTGCCGCTGCTGAAAAGAGAACCCCGCCGAGCTGGGGTGCAGGGCGGGGTTCAGGACCTCGGTACAGGGGAGGGCGGGGAGGGCCGGGATGTAGCCGAGGCCAAGAACGATCTTCGTCGTGGATGGTCTTCTATGATTCGAAAGGTCAACGCATCGCGTTGATGAGCCGCTCGCAGGAGCCCGGTTTGCAAATGTGCCCTAGGCCAGTGTCGTCCTGCTCGTCGTGCGGCCCTGCGCAAGCCGGAACGGTTGCGAGCGTGGCAATAGCCAAGGCGAGGGCCAGAACGAACTTCATCATGATCGTCTTCCTCCGGCTTTGCAGACTTGTTGATGGCGCCGGGCCGCATGGCCGACGCCCGTTCGTCAGTGCTGGTGCCCGATGTGCGCCAGCACATGGCCGAATGATTAGCCGGAGGTCGAATGACGGGCTTGAAGCCGAGCTTGAATCTCTTTGGAGATTTCCTGGAGATTTCCTGCGGCAGTGGCTCAAAAGCCATAGCGGGAGGCTATTGCGCGGAGGGTTTCTGGCTGCCCGACTTCGCGTTTGCGAGGCGTTTGGTGATCTCGCGCGCGCAGTCGATGAATAATTTCGCGACCGGACCCAAGGTCCGATCCTTCAAGGTGACGATCGCGACCGGTCTGGGCTCGATCGCCAGATCGACCGGCAGGACTTTGAGCGGCGAGGGCAAATCGCCGAAATGTAACAGCGAGGCGGGAACCACGGAGAGATATCGCCCGGTGGCGAGCAGACGGTTGCGCAAATGAAGGGAAAAAGAAACGATCTTGGGCTGAGGCAGCTTCAGGCCGCTCGACCGAAATGCTTCCGCGACCAACGACCCCGGCAATTGGTTCGGCGGGGTGAGGAGCCAGGGCTCGTCCACCAATTCGGCAAGCTCGATCTTTCGACGCCGGGCCCACGCGCTACGCACGCCCGCGATCACGCGCAGCTGTTCCTGATACAGGATTTCCGCGTGCAGGTCGTCTTCCATGAACGGCGCCGCTATCCGGCCGAGCACCAGATCCAGACGCCGCTCGCGCAGTTCGCGAAATTCCGGCGTGGCCGTGATGGTTTGTTCGACGTAGAACACCAGCCGTGGGTGTCGTTGCAATAGCCGATCGGTGATGACCGGGAGCAACCCGGCCGCAATCCACTCCGGGCAGCCGATGCGCAGTTCGCCCGCGGTCGGGTCCGCCAGGAACTCGATCTCCTTCACGCCCTGCCGCAGCGCGTCGAACGCGGCAAGTCCATGGTTGAGGAGCGCGCGGCCGTAGATAGTCGGCTCGACGCCTCGCCGGCTGCGATCGAGAAGCCGCACACCCAGCGTTTGTTCCAAGCCGGCGATGGCCGCGGAAACCACGGGCTGGGAGACCGCGAGCTGGCGCGCGGCTTTCGCCATGCTGCCCGATTGAATCACCGCGAACAGGACATGCAGGTCTCGTAATTTGAGGCGGCGACCGATGCGGTCCGCCCATTGCATGTTTGCCATAGCTGAAAACCTATAATGCTATCCGAAAATCGAGCTTTATTCCTATCGTCAGATGAGAGACGATTTCAATCGCAAATCGATGGCGGATTCCCGCGGCGCCGAAGGGGTCACGTTGCTGGAGGAGGAGCCCGGATAATCCGAGACGAGCCGCGCTGGCGAGCGAGGAGGCTGTCCATGGTTCACATCGATCGCCGTCACGCCTTGGGCGGGGCTCTGGCATCGCTCGCCGCCCTTCGCGTCCGGACCGTTCAAGCACAAGCGCACTATCCCGACCGCCCCATTCGCGTGATCGTGCCGTTTGCGGCGGGGGGAGTGGGCGATTCGGCGATGCGGATTCTCGCTCCCAGAATGGAGCAGAGACTTGGTCAGAAGCTCGTCATTGAATCGAAACCGGGAGCGTCCGGCACCATCGGAGCTCTGGAAGTCGTGCGGGCTCAAGCCGACGGGTACACGATCCTGGTCGCGGCCTGCGGCAATTTTGTCATCAATCAATTCCTGATGAAAATGTCGTTTGATCCGCTGGTCGCATTGGTGCCGGTCGCGAGGGTCGCGGACGTGCCAATCGTGCTCTTTACAAATCCATCGGTTCCCGCCCGCAACCTTGGTGAATTCGTCGCGTATGCGCGAGCACATCCGGGGAAATTGAACTACGGCTCCCCCGGCAACGGGTCGGTCAATCACCTTCTCGCCGAGCGCCTGAAGCAGGTGGCCGACATTGCCGTGACCCATGTTCCGTTTCGCGGTTCGCCGCCGGGAATGCTGGCGCTCCTCGCAAACGAGATCCAGCTGTTTCCGATCAGCTTGGCGTTGGGCGCGGCCCATCTCGAGGCAGGAAAGATTATGGCCCTGGCCGTGACGACGGAGGCGCGAATGCCGATGTTGCCCGACGTGCCGACCGTCACCGAGGCCGGCCTGCCCGATCTCACCATCTCAAATTGGTGGGGGATGGCGGCTCCGAAAGGAACCCCGGAACCCGTCATCGAGCTGCTCGGTCAGGCCGTTCTCGAGGCCTTGAATGATTCCACCGCGATCGAGCGTTTCTCGGCGTTGGGATTGCTCATGCCGAAACAGACGCGAGCGCAATTCGCAGCCAGCCTGAAATCCGAAGCCGTCATGTGGTCTGAGATCATTCAGCGCGGAAAGATCGCGATCGAATGACGCGCGGCATCGGCCGAGCGGCCGGGGAACAATCCGTGCACAGTTTGACGAGCGCCCGACGACGACGGCGGCCGCATGGCGCGCGGAGCCCAAGAGAACGACATAACATATGAGAGAACGAGACATGACGGTCTTGGTGATCGGCGGCGGAATCGGCGGGCTCAGCACCGCGCTCAGCCTGCACGCTGCCGGTATCGATGTGCGCGTCTATGAAGTCGGTCGCCGAGATCAAGCCGCTCGGTGTCGGCATCAATTTGCAGCCGAATGCGGTGCGCGAGTTGATCGAGCTCGGCGTCGGCGATGCGTTGGCAGCGACCGCGATCGAGACCGCCGAACTCGCCTATTACAACAAGCATGGCCAGCTCATCTGGTCCGAGCCGCGCGGACTTGCGGCTGGCTATGCCTGGCCGCAATATTCCATCGATCGCGGCGACCTGCACACGATCCTGTTCGACGCGGTCAGGAAGCGCATCGGCGCCGACCACTTTTTTGCCGGCCACCATCTGGTCTCGTTCGAGCAGAACGGTTCGCGCGTCACCGCATACTTTATCGATTGCCACGGCCAGCCACTCCCGCCGCAGAGCGGAGACGTGCTGGTCGGCTGCGACGGAATCCACTCTGTGGTGCGGACGCAGCTCTATCCGAACGAAGGACCGCCGGTGTCGAGCGGCCATATCCAATGGCGCGGCGTCGTCGAAGCTGAACCTTTCCTGACCGGCCGCACCCACGTCACGATGGGGTTCAGCGGCCGGCGCGCGGTGGTCTACCCGATCAGCAGGAAGGCCGCCGATCGTGGGCGATCGCGCATCAACTGGGTGGCGAGTCTTGGCCGGCAATCCGCCCGCAGCGAGCGCGGCAACTGGGATCGCAGGGTGCTCCAAGGATCGCTTCTTCCGCCACTTCGAGGATTGGAATTTCGAGTGGATCAAGTTCGCCGATCTCATCTGCCGCACCGAAGCAATTCACGAATACCCAAAGGAAGATCGCGACCCGCTGCCGCGTTGGAGTTTTGGCCGGGTGACGCTGCTCGGGGATGCGGCTCATCCCATGTGGCCGATCGGGGCGCAGGCCGGCAGTCAGGCGATCGTCGACGCCCGCGTGCTCGCCTTCGCGCTTGCCATCGCAGCCACCCCGGAACAGGCCCTGGAGCAATACGA
Source organism: uncultured Alphaproteobacteria bacterium (assembly GCA_963827585.1). Classification (GTDB taxonomy): domain Bacteria; phylum Pseudomonadota; class Alphaproteobacteria; order Rhizobiales; family Xanthobacteraceae; genus VAZQ01. Next base: position 371,491 of record CAWHCK010000046.1, read on the forward strand.
CGCGGCGCGTCGGCCGATCATGAATGCGGTGTCGTTGAAGAACCGCGAGTTCGGTCCGGCAGTCGTGATGGAGATCGCGGAACGGCGGGCCCCGAACGGGTTCGACAACATTGAAGATATCATTGCCAGTCGGGAGCTTGCGCAAATCTCCCGCGCTTACAAGATCGACGCCGGCTTTGATCCGGACGCGCTCAACAAGCGCCCATCGTTGAGCGTGCCGAGCACGGTTTCCATGATCGTTTAGGAGGCGCCGGTGGAGCGGTCTACTCAACCTTGATGTTGGCGGCCCTGACCACCTTGCCCCACTTTTCGGAGTCTTCGGCCAGGAGCCGGCCATAAACGGCGGGCGAGCCCGCAAGCGGCGCGCCGCCGAGCTCGGCGATGCGCGCCCTGGCCTTGGGATCGGCCAGCACGGCGTTGATCTCCCGGTTGAGCTTCTCGACGATCTCGGCGGGCGTGTCGCGGGGCGCGCCGAAGCCGAACGAGCCGCTGGCCTCGTAGCCGGGCACGAAATCGCCGATCGTCGGCAGCTCCGGCAGCAGCTCCGAGCGCGCCGCCGTGGTCACCGCCAGCGCGCGAACCTTGCCGGCCTTGATGTGCGGTATAGAGGCCTGCGTGGTGTCGAACATGAGCTGCACCTGGCCGCCGATCAGGTCGCTCATCGCGTTGCCGGCGCCGCGATACGGCACATGCACCATGTTCACCCCGGCCATGATCTTGAACAATTCGCCGGACATGTGGATGCCGGTGCCGACGCCGGCCGAAGCGAAGTTGAGCTTGCCGGGATTGGCCTTGGCGTAGGCGATGAACTCGGGAACGGTCGTGACCGGGAGCGACTGGTTCACCACCAGGACGTATGGCACGCGGGCCATGCCCGCGACCGGCGCGATGTCGCGAATGAAATTGAAGCTCAGCTTGTCGTAGAGGGTGTCGTTGACCGTGTTCGCTGGGACCACCTTGAGCAGCGTGTAGCCGTCCGGCGGCGCCTTCACCACGGCCTCGGTCCCGACATTGCCGCCGGCGCCCGGCCGGTTCTCGATGACGATCGGCTGACCGAGCCGCTCCGTCAGCCATTGCGCCATCAGACGGGCCATGATGTCAGACCCGCTCCCGGCGGCGAAGGCGACGATGATGCGCACCGGCTGCGTCGGATAGGCCTGCGCATTCGCAGTCCGCGACAGCGTCGAAAGCGCGGCGGCACCGGCTGCCAGATGGAGAAATTGACGGCGCGGAAGTTTCATCATGTGCGTACTCCCAGGTCAGCGCCCGCAGCGCGTGAACATGCAAGGTGATCGATGAAGGTTCGATGCCTGCCGACGACATGAGCGCTGCCGGCTGAAGAGGGAATTCGGCACGTCCCGGTGCGGCAGCTCTGTTAGCAAGCTACCTTAGTCTCGCATTGACGCGGAAGGGGGGCGCGTGACGGATATTGGCGCCTCGCAGCAGGCCGTCAGATCGTCAGTCGGAAGCCCCTGGTTTCGCGCCGCGGCCAATTGCAAATTGACCCACCGGGCCCTCGACGTGGAATTCGACCCCCGTCATCTTCGCGAACAGTTCGATATTGGTGGTCCCGATCGCACATCCGCCGAGCTCCATATCGGTCGCCATCATGTAGAGCGTTTGAATCAATACGCCGACATCCTTCAGAATGAGCGCATAGGCAATCGAGCTGTATTTCCATGAAATCCGGCCAAAGCGTGCAGCGATCGTGATCAGGATCTGGGGCACGGCGGGCGCGCCTATTGCGAATTGGGCTCCCGCCAACAGCGCTTCGAGTTGAGGCGTGCGGACGCCGATCGGCACCAGCGCGTGCCCGCCGGCGTCGTAATGATAGAATCCCCGCGCAAGCCCTTCGCATTTGTCGACGGCTAGATAGAGCTCGAGCTCGTAGCTGCTGCCTCCCGACGGATATGGCCTGGCGGCGTACGCGACCATCGGACCACCGTCGCCGAGGTCGACCCTGCTTCTCCATCTCGACTGGACGCGCGCGGTAGCGTCGAGAAACCGCGCAAGCTCTGCGAGCGTGATCGGTCGCTGGTCATCGAAAATGCGCGTCGAATGGCGTTCACGCAGGAGCTTTGCGGCCGGCGAGATTGGCTGCGAATGCGCGGCCGAGAACTTGCGCAGATCAATTTTCTTTCCGGGCCAGCGGGACCGCACCGCCGGCAGCGGAGCCATGACGCCAGCATACGGATAAACGCCGCCCGTCGGGTTGGCGTGTCGGCCCTCCGTGCTGCGGGTGTGGAACAGAAGATCGTGAAAGTCCCAAAGAACGAGGTCGTCGTTGCCCTCGGTCGGCCGGAGGCCACTGTCGCGAGCAGAGTCGATCTTGAAAAGGATTTGGCAGTCCACCAGCAGGGCGAGAAGCTCGATGCCTGGAACACCGTCCTGGCGACGAAGCTGTTTGATCTGCTGCGGTGTCGACAACATGGCCATGACGGCCGCAATCTTGGGATTGCAAATCTTGAACAACGCGCCGGCGCGCGGCAACTCCAGCACCATCTCGTTGCCGCGCCGTCGCATGTACGCGAACCGCGACAGGACGAGAACGTCGGAATTGCCGAGCTGCGGCATTCGCGGCCAATAATCGGGAACCTGCGGCTCGATGACGACCTCGTCCTCACCGTTTCGCGGGCGTCCGAGGCGGTACTCCAATAGACCGTGCCGGGCCAATCGCCGGACCAACAGATGAATCTCCTCGTCGATGCTCCGGTCGTCGGACGCAAACGAGCCGAACGGCAGACCCATGCGCAGATCCTGCGCGCGACCCGCTGCGCCCGCGCTGAACTTTCCCAGGCCGACCGAATGGGGACCGAAGCGGGCGACGATTTCGCCGTTCGAGTGCGCTTCGAGCGTGACGTGACCGCCGAGCCGGGCGGATAAAATTGCCGGTGCAGCCCGTCGCCCTCTATTTGTGTCCGGGAGCGCGCAAGCCGGGATGACTCTCAGGTCTGGGGGTGAAGCGGATTGAGCTCGTTTTCCGACAGCGGCCGGTCTCGCAATCCGAGCTTGACCGGGACGTCGTAAAGCCGGCCAGGCGCGAAGCGGCGATAGAAATGGCGCAATCCCGGAACGATCACTCTGACGACCGGGACCTCGATGTCGGGACGCGTCTGGTCGAGGACGAGGAAATCGAGGCCCTCGCGCTTGGCGAGGTTCACGCAGGCCATCACCTGCTCGCGGGTGTCGAGCCTGCCGAACTCCGAGCCGAGATCCGGTCGGACGACCTGAGTGCCGCTCGGCGTCAAATAGGGATGGTCCCGCAGCCGAAATGCAGGGGCGCTGTCATGGTCCGAGTTCTTGGCTCGATGGGCTCTGGTCCCGGGCTCCCATGAGACCGATGGACAGAAATTGATTGAGTTCGGTCATCGTGCGCAGCACGGCGATTCGCGCATCGAAGTGCGCGCCGGAACCGAACTCGAGAAATTCCTGCGAGTTCTCCATCCAGTGCGTTATCGCCACAAAGCAGGGAATCCCCAGATCGCTGGTGACGTCGAGCACCCAAAGGCGGCGTCCGGTTTCGGCAAGCTGGATTTTCAGCTCACGAATGTAGGGATCATCGAACTGGTCGAGGTCCACTTCCGCCCGCCGCGATCGATTGTACCACCAGATTGCGTATGCATCCCGTTCCACCAGCTCGAGGAAGCCCTGGACGATTGCCTCCTCGAGCGTGTTGCCGGCCGCGCAGCCGTTGGAATCCGCGTGGACCTGGTAGGCGCCAAGGCCCCGGTAGAAAAAATACAACAGGCTGGTCGGAAGATATTTGAAGCGTTCGTCGCGCAGAGACCAGACCGGCGACCATTCGATTTCGACCGATCGATCGAACGGGGCCGGCATCGGCGTCGCCGGCGCCTCTCCCTGGTCGCTCTGCGCCTCACCCTGGCCGGTCGCCTGCGCCGATCTCGCCGGTACTGCGCGTCGCTGAACAGCAGGACATCGTTCGGAAGAATGGCATCGCCCGGCGGGAAATCGGTGAACCGCCGGGTCGCCCTGATTTCGTCGCCCTGAAAAATCCCGGAATAGCGCTCGATCGCTTCCATGAGCGCGCTGGCTTCGCCCTGCTCGGCAGTGCTGCCCTTGCCGAAGCTGCCGCCGCTCAGACCCGCCTTGAGCTGGTCGACCGTCTCGGCGGGCGCGGAGAAATTGTGCGTGGCGAGGTAGTTGGTGTTCATGGGCAGGTCGGCTTCGATACGCTCGAGACGCGACACGACGCCGGTGAGCGGGCTCACGTGCTTTCGGAATCGTGCGACCGTGGCCCGCGACGACACGGTCCGATACCCCCCGCTCGTCATGACCAGCTTGCCGCCGGCGCCCAGCTCGACCGGGACCGGAGCTACGGCGTGGGTCGCGCAGCTTCTTGCGGCCGCAGACCGGGCATTGCGGACGGGCCGCCACGTAATGCCTCACGATAGTCGAGCCCAACAGGTCGAGGCTGATGATGTGATCGCGCAGGTCCGTACGAAAGTCGGTAGCGATCGCTTTTGCGATCTCGACGGCCGCAAGCTGGATACCGCTCTGTCCGAGCATGCTGCGGGCGAGAGGCGAAGCGGCGACCCGGCGCGCCGGTCCGCGGTCGAGAAGCGCCCTGACCTCTCGGTTCCGTTGCATCCGCTCGGCAAGGCAGGTCCAACAGGCGCTCTTGCCTGGCCTGAACACCGGCCCCACGAGGGGAAAAATGCCGGAGGGTTGGACGAGCAGCCAGGGCGTATGGTCCGACAAATGCTGCCGGTTCAATTCGGCCAATCGTCCTTCGAGGTAGTCGCTCACCAACGTGACCGTCAGGTCGGCGGAGCGCTTCAAGACGCGAACGCCCAGCCCTTTCAGGGCGGCGCCGAGCTCCGCTGCACCCTGCACGTCGATCGATTGAATGCGCACACGACATTTCTGGAGATTTCTCTCCGCGGTCTCCGGCAACAGGCCGAGGCTCGCCCAATAGGCGGCCACGGTGTCTACCGAAGAGCGCGGTTTCGGGACGACGAAGCGGCGGTCGACCAGCCGCTTCAGGGCTTCGTGGATCTTGTCGGACGGAAAATCCTGCTCCAGCTCGCGAACGAGCTCCCGAAAACTCCTTCCACCCTCTCCTATCGCGGAGGCGAGCGCACAATAGAGCTCGCCGTGAAGAAAGAACTTCCGGTCCTCTGAATAGAGGCACACGACATCGGGCGGCAGCACATAGACGGTGAAATTCTGCGCGAAGCGCGGAACGTCTTTGCTGTCGTGCCGCGCAAGGCGCGTTGCCGCGATCGCCTGTCATGAGGTCAGCACGTCGCGCCACTACGCCCGGATCGCGACTGCAGGCGCGCATTCTCCAGGTTGCGAGAACGTCAGTCGTCCCGCGCCGCGCTAGAAGTTTCGCTCGTGCCGTCATCGCAGGCGCTGACCCGCGCATCCACGTGCGGAGCTCTGCAAGACAAGACGCGATTGGCCGGGTCGAACCCGGCCATGACGACGACCTGCGTCTGTCAACGTAATCGGAAAATGCTCGAGTCTAGCAGAAGCGGCAAACTCCCCATGACAAACAGCAGCCGCAGCCTCCGCAGCCGCAGCCTCCGCAGCCTCCGCAGCCCCTGCAACCTCTGCCGCAGCCTCGGCAGCCCCTGCAGCCGCAGCCTCCGCAGCCTCTGCGGGCATATTGTTCGCCGAGCCGGGGTGTTCCGGCGTTTTCCTTGTCGAAGACATAGAACGTACCCAAGCTGACGTCGGAGATTTCCTCCTCATTGAGCGTGATCTCGTGATTAGGTGCGATGTTCCGGGACGGTACATCCGCTATTGCTGCCGGCCCACCGGTTCCTGCGGATGCGCCGCCTGCCAGCGACAACGACATCCCGACGACTCCCAACGCCGGTACGACTTCCTTCGGACGACGCTTCGAGACGTGCTTCCTATTTGGCATAGTCGAGGCCTCCATGCCTGCTAGCAAATGTTCGACGCCCGCAGCATCCGTACGCGCTCTGCATAGACACCTTGCAAAGCGCATTATGCGCGCTGACTGGGCATCGCGTTATGCGCGCTGACTGGGCATCGCGATTACGGTCGCAGCAGCCGCCTTCGAGGTGGCAACCAACAAGATGATCACTGCTCACCTGAACGTCACATGAATGCGCCGTCGGCGCATCGAGTTCCTCGGTTTCATGAACGACATCGTCGCCGCCTATCGCAGCGAGAATATGGCGCCGCAACCTCAACCCCTGCGGGCCCAAAAACGAGTGCTGGCTCAAGCGTTGGCGTGTAAGCTAGCGCCGCGACTTATTTGCAGGCTCGAACCGGAGAAACAGACATGGTCGGTTCTCATGGCCGTTTCATCTGGTACGAGTTGATGACGACGGACATGGAGGCCGCCAAGGCCTTCTACGCCGAGGTCGTGGGCTGGGGCACGCAGGACGCATCGACGCCTAGTATAGCCTATACCCTGTTTACCGCTGGAGAGGCCTCGGTCAGCGGGCTGATGGACCTGTCGGAGGACGCGAGGAAATTGGGCTTGAGGCCGACCTGGCTCGGATATGTCGGCGTCAACGACGTGGATGCCAGCGCCGACCGCATCAAGCAGCTTGGTGGTAGCGTGCACGTCCCACCGACGGACATCCCCCACATCAGCCGCTTCTCGGTCGCCGTTGACCCGCAAATGGCAACGATTGCGTTGTTCAAGTGGCTGCAGCCCGGCCAAGAGCAGCCCGCCGAGCTGGACGCGCCGGGCCGCGTCGGCTGGCACGAGCTGCTCGCCGCCGACTGGGAGACGGCGTGGAATTTCTACCGCGAGCTCTTTGGCTGGCAAAAAGCGGACACCGACATCGGCGCGATGGGCACCTATCAGCTGTTCTCGGTCGGAGGGCAGACGATCGGCGGCATGTTCACTAAGCCTCCGACGGTGCCGGTCCCCTTCTGGCTCTACTACTTCAACGTCGGCGACATCGACGCGGCGGTGAAGCGCGTGAAGGCTGGTAGCGGCCAGATCCTCGACGGCCCGATTGAAGTGCCGGGCGGCAGGTGGATCGTCCAATGCACGGACCCTCAGGGTGCCATCTTCGCGCTGGTGGGAAAGCGGAGCCACAACGGTATCGGATATTTCGAGCGTGTCGCATCGCGCGATCCGTGGCCGCATTCTCAAAAGTGAAAGGCCTGCAGACCTGCGATGATGCGACGGACACTATTTGGCGATTGCCGCACTTGCGGTTGACGAGGACACCCTAGAGCATGATCCGGAAAAAGCCTGCCCGGACTTGATCGGGGTGGGTACCGGTTTTCCGAAAAGATGCTCAAACAAAAAGCTAGAGCGTGATTGCGACTAACCTGAAGCAATCATGCCTAGTCCGCGAAAAATTGGCGTAACATCCGATTGATCCGGTCCGGCGCCTCGACTTCGGGCAGGTGGCCCACGCCCTCGAGGATCTCGAGCCGCGCATGCGGCAGCGCCTTGGCGAGGATCGCCGCGTTCTTGTCGGTCGGGTTCACGCGATCCTCGCTGCCCGAGATCATCAGCACCGGGATATCGACCTTGGCTGCGACCTGTTCGGGACTGTAGCCGTCGGCAAGGCCGAGCTTGACGCCGTGCATGAAGCCGCGGGGGCTGGTCCCGCGCACGACCTCGCGCACGAGATCGATGGTCTCGGGCGAGGCGTTCTTCCCGAGCAGTGCGTTGACGCGCGCGCCGAAGCCGTAGCCGCCCTTGGCGATCTGCGCCTCGCGGGTCGCGATGACCTTCTGCTTGTCCTCGTCGGACAGGCCCTTCGGACCGATGCCGGTGCCGGTCATTGCAAGCTTGATGGTGCGGCCGGGATAGTGGATGGCGAAGCACTGCGCGACGCGGCTGCCGAAGGAATTGCCGACCACGTTGATGCGGTCGAGCTTCACCGCCGCAAGGAAATCGGCGAGCGCATCGGCGTAATCCTTGCACGTGGGCCATTCGGTCTTGAACGCGTCGGAGAGGACGTAGCCCGGCGCATTCCAGGCGACGACGCGGAAGCGATCCGAAAGCCCCGCGAGCTGGAAGCGCCAGTGCATGGAATTGGCGCCGACGCCATGCAGGAGCACGATCGCCGGGGCATCCGCGCGGCCGGCCTCCATATAGCTCCAGCGGTCGCCGAGATATTTGTCGCGCGCGCCGATCTCGGCGAATTTCAGCTCGGGCAGCGGGGGAATTGTCATTTGCGCACCGGCGGGACAGGTCAGCGCTAGTCCAAGTGCGAGCGCGGCGAGGATATGGCGTTTCATCGTGGTTCGCTCCGAAGCCCGATCATTCCGCCTTGATGCCGGCGGCCTTGATGATCGGCCACCACTTCTCGATCTCGGCCTTGTGAAAGGCGGCGAGCCCCTCCGGCGTCTGCTGCTCGCGCGAGGCGACGTCGAGGCCGAGATCGGCGAAGCGGGCGCGCACGGCGGGATCGGCGAGCGTCTGCACCATCGCGGCATTGAGCTTGGCGATGACATCCTTCGGCGTGCCGGCGGGCGCAAACAGCCCGAACCATCCCGACATGTAGAGTCCCGGTACGCCGCCCTCGTCCGAGGTCGGGATGTCGGGCACCGCCTGCGAGCGGCGCGGGGACAGATTCGCGATCGCCTTGATGGTCCCGGACCGCACCTGCGGCAGGGCGGCGGCGGCTTGCACCACCAGCAGGTCGACCTGTCCGGACAGCAGATCCGTCATGGCGGGACCGGCGCCGCGGTAGGGAATGAACTGGACGTTCGAGCCGGTGGCCTGCTGAAACAGAATCCCGGTCACATGCGCCGCCGCGTTCTGGTTGACGAACGTGGTCTTGTCCGGGTTGGCCTTCATCCAGGCCACGAGCCCCTTGAGGTCGTCCGCCGGCAGCGCCTTCTTGCCGACCATCAGCTGCGGATTGATCGACAACAGTCCGATCGGCTCGAAGTCCTTCTGCAGGTCGTAGTTCAGGCGATAGATGATGCTGCCGACGTGGGTGTCCCACTGCCCGATGTCGATGGTGTAGCCGTCGGGCGCGGCGCGGGCGAGACGTCCGACCGCGATGCTGCCGCCCGCCCCGCCGACGTTCTCGATGATGACGGGCTGGCCGAGCAGCGGCCGCATCTGCTCGGCCATGATGCGCGCCACCACGTCGGTCGATCCGCCCGGCGGGAACGGGACGATGAGCGTGACCGGCCGCGACGGAAAGCCCTGCGCATGAACCGCCGCGATGCCGGCGAATAGCGTCAGCGCGAGCGCGACGACGAATTTCCTCATATTGTGTCCCTCCCGGGGTCGTGGGCACTGGTCTTTTTGAGGATGATATCACCTCTGCGTCTCCGCAGGAGGCACGGTGTTGACCCGTTCGCGCGGCGCTCAGCCGCAGCGGCGTTCCAGCCAATCGACGGCAAAGGCGGTGATGGCGGCCGCCTCGACCATGGTGCTCGCGGCCTCGCCGACGCGACCCTGCACGCCCCGCCCGGTCGCGAGAAATTCCTCCACGATCGCGGTGAAGTAATCGTCGTCGAGGCCCGGCACGATCGGGCAAGCGAGGTCTCGAACTCCTCCACCATGCGCCACTGCGTGCCCGCGGGCGTGGCGAACGGCACCTCATAGCGCCGGATGCGCTTGCCTGGGATGCGGGCGAGATGCTCGGCATGGTGGAGCAGGGTCATGGTGTCGAGCGGCGCGCCGATCATCAAAACCTTGCCGCCGGCGGCGACGAGCTTCGCCAGCGGCGAGCCTTCGCCATAGCCGTAGTCGAGCGGATGATCGGCGGTGATCCAATCCGCCTTCGCGCCCAGCGCCGCGACCGAGGCTCCGGGGTTGCCGCTGCGTCGGGCGCCGGTTGAGATGCGAAGGAACTCCGCCAGCACACCATTCTCCCGTGCGGCGCGGGAACGCGCCGCATCGAACGGCGGTATGCGCTCGCGCCATTGCGCCGGAACGCGCCCGTCCCGATCCAACAGCGCTTCGTAGCCGGCGTCCCAGTCGGTATAGGCGATGATCGTCCCGTGCGGGCCGGTGGCGTCGAGCAGCGCGCCGATCAGCGCATCGGCGCCGTTGAGCAATCGCCCGACCCGGCGCATCGCCGCGTGCACCATCACTGTGTCCCCGGGCAGGACCCCCAGGCGCTCGATGTCCCCGCGCAGCGACGTGCGGGTTCGAAATATGGGTGCTGCGTCTGCCACGCCGTCGCCCTATTCCGTGCGTTGCCCGCGGCCATACGCGGATGGCGCCCACGGCCTGCGGCAGGAAGGCGTCATTCCGCCGTACTTTCGAGCCCGCTCGGATTGGGACGGTCCGCGCCGATCGGTTCCCTGCGCGCCCTTCATTACCCGAGCGTCAACAGCTCGGCGCCTTCAGTCGCGTAGCGCGCGAACCGGAAATCCCGGATGTTCACAACTCTGTCGCCAGCCCATTGCAGCAGAATGAAATACGCCGGCGTCCCCGATGGATCGCCAGGATCCCGCACGAGTATCGCCGGGCGCCTGTCAACCAGTCCTGCAACAAGATGCCAATCCTCCAGGCGGGCATAGTTATGACAATAACCTCCGACTTCGCTGTAGCCGCGCAGCCGAAGCTTGTTGACGAGCTCAAGCCGCACCTCAAGGGCAAGCATGTCGCGTATGGCGTCGAAGTCGCGCGCGTTGAAACGGTCGATGTACCTGGCCAGCAGCGAGCGCTCGGGTTCCGCCAAAACGGGAAGAGGAAGGTCCTCAGGCTCCTGCGCCAACTCACGAAGGCGCGCACGGCCGCGATTGAGCGCGGCCTTGATGGCGGGAATGCTGCTGTCCATGATGGCGCAGATCTCCTGCAGCGAGTAGCCGAGCACGTCCATGAGGATCACGCTGCTGCGTTGCGCCACCGGAAGGCGCATGAAAGTGCGCAGGCTGGTGGCAGCGATCTGACGCTCCTCCGCGACGGCTACAGGGTCGATCGTCATATCCGGATCCCCGTCGGTACGGGCGGCGTCCTGTCGGGCACGCCGGCGCAAGAAATCCAGTGCCGCATTGTGAGCGATGCGAAACAGCCAGTCCTCCGGGTGGACGATCGTTCCCGTCTCGGGAAAAGCCTCGATCGCTTTCGCCAGTGCTTCCTGCACCACGTCCTCGCCATCGATGACCGAGCCGGTCATGCGGGCGCAGTAGCGATGCAGCTTCGGTCGCAAGGTCCCGAGGAGGCGGTCGAAGGTCTCCCGTGCATCGACTGTGCCGGCCATGGATGTGTTCATGCAGCCTCCGAACCATGACGGCGCTCTCGGCGCGCCGGGGTCCGACACCCGGGGCCAAGTCATATTTGACCCCTCGTTGAAACGTTTGGAATAGGGTGAAGGATTCGGTCGAAGAGAAATTTTTCTGGAATCCTTTGGCAAGGCTGTCCAGCGCCCCGTGGCGGCGGCCGATCTGGAGATCGGGCGGACGTAGGCCGAGATCACCGTCGCCATCGCGTTCCGTTCCGTCGTTGCAGAGCCCGGGATTGACACCTATGTTGTCAATTGGCTAGAATGACACCCAAGTTGTCATTCTCCCTTACGGAGACGTCCATGGATGAGGCCGGGGATTTGGATGGAAGAATTTGTCTGCGAATCCTTCGGCAGTGCTGGTTCGTCTCAGTGTCGTGGATCGCATCGCTGCAGATCGCACAAACCGGATCGTAGAACTCGAACATGAGGAGAAAGCCAAATGCTGACCAGGATTGCGACGGCCCTCGCAGCCGCTGTCATCGCATTTACGACGTTCGCGCACGCCGCCGGCAACGGCAATCGCGACAACGAGTACACCCCTGGGTCCGCGCAATACTGCGTTCCGCAGTATGACAGTTCCGGCGCGCAAAGAGTCCCTTACTGCTGAGACCGAGCGAGCGCGCTCATGAAACGGACACTGGTGCGGTATCAGACGAAACCCGAGAAAGCCCAAAAGAGCGAACGCCTGAACGAACGCCTGATCGAGGATGTGTTTCAGGAATTGCAGGCAAAATTGCCGGCAGGCGTTCGCTATTTGGCCTTGAGGCTCGCGGACGCCTCCGTCGTCCATTTCGCCCCGGTCGAGGGCATGCGCTTTCTTATCTGGCCGGCAGGCGCGATCCGCCGGCTGAGCACGTTGGCAGTTGCACTGGCGCTGCTCTCGGGCGCTCCCTCACCACTAATTGCGCAACGCGCGCCGCCGGAGGTTACAGTCGCAACTCCGCTTCCGAAACAAATCGTTCAATGGGATGAATACACCGGTCAATTCGACGCCGTGCGGCGGGTCGAGGTCCGCCCGCGCGTCTCCGGCGCACTGGTGGGCATCCACTTCACGGACGGCCAGATCGTGAAGACTGGCGATATCCTGTTTACCCTCGATCCAAAACCTTTCGAGATTGCGGTCAAATCGGCACGCGCCGAGGTAGCTCGCGCGAAAGCGCAAGTCACCCTTACCGGCAGCGACCTCGAGCGCGCCGCGCAGTTGACACCGTCAAGAGTCCTCACCCAACGGGATCACGATCAACGCAAGGCCAGCAGCGAGATAGCCAAGGCGCAGTTGCAATCCGCAGAGGCCGCACTGCTGAGCGCAGAGCTCAATCTCGAATGGACGTCCGTGCGTGCGCCGATCGACGGCCGCATCTCCGACCGAAAAGTTGACGCTGGCAATCTCGTGTCGGGAGGCCCGATGGTCCCCTCTCTGCTGACCACGATCGTCAGCCTGCATCCGATCCATTTTGTGTTCAATGTACCGGAGCCAGATTTCGTGCGCTATGAACGGCTGGTGAGCGGTCAACGCTCCTCATCGGCGGTGTTCAACAAGCTTGTCGAGATCCGATTGGCGGACGAAAAGGATTGGCCGCGAGTCGGTCACATAAATTTCGTCGACAATCAACTCAACGGCAAATCGGGGACCATCCGTGTCCGGGCCGTGCTGGATAACAAGGACTCGTTTCTGACGCCCGGCACATTTGGGCGCTTGCGGCTTCCCGGCGGCGAATTGCAAGCGCTGCTCATTCCCGATGCTGCCGTGGTGTCCGATCAGAACGGCAAGATCGTCTACATGGTCGGGCCCGACGGCAAGATCCAGGCCAAGCCGGTGACGCTCGGTCCCATCGAGGACACCCTTCGTGTGATTACGACCGGGCTGTCACCGGATGACCGCGTGGTGGTCTCTGGCCTGGCGAATCCGGCCGTGCGCCCGGGCGCGGTCGTGGTTCCGGTAGCGGGCAGCATCAAGATGGCCACCAACTGAACAACCTTCCGAAAGAGCCCACCGGCCCATGCGGTTCTCGCACTTCTTCATCGAACGACCGGTCTTTGCGACCGTGCTTTCGTCAATCGTGACGATCGCCGGAGCGATCGCCCTGCAATCCCTTCCGGTCACGGAATATCCGGAGATCGTGCCGCCGACGGTCACCATCAAGGCGACGTTTCCGGGCGCTTCCGCCGAAGTCATTGCCGAAACGGTCGCCGCGCCGATCGAACAGGAGGTGAATGGCGTCGACGACATGCTCTACATAAGTTCCCAATCGACCGGCGATGGACAGCTGTCCATCAACGTCGTGTTCAAGCCCGGCGTGAATATCGATCAGGCCCAGGTTCTCGTTCAAAATCGAGTTGCCGTCATCCAACCGCGACTTCCGGACGAGGTCACTCGACTTGGGATTACCGTCCGTAAATCCGCGCCTGACCTCATGATGGTCGTGCATATGACGTCGCCGGACGGTTCGCGGGATCAGCAATATATCTCAAACTATGCATCGCTCTACATCAAGGATGCGCTCGCTCGCATTGAGGGGGTCGGAGACGTTACGATCTTTGGCGCCCGCGACTATTCGATGCGGGTCTGGCTCGATCCGGCAAAGGTCGCGGAGCGTGGATTGACGGCAGGCCAGGTGGTTGCGGCGCTGCGCGCGGCGAATGTCCAGGTGGCTGCCGGCGCCATCAATCAACCTCCCGCGAAGTCGCCGGTCGCATTTCAACTCTCGGTGAAGACGCTCGGTCGCCTATCGGATCCTGGTCAATTCGAGAACATCGTTGTCAGGGCGGACGATGACGGCGGCTATGTCCGCCTGCGGGACGTTGCTCGCGTCGAGCTGGGTTCGCAAGACTACACTCTCAACTCCTATCTCAATCGCACCGTCGCGACGGCGCTGGTCATCCGCCAGCGCCCCGGATCGAATGCGCTTGCGACCGCTTCTGCCGTCAAGCAGACCATGGAGCAGGCCAGTCGCCATTTCCCCAGCGGCGTTGGACATTTCATCGCCTACAATCCGACCGAATTCATTCAGCTCTCGATCGACGAGGTCAAGCACGCGCTTCTGATTGCCATTCTTCTCGTCGTGCTCGTCGTGGTCCTGTTCTTGCAGACTTGGCGCGCCGCCATCATACCGGTGCTGGCCATTCCGATATCGGTGTTCGGCTGCTTCCTCGTGATGCGCGCCACCGGTATCGGGGTCAATTCGCTGTCGCTCTTTGGTCTTGTGCTTTCGATCGGGATCGTCGTCGACGATGCGATCGTCGTGATGGAGAACGTCGAGCGCTATCTGCGCCAGGGCCTTTCTCCGAAAGAGGCAGCGCACAAGACGATGGATGAGGTTGGAGGCGCCCTGGTAGCGATCGCGCTCGTCTTATGCGCGGTTTTCATCCCGACAGCCTTTATCAGCGGGCTGCAGGGGGTGTTTTACAAGCAGTTTGCGATCACCATCGCCGCATCGACGGTCATTTCGGCATTTGTCTCGTTGACGCTATCTCCGGCGCTGGCCGCCGTCCTGCTCAAGCCACATTCCGATCAGCAGAAGAGTACCTGGCTGCGGCGCCTCGGGCTGCCCATCAATTGGCTTTTCGCGAGATTCAATTCCGTCTTCGAAACGTTTTCCGCAGGCTATGGCTGGTTGACCAGACGGCTCCTTCGTCATCGCCTTCATCGTCCTAATCGCATACGGCGGTCTGATCGCTCTTGCATACCGGCAGCTGAGCACGACGCCGACCGGGCTCATTCCCCAACTTGACCGCGGCTACCTGATCGCGGCGGTCCAACTTCCGCCGGGCGCCGCGCTCGATCGCACCGATGAAGTCATCCGCGAAGTCGGCGCCGAAATTCTCAAGCACCCTGCCGTCCAGGACGCGACCGCATTTGTTGGTTTCGACGGCGCGACATTCACGAACGCGCCGAATACCGGTGCGATTTTCTTCACCTTGACGTCGTTCGAGGAACGCGCCCACGAAGGCTTGCCTGCCGCGCGGGTTGCAGGCGACGCTGCGGCGCCAACTGGCCGCGCTTCCGAGACGCCTTCGTCATCATCCTCGAGCCGGCTTCCGTCCCCGGAATTGGCACGGGGGCGGGCTCAAAGGCTACGTTCAGAACCGCACCGGACGGCCCTTGCCCGAACTCGAGCGGGCCGCATGGCTGGTGGCGGGAGCCGCCGGGCAAACACCGGGGTTCGCCCAGGCCTTCACATTGTTCAACACGCGCACGCCGCAAATCTACGCGGATATCGACCGCACCAAGGCCGAGCTCCTGGGCGTGCCGATCAATCGCGTGTTCGAGACGCTTTCGGTCTACATGAGTCCCCACATTCGTGAACGACTTCAATATTCTCGGGCGGACCTATCGGGTCACTGCGCAGGCGGACAATGGGTATCGGCTGAATTTGCAGAACATCGCCAATCTGAAGGCGCGAAACGTGTCCGGGGAAATGGTGCCGATCGGCGCCGTGGCGAGCTTCAACGACACCACCGGCCCGTTTCGCGTTGCGCGATACAACTTGTTTCCGGCAGCCGAGATCCAATTGAATCTGGCGCGCGGCTTTTCCTCTGGCCAAGGCATTGCGGCCGTCGAGCGCATTGTGAGTGAACGTTTGCCCGGCGGCTTCTCATTCGAATGGACTGAGATCGCTCTGCAACAGAAGCTCGCGGGGAATACTTCGGTCATCGCCTTTGGGCTGGCAGTCGCATTCGCGTTCCTCCTGCTCGCGGCTCTTTACGAAAGTTGGACTTTGCCCGTTGCCGTTATCCTGATCGTGCCAATGTGTATCCTGGCAGCCCTGATCGGCGTGAACATGCGAGGGCTTGATCGGAATATCCTGGTCGACATCGGACTTATCGTG
This sequence comes from uncultured Alphaproteobacteria bacterium, assembly GCA_963827585.1. Taxonomy (GTDB): domain Bacteria; phylum Pseudomonadota; class Alphaproteobacteria; order Rhizobiales; family Xanthobacteraceae; genus VAZQ01. The sequence continues at coordinate 387,482 of CAWHCK010000046.1, forward strand.
CTGGTTGGATTGGCGGCAAAGAATGCGATTCTGATCGTCGAATTTGCGAAACAGGCGGAAGGTCAGGGTATGAATCGGGTCGAGGCGGCGATTTATGCGGCGCGGACTCGCTTGCGTCCCATCCTGATGACGTCGTTGGCATTCATATTCGGCGTCTTTCCGTTGACGGTAGCCGTTGGCGCAGGCGCGGAAATGCGGCAGTCGCTCGGCACCGCGGTCTTCGCCGGAATGACCGGCGTCACGCTGTTCGGGCTGCTGTTCACGCCGACATTCTACATTTTCGTGCGCGCGCTGCCCGCCCGTGCGACCGGGGTCTGGCGTCGGATGGGCGGTCTTAGAATCTGAGCCGAGCGACGCGCGGGTTCCAAGACTGGATGCTGCATCCGTCAGGCCGTCGCCCCCATCGCCGTCTGTTATCTCCCAGGATGACGCCCCCGACCTGCGGCGGGAAGGCGTCATTCTGCCCGATTTCCGTGCTTTCGAGCGCGCTGGGGATGGGGAGGGTTGCGCGCCGATCGGTTGCCGGCGCGCACAATTCGCCAAGCCGACGGTATTCGGCAACGGCGCCTTTCTCAAAGAGCTGTCGTGGGGGGTGCATGCCAGAGCTCAAAAGGCTGCTGTTCCGTCTGATTGCTTTGGGCCTGCTCACGGCGAGCGCCGTGTGCGGCGCTCACGGCGAAACCACCGGGACGGGATCGCCGCTCGGGCGGCCTTCTCCGGGACACGAGGCCCGCGTCACTCCCGAGCAGGCGCGTCGGGCGCTGGAGGTGCTCGAGGACGACGGCAAGCGCGCCCAGACCATCGAAACCTTGCGCACGATCGCCGGAGCGCTTGCGTCCGCGCAGCATTCGCATGGCGACAGCGCCGCAGCGCCACCGAAGGCCGCCGCGGACGCCGCCGATCCGGAGGCGGCGGAGCCGCTCACGCCCGACAGCCTCGGCGCGCAGATGCTCGTGCAGGTGTCCGAATGGATCAGCACGATATCGGACGATATCGAGGCTGCGGCACGAACGATCACCAATTTCCCGCTGCTGTGGCGCTGGATCGAGCAAACGGCGAACGATCCCTACGCGCGCGGCCGGCTGTTCGATGCGGCCTGGAAGCTGATGATCGTATTCGGCTGCGCGTTGATGCTGGAGTGGTCGGCGCAGCGGGTCGTGCAGCGGCCCATGGCCGCGCTCGAGCATCGTGCCGAGCGCATGCGCCGCGAGCGGCTCGAGCGGACCCCCGGCGAGGCGGACGCTCCCACACATCATCCGCATCTCAGCCGCACCTGGCGGCACTTGCAGCGCCTGCCGCTGGCGGTCGCGCGCGTGCTGCTCGATCTTCTTCCGGTGCTCGTGTTCGCGGCGGCCGGCAATATGCTGCTGGGGACGCCGCTCGGCGCTCCGGCGACGCCGCGGCTGGTGATCCTGGCGGTGATCAACGCCTACGTGGTGTGCCGCGTCGTCATGTGCGTCACGCGCATGCTGGTGTTGCCCGGCAACGACTCGCTCCGGCTGCTCAACCTGCGCGACGAGACGGCGGCCTATGTCGAAATCTGGGCGAGGCGCATCGTCACGGTCGCGGTGTTCGGCATCGCGCTGGCCGAAGTCGCGCATCTGCTCGGCCTGCACCGCGCCGGCTACGCCGCGCTCGTGCGCATCGTGATGCTGAACGTTCACCTCTTCGTCGTCATTATCCTCTGCAGTGCCGGTCCACCGTCGCCGACTGGATTCGGGCGCCGCAGGAGGCGCGCGGCGCCCTTGCCGTCGTGCGCAACCGCCTGGCCGACCTCTGGCACGTCTTCGCCATTTTCTTCGTGATGGCGCTTTGGGTGGTGTGGGCGATGCGCGTGCAGAACGGCTATGCGCTGGTGCTGCAGTTCTTCCTGGCGACCTTGGCCGTGCTCGTTGTCGCGCGCGTGGCTGCGATCGTCGCCCTCGGCGGGCTCGACCGCATCTTCCGCATCAGCCCGGAATTCGCCGCGCGTTTTCCTACCCTGGAGGGGCGCGCCAACCGCTACTATCCGGTGCTGCGCGGCGCCGTATCGACCGTGATCGGCATCGTCGCGCTGCTCGTGCTTCTCGAAGTATGGGGTATCGACGCGCTGCGCTGGTTCGAAAGCGGAAACCTGGGCGGGCGGCTGCTGGCCTCCGGCGTGACGATCGCGATCGCCGGCGCGATCGCGCTCGTCATATGGGAGACCGTCAATGCCGCAATCGAGCGGCACCTGGCGCAGCTCGGCCGCGAGGCCCGCTATGCCAAGGTGACGCGCCTGCGCACCCTGCTGCCGATGTTGCGCACGGCGCTGCTGGTCGTGATCGTCGCGGTGGTCGGGCTCACCGCGCTGAGCGAGATCGGCATCAATATTGGTCCCCTGCTGGCGGGCGCCGGCATCGTCGGGGTGGCGATCGGCTTCGGCTCGCAGAAGCTCGTGCAGGACCTGATCACCGGCCTGTTCCTGTTGCTCGAGAACACGATGCAGGTGGGCGACTTCGTGACCGTCTCGGGCCTGTCGGGCAAGGTCGAGAACCTGTCCATCCGTACCATCCGGCTGCGCGCCGCCGATGGCTCGGTGCACATCATTCCGTTCAGCGCCGTCACCAGCGTCACCAACACCAATCGCGGCATCGGCAACGCCGCGGTCAGCGTCAACGTGCCCTACAACGAGGACACCGACCGGGTCGGCGAAGTCCTCAAGGAGATCGCCGCCGAGTTGCGTCACGATCCGGAATTCAAGCCGCTGATCCGCGGCGATCTGGCGTTGTGGGGGGTCGACAAGATCGATGGCGGTGTCGTGACCATCCTCGGCCAGATCGAATGCACCGATGCGGGCCGCTGGAGCGTGCAGCGCGAGTTCAATCGGCGCATGAAGAAGCGCTTCCAGGAACTGGGCATCGAGATCGCAGGGGCGACGTCAATGATGGTGCTGCAACCGCCGGCGCCGGACCACGACGGGGCCGCCGAGAGAGCGGCCATGGCGAAGTGGCCCCGCGCCGCGAGCCTTGCTTCCACGGCGTAGAGCATGATCCGGAAAAGTGGGTACCGGTTTTCCGAAAAGATCATGCTCAAACAAAAAGCTAGAGCGTGATTGCGACTCAACCTAAAGCAATCACGCTCTAGGCGCCGAGCTTCTATCCAGGCTCAGCCCAGCCGCGTGATCTCCTCCGGCCTGCTGACCGTGACCTCGAGGTCGGTGACCAGGCCGTTCGACAGGGAATAGACCCAGCCGTGGACGGAGAGGTTCTGGCCGCGCGCCCACGCGTCCTGCACGAAGACGTCGGATGCGACGTTCCTCACCTGCCGGATGACGTTGAGCTCGCACACCCGGTCGAGGCGGGCGCGCCCGTCGGCGATCGCTTCGAGCTCCTGCCGGTGCGCCTCGTAGACCTCGCGGATCGGATGCAGCCAGTGGTCCACCAGGCCGCGCCGTTTCCCGTCGACTGCGGCGCTGACGCCGCCGCAGCCGTAATGTCCCACCACGATGACGTGCTCTACTTTCAGCACGTCGACCGCGAACTGCAGCACCGAGAGATAGTTGGCGTCCTGCGGGGGAGCGAGGTTGGCGACGTTGCGGTGCACGAACAGCTCGCCGGGATCGAGATCGACGATCTCGTTGGCAGGCACCCGGCTGTCGGAGCAGCCGATCCACAGATATTTCGGCGCCTGCTGGCCTTCGAGCCGCCGAAAGAAGCCGGCGTCGTCGGAGACCATTCGCTTCGCCCAAGCGCGATTGTTGGCCTTGAGGTGCTCCAGCATCCCGCACGCATAGCGCCGGCATTGGCGAGCCACAAGCCGACGCGTGTCGCCGTGGTGATCGTTTTCTGAGCAGATGGGTAGGATGGGTTGAGCGCCAGCGAAACCCATCATTCACGAGCATTATATCTGCCGATGGAAGATGGGTATCCTTCGCTCAACCCATCCTACAACTGCCGATGGTCGCGGATGGCTTATCTGCTGGCGGCAAGGGCCGCGTCGTCTGCTCGGTGGATCCCAAACCAGACCGTTGAATTCCTCAGGGGATCCAGGTTGGGATTGCTGGGCTTGAGTGCAATCGGCGCAACCGAGCAACCGACGACGCTCAGGATGGCAAGACGTTCTGACCTCCTTTGATACGCGCGCCCCCACGGCATGACGTAAGGTCGCCTCATCGAGCGGCTTGTCTTGAATTGCCGCCAATGCCGGGATTCTGAAGCAATGCCGGCAGGCCCTCGGCTATGCCAACGTCGGAGACGCTCTCGTTGGGGTGGTCGTGGCATGGGCGGAGGCGGCCTGGCCTCGACCGCCGACGACATAACGGAAGGGCGCGGCTTGCGCCGCGCCCTTCGTTGCTTGAGTCGCGAGTTCGACGAGGATCAGAAGTCCATGCCGCCCATCGCCAATCGAAGTCGGCTGTGGCCAACTTCGATCACTCAACAAGCGGCGGCGGCTCGTCTACCTCAGAAATCCATGCCGCCCATGCCGCCGCCGCCGCGGCATGGCCGGGCGCGGCCTGCTTCTTCGGCGCTTCGGCGACCATGGCCTCGGTGGTGATCAGGAGGCCGGCGACCGAGGCCGCGTCCTGCAGCGCCGCGCGCACGACCTTGGCCGGGTCGATGATGCCCTTGTCGACCAGGTCGACATATTCCTCGGTCTGGGCGTCGAAGCCGAAGGTCTCCGACTTGTTCTCCAGGATCTTGCCGACCACGATCGAGCCCTCGACGCCGGAGTTCTCGGCGATCTGCCGCACCGGCGCTTCCAGCGCCTTGAGCACGATGTTGATGCCGGCCTGGACGTCGGAGTTGTCGTTGTTGATCTTGCCGACCGCCTTCTTGGCGCGCAGCAGCGCGACGCCGCCGCCCGGCACGATGCCTTCCTCGACCGCGGCGCGGGTGGCGTTGAGCGCGTCCTCGACGCGGTCCTTCTTCTCCTTGACCTCGATCTCGGTGGCGCCGCCGACGCGGATCACCGCGACGCCGCCCGCGAGCTTGGCCAGCCGCTCCTGCAGCTTCTCGCGGTCGTAGTCGGAGGTGGTCTCCTCGATCTGCGCCTTGATCTGGCCGACGCGGGCCTCGATGTCCTTCTTCTTGCCGGCGCCGTCGACGATCGTGGTCTTCTCCTTCTCGATGATGACCTTCTTGGCGCGGCCGAGCATCTGCAGGGTCACGTTCTCGAGCTTGATGCCGAGGTCCTCCGAGATCAGCTGGCCGCCGGTGAGGATCGCGATGTCCTCGAGCATGGCCTTGCGGCGATCGCCGAAGCCCGGCGCCTTGACGGCCGCGACCTTGAGGCCGCCGCGCAGCTTGTTGACCACGAGGGTGGCGAGCGCCTCGCCTTCGACGTCCTCGGCGACGATCAGCAGCGGCTTGCCCGCCTGCACCACCGCCTCGAGCACCGGCAGCATGGCCTGCAGGCCGCGAGAGCTTCTTCTCGTGCAGGAGGATGTAGGCGTCCTCGAGCTCGGCCACCATCTTCTCGGCGTTGGTGATGAAGTAGGGCGAGAGATAGCCGCGGTCGAACTGCATGCCCTCGACGATCTCGACCTCGGTCTCGAGCGCCTTGGCCTCCTCGACCGTGATCACGCCTTCGTTGCCGACCTTCTGCATCGCCTCGGCGATCATCTTGCCGATCTTGGTGTCGCCGTTCGACGAGATGGTGCCGACCTGGGCGACTTCGGCCGACGAGCCGACCTTCTTGGCGCGCTTCTCGATGTCCTTCACGACGGCGGCGACCGCGATGTCGACGCCGCGCTTGAGGTCCATCGGGTTCATGCCGGCGGCCACCGACTTGGCGCCTTCCCGGACGATCGCCTGGGCCAGCACGGTCGCGGTGGTGGTGCCGTCGCCGGCCAGGTCGTTGGTCTTCTGGGCGACCTCGCGCACCATCTGGGCGCCCATGTTCTCGAACTTGTCCTCGAGCTCGATCTCCTTGGCGACCGTCACGCCGTCCTTGGTGATGCGCGGGGCGCCGAAGCTCTTGTCGAGCACGACGTTGCGGCCCTTGGGGCCGAGCGTCACCTTCACGGCGTTGGCGAGGATGTCGACGCCGCGCAGCATCTTGTCGCGCGCGTCGCCGGCGAAATCGTACGTCTTTGGCAGCCATTTCAATTTACTCCGTTGGTGTCGGATGTGACCTCATCCTGAGGAGCGGCCGAAGCCCGCGTCTCGAAGGATGGCCTGTGCTTGTGCCCGCATCCTTCGAGAGGCTGCTGCGCGCTCCTCAGGACGAGGATCGGTCAGGCGATCACGCCCATGATGTCGGACTCCTTCATGATCAGGAGTTCCTCGCCGTCGAGCTTGACCTCGGTGCCCGACCATTTGCCGAACAGCACCGGTCGCCGGACTTGACGTCGATCGGGATCAGCTTGCCGGCCTCGTCGCGGCCGCCGGGGCCGACGGCGATGACCTCGCCCTGCTGCGGCTTTTCCTTGGCGGTGTCGGGGATGATGATGCCGCCTTTGGTTTTTTCCTCGGCATCGATGCGACGCACGACCACGCGGTCATGCAGGGGACGGAACTTGGTCTTTGCCATGGTACCTCATGTCTCTCTCGGCGCTGTGAACGCGGCTAAGTGGTTGACCGATCGTAGAATGGGTCTGTTAGCACTCTGGATAGTGAGTGCCAGTCGCTGGCGAGATACTGGGCCGTGTCAGACGCGTGCCAAGACAGCTCAGGCGCGGGAATAGGTGGCTGGCCTGCCGGTAGAAGTGTCAAGCTGCGGCCGCAATGACGCGTCGACGCCTGTCACTCAGCGCCCGACGCGCTCCAGCGCCCGCTCGTAATAGCCGAGGTCGATGTAGCGCTCGGGCGCGGCCGGCGGTGCCGCCTTCGATCTCGGCGCGCAGCGCCAGCACGTTCTTGAAGCCCGTCGAGGTCGAACTTGGCGTCGGGGGTGAAGCCGAAACGGGGTCCATGAGCAGGGTCGTAGGTGCGCTCGGCCTCCTTGGCCGGAAGCTTCAGCTTCTCCATCAGGAGCGCGATGTTGTCGGCGCGGTTGGCGGGATCGCGCACCCAGCGCAGCGCCTCGATATAGGCGGCGATGTAGCGCTCGAGCGTCGCCGCGTGCTCGCGCGCCCACGCCCGCATGCAGGAAGGCGCCGCCGGCCTGGTAGGGGCCGAGCAGGTCGATGGTGCGCCCGAGGCTCTTCATGCCGAGCGCTCGGCCTGCACCGTGAAGGGCAGGTTGAGAATGGCGGCGGCATTGCTCCTTGCTCTCGGCCATCGCCTTGAAGCGGTAGACGCCGGCGCCGACCGGCTTGACCGTGTAGTCGGCGCCGTCCTTGAGCCCGTGCATGCGCCAGGATTTTCTTCGCCTGCAGCGCATAGGCGGTGTCGGGCGCATCGACCACGAGGGTGCGGCCGCGCATGTCGGCGAACGATTTGATCGTCCGGCTGGACGAAGAACTCGTTCATGCCGCTGTCGCCGCCGGTGACGATCACCACGTCGTGCTTGGCCACCTCGATCATGGCGAGCGCGTTGTCGACCGCCGAATGCACCACATCGAACTTGCCGGCGGCGAGGCCATCGCGCTGGTTGCGCGAATTGTCCGTGAGATGGAGCTCGATCTTGAAGCCGCGCTTTTCGAAGATGCCCTTGGCGATGCCGGCATGCAGCGGAAGGGTCTTGGCCTGCGGGAAGGCATTGACCCGCAGGACCGTCGGCTCGTCGGCGCGGCCGGCGCTCGCGGTGAGCGCGAGGCCGCAGGCGAGCACGATGCCCCACGGTCGAATGCCGGCCCGGACAAGATGAGACATGAGCTCCTCCCTGCGCGATCTCGAAAGCGGCGCCGCGTCGTCGCAGGATAGCAGGAAGGTCGACGCAGGCGAATGTCTGCCGCGATGATGTGGACCCTCGCGTCGTAGCCTTTATTCTAGCCGGGGGCTTGGTGACGGGGAGACATGCATGCGGGCGATTTCACTTGCCGAGGCGAACAAGATCATCGAGGGCACCTTCGCCTCCGCCCGAAAGCGCGAGGCCCATGCCCTGGCGGCCATCGTGCTCGACGCCGGCGGCCGGGTGAAGGCGTTCCAGAAGCAGGACGGCGCCTCGCTCATGCGCTTCGAGATCGCCTACGGCAAGGCGTTCGGCGCGCTCGCGCTCAATCGCTCGTCTCGCCAGGTGCTGCAGAAGGCGAAGGAGAAGCCGGCCTTCATGCAGTCGCTGGCCGAGCTTTCCGACGGGCCGCTGTTCCTCGAGGCCGGCGGCCAGCTCATCCGCGACGCCGCGGGCGAGATCGTGGGCGCGCTCGGCGTCACCGGCGACGTCAACGAGGTCGATGACCTTTGCGCCATCGACGGCATCCACGCCGGCGGGTTCCGCGCCGACGCCGACTTCGACGCCGAGGCGGCCAGGCGCCTCAACATCAAGGTGGACCCGCCGCTGCGCGACCCCCGCAAGGGCTAGCGCCGTTTCCACCTGCGCAGAATCATCCACCGTCATTCCGGGGCGCGCCGAAGGCGCGAGCCCGGAATCGATAATCCCAGGCTGTGGTTATGGATTCCGGGCTCGCCGCTTTCGCGGCGCCCGGAATGACAGCAGGCATGGCGGGCGTTGCCTCACATCTGCCCTACCCTGGCACCAAAGTCGGCGCCATCGGGGCGGCCGGATCGGGGGGTTCGGAATTGCCGTCTCGTTAACCATGCGACTGGTACAGTTCTATCGGTCTGCCCGCAGGCTTGGCGTCTTTGGCTCCCGACGCTGTGGGCAGGAGTAAGGGGAGGTGCCCGATGGGGAATCTCAGTTTCGGTTGGCCGGCCGTTGCGATTGCGCTCTCGGCGCTGGCGGCCTGCACCACCGCGTCCGGCCCGCAGACGGCTGCGCCGGCACCGCCGCAGCCTGAGCTGCCGTCCAAGATCCGCGCGTCCGAGATCGTCGGCCGCTGGGGCTATGCCGCCTATCACAAGGCCGAGGATCGCGCCCGCACCGAGGCCAATGCGCGCGGCCAATGCAAGCAGCCGTTCGTGATCGGCCAGGGCACAGCCGGCGGGGTGATGATGTATCTCGCCGATTCCAGCCAGCTGCAGGAGCTTCGCGTCAAGGGCAGCCAGGGCGGGCGGGATTATATCGGCCCGGCTGGCGACACCCCGGGGGCGCAGGATCGCGAGATCGTCTCCTTCGACGGCCGCGTCCTGGTGCTCAAATTCGTCGACCCCGAGGTCGACGGACGCTACGGAACCGGCATCTTCGTGCGCTGCGCGCCGCGGGCGTGATCTTGCCATGACGCACCGCCTGCTCGTTGCGCCGCTGGCGGTGTGGGAACGCGAGGGGCTCAAGGCCGCGCTCGTCAGGGCGGGCCTGGCGGCCGACGATATCGGCGATCCGAGCCTGTCGTTCTGGCGCTTCGAAACCCACGAGGACATCCCGGTCGGCTTCGGCGGGCTTGAATTTCACGGCGACGACGCGGTCCTGCGCTCGGTGGTGACGTTGCCGCCGCTGCGGCAGATCGGCATGGGGGCGGCGATCGTGGCCGCGCTCGAGATCGAGGCGCGTGCGCACAATTGTCGCGCGATCTATCTCCTGACCACGTCGGATCGGAATTTCTTTGGGCGCCTCGGCTATACGCTCTGCATTCCCCGCGATATTCCCGAGGCGGTCCGCGCCAGCCGCCAATTCGCCGAGCTCGATAACCCATCCGCGGTCGCAATGGTCAAGAGCGTGTATTAGGACAAGGCGAAGCTTCGCAGCGCCCCATCGCGCCTTGATCGATGCCCAACCTTCGCGATGTCATTGCCGGCCCCTGGCGCGCCGTCCTGGTGCTCGGCGTCACGCAGATCCTCGCCTGGGGTGCGATCTTCTATCCGCCGGTCCTGACGGTGCCGTTGATCGCAGCCGAGCGCGGCTGGTCGATGACCTTCGCGATGGGCGGCTTTTCGCTCGCGCTGCTCACGGCGGGGCTCGCTTCGCCGCGCGTCGGGCTCCTGATCGACCGCTTCGGTGGACATCGCATCATGGCGATCGGCTCGCTGCTCGGCGCCCTCGGCTTGGCCCTGCTCGTCTATGCCGCGCATCCGGTCGCCTACCTTGCGGTCTGGATGCTGCTGGGCGTGGCCATCGCGGCGAGCCTCTACGATCCCGCCTTTGCCACGCTCGGCCGCATCTTCGGCGCGGCTGCCCGGCGCCCGATCACGGTGTTGACCTTGGCCGGAGGCTTTGCCTCGACGGTGAGCTGGCCGGTGACCTACGTGCTGCTCGAGGCGGTCGGCTGGGGCGGCACCTATCTCGTCTACGCCGCTCTGCTTGCCGTCGTCGCCGCCCCGCTGCACGCGTTCGCATTGCCGCGCACGCGCGCCGCGCCCGCCATCCGACCCGAGGGAGCGGCGCCGGTGCCGACCGTCGCCGTGCTCAATCCGCAGGGATGGCCGTTCGTCCTGCTGGCGGCCGCGTTCGCGGCCTATGCCTTCGTGCCGTCGGGCCTGTCCGCGCATCTGCTCGCGATCTTCGGCCGCGCCGGCATCGATGCCGCGACGGTGGTGGCGATCGGCGCATTGTTCGGGCCTGCGCAAGTGGCGGCACGCATCGGCGAGCTCCTGTTTGCGCGCGGCATCCATCCGCTCATGGTTGCGCGCTTTGCAGTTGCCATGCTGCTCGTGGCCTTCGCGCTGCTGGCGCTGTTCGGGCTCACGGTAGCTGCCGCCGCGAGCTTCGTGGTGATGTTCGGAATGGCGAATGGTCTGCTCACCATTGCGCGCGGGGCGGTGCCGCTCGCACTGTTCGGCCCCTTGGGCTACGGCCATGTCATCGGCCGCATCGGGGGACCTTACCTGGCGATGCAGGCGATGGCACCGCTCGCGCTGGCCTTCGTCGCCGAGCATGCCTCCGATCCCACCGTGCTGGCGGTGGTCGCCGGCTTCGCGGCGATATCGTTCATCGCCTTTGCCGCCATGCGCCGGCCCAAGCCCATGCCCATGCCCAAGCGATCGACAGGCTGACCTGAGCGCGGCCCAAATACAAAAGGCCGCCGGCGACGGCGGCCCTTTGCAGTTGATGTCAGCGCGGGCTGCTTACACGTCGTCGCCACCGCCGAAATCGCCGCCGCCGTTATCGAAGTCGTCGGCGCCTTGATCGTATGGCGCATCATTTTGGGCATCGTCGCTGCGGCTGTCGTCGAGCAGGCCATAGCCGCGGTCGCCACCGGCGCCGCCGGCGTCGCCGGACGCGGCGGGCGAGCGTCCGACGTCGCCAAGGCCGGCCTCGCGGGAGAGGTCGCCGCCGGCGGCGCCGCCGCCCCAGGGGGACGAGCCGGACGCGCCCGCATTGGGATCGAAGGCCGCTTGTGCGCCACCGTGCTGATTGCCCATCGCGGAGCGGATGCCGTCGAGCAGGAGCGAACCGCCGATCATGCCGGCCGCGGCTGCCGCCGCGGTGCCGAGAAACGAGCCGCCTCGTCCCATCATCGGTGCGCCCGCCTGTCCCGCGACCGGTCCGGAGGCCGGCCCAGCCGCGGCCGCCATCGGCTGCCCGCCGGTCTGCCAGGCGGGAGATGGCGCGGGCGCCGCCTCGGCCGGCTTCACCGACGGCACGGAGCTGCGCGCCTCGCGTCGGCCGAACAAGTTCTCGCGCACGCCGCCGAGAAAGCTGGTATCGCGCGGCGCCGTTTCGGCGGCCGCAGCGCCTTCGAGCTGACGGATGCGCGCGTCCGCCTGCTTGAGCGCTTCGTCCTGCACCAGCACGGTCTGCACCAGCGCATAGGGGGCGTTGGGAGCCTGCCGCAGGCCATCCTTGATCAGCCGTTCGGCTTCGGGATCGCGCTGCGCGTCCTCCAGCGTGGCCAGGCGGTCGAACAGATCGATGATGAGATTGCGTTCCTCTGGGGTCATTTGGTCGTCTCCTTTTCCTGCCCTGACGACGTCAATTCATGTAGGCAACGCCCGTGGCAACGGAATGACTGCCCGCAACAAAAAGATTTCAGTTCCTTTTTTCCCGCGCGGCCAGTGGGATAGGCGGATCCGGCGCATCAGCCAACGCCACGCCGTGGCGCGCCAGCAGGGCCGGGAAGGAATCGGCCGCGAAAAAGGCATACTCCTTCTCGCGCAGCGTCGTGAGCGGATCGAGCCGCTGCAATTCCTCATCGACGAAACCCGGGTGACACATGACCACGCCCCCCTCGGGCAGCCCGGCGAGGAAACGCGGGAACAGCGCCGCGAAATCCGCCGCGTCGTCGAAGAAATCGTAGGTGCCGGCGAAGGCCGGATTGGTGCGCAGGCCGAGCGCGGCGGCCCGGCGCCGAAATCGATGACTGAAGATGTCCAGCAGCAGCCCCTTGCGGTCGGCAAGTCTCGCGGCGAGCGGCACCACGCGCCCGCATTGGCGTACCCACGCGTCCGGCGCCTCGTCCTTCATGACGGTCAGCAAGGCGTCGCCGATCTGCGGCAGAAGGTGCACGTGCTGATGTCCATCGACGAAGTCGGGGGCGCGGCCGAACAGGCGGCGAAAGGTCTGGATCTGGCCGGTAATTTCAGCCAGCAGCGCGTCGCGCTTGAAGCGGTGCATGACGGCATGGCGGAACGTGGCTGCGAGCGGCAGGAAGGCGCCCTCGCGCACCGGCTGGAAGCCCTTGCTCGCCGGCCGAAACGGCGCCGTGAGCGCGAGATGCAGCCCGATCGCCACGCGCGGCGCGGTCGAATTGAGCGCGTTGAGCGCGACCGCTTCCGAGCGGTGGAAGCTCGGCGCCACCACCAGCGCCGAGGTGGCATTGAGCCGCCCGCGCACCACGAGATCGCGGATCGCGGTGTTCACCGCGTTCGAAATGCCGAAATCGTCGGCACACAGCCAGATGCGACTGGTCATTCCGCTGCCGAGCGCGCCGGCGGATCGGCGGCGGCGCTCTCGGGCGTCTTGAGCGTGTGCTCGGCCACGAAATAGACCGGCCGCGCTTTGAGCTCGGACAGGATCTTGCCGATATACTCGCCCACGATGCCGATCATGATCAGTTGCACGCCCCCGAGCACCATCAGGCCCACGACCACCGAGGGATAGCCCGGCACCAACTCTCCGAACACGAAGGTCTCGATCAGGATTTGCACGCCGAAGATCAGCGCGCCGGTCGCGAGCAGGAGGCCGAGCAGGCTCGCGAGCCGCAGCGGCGCCACCGAGAACGACGTAAGCCCTTCGATCGAGAGTCCGATCAGCGAATACAGGTTCCAGGTCGTGCGGCCGTGGATGCGCTCGGCCGGCTCGTAATCGACCCGGACCTGGCGAAACCCGATCCAGCTCGCCAGCCCCTTGAAGAACCGGTTGCGCTCGGGAAGCTGCTTCAGCGCGGTGGCCGCGCGCGGCGACAGCAGGCGGAAGTCGCCGGCGTCCTCGGGGATTTTCTGCCGTGCACCCCAGTTGATCAGGCTATAGAACACCTTGACTCCGAGGCGACGCAGCCATGGCTCGCTCTCGCGGTGGGCCTTGGCGGTGTAGACGACGTCGTAGCCGCCATCGAGCCAATGGGTCACGAGCCTCTCGACCAGCGCGGGCGGATGCTGGCCGTCGCCGTCCATGAACAGGACCGCGCCCAGGCGTGCGTGATCGAGCCCGGCAAGCAGCGCCGCCTCCTTGCCGAAATTGCGCGAGAGTGCAATGACCTGGACATCGAGTGTGTCGGCGGGAAGCTCGCGGGCGGCGGCCAGCGTTGCATCGCTGCTGCCGTCATCGACGTAGACGACCTCGACGGGGAGGCCGCGTGCGGCCTTGAGCGCGCGGGCCACCTCGATGATGCGTCCGTGCAGGGCGGCGAGGTTGTCCGCTTCGTTGAACAACGGCACGACGATCGAAAGGCCGGCTCCCGCGCCGCCGCGCGATCGCGCGGTCGAGCCGGTAGCGCCTGCTCGGGTGATCGCGTCGCCTACCATCGACCGCGCCTCTTGCAGCCTTGCTTCGCAAGCCCTTGACCTCGGGGCGTTATAGCCCAGGCGCCGGCGGCTGTCGCGCGGGGTGGGCTGCCATGACGCGGGGCGGCTCGGCGGGACCGGCTGGACGTGCTAAGCGGGGCGCGCCATGAGGCTTCCCGCGCCGCTCGATCGTCTCAACCGCCGCCTCCAGCAGGCGTGGCGGGAGCGTGCGGTGACGCTCAAGGCGGCAAGTTTCGCCGTGATCGGCGTGGTCAACACGCTCGTCGACCTCGGGGTCTTCCTCGCCGCCTACAATGTGTTCGAGCTGTCGCTGATCCCGGCCAACGTGCTCGCCTGGCTGGTCGCCGTTTCCGGCTCCTATGTGATGAACTGCTTCATCACCTTCGCCGCCGAATCCGGGAGGCAACTGCGCTGGCGGGCTTACGGTGCGTTCGTGGCATCGGGTGTCGCCGGCGTGATCGCCAACACGGCGACCCTGGTTGTCGCCTCCTATTGGATGCCGGTGCTGGCGGCGAAGCTGCTGGCGATCGCGGCGAGCTTCGTGGTCAATTTCTCGCTGTCGCATTTCGTCGTGTTTCGGACGCGCGAACCGCGGGCCGAACGGTCCGCCGAATGATGCCGCGCGCGGCGGGGGGACGGTAGATGCGCGAGGACGAGAATTTGACCGCGGAACGGCCGACATTCGTCACGCATCTCGAATGCTCCGCGACCGGCGAACGCCATGCGGCCGACCAGCGGCACAATCTGTCGCGCGCCGGCAAGCCCTTGCTCGCGCGCTACGATCTCGCCGGTGTCAAGAAAGCACTGAGCAAGGAGGCGCTGGCGCGGCGGCCGCGCGACTTCTGGCGTTATCGCGAGCTTTTGCCGGTGCGGCACGCGCAACATATCGTCAGCCTCGGCGAGGCGCTCACGCCGATCGTGGCGATGTCCAAGCTCGCCCGCGGTCTGGCGGCGACGGAGATTCTGGTCAAGGACGAGAGCCGGCTGCCGACCGGCTCGTTCAAGGCGCGCGGGGTGGCGCTGGCGGTATCGATGGCCAAGGCGCTGGGCGTCACTCACATGGTCATGCCGACCAACGGCAACGCGGGCGCGGCGCTCGCCGCGTATGCCAGCCGCGCCGGCATCAAGAGCACGGTATTCTGCCCGCAGGACACGCCGGAGGTGAATGTCCGCGAGATCGCGGCGCAGGGCGCGACCGTCTACCGGGTCAACGGCCTGATCGACGACTGCGGCAAGATCGTCGCCGAGCTCGAGGCAAAGCTGGGCTGGTTCGACACCTCGACCTTGAAGGAGCCGTACCGGATCGAGGGCAAGAAGACCATGGGGCTCGAGCTTGCCGAGCAGCTCGGCTGGGAAATGCCGGACGTCGTCCTCTACCCGACCGGCGGCGGCACCGGGCTCATCGGCATGTGGAAGGCGTTCGCGGAGCTCGAAGCGATCGGTTTCATCGGCAGCAAGCGCCCGCGCATGGTGGCGGTGCAGGCGGCGGGCTGCGCGCCCATCGTTCGCGCCTACGAAGCCGGCAGCGAGCATGCGCCGCGCTGGGAGGACGCGCATACGATCGCGGCCGGCATCCGCGTGCCGCAGGCGCTCGGTGATTTTCTGATCCTGCGCGCGGTGCGCGAGAGCGGCGGCTTCGCCATCGCGGTGCCGGACGAGGCGATCACCGCGGCAATCGACGAGGTCGCGCGCGCGGAAGGCTTCTTGATGTGTCCGGAAGGCGCGGCAACCTATGCAGCGCTCAAGCAAGGGCTCGCGGACGGACGGATTCGCCGCGACGAACGGGTCGTGTTGTTCAATTGTGCAACCGGGCTCAAATATCCGCTGCCGCCCGTCCACCGCACGCTCGACCGCTCGCAGCCGATCGACGTCGCCGCGCTGTGCTAGAGTGTCGAAGGCACAGGCAAGGACGAATGCAGGGACGCATGCAACGGAGAATCATGAAAACGCCTATCATAGCCGTGGCGGTGGCGGCGATGGTTGCAGGAATCGGCAGCGCCGCGGCGCAGGGCTATCCGTCGCGCGCCATCACCATGATCGCGCCGTTCCCCGCCGGCGGTCCGTCGGACGCGCTTGCCCGGATTCTCTCCGAACCGATCAGAGCCGCCCTCGGGCAGCCGGTGGTGATCGAGAACGTCGCGGGCGCCGGCGGCAATATCGGGGTCGGCCGGCTCGTGCGTGCCGCGCCCGACGGCTACACGGTCGGCATCGGCCAATGGGGCACTCACGTCGTCAATGCCATCACCTATTCGCTGCAATATGATGTGCTGCACGATTTCGAGCCGATCGCGCTGCTCGCAGTGACGCCGCAGCTGATCATCGCGCGAAAGAATTTCCCCGCGAATAGCGTCAAGGAGCTGGTCGACTGGCTCAAAGCCAACCCGGACAAGGCAACGGCGGCGACCGTGGGCGCGGCCGGCGGCGCCCAGGTCAGCGCCATCTACTTCCAGCAGGCAACCGGGACCCGTTTCGGCTTCGTGCCCTATCGGGGCGGCGCGCCGGCCATGCAGGACCTGGTCGCCGGGCAAGTCGACATCATGTTCGATCAGGCGGCCAACGCCCTCGGGCAGGTTCGCGGCGGTGGGATCAAGGCCTTGGCGGTCCTCACCCGGGAGCGCTGGCAGGCATTGCCCGACGTTCCATCGATCGATGAGGCCGGCGTGCCATCGTTCTACCTGTCCTATTGGCATGGCCTGTGGGCGCCCAAAGGCACGCCGAAAGAAATCATCGGCAAGCTCAACGGCGCGGTCGTCAATGCGCTCGCCGATCCGGGGGTAAGGCAGCGGTTTGCCGATATCGGGCAGGAGGTCTGGCCGCGCGACCGGCAGACGCCGGAAGCACTGGCGGCACACCACAAGGCCGAAACCGAGAAGTGGTGGCCGATCATCAGGGCCTCCAACCTGAGGGCGGAGTGATCCTCCTGGACCATTGTATCCAGCCTGCGCACGCTGGGCTGCGTTGCGCTGAAATAGAGGGCCTATGAGAAATTCATGTATCCTGTTGGTTGCCACCCTGGCAGGCATCGCCGGTGCAAACGCGCAGACCTATCCGGCGCGCCCCATCACCATGGTCGTGCCGTTTGCGGCCGGTGGTCCGGTCGACATGGTGGCGCGTATCCTGTCCGAACGCATGCGCATCTCGCTCGGTCAAACCATCGTCGTGGAGAACACGACCGGGGCGGCGGGCTCGATCGGCGTCGGTCGCGTCGCCCGAGCCGCGGCTGATGGCTATACGCTCAGCATCGGCCACTGGAGCACCCACGTCGTCAACGGTGCGGTCTACCCGCTGCAATACGATCTGCTGCGGGATTTCGATCCGGTCGCGCTGTTGCCCAGCAATCCGATGATCGTGGTCAGCAAGAATGCCGTGCCGGCGAAGGACCTCAGGGAATTCATCGGCTGGATCAAGGCGAACGACGGCAAGGTCTCGGCGGGGACGGCAGGCGCCGGATCCGCCACCCACGTCGCCGGCGTCTATTTCCAGAAGGTGACCGGCACCCATTTCCAGTTCGTGCCGTATCGTGGCACCGGCCCCGCGCTGCAGGATTTGGTGGCGGGACAGATCGATTTCATCGTCGACCAGGCGTCGAATTCGGTGCAGCAGGTCCGCGACGGCAAGATCCGGGCCTATGCGGTCACCGCCAAGGCGCGGATGCCGTCGGCGCCCGAGATCCCGACCGTTGCCGAAGCCGGCGTGCCCGGGCTCGACATCAGCGTGTGGTACGGCCTGTGGGCACCCAAAGGCACGCCCGCGGACATCATCGCCAAGCTCAGCGCCGCCACCATGGCGGCCATGGCGGATACGGGCGTGCGCCAGCGCTTCGGCGAGCTTGGCCTCGAAGTCCCGGCGCGCGAGTTGCAGACGCCCGAGGCGCTCGGTGCCCACCACAAGGCCGAGATCGAGAAATGGTGGCCGGTCATCAAGGCCGCCAATATCAAGGGCGACTGAACCCGGATCGCGACGACAGTCAGGCTTGCGCGGGCGAAGCAAGCCCCGCCTCGAGCTTCGCGTAAAGCGGGTTGGCGCGGGAAAAAACGTAGCCGATATCCCCGACCACGACATTCTCGGCGCCCTTTTCACGCAACAGCGTCGCCAACAGGTGTACGTGCTTGGGCGGGCAGTGCAGTGTGAGCATGCCCGAGGACGTCGGTCCGCCGAACGGGGTTTCGACGCCGAAACGCTGCTTTACTTCGGCAAGGAGTGCGTTGTCGCAGCCGGCGAAGCGCGTGCGAACCTCGCGGAACGCGCGCGCGCGCGTCTGCGCGGCGATGCGGTCGAGCACGATGCGCGCGGTGTCGCGCTCGGCCGCGCCCCAGGTTGCGGTGCGCGCCGCGACCAGGTTGGCCTGCGAGCGCAGGATCACGCCGTCGTCGATCACCCTGAGCCCGTTGGCGGCAAGCGTCGCTCCCGTGGTCGTGATGTCGACGATCAGCTCGGCGGTGCCGGCCGCGGGCGCGCCCTCGGTCGCGCCCGCGCTTTCCACGATGCGGTAGTCGGTGATGCCATGGACGGAGAAGAAATTGCGCGTGAGATTCACGTATTTGGTCGCGACGCGCATCTTGCGTTCGTGCTTGAGGCGGAACGCGGTCGCGACATCGTCGAGATCGGCCATGCTGTGCACGTCGATCCAGGCTTGCGGCACTGCCACGGCGACGTTGGCGTGGCCGAAACCCAGGCCGTCGATGAGCACCACGCGCCGATCGGCGTCGGGGATCTTCTCGCGCACGAGGTCCTCGCCGGTGAGGCCGAAATGCACCGTGCCCTGCGCCAGGAGGTCGACGATCTCGGCGGCCGAGAGGTAGGCCACCTCGACGCCGGGAAGGTCGGCGATCGTGCCGCGATAGTCGCGCACGCCGCGCGGCTTGACGAGCTCGAGCCCGGCGCGCGCGAAGAAGCTCTCCGCGTTCTCCTGCAGCCGGCCCTTGGCCGGCACCGCGATCACGAACGGGAGAGTCATGACTCGCCTCGCAATGCCGCGAGCCGCTCGATCCACACCGCGAAACCAACCGCGGAGATCGCGCCGGCGCTGCCAAGTCGCGTGAGCAAGCCGTCGTAGCGCCCGCCGGCCACCAGCTGGCCTCCCGCCCGTCCGCGCGGGTCGTGCAGCTCGAACACGAAGCCGGTGTAATAATCGAGGCCGCGGCCGAAGGCGGTGGAGAAGCGAATGCGCCCGACGTCGACGCCGCGTGCGGCCAGAAAGCCGGCGCGGCTCTCGAACAGATCGAGCGCGGAATCGAGCGCGATGCCGGCCTCGCGCGCAAAGGCGCGCAGCTCGGCGGCGGCGTCATCGGGGTCGCCGCTGATGGCGAGGAAGCGTTCGATCAGCGCCCGCGTCTCCCTCGGCAGCGAGGTCTGCGCGCCGAGCGCCGCCTGCTCGAGAAACCGATCCGCGATCTCGCCCACCGAGCGCCCGCCGACCGCGGTGATGCCGGCAATCGAGAGCAGGTCGGTGACGAGCGCGTGCGCCGCCTTGGGGTCGGAGCCGGCGAGCGCGGCGAGCACGCCCTGGTATTCCGGCCGTGCTTGCGCCGCGCTGATGGTCAGCCGGTCGAGATCGTGGGCGAGCGAGGACTTGTGGTTGAAGTCCTTGATGAGGCGACGCTTCCACGCGGGTGCGAGATCGAGTGCGGCCACCAGCATCGAGAACAGGCCGACGTCGCCCATGTGGATATCGGGCGTGGCGAGACCGTAATGCGCCGTGGCGTCGAGTCCCAGCGCGAGCATTTCGGCATCCGCCGCCGCCGTGTCCGAGCGGCCGAAGGATTCGATGCCGGCCTGCAGGAATTCGCCGGGTCCCTCGGCGCGATGGCGGAACACTGGACCGAGGTAGCAGAAGCCTTGCGGCGTGCCGGCCGCGGGCGAGGCGAGATAGTCGCGCGCGACCGGGATGGTGAGGTCGGGGCGTAGGCACAGTTCGCGTCCGTGCGGGTCGTTGGTGAGATACATGCGCGTGCGGATGTCCTCGCCGGAGAGGTCGAGGAACGGCTCCGCCGGCTGCAGAATCGCCGGCGCGACCCGCGCATAATCCGCATGCTCGAACGACGCGACGAGCGCGTCCGCCCGTGCATCCGGCGCGGCCAATGTCGGGGCGATTGTTGCACGCGTCATGGCGCAATCCGGCAGTTGTCGAGAGAGCTCGCAGCCGCGGCGATTTAGCACGCTGGGACGAGCAATTCGACGCCAAACCGAGGACGCGCTTAACGCCGTTCCCGCGGCTTTGTCCCTGCCCCGGTGAGGCGGTCACCGCCAATCCCCGAGCACCGCCCCGACCAGCGCAAGCGCCGCGACCGCGGCGGTATCGGCACGCAGAATGCGCGGGCCCAGCGCGAGCCGCACCGCGTTCGGCGCCTGGAGGAGCGCGGCGCGCTCATCCGGGGCAAAGCCGCCCTCGGGACCGACCAGGACGGCGAGTGGAATCGCTCCGGCGCCGCGGGAGTCGCGCGCCCCTGCGAGCGCGGCAACCGGGTCTTTCACGTCCGCGTCCTCGTCGCAGAACACCAGCAGACGGGCGGGATCGCGCTCGGCGAGCATGCGCTCCAAGCTCACCGGTGCGCCGATTTCAGGGAGCGTCAGGATGCCGCACTGCTCGGCGGCCTCGACGGCATTCGCGCGCATGCGGTCGAGGTTGATGCGCGCGACCTGGGCGTGGAGCGTGATCACGGGCTGCAGGCGGGACGCCCCCATCTCGACCGCCTTCTGCACCAGGTAGTCGAGGCGGGCGTGCTTGAGCGGCGCGAACAGGTAATGGAGATCGAGCGCGCCGGCCTGGGGGCGCGTTTGCGTCGTGACGGACAGCGCGAGCCCGCGTTTCCCGCTGCTCGCAAGCACGCCCCGCCATTCGCCGTCGCGGCCGTTGAACGCCAGCACCGCATCGCCGCCCTTCAGGCGCAGGACGTTGCCCAGGTAATTTGCCTGCGAGGCATCGAGTGCAATGCTTGCGCCCGCGCTGAGCGGGGCATCGATGTACAGGCGCGGGCTGCGGAAATCGTAGCGGGGCATCGGAACCTGGTCTTGCAATCGGCGGATTCAATCGGCTGAATTATTCTAGTGCCGCGAACCCGAAGTTCGCATGAGAGTGTGCCGCAAGCTCTTGCGAGCTTCGGAATCGGGACACGAGTGGCGATAGGATCCAGGGGTCGATCCGCGGGGGCAGGGGGCCTAACGCTATGACGCTTGGCCGGGCTTTCCTACTGGTGCTTGCCGTTTGGCCGCTGGCGCCGGCCGCGGCGGAGCCGCGGACGCTGCCGCCGGTCTGCCAGCGGCTGGTCGCCACGAAGGATCAAGTCCTAAAGCACAGCCAGGCGCTGCAGACGGCGACCCGGAAGAAGGCGCCGCCCGAGGAAATATGCAAGCTTTTCAACGCGTTCCTGGCGGCCGAAACCCGGATGGTCAAGGATCTGGAAGAGCGGCACGCGGCCTGCGGCATTCCCCGGGCGCTGGTCGCGCAGGTCAAGGCCGTCCACGGCAAGACCTCGGCGATGGGGAAGCAGCTGTGCGGCGTGGCGGCACAATGGCCGGCATCGCGCGATCCTGAATGCGTTGATACGCTCTGGGCGCGGCTTGCCTGCCCCATTCCCGCCGACGACTGACCTGCGGGCTGGTGCCGGCCGTCTTGTTATCGCCGAATTCAAAGGCTGTTAATGCAGTTGCCGCAGGATTGACCAGGGTCGATCGCGGCCGGGGTATGCCGGGGGAACCAATCCATGACACTCAGCCGGGCTCTGCCGTTGGTGCTCGTGCTCGCTGTTTCGCCGGTGGCGCCGGCGGCGGCGCAGTTTGGCGGCATGCCGGGCATGCCGGGGTCGGGGATGTCCCCGGGCATGCCAGGGTCGCCGTTCGGTGCCCCGCAGCAGGGGCCACCCCCTGCCTGCCAACAGCTCCTGGCCACGCGCGACGAGACCCAGAAGCACGGCCAGGCGCTGCAGGCGGCCGGCCAAAAGAAGGCGCAGCCCGAGGAATTGTGCAAGCTTTTCAAGAACTTCATTGCTTCCGAGACCAAGATGATCAAGGGCCTGGAAGAGCACGGGGCGACCTGTGGCGCGCCGCCCGAGGTCATCAAGCAGGTCAAGGCCGGACACAGCAAGGCCTCGCAGATGGCCAAGCAGGTTTGCGACGCGGCGGCGCAAGGGCCGCGGCCAGCCGCGCCGACCCTCAGCGATGCGCTCGGCACGACCCCGGTGGTGCCCGATGCGTCGACCACGAAGAAGGGGCAGGGGACCTTCGACACCCTCAGCGGTAGTCCGCTGGCGCGATGAACGCCGGCGCGGGCCGCGTCGCCGACTCGACCGGCAACTGGGTCGACGGCTTCGCCCCCGCCTGGACACGCCCCTACCTGCGGTTGGCCCGCCTCGATCGGCCGATCGGCTCCTGGCTTCTCCTGATACCGTGCTGGTGGTCGGCCGGCCTTGCCGCCGTCCATGCCGGCACCAACGTCAACCTCTGGCACCTCGTCCTGTTCTTCGTCGGCGCCTTCGCCATGCGCGGGGCGGGTTGCACCTGGAACGACATCGTCGACCGCGATCTCGATGCCCGCGTCGAGCGCACGCGCTCGCGACCGATCCCTTCGGGTCAGGTGACCGTCGCGTCCGCCGCCGCGTTTCTGGTGCTGCAGGCATTGGTCGGGCTTGTGGTGCTGCTGCAGTTCAATCGGTTCACGGTCTATGTCGGGTTCGCCTCGCTCGCCGTGATCGCAGTCTATCCGTTCATGAAGCGGATCACGTATTGGCCGCAGATCGTGCTCGGCCTCGCATTCTCCTGGGGCGCGCTGATGGGATGGCCGGCCACGTTCGCGCGGCTCGATCTTCCGGCATATCTGCTCTATGCCGGCGCGATCTCCTGGGTGATCGGCTATGACACCATCTACGCCCACCAGGATCGCGAGGACGACGCGCTGATCGGCATCAAGTCAACGGCGTTGTTGTTCCGCGAGCACACCAAGCCTATGCTCGTTGTGTTCTACGCGCTCGCCGTCGCGTTGATCGCATGGGCGGGATGGAGCGCCGGCGCCGGCCTGGTCTTCGCAATCGGCCTCCTTGCGTTCGCTGCGCATCTCGCCTGGCAGGTTGCGCGGCTCGACATCGCCGATCCGGTGCGATGCCTTGCGGTGTTCAAGTCGAACCGCGATGCCGGGCTGATCCTGTTCGCGGGACTTGCGCTCGATGCGGCCCTGCGCGCGTAGCGGTCGTAGGATGGGTTGAGCCTCAAGGGCGTTTACGCCCGTCTTCGCGGGCTATGGCGAAACCCATCACCTCCCGAACGGAACGCTCGTCTTGATGGGTTTCGCTTCGCTCAACCCATCCTACATCAAAGAGATACTCCCATGATGCAGGGCGGATGCTATTGCGGCCGGATCCGTTACGAGATCACGGGCTCGCCGTTCCACCAGACGAATTGCCATTGCTCGATCTGCCGCCGAACGACGGGCGCGCCGTTCGTCGCCTGGTTCAGCGTCAGGCCGTCCGAGTTTCGCCTGATGTCCGGCGATCTGTCGCGTTTCCGATCGAGCGAGAAGGGCACCCGCGGCTTCTGTCCCCGTTGCGGCACCCAGCTGACATTTCAGGGCGATGACTGGCCCGACGAGATCGACATCACGACCTGCAGTCTCGACCATCCCTATGCAGCGGCGCCACGGGACCACACCCATGCGAGCAGCAAGTTGCGTTGGGTCCAGTTGGCCGACGGCCTGCCCCAGTATCCGCAAGCGCGAGCAGACGCTTAATCCCATCTACATCGCATGGCCGCGGGCCGTTGACGCGGCCTGCGCGAGCGTAGGCCACGCGGCCGGCGCCCGCGCACCTGCGGCAGCCTCGCTCGCCGGAAGGCTTCTGTCCCAGTCGCGCGCGATGAAGCGGCACGCGCTGATGCCGTCGGATTGGGGCGAAGCCAGCCACACCACCGGCGCGCCCATGATCTCGGGGTCGAGCAGGCTCGGCGGGCGTGGTTTGCCGGCGGGGAAGAAACCGGGCGTATCGGTCGGTCCGCCCGGCACCAGGATGTTCACGGTCACGCCGGTGCCCTCGAGATCCTTCGCGAAGCTCACGCTGCTGGCTTCGAGGGCGGCCTTGGAGGCGCCGTAAGCGGACAATCCGGCTGCCAGCATGGTGTCGAAGCTCGTCGTCACATTGATGATGCGTCCCCACCCCCGCTTGATCATGGGTTCGGCTGCAAACCGCGCCATCAGGAACGCGCCGACGCAGTTGATCGCGAGAATTCGCTGCCAGCCTTCCGGGTCAGCCTCGAAAAATCCGATGCGGGCGTCCCTGTGCCCGGCCGCGCTGGACATGCTGATGCCGGCACAATTGACGAGGATATCGAGCGCGCCGAGGGCCTCCACCGCCTGCCCAACCGCGCGCCGGCAATCCGCACTCCTGGATACATCGGCGCCGATGTTGAGTAACTTTCCCGCAAACACCGGCTCGGCGCCGAGGCGAGCGAGACCGGCCGCATCGACATCGACGCCCGCGACGGTGGCGCCGGCGGCCGCGAGCGCGCGCGCCATCACCCGTCCCATGCCATTTGCCGCGCCGGTGACGATCGCCACCCGGCCCGCAAGCACCTGCTGCTCTGCCATGACCATATCTCCCGCACGGACGATGACAAATCGCGCGGGACGTTTCAATTGAGCGGGGCCCTCTGCGAGCGCCGGCTGTCCGTCATTCGCGCGATTGGCATCGCTGTCCGAAGCGTCTGGCCGTCCGTCGCTAGCTCCGCGCGATGATCTCGCGCTCGCCGCGGTGTACGACCGGCGGGCTGCCGAGCGGCCGCCGTCGCCGCAGCGGCAGCGTCGGCCGCCGCGCCTTGCGCGCGGAGCGCCTGCGGCGGCGCGAGATCGCCCTGCCGACGCGAACGGCGCCCACGCGCTCGAACGGTTCGCGCAGGCGGCCATCCGCTTCGGTGACCAGCAGGGGCACGCCGAGCGCGCGGCCCCATGCCCGCCATTCGGCGACGATGTCGGCGCCGTCGGCGGCGCGGTAAAGCGTGAGCGAGAACGTCGGATCGGGATGCTCGAGCACGAGGGCAACAGCGCCCGCGGTTCTTTCCGTGGGCGGCTCCATCCGGATCGCCACGCCGAGATAGGCGGCGACCGGCAGGTTCAACGCCGTCTTGACCCCGCGTGAAGCTCGCCGCAGCACCACGCGCTCGCGGTGAAGCTCGACCAGACGCATCCGCTCGTCTCCGGCCCGGTCGGCGACGTCGAAACGGAGCGGAAGGGCGAAGGGGTCGAGCCGCTCGCCGCGGCTCGACCCCCCAGGCACGACCCTGCTGGTTGTTGCTTGACGCCTCAAGACTTATCTCCTCCCCCGCCGGGCACACCCCGGTTTGTCTTAGCCCCGTCGGAGTTTCCCCCCGCTCGTTGCCGCAAACATGCCTCAAACAGGTCGGAATCCCCTTAACGTTCCTGGTTAATCTGCGGTATCACCAAGCCGAGTACGACTCATGCTTGACGAGACCTTGCCGCGCTCTCCCGCCCCGTTCGTGCCGGGCTGCTCGATAGCCACAACGAAGTGTAAATCTCCGCGATGTCCTCGCTCCTTGATCAATCGGCGCTGACCGATCTCGCCGAACGGCTCGTCGCCGCGGCCCGCCGCGCCGGCGCCGACGCCGCCGACGCGCTTGCGGTGCGCTCGGTGTCGCTTGCGGTCGAGGTGCGCGAGGGGGCCGTGGAAGAATCCGAGCGCTCCGAGGGTGACGACGTGGGGCTGCGCGCGTTCGTCGGGCGCCGCCAGGCGGTGGTCGCTACCAACGACGTCAAGGCCGACGTGGCGCAGCTCGCGGAACGCGCGGTGGCAATGGCGCGGGTGGCGCCCGACGATCCGTTCGCCGGCCTCGCCGATCCCAGCGCGCTCGCGCGCGACATTCCCGATCTCGATCTGCTCGATCCGGATCTTCCGGCCGTCGCGCTCCTGGAAGAGCGCGCCAAACGCGCCGAGAGCGCGGCGCTTGGGGTCAAGGGCGTGACCAAGTCGGGCGGGGCCTCGGCCTCCGCCGGCATCGGTGGCATGGTGCTGGTGACGAGCCACGGCTTCCGCGGCGCCTATCTCAACTCCGGCCAGAGCGTGTCGATGACGGCGATCGTGGGCGAGGGCACCGCGATGGAGCGCGACTACGACTATTCCTCCGCGCTTCACGGCGCCGATCTCGAGTCCCCGGAGAAGGTCGGGCGCACTGCCGGGGAGCGCACGGTCGAGCGGCTCAATCCGCGCAAGGTCGAGACCAAACGCGTGCCGGTGGTGTTCGATCGGCGGGTGGCGGGCTCGCTCGTCAGTCATTTCGCCAGCGCGATCAACGGCGCCGCGGTCGCGCGCAAAACGAGCTTCCTCAGGGACAAGCTGGGCGAGCGGCTGTTCAAGCCCGGCATCCACGTGCTCGACGATCCGCGGCGCTTGCGCGGCTTGCGCTCGCGCCCATTCGACGCCGAGGGGGTTGCGACCAGGCGTCTCGCGGTCGTGGAGGACGGCCTGCTGGCGTCCTGGTTCCTCGATTCGGCGACCGCACGGGAGCTCGGCCTCGCAACCACCGGCCATGCCCAGCGCGGCGTGTCCTCGACGCCGGCGCCTGGGCCGAGCAACCTTCACCTCTCGGCCGGCCCCGACACACCGGACGCGCTGATAGCGGACATCGCCGAGGGCTTCTACGTTACCGACCTCATCGGCATGGGCGTCAATCCGGTCACCGGCGACTATAGCCGGGGTGCTTCCGGATTCTGGATCGAAAACGGCAAGCGCAGCTATCCCGTGAGCGAGGTGACGATCGCCGGAAATCTGATCGACATGTTTCACGGGCTTTCGCCCGCGAGCGATCTGGAGTTCCGCTTCGGCACCAACGCACCGACCTTGCGCGTGGAGGGCCTCACCGTTGCCGGCCGATGATCTCGGCCGCGATCGCGCGGACCTGCGCGATCGCGTTGGTCCTGCCGTGCGCGAGGCCGGTGCATTGGCGCTGCAAACCTTTCGCGGGGAGCTCAAGAGCTGGACCAAGGGCTCCTCGTCGCCCGTGAGCGAAGCCGATCTGGCCGTCGATGCGCTGCTGCGCGAACGCCTGCTGGCGATACGCGACGCCGGCTGGCTCTCGGAGGAGACGGAGGACGATCCGGCGCGATTGCAGCGGGCCGAGGTATGGGTGGTCGATCCGATCGACGGCACGCGCGCGTATCTCGCCGGTCTCCCGGACTGGGCGATTTCGGCGGCACTGGTGCATGCGGGTCGCCCGGTCGTTGCCGCGCTGTATGCGCCGGTGACCGACGAGCTGTTCTTGGGCGTCGCCGGCAGCGGGGCCACCCTCAACGGAGCGCCGATCAGGGCCAGCACCGGCGACCAACTCGCGGATGCGAAGTTTTCCGGAGCCAAGCGCCGGCTCGACAGCCTCGCGGCGGTCGAGCCGCGGATCAGGACCGCGCCGCGAGTGCCATCGCTTGCCTTGCGTCTTGCGCGCGTCGCAACCGGCGCGCTCGATGGCACGTTTACCGCTCCCAACAGCCATGATTGGGACCTTGCGGCGGCCGATCTTTTGGTGCACGAAGCCGGCGGGCTGATATCGACCTTGACGGGGCAACCGTTGATCTACAATCGACCGGAGCCGGTTCACGGCGCCCTGGTGGCTGCCGGGCGCGCCCGTCACGCGGTGTTGCTCAGCCTCATTCGCGATCGGCTGGCCGAGTTTGCGTGATCGAACTGGAGCGGTCTCCGTTGCTCTGCATCGGAGTTCCTCCAGGTGTTATGTGGACGCGTTTTCTACGGCGAACCGGGATCGACACTGTCCCGATTCCGAAGTTCGCGTTATTGTGCGGTACCCTCGTTCGCGAACTTCGGAATCGAGGGACACTAGCAAGTCATTGATCTAGTGTGGCTTTGGTTCAGAAGTCCGCATGTCGGACTCGCCGCACGAATGATGCGGACTTCTGAACCGCCACACTAGCGGAAAACGCCATGCTTCCGGGTCGGCGGGAGCGAGGGGACGCAGTCATGTCGGATCAGACTCCGCGCGCACAATTGCTGCATCTCGTCTTCGGCGGCGAGCTCACCGATTTAGACAAAGTCGAATTTCGGGATCTCGACAAGCTGGAGATTGTCGGTATCTATCCCAATTACGCGAGCGCCTATGCCGCTTGGAAGGCGAAGGCCCAGCAGACCGTCGATAATGCTCTCATGCGCTACTTCATCGTGCATCTGCACCGATTGCTCGATCCGGAAACGGATCAGCACGCGCACTGACGCCGTCGCCTCGATGTCGTGGGCGCGGCGCGCGCTTGAGGTCTCTCTCGACGCAGCGGCCACGCGCGCCTATGCCCTCGCCGATGGGCGGCCGCTGGACGGCGGCCGTGGCTGAGCGCTTGCCGCGCACGCTGCGCCTCTATCGCCTGCTGACGGCGGCGGCGACCCCGCTTGCGCCGGCGCTCATCGCGCACCGGCTCAAGCGCGGCAAGGAGCTCCGCGCGCGCCTCCACGAACGCTACGGCGAAAGCAGGCTTGCTCGTCCCGCGGGCCCGCTGGTGTGGGTCCACGGCGCCAGCGTCGGGGAATTGCTCGCGGTGATCCCGCTGATCGAGCGCATCCACGAGAAAGGCTTCGCGGTGTTGTGCACCTCCGGCACGGTGACTTCGGCCAATCTCGCCGAGCAACGCTTGCCGCAGGGCGCGATCCACCAGTTCGTGGTTCTCGATACCCCGCGCTTCGTCGAGCGCTTCCTCGACCATTGGCGGCCCGACCTTGCCATCTTCGTCGAGTCCGATCTCTGGCCCAATCTGATCGTGACCAGCGCCCAGCGCGGCATCCCCTTGATCCTGGTCAACGGCCGCGTCTCCGAGCGCTCCTTCAATCGCTGGCGGCGCGTCCCCGGCACGATCGCCGCCCTGCTCCGCTGTTTCGATCTCTGCCTCGCCCAATCGGCCACCCACGCCGAGCGCTACCGCGCGCTCGGCGCGCCCCACGTCACCGCCACCGGCAACCTCAAGCTCGACGTACCGGAGCCCCCTGCCGACGCCGACGGCCTGGCGGCGCTCAAGGCGGCGGTCGGGGAGCGCACCGTCATCGCCGCGGCTTCGACCCATGCCGGCGAGGAGACGATGCTGATCGAGGCGCACCGGCGACTGCGCGGTTCCTTTCCCGGCCTGCTGACCATCGTCGCGCCGCGCCATCCCGACCGCGGCCCCGGCATCCTCGAGATGGCGCACGCCGCCGACCTCAAGGCGGCGCTGCGCTCGCGCGGAGAATTGCCGGCGGCCGATGCCGATCTCTATGTCGCCGACACGCTGGGCGAGCTCGGCCTGATCTATCGGGTCGCGCCCATCGTCTTCGTCGGCGGCTCGCTGGCGAGCCATGGCGGCCAGAATCCGATCGAGCCGATCAAGCTCGGCGCGGCCATTCTGCATGGCCCGAATGTCTGGAACTTCGCCGAAATTTACGCCGCGCTCGGCACGTCGCACGGCGCGGAAGAGGTGACCGACATTGGCGGGCTCGCGGCGCGCGTGGCCGCCTGGCTCGAGAACACCGGCGAGCGCATGGCAGTGGTGGGCGCCGCGCGCGCGACGGTCGCGGCCCTGGGCGGCGGGCTCGAGCGCACCCTGACCGCGCTCGAACCCTATCTCATGCAGATCCGTCTCGAACGCCGCGCCGACGATGCGTGAGCCGTCATTCTGGTGGCGCGATGCCGGGGTCGCCTGCTCGCTGCTCGCGCCCCTGGCGGCGGCCTACGGCGCGATTGCGGGACTGCGCCTGCGCCGGCGCGGCCGGCGCGCCGGCGTGCCGGTGATCTGCATCGGCAATCCGACCGTCGGCGGCGCCGGCAAGACGCCGACCGCGCTGGCGGTGGGACGCATGCTGGCGGCGGCGGGCGAACGGCCGGCATTCTTGAGCCGCGGCTACGGCGGGATGCTTGCGGGTCCCCTGCAGGTCGATCGGCTTCGGCATGGTGCAAGCGAAGTGGGCGACGAACCGCTCTTGCTCGCGCGTTTTGCGCCGACCATCGTGGGACGGGATCGCGTCGAGGGCGCGAGCCTGGCCATCGCCGCCGGGGCGAGCGTCATCGTCATGGACGACGGCTTCCAGAATCCCTCGCTCGCCAAGGATGCTTCGGTGCTGGTGGTCGATGCCGGGCGCGGCATCGGCAACGGCCGCGTGATCCCGGCTGGTCCGCTGCGGGCGCCGCTCGCTGCGCAGCTCGCACGCGCCCATGCATTGGTGATGATCGGCAAAGCTTCGCGTCGCAGCCAACGCGCCGCCGCCGTCCTGGCTGAAGCAGGCACGCGAAACATTCCGGTCGTGCGGGCCCGCTTGCAGCCAGACGCGGGCGTCATCGCGGCGCTCGGCAGCGCTCCGGTGCTCGCCTTTGCCGGCATCGGCGATCCGGAGAAATTCTTTGCAACCCTTGCCGACGCCGGCATCGCGGTGGCTGCGACGCGAAGCTTTGCCGATCACCACCGCTACACGCAAGCCGAGGCGCAGGCCTTGTGCGACGACGCTGATCGCCAGGGTCTCGCCTTGATCACGACGGAGAAGGATCTCGCGCGCCTCGCCGGTGACGACGAGACGGCCCAACTCGCCGCGCACGCCCGTGCACTGCCCGTCACGCTGGTCATCGACGAGGAGGATGCGCTCAAGTCGCTGCTGCTGGAGCGGCTCGCTGCAGGAAGACGACAGAGGACAGAGGACAGAGGACGGAGGACAGAGGACGGAGGACGATAGCCGCGAACGGTGAGTCGCTTTGGGATCTCTTCCTCAGCCGTCGGTCTCCTGTCCTCTGTCGTCTGTCCTCTGTCTGACATGCCGCTGCAGTACCGCTTCGGGATTGATGTAGGGCTCCTGCAGATCGACGCTCCAGTATTTCAGCTCCTCGAGCGGGATCGGCAACCCTGTCACCGCGCAGCGTACGAATGCGCCCGGCCGCACGACCCGAAAGTCGCCGTCGAGATACTTGACCTCGGCCTCGCCCGCCATGGGAGAAGGGCGATCGGTTCGGTTCAGCACGTTCTGCCTCCACTGCAGCCGGTTTGTACCGACTGCTGTCCAACAGTTGGCCGGCAACGGCACAAGATAGTGACTCGGCGGCGCCCATGTAACCCACCCGGATCGTGATTGTCTGGCCCGCCTGCCGGACCGGGGAAATGGCCGCCATCCTCCGTTCCGTGCCGGGCATACCGGGACATCATCGGTGAGGTCGCTTTGGTGTCGGCTCGGTTTGCGGCTATGCTGCTCGATCACCCGTCTTGCAGCGCTCACAGAGCAGGCTACTGGCTCAGGAAAATGACCTCTGGCATGGATCACGTTTGCGTCCGGTTGTCCGACGGAGTGACGCTTGCAGTTCCAGCATCTTTGAATTCCATTTCGACCTATGTGCTCCTGGAGCAGGAAACGTGGTTCGAAAAGGAAAGCGCCTTCGTCCGCCGATGGCTCAGGCCGGGCATGACGGTCATCGATATCGGCGCAAGCATTGGTGTCTACAGTCTGCCGATGGCCCGGCAAGTCGCTCCCGGCGGGCGGGTTGTCGCCTACGAGCCGGCGAGTGAGCCGCGGCGATTGCAGGAGATCAGCCGACAACTCAATGGGGCGAATAATCTAGAGATCGTTGCAGCCGCACTATCGAACGCGGAGCGCCAAGGCCATCTGGTATTCGGCGCATCGAGCGAGCTCAATTCGCTTGGAAACACAGGCCCGGGAGAGGACGTTCGCATCACCAGCCTCGATCGCGAAGAGGTAGTGCGTGCGTGGCAATCGCCTGATTTCGTCAAGATCGACGCCGAAGGCGAGGAAGAGCGGATCATCACCGGCGGCCGTGTATTTTTCGATCGCCACTCGCCCTTGGTGCTGTTCGAGATCAAGGCGGGCACGGTCATCAACACGCGCCTGCGTTCCGCGTTCATCGGCATCGGCTACGAGTGCTATCGTGCGCTCGCGGGCGAACCTGTTCTGGTGCGGTGCGACCCGCGGGAACCGCTCGACGGTTACGAGCTCAATCTTTTTGCGGCCAAACCCGATCGCGCCCGTCGCCTGGCCGAAGAGGGCTTACTGGTCGATCCGTTGCAGACATGGACGCCCGACGCGAACGCGCGCAGCGCGGCCGTTGCCTTCTTGAGAACGCGGCCGTTCATGGCGCCCTTTGCCACCTCGATAGATTTCGATGGCACGCTCGATCAGAATTATCTCGATGGACTCGCGGCTTATTCCGTTTGGCATGATGGCACGCGCGCGCTGGCGCAACGCTGTGCGGCGTTGGCGTACGCGTTTGGCGCCTTGCAGACAGCATGTCGGCGCGCCCCCTCTGTGGCACGGCTCTCAACCTTCGCTCGTTGCGCCTGGGATTGGGGCCGCCGGACCGAATGCGTGGCTGCTTTGCAGCAGCTTCTGCAAATTTCCAATCGCGTTGCACGGCCGCCGTCCGAGCCGTTCTGGCCGGCCTGCGCCCGCTTCGACGAGATCGTGGCATCTGCCGGGCAAGGCCGAAACTGGTTCTTCTCCGCGGCCGTCGAACAATTGGAGCGCGCCTTCACCTATTCATCGATATTTTCCGGGCATTCCCCCAACCTGGCATGCCTTTGCGCGCAGCCATTCGCTGCCACGGAGATGGAGCGGCGCCGATCTTTGCAAGCCATCCGAACGCGGCGGTCCGCTGACGTGCCGCCACGGCTGTGCATTGAAGCGCCCGATCATCTCAATGCCGCGATATGGCGCGAGAGCCAGGTCGTTGCGGCTCTCGTCCCTCGATAGCACGGCGATGAGCGTCCATCTCGGGCCGCGAACGACGAGAGACTGATTTGGGCGCACCACCCGCCCTCGAAGCGGCCTCTGGAGCGTGATTGCTTTAGGTTGAGTTGCAATCACGCTCTAGCTTCCTGTTTGAGCATGATCTTTTCGGAAAACCGGTACCCACCCCGGATCAAGTCCGGGCAGGCTTTGTTCCGGATCATGCTCCAACGCGCGCTATGCGCCGAACAGGCTGCCTTGACCGGAATCGCCGCCGCCGCGGCGACTGCGCGGCCGGATCGGGGCGGCGGGTGCCGGCTTCTCGGCGCCGCCGGCGGATGATCCCTCCGCCGCTGCGCGCACGTGGCCGTCGGAAAACTCGATGTCGAGCCCCATGCCCGCGCTGACCGCCGCCGCCTGCCGCAGCGGGCGGCCGCCGAGATCGCGAACCAGGGCGAAGCCGCGGGCGAGCACGCCGCGATGGGAGAGCGCATTGAGCATTTGCCCGCAGCGCTCGAGCGATGCCGCGCGCTGCCGCAGCAACAGGTTTGCCGCGCGCTGCGCCCGCCCTGAGAGGGTCGCGACACGCTCGCGTTGCCGGCCGATGCGGTTGCGGTGGGCCTCGGCGTTCGCCCGCAGGCCCGCCGAGAGGCGCACCGTCGCCGTCGCCAGCCGCTCCCGCCGGCGCAACCGTGCGACACCGTCCGCGCGCTTCGCGCGCTCCACCAGCGCCGCGACCAGCTCGCGGCAACGCACCATGCGCGCGCGCACGATTTGCGGGCCGAGCCGGCCTGCGACGCGCGAGAAGCGAGTGTGATGAAGTTGCGCATTGGCGATGAGCGCGCGCGGGAGCCGTGCACTCGCCTGGTCGAGCCGCTGGCGCGGCAGCGCGAGCAGGTTCTCGGCCGTGGGCAAGGCGCGCACTGCCGCGCGCAGCTCGGCGCGCCGAGCCTCCTGGCTCCGCTGCCAGCAGGCGAGCGAGCGCCGCGTGAGGCCGCCGACGCGCGCAATGAGCTCCACGCGCACCGGCACGGCCAATTCGGCGGCCGCGGTCGGCGTCGGCGCGCGCATGTCGGCGGCAAAGCCGATGAGCGTCACGTCGGTCTCGTGCCCGACCGCAGCGATCAACGGGATCATGCTTGCGGACGCGGCCCGCACCACGATCTCTTCGTTGAACGACCACAAGTCCTCGAGCGAGCCGCCGCCGCGCGCGACGATCAGGAGGTCGGGCCGGCGGACCGGGCCATGCGGGAGAAGCGCGTTGAAGCCATGGATGGCGGCGGCGACCTCCTCGGCGGAGCCCTCGCCCTGCACGCGCACCGGCCACACGATCACGTGGCGGGGGAAGCGGTCGGCGAGCCGATGCAGGATGTCGCGAATGACCGCGCCGGTCGGCGAGGTGACGACGCCGATCAGTTCCGGCAGGAACGGCAGCAGCTGCTTGCGCGCCGCGTCGAACAGGCCTTCGGCGGCGAGGCGCTTCTTGCGCTCCTCGACCAGCGCCATCAGCGCGCCGAGCCCCGCCGGCTCGAGCGTCTCGATCACGATGCGGTATTTCGACTGGCCGGGATAGGTCGTCAGCCGGCCGGTGACGAAGACTTCGAGCCCTTCCTCGGGCTTGAGGCGCATGCGGCCGAACGCGCTCCGCCAGATCACCGCTTCGATCTTGGCGTTTTCGTCCTTGAGCGCGAAATAGCAGTGGCCGGAGGAGTGCGGCCCGCGATAGCCGGAGATTTCGCCGCGCACGCGCACGTAGCCGAAGGCGTCCTCGACGGTCTTCTTCAGCGCCGCCGAGAGCTCGGAGACGGTCCATTCCGGGATGTTGAGGCGAGCCTGCTCATTCATGGCTTGGGTTTGTGGATCACTTTATGCCTGCGCCGTCAATCCGCGATTCGCACCGCCGGGACAAGCCGGATCGGTCTGACGAACGGCATTCGCCTGGTTTATTGTCTGCTTTGGAGCGTTCAGCCGCATGTCCCTTTCGCAGCGAGGAATCGAGCGCACGGTTGTCGAGTTGCAGGCGCGGCTTGCCTCCGATCCGCACAATCTCGAAGCCCTGACCGCCCTGGCCAGCGCGCTACGCCAGCTCGGGCGCATCGATGATGCAATCGCGTGCTTCCGGCGCGCCTTGGCGAAGCACCCGAAGGTCGCCGAGGTGTGGTTCAACCTCGGCAACGCGCAGTCGGCGAAGGGCGACACGGCGGCCGCGGCCGAGAGCTATCGCCGCGCGCTGGCATTGAAGCCGGACATGGGGCCGGCCTGTTTCAATCTCGGCAATATCCTGCGCGACGGTGGGCAGCTCGACGCTGCCGAAGACGCCTACCGCCGTGCGCTCGGCCTGATGCCCGCTCACGCCGTGTTGCAGATGAACCTCGGCAACCTGCTGCGCCGCCGCGGCCGGCTGGACGAGGCCATCGCCTGCCATCGGCGTGCGCTCGCGCTCGAGCCGCAACGTCACGAGGCCCGGTTCAATCTCGCCAACGCGCTCGCCGCGACCGGAGAGCGCGAGGAGGCGGCCCGTTGCTATCGCGAGGTGCTCGCCGCCCGCCCCGATTTCGCGGACGCGACCGCCAATCTTGCGGCCCTGGTGCTGTCCGATCGCGCCGGGACGGAAGCCGATGTCCTCATCGCCGGGCTCATCGAGCGCGACCCGCGATCGCGGACCGCGCTCATGCTGCTCGGCCGCCGCCGCGTCGTGCAGGAGCGCTGGGCGGAAGCCGAAGTGGCGTTGCGCCGCGCGCTCGAGGCCGGCGCCGCCGACGCGGATGTGCACCAGCTGCGCGGGCTCTCGCGCTTTCGCATGGGCGACGCCGCGGGCGCGGTCGAGGCCTATCGGCGGGCGTTGGCCATCGCTCCCGACCTGGTCGCTGCCGCCAACGGCCTTGGCGTGGCACTGCAGGCGTGCGGCGATCTGGGCGCGGCGAGCGAAGTCTTGCGCGCGGCTGCCCGCCGCAGGCCCGAGGACAGCGATATTCTCACCAATCTCGGCACCGTCCTCGTCGCGCGCGGCGAGGTCGACGAGGGCATCGCGTTGTTGCGCAAGTCGACCCGCCTCGATCCGACCGATGCCACCGCCTTCTCCAATCTCGGGTACGCCTTGTTCCTGATCGGGCACCTCGGCGAGGCCATCACGGCCTGCGAGGCGGCGGTTCGCCTGAAGCCCGGCTATGCCGATGCGTATTCCAATCTCGGCATCGCGCTCGGCAACCAGGGCCGGCTCGCCGAGGCGACGGCGGCTTTCGAGCATGCACTCGCACTCGATCCGGATCACGGCGGGAGTTTCTCCAACCTCCTCTTTCTGGGCAATTACGATCCCGACATTCCGCTCGCGGCGCTCGCCGAACGCCACCGTGGCTTCGGACGTCGCAACGAGAATGCCGCCGTGCTTCGCCACGAGATCGATCGCGACCCGGGCCGCCGGCTGCGAATCGGCTATGTGTCGCCCGATTTCCGCCAGCACTCGGTCGCCTATTTCGCCGAGCCTTTGCTGACCGCGCACGATCCCGGCGCCGTCGAGGTGATATGCTATGCCGCGGTCAAGAAGCCCGACGACGTCACGGAGCGCCTGCAGTCCCGCGCCGGAGCCTGGCGAAACATTGTCGGGATGAGCGACGCCGCCGCCGCGGATTGCATCCGCGCCGATCGCATCGACATCCTGGTCGATCTTGCCGGGCATACCGCCGGCAACCGGCTCGGCATCTTCGCGCGCAAGCCGGCGCCGGTGCAGGCGACCTATATCGGCTATCCCAATACGACCGGTCTCGCCCGCGTGGACTACCGCCTGACCGATGCCAGCGCCGATCCGCCCGGCGAGGACGAGAGCCTCTACACCGAGCGGCTCTACCGGCTGCCGCGCTGCTTCCTCGCCTACCGGCCGCCGGCGGAAGCGCCGCCGATCGCGGCGCGCCCGAGCCTGGCGGCCGGGCGCGTGACGTTCGGTTCGTTCAACGCGCTCCCCAAGGTGAACGCGCGCACGGTCGCAACCTGGGCCGCCATCCTCGACGCGGTGCCGAGTGCAAGGTTCATCCTCAAGAACGCATCCTTGGTCGATCCGGCGACGCAGGCGCGCTATCGCGACCTGTTCGCGGCCCACGGCGTTGCCGCCGAACGCGTCGATCTCGTCGCCTATATGCAGGAACGCGGCGGGCACCTCGGATTCTACAACCGCATCGATATCGCCCTCGATACGTTTCCCTACAACGGCACGACGACGACCTGCGAGGCCTTGTGGATGGGAGTGCCGGTCGTCACCTTCCGCGGCGCAGCGCCACGCCGCGCGCGTCGGCGCGAGCCTGCTCGATGCGGTCGGGCTCGACGAATTGGTGGCGCCCTCGGTCGAGGCCTATGTCGCGCTGGCGCGCGACCTTGCGGCGCAGCCCGAGCGGCTGGCCGCCATCAGCCGTTCGTTGCGCGGGCGCCTGCAGGCCTCGCCGCTATTGGATGCGCAGGGGCTCGCGCGGGCCGTGGAAGATGCTTACCGCAAGATGTGGCAGCGCTGGTACGCGGGCGATGGAAGCCGTTGATCGCGAGGCACCGCCGCGCGAACTAGCCGCCGATTTTGGCGTTGTATTGCTCGTCCGAGACGTGCTCGAGCCAGGTGACGTGGTTGCCGTCGAGATGCTCCTGCAGCGCGATGTGCACCATGCTGGTATCGGGGCCGGCGCCGTGCCAATGCTTTTCTCCGGGCGCGATCCAGACCGTGTCGCCGGGGCGGATTTCGCGCACCGGGCCATCCCACAGCCCGACCCGCCCCACGCCGGACACGACGTGCAGGGTCTGGCCCAGCGGGTGAGTATGCCAGGCCGTGCGGGCCTTCGGCTCGAACCGCACCCACGCGCCCCTGATGCGGGCAGGCGCCGGCGCCTCGATGATCGGCTCCTGCCACACCGTCCCGGTGAACGAGTCGGCGCCCATGCGGCGCGAGGGCGTGCTGCCCAACGGTTTGATTTCCATGCTGCGTGTCCTCCAGCTTCGAGGAAGTCCTAGCACGGATCGATGACGGCTCGAAGCCCGCGCCGCGTCGGAGCGGGAGATCGGACGTCGCCTGCGAGTCCGTCGCGCGCGGAGGTCTAATCGGCCTTGATGCCGATCTGCTTGATCAACTTGCCGTACTTTTCGTAGTCGCTGAGGATGAGGCCGCCGAAATCCACCGGCGACAGGATCAAGGGCTCGAGGCTGCCCGACACGTTGAGCTTTTCCGCGAAGTCGGGGCGGGCCAGGATGTTTTGCACCTCGGTGCGCAGCTTGGTCATGACCGGCTCCGGCGTGCCGGCCGGAGCGAACAGGCCGAGCCAGATGTCGATCGCGTAGCCGGGATAGAACTCGCCGATGGTCGGCAGGTCGGGAAACCGCTTGGAGCGATGCTTCCCGGTGGTGGCGAGCGCGCGCAATTGCCCGCTCTGAATCAGTGGGGCGCTCGCCGAGCCCGAGCACAGCACCTTGGTGTCCCCCGCCACCGTGGCCGTGGTCGCCGGTGCGGCACCCCTGAACGGCACGTGCAGGAGGTCGATGGCGGCGCGCTGCTTGAGCATTTCCATGCACAGCTGGTGCTGGCTGCCGTTGCCGCCCGAGGCATAAGCCAGCGGCGGCTTGGTCGCGCGCGCGTATTCGATGAATTCCGGGAACGCCTTGACCGGCAGCTCGGGATTGATCGAGAGCATGAACTGGTTGGTGGCGACGCTCGTCACCGGCAGGAGGTCATTGAGCGGGTCGAAGCTCAACTTGGAATAGACATGGGGATTGATGGTGATGCCGCTGTCGGCATGAAGGAGCAGCGTGTAGCCGTCGGGGGCGGACTTCGCGACCGCGTCGGAGGCGATGTTGCCGTTGGCGCCCGGGCGGTTCTCGATCACGACCGACCATCCCAGCGTCTCCTGCATGTAGTGGGCGAGCAGCCGCGCGGAGATATCCGGCGCGCCGCCCGGTGGGATGGTCACCAGGATCTTGATCGGTCGCGATGGAAAGGGAGCTTGTGCCTGCGCCACCGCGGCGAACAGGACAATGAACAGCACGACTGCAATGCGCATCAGGTTGGATATCACCGTGTCCTCCGCCTCCGCGCGCTCGGATCGAGTTCCCTGCGCGAGCTTCATCCCTTGCGGGAGCCAACTGCCATGCTACACCACGCGCCGCCAGTCTAATCTGCGGTCCGGTAGCGCATCCACATGAACATCCTCCTCCTCGGCTCGGGCGGGCGCGAGCATGCGCTTGCCTGGAAAATTGCCGCGAGTCCACTGGTGCGGCGGCTCGCCTGCGCGCCTGGCAATGCCGGCATCGCGCGCGAGTGCGAGCTGGTGGCGCTCGACGTCGCCGACCACGCCGCCGTGATCACGTTCTGCGAGGCGCAGGAGATCGACCTGGTCGTGGTCGGACCGGAGGCGCCGCTCTGCGCCGGCATCGTCGATGATCTCACCGCGGCGGGCATCAAGGCCTTCGGCCCGAGCAGGGCGGCAGCGCAACTCGAAGGCTCCAAGGGCTTCACCAAGGATCTGTGCAAGGCGAACAGGATTCCCACCGCCGCCTATGCGCGCTTCACCGCGGCCACTCCGGCCAAGCGCTATGTTCGCGCGCAAGGCGCGCCGATCGTCGTCAAGGCCGATGGGCTTGCCGCCGGCAAGGGCGTCGTGGTGGCAACCAGCATCGCCGAGGCGGACGCCGCGATCGATATGATGTTCGGCGGCGCCTTGGGCGAGGCCGGCGCCGAGGTGGTGGTGGAAGAGTTCCTGCAAGGCGAGGAAGCCTCGTTCTTCGCGCTCTGCGACGGCGAGACTGCGATCCCGCTCGCCTCGGCGCAGGATCACAAGCGCGTTTTCGACGGCGATGCCGGCCCGAACACCGGCGGCATGGGCGCTTATTCGCCGGCGCCGGTGATGACGCCCGACATGTCGCGGCGCGCCATGGACGAGATCGTGCTCCCGACCGTGCGCGCGATGAAGGCGCTGGGTGCGCCCTACCAGGGCGTGCTTTTTGCCGGGCTGATGATCACCGCCGAGGGGCCCAAGCTGATCGAATACAACGTGCGTTTCGGCGATCCGGAATGCCAGGTGCTGATGCTGAGGCTGATGTCGGACCTCCTCCCGGCGCTGCTCGCCTGTTGCGACGGAATGCTGAAGAATTTCGATCTGCGCTGGTACCCGGAGGCGGCGCTGACGGTGGTGATGGCAGCCAAGGGCTATCCCGGCACCACCACCAAGGGCTCGGTGATCGAGGGGCTCGAGGCCGCGGCCGAGATCGAGGGGGTCGAAATCTTTCATGCCGGAACCAAGGCCGAAGGCGGTCGCATCCTCGCCAATGGCGGTCGCGTGCTCAACGTCTCCGCGCTCGGCGTGACGGTGGCGCAGGCGCAGGCGCGCGCCTATCAGGCCGTCGATCGCATCCGCTGGGCCGACGGGTTCTGCCGCCGCGACATCGGGTTTCGCGCGGTCGAACGGGAGAAAGCGCGCCGCTAACGCCTGGTAGCCTTGCCAAACTTTGTATATATTCCGATGTCTACAAGTATATACGGAGGCGGAATTTGGATGTGTTGATCAAGCGGCCGACGGCAGTCGCCAAGATTCGCAAGCTTGCCAAGCGGACCGGCGAAACGCTGACCGACGCGGTGGAGCGGGCGGTCGAGGAGCGTCTTGCCAAGGTCGGGCCGCGACGACAGAAGAAAAGCGGCCGAGTTGATCGGGAAAGGCTGGCGGAGCTTCTTGCTTATTTCGACTCCCTGCCACGGATCAATGAAGACCTGACCGATGACGAAATCGTCGGCTACGACGAACACGGTTTGCCCAAGTGATAGTCGTCGACACGTCGATCATTGTCGCGATCATGCGGGAGGAGGCTGACGCGGCGGTTTGGATCGATGCTCTCGACAAGACATCGCGAGCATTCATGTCCGTTATCTCTTACGTCGAAACCAACATGGTGATCGCCGGCCGGCGGAACGATGCCAGTGCCAGCAAGGTGGATGAAATGTTGAAAGCCCTTCACGTCAATGTGGTGCCGGTGACATTGGATCAGGGCAATGCCGCGCTGACGGCTTTCTTGCGGTTCGGCAAGGGTCGCCATTCGGCGGGCCTCAATATTGCTGATTGCTTCGCTTACGCCCTTGCCAAAAGTCGGAATCTGCCCTTGCTGTTCAAGGGTGGCGACTTTCCGAAAACCGATATCGTTGCTGCTTGGCGACCTTGATGCCCGACCTCGCCGATCTCTACCCCGGCTTCGCCTCGAAGTGGATCGGCACCGGGGCCGGCCGTATCTTCGCGCGCACCGGCGGGGAGGGACCGCCGCTCCTTCTTCTCCACGGCTATCCCCAGACCAATGTGATGTGGCACCGGGTGGCGCCGGCGCTGGCGCAGCATTTCAGCCTGATCATTCCGGACTTGCCCGGCTACGGCTGGTCCGACGCGCCGCGGTCCGACGCCGAGCACGCGCCCTATACCAAGCGGGCCATGGCGGGCGCGATGATCGAGCTGATGGAGGCGCTCGGCCATGTGCGCTTTCGCCTCGCCGGGCATGATCGCGGCGGTCGCGTCGCCTATCGGCTGGCGCTCGATCATCCCGGACGAGTCGATGAGCTTGCGGTGCTCGACATCGTGCCGACCTGGGCGATGTGGCACCGCATGGACGCGCGCCTCGCCTATCGCGCCTGGCACTGGATGTTCCTGGCGCTGCCGGCGCCGTTCCCCGAGACCATGATCGGCAAGGACCCGCTGTACTATTTCGATACCCGCGCCGCGGCCGGAACCAAGATCAAGAGCCTGGCGGCATTCGATCCGCGCGCGCTCGCGCACTATCATGCGTTCTTCAACGATCCCGTGCGCATCCACGCGACCTGCGAGGACTATCGCGCCGGCCGTACCACCGATCTCGCCCACGACGAGGATAGCCGCGCCAAGGGCGACAGGATCGCCTGTCCGCTGCTTGCGATCTGGGGCGCCGCCGGCGGCATTCCCGCCGAGACCGACGGTCCGCTCGCGACCTGGCGCGAATGGGCCGCCGATGTGCGCGGTTTTGCCCTCGACAGCGGCCACTATCTCGCCGAAGAGGCGCCGGAGGCGACAGCCCAGGCCCTGATCGAGTTTTTCACGGCTGCGTAGATTGGTGCATTGTGCGGATACTGGGTCCCCGTTTGCGCGGGGACGACACAGTGGCGTGGGTCATGAATGATGTCGCAGATTGACCGCCAAGCGACGTTCTCAGGGACCAAGGAGGTTGCGGGCTCGCTCGCGCTCGATGCCGCGCGCTTGCAAGCCTACCTGCAATCGCGCCTGCCGGACTTGCGCGGCCCGCTCGCGGTGCGCCAGTTCAAGGGCGGACAGTCCAATCCCACCTATCTCATCGAAACGCCCGGAGGCCGCTACGTGCTGCGGCGCAAGCCGCCGGGCAAGCTGCTCCCTTCGGCGCACGCGGTCGATCGCGAGTTCCGGGTCATCGGCGCGCTCCACGCGCAGGGCTTTCCGGTCGCCGCGCCGGTCATCTATTGCGATGATCCGGACGTCGCCGGCACGCCGTTCTATCTCATGGACCACGTCGAAGGTCGCGTCATCTGGGAGCCGCACATGCCCGACGCCGGGCGTTCCGAGCGCGCGGCCGTCTACGACGCCATGAATGCCACGCTGGCGCGGCTCCATTCGTTCGATCCGGCCGCGCTCGGACTGGCGGACTTCGGCCGCGGCGACAACTACGTGGCGCGCCAGGTCGAGCGCTGGTCCAAGCAATACCGGGCGTCCGAGACCGACACGATCGAGGAGATGGAACGGCTGATCGCCTGGCTGCCGTCGCATCTGCCGCCGGCCGCGCCGGTCCGGATCGTTCACGGCGACTATCGCCTCGACAACATCATTCTCTCGGCGGCGGAGCCGAAGGTGCTCGCGGTGCTCGACTGGGAGCTGTCCACGTTGGGCGATCCGCTCGCCGATCTCGCCTATCATCTCATGCAATGGGACATGCCGCCGTCCGAGACCGGTGCCGGCGTCGGCACCTTGCTCGGTCATGACCTCGCCGGCCTCGGCATCCCCGCGCGTTCGGACTATGTGAACGCCTATGTCGCGCGCACCGGCCTCGATCCGCGGCCGCATCTTGCGGTCTATCTCGCCTACAATTTCTTTCGGATGGCGGCGATTCTGCAGGGCATCGTCGGCCGCGTGCGCGACGGCACGGCAACGAGCGAGACCGCCGCCGCCATGGCGCCGCTGGTGCGCCCGCTGGCGGTCAAGGCCTGGCAGTTCGCGCGTGAGGCGGGGGCGTGATGCGCAGGAGCTTCGCCCTCGCATTGGGCGGCGGCGGGGCGCGCGGGCTTGCGCATATCGCCGTGCTCGAAGCCCTCGACGACATGGGCAGGAAACCCGCCGCCATCGCCGGCACCTCGATCGGCTCGCTCATCGGCGCCGCTTATGCGGCGGGAATGTCGGGCAGGGAGATCCGCCGCTTCGTCATCACGCTCGCCCACGACCGCGCGGAAGTCTGGCGCCGCCTGATCGCGACGCGCGCCGGCACGTTCGCCAACCTGTTCAACATGGGCTTCGGCAGCGCCACGCTGGTCGATGCGGAAAAGTTCTGCGCCCAGTTCCTGCCCGACCGGGTGCCGGACGATTTCGACGCGCTTGCAATCCCGCTCACCGTCATTGCCACCGATCTCTATCGGCGGCAGCAGGCGGTGTTCTCATCAGGCGCGCTCAAGCCGGTGCTCGCGGCCTCGATCGCGCTGCCCACCGTGATGCGGCCGGTCGTGGTCGCGGGCCGAATCCTGATCGACGGCGGTGCCACCAATCCGCTCCCGTTCGACCAGCTGCGCGGGCGCGCCGACGTGGTCGTGGCGGTGGACATTTCCGGCGAGCCGACCGACGAGCGGCGCGACATCCCCAATCCCTGGGAGTGCCTGGCCACCACCGTGCTGGTCATGGGCAGCGCCATCACCGCCGAGAAGGTCAAGCATGGCGCGCCCGACCTGATCGTACGGCCGCGGGTCGGCTCCTTCCGTGCGCTCGATTTCCTGCAGGCGAGCGCGATCCTGCGAGCATCGGAGCCGGTCAAGGCCGAGCTCAAACAGCGACTGACGGCATTGCTGGACGATTGACGCCCGCGCTCGCGTACATGGTCAGCGCACGTCGCAGCGTTTCGAGTCCTCGAGCGAGGCCGGGCTCAAGTTGATCCAATTGGCGGCGGCGAAATAGCAGACCGCGACCGATTTCTCCTTCTGCAGCGTCACCACGAAGATTTCCCGGTTGTCGGTCGCTTCACCGCGCGCGAACGTGACGCCTTTGATCTCATAGCCCTTGCCGAGGATGGTCTTGAGCGACTGCTGCTCCTGCGCGAGGCCCGCCGGGGCTGCGGCCACGGCGAACGCGGCAACGGCGAGCGCGAATGGTTTCTTCACCGGATCCTCCTCGATGCGAATCATGCCATCGGACGCGCGCCGGATACTATTGATGGGCGCGCGCACGGTCACCTTGTTTCCGAGCGCGCGTTGAGCGCGCACGCATGGGCAGGCGCGCACAAGATCAGGCCCGGCACATCGCCGGGCCTGATTTTCGCTCACTCGCAGCGAACGAAGTCGCCGCTCAGTGCCACAGGAAAAACAGCAGCAGGATGATCGGAATTGGAACACCCAGCAGCCAAAGCAGAAGTCCGCGACCCATGTTCTCCTCCAAGGTTTGTTTTGGAGACAAGTCGCAACGCAGACAAAAGTTCCGCGGGCGTCGCGTCGTGGCAGGCAACGGTCAGCGGCGGCCGGCGAAAAATGCGCGCAGCAAGGCGGCCGCGTCGGTCTCGCCGATCCCGCCATAGACTTCCGGCCGGTGCAGGCAGGTGGGCGCGGAGAAGTAGCGCACGCCGCTCTCGACCGCGCCGCCCTTGGGATCGGCGGCGCCGTAATAGAGCCGCCGGATGCGGGCGAACGAGATCGCCGCCGCGCACATCGTGCAGGGCTCGAGCGTTACGTAGAGGTCGCAATCGACGAGCCGCTCGGTACCGAGCGCCTCCGCCGCGCGGCGGATCGCCACCATCTCGGCATGCGCCGTCGGATCGCGGTCGGCGAGCGTGCGATTGCCGGCCTGCGCGATCACGTCGCCGTCGCACACGATCACGCAGCCGATCGGCACCTCGCCGGCATCCGCCGCCGCACGCGCCTCATCGAGCGCGAGATCCATGAAACCTGGCGTCGGCATGGCTCCGTCCGGGACACGCAGCTTCGACTTTGCTATCACGCCGGAACCTGAGCAGCGAGCCCGACGATAAGGCACATGAACGGACCGGATGATCATCCGCCGCCCGGCGACCGCATCGCCAAGGTGATCGCGCGGGCGGGGCTGTGCTCGCGCCGTGCAGCCGAAACGTGGAT
The DNA here is from genome assembly GCA_963827585.1 of uncultured Alphaproteobacteria bacterium. GTDB lineage: Bacteria > Pseudomonadota > Alphaproteobacteria > Rhizobiales > Xanthobacteraceae > VAZQ01. The sequence continues at coordinate 432,280 of CAWHCK010000046.1, forward strand.
CGCGGCCGGGCGGGTCATGGTCAACGGCGAGGTCGTCACGTCGCCCGCGTGCAACGTCACGGCGCGGGATCGCGTTGCCGTCGACGGCCAGCCCTTGCCCGTGCGCGAGCGCACGCGGCTGTTCCTCCATCACAAGCCGCGCGGCTTGCTGACGACGCACGCCGACCCCGGCGGCCGTCCGACCATCTTCGCCGGCTTGCCCAAGGGACTGCCGCGTCTCATCAGCGTGGGCCGCCTCGACCTCAACACCGAGGGCCTGCTGCTGCTCACCAACGACGGCGGGCTCGCGCGCGCGCTCGAGCTGCCGGCGACCGGCTGGCTGCGCCGCTATCGCGTGCGCGCCCACGGCCGCGTGACGCCGGATCAGCTCGCGGCGCTGCGCGGCGGCGTCACCATCGACGGCATCCGCTATGGGTCGATCGACGCCTCGCTCGATCGCGTGCAGGGCAGCAATGTCTGGCTCACCTTCGCGATCCGGGAGGGCAAGAACCGGGAGGTGAAGAACGTGCTCGGTCACCTCGGGCTGACGGTCAACCGGCTGATCCGCGTGTCGTTCGGTCCATTCCAGCTCGGCGAGCTTGCCGCAGGCGCGATCGAGGAGGTGAAAACGCGCACCTTGCGCGAGCAGCTCGGCGAGCGGCTCGCTGCCGCGGCCGGGCTCGATTTTTCGGGTCCCAAGATGGTGCGGGAGGTGATGCAAGCGCAACTCTCTCACCGTCACCCTGAGGTGCGAGCGGAGCGAGCCTCGAAGGGCGACGGCCCGGGCCGCTCATCCTTCGAGGCTCGCCCAAAAGGGCGAGCACCTCAGGAGGACGGGGAAAGAAATCGTCTGCCGCACATCCAGGCTGTCAAACGCAAGCGCCGCCGCATCGATGCCGACCGCATCGGGGAACCGGAACTCGCGCGCCGGGAAAAACGCCGCGGCCGCCGGCGCCCGCGCGACGGGCGGCGCTGATGCGCATCGTCGGCGGGCGCTTGCGCGGCCGCGCGCTCGCTGCGCCGAAGTCGCAGGCGATCCGGCCCACCGCCGACCGGCTGCGCGAGGCGCTGTTCAACGTCCTCGTCCACGCCTATGACGATCCGATCAGCAACGCACGCGTGCTCGATCTCTTTGCCGGCACCGGCGCGCTCGGGCTCGAGGCGCTCTCGCGCGGCGCCGCCTTTGCACTGTTCGTCGACGACGGGGCGCAGGCGCGCGCATTGCTGCGCGAGAACGTCGCCGCGCTCGGCTTGGGCGGCGTCACCCGCATCTTCCGGCGCGATGCCGCAAAGCTCGGCCTGGCGCACCCGGTCGAGCCGTTCTCGCTCGCCTTTCTCGATCCGCCCTATGGCAAGGACCTCGCGCACCAAGCGCTCCTCTCGGCCCGCGCCGGCGGGTGGCTCGTTCCGGATGCGCTGATCGTGGTCGAGGAGGCGGCCAAGGCCGCCTTCGCCGCGCCCGCAGGGTTCGATGAGCTCGATCGGCGCCGCTACGACGACACCGCGCTCATCGTGCTGCGGCACCGTGCGTGAGGCATCAGTCCGCGCTGACGCCAGCCGCCTTGATGGGAGGGCCCCACTTGTCGAGCTCGCTCAGCACCAGCTTGGCGAGGAAGCCGGGGCTTCGCTCGCCCGGCTGCGGGACGAACAGGCCGAGCTCCTCGATGCGTCTGCGGACCGCAGGCGTGTCGAGTGTGTCGGCCGTCGCCGCATTAAGCCGTCGGATGATTGCTGCGGGCGTCTCCTTGGGGAGGAAGAAGCCGTTCCAGCCGTCGGCGTCCACATCGGCGACGCCCTGCTCAAGCGCGGTCGGCAAGTTCGGCAGCACGGACACGCGGCTGTTGGACATGGTTGCGATCGCCTTCACCGTCTCACCGCGGATCTGCGGCAGCGCGGTCGAGACCACGTCGCACATGAAGTCGATGCGTCCCGCCATCAGATCCCGCATGGCGAGGCCGGTGCCGCGATAGGGGACGTGGGTGATGTTGGCGCCGATCTTGGCGTTGAGCAGCACGCAGGCGATATGGGTCGCCGAGCCGGCGCCGGCGGAGCCGTATTGCATCTTCTCCCCGTTCGCCTTCGCATAGGCCACGAATTCGGGCAGCGTGCTGACCGGAAGGTCGTTGCGCACGACCAGCACCTTGGTGTTGCTGACCACCAGGCCGCCGGGCGCGTAATCGGCCACCGGGTTGTAGAGCGGTTTCTTGTAGAGGAACTGACTGTAGGTGTGGGTGCCCTGGTTGCCGAGCAGCATCGTGTAGCCGTCGGGAGCCGACTTCGCGACGCGGCTCGCGCCCACCATGCCGCCGGCGCCGGGAGTGTTGTCGACCACGACCTGCTGGCCCAGGAGTTCGGACATCCGCGGCGAGATGAGCCGGGCGACCACGTCGATCGGACCGCCGGCAGCGAACGGCACCACCACGGTCATCGGCCGGGCAGGCCAATCCTGCGCGCTCGCGTCGCCCTGGACGGCCAGCGCGCAAACGAGCAGAGCACCGACGATCGCTCCACGCATCGTCCCACTCCTTTGTTGGGCAGCAGGTTGACCCCCAAATGGATGCGGTATCAGTCCGCGCTCGCTCCGCTCGCCTTGATCGGGCCGGCCCAGCGCTCGATCTCGCTCGGAACGAACTTCGTCAGATATTCCGGGGTCCTGCGCTCGGGTGCCGGAATGGTCACGCCGATGCTCTTGAAGCGCTCGCGCACCGCCGGAGTTTCCACCGCTTCGTTCGAAGCCCTGGCGAGACGCTGCACGATCTCAGCCGGCGTTCCCTTGGGAAACGAGAGCGCTCCCCAGCTGCCGCAGTCGAGGCCTGAGAGGCCCAGCTCCTGCGCGGTCGGCAGATTTTCAAGACCGGGCGCGCGGTCGAGCCCGAGCGTGGCGATCGCCTTCACCGCGTCGCCTTGAATCTGCGGCAGCGCGGTTGAAATCTGCTCGGCAATGAAGTCAATGCGGCCGCCGATCAAGTCCTGCATCGCCGGCCCGGCGCCGCGATAGGGCACGTGCGTGATCTTGGTGCCCATGGCGACATCGAGCAGGACCGCGCAGACATGGGTGCCGGAGCCGGCTCCGGCGGAGCCGTACTGCATCTTCGCCTGGTTCGCTCTGGCATAGGCGACGAATTCAGGCAGCGTATTTGCCGGCAGGTCCTTGCGCGTGATCAGCACCCGCGCCGAATCCGCGAACAGGGCGACCTGCTCGAAGTCGGTCACCGCGTTGTAGAGCGGCTTCTTGTAGAGGGTCTGGTTGATCGCGAGCACCGCGCTGCCCGAGAGCAGGACGGTGTAGCCGTCGGGGGCGGCCTTGGCGACGCGGCTCGCGCCGGTCATGCCGCCGGCGCCGCCGGCGTTTTCGACCACGACCTGCTGGCCCAGGACCTCGCTCAGGCGCGCCGCCAGGATGCGTCCGATGGTATCGACCGGCCCGCCGGCCGCGTAGGGCACGACCAGGGTCACCGGCCGCGCCGGCCAGTCCTGCGCTCCCGCCGTGCCGAGCGGCGCCAGCAAGACCGCGATCACCGCGGCGACGATCGTCCTCGCCATGCCTTCCTCCCGGTTTGGAACGCTTTGCGCGTCTCTCGAGAACGTCCGATTGTCCTTCCGTCGCCGGTTACGCGCAAGCGAGGATGCCGTGGACCGTTTCAATCCGCGCTGATGCCGGCCTCGCGGATCGGCTTGGCCCAGCGCTCGATCTCCTGCGGCAGGTACTTGGCGAGATATTCCGGCGAGCGCCGCTCGGGGGGCACGATTTCGAGGCCGAGCTCCTCCAGCTTGTTGCGGATCGCGGGATCATCGAGGGTGTCGCTCATCGCCTTGTTGAGCTTGCGCACGATCGGCTCCGGCGTTCCCTTCGGAAAGAAGAACGCGTTCCAGACGGTCGCTTCGACGCCGGGCAGTCCCTGCTCGCCGGTGGTGGCCAGATCGGCGATGATCGGCACGCGCTTCTCCGCCATCACCGCGATGCCTTTGACGGTCCCCTGCTTGGCCTGCGCCGCGCCCGTCTGGATGGTGTCGCACATGTAGTCGATGCGGCCGCCGATCAGGTCCTGCATCACCGGACCGGCGCCGCGATAGGGAATATGCGTGATGTTGAGCCCGAGCGCCAAATTCAACATCACGCAGGGGACGTGCGTGCCCGAGCCGACGCCGGCGGAACCGAACTGGGCCGTTTTCTCGTTGGCTTTCAGGTAGGCGATGAACTCCTTGAGATTGTTGGCCGGAAGATCCTTGCGCGCAACCAGGATGCGCGGCGACTCCGAGACCAATCCGACCGGCTGAAAATCAGTCGCCGCGTTGTAGAGCGGTTTCTTGTAGAGCGTCTGATTGTAGGCGTGCGTGCCGGTATTGCCGATCAGGAACGTATAGCCGTCGGGCTCCGCCTTGGCCACGCGCTGGCCGCCGACCATGCCGGCGGCGGCGCCGACATTCTCGACCACGATCGACTGCCCCAGCATCTCGCCCATGCGCAGCGCCTGGATGCGCGCGCTCACATCGATGCCACCGCCGGCAGCGAAGGGAACGATCAGCGTGATCGGCCGCGTAGGCCACTCCTGCGCGGCGACATGACCGGTGAGCGCGATCAGTAGCAACGAGGCGGCAAACGTCGTCTTGCGCATGCTGGTCTCCTTTTCGCCCGCACCCTCGCGCGCAAACCGCGACGGATCAAGGCTTTCGTTGTCGCGGTTGCGCGGTGCCGGTTTCGATCTGACGCTAGAACGCCGCGATAGCCGCGCCGCCGAGCGCACACAGCACGACGACGAGCCAGGGGGAGTCTTCCACATGAACAGCAGCAGAAACGCTGCGCTCGCCAGCGCGAAGTCCGCCGCGCTCGTGATCGCGGCAGTCCATACCGGATGGTAGAGCGCTGCGAGCAGCAGCCCGACCACCGCGGCATTGACGCCGGTCAAGGCGCTCTGGGCCCACCGGCGTCTGCGCAGCTCGTCCCAGAACGGAAGCGCGCCGATGACCAGCAGGAATGACGGCAGGAACACGGCGACGAGGCAGAGCGCGGCGCCGGTCCAACCGTTCGGCTGCGGGCCCATCACCGCCCCGAGATAGGCGGCGAACGTGAACAGCGGGCCGGGCACCGCCTGGGCGGCGCCATAGCCGGCAAGGAACGCATCGTTGGTGACCCAGCCCGGCGGCACCACGGAGGCCTGCAATAGCGGCAGCACGACGTGGCCGCCGCCGAAGACCAGCGAGCCCGAGCGATAGAACGCCTCGAAGAGCGTCAGGCCTTGGCTTGCAACCGAGGCCGCCAGCAAGGGGAGCCCCAGCAACAGCGCGAAGAACAGCGCGAGCGCAACGACGCCGGCCGCTCGGCTGACGGGATGCGGGAGCGCGACATGATCGACCGGCGCTCGCTCCGCGAAACAGCACGAGGCCGGCAACCGCGCCGAGCACGATCGCGCCGATTTGCCCCCATGCGGACGGGAATCGCCAGGACCAGCGCGGCGGCGATCACGGCGAGCGTCGCGCGCTCGCGATCGGGCGCCAGCGACCGCATCATCGACAGCACCGCCTGCGCGACCACCGCGACCGCAACGACCTTGAGGCCGTGCAGCCAGCCGCCGCCGCGCGCGCCGCCGAAGGCTTCGACGCCGTAGGCGAACAACACCAGCGCGATTGCGGACGGCAAGGTGAACCCGATCCATGCCGCGAGCGAACCGAGATAGCCGGCGCGCGACAGCCCGATCGCGATGCCAACCTGGCTGCTGGCCGGTCCGGGCAGGAACTGGCAGAGCGCGACGAGATCGGCGTAGGTCTTTTCCTCGAGCCACCGGCGCCGAACGACGAACTCGTCGTGAAAGTAGCCGAGATGCGCGATCGGGCCGCCAAAACTGGTGAGCCCGAGCCGAAGGAAGACGAGCAAAACCTCCCATGCCGGCCCGCGTTGCGATATTGAAGCTGCCGAGCCGACTGTCATGGATGCTCGTGAGTTTTGATGCGGTCGTCAGCGCCGTCCGAACAGCCGTTCGATGTCGGTGAGCTTGAGCTCTACATAGGTCGGGCGGCCGTGGTTGCATTGGCCGGAATTGGGGGTCGCTTCCATCTCGCGCAGCAGCGCGTTCATCTCCTCGGGCTTGAGGCGGCGGCCGGCGCGCACCGAGCCGTAGCAGGCCATGGTCGCGGCAACGTGCATCAGGCGGCGCTCGAGCGGAAGCGCCTCGTCCCATTCCGCCATGTGCTCGGCGAGATTGCGCACGAGCGCCTGGGCATCGATCGCGCCGAGCAGGGCTGGGGTCTCGCGCACCGCGACCGCGCCCGGCCCGAACGGCTCCAGCGCCAGGCCATAGCGGGCAAGCTCGTCGGCGCGTGCAACGAGCCGCTCGACGTCGGCCTCGTCGAGCTCGACGATCTCGGGGATGAGCAGAATCTGGCGCGCGACGCCGGTGCTGTCGAGCGCGGCCTTCAGGCGTTCGTAGACGATGCGCTCGTGCGCGGCGTGCTGATCGACGATCACGATGCCGTCGCGGGTCTGCGCCACGATATAGGTCTCGTGCACCTGCGCGCGCGCGGCGCCGAGCGGCCGGTCGAGCAGATCGGATGCGACCTCCACCAGATCGACGCGCGCGTCGGCGGTCGGCCCGCCGACGTCGAAGGCCGCCTGCGCCGCCTCTGCGAAGGCGGGCGCAGCATGGCCGCGCGCCGGCATGGGGATGCCGCGCGTATCCATGGGGCGCGACGGCGAGCGCCGCCAGTCCCACCCCGCCGCGCCGCGCGGCGGCAGCGCGGCAGCACGCAACGCGGTGACGGTGGCGCTGCCGCCGGTGGTTGCCGCTCGCTGGCCTTCGCGCGCCAGCGCCTCCTGCAGCGCGCGGACGAGCAGGCTGCGCACCAGGCCGGGATCGCGGAAGCGCACTTCCGCCTTGGCGGGATGCACGTTGACGTCGACCTCGCGCGGATCGAGCGTGACGAACAGCGCCACGATCGGATGGCGGTCGCGCGGCAGGTAGTCGGCATAGGCGGCGCGCACCACGCCGATCAGGAGCTTGTCGCGCACCGGCCGGCCATTTACGAAGAGATATTGGCCGAGCGAGTTGGCGCGCGTGAGCGTCGGCAGCGCGGCGAAGCCTTCGATCGCCAGCCCCGCGCGTCCGCCGCCCACTTCCGCGGCATTGGCGCGGAACTCGGCGCCGAGAATGTCCGCGAGCCGCGCCAGGCGCCCGGGCGGCCCCGGAAGCGCCGCCGCCCAGGTCACCGGCATGCGCTCCTCGCCCGCCAGCGTGAAGGCGACGTCGGGCCGGCTCATCGCCAGGCGGCGCACCACCTCGCGGATCGCTTCGCCCTCGCTGCGGTCGCTCTTGAGGAATTTGAGCCGCGCCGGGGTGGCGTAGAAGAGATCGCGCACCTCGACCCGCGTGCCGGCGCCGAGCGCGCCGGGTTTCACGCCCGCCTTGTCGCCGCCGTCGACCGTGATCGCCCAGGCGTGCGGCTCGCTCGCGTGCCGCGTGGTGATGGTGAGCCGCGCGACCGCGCCGATCGAGGGCAGGGCCTCGCCGCGGAAGCCGAGCGTGCGGATATCGAGCAGGTCGTCGTCGGGCAGCTTCGAGGTGGCGTGGCGTTCGACCGCCAGCTCGAGATCGTCGCGGGTCATGCCGGCGCCGTCGTCGCCGACGCGAATGAGCCGGCGGCCGCCGCCGTCGGTCACGACCTCGATATGGTTCGCGCCGGCGTCGAGGGCGTTCTCGACCAGCTCCTTGACCACGCTGGCCGGGCGCTCCACGACCTCGCCCGCGGCGATGCGGTTGACGATGCCTTCGGAGAGCTGGCGGACGGGCATCTAGACGGACCTGGGACGAATCGGGCGGTTGCGACGGGTCAGTCTACCCGCCCCGTCGTAGCGCGCGAAGGAGGCTCAATCCCGACGATTTTCCACATCATTCCGCTACCGCCTTGGCGCGCGCGATTATCTCGGGCGGGGAGGCGTAGATGCGCTCCACCAATTGCTGGATCCGCTCGCCGCCGACGTGCTGCACCTCGACGCCCAGCTTCTCGGCCTCGGCCAGGAATTGCGGATCCTTGAGGGTCTGCGCGAAGGCCGCGCGCAGCGCCTGCACGCGCTCGGCCGGCACGCCGGGCGGCGCGAAGAACGGGCGGCCCATTTCCTGGGGCGCAAACAGGAACTCGAACACCTTGCGGTCGTCCGCCGTCTTGACGTGGTCGATGATGGCCGGGACGTGCGGCAGCTCCGGGTGCTTCTCGAGCGACATCTGGTAGAGGATGTTGACCTTCCCGTCCCTGAGCCAGTCGCCCTTGCGCAGCTTGAGGAAGGTCCAGCCGATGCCGCAGAAGCCTTCGACCTCGCCGCGCTCCATGGCCAACAGGATCTCGGTCGAGCCGGGATAGCCGAGCACGACCTTGAACTTCGTTCCGACGAGCTTGTTGGCCGCCCTGGGAAAGATCACCTCGGTGGCATCGGCGCCGGAGCCGCCGACGACCGCCTCCATGCTCAAGGCGTCCTGCAGCGTCTTCACCTTGGCGGTGTGCCACAGCGTGCAGGTCGTGTATTCGACGTTCGCGGTGCCGATCCAGTTGAACTGCCGCCCGTCGAACTTCGCATTCTTGTTGCCGAGGAGGGGCTCGATCGCGGCGGTGCGGCCGGTGATGGCGAATGCGGTGCCGTCGCGCGGCGCGGTGTTGTAGACGTTGTTCGCGAGCACGAGCCCGCCCGCGCCCGGCACGTGTTGCACGATGAAGCTCGGGCTGCCCGGCAGATGGCGTCCCATGTGGCGGGCGAGCGCCTGGGCGTAGAGGCTCGAGCTTCCGCCCGGGCTGAAGCCCACCATGATGGACATCTGCCTGCCCTTGTAGAAATCCGCCACCGCCTCCTGGGCGGCGGATGGCGGCGGCACGAGGACGGCCGCGGCGGAGACGAAGGCGGTGAGCGTCAACGCGGATCGCATGATGATATCCTCCCTCGGCCGCGATCTTACACGCTTCTAATAGGGCCGATCAGTTCATCGCGTGTCGTCCCCGCGCAAGCGGGGACCCATGACTACCCGCTCTGGAATATGGGTCCCCGCTTGCGCGGGGACGACATCAAAGGACGTTGAGCCAATCGCGCAATCCTACTCCGGCTCCGGCTTGTCCTGACGCAAGCCTTTGATGGAGGAGCGGCGCTTCTTGGATTCCAGCCGGCGCTCGCGCGATCCCTTCGTCGGCCTGGTCGGCCGGCGCGGCGTGGGCGCCACCGCGGCCTGCCGGATCAATTCAATGAGGCGGTCGAGCGCGTCCTGGCGGTTGCGCTCCTGGGTGCGATGGCGTTGCGCGATGATCACCAGCACGCCCGCGCGTGTGAGCCGGCGGCCGGCGAGGCGCTCGAGCCGCGCGCGCACGTCGTCGGGCAGGCTCGGCGAGCGGCGCACGTCGAAGCGAAGCTGCACCGCGCTCGAGAGCTTGTTGACGTTCTGCCCGCCCGGGCCGGAGGCGCGGACGAAGCGTTCCTCGAGCTCGTCTTCGCCGATATCGATCGTGCTCGTGACGTGAATCATCGCGGCATGTTACATCGGTGCGGCGCGCGATGATCGAAAAAGGCCTAGCTATTGCTGGAGCATGATTTCGTGCTGCTGATCGCGCTCGCAGCCCGGATGGAGCCAGCGAAATCCGGGGTTGACTGTCCCCGCATTTCGCTTCGCTCCATAGCCCGCGAAGACGGGCGTAAACGCCCTTAAGGCGGGCTACGCCACTATCCGCAATTCACTGCTGCGGGTTAGGGTTCCCGGTCCGCCGGCAATTGCCGCGGCTTGGCGAGCTGCCCCGACGATGCGCCGGGACTGCCGCTGTCTTTCGCGGTGACGCCTTCGGGACGGCCGACGACGGTGACGAGCAGGCCGCCGTCGAGCAGGCGCTTGGCCACGCGCCTGGCATCGGCCATCGTCACGGCATCGATCAGGCCGGGGCGGCGCTCGATGTAGTCGATGCCGAGATTGTCGAGTTGCATCTGCACCAGTTGGCTCGCGATCCGGTTGGAGGTATCGAGGCCGAGCGCGAACGAGCCCTTGAGATAGGTCTTGGCCTTGCTGAGCTCCTCTTCCGTCGGTCCCTCCTCGGCCAGCCGGCGAATTTCGTGCTCGATGATGTCGATGGTTTGGCCGGTGGCGTCGGCGCGCGTGGCGGTGCTGCCGAGCAGGAGCGCGGTCCCATTGAGCCAGACCAAGCTGTCGGACACGCCATAGGCGAGGCCGCGCTTCTCGCGTACCTCGCGATAGAGCCGCGAGGAGAACGAGCCGCCGCCGAGGATGTGGTTGACGATATAGGCCGCCATGAAGTCGGGATCGCTGCGGGCAATCCCGGGCCCACCGAAATTCACCACCGCCTGCGGCACGTCGAGACGGATGACGACGCGGCGGCCAAGGCCCTGCGGAACGATGGAAGCGACCGGCTTCAGCTCGGCCTTGGCCGGCAGCGCTCCGAAGGTGCGATCGAGCAGTTCGCCTGCGGCCTCGGCGTCGATGTCGCCGACAATGGCGATCTTGAGCGTGTCACGCGCCAGCACGCGCCGGGTGTAGGATCGAAGGTCATCGGCCGTGATGATGGGAACCGATTCGAGCGTGCCGTTGACCGGCAGGCCGTAGGGGTGGTCTGGAAAGGCGGTCGCCCACCAATTGCGGCTCGCCATCTCGTTCGGGCTCACGGTGTCGCGCTGCAGCCGCGACATGATCTGCGCCCGGGTGCGCTCCATCGCGGGGGCATCGAACCGGGGCTCGGTCAGCGCCAGCCGCAGATAGTCGAACGCTTCGTCGCGATTGTCCTTGAGCGTGCGCAATGTGCCGCGCAGATAGTCGCGCCCGGGCCGGAAGCTGAGCTCGATTGCCTTGCGTTCGAGCCGGTCGTGGAATGCCGCGGCATCGTAGGGGCCGGCGCCCTCGTCGAGCAGGCTGGTGGCCATGTTGGCGACGCCGGGCTTGCCCGACGGGTCCTGGTCGGCGCTGCCCAGGAAGGCGAACTCCACGGCGATCAAGGGCAGCGTGCGGTCGCGCACCAGCCAGGCTTCGATGCCGCCGGGGCTGACCACGCGTTCGATGGTCATGGCCCGCGCCGCCGGGGCCGCAAGGAACAGCACGGCGCCGGCGACGAGCGCGATGAGCGCGCGCGTTCCGGCGCAGGCAACGGAAGCCGTCACGGTCACGAGCGTTTCTCCTCGGCGCGAGTGTCCTTGATCAGATAGCCGGTGACCGAGCGCTGCTTGTCGAGCCAGCGACGGGCGGCATCGCGCACCGCCTCGGCGGTGACGAGACGGATGCGGTCGGGCCAGGTGCGGACCTGGTCGACGGTGGCGCCGGTCACCAGCGACGCGCCGTACCACTGCGCCAGCATGCGCTGATTGTCGTTGGCATAGACCGCGTCGGCGAGCAGGCGGCTCTTGGCCCGCTCGAGCTCCTCGGCGGTCACGCCCTTCTCGACGACGTCGGCGAGGACGGCGTCGATTGCCGCTTCCAGCTGCGGCAGGCTCGTTTCCGGCTTCGGTGTTCCATAGACGCCCAGACGCGTGGTGTCGAGCGCGGTGCCGTCATAGCTCGCGCCGGCATTCACCGCGATGCCCTTGTCGACCACCAGCGTCTGATAGAGGCGGCTGTTGGAGCCCCGGCCCAGGATATGGGCAAGCACGTCCAGCGCTTCGCTCTCGCCCGGGCGCGCCGTCGTGCTCGAGGGAACGAGATAATAGCGGCTCACGCTGGGCTGGGTGACGCGCGGATCGGCCAGCGTCACGGTGCGCGCCGCCTGCTGCGCCGGCTCCAGCGGACGAAGGCGCGGCTTGATCTCGGCCACGCGGGGGATCTTGCCGTAGGTCTCTTCGGCGAGCGTGCGGATCTCCGCGGGTGTCACGTCGCCGGCGATGACGAGAACGGCGTTGTTGGGCGTGTAGAAGCGTCGGTAGAATTCGAGCGCAGCCTCGCGGTCGAGCTGCTCGATTTCGTGCCGCCAGCCGATCACCGGCCGGCCGTAGGGATGGTTGAGGTAGAGCGCGGCGTCCATCTGCTCGCCGAGCCGCGCGGCGGGATTGTTGGCGACCCGCATATTCTGCTCTTCCAGCACCACGTTGAGCTCGGGCCGCACCACGTCGTCGGTGAGCACCAGGCCGGTCATGCGGTCGGCCTCGAACTCCATCATGGCCTTGAGCTTGTCGCGCGGCACGCGCTGGAAATAGCCGGTGTAGTCGGCCGCGGTGAAGGCATTCTCCTGGCCGCCGATGGTTGCAACGACCTGGGAGAAGCGTCCGGACGGGTTCTTGGCCGTGCCCTTGAACATCAGATGCTCGAGGAAATGGGCGAGCCCCGACTTGCCCGGCGTCTCGTCGGCGGAGCCGACCTTGTACCAGACCATGTGGGTCACCACCGGCGCGCGGTGATCGGGGATGACCACGACTTCGAGCCCGTTCGACAGCGTGAAATGGGTGACTTGGGGGGCGTCCGCCGTGGCGCTCAGGATCGCGCCGGCGAGCGCGCTTGCGACAACGGCAAGCGCGGCGAATGTGGTCAGGGGCTTGGGCAAAGCGGCGGTCCTACGACAACGGCACAGCCCGCAACGTCGCGGGCGGACTCGCCACGGCACGCGCCGCAGCGAGGGGGTCATGTAGCACAAGGCCGGCCAAAACGCGGCGGCGAAATGCCGCCTTCAGCGAGTTCGCCCGGCCGTGCGCTCCTCCAGCGTCATCGCCTTGCCCGTCGCCTTCTTGGGTCCGAGGCCATACGGCTGGTTCGGGGACGGCGTCTGGTAGCCGGCCGGCGGCGCGGTCAGGGTCTCCCGCACCGGCTCGCCGGTGAAGGCCGCGCTCTCTTCCTTGTCGGGCGTAAAGGACGAGAAGAGATCGCTGAAAAAGCTCTTGTGATGAGGCCCTTGCTGCCGAGCTCGTCGGGGCGCAGCGGACGCGAGCCCTCTTCCGGGGTCTGGGAGCCGCTGGTGGGAGTTCCGGCGGCGACCTTGCCGCGGTCGAGTTCCGTGCGCGAGACGGGCCGTCCCTCCGCCTCCATGGCTTCGGCCGCAGTCCGGTTGGGCTGCTTCTTCTGCTGCGCGGGTTCCGCCTTGCGCTGCTTGGCGTCGGGATCCTTCGGCCAGGCCGGGTTGGAGGTCACGGCAGCCTCGCTCTGCGGCGGCGGCAGATTACGGCTCGGCGGTACCACGAGCGGCGCCCGTTCGCGAAAGTCGATGCTCTCGCCATCCTTTCGCAGGCCCAAATCCTTGAGGAATTGCCGCATCAGCTTGGTGTCGAGCGGGATGTCCTCGTCCTCCTCGGCGAATGCAAGGCCCGCGCCCCACGCCGTCGCGAGTGCCACGGCCAAGGTCGCGACCACGGCGGCAGCGGTACGCCGCTGCCTATTCGGGTGTCGGTTCCGCATGGCTATCCCCTTCAACAAGCGGCGGAATGTGCCGCTGTCCCCACGCGCCATTGTGGACAGGATCAGGGCGCTTTTGCGGCGCCTACTCCCATCAGGGTCTCGTACAGCAGGCCGATCACCCCGGCGACGATGGCGACGTCGGCGAGGTTGAAAACGTACCACCTGAAGCTGAAGCTCTCGGTGGTGACGTGCAACAACACGAAATCGGCGACCGCGCCGTAGACCACGCGGTCGATGGCATTGCCGATCGCCCCGCCGATGATCAGGCCGAGGCTCAGCGCGGTGAGGCGCGAGGTCGTCCGCGACAGCCAAATCCACAGCAAAATCACCGCGATCGCCTTCAATGCGAGGAGCGCCCATTGCCCCAACGGCCCCTCCTGCCGGAACAGGCCGTAGCTGATGCCGGTGTTCCAGGTGAGCACGAGGTCGAGGAAGGGAGCGAGCGTGACGATGCCGCGCGCGCCCAGGTCGACGACGAACAGCAGCCAGAGCTTGGCTGCCTGGTCGATCGCCGCGCCGCCAGCGCGACCATCAATGCGAAGCCGGTGAGCGGGCCCCACAGCAGGGAGCCCGGGCGATCCGCGTCCGCGCTCACCGGGCTGCCTGCGTCCGCACCGATGGGGCTGTCGTCCCGCACGTCTCACTCCGCCGCCTTGCGCATCGCCTCCCACTCGCGCAGCGCCTGGGCGTCGCGCGGGGAGACGTCGGGATAGGCCGGATCGGAGCCGACGCTCGGCAGGATCTTCCACGACCTCGCGCATTTCCTGCCCTCCGCCAGCAGGACCTCGACCGCCACGCCCGTCACGTCGTCGAGGCGGAACGCGGCCGGCGGGCCATCGCCTTGCACCAGCGTCGCGGCCGAGGTGATGGAGACTTCCGCCAGATCGATGTCGAGCAGGGCGGCGAACAGGTCGGGATCGGACACGTAGACCACGGGCGCCGCCTCGAGCGAGGAGCCGATGCGCTTTTGCGCCCGTTCGATCTCGAGCGCGCCGGTGACCACGCGCCGCACGTTGCGCACCTTGCGCCACTTCTCCGCCAGCGCGTCGTCGCGCCAGGAGGCCGGCAGGTCCGGGAACAGCTCGAGATGCACGGAGCCCTCCGCGGACGGGTAGCGCGCGAGCCATGCCTCCTCGGCGGTGAACGGCAGCATCGGCGCAAGCCACGTCACCGTGGCGCGAAACAGCTCCTCGAGCACGCTCAGGCACGCCCTGCGCATGGTCGAGGAGATCGGATCGCAGTAGAGCGCGTCCTTGCGGATGTCGAAGTAGAACGCCGAGAGGTCGCTGGTCATAAAGGCATTGAGCGCGGCGAAGATGCGCTTGTAGTCGAAGTCGGCATAGGCCTGGCGCACGAGGCGGTCGAGCTCGGTCAGCCGGTGCAGCATGAGCCGCTCGAGCTCGGGCATCCCGGCCGGCGCGACGCGGTCCTCCTCGCGGAAATGGGCGAGCGAGCCCAGCATCCAGCGCAGCGTGTTGCGCAGCCTGCGGTAGGTGTCGACCGTGGTCTTGAGGATTTCCGGCCCGATGCGCAGGTCGTCGGCATAGTCGGAGGCGCACACCCACATCCGCAGGATGTCGGCGCCCGATTGTGCGATCACGTCCTGCGGCGCCGTCACGTTGCCGAGCGACTTCGACATCTTGCGCCCGTTCTCGTCGAGCACGAAGCCATGGGTGAGCACCACGTCGAATGGCGCGACCCCGCGCGTGCCGCAGCTCTCGAGCAGCGATGACTGGAACCAGCCGCGGTGCTGGTCCGACCCTTCGAGATACATCACGGTGTCGGGCCCGCCGTCCTTCTTGCGCTTGATTCCGGCGAGCGACGGAAAGTGCACGGGGTCTTCCAGCACGAACGCGTGCGTCGAGCCGGAATCGAACCAGACGTCGAGAATGTCGTCGACCTTCCGCCATTCGTTGGAATCGTAGTCGGGCTTGAGGAAGCGCGCCGCGGCGCCGGTGGCGTACCAGGCGTCGGCGCCTTCCTGCTCGAAGGCATCGGCGATGCGTTTGTTGACCCGCGGGTCGTCGAGGATCTCGACCGAGCCGTCGTCCGCCTCGCGGATGAACACGGTGATCGGCACGCCCCACGCGCGCTGGCGCGAGATCACCCAGTCGGGCCGGCTCTCGATCATGCCGGTGATGCGGTTCTCGCCCTGCGCCGGGACCCAGCGGGTGACCGCGATGGCGTCAAGCGCGCGGTGGCGTAGCGTGTCGCCTGGTTTGGCCTTGCCCGCGGCGTCCGCGATCGGCGTGTCCATCGCAATGAACCATTGCGGCGTGTTGCGGAAGATCACCGGCTTCTTGGAGCGCCAGGAATGCGGATATTGGTGCTTGAGCCGGCCGCGTGCGATCAGCATGCCGGCGCCGGCCAGCGCCTTGATGACGGCCTCGTTGGCGTCGCCCTTCTCGCCCGTGTCGGTGAGGACGCGCTTGCCGGTGAAGCCTGGCGCGTGATCGGTGAAGGTACCGTTCTCATCGACGGTGTAGGGGATCGTCGTGTTGATGCCGCGGGCGGCGAGCTTGGCGGCATTGCCGGTCCAGATGTCGAAATCCTCGCGGCCATGGCCGGGGGCGGTGTGGACGAAACCGGTGCCGGCATCGTCGGTGACGTGATCGCCGGCGAGCAGCGGCACCGGGAAGCCGTACCCGCCGTGTACGTCCTTCAGGGGATGGCTGGCGACCAGGCCCGCCAACTCCTCGGGACGAACGTCGCGCAGCCGCTTATGGGCGGCGACACGAGCCTGCTGCAGCACGCCGGGGGCCAACTTGTCGGCAAGCACCAATCGGTCGCCAGGCTTGGTCCAATTGTCCGCTGGCGCGTCCGTCACCTCGTAAAGTCCGTAGGCGATCTTCGGGGAGAAGCTGATCGCGCGGTTGCCCGGAAGAGTCCAGGGCGTCGTCGTCCAGATGACGATGGAAGCGCCTTTTAGATCATCCTGCTGTGGTTCAACGATCGGAAACTTCACCCACACCTGGTCGGAGACATAATCCTCATACTCGACCTCGGCCTCCGCCAGCGCGGTCTTCTCCACCACCGACCACATCACCGGCTTGGAGCCGCGATAGAGCGTGCCGTTGCGCGCGAACTTCATCAGCTCGCGCGCGATCTGCGCCTCGGCGGCGAAGTCCATGGTGGTGTAGGGGTGGACCCAGTCGCCCTCCACCCCGAGCCGCTTGAACTCCTCGCGCTGCACGTCGATCCAGTGCTCGGCGAAGGCGCGGCACTCGCGGCGGAATTCGATCACCGGCACGGCGTCCTTGTTCTTGCCCTGGGCGCGATAGTCCTCCTCGATCTTCCATTCGATCGGCAGACCGTGGCAGTCCCAGCCCGGCACGTAGTTGCTGTCGTAGCCCAGCATCTGTTGGCTTCGCGTCACCACGTCCTTGAGGATCTTGTTGAGCGCATGCCCGATATGGATGTTGCCGTTGGCGTAGGGCGGGCCGTCGTGGAGGATGAACTTGACCCGGCCATGCGTGGCCGCGCGCAGCCGTTCGTAGAGGCCGAGCTTCTGCCAGCGCGCCAGCAGCTCGGGCTCCTTCTGCGGCAGCCCGGCGCGCATGGGAAAGTCGGTCCTGGGCAGAAATAGAGTCTCGCTGTAATCGCGGGCGGCGTCGGTCATGATCTTGGTTGGGGCTTGGCGTTCTGCTGCAATTCGGTGGCAAGAAGCGGTTCGGCAACACGATCCCGGTCCCGCCGACCGATGGTCAAGCGGAAGCCGGGCCCATAATTCGCCGAGCAGCCGACCCGGGTACCGGAGCGAATGAGACGCGCGCCATCATGCCGCGCTTCCTAGCAGATCACCCATCGGCCGAAAAGGCCCGGTCCAGCGGCCCAAGGCGGCCGAGCGCCGGCGGTGGCGCGGAACATAGCACGCCGATGCTGCGTTGAGTTCCGCAGACGGAACGCGTGTCCCGTCGACCTTCCGGAGGTGGCAGTGGAGCTCATCCGCGCCGGTCGCGAAAAGGACAACGCCGTCCCGGTCAAGGAGCCGGACGAAGCTCTCCCGTCCATCGAGGACATCTGGTCGCCGG
Organism: uncultured Alphaproteobacteria bacterium; assembly: GCA_963827585.1. Taxonomy (GTDB): domain Bacteria; phylum Pseudomonadota; class Alphaproteobacteria; order Rhizobiales; family Xanthobacteraceae; genus VAZQ01. The sequence continues at coordinate 449,630 of CAWHCK010000046.1, forward strand.
CCGCGCAGATGGCGACCGTTGGAATCTTCGTCATCTTGCTGACGGCGTGCCTCTACTTCTGCCGCGCGCTCGTGCTTCCGATCGTGGCGGCGCTGGTGATCGGCACGACGCTCGCGCCCATCGTCAAGGCGGGCGCGCGGCGTGGTGTATCACCATGGGTGACAGCCATCGCGCTCGGTGTCGTGCTGATCGCCGCCGCCGGAGCAGCCGTTACGTTGCTCGCCAATCCGATCGTCGAATGGATCGCCAAGGCGCCGGACATCGGCGCGACGATCAAGCAGAAGCTTTACGTGCTCGATCGCCCGTTGGCGGCGCTGCGCGAGCTGCAGGAGGTCTTGCTGCCCTCGAGCGGAAAGGCGATCGCAATCGAGCCATCGCAACTGGGCATGGTCACCCCCGTCATCGCCTTCGTCACGCCGGCGGTTGCTCAAGTGACCCTGTTCTTCGTGACGTTGATTTTCTTTCTCGCCGCCCAAATGGATTTTCGCAGGTACATGGTATCGTTCTTCAAGACCCGCGACGGCAAGCTTCGCTTTCTACGCATCGCCGCCGAGCTCGAGGATCATCTTGCTTCCTATGTCGCGATCGTGACGGTGATCAATTTCGGCTTGGGGGTGGTGGTCGCAATCGGCGCGTGGCTGTTCGGCTTTCCGAGCCCGATCATTTTCGGAATGTTGGCCATGGGGCTGAACTATCTGCCCTATATCGGCGCCGCCTGCCTGACGATCATCTTGTTTGGAGTTGGCCTCATGACGTTCCCGTCGCTGGGCTACGCCTTCGTGCCGCCGGCCGCTTTCGTTGCGGTGGCAACGATCGAAGGCCAATTCATCACGCCCGCCGTGCTGGGCCACCGGCTCACGCTCAATCCGCTCGTGGTCCTGCTGGCGCTCGCCTTCTGGGCCTGGCTTTGGGGCCCGATGGGAGCTTTTCTCGCCGTTCCCCTCACCATCGTCGGCCTCGTGACCCTCCAGCACCTTTTCCCGCCCGACGAGCTCAAGCTTCCGAACTGACGCGACCGCGGCCCGGCGGAACTTTTTGACTTGCGTCCGGTTAGCGCCACAGCGAATACTTTTCCCGGTCAGAGTGGAGCAAGTACATGTCCAGCACATCCGGCACGATGAGGGATACGGTTCGAGATACGGTGAAGGACGCCAAGGATGCGGCGCGGGAGACCGGAAAAGCCGCCTCCGCCGCGAGCGAGGATATCCAGGCCGATCTCGATGCGTTGCGGAAAGACGTGCAAAAGCTCGGTAACCAGATCGCCGACATCTTCGCTTCCAAGGGCGGCGTGGCGTGGAGCCGCGCCAAGTCGAATGTCGAGGGCGTGGTCTCGGACGTCAGCGCCAAGGGACAGGAAGCCGTCGATGCGGTGCGCGAGGTCGGCGACAACATGGTCGACGCCATCGACGAGTCGCTCGCGAAGCGGCCCTACACGACGCTTGCGCTCGCGGTCGGCATCGGCTTCCTGTTCGGGGCGATGTGGCGACGGTAGCTAACGCGGCGGGACGTTGCGACGATAGATTTGCGACGAGAGATGGTTACGGCGTCCGGCGGCAGACGCGCGGCGATGAGCGCTGCGAGGATTTGGCGGCGTTCGATTTGGCGACGTGACTTTAGCGAGCCCACCTTTCGGTGGGCGGCAATGAGCAGAACGTATGAGCGGGTGGCTGCGTTATTTCACGCTGAAGGCACAGGTCAGCACCGGCTTGAGTTCCCAGATCGCGGTTTGGGCGATCATCGCCGTTTTCGCTGCGGTGGTGGCAATCGCGTTTCTCCTGGCCGCCGCCTTCATCTGGCTTGCTGATGCCTATGACGGCGTGATCGCCGGCCTGGTGCTGGGCGGCTTGTTCGCGCTGGTCGCGGTGATCGCGGTTGTCGCCTGTCTCTTGATCCGTCGCCGCAACATGGAGCGCGCCCGCCTCGAGCTTTTGGCCCGCAGCAGCAGCACCAACTGGCTCGATCCCAAGCTGCTGGCGATGGGGTATCAGGCCGGACAGGCAATCGGCTGGCGCAAGCTTGCGTCGCTCGTCGCGGTCGCCCTGCTGGCGGCTGGACTGGCGAAGGAATGGTCCGGCCGCGACAGCGCCCCCGCAGACGAGCCCCCGCCCGAAACCTAACCCGGCACCTGTCCCAACTGCGGAAAAGCATCCGGTGCGGACGCCAACGCCGCGCGTGCGAGCCGCGAATCCTCATCCATGCGGCGGACGAGAGCTGCGACGCTGTCGAACGTGAGTTCGGGCCTGATCCAGTCGATGAAAGCGACGTCGATGACCTTGCCGTAGAGGTCGCCGGAAAAATCGAACAGGAACACCTCGAGCAGCACGGTGCCCTGGTCGAACATCGGCCGCCGCCCGAAGCTCGCCACCCCGTCGTAGCGGTGCCCGCCGATGCCCACGCGCACGGCATAGATGCCGTGGGCGAGGCCGCAGCCGGGACTGAGGCGCAGATTGGCGGTGGGATAGCCGAGCTCCCGCCCGCGCTTGTCGCCGTGCACGACCTCGGCGCTGACGAACCAGGGATAACCGAGGAGCTCGCTCGCCTCGCCCACGCGACCGGCGGCAAGCGCCGCGCGGATCGGGCCGGAGCGCACCGGCCGTCCCGCGTCGTCGAAGCGCGGCACGACGTCGACCGCAAAGCCGAGCTTGGCACCCTGCGCCGCGAGATAGTCGGGCGAGCCGGTGCGGTTGAGGCCGAAATGAAAGTCGAAGCCGATGGCGACGCCGGCGACGGCAAATCGATCGACCAGTATGCGCGCCACGAAATCCTCGGCGGAAAGGCGCGCGAGCGCGGCGTCGAACCGCAGCACGATCGCGCCGGCGAGGCCGGTCGCGGCCAGCAGGCGCAGCTTCGCGCGTTCGTCCGTGAGGCGGAACAGCGGCTCGTCCGGACGGAAGAAGGCGCGGGGATGCGGTTCGAAGGTCAGCGCCGCGGCCGGCCGGGCGAGCGCCTGGGCGCGTGCGAGCGCGGCCGCAATCACGGCCCGGTGGCCGCGATGCACGCCGTCGAAATTGCCGATGGCGACGACCGCGCCGTCGAGCGCGTGGTCCGCGGATGCGTCGCCACGGACCACGGCGAACGGTTGGGTCGGCTGCGGTTGGTCGGTCATGGCGGCGGTGGGCGGCACGGGGCCTCGGACGACGACGGATGTGCACGAAGCTTGATCACGGTCCGGCCTGTCATCGCAAGACCGTCGGCCGGCTTCAAGCAAGCTTCGCCGTGACTACCAGCTCAGCCGGCGCATCACAGCTTGGGGAACGACGCCCGCGGCCGCGAACATCTCCGCGAGCGCGGAGGCCTGCGGATCGTCGCGGGCGCCGAGCTCCTCGGCGTGGATGCCGGCAGTGACGAACAGGCAATCGATGCCGAAGGCGGCGGCACCCTTGAGGTCGGTCCGCACCGAATCTCCGATCGCCAGCACGCGCTCGTGCTCGACCGGCCGCCCGCGCGCGGCCTCGGCCTTCGCCACGGCCTGCTCATAGATCGGCCGATAGGGCTTGCCGGCATAGGTCACGTCGCCGCCGGCGGCGGCATAGAGATCGGCGATCGCACCCGCGCAATAGACGAGCTCGTGGCCGCGCTCGACCACCACGTCGGGATTGGCGCAGATCATCGGCAGCCGGCGCGCGCGCATGCGCTCGATGAGCGCCTGGTAGTCCTGCGGGGTCTCGACGGTGTCGTCGGTAAGCCCGGAGCAGACCGCGTAGTCGGCTTTCTCCAGGCGATGTCAGCGTCACGCCGAGCCCGTCGAAAATCGGCAGATCGCGCTCGGGGCCGATGTGAAACACGTGCCGGCCGGCGCGCGCGGCCATGAGCGCGTGGGTGACGTCGCCCGAGCTGATGATGGCGTCATAGGCCGCATGCGGAACGCCGAGCCGGTCGAGGATGGCGCGCACATTGGCGCCTGGGCGGGGCGCGTTGGTGATCAGCACCACCGCGCCGTGGCGCTCGCGGAAGCGCGCGAGCGCCTCGCAGGCGTCGGGGGTGGCGGCAATGCCGTTGTGCACGACGCCCCAGACGTCGCTGAGCACGACGTCGTAGCGGCTCGCGAGCGTGGCGAAGTGATGGGTAAAGGGCGGAAGCACGATGGACATGGGCATCGAGGCGCGGCGAGTGAGCACGGAGGACGGGCGTCGGAAAAAGCAATATGACGTCGCGGCGGGGAGGGTAGCCTGCGTTCCTCTGCCGTCGTCGGTGCCCCGATGTCAACGGCGGGCGATGGCTTGGCCCTATCCGGCTGCCGCCCGCAGCCGCTATAACCCCGTCGCCTTCGAGTTCATCGCCCCCGAAACCTTGGAAGTCAAACTCTTGCAAGCCAAGGTCCCCGCCGCATCGATGCCGGGATTGATCGCCGCCATCGAGCGCCGTCCGCAGGCGGCGTTTGGCGCTTTCCTCGCGCTGCATGTCCTCATTTGGACCGCGCTGCCGACGCTGCTCTATCCCAATCTGCCGCTCGATCTCATCGAGGCCCTGACCTATGGCCGCGAATGGCAGCTCGGCTATGACAAGCTGCCGCCGCTGCCGTGGTGGCTGATCGCGGCGCTGCACCGGGCGGTGGGGGTCGAGGCCGCCTATTACGCGCTGGCGCAGATCGCGGTGGTCGCCGCCTTCGCCCTGGTGTGGCTGACCGCGCGTCCGCTGGTCGGCGCGGTCGGCGCCCTCGTCGCCGTCCTCATTCTGGACGGCCTGCACTACTTTCATTTCACCGCGGCCAAGTTCAACCACGACGTCATCCAGCTGCCGTTCTGGGCGCTCGCCGGCTACGCCTTCCATGCCGCGTTGCGGCGTGGACGTCTGCTGCATTGGATGCTGCTCGGCCTCGCGGTGGGCCTGGCGTTGTGGGCGAAATATTTCGTCGTCGTGCTGGCGTTGCCGCTGGCATTGTTCCTGGTGCTCGACCGCGATGCGCGCAGGGCGCTGGCAACGCCAGGGCCGTGGCTCGCGCTCGTGGTCGCGCTCATCGTGATGGCTCCGCACGTCATCTGGCTCGTGCGCAACGACTTTCTGCCCTTCGCCTATGCGAGCGCGCGCGCCGCGCCGTCGCGCGGGCTCATCGATCACGTCCTGCATCCGGCGGTGTTCGCCGTCGGCCAATTGGTTTTTCTGCTGCCGGCGCTGCTGATCGCCGCCGCGCTGGTGTGGCCGCGGCGCGCGCAGCAAGCGGAGGCGCCCGCCGCGGGGCAAGCCGATGCCTTCGACCGGCGCATCGTGACGCTCCTGGCCTTCGGCCCGGCGGCGACCACCATCGTGCTGTCGGCGGTCACCGGGCGCGGCACCATCGCCATGTGGGGCTATCCGCTGTGGCTGTTTCTCGGGCTTTGGATCGTGCTCTACGCCCGCGCGGCGATCGCGCCCGCGCGCCTTGCCCGGGTGGTCGCGCTGTGGGCAACGGTGTTCGCCCTGTTCGCGATCGCCTTCATCGCGAGCTATTCGGTGCTGCCGGCGATCGACCACCGCTATCGCGCGGTGTTCTATCCCGGCGATCGTCTCGCGGACGAGCTGTCACGCCGCTTTCGTGCCGCCACCGGGCAGCCGCTGCGCTACGTCATCGGAACCATGTGGGACGGCGGCAATGTCGGTCACTACGCGCCCGAGCGGCCGCGCGTCCTGATCGACGGCGATCCGCGCCGTGCGCCGTGGATCGATCTCGGCGACCTGCGGACCAAGGGCGCGGTGGTGGTGTGGACCGGCGGCGATCCGACCGTCATGCCGATCGGCTTGCGCGGCATCGCCGGTGACGCCCAGGTGCAGCCGCCGTTCACGCTGCCGTTCCGGCGCGGCGATGGGGTCCTCACCGTCGGCTGGGCGATCTTGCGCCCGCAGCCGGCGTTCGCGCGGGCGGTTACGCCACCGCCCTGATCACGTTCGCGACCTTGGCGAAGATCTCCTCGATCTCGCGCTCGCTCACGATCAATGCCGGCGTGAGCGCGATGGTCTCGCCGGTGATGCGGATCACCAGGTTCTCGGCGTTGAACGCCTTCTCCATCGCGTCGTAGCCGCGCTTGCCGACCTCGCCCGGCCGCGACGCGAGATCGATGCCGGCGGTGAGCCCGACGCAGCGGATGTCGAGCACGTTGGGCAGGCCCTTGAGCCCCATGGCGGCATCGGCCCACACCGGCTCGAGTTTCTTCGCGCGCTCGAACAACTGCTCCTCGCGATAGAGGTCGAGCGTCGCGAGCCCGGCGGCGCAGGCGAGCGGATGGGCCGAATAGGTGTAGCCGTGAAACAGCTCGACCACATGCGGCGGGCCGCGCATGAAGGCGTCGTAGATCGGCTTGCGCACGATCGCGCCGCCCATCGGCACCGAGCCCGAGGTGATGCCCTTGGCGAAGGTGATCATGTCGGGGATGACGCCGTAGCGCTCGGCCGCGAAGGCGTGCCCGAGCCGGCCGAAGCCGGTGATGACCTCGTCGAAGATCAGGAGGATGCCGTGCTTGTCGCAGATCGCGCGCAGCCGCTGCAGGTAGCCCTTGGGCGCCGGCAGCACGCCGGTCGATCCCGCCATCGGCTCGACGATCACGGCGGCGATGGTCGAGGCGTCGTGCAGCGCCACGATGCGCTCGAGATCATCCGCAAGATGCGCGCCCCAGTCCGGCTCGCCCTTGCTGAAGGCCTGGTGCTCGCGGCTGTAGGTCGTCGGCAGATGATCGACGCCGGCCAAGAGCGCGCCGAAGAATTTCCGGTTGTTGACGATGCCGCCGACCGAGATGCCGCCGAAGCCGACGCCGTGATAGCCGCGCTCGCGGCCGATCAGGCGGGTGCGCGCGCCTTCGCCGCGCACATGGTGATAGGCGAGCGCGATCTTGAGCGCGGTGTCGACCGCCTCGGAGCCGGAATTGCAGAAGAACACATGGTCGAGATCGCCGGGCGCGAGCGCGGCGACGCGGCTCGCGAGCTCGAACGCCTTGGGATGGGAAAACTGGAAGGCCGGCGCATAGTCGAGCTCGGCCGCCTGGGCGCGGATCGCCGCGACGATCGGATCGCGATTGTGTCCGGCATTGGTGCACCACAGCCCGGCGGTGCCGTCGAGCACGGCGCGGCCCTCGGGCGTGTAGTAGTGCATGTCCTTGGCGCGGGCGATCAGGCGCGGGGAAGCCTTGAACGCGCGGTTGGACGTGAATGGAAGCCAATAGGCTTCGAGGTCGTTGGGGACGGCGGTCGTGCGCTGCGCTGGTGACGACGGCATGGCAGATCCCTCGATCGTTCGCTTAGCTCTTTGTACGCCTCTTGTGACACGTCTCTTGCCGCTCCGCGGGGCGGCTGCTACCACCCGGGCCGCTGACGCAAGGGCGATAATGGCTGACAAACCCGACAAATCCAACAAGCTCAAGGCGCGCCTGCCGCGCGGGCTCGCGGACCGCGGGCCGGCCGAGATCGCCGCCACCCGGCGCATGCTCGAGACCATCCGCGCGGTCTACGAGCGCTACGGCTTCGAGCCGGTGGAGACGCCGGCGATCGAATATACCGACGCGCTCGGCAAGTTCCTGCCCGACCAGGACCGGCCGAACGAGGGCGTGTTCTCGTTCCAGGACGACGACGAGCAGTGGCTGTCGCTGCGCTACGACCTCACCGCGCCGCTCGCGCGCTACGTGGCGGAGAATTTCGACGCGCTGCCCAAGCCCTATCGCAGCTATCGCGAAGGATGGGTGTTCCGCAACGAGAAGCCGGGCCCCGGCCGCTTCCGCCAGTTCATGCAGTTCGACGCCGACACCGTGGGCTCGGCCTCGCCCGCCGCCGACGCCGAAATCTGCATGATGGCCGCCGACACGATGGAGGCACTGGGCCTTCACGGGCAATACGTCGTCAAAGTGAATAATCGTAAGTTGCTCGATGGTGTCATGGAGTCGATCGGCATTGGTGGCGAAGCGAACGCCAGCAAGCGGCTGATCGTTTTGCGCGCGATCGACAAGTTGGACCGACTTGGTCCGCAAGGTGTGCGCGCCCTACTCGGGGCGGGTCGCAAAGACGAGAGCGGAGACTTTACGAAAGGTGCGGGACTTGCCGATGGCGACATAGAGATCATCTTCGCCTTTCTGCGAGGTGGCGCCGATACTGCTCAGAAGGATTTTTTCCAACGGCTTGAGTTCGTATTCGACGAAAAGCAAAGCGCGGTTGGCAAACACGGGTTGAAGGAACTTAGTGAAATCTTCGACGTCACAATGGCGGCAGGATATGGAGAGGGCAGGGTGATTGTCGACACCTCTGTCGTCCGGGGACTCGAGTACTACACCGGTCCGGTCTACGAGGTAGAGCTGACCTTCGAAATCAAAGATGACAATGGTCGGCCCGTCCGTTTCGGCTCGGTCGCCGGCGGCGGCCGCTACGACGGGCTCGATTGCGCGCTTTCGCGGCGAGCCGGTGCCGGCGACCGGCTTCTCCATCGGCGTGTCGCGGTTGATGGCCGCGCTCCAGCATCTCGGCAAGATCGACACCAAGCCTGAGCCGGGGCCGGTCGTGGTCACGGTGTTTCCCGATGTGCCGATCGTGGAATATCAACGGATGGTGTCGAAGCTGCGCGATACCGAGTATGCGCCGGGGAAGAAGATTCGCGCCGAGCTTTACCTCGGCAACGGCAAGTTCGGCGCGCAGATGAAATATGCCGACAGGCGCGGCAGCCCTTGCGTCGTCATCCAGGGTGGCAATGAAAAAGAAAAGGGTGAGGTTCAAATCAAGGACCTCATCCTGGGCGCCGAGATCGCGGGCTTGAGCAAGGACCGCGACGATTACCTAAAGAAGCAGGCGGGGGCGCAGTTCGCCGTCAAGGAGCACGAGCTTGTAGAGGCGGTGTGCAAGGTGCTCGCCCGCCATGGCGTGACGTGGGGCTGAGCCGCGATACCCGACCGTTACCCGTCACCCTGAGGTGCGAGCCCCACCGCAGACAAGTTTACGCAGTCTGCGCAAGCTTGACTGCGCGGCGAGCCTCGAAGGGCGACGGCCCCGGTCGGGCCATCATCCCTTCGAGGTCCGTCCGCCGCGCCGCTTGGAAAGCTGCTCGATCTCGCCCCAATCGCCTTTGATCAGCGCTTCTTTCTTGGCACGCGAAACCCTTGAGCTTGCGCTCGACTGCAATCGCATCGGTAATACGGTCGAAGTGCTCCGACCAGACCACATGGACAGGACGCCGCGTGGACGTGTAGCCGGGGTAAGCGCCGGTTTGATGCTCGGCGATACGCCTAGTCAGGTCGTCACCCGCCGCACTGCCAATGTAGAATGACCCATCGGCGCATCGGAGCATGTAGACGAAGGCGCCCATATTTTTCTGTCGCACCAGCGGCCGAATGTTCGATCCGTCATGTGGCTCGCGCACAGCAAGTCAGCTGGGGCCGACTTGCACAACAGGATGTGTCCGACTGAAATGATGGTGGCCTGGGCGGGGGCCGTCGCCCTTCGAGGCTCGCCCAAGCGGGCTCGCACCTCAGGGTGACGGAATGGGGGCTCAGCGTGGGGGCGTGACGTCCGCTTTCAGCCTGCGCGTGCCCCCAGTCGCAATCAATTGAGCGCCCGCACCACCGCCCGCGGGTAATGACAGGTCGAGCGCGTCGCGACCGCGGGCAGGGCGTAGGGGTTGATGTGCGGTGCCCACAGGCAGGCAAACGCGATAAAGTCGCCATACTGCCGGTGCACGCTGGTGATGCGGTGGTACTTGTCCCAGCGCGCGCAGTACCGGGCGGCGGCGTGTTGCGCGATCGCCTCGTTCTCGCACGACCACGGGATGATGCCGCCGGTGTCGTTGGCGTGATAGATCGGAGGTGAATAGAGCTGAGCCTGGGCGCTGCCGCCCAGCAGCAAGAGAGCGATCACGCCAAATAGCGCCGCGCGCATCGTCACGCCTCCCACCTGTCCCAGGCCGAAGCTTAAACGCGGGACCCGTGCAGGAAAAGCCGGTCGGTCGCGAAAGCCCCAGAAAGCGTCGGAGTGTTGCCGATCTGCACGGCCGGCGCCGGATGGCTGCCCGGGTCAAGCCAGCCGACGAGCCTTCGCGGCGTGCGTGGCCGGAACGCCACAGTGGGGGTCTTTCTTCGCTCGGCCGCTGTGGACATCTTGATTCCGCCGGGGTCGGGGGTCACGGTCGCCCCAGCTATCGTACGGGGGGTCCGATCATGTCAGGCCGCGCTTTCTTGCTCGCCTGCGCATTCGCCGCGGCGCTTGCCGTGCCGTCGGCCGGCACGGCCCGCGCCGCGGGCTGGTTGGAGATGAACTTCAATCTGTCCGGTCCGCGCTACGACGGCGTGCTGCCGCCCTGCGACTACCGCGACGCGCTGGTCAAGATCGCCTCGCGCTTCAACCAGAAGGAAAACATGTACTGGAACACCGATCTGCGGATCGTCAATTTCGAGAGGATCCGCGAGACCGCGTTCCGCCCCTGGGCCGCCAATACCATCCCGCGCCGCTTCTGCAGCGGCCTCGTCGAGGTCACCGACGGCCGCAAGCACACCATCCACTACTCGATCGCCGAGGACACCGGCATGATCGGCGCCAGCTGGGGCGTGGAGTGGTGCGTGGTCGGGCTCGACCGCAACTGGTCCTATAATCCGGCCTGCAAGATGGCGCGGCCGTAACGCCGACCCTCAGGCGGCATCGGCGTCGATGCGGCGACTTCGCGCATCGCGGTCGGGCACAATGTGATAGCCTTGGGCCTGCAGGGCCTTGAGCAACCCTCTGGCGCGCTCGTCGCCCAACTTTTCGTAGAAGAGCGTGCCGTTCTCGAAGACATATCCGGTCGGGAAGCGGAGCTCGGCCAGTTCGCGCACGTCCATCTCGTCTCGTTCCTTACTCAGGCGCGCCCCACAATCAAATGACCACGCGTTGACCGCCGTTCCAGGTCACGCTGTTCACGAACGCGTTTGAAGCAAGCCAACTTGGCTCAAAGAGGGCTGCCGCACTCTCATACGCGGCGATGCTTAAGAAAGCGGGCGAGCGCCCGCAGGCCGCAGCGCCTGAACCTGTTTTATTTCTGGTTTGTTCTTGAAACGTTCGAAATGATCTGATACGGTGCTGTTGTCCTTGTGCGCATGTGTTGGGGGTATTCCCATGATCCGGAATCTCGGTCGCGCAACATCGGCCGCAGTTGCGCTGTGGCTCGTGCTTGGCATCGCCGGCATTGCGCCGGCGCAGGATCGGCGCCAGAACCAGCCCGGCCAGTTCGACTTCTACGTGCTGGCGTTGTCCTGGTCGCCGTCGTTCTGCGAAGCCGCCGGCGAGCGCGGCACCCCGCCGCAGCAGCAATGCGCGGCGCGGCCTTATTCATTCGTCGTGCACGGGCTGTGGCCGCAATACGAAAAGGGCTTTCCGGAATTCTGCCAACAGCCGGCGCCGCGGCTCAACCGCGGTATCGTTTCCTCCATGCTCGATCTGATGCCGGCGCCGCGCCTCATCTTCAACGAATGGGACAAGCACGGCACCTGCTCGGGCCTGAGCCCGAACGCCTATTTCGAGAACGTGCGCAAGGTGCGCGCGCTGGTGAGGATCCCGGACGCCTATATCGATCCCGGCGAGCCGCTGATGGTCACGCCCGACGAGGTCGAGGAGGCGTTCGTGAAGGCCAATCCCGGCCTCACCCGCGATGCCGTCGCGGTCACCTGCGACAGCCGGCGCTTGGGCGAGGTGCGCATCTGCATCGGCAGGGACTTTCGCTTCCGCGCCTGCCCCGAGATCGATGCGCGCGCCTGTCGCCGCGACCAGGTCGTCATGCCGCCGGTGCGCGGCGGAAGCGCCGCGCTCACGCGCTAGAGCGTGATTGCTTTAGGTTGGGTCACAATCACGCTCTAGCTTTTTGTTTGAGCATGATCTTTTCGGAAAACCGGTACCCACTTTTCCGGATCATGCTCTAGCACGCGACGAGATCGCCAGGCAGGCGCGCAACGCATCCGGCTCCGCTCCCGATGCAATGCGCCGGAAAAATGCGTGCACGGCTTTGCGCGCCGCCGCTTTGCGCTCCATGATTTTGCGCCATGAATTATCGCCACGCCTTTCACGCCGGCAATTTCGCTGACGTCGTCAAGCACGCCGTGCTCGTTCGCATCCTCGTGCATCTGCGCGCCAAGCCGGCCGCCTTTCGCGTCATCGACACCCATGCGGGGGCGGGCCGCTACGACCTCGGCGGCCCCGAGGCGGGCCGCAGCGGCGAATGGCGGCAAGGGATCGGCCGGCTCCTGACCGCAGCCATGGGGCAACCGGCGCGCGCGCTCCTTGTCCCGTATCTCGATGCGATCGCCGCCTGCAACGGGGCCGGCCACCTGGCCACCTATCCCGGGTCGCCGGCGCTGGCGCGGTCGTTTCTGCGCATGCAGGATCGGCTCATCGCCTGCGAGCTCGAGCCCAAGGCGGCAGCCGCGCTGGCGCGCAATCTCGAAGGGGACCGCCGCAGCAAGGCCGTCGCGATCGATGGCTGGACCGCGCTCAACGCCTATGTGCCGCCGAAAGAGCGCCGCGGGGTGGTCCTCATCGACCCGTCGTTCGAGGATGCCGGCGATTTCCCGCGGCTCGCGCAAGCGCTCGAGACCGGGCATCGCAAATGGGCGAGCGGCAGCTACCTCGTGTGGTATCCGATTAAGGAGCGCGCGGCGCCCGATGCGCTGGCGCGGCGCTTGCGGCGCAGCGGCATGGCGAAAATCCTGCGCGCCGAGCTCACGGTTGCCGAGGCGCGCGATACCGATCGGCTCGGCGCTTGCGGCCTGATCGTCGTCAACCCGCCCTGGACGCTCGCCGGCGAACTGCAAGTCCTGCTGCCGGAGCTTGCTGCCGTACTGTCGGATAAGCGAGGCGATGCCCGCGTCGATTGGCTCGCGGGTGAAAAGTAGTTTCAGCACTTTTCCACAGCCCTGGATTAGCTTAGTTTTGCGGGGCTGGCTTTGACGTTCCGCCTCCTGTGGGGGCCGGCGGAGTGACGGAGGCCGTAAGGCCGCTGCTTTCCCCGTTTGCGAATGTCCAGCCGAGCCGCCGCGCCGTGGGGGTCGGCGGCGGAGCAACCACGGGGAAAGGAGTTTCCCGATGGCCATGGCAGGTACCGTCAAGTTCTTCAACGCCGAGCGCGGCTACGGCTTCATCAAGCCGGACGACGGAGGACGCGACGTTTTCGTGCACGTCACCGCCGTCGAGCGGGCCGGCTTGAAGTCGTTGAGCGAGGGACAGCGAATCTCCTTCGACGTCGAGCCCGACAAGAAGGGCAAGGGTCCGAAGGCGGTCAACCTCGTCATCACGGGCTGACGTCCGCGTCGGCGCGCGCGTCCCGAGCGCCGTCCGACCCGACGCGTTGTCGCCGCTTCACGTCGGTGGCGGCCGTCGATCACCAATTCATCCGATGCTGATTTCATGTTGACGCTGCGCAGCTCGCCCGCCTCCCCCTTCGGTCGCAAGATCAGGATCGGTGCCGATGTGCTCGGTCTCGATCGCGAGATCGCGATCGAGCCGGCCGATCCTGCGGACCCGAACGATACGGTCCGGCAACAGAATCCGCTCGGCAAGATTCCGGCGCTCGTGCTCGACGACGGAACGGTGCTGTTCGATTCGCGGGTGATCCTGGAATATCTCGACGATCGCGCCGGCGGGGGAAAGATCATCCCGAAGGACGCCGGCGCGCGTTTCGCCGCGCTGCGCCTGCAGGCGCTCGCTGACGGCCTGATGGATGCGTCGATCCTGCTGATCTACGAGGGCCGCTGGCGGCCGGCCGAACGGCACGAGCCGAAATGGGTCGATCACCAGTCCGGCAAGGTCGTGCGTGCGCTCGCGGCGCTCGAGGCGGCGCCGCCAACGCTCGACACGCCGCCCACCGTAGGTCAGATCGCGCTCGCCTGCGCGCTCGGCTATCGCGACTTCCGCTTCGCGGGAACGTGGCGGAAGGATCACCCGCGCCTGGTGGCGTGGCTCGACACCTTCGCCGCGCGCGTTCCGGCCTTCGCCGCGACCAAGCCGCCGACCTGATTTCCACTCGATCAGCCGCCAACTATCCGCTGTCATTCCGGGGCCCGAGCGAAGCGAGGAACCGGAATCCATAACCACAGCCTGGGATTATGGATTCCGGGCTCGCGCCTTCGGCGCGCCCCGGAATGACGGTGGATGGCGATCGTGCGCCGGCAACCGCGACCACACTTCACATGAAAAAGCCCCGGAGCAGAGTCCGGGGCTTCGTCATCGCTCCTGTCGGGGTGGCATCAGAACCGCACGTTGAGGCCGCCGCGAAAGATGTTGGCGTCGATCGACACGTTGCCGGTCGGCGCCAGGCCGCAATTGAGGCCGCAGTTGAAGGTGCCGAGATCGACATGGAGATACTCGGCCTTCACGCTCACATTGGGGACCACGCCGACTTCGAGACCGGCGCCGACGGTCCAGCCCGCATTGGTGCTTGTGCCGGCCGGCAGGCCCGGCCGGGTGGCATTGATGTCACCGGCCGCGAGACCGGCGGTGATGTACGGCAGGAAGCGGTCCCACCCGTAGCCCAGGCGGCCGCGCACGGTGGCGAGCCATTGGTTACGCGTCTCGCAGCCGCCGGGGCAGAACACCGTGGTGGTCCCCTTGATTCCCGACCAGTCGATGTCGCCTTCGGCACCGACCACCAGCTGGCCGACCTGCCAGTTGTAGCCGATCGTGGCGCCGATGAGCCCGCCCGAGAGATCGAACTTGTCGACGCCGTCCCACTGGGATGTGCCCCAGCCGCCGCCGCCGTTGATGCCGAGATAGAAGCCGGTCCAGTTGTAGACCGGGCTGTAGTAGGGGGCGCTCGGGACCGGCTGATAGCGGGGCACATCGGCGGCGGCGGCCGACCTCCCCGCGCAGGCCAAGACCAAGAGGCCGACGCACGCAACAACGCTACGCATGACGATATCCTCCGTTCGTCAGGTTAGGCCGAACAGTATTACTAAAATTTTCCTAGTCTAGTGCATAAAAGACACACACAATTCTCAAATATTCCGACACTGTAAAACTCAAAATTCGCCAACGAATAGCCTAGTATACAGTAAACAAAAGCTTTAACTACGTGAAATACACTTAATGAATCCTTTCATGCTCGCGCTCGTGGTAAATGATTGCTTAACTCGAGCTGGCGCTTGCCGCAAGAACCAATCGTTGTCCCAAGCGGCCGCGCCAGCCGCCGGGCGACTGTTGGTCCCGGCGAGCCCATCTGCCGGGCGATGCCGGTGGATTGCGGCTGTGGGCGCGGTGGCCCGGGCCGCGCCGAGACCTTACCTTCGCAGCATGAACGGCACCAAGAACGACATCGATCCCAGCACCGAACTGGTCGAGGACGACGACGACCCGGCGCTGCCGGAGCCCGAACAGGAAGCCGCGCTCGACCTCGCCGGTGAGGGCCCGCTCGCTCTGGGTCGCGCCGTCATCGCAAGCCACGCCAGGCTGGCGCCGGCCTCGCCCGGCGTCTACCGCATGATCGATGCCGGCGGCGACGTGCTCTATGTCGGCAAGGCGAAGAACATCCGCAGGCGGATCATCGCCTACACCCGCCCGACCGGCTACGACCCCCGCATCGAACGCATGATCGCGGCGACCGCCTCGCTCGAATTCGTCTCCACCGCGACCGAAACCGAGGCGCTGCTGCTCGAAGCCAATCTGATCAAGCGGCTGCGCCCGCGCTTCAACGTGCTGCTGCGCGACGACAAGTCGTTTCCCTATATCCTGATCACCGCCGACCATTGGGCGCCTCAGATTCTCAAGCATCGCGGCGCGCGCGCCCGCGACGGCAATTATTACGGGCCGTTCGCCTCGGTCTGGGCGGTCAACCGCACCATCACGGCGCTGCAGCGCGCCTTTCTGCTGCGCTCCTGCTCCGATGGGTTCTTCGAGAGCCGCACGCGGCCGTGCCTGCTCTACCAGATCAAGCGCTGCTCCGGCCCCTGCACGCGCGAGATCGATTTCGCCGAATATGGCGAGCTCGTGCGCGAAGCCAACGCGTTCCTGTCGGGCAAGAGCCAGGCGGTGAAGGACGAGCTGGCGGCCGAGATGGAAAACGCCTCCGCCGCGCTCGACTTCGAGCGCGCCGCGATCTACCGCGACCGTCTCGCCGCGCTCTCCGCGGTGCAATCCCATCAGGGCATCAATCCGCGCGGGGTCGAAGAGGCGGACGTGTTCGCGGTCCATCAGGCCGGCGGCTTCAGCTGCGTGGAGGTGTTCTTTTTCCGCGCCGGGCAGAATTGGGGCAATCGCGCCTATTTTCCCAAGGCGGACCGTTCGCTCGCGGCCGGCGAGGTGCTGGGCGCCTTTCTCGCCCAGTTCTACGACGACAAGCCGTGCCCGCGCTGCATCTTCATCTCCCACGAGATCGAGGAACGCGCGCTGCTCGCCGACGCCTTGAGCACCAAGAGCGGCTACAAGGTCGAGGTCAACGTGCCCCAGCGCGGCGAGAAGAAGGATCTCGTCGATCACGCGCTCGCCAATGCGCGCGAGGCGCTGGCGAGAAAGCTCGCCGAGACCTCCTCTCAGCGCAAGCTCCTGGAGCTGTTGGCCGAGACCTTCGTCCTGCCGCGCGTGCCGCGACGCATCGAGGTCTATGACAACAGCCACATCCAGGGCAGCAACGCGGTGGGCGCCATGATCGTCGCCGGACCGGAGGGCTTCCAGAAAAATCAGTATCGCAAGTTCAACATCCGCGCCGCCGATCTCGCGCCCGGCGACGACTTCGGCATGATGCGGGAGGTATTGGGCCGTCGCTTCAAGCGGCTCATGCACGAAGTGCCACGCCCGGTACAGGACGCGCCGTCGTCGCTTGTGGTGGCGCAGGACGCAGCGCCGATCGCGATCGGCGGCGGCGCGGATGGAGACGAGGATTCACCGTGGCCCGATCTGGTCGTCATCGATGGCGGCCGCGGCCAGCTCAGCGCCGCGCAGGACACGCTCGCGGCGCTCGGCATCGCCGAGCTGCCGCTCGTTGCCGTTGCCAAGGGCCCCGACCGCGACGCCGGGCTCGAGACGTTCTTCCTGCCGGGGCGGGAACCGTTCAAGCTCAAGCCGCGCGATCCGGTGCTCTATTTCGTGCAGCGGCTGCGCGACGAGGCGCATCGCTTCGCGGTCGGCTCGCACCGCATCCGGCGGCGGCGCGACATCCGCGAGGCCGGGCTGCAGGAAATCCCCGGCATCGGCCCCACGCGCAAGCGCGCGCTGCTGCACCATTTCGGAACGCTCAAGGCGATCGAGCGCGCGGCGTTATCCGATCTCGCCAAGGTCCCCGGGATCAGCGCCGAGACCGCGCGCAAGATCTACGACTTTTTCCACGAGCGGGCCGGCTAGTGCCCCGAACCCGAGATTCACGCACCATGGAACGGACATCCGGATCGCGGAACAGGCATGCAGGTCGCGAATGCGAACCCGGCGTCATATTTGTGTATGGAACCGGTGTTTGTAATGCACGCTTATGCCTTTGCGTCGGACGCGCGAGCGGGCAAAGGCAATGGGGATGGCGCCGGCATCCCGTTTGACGCGAGCGCGGGAAGGGTATTCCTTCAGTCCATGAACACGGTCACATCGAGACCACTTCCGGCGCGGCCCCTCGCGGTGCCGAACCTTCTGACCTATGGCCGCATCGTGGCGGTACCGGCGGTAGTCGCGTGCCTCTATTGGCAGGACATTCTGCAGGGCGGTTTGTGGCTGCGCTGGGTGGCGCTGGTCATCTTCATCGCTGCCGGGGTGACCGACGTCCTCGACGGCTATTTCGCGCGCAAGTGGGGCGAGCAATCGGCCTTCGGCCGCATGCTCGATCCGATCGCGGACAAGCTCCTGGTGGCATCATGCCTGCTGATGCTGGCGGCCGACGGCACCATCCGTGGCTGGTCGCTGTGGGCGGCGATCGTCATTCTCTGCCGGGAGATCCTGGTCTCGGGCCTGCGCGAGTATCTCGCCGAGCTGCGCGTGAGCGTACCGGTGACACAGCTCGCCAAATGGAAGACCACGCTGCAGCTGGTCGCGGTCGGATTCCTGATCGCGGGTGAGGCCGGCGATGCCATCGTACCGGTGGTGACGCCGATCGGGCTCACCCTGATCTGGCTCTCGGCGCTGCTGACGCTGTACACTGGGTGGGACTATTTCCGCGCCGGCATGCGTCACCTGATCGAGGATTAGGACTCGCCGCCGGCGCGGCAGAAAGGGCAGGGCGTGAAGCTTCGCTATTTCGCCTGGGTGCGCGAGCGCATCGGCAAGCCCGAGGAGGACGTCGAGTTGCCGGCGGGGATCGCGACGGTCGCCGATCTCGTCGATTGGCTCAGCCGGCGCGGCGAGGAATATGCCCATGCGTTCGAGAATCCAAAGGTGATCCGCGCGGCGATCGACCGCGCCCATGTCAGGGCCGACACGGCAATCGGGGGTGCGCGCGAGATCGCGTTCTTCCCGCCGATGACGGGAGGCTAGGCTTCTCGCCCCGCGGATGACAGTCGGAGTTGCGTCCATGGCCGCCACCGTCCGTCTGCAGCGCGAGCCGTTCGACGCCGCCGCCGAGGCGGCGAAGCTCACGCGCGGCCGCCGCGATGTCGGCGCCGTCGTCACCTTCACGGGCATCTGCCGCGCCGACGAGGCGGGCGCGCCGATCATTGCCATGACGCTCGAGCATTATCCGGGAATGGCCGAAGCCGAGGTGGGGCGTCACGTGGAGGCGGCCGAGCGGCGCTGGCCGCTGCTCGGTGTCACCGTCATCCATCGTTATGGCCGCCTCGAGCCCGGCGAAGAGATCGTCCTCGTCGTCACCGCCGCCGCGCACCGGCAGGATGCCTTCGCCGCCGCCGAGTTCCTGATGGACTATCTCAAGACGCGTGCGCCGTTCTGGAAACAAATCGAATATGCCGGCCCCGCGAGCGACGAGAAAACCGGCGGCGAGAAGGTCTGGATCGATGCCAAACAGTCCGATGACGCCCTGGCCGACCGCTGGACGCGCCCGCCAGGGCAACGCGCGGCGGCCGAGTGAGGCCGGGCGCGTGCGTCGCGTCTGGCAGACAAAACAACGGCCGCGCAACGCGGCCGTCGTCGTGTCCATGAGGGGCGCCCGATGAGCGCCGGGATATTTGCCGCTATGATAGCGCGGGGTAGTCGATGTAGCCGGTCTCCTCGCCGGCATAGAACGTGGCCGGGTCGGCTGCATTGAGCTCGGAATTGCTTCGATACCGGGCCGGAAGGTCCGGATTGGCCAGAAACGGCACGCCGAATGCGACGAGGTCGGCTTCGCCGCGCGCAATCGCAGCATCGGCGGAGCGGAAGTCATAGCCGCCGTTCACCATCAGCGTGCCGTTGAATTGCTCGCGCAGGATGGGAGTTACGCGCTTGGTTCCGGCGGGGGCAGCGGCGGGACCTGCCACGGCCTCGGTTACATGCAGATAGAGGAGCCCGCGCTTGCTCAGTTGCGAGCTCAGGAACGAAAACGTTTCGATCGGATTCGAATCCGACATCGAATATCCGGAAAAGTAAGGTGAGAGCTTGTATCCGACGTGCTGCGGACCCCACACGCCGCTGACCGCGTCGACGACTTGGAGCGGAAAGCGGGCGCGGTTCTCGATGCTGCCGCCATAGGCGTCGGTGCGCCGGTTGGCGCCGTCACGCAGGAACTGGTCCAGCAGATAGCCGTTGGCGCCGTGCAATTCCACGCCGTCGAACCCCGCCGCCTTGGCGTTCTCCGCCGCCGCGCGAAATTGCGCGACGATGCCGGGGAGCTCGTCGGTCGCGAGCGCGCGCGGGGTCACCAGCTTGGTTCGTCCCCGCGTGGTGAACGCTTCACCGTCCACCGGCAGTGCGGATGGGGCGACCGGCAGCTCGCCGCCGTGAAAATCCGGATGCGACACGCGTCCCACGTGCCAGAGCTGGGCGAAGATCGTTCCACCCGCGCGATGCACGGCCTCGGTGATCGTCCGCCAGCCCGCGACTTGCTCGGCCGAGTGAATCCCCGGCGTGCGGATATAGCCGACCCCCTGCGGGCTCACTTGCGTGGCCTCGGTCAGGATCAGGCCGGCGGAGGCGCGCTGGGCGTAGTAGGTGGCGGCGAGCGAGTTCGGAACGTTGCCGTCGAGCGCACGGCTGCGCGTCATCGGCGACATGACCAGGCGGTTTCGAAGCTCGAGATCGCCCAGCCGGTAGGGCGAAAACAGCGTCGCCGGCTCCGGGCCGGCGTGCGGCGCAAGGACATCGGTATTCAGCGCGGCTTGGTGGGTGCTCATGACTTCGCTCCTGACTGGCGGGGTGATGGGTGGCTGACAAGAAAAGATGACTGCGGTTGGCCCTTGTGGTACTGACCGGTAACATTACCTCACAGGTACTGACCGGTAACACCCGTGTCAAGTGGGAGCATCAAAATGGCCGGCAAATCTCCGGCAAGCGCCGGAAACGACGAGCGGATTCCGCCGCGGTCGCGGATCCTCGCGGCCGCCGCCGGCCAGTTCTACCGGCATGGAATCAGGGCCGTGGGCGTCGACGCCATCGCCGCGGCGGCCGGCACCAACAAGATGACGCTCTATCGTCACTTCGCGTCGAAGGACGAGCTGGTGGCTGAATATCTGCGCGAGACCGCCAAGCTCGCGGACGCCTGCTGGGACCGGTTCGCGCAGGCGCATCCCGGCGACGCGCGCGCACAACTGCGTGCCTGGCTCGTGGAGATGGCGGGCCACGTCGCCGACACCGACGAGCGCGGCTGCGCGCTTGCCAACGCTGCGGTCGAGCTCCCCGAAAAGGATCACCCGGCGCGGCGGGTCATCGAGGAGTTCAAGCTCGCGCAGCGCGCGCGGCTCGTGCAGCTATGCCGCACCGCCGCCTTGAGCGAGCCGGACATGCTCGCCGACGAATTGTACCTCCTGCTGGAGGGTGCCCGGGTCACCGCGCAAAGCGTCGGCGCAGACGGCCTCGGCGCGCGCCTCGTGCGCATGGGCGAGGCGATGATCGCCGCGCATTCACCCGGTTCGGATTAGCGCTTCGGGGCGGTGCGGGGTTGCAGTACGGTCCCGCGATAAAGATCTGAGAGCTTGCAGCGCAGGCCGAATTCCGCGAGCACAAGCAGGTCGTCCGGCTTGGTGAGCACCTGTTCTGTCCAGCCGGCATCCGTGCGCAGATCGACGCGGACGTCGAAGCGGTCCTGCCGCACGATCAGAATGCAGATGCATGTCTCGTGCAGCTTGTAGATTTCGCGCTTCTTCTCGACCCAAGCCTGGTCGCTCGCCGACACGATTTCAGCGGCGAGATAGAAACGATCGACATAACGCCGCTCAGGATCCTGGCTGGCGTCGGCATCGATGATCGCGAGGTCCGGTTCTGGATCGTAATGTTCGATCGCCGGCGCGAGGTTGACGCCAAGCCGCTGCAAGGCGCTCAAGGACGGCGCATGCGTTTCGAGGGCGGTGTGCAGGAGAAGTTGGAGGTTAGTGGCGATGCACTGGTGTGCCACCGTCGGTGGAGTCATCATGATTGCGACCCCGTCGATCAGTTGCCACTGTTCCTCATCGGGTCTCGTCGCGTAAAACGCGCGGAACAGCTCGATAGACATACGCGGCGGCTTGCGTTGCGGTGCGCCGGCCATGTCGTTCTCCTGCCTATGCGATGCGATGCGCACCGAATATGGCGAGCGGACCTGCCGAGTTCACGCCGCCGCTTTCTTGCCCTTCGGCTGCACCTCGGCGGTGTAGTCGCTCATGAGCTGCTGGGTGATGGCGCCGGGCGTGAATGTCCA
The DNA here is from genome assembly GCA_963827585.1 of uncultured Alphaproteobacteria bacterium. GTDB lineage: Bacteria > Pseudomonadota > Alphaproteobacteria > Rhizobiales > Xanthobacteraceae > VAZQ01. The sequence continues at coordinate 471,264 of CAWHCK010000046.1, forward strand.
GTGCGCGATCTCGGAGACCGCCGTGACCTCCGCCGCGCTGCCGGTGATGAAGCACTCGGAGAATTGGGTCAGTTCGTCCGGCATGATGCGCCGCTCGATCACCTCGATGCCGCGCTTCTTCGCCAGGTCGATCGCGGTGCGCCGCGTGATGCCCGCGAGGAAGCAGTCGGCGATCGGCGTGTGGATCTTGCCGTCCTTGATGAAGAAGATGTTGGCGCCGGTGCATTCCGCCACGCGGCCTTGCCAGTCCAGCATCATGGCGTCGGCGTAACCTTTGCGCTCGGCCTTGTGCTTGGAAATGGTGCAGATCATGTAGAGGCCCGAGGCCTTGGCGAGCACCGGCGCGGTCGCGGGATCCGGGCGCCGGTAGTCGGCGAGGTCGAGCCTGATGCCCTTCAACCGCTGCGCCGGATCGAAATAGCTCGGCCACTGCCAGGTGGCGATGGCGAGGTGGATCTTGTTGGTCTGCGCGGACACCCCCATCATCTCGGAGCCGCGCCAGGCCACCGGCCGCACATAGGCGTCCGTCTGTCCGTTCTTCTCCAGCACGAGCTGCTTGGCGGCATCGATCTCGGCGACCGAGTAGGGGATTTCGAAATCGAGCATCTGGGCCGACCGCTTCAGCCGTTCGGAATGCTCCGTGGACTTGAAGACTTCGCCGCCATAGGCGCGTTCGCCCTCGAACACGGAGCTCGCGTAGTGCAGCCCGTGGGACAGCACGTGCAGGGTGGCATCCCCCCAGGGCACGAGCTTGCCGTCGTACCAGATGACGCCATCGAGGCGGTCGTACGGTTTCTCAGCCATCGCGCTTCCTCCTCGGACTTCAGTCCGGCCTGTCCGGGTGCGGGACTATGCCACCGCCCTTATGCTTTTGCGTCGCGGACCGACACCCGGTATGTTTCGGCCCGCTCATGAGAGCGCGCTTGCGCCTCCGGCGCAATCGGCTCGGGGCGGGGGTACGGGCACGATCCTTGCGTGCGACCCTGGGCTTGGATAACAATCTGATCGAAATATGTCAATATGGCTGACCTAACTGTCCCCGTTGCGACCGATCGGGCGTTCCCCGCCACAGACCGGGTGGCGCGCGGGAACGAGCCCATTTGGGACGTCATCGAGCTCCTGTTCTTCGCCTACCGCGACTTCATCGGCGATCCCGACGACGTGCTGGCAAAATTCAACTTCGGGCGCGCCCATCACCGGGTGCTGCATTTCGTCAACCGCAATCCCGGCATGAAGGTGGCGGAGCTGCTCGATATCCTCAAGATCACCAAGCAGTCGCTCGGCCGCGTGCTCAAGCAGCTGATCGACCAGGGCTACGTGGTGCAGAAGGAGGGCGCGAACGACCGCCGCCAGCGCCTGCTCTATGTCACGCCGAAGGGCGAGACGCTGGCGATGAAGCTCGCCGGGCTGCAGACCGCGCGCGTCGCGCGCGCGCTGTCCGAGCTCGGGCCGAATGCGCACGAGGCGGCCTGCCGATTTCTCACCGCCATGATCAACGCCGACCACCGCGACGCCGTGCTGCGGTTCATCGCGCGAGCCGACCGGGCGCGGCGGCCGCGTGGCTGAGCTTGCAATCGGGATGCGGGCCATGAGCACCGTTTCCGCCGCTCTCCCGGACGATGCTCCCCACCTGCTGGTGGTCGACGACGATCGCCGTCATCCGCGACCTGCTCTCGCGCTTCCTGGTCGCCGAGGGCTACCGCGTCACCACCGCGGAAACCGCGGCCGACGCCCGCGCCAAGCTCGCAGGGCTGCGCTTCGATCTGCTGATCCTCGACGTCATGATGCCGGGAGAGACCGGCTTCGACCTCGCGCGCGACCTGCGCGCGTCCTCGAGCGTGCCCATCATCATGCTGACCGCGCGCGACGAGAGAAAGGACCGCATCGAAGGGCTGACCATCGGCGCCGACGACTACCTGGGCAAGCCGTTCGAGCCGAAGGAGCTGTCGCTGCGCATCGCCAGCATCCTGCGGCGCGCCCGTCCGGCGACCGCCCCGGCGGTGGAATCGGTGCGCTTCGGCGACTTTCGCTTCCACATCACGCGCGGGGAGCTCAAGCGCGGCGAGGACATCATCCGGCTCACGGATCGCGAGCGCGACATGCTGCGTCTGCTTGCCGCGACGCCCGGCGAGACCGTGCCGCGGCAGGCGCTCGCCGGCAACGGCGGGGCCACCGGCGAGCGCGCGGTCGACGTGCAGGTCAACCGCCTGCGCCGCAAGATCGAGCACGATCCCGCCAATCCGCTCCTGGTGCAGACCGTGCGCGGCATCGGATACCGGCTGGTGACCATGCCATGACCACGCTCGACGTCGGCATCGCCGCGCTGCGCTCGGGCTTGACCGCCCTGCGCTCGGCCGCCGGCCGCTTCTACGACCTCTACGACCGCTCGGCCGCCACCTTCAAAGAGCTGATGCCCAAGGGCCTCTATGCGCGCGCGCTCCTGATCATCATCGCGCCCATGGTGGTCCTGCAGTCGGTGGTCGCCTACATGTTCATGGAGCGGCACTACAACCTGGTCACGCAGCGGCTGTCGGCGGGGGTGGTGCAGGACATCGCCACCTTGATCGAGGTCCATAAGGTCTATCCGCAGAGCGCCGACAACGCCCAGATCCGCCGCATCGCGCAGGACAAGCTCGGGCTGGTGGTCGACTTTCTGCCGGTGAACGACCTGCCGCCGCCGGGGCCGAAGCCGTTCTTCTCGCTGGTGGACCAGGCGCTCTCGGAGGAGGTCAGGCGGCAGATCGGCCGGCCGTTCTGGATCGACACCGTCGGACGCTCTGCGCTGCTCGAGATTCGCATCAAGCTCGACAACGCGGTGATGCGCATCTTCGCGCCGCGCCGCGCCGCCTATGTCTCCAATTCCCACATCTTCCTGGGATGGATGGTCGGCACCTCGCTGGTGCTGATCATCGTCGCGGTGCTGTTCCTGCGCAACCAGATCCGGCCGATCCTTCGGCTTGCCGACGCCGCCGAAAGCTTCGGCAAAGGGCGTGAGGTCCCGGACTTCCGCCCGCGCGGCGCGCGCGAGGTTCGCCGCGCGGCGCAGGCCTTCATCGAGATGAAGCGCCGCATCGAGCGCGCAATGGAGCAGCGCACCGCGATGCTGGCGGGCGTTTCCCACGACCTGCGCACCATCCTCACCCGTTTCAAGCTCGAGCTCGCGCTGATCGGCGACAGTCCCGAGGTCGACGCGATGAAGAAGGATGTCGACGAGATGGGACGCATGCTGGAAGCGTATCTCGCTTTCGCACGCGGGGATTCGGGCGAGCAGCCGGCCCCGACCGACATGGGTGCCTTCCTCGAGGAGCTCAAGACCGACACCGAGCGCGACGGTCACAAGTCGAGCGTCGGCTTCCGCGGCCATCCGATCGTCACGGTGCGGCCGGCCGCGTTCAAACGCTGTCTCGCCAATCTGGTCTCGAACGCGGCGCGGCATGCGCCGTCGATCTCGATCAGCGGCCATCGCGATCACCGCTGGCTCACCGTGACCGTGGATGACGACGGCCCCGGCATTGCGCCGCATCTGCGCGAGGAGGTGTTCAAGCCGTTCCTGCGGCTCGACGACGCCCGCAATCAGGACGAGGGCGGCACCGGCCTCGGGCTCGCCATCGCGCGCGACATCGCCCGCTCCCACGGCGGCGACATCCTGTTGTCGGATAGCCCGCTCGGGGGGCTGCGCGCGACCGTACGGGTGCCGGTCTAGGATCGGCCTTGTGGCCCTCCGCGAAGCGGCTACAGCGCTCGGGCGCGTTCGCGCAAGACGAATTTCTGGATCTTGCCGGTTGCCGTCGTCGGCAGCGGACCGAACACGACCGATTTGGGCGCCTTGAAATGCGCGAGCTGGTCGCGGCAGAAGGCGATGATTTCCTCCGCGCTCGCATCGGTGCCGAGCTTGAGCTGCACGAAGGCGCAGGGAGTCTCGCCCCATTTCTGATCCGGTCGCGCCACGACAGCCGCAAGCTGCACCGCCGGATGCCGGTAGAGCGCGATTTCGACCTCGACGCTCGAAATATTCTCGCCGCCCGAGATGATGATGTCCTTGGCACGGTCCTTGATTTCGATATAGCCGTCGGGGTGCTCGACCGCGAGGTCGCCCGTGTGCATCCAGCCGCCGCGGAATGTATCGGCGGTCGCCCTGGAGTTCCTTCAAGTAGCCGAGCATCACGGTATTGCCGCGGACCATGATCTCGCCGATGGTCCTGCCGTCTCGCGGCACCGGCTTGAGGCTCTTCGGATCGGCCACCATGTGGCCGTCCACCACCGGGTAGCGAACACCCTGGCGCGCGGTCAGCGCCGCGCGCTCTTCGAGGGGCAGCTCCTCCCATCCGTCCTGCGGCACGCACAACGTCGAGGGGCCCTGCAGCTCGGTCATGCCGTAGATGTGGGTGACGCGGAAGCCAAGCTCCTCCATGCCCTTGATCACCTTGGCCGGGGGCGGCGATCCGCCGGTCTGGATATCGACGACGTGCTCGAACCTGCGCCGTTGCTCGGCCGGCGCGGAGGTCAGCAAGTTGAGGACCGTTGGGGCGCCGCACATATGCGTCACGCCATGCTCCACGATCATCGGAAAGATCAGCGCCGGATCGACCTTGCGCAGGCAGACATGCGTGCCACCCATCGCGACCACCGACCACGGAAAGCACCAGCCGTTGCAGTGGAACATCGGTAACGTCCAAAGGTATTTGGGGTTCGGCGGCAACGGCCAAGCCATGATGTTGCCGACGGATTCCAGGAATGTGCCGCGATGGTGATAGACCACGCCCTTGGGATTGCCGGTGGTGCCGGAGGTGTAGTTGAGTGCGATCGCGCTGCTCTCGTCGGCCGGCGGCGCCCAGGGGAAATGCGGATCGCCGTTCGAGATGAATTCGTCATACTCGATCGTGCCGAGCAGCTCTCCCGGGCCCGAATAGAGCGCATCGTCCACGTCGATGACGAGCGGGCGCTTCTTCAGCTTCGCCAAAGCCGGTCCGACCTGTCCGGAGAACTCGCGGTCGGTAATCAGGACTTTGGCCTCGCCGTGCTCGAGGATGTAGGCGATCGTGGCGGCCTCGAGCCGCGTATTGATGGTGTTGAGCACGGCGCCCAGCATCGGCACGCCGTAGTGCGCTTCCACCATCGCCGGCACGTTGGGGAGCATGGCCGAAACAGTGTCGCCTGCGCGAACCCCGGCCGTTGCAAGCGCCGATGCCAGCTGCCGCGCCCGGTCGTAGAATTGGCGATAGGTGTATCGACGCGTGCCGTGGATCACGGCGACGCGTCCGGGATGGATGTCCGCGGCGCGCGGCAGGAACGAGACCGGCGTCAGGGGCGCGAAATTGGCGGCGTTCGGTTGCAGGCCCCTGAAAATCGCGCGGCCGCTGTTGTGAGAACGGGACTTCGGATGCGGTCGCCGGAGGTCGCCGCTCTTGGCCTTGCGAAGACCCTTGCTGGTCGGCTTCGGCTTGCCCCGTTTGGCCATGTGCTTTCCTCCCTCGGCGTGATTTGGCTGCGGCAGCGCGCTTCAGGAATGTGCAGCGACTGATCGACCCGTCGGCGCGAGGCGCCCACGATATGACCAAGGATCGCATTCACATCGCAAGAGACTGTTTGCCCCGAGAGGTTCGGCAACGGCCTCGACCTGCATGACACCACCTGATGCTGCAGTGCGGCGAATTGCGTGCGTGCCGGTCGGATCCGGCCGCGCAAGCCGGGCCTTGGCGCGGCAACAATGCTTCGTGGCGCCACCGATCGGACATGCTAGGGTTGCCACCAACAACAATACCAAAATCGCAACACTTCAGGCGGAGGAACCCCATGAAAGCCCTGACTGCCGCATTTGCGGCGCTGCTTGCCATCCCGGCGCTTTTTGCATTCCAAGGCGCGGTCGCCCAGGAGCGCACCGTCAAGATCACCGGTTTCGGTGCCAAGTCCGGTGTCGTGCGCGTGTTCGGCATCAACAGCGAAGCGGCGATGAAGGCGGCCGCGGAAGAGATCAACAAGGCCGGCGGCGTCACACTGGGCGACGGAAGCAAAGCCAAGCTGACGGTCGAATTCCTCGACGACCGCTGCAACGCCGAAGAAGGCATCTCGGTGGTGCGCCGCATCGCCTCGAGCGACGCCTTCGTCGCGGTCGGGCCGACCTGCTCCAACGTGGCCGAATCGCTGTTCGGGATCCTGCAGAAGAAGGTGGGCGATGCGTCCGACAGCGGCCTGCAATTCCCGATCATCGCCGACGTGGCCGCCAAGGGCGGACTTGCGAAGATCTCCGAATGGGCGTTCCGCAACGTGCCGAGCGAATTCGAAATGTACAAGTCGCTGTTCGCCTGGCTCAAGACACAGCATCCCGACCTGAAGACGATCTATGGCGGCGTCGAGAAGGACTTCGCGCATTCGAATGCCACCTACGGCGTCATGAAGAGCCAGGCTGAAGCCAACGGCTACCAGGTGGCCGGCACCGCGGAATGGCTGCTGAACGACACGACGTTCTCGACCCAGGTGCGCGACATGAAGCGTGCCAATTCCGATATCGTCGCGATCTCGGCGCATCCCTTCACGACCTGCGGCGTGCTCAAGGAGATGGAGCGCCAAGGGGTGAAGCCCAAGCTCCTGATCGGCCTGACCAGCTCATCCAGCATCGAGACGCTGCAAGGCTGCGCCAAGCAGGCGGAAGGCATCATCATTCCGACCAGCTTCGCGCCGGTGACGCCGGAGGCCAGCAAAGCAGCCGAGAACGTCGCCAAATTCGGCGGCAGCGCCGATCTGCACAGCGCCGCGGCCTACGAGATCATGTTCATCCTCAAGGACGTGATCGAGCAGCAGAAGATCATGGCGAAGCCCGACACCGTGCAGGCCGATCGCAACAAGATGCGTGAGGGCCTGGCGGCGCTGAAAGAGACGATGGGTCTCTTGGGCAAGGTCGGACGCACGCCCGATCGCGAGGCAGTCAAGCCGTTCCTCTATGTCCACGCCAAGGGTGGCAGCTGGCTGGTCCTGCACAGGCCATCGTCCTGACGGTTCGCGCATGGCGGCGGGCCGCATCGGCGGTCCGCCGGCCTTCTGTCGATCATTCGTCAGTCCCGACCAGCTCCGGCCATTGACGTGGACCTTCTCGACCTGATCGACGCGGTGCAGTCGGTCGCCGACGGCGTGCTGTTCGGCGCGACCTATGCATTGCTGGGAATCGGCTTCACGCTCATTTTCGGCGTGATGCACAAGATCAACCTGTCCTATGCCGCGGCCTCGATCGGAGCCGCATATGCGAGCCTCTTGATTCTCACCGGTATCAAGGCGCCCGCGATCGCGGTGTTCCTGATGGCGGCGGTGGCGGGCGGAGCAATCGGCGGCCTCGTCTATCTCGTCGGCTTCAAGTTCATTCCGCTGACCAATCCGCTCGCGACCCTGATGTCCACCGTCGGGCTGCTGCTCCTGATCGACGAAATCATCGTGCACACGACGGCGGGCGTGCCGCTCAACTATCCGGCGCTGTATTCCGATGTGATCATCCCGGCGGGACCGTTCAACCTGCGCGGCGATCTGATGTTCGTCTTCGCTCTCGGCTGCGTGTGCATGGTCGTCCTGTTGCTGTTGCTTTACCGGACCAGGCTCGGCCTCGCGACCCGCGCCGTGTCGCAGCAGCCCACGGCATCGGAGCTCTGCGGCATCAGCATCACGCGCGTGAACGTTCTCACGTTCGTCGTCACCGGCGTGGTCGGCGGCATTGCCGGAGCGATGACAGGGGCGGCCATCGGCATGCTGTCGCCGCTGCTCTCGCTGCCTTTGACCGTCAAGGGATTGATCGTCACCGTGATCGGAGGGCTCGGCAGCATTCCGGGCGCGATCATCGCCGGGCTTGTCGTCGGCGGTCTGGAAAACTTTTTCCAGTTCTTCCGCGGCGTATCGGAGCGTGATCTCTACATCATGCTGCTGCTGTTCGCTTTTCTCGTATTCCGGCCGGGCGGCCTGTTCGCGATGCCGGTCGGGCGCGACTGACGGGAGCGCGCAAGGCGATGGATTTCTATCTCGGACTCCTGCAGATCATCGGCGTTCATACGATGCTCGGGCTGTCGGCCTATTGCGTCCTGCTCACCGGTCAGGTGAGTCTCGCCCAGGCCGGCTTCTTCGCGATCGGCGCCTATGTCGCCGGCATGCTGACGGTGCTCGCGCAATGGCCGCTCGTCCCTGCCCTCGGCGCTTCCGCCGTCGTCGCCGGCGCGATGGCGTGCGCGGTCGGATTCCCGGCCTTGCGGGTCAAGGGCCTGATGCTGGTGGTCGCCACCATCGCGTTCGGCGAGGCCGTGCGCCTGTTCTTCTTCAATTTCACCTATCAGGTGCAGGCCGGACAGCTCGCGCTCGGGCCGCATGGCGCCGAGGGCTTCCGCCAGATCCGCTACTTTCCGGAAAATGGCTGGACCACGCTTAACGTGATGCTCTTCATCTGGGCGGTGCTCGCCTTGGTGATGGCCGCGGTCTGGTGGCTGGACCGTTCGCGCGCCGGCGCCGTGCTGCGTGCGGTCGGCGAGGACGAGCTCGCCGCGCAAAGCAGCGGCATCAACATTACCGCGGTGAAGGTCTCCGCGATGACCATCGGCGGCGTCATCGCCGGCATCGGCGGCGGCATTTTCGCGCACTACACGACGCATATCGAGCATGTGCAGTTCGGCGTGGTGCTGGCGACCTTCGCCATCGCCTATCCGATCCTGGGCGGACTCTCCAATGTGTTCGGCACCCTCCTCGCCGTCATCTTCATCCAGGGCTTCCTGATCGAAGGTCTTCGCTTCATGGGCGATTGGCGCAACCTGCTGTTCGGCGGGCTGATCGTGCTCGCGATGAATGTGCGGCCGCGCGGATTGCTCGACGCCGGTGCGATGCTTGCCCTCAAGCGGCTGATCATCCCGAGCAAGGATCGCAACGGTGCTTGATCTGCAGGGACTTACCAAGCATTTTGGAGGCGTTCGCGCCGTCGACGGCATCGATCTGGACGTCGAGCGCGGCGAAATCCTCGGCCTCATCGGCCCGAATGGCTCGGGCAAGAGCACGATCGTCAATCTGATATGCGGTTTGTTTCCGCTGACCGCTGGCCGCGTCGTGTTCAACGGCGCCGACATTTCCGGGCGGCCGCCGCATGCGCGTGTGACGCTCGGAATCGCGCGAACGTTTCAGAACATACGCCTGTTCGGACAATTGACGGTCTGGCAGAATCTTTGGGTGGCGCAGAATTCCGGCGAGCAGCGCAATCAGAATTTTCTCCGGCGCTGGCTGGGTGGCTCGCGAGGCGCCCGTGAGGAGATCGACCGGACGCTCGAGTTTTTCGATCTTGCGCACAAGCGCGATGAATTGGCGGCCAATCTGGCTTTCGGCGAGCAGCGGCGGCTCGAATTCGCTCGCGCGCTCTCGGCCAAGCCCGCCTTGCTGCTGCTCGACGAGCCGGCGGCGGGCATGAACGCGGAGGAAATCGGTCAACTCGACGGCCGAATCCGCAAGCTGCGCCAGGACGGCATCACCGTGCTCTTGATCGAGCACCATGTGGAGCTGGTCATGTCGGTGGCTGACCGCATCGCCGTACTCAATTTCGGCCAGAAGATCGCGGAAGGAACGCCCGCTGCGGTTCAGGCCGACCCCGTCGTGCGCGAGGCCTATCTCGGCACGCCGCCGCGGTGGCATGAGGAGCTCGATGCTCGACGTATCCGACCTCGTCACCGCCTACGGCAAGATCGAAGCGCTGAAAGGCGTATCGCTGCAATCTCGAGGCCGGCAGGATCACCTGCCTGCTCGGCCCCAACGGCGCGGGCAAGACCACGCTGATGATGACCATTGCCGGCATCCTGCAGCCGCGGCGCGGCTCGATCCGGCTCGCCGGCAACGAATTGGTCGGACTGTCGCCGGCGCGGATCGTTGCGCAGGGTGTCGCGCTCGTGCCGGAGAACCGGCTCGTCTTTCCGCAGATGAGCGTGCGCGAAAACCTGCTGGTGGGCGCCTATCAGCGCAACGACAAGGCCGCGATCGATGCCGATGTCGAGCGGATGTATGCCCGCTTTCCGCGCTTGCGCGAGCGACGCGAGCAATTGGCCGGCACGCTCTCCGGCGGCGAGCAGCAGATGCTCGCGGTGGCGCGCGCGCTCATGTCGCGGCCGCGCGTCCTGCTCATGGACGAGCCGTCGCTGGGGCTCGCACCCCTTATCGTCGCGGAGATATTCAGTATCGTCGGCGAGCTCAATCGCGAGGGAACCACCATCTTCCTGGTCGAGCAGAACGCGCACATGGCGCTGCAGGTGGCGCACCAGTTCTTTCTGATGGAGCAAGGGCGCATCACGTTCAAGGGAATGCCCGGCCAGCTGGCCGAGGATGAGGTCATCCAGCGCGCTTATCTCGGCAGCCGCCGCGCCGCCGGCTGACGCAACCACGGCAGAGGCCGATGATCGACCTCGTCCAGAACACCATCGACGGCGTGATGATCGGCGCGTCCTACGGGCTGCTCGCGCTCGGCTTCACCGTGATTTTCGGCGTGATGCGCAGGCTCAACCTGCCTACGGGCCATCCATCATGATCGGCGGCTATCTCGGGACCGTCCTCTACTTGCACTACGGCGCCGGCCCGCTGGCGGTTGCCGGGGCCGTGATTCTCGGGGCGGCGATTGCCGGGGCCTATGTCGAGCGGCTCTGCTTCGCGCCGATGAAGGCGGGCGCCGGCATCGCATCGATGGTGTCGAGCTTCGCGATCTGGATGCAGCTCGAGCAGGCCGCGATCCTGGTCCTGCCCCGTCACACTTACCCGTTCCCGCCGCTCGCAACCGGCGCGCCGCTCGCGTTCGGGCCATTCCTGGTGCGCATCGATCATCTCATCATGCTGGCCAGCGCGCTCGGGCTGGCGGCGGCCGTGCACCTCACGCTCCACCGTACCCGGTTCGGTCTCGCCTTGCGCGCGATCATCGGCAATCCGGTCGCGGCTCACCTGGTCGGGATCAATGTGCGCACGCGCCGTGCTGCTGGCATTCGTGGGCGCCTCGGCGGTGGGCGGAGCGGCCGGCTTCCTCGTGCTCGCGGTCGACCAGCAGGTCACGCCGATGTTCGGCATGTGGGCGACACTCAAGGGGCTGATCGCCATGATGATCGGCGGGCTCGGATCGGTCCCCGGCGCGGTTGTCGGCGGCTTGCTGCTCGGCATCGTGGAGACGCACAGCCAATGGTATTTCGGCCCGCAGATTCGCGATCTCGTCGCCTATGTCCTGCTGTTCGCATTTCTCGTGGTGCGTCCGCGCGGACTGCTCGGCCGCGCGCCCGACACCGTGATGCCGCAGAAGGCTTGACCGATGGACGATTATCTCATCGGCGTATTGTCCAACATGGGCGTCATCGCTTTCATTGCGCTGTCCGCCTATCTGCTGCTGCTGACCGGAGAAATTTCTTTCGGCCAGCAGGCTTTCTTCGCGCATCGGCGCCTATGCCGCGGGGATCGCGACCGCCTTGTGGGGCTGGCCGCTGGCGGCGGCGCTCGTGTGGGGCGCGGCGCTCGGCGCCGGCGCAGCGGTGCTGGTCGGTATCCCGACGCTGCGGCTGCACGGCCTTTACTTCGCGGTCGCGACACTGGCGTTCGCGGAGATGGTGCGGATTCTGTTCGAGCTGTTCCGCTATCAGATTGCCATCGACGGCGAGCTGATCGGGCCCAACGGCAGCGACGGATTTCGCAATATCCGCTACATCTTCGACCACAACATCGACGCCGTTCGAGTTCCTGCTGCTGATCTATTCCCTGCTGGCAGCGGCGTTGCTGGGATTCATGCTGCTCGAACGCTCGCGCCTCGGCGTGATCTTCCGCATGATCGGCGAGGATGAAACGCTCGCCGGCTTGCAGGGAATTTCCGTCGCCCGCCACAGGGTGCTCGCCGCGGGGATCGCCGGGGCGCTCGCCGGAATTGGCGGCGGGCTTTATGCCCACCTGACGACATATGTGGAGCCGCGCATTTTCGACGTCATGCTCGGCGTCCACAGCCTCGCCTACGGCCTCATCGGCGGGCTCGGCACCGCGTTCGGTCCGCTGGTCGGCGTTCTGATCGACATCGGGCTGCTGGAATCGATCAGAGCATTGGCCGGGTATCGCATGATCATTTTTGGCGGGCTGGTTGCCTTGCTGTTGATCGTGCGCCCGCGCGGCCTGCTCGACGAGAACGTGGTGCACAGGATCGGCCGGGGCTGGCGGCGAATGTTCCCGTGGGCGCGGCGGCCGAGCTTGAAAGCAAGCGGAAACAGCGTCTGAGCGACCTGGAGGACGGCCATGCGGTCAGCAACTTACGCAGTCACAGCGATCGCGATGCTGGCGCTCTGCGGTCCCGAAAGCGCGCACGCGCAAGTCCGGGCCAAGGCCGAGGTCAGCTGCCGGCCGGGGGCCGAGAAGCTGCAATACGACTGCGTCATCAAGCTCGCCAATTCCCGCACCAGCGAGCCGTTGTCCGGTCTCACATTGATGGTGGGAGCGGACATGCCGTCGATGCCGGCGGCGCACAATGTGCGGCCGGTGAAGGCCACCGAGGATGAGGACAAGGGCACGTATCGGGCGCGCATCGCGCTTGAAATGCACGGCGACTGGGCGCTGCGCCTCGACCTTTCCGGTGCGGTGCGCGATCGCGTGATCAAGATCCTGCGCTTCGAGAGCGATCGCGTGGACGAGACGACGCCAGCGCGCCCGTCCGGGCGTCACCGACATTAGATCAGTTGCTCTACGCGGATACGGTCTCGTCGTCGCCCCCACGCCGGCGTCGGCGCGGGCGCATGCGCAAGGCAGCGGCGGGAAGCCGGCAGAGGTCGTCGAGGAAGCCCGACCAGCGCTGCCCGCTCGCCAGCGCGCGGTCGAGCGCGGCCATGGTGCGGGCGAGGCCGGGATCGTCGTCCTTGACCCAGGTGCGCAGCACCTGCGCGAACAACAGCGCGAGCCCCTGCGCGCGCAGCATGCCGCGCGGGCCGCCGGCATCGATGTCGGCGGCGGTCAGCATCCATTGCTGCGAGCGCACGGCGAGCCCGTTCAAGGCGAAGGCGAGGCCCGGATTGCGTCCGGCCGAGCGCAGCAGCGACCGCACCGCCGCCTTGTGCGGCGCCAGCACTTCGAGCCGGCGCATCAGCACCTCGAACAGGCGCTCGCGCGGCGGCTCGTCCGCAAGCTCGGCGTCCCGGCCGGCCAGCACGGCGCGATCGGTCGCCTTCACCTGCGCGGCGAGGATCGCGACCGTCGAGCCGAACGTGTCGCGCAGGTCGGACAGCGAAACCCCGGCGTGCGCGGCGATCTCGGTAAAGCCGATCTCCTCGATCGGCTTCTCCGCCAGCAGCGCCATGAAGGCATCGATGATGCGCTCGCGCGCGGGTTTGTCGCTGCGGGGTGCGGGACGCGCGCTGGTCTTGCGCGTGCTCGTCTTGCGCGTGCTCTTGCGGGCCATTGGCGAAGCTCCTGAGGCGGATGTTCTTCCACTTTAGACGCGATCGATTCACCCCGCCAGATCGCGCGAGCGCTTGGTGGCCGCGGCGATGGCCTCGGTCATCAGCGGCTCGAGGCCATCCTGTGCCATCAGCACCTCGAGCGCCGCGGCGGTGGTGCCGCCCGGCGAGGTGACGTTCCGCCGCAGCGTCGCGGCATCGAGCGGCGAGCGGTGGAGCAGCTCGCCCGCGCCCGCAACGGTCGCGCGCGCGAGCGTCGCCGCGAGCGCGGGCGGCAGGCCGGCGGCGGCGCCCGCGCGCGCCATCGTCTCGGCCAGCAGGAACACATAGGCCGGGCCCGAGCCGGAGAGCGCGGTCACCGCGTCCATCAGCGCTTCGTCCGTGACCCATTCCACCGCGCCGACCGCGGAGAGGAGCGCGTGCACGAGCGCGCGCTGCTGCTCCGAGACCTGCGCGTTCGCGACCGCGACGGTGATGCCGCGGCCGATCGCGGCCGGCGTGTTGGGCATGGCGCGAACGAGCGCCGCGCGCGGCAAGGCGCCTGCGAGGAACTGCAGCGTCCGGCCGGCCATGATGGAGACGACCACGGTGCCGGCGCCGACGAACGGCGCCAGCGCCGGCATGACCTCGGGCGCGACTTGCGGCTTCACCGCCACCACCACGGCGGCGACCTCGCCGACCGCGCTGCGGGACGGATTGAGGCGCAGGCCGCGCGCCGCCAGCGCCGTCGTCTCCGGCGTCGGCTGCGGCTCGATCACGGCGATGCTCCTTGGGCTCGAGCCCGAGCGCCAGCCAGCCCTCGAGCAGGGCGCTTCCCATCTTGCCGGCGCCGGCGAGCACGATGGTACCTCGGAGGTTGCCGAGAGGAGTCTGCGTGGTCGATGTCGTCATGGCGACCTTCCCGCGTGCCGATTCCGCGCAATGGCAGTCATTCCACTGCCGATCATTGCGCGGAGAGGATCGAGCGCTATCGCGCTCTCCGGCGAAGTGGAAACCGCGCCCGCGGGGTCCCGGGAGAAGGGGCGCTAGGCTTCGCCCTGGGTCTCGAACATGGCGGCGTTGAGCGCTTCGCGCGCCGGTTTGCCGGCCCAGACCACGAACTGGAAGGCGGGGAAGTAGCGCTCGCAATGGTCGAGCGCGGTCGCCAGCAGCGCCTCGCATTGCCGGCTGGAGGCTTCGACGCCGCCGGCCAGCACCAGCGCGTGGCGGTACATGACGAGGCCGTCCTGGGTCCAGAGATCGAAATGCCCGACCCACATCTGGGCGTTGATCAGCGAGATGAGCTGCTGCACCTCGCCGCGACAGCGCTCCGGCACCTTGAGCTCGAAGGCGCAGGCGAGATGCAGCGCTTCGATGTCGAACATCCAGGTATAGGACACCTGATAATCGGTCCACTTGCCCGTCACCAGGATGGTGATCTCGTCGTCGCCCGCGCGCTCGAACGACCAGCCGTTGCTCGCGGCCACCCGCTCGACGACCTCGAGCGGGTTTCCTTGAGGCTGCTCGGTAAAGTCGATGAGGGACATGCTTGTCTCCACCCTGCCGCTCGGAAGTGGATGCGCACTCCGCCGCACGCGCACCATGCCGTTTTCTTGACGCGGTCCCCGGTGGAGCCGATTGATCGCTCCGGGGCGAATCACTTGGCGACTCGAATATAACCTCTTTGATTCCAGGGGCTAAAGCCCAATCGGCCCGGATCGTGATGAAGGCTTGGTGATATCTCGCGGCGGAGTTGTTTCTCCACAGGTTCCGAAGCGGAGGACGGACGACAGAAGACGGACGACGGAAGACACAGGAGACGAAGGGCGGAACTCCGCGTCCGTCGCTCCGTCCTCCGTCGTCCGTCTTCAGTCGAACAGACTCGACACCGATTCCTCGGACGCCGTGCGGCCGATGGCTTCGCCGATCAGGGTGGCGACCGACAGGGTGCGGATGTTGCGGGCGACCTTGACGGCCTGCGTGGGCTGGATGGAATCCGTGATGACCAGCTCGTTGAGTCGCGACGCGGTAATGCGGGCGACCGCGCCGCCCGACAGCACGCCGTGGGTGATATAGGCGTAGACATCGGTCGCGCCCTTCTCCAACAGCGCGTCGGCCGCGTTCACCACCGTGCCGCCGGAATCGATGATGTCGTCGACCAGGATGCAAGTGTAGCCCTCGACCTCGCCGATCACGTTCATCACCTCGGATTCGCCCGCGCGTTCGCGGCGCTTGTCGACGATGGCGAGCGGCGCGTTGATGCGCTTGGCGACCCCGCGGGCACGGCCGACGCCGCCGACGTCGGGCGAAACCACCATCACCTTGTCGATGTCGAAGCGCTCCTTGATGTCGCGCACGATCATCGGCGCGGCATAGAGGTTGTCGGTCGGGATATCGAAGAAACCCTGGATCTGGCCGGCATGCAGGTCGAGCGTCATCACCCGGTCGGCCCCGGCCTGGGTGATCAGGTTGGCGACCAGCTTGGCCGAGATCGGGGTGCGCGACCCCGATTTGCGGTCCTGGCGGGCGTAGCCAAAATAGGGGATGACCGCGGTGATGCGCCGGCCCGACGCGCGCCGCAGCGCGTCGATGATGATGAGCAATTCCATCAGGTGGTCGTTGGCCGGAAACGACGTCGACTGGATGACGAAAACGTCGTTGCCGCGCACGTTTTCATGGATCTCGACGAAGATCTCCATGTCGGCGAAGCGCCGCACCACCGCCTTGGTCAGCGGCGTCGCCAGATAGGCGGCGATCGCGTCGGCAAGCGCGGGATTGGAGTTGCCGGCGACGAGCTTGATCGCACCGTTATTGGGCCGCATCGCTGTCTCCCGGCGAGTGCCTGAGGCGCGTCCTGCGCGCTCGCGGCGCCCTGATAACAAGGAGGCGGCAGGGCTGGCAATATGACCGGCCCCAGGCGCCCAAGTTGTCCCGCAGATTCCGCTGATTCCCCCGCTTGTAGGATGGGTTGAGCGCCAGCGAAACCCATCGAAGGCCAGCGTTCCTTGGGGAAGGGTGATGGGTTTCGCCATAGCCCGCGAAGACGGGCGTAAACGCCCTTAAGGCTCAACCCATCCTACCGGTGCCGGTCCCGAAGCCCCGGGTGGAGTCAGCCCCAGGGCGCCCCCAGGCGCGGACCGCGCCGGCAGCGCTAATTTGCGAGCGCTATGGCACTGATGTGGCGCCCGTAGTCGCGCTCGCGGCGATGGGTCGAGCGGCGGTAGCTGAAGAAGCGGGTCGCGTCGGCGTAGGTGCAGTGACCGAGGTCCTCGACCCCGCGGATGCCCGAGCGCTCGAGCGCGGCGACGATAAAGCCGGCAAGGTCGAACAGCGCATGGTCGGCACGCGACGCGGGCTGGAAGAAACGCGCGTTCGTTCCGTCCTCCGCCTTGAAGCGGGTGACGAATTCCGGGCCGACTTCATAGTTCGGCTGGCGGATCGTCGGGCCGAGCGCCGCCCTGATGCGGGCGCGATCGGCTCCGCAGCGTTCCATGGCGGCGATCGTCGCTTCCAGGATGCCGGTCGCGGCGCCGCGCCAGCCGGCATGCGCCGCGGCGATGACGCCGGCGGTCGCGTCGGCAAGCAGGACCGGGCCGCAGTCGGCGGTGCTGACGCCGATCGCCAGCCCCGGCACCCGGGTCACGATCGCATCGGCGCGCGGACGCGCCTGCGGCTCCCACGGCCGCTCGATGGTCACGACGTCGGGCGAATGGACCTGATAGGCGGTGAGCAGGCAATCCGGCCGCACGCCCAGCGCCGCGGCCATGCGGGCGCGATTCTCCGCGACCTTGGCGGGCACGTCGTCGGAGCCGGCCCCGCCGTTGAGGCTCGCATAGAGGCCATCGGACACCCCGCCGTCGCGGGTGAAAAAGCCATGGCGGATACCGGCGAGCGCGGTGAGTGAGGCGGCCTGGAGCATGGGACATCGACTCGGTGGTCTGCGGGGGCGCTCACGGGTTGAAGCCGGGCAGGTCGTCGAGCTTCGGGCTCGACACCCCGAGCACCTTGACCAGGCGGCCCATCCCGGTGCGGCCCTCGTCGGTGAGGCGCGCGAGCGCCGCGTCGATGGTCGCGGCATAGTCCGGCGGCGCGCCGCGCTTGAGCGCCGCCGCCCGCTCTTCGATGCCGAGCTGGCGCAGCACCACGCCCTGCGGCAGCGGCCCGTGCGCGCGCGCGCCCATCCCTTCGGCCGCCTGCGCCAACGCCTGGAAGTCCACATGCGCGGTGAGATCGACGCGGCCCGGCGCCGCGAGCGGATCGGCGAAGTCATGCCGGCCGACGGCTTGCAGGGTGTCGCCGATGGCGCTCTCGGGATGGCCGTAATCGATGATCAGGGCGGCGCCGCCGAAGCGCACCACGCGCCGGCCGATCTCAAGGGCAATGGTGTCGGCGCGCCACTCGAAAACGTCGCCGATCTGCGCTGCGCGCAGGGTCCGCGGCAGCAGCTTGTCGAACAGCGGGATCGGGTCGCGACCAATGCCGAACTCGAACGTGTCGTCGGCGCCGATCTCGACCACGCGCTCGTGCCAGCCGTCGGCGCACATGACGGCCTGATGGACCGGCAGCGCGTCGAAGAACTCGTTGGCGAGGACGATCAGCGGGCCGTCCGGCACCTCCTCGATCGATTGATGCCACTCGACCGGCACGCCGCCCAGCGTCAGGGCCTGGCGCTGCAGGCGCTCCAGCGTGGGGCTGATCTCGATCAGATGGAGCGCGATGGCGGCGCGGAAGTCCGGCATCACCTTTGCCGCGCGCAGCGCGTCGTTGATCATGGTGGCGCGGCCGGGCCCGAGCTCCACGAGGTGGAGCGTGTCGGGCGATCCCATCCCGCGCCAGACCGCGGCGGTCCACAAGCCGATCAACTCGCCGAACATCTGGCTGATCTCGGGCGCGGTGATGAAATCGCCGGCGGCGCCCAGCGGGTCGCGCGTGGTGTAGTAGCCGTGCTGGGGATGGGTGAGGCAAAGCTCCATGTATTGCGCAACCGGCATCGGGCCGGCGACCGCGATGCGCCGGCGGATCTCCTGCTCGAGCGGGGCCATCTCGTCCGTCATGATATCCGCCGTGCGCCATCGCGCCGGATCGCCACCGCCATCAGTATAATTCCGGCAAGCATCAAGGGCAGCGACAACAGCATCCCCATGGTCAGCCCGCCCCACAGGAAGCCGAGCTGCGGATCGGGCTCGCGGAAGTGCTCGCAGATCGTGCGCGCGACGCCGTAGCCGAACGAGAACGCGCCGAGGATGAAGCCCGGCCGCTTGAGCGCGCCGCGCCGTATCAATGCATTGAGCACCAGGAACAGCACAAGCCCTTCGAGCACGGCCTCGTAGAGCTGGCTTGGATGGCGCGGCACTGGGCCGCCGCTTGGAAATACCATGGCCCAGGGCACGTCGGTGGGGCGGCCCCAGAGCTCGCCGTTGATGAAATTCGCGATGCGGCCGAGAAAGATCCCGATCGTCCCGGCCGCGCAGGTGATGTCGCCGAGCGACAGGATGGAGAGCCCGCGCTGCCGTGCGAAAAGCACGACCGCCAGCACGCAGCCCAGAAAGCCGCCGTGGAACGACATGCCGCCCTTCCAGAGCTGAAGGATTTCCACGGGGTGGGCGACGAAATAGCTCGGGTTGTAGAACAGGACATAGCCGAGCCGCCCGCCGACGATGATGCCGAGCGTCACCCACAGCACGAAGTCGTCGTAATCGGCCACGGTCATCGGCGCCGGCTTTTCCCAGAGCTGCTCGCGGCGGATGGTCGCGCGCGCATAGAGCCAGCCCAGCAGGATGCCGACGATGTAGGCGAGCGCATACCAGCGGATGGCGATCGGCCCGACGCTGATGAGCACGGGGTCGAAGGCGGGGAACGGGATGGCGTAAAGCGGCATCGGGCGATTCGCACCACTGCGACGGGGGGTGATGCGGGCAGGCAGCCGGCGGAGTCAAGCTGCCGGCCGCGTGGGGGTCAGTGCGGACACCGGGCCGCAATGGCCGCCAGCACCGCCAGCGCGTCGGCGGTGCCGTTGGCCTTGCCTTTTTCGAAATCCTGCCCGGCCTGGCCCATCGTGTTGGTGACGTGGGCGAGGCAGAGCACCGCCGCCCCGGCGGCCCGCGCGAACGCATAGAGCGCGGCGGCTTCCATCTCGACCGCGAGCGCACCCTTCGATCGCGCCCATTCGATCGCGGCCGCGGTTTCGCGAAACGGCGCATCCGTCGTCCAGCTCGCGCCGACGAAGGCCTGCAGGCCCGCGTCGCGCAGCGCGCGGCCGGCGATCGCAATCAGATCCGGGTCCGCTTCCGCGAATTCGGCCGCTGGCGCGTAGTGGTAGCTGGTTCCTTCATCGCGCAGCGCCCGGTCGATGAGGATGAAATACGGCGGCGCCGCGACCGGAACGATCTGCCCGGCCGATGTCAGGCTCACCAGCAGACGGCAGCCGCTCGCGAACAGCTGCTCCGCGACCAGAACCGCGAACGGCGCACCCACGGCGCAGCCGAGGATGCCTGCGACTTGCTCCCCGAGTGCGAACGTGTCGAGCCTGGTGTGATAGCAGGGCCAGCCCTCGAAAGGACGCGCCTGGCCGGCCTCTCTCAATCCGCGAACAAGATCGCCGTCGGGGTCCAGGATGCAGACCGGCGGCACGTCGACGGCGGCGAGGCGCTTTTGCCGCCGCGCTTCGCGCAACAGCGCCTGCGGCGCGAATACCGACGGCGCGGCGACGATCTTGTTGTCGAGAATGGGCGGCTTGATCACGTTCCGTTTGTTGCAGCGAATCATGAAGCCCGGAAGGGGGCACGCTGGAAGATCGCGGCATAGTGATAGGGCGGCAGCTCGATCAGCCGCGAGAGCTTCAGGCCTGCCGATTCGACGGCCTCGATCGTCTGTTCCGGAGTCATCCTCAACTCGGTCCTGGGTCCGCGCGGCTCGCCCAGGATCACGGTTTCCTCGCGCGGACGCCGGTGCCAATTGACGACGGCAAAGCGGCCGCCCGGAAAAAGGCTCGCGCGCACCGCGCGGGATAATCGAGGCCGGTCCGGGACGCCATGAAACGCATTGGCCAGGAAGACGAAATCGACCGGCGCCGGCACCAGGGTGGCGACCTCGTAGGCGTCGCCCGCGACGAAATCGCAATTGGTCACGCCGCCCTCGGCAAGCCGCAGGCGGGCGACGTCGAGCATGCCGAGGTCGATGTCGATGGCAACGACGCGGCGCGCCCGCCTGGCGATGTGGAGGGTGAACCAGCCGTCGCCGGCGCAGAGATCGACCACGGCCATCTCGGGCGTGACCCCGACCGCGGTCAGGACCTGTGCCGGATCGGGCCACAAGGCCTCCCACCAGCCCGCGGCCGGCATTTCGGTGCCTTCGAAAAAGCCCGGAAGCGGTGCCATCGCGCAACTCGCGAACGTCGGACCGGCATCGAGGGGGCACGCTGCGCCGCCTGCTCTGGGCGGCTGCGCCGAGGCAGATGCGGGCGACGGCACCGCGAAGTCAAGAGGGCGCCAAGAGGGCGCCAGAGGGGCCAAGCCGGGCCTTGCGGGCGCAACAAACTGTCCCCATTGTTGCGGTCAGGAATTTTGATCCGAAACCCCGAGACCGGCGATGACCCAGACCACCAACCGTTTCTTCGACGAGATGGCGCGGCTGATGAACGACGCGGCCGGCGTCGCCTCGGGCGTGCGGCGCGAGTTCGACACCGTCTTCCGCAACCAGGCCGACCGCATCCTGCGCGACCTCGACGTGGTCAAGCGCGAGGAATTCGAGGCGGTGAAGGAGATGGCGCGGCTCGCGCGCGAGGAGAGCGAGGCCCTCAAAGCGCGCGTGGCCGCGCTCGAGGCCCGGCTCGGCCCCGGCAACCCGACCTAAATATCCGCGCAGCCATCGTTTTTCGCGCGGGCGGCAGCCGTTCCGCATTTCTTGTCTTTCGCCGTCGCGCTCGCTATAAGCGCGCCGAACCAACGCGACCGTGGCCCAGACACCCCTGGAGGCATGCCGCGGCGAGCATGGGCCGCTCCGGCGGCCGTTTCGTTTCAAGAGGATGTGCAACCATGGCGACCGTCAAGGAGATGAAGGCGGCGGCGCGCGCACGGGCCGGCAAGGGGGCCGCCCGCGCCGAGCGTCGCGCCGGCCGCGTGCCGGGTGTGATCTACGGCGATGGCAAGCCCCCGCTCACCGTCTCGGTCGATCACGCCGAGCTCAAGCAGCGGATCTATGCCGGGCGTTTTCTCACCACGGTCTATGAGCTCGACATCGACGGCGCCAAGCACCGGGTGATCCCGCGCGACTTCCAGCTCGACCCGGTGCGGGACCTGCCGGTCCACGTGGATTTCCTGCGGCTGGGCGAGGGCGCCCAGATCCGGGTGCGCATTCCGGTCCACGTCATGAACGCGGACCAGGCGCCGGGCGTCAAGCGCGGCGGCACGGTGAATATCGTGACCCACGCCGTCGAGGTGGTGTGCTCGCCCGACGACATCCCGGAAGCGATCGACGTCGACATCTCGGGTCTCGAAATCAACTATTCGAAGCACCTGGATGAAGTCACGCTGCCGCCGAAGGTGCGCGTGGTCGGCAAGCTCGATCAGACGCTGGTCACCATCGTGCCGCCGTCGGGCTACGCGGAAGAGATGAAGGCGGCCGCGGAAGCCGCCGCCGCTGCTGCTGCTGCTGCCGCCACCGCGGCGGCCGCCGGCACTCCTGCCGAAGGTGCCGCCCCGGGCCCGGGCGCGGCTCCCGGCGCGGCGCCGGCTGCTCCCGCCGCCGGCGCTCCCGCCGCGGAGAAGAAGTAACGACAGCGGTCCGCGGTCGTCGCCCGCGCAGGCGGGGACCAGTAATACCGGCGATTGGGGAAGGCGGTGCGCTGATCTCTTGGCCCGAGATTACGGGTGCCCACTTTCGCGGGGACGACAGCACGCGACAGTCTCCTCATGCTGCTCTTCGTCGGGCTTGGCAATCCCGGTTCGCGCTATGCCGGGAACCGACACAATATCGGTTTCATGGTGGTCGACGCGATCGCGAAGCGCCACGGCATCGGTCCGTGGCGGCGGCGCTTTCAGGGCGTGGCGGCGGAGGGCCCGCTGGGCGGCGAGCGGGTGCTGCTGCTGCTGCCCGGTACCTATATGAACGAGTCGGGGCGCGCGGTGGCGGAAGCCGCGCATTTCTACAAGCTCGGGCTTGCGGACATCGTGGTGTTCCACGACGAGATCGACCTCGCGCCCGCGAAAGTGCGCGTGAAGACCGGCGGCGGCGTCGCCGGCCACAACGGCCTGCGCTCGATCACCGCCCATATCGGCAACGACTATCGCCGCGTGCGCATCGGCGTCGGGCATCCCGGCGTGAAGGACCTGGTTTATGGGCACGTGCTCAACGATTTCGCCAAGGACGAGCGGCCATGGGTCGAGGCCTTGTGCGGCATCATCGCCGACAACGCCGACCTGCTGGCGAAAGGCCAGGACGCGAGCTTCCAGAACAAGGTGCACCTCGCCATGCAGGCCAAGGGCTTCGGCGAGCCGAAAGACCGCAATGGCCCGGACGAGGCGGGAGACTGAACCGGCTGCACCGCAGATCACACGAGAGACATGATGGGCTTCAAATGCGGCATCGTCGGCTTGCCGAACGTGGGCAAGTCGACGCTCTTCAACGCGCTGACCGAAACCGCCGCGGCGCAGGCCGCGAACTACCCGTTCTGCACCATCGAGCCCAATGTCGGCGAGGTGGCGGTGCCCGACCCGCGGCTCACCGAGCTTGCGGCGCTGGCGAAGTCTGCGGAGATCGTCCCGACGCGGCTCAACTTCGTGGACATCGCCGGCCTGGTGCGCGGTGCCTCGAAGGGCGAAGGCCTGGGCAACCAGTTCCTGGCCAATATCCGCGAGGTCGATGCGATTGCCCATGTGGTGCGCTGCTTCGAGGACACCGACGTCACCCATGTCGAAAACCGCATCGATCCGATCGCCGACATCGAGACCGTCGAGACCGAGCTGATGCTCGCTGACCTCGACAGCCTGGAGCGCCGCGTCGACGCGCTGGAGAAGAAGGCGAAAGGGAACGACAAGGACGCCAAGGAGGCGCGCGAGACGCTCGATCTCGTCAACCGGGCGCTCGCGCTGTTGCGCGACGGCAAGCCGGCGCGCCTGGTCGAGCGTAAGGCGGAGGAGGAGCAGGCATTTCATATGCTCGGCCTGTTGACGTCGATGCCGGTGCTCTATGTCTGCAATGTGGACGAAGCCTCGGCCGCGACCGGCAATGCTTTCTCACGCGCGGTCGAGGCGCGCGCCAGGGAGGAGGGCGCCGGCTGCGTCGTCATCTCGGCCAAGATCGAGGCGGAGATCGCGGTGCTGTCGCGGGCGGAGCGCGCCGACTATCTGGCCGCGGTCGGCCTCGCCGAGCCGGGCCTCGACCGCCTGATCCGCGCCGGCTATGCGCTGCTCGATCTCGTCACCTATTTCACCGCCGGGCCGAAGGAAGCACGCGCCTGGACGGTCACTCGCGGCACCAAGGCGCCGCAGGCGGCCGGCGTGATCCATACCGACTTCGAGCGCGGCTTCATCCGCGCCGAGACCATCGCCTACGACGACTACGTGGCGCTCGGCGGCGAAGCGGGCGCCCGCGACAACGGCAAGATGCGGCTCGAAGGCAAGGACTACGTGGTCGCCGACGGCGACGTCATGCATTTCCGGTTTGCGACGTAAGCGGACGTCCGGATCACATCTGGCCGCCGCGCTGGCGGATCGCGCCGAGATGCTCGTTGATGCGGAACATGATCAGCACGAACTCGGAGATGATGCGCGCGAAGATCACGCCGATCACCATCCCGATCAGGCTGCCGATGATCCAGAACAGGCCGCCGAGCGCGGTGTGCGCCATCAGCGTCAGGCCGGAGATGATGCCGGAGAGACCGAACAAGGCGGAAATGCCCACCGCGAGCCAGTAGAAGATCTTGATGATCGACGGCGTGATGAACCGTTCCCACTGAAACAGGTCGCGAAAATCGAACATGGAGATCCTCCTCCCGAGGCAGGGGCGCAGCCGCCAACGAGTGACGCAGCTCGCATCGCCGACTGCGCTTTCTCGCAGTCTCCCGCAAGCTTCAACTGCGCCGCCGCATCGTTCGGAACTCGCCCCGGATACCGAACAAACACTGCACTGCGGCATCCCGATGGTCAAATCCAGTTCTCGCGTCCCCTGTGGTTAATAGGGGCTTAACCGGCGGCGCATCGGCGCCACCGCGTTTGCCGCCATGAGATCGCAAGCGCGCGCGGTTACTTCGCGGCGTCCCGGATCCACCTGCTCACGGCGACCGGCAGCACGTCGAGATAGGGACCCATGAAGAAGGCCTCGCCCTCGCCGTCGCCGAAATGGCGGTCATAGGCGTCGATCATGGCACGCACCTGGGCGCTGCAACTGGACATCGAAGCGACGATCAGGTCGCCGAGATCGGCGCTGCGCTGACCCAAGCGCGGGTCGGCGCTGACCGTGCGCGCGATGCAGTCGGTGGCGGAGCGCACCAGCGGCTGCATCGCCGTGCTCTTCTGCTGCAGGGACAGGATAGGCACCGGGCGGGACTCGACATTCGGGCCGGTCGCGGCGCTGACGATGAGCGCCGCGGCGGCAAGCGGTGCGAGAATCATTCCGACCTTCCCTCTCCGGCCTCGGGAGCTTACCGGCGGCCCGCAGCGAGCGCATCAGAAAATGCGCGCTTCCGTCCCGTGGCGGCCGTGCCCATGCAACCAAACCCGCCCTCCGGCGGTTGTGTCTGCGGACGAATGGCCGAAGGAGCGGCGGGCCGTGCGCCATTGCGGGTGCGCGATGCTCCCTCCGGCCGAAACAGGAGGCGGCCATGACACGCAAACTGACACGCAAATTGGCACGGGAGTTCTTGACACCCGAATTGTTGCGGACCGGCTCGCTCGCGCTGGCGTTGCTCGGCGGCGCCGGCGTTGCGATGGCTCAGCAGCCACCGCCTCCGGCCGACGCCCAGCAGCAGTCGCAACAGGAAAAGGCCCAGCAGACGCCATCGGGCAAGACCGGCACGGACGAGCCCAGCGCGCATGCACCGAGCGATAAGCCGCCGGAAGGTGCGGTGTTGTTCAACGGCGCCCTGGCGGTTCCGGACGCGCCGCGCGACACCGAAACCGTGCCGGCGAAATTCTCCGAGAAGAACGCCGCCGACGACAAGCTGATCACGACCGCCTACACGCTCAAGGCGCTCACCGCCGAGCAACGCCGCGCGATCTTCCAGGCGCTCAAGGATCAGCCGGCGGGAAGTGCCTTCAACGCCGATATCGGCGCTAAATTGCCGCCCGCGATCGAGCTGCGCGCGCTGCCGGCCGAGCTCACCGCCCAAGTGCCGCAGACCAAGGATTATCAGTACGCGGTGGCCGACAACCGGGTGCTGCTGGTCGCTCCGATCAACCGCGTTGTGGTGGGCGTCTTTCCCGACGCCAAGGCGATCGAGTCCGGTCAAGGACGGCGCGCGCCTTAGCATGCATCCGATTTGTTGAAGTCCACATCGCGCCACGCGCGCCACCCCTCCCCGCAAGCGGGGAGAGGTGACCGCGCGCGCTGCGTGATTTGAGGCTTCGCGGATGTTACCAAAGCGCCGGCAGTCGCGTGCTCACCACGTCCGCTTGAAGCCGGCCCTGAGAACTCTTGGACAAGTCGCCGCCGGGGGTCTCGCTCACCGAGCCGGTCACGCTGAAGGGCCCGCCGAACAGCTTCTGCTCGGCGCTGAGTGTGCGCAGCCACTTGTCGTCCGTGCTCGACAGGTCGGCGCCGATCGACACGCTGGTGTCGGTCGGCGCGATGTTGAAGCGCAGCGCCTGGCTCGTGGCCCAGCCGTCGGCATGCCCCACCCCGCGCGTCACCGACATGCCGTTTTGCAGCGTCATCGACACATTGTCGTCGACCGGCACGGAACGCTGCAAGGTCGTGCCGAGCTTGCCTTCCTGCCCCGGATCGAGTCGCGTCTCGATCGACGTCTGATCCCAGCCGAACGAATTGGCGAGCCCGGGCGCGGTCACCGTCGCCCAGGCAACGCCGGTCGATTGATCGGGGATGGCGCCCGCGGTGAGCTGCTCGGGCTGGAAACTCGCGCCCGGAATCGAGGGCTTGCGGTAGTCGATGCCGACCTTGCTGTCCCAGCTGGGCGCGCTCGGCTTGCCCGCCAACGGATTACTGCCCTTGGGCTTGTCGGCATCCGGTTCTGGCGTCGTCAGGTCGAGCGGCTCACCCGCCGGCCACTCAGGCGGCGCCGCATCCGGGCGATCGTGCCCTTGCGCGTACGCGGACCCCACAGGCAAGAGCAGCGCCATCGCCATGGCGGACCCGCGCAGCATTTGGCTCATTTGCATGTTCCAATTCCACGAATTCGTTCCTTGCCGACACTCAACACGATGGCCTTGGCATTTTGTTGGCGGATGATCCGTATCGAGGTACGGCAACATGCTCATGAAAGCCCCGGCTGTTCCCGCGCACGCCGACATTTGTCGAACGCAAACATGGCCGCGCACCGGGCGGCGGTTGCGAGATTGTCGCGGTGGTTAATGGCGAAGGTACGGCTAATCCATTGAAAACGCTGGTGTCATGCACAAAGCGCCGGCCAGCATTGTGAGGATTTGCGGCCACACTTCGTGATGAAACGCGAACGGCGCCTCGCGCGTTAAGAGCGTGGGGAGGTCCCCGTTCTAGCCTTTGGAGCACAAGCTTCAGGGGGAGTGTGATGCAGCCCGTTTGGCGCCATGGCGCAATTGCGATCACGCTCGTAGGATGCGTCGGCCTTGCGGCGGCGGCCCAGACCGGCCGCGGCCAGCGCGGCGGGGAGAGCACGGACGCGACGGCGATGGCCGAGACCACCGGCAGCGTTGGTTCATCCCGCGCGCAGCGCGCCGCGGAGCTCGCGCTCAGCGACGAGCAGCGCGGCCGCATCTACGAGGGCGTGATGCGCATCCCCGACGCGCCGGTCGCGCACGTGTCGCCGCCCGCGCTCTCGGATCCGCTGCCGGGCGGGGTGCCGATGCAGGACTTGCCGACCGGCGTGACCCGCGAGATCCCGCTCGTGCAGGGCCATAAATTCGTGAAGTTCGACGACCGCATCCTGGTGGTCGAATCCGCGAGCCGCCTGGTCGTGGCGATGATCCCCCGCTACAAGCTGCTGCCGTAACGGCGCGCGCTTGCTGCGCAAATCACACTGCAATTGCCGCGCGCGACCGGGCGGGGCGCTGAGCCTTACCGCAGCCCCGTCATGACTTCCTGAACAGCGACTTGAAGATCGACCTGATCCATTGATTGCCGGGATCGCGGTCGAACCGGTCGTGCCAATACTGATAGATGTCGATCTTCGGCAATTTGATCGGCGGGGTGATGACCTGGAGATCAAGGTCCTTCGCCAGGACCGCGGCGACCGACAACGGCAGCGTCGCAACGGCGTCGGTATGCTTTGCCACAATGGCCGCGCCGATGAACATGGGAATTCGGCAGATGATGTTCTCCGGAGGAACCGCGCTCTCCAGCGCCCGTTCCGCCAACTGATGAGCGTGGCCGCTTCCCGCGATCGAGACGAGCACATGTTTCTCGGCCGCGAAGGCGCGCAACGTCGGCTCGCTTCCGAGGCGCGGATGGCTGCGACGGGCGACGCTGACGTAGCGCTCGACCCAAAGCGGCTGGCGGCGGATCTGCTTGGTCAGCGACGCGAACGAACCCATGGCGAAGTCGAGCTTGCCCGAACTCGAGCCAGGGTTCGAGATGCTGTGCCTCGAGCTGCAGCACCCGCAGCCGCACTTTGGGGGCTTCCTCCAGCAGCCGGTCGACCAGCGGCGGCAGAAGCTTGATCAGGCCGGCATCGACCACGCAGAAATTGAACGTGCGGTCCGACGTTCGCGGGTGGAACGAGACGTGCTCGCTGCGCAGCGACTGCACTCGCTCGAGGATCGCCCGCACCGGCGCCTGCAGCTGCAACGCCTTCGGCGTCGGCTCCATCCGCAACGACACGCGCACGAACAACGGATCCTCGAAATAGCGGCGCAGGCGCGCCAGCGTCTTGCTCAAGGCCGGTTGGGTCACGTTGAGCGTGCGCGCCGCCCGCGTCAGACTGTGCTCGCGCAGCAGCACGTCGAGAACCTGCAGGTGATGCAGGTCGGGTTCGCCTTCATAGCTCGAAGGAATAGCGGCCATATCGTTCGGTTTATAGTTTAATCGGGCGCGCGGGCGTAGGCTAGCCCCGGTTCAGAGTCAGTGACCAGCGCTCTGCGATCGAAACGGCCGCTTTTCGCGACGCCGATGCCTGATCACCGAATTCCTGCGCGAGGGAGGTCAGGCGTGCTGCGCACCGGCAAGCAATATCTCGAAGCGCTGAACGACGGACGCGTCGTCTGGGTGGGCAACGAGAAGGTCGACAACGTCGCAACGCATCCGCTGACGCGCGATTACGCCCAGCGCACGGCCGAGTTCTTCGACCTGCACCATCGCGCGGACCTGCAGGATATCCTCACCTTCGTCGACCAGGACGGCGAACGGCGCTCGATGACCTGGTTCCAGCACCGCAGCAAAGAGGAGCTGGTGCGCAAGCGCCGCTACCACGAATTCATCATGAAACATTTCGTGGCGGCGTCATGCCCCCGCACGCCGGACGTTCAGAATTATATCATGGTGACCTATATCGATGATCCGGAGCCGTGGGAGAAGGCCTCGGTCGGCGCGGACGGGCGCGGCCTGGCCGACAATATCCGCAGCTTCTACCGGCATGCGATGGACAACGATCTCGTCTGCGCCCCCCACTTCGTCGATCCGCAGGCCGATCGTTCCGATCCATCCGCGCACGGCACCTCGCCGGCGCTGCGTATCGTGCAGACGACCGACGAAGGCATCGTCGTCAACGGCGTCAAGGCCATCGGCACGGGGTCGGCTTTCGGCGATTTCCTCCATCTGGGCGTCTTCTTCCGGCCGGGCGCGAAAGGCGATCAGATCATCTACGGCGTTTGCCCCGCCAACGCTTCCGGCGTGACCATCGTCTGTCGCGAAAGCGTCGTGAAGGACGATCCCATCGAGCATCCGCTCGCCTCCCGCGGCGACGAGCTCAATTCCACGGTGCTGTTCGACAACGTCCTGATCCCGTGGAAATACGTCTTTCATATCGGCAACCCGGAGCACGCCAAGCTCTATCCGCAACGCGTGTTCGACTGGGTGCATTACCACGCGCTGGTGCGCCAGGCGGTCAGGGCCGAGTTGATGGCCGGTCTCGCGATCCTGATCTGCGAGCATCTCGGCACCGCCAGGATCGAGGCCGTGCAAGCCCGGCTGGCGCGGATCATCGGATTTTCCCAGTCGGTCGCCGCGCATGTGGTCGCGTCGGAGGACAAGGGCTTCTTTACCCCCGGCGGCCTCTACAAGCCCGACATCCAGCTGTTCAACTGGGGCCGCGTCTACTTCCTCGAGCATTTCGGCGCGGTCATGCACGAGCTGATCGATTTGTGCGGGCGCGCGGCGGTGATGTTCCCGACCGAGAAGCAGTGGCAGGACCCGAAGATGCGACCCTGGTTCGAGCAGCTCAACAAGGGTCCGGTGGGAGAGCCGTATGGCCGCATCAAGATCGCTCGCGTCATCCGCGACCTCTACCTGACCGACTGGGGCGGCCGGCTCTACATGTTCGAGAATTTCAACGGCACCCCGCTGCAGACGCTGCTGTCGCTGACCATGAAGCGCGCGGAGTTCGGCGGCTCCGGACCGCTTGCCGCCTTCGCCCGCCAGGTCGTCGGCCTCGAGGGCGGACAGGATCGCACGAGCGAATACGAGGCCACCGCCGCCTACGCCAAGGCCCAGGATAGCGCTCAGGGCGCAGCGCAGCGCGACAGGGCAGCGGCGCCGGTGCAAGCGGCGGAATAGTGGGTGCAGCAGTCCGCGACGGTGCAACGGCCGGCCGCGGCGACCAAACGCAAGGGAAGGATCATGGCGAAGCAGCGCATCAGTTACGTCCCGCTGGAAAAGATGGACCCCGCGATGCGCGAAGAAATGCATCGCTGCGAGCGCGAGGGCACGCCGCGCCCGGAAAGCTCGGCGGTGCGGGCGCACGTGCCGGCGTGCTTCTGGTTCTTCGCCAATTCCTGGCGCGACATCTTCCGCAACGGCGTGCTGGATCACGCCATCAAGGAACTGTGCCGCTTGTACGTGTCGCGCTCCGTCATGTGCGAGTATTGCGGCAATCAGCGCTCGGTGAAGGCGACGACCAGCGGAGCCATCATCGAAGACCATGTCATGGACCTGCTGAACTTCGAAAAATCCGCCAATTACGACGAGCGCCAGAAGGCGGCGTTGGCTTATGCCGAGGCGATCGTGTGGCATCTCGCGACCGACGACGCCTTCTGGGATCGCATGCACGGGCAATTCAGCGAGCCGGAGCTGGTCGAGCTCGGCTGCATGATCGGGCTTACGCTCGGCCAGCAGAGCTGGCTTCGCCTGCTCAACATCGAGCACCACGAGGTGATGTCGGGGACCGCGGCGTCGATGGCGCCCGGCTACGAGGATGCGAAGCAGCTGGCGACGACAAAAGCCGCGCCGGACTACTGGGCGAAATCCAAGACCAAGGCGCAGTCGGACAACGCCGCCTAGAGCATGATCCGGAAAAGCCTGCCCGGACTTGTCCGGGGTGGGTACCGGTTTTCCGAAAGATCATGCTCGACAAGCTGAGCGTGATTGCGCTAACCTAAGCAGTCACGCTCAGTCCGAGGACCGGACCGTTTGAGTCGGTGCGCGCGGGCGCCGACATGGCGTCGCAGCCGCTGCAAACGCCGCTGACGGCGAATGGCCGCATCGCGCCCGCGCCCGGAGAGGGAGCGCGCACCGATGAAACGAAGCACCGACCGTATCCTCACCACCCACGCCGGCAGCCTGCCGCGGCCGGCGGACCTGACGCGCATGATGTGGGACCTTCTGGACGAGAAGCCGGTGGACGAGGGCAAGCTGCGTGCGCGGGTGCGCGAGGCGGTGGCCGACGTCGTCCACAAGCAGCACGACGCCGGCATCGACATCGTCTCGGACGGCGAGATGAGCAAGGTCGGCTTCAGCAACTACGTGATGCAGCGCTATTCCGGCTTCGCCAATCGCGCCCAGTTCGTTGCCACCGACCTCGGCGAGTTTCCGGAGATCATCAACAAGCTGTTCGTCGAGAACGAGGGCGGGCGGCATCTGGTGATGCCGAACGTGGAGGGTCCGATCGAGCTGCGCGACGCTGGCGCCGTGCAGCGCGACATCGACAACCTCAAGGCGGCGCTCGGCGGCGCGTCGCCGGACGACGCGTTCATCGCCGCGGTGACGCCGGGGCAGATGCTGTTCAATTTTCCCAACCTCTACTATCCCTCGGACGCGGCCTATCTCGAAGCGGCGGCCAAGGCGCTGTCGGTCGAGTACAAGGCGATCGTGGCGGCCGGCTTCAATCTGCAGCTGGACGCGCCCGATCTCCCCATGCGTGCCCATTGCTTCACCGGCAACGTCGGCACCGCCGACATCAAGACCTACGTGCCGATGGCGATCGAAGCCATGAATGAAGCGACGCGCGGCCTGCCGGCAGAGAAGGTGCGGCTGCATCTGTGCTGGGGCAACTATGCCGGCCCGCACCACCACGACGTCGAGCTCAAGGACATCATCGATCCCGTGCTGAAGACCAATGCCGGCTTCATCTATTTCGAGGCCGCCAATCCGCGCCACGCGCACGAATGGGAAGTGTGGGAAGAGGTTCGCATCCCCGACGGCAAGGCGCTGATCCCCGGCGTCATCGATACCCTGACCAATCACGTCGAGCATCCGCGCCTGGTGGCGCAGCGGCTGGAGACGTTCGCCCGCATCGCCGGCAAGGAGAACGTGATCGGCGGCACCGACTGCGGCTTCGGTACGTTCGTGGGATGGTCGGGATGCGATCCCAAGGCGGCCTGGCTCAAGCTCGAGGCGCTGGCGCAAGGCGCGCGCATTGCGTCGGATCGTTTGTGGAAGCATTGACCGGCCGGATCGACTCCGCTCGCGCCGGTCTGCCCACTGCCGCCCAACTATAACTCGGGGCAATGGGCGTTATAGCCCGCCGTCATGCACGCCCCGCGCAACCTCGAATAGACTTTCTCCCAAAGAACAGAACGAAAAACTTCATGGGAGGGGTGTCATGAACGGACCAGCATCCGCGGAAAGTGGCGTGCCCGTATTGATCGCCGGTGGCGGGCTGATCGGCTTGTCGGCGGCGATGTTCCTGGCCCAGCACGGAATTCCCTCGCTCGTGGCGGAGCGCCTGCGCGGCGGCTCGCAGCTTCCGCGCGCCGCCTTCTTCCACATGCGCACGCTCGAAATGTTCCGCGCCGCCGGAATCGAGGACGAAGTACGCGAACAGTCGAGCAAGGAGTTCGAGCCGGAAGGCGCGCTGATCATCATGGATACGCTTGCCGGCAAGAAGCTCGCCGACATCATCCCGAGTCTCAACGAGGGTGTCGACGCGCTCAGTCCGTGCCGGCGGCTGTTCGTCACCCAGCCCGGTCTCGAGCCGATCCTGCGCCGCCGCGCCGAAGCGGCCGGCGCCAAGGTGCTTGCCGGGCAGGAGGCCGTCGGGGTCGAGCAGGATGCCGACGGCGTCACGTTGACGGTGCAGGACATCGACACCGGCAAGCAAAGCAAGTTGCGCGGGCAATACCTGCTCGGCGCCGACGGCGCGCACAGCCGGATACGGGAGGCGCTCGGCATTCCGTTCGACGGACGCGGCGTGTTCTCGAACAGCATCACCATCTATTTCCACGCCGATCTCGCTCCGCAACTGCTGGGCAAGCAACTGAGCGTCGTCTACATCAACAACGCCACGCTCGGCGGCTTCTTCCGCATGGACAAGGATTGCAAGTCGGGCTTCCTCGCGGTCAATACCGTCGGGGATCCCAAGAAGGATCCGAAGGCCGCGGCCGACGCCGCCGCCGACATCAGCGAAGCCCGCCTGATCGAGTTCGTGCGCGCAGGCGCCGGCATTCCCGACCTGCCGGTGAAGATCGACGGCGTGGCGCGCTGGCGCGCGACGTCGGACGTGGCGCGCAAGTTCCGCGAGGGCCGGGCGTTTCTCGCCGGCGACGCCGCGCATCTGATGCCGCCCAACGGCGGCTTCGGCGGCAATACCGGCATCCATGACGCGCACAACCTCGCCTGGAAGCTCGCGCTGGTGCTCAAGGGCATCGCCGGGCCCGACCTGCTCGACACCTACGAGGCTGAGCGCAAGCCGGTCGGCAAGTTCACCGTCGAGCAGGCGTACACCCGCTACGTCACGCGCACCGCGCCTTACCTCGGCGCCAAGGACTTCGAGCCGCCCGCCCACGATTTCAACATCGAGCTCGGCTACCTCTATCGCTCGCCCGCGGTCTGCGCCGAGAACGGCGAGAGCAAGGTCCACGACGACCCGCGCCAGACCTTCGGCTGTCCCGGCTCGCGCGCGCCGCATCTGTGGCTCGAGCGCGACGGCGAGCGGGTGTCCACCATCGACCTGACCGGCGGCGCGTTCCTGCTGCTGGCGGGGCCGGAGGGCGACGCCTGGTGCGGCGCTGCGCGAAGCGCCGCCGCGCGCGCCGGCGTCGCGCTCGATGCCTACCGTATCGGCGCAGAGCTGCGCGATCCCGGCGACGGCTTTGCCGCCGCCTATGGCCTGTCGGGCTCGGGCGCCGCGCTGATCCGGCCGGACGGCTTCGTGGCCTGGCGCGCCAAAGCGCGGGCAGACGATCCGCAGGCCGCAATCACGCGCGCCTTCGACACGATCCTGGCGCGGGCCTGACCGAAAACAGCAAGCAAGGGAGGAAGGACATGGGAATCGATTGTCGACATGCCATTGCGGGCGGCCTGTCCGCCATCCTTCTGGCGGGCGCCACGCAATTCGCGGCGGCCAAGGAGCTCAAGCTCGCGACGTTCCTGCCCCCGACGCATCCGATCGTCGGGATGTACGAGCAGCTCGGCAAGGACATGGCGCAGGCGACCAACGGCGATCTGACCATCAAGGTCTACGCCGGCGGTTCGCTCGGCGCCGGTCCGTTCCAGCAGTACAAGCGCGCGGTGGAAGGCGTCGCCGACATCGCCGACATCTGCCACGCCTTCCACGCCAAGGTGTTCGCCAAGACGATGCTGATCGTGCAGCCGGGCGCGGCCACCACCGCGACCGACGCCACCAACCGCTTGTGGGCGGTGCCGGAGGCCACGATGGCCAGCGACTACAAGGAGGTGAAGAACGTCCACATGTACTCGGTGCCGCAGGCGACGTTGATCTCGCGCGACAAGCCCGTGCGCACCATGGCCGATCTGAAGGGGCTCAAGGTCATGACGCCCGGCGCGGCGTTCGCGCCGATCGTCGCGTCGTGGGGCGCGTCGCCGGTGCCGATGGACCTCAACGACATGTACAACGCGCTGTCGACCGGCGTGGTCGACATGGTTGCGCTGACGCCGACGGCGCTGATGCCGCCCTGGCGCATGAGCGAGCTTGCCAAATACGTGACGGTCGGCGTGTCCGGCCTGCACAATCCGTGCGGCGCCATCATGAACCAGGAGAGCTATGCGTCGCTCACTCCCGCGCAGAAGGCGGCGTTTGACAAGGTCACCGGCAAGGCACTCGCGCTGCGGGCCGCGAAGATCTTCGACGACTGGGAGCAGGCGGCGTTCAAGCTGGCGAAGGAGAGCAACCGGATCGAGCTCATCCAGCTGTCGCCGGAGGTTCGCAAGTCGCTGTTCGACGCCGCCAGGCCGGCGGTCGAGAAGACGCTCACGGAGTTCGAGAAGGGCGGCATTCCCGATATCCGCGCGGCCTACGCCGCCATGAACAACTAGATCGGTTTGGGGGGCCTCGGGCCCCCCAAGCAAATTGGTGGGCGGGAATGCTCGCGATCGTCGATCGGCTGACACGGGCGGTGGCGCTCTACTGCGGCGGCGTGCTGCTGTTCGTGCTGATGGGCATCATCGTGGTCGACGTCACCGGCCGCTATGTCTTCAACAGTCCGCTCTACGGCTCGCTCGACCTGTCGATCACGTTCCTGGTGCTGATCGTGGCGTCGTCCATCGCCTATGGCGGCCGCACCGGCGCCCACGTCACCGCCGACATCTTCAAGACCCTGCTCGGTCCGAGGTTCGAGTGGATCAGCGGCATCTTCGTCAAGCTGTTCGCCGCGATCGTCACGGCCCTCTGGTGCTGGCGGCTCATCGTCACCGGACGCACCGCGGCGCGGCTCGGTGAGAGCACGCTCCTCCTCAACATCCCGTTCGAGCCGATCTATTTCGCGCTCGGCGTCGGGGTCGGGCTCTATTCGCTGGTGCTGTTCACGGAGGCCTTCGTGCTGGCGCGGACCGGCGAGGTCCCTTTGCTGTCCGATGAAAGCCGCATTGTGATGGAGCAGAGTGCCGAGGACAGCCGCGCGCGCGAGAGCCGGCAATGAGCAACACCACGATCGGGCTCATCGGCGTCGCCGGGCTGTTCCTGCTGTTCGTCCTGCGCATGCCGGTCGGCCTGTCGATGCTGATCGCCGGGCTGCTCGGCACCATCGCCATCCGCGGCTGGCAGCATGCGCTGCCGTCGCTGAGCTCGGAAACCTTCGCGATCGCGAGCTTCTACCAGCTCTCGGTCATTCCGATGTTCGTGCTCATGGGCAACATCGCCGGCGCCTCCGGCATGGGCCGCGATCTCTACAACGCGGCGTATGCCTGGGTCGGCCATATCCGCGGCGGGCTGGCATCCGCCACCATCATCGCCTGCGCCTGCTTCGCCTCGCTCTGCGGTTCGTCGGCTGCGTCAGCCGTCACCATGGGCCGCGTCGCCCTGCCGGAGATGCGCCGCTACAAATACGACGATGCGCTCGCGACCGGCACCGTCGCCTCGGGCGGGACGCTCGGATTCACCTTCCCGCCCAGCGCCGGCCTGGTGATCTACGGGATCCTCACTGAGCAGGCGATCGGGCGCCTGTTCCTGGCCGGCGTCCTGCCCGGCATCATTCTCACGCTGCTGTTCATCGCCACGATCTTCATCGTGACCACGATCCGCCGGGAGGCCGGGCCGCCGGGTCCGCGCGCGTCGATGGCGGAGCGCATCGCCACGCTCGGCCGCGCCTCCAGCATCGTGCTCGTGGTGTTCGTCACCATCGGCGGCATCTATCTCGGCCTGTTCACGCCGATCGAGGCGTCGGGGTTCGGCGCGAGCTTTACGCTGCTGGTCGCGCTTGTCCGTCGCAAGCTGAGCATTCCGGTGATGAAGGCGATCGTCCTGCAGACCATGCGGACCACCGCCACCGTGTTCCTGATCCTGATGGGCGCCTACGTGTTCATCCCGTTCATGACGCTGTCCGAGCTGCCGGAGATCGTGGTGCGGTTCCTGCTGAGCTTCGACCTCGGGACCACGGGCATCCTGATCATCATCATCCTGACCTATCTGGCGCTGGGGACCTTCATGGAGGATTTCTCCATGCTGATCCTGACGCTGCCGGTCGTCCTGCCGGTGCTCAAGGCGCTCGGCGTCGACCTCGTGTGGTTCGGGGTGGTGGCCGTCCTGATCATCCAGATGGGGCTGCTCAGTCCGCCGGTCGGCATCAATGTGTTCATCGTGAAGGGGATCGTGCCGGACGTGCCGATGTACACGATCTTTCGCGGCATCTGGCCGTTCTGGTACGCGATGGGGCTGCTCATCGTCCTGCTGCTGCTGTTTCCGCAGCTCGCGCTGTTCCTGCCCAACACGATGTTCGGGCGCTGACCACGAATTGAAAGGGAGACCGTGACATGTACGACCAGGATGCATCGTGGCTCGACACCGCCGGACGGCTGCTGATGGTCGCTTTCTTTCTGGCGGTCGGGCTGCGCAATCTGCAGAAAGTCCACATCGACGACCACGTCGCCCGCCTGACGAAATTCAAGGCGCCGTTCCCGACGCTGACGTTCTGGATCGGGCAGACGATGGAGTTCGTCGGCTGCGCGCTGCTTCTGTTCAACTGGTATCCTGCCGTCGGGGTGGTGTTGCTGCTGGTCTTCACCGTCGTGGCCTCCGCGCTGCTGCTGCGGTTCTGGGAGGTCGAGGGGCCGATGCGGACCGGCATGCAGAACGGCATGCTCGCCAATATCGGCATCGTCGGCGGCCTGCTGTTGCTGCTGCAGCACGTGCGGATGCCATAGAAAGCCTGATTTCATGGGGCTTGCCGTCCAGTTACCCTGGCAGGGGTATCGTCTGGGGTAACCGCTAGGAAGCCCGCTGGCGCGGTTAGGCCAGACGGCTGGGACCAAAAAAACCGCCAGCGGGCACGGCTGGGGCGGGAAACGGCATGCCGGGCGGCGCTGAGCTTTTGATCCTGCTGCGCCAACGCCCACAAGCTGAGCTTTTGAGCCTTAACCCCCCGTTTGGGGGCTGCGGACGTTGGTTGGAGGTGCGATGTTCGAGCTGTGTTCCGATGCTCGCTAAGCGATGTCTGCGCTGCGTTCGAGCACGACCGATCATGAGACCTCGGAGATGCGCAAGATCATTTCGCTGGCGCTGGCCGGAGCGATCATCATGGTGGTCGGGTTGGCGCCGCTCAACCGGCCGGCACGTGCAGACGGTTTGCCGCCGCCGCCCCAAGCTTATCCACCGCCGCAGCCCTCGCAGTCGTGCCTCATGACTGCGCTGCAGCTCGGCTATCAGACCGGGCGCCGCGAGGTCGCCTATGCCGCCACCGAGGCCTGCCTTCTGTTCACGCGCTCACGCGGCGCCCACCTGCCGTACGGATACTACGGGCCGTATGTGCCGTCGGGCTACTTCGTGCCGCCCGGTGGGTGCTGCCGCCTCCTGGATACGGATTGCCCGGACCGCCTCCCCCTCCGGGGTACGGACCGCCGCCGTGATCGCCGCCCTTGTGTTTCTCATGTTCGCCACGACAGCGTCGGCGCAACTTCGACCACGTTCCGCGATGCCAACGGCCGCATCACCGGTACGGTCACCACCGACAGCAACGGCACCAAGACGTTTCGTGACGGCACGGGCCGGACCACGGGCACGGCTACTATCGACGCCAACGGTATGACAACGTTCCGCGATGCCAGCGGTCGGACCACCGGCACCGCATCAGCGCCACGGCGATGACCTTGCCGCTCAAACCACCTCGCTTGCCAATGCGCAGACCAGTGCTGCCATCACCGGCGCCGCGTCTGACAAAGGACGGTTGCTGCAGCGACTGTAGCGTGCAGGCGGTGCTGGCTGGCGGGGGCGAGCTTAAGGTCTGCCCGCAGTGTCATGCCCTGCTGTGGTATGTCGATTGGTCCCCTCGCGAGCGCGACCGGCGGATGGGGCGGCGGTAACACCCGTCTTCGCCCGGCGGCGGTGGTGTTCCGCTCGGCGACACCGACCGATCAGTGGCAGGACGACGTCGTCGGGCAGCAGCAACGCCTCGATGCGGCGGCGCAGACCGCCCAGGCT
Source organism: uncultured Alphaproteobacteria bacterium (assembly GCA_963827585.1). Taxonomy (GTDB): domain Bacteria; phylum Pseudomonadota; class Alphaproteobacteria; order Rhizobiales; family Xanthobacteraceae; genus VAZQ01. The sequence goes on from CAWHCK010000046.1 coordinate 510,027, forward strand.
GAGTGCCACGACAGGCTCGCGCAGCTCGGGCGCAGTGCCGACGTAGCCGAGCCGCTCGTCGAACGTCACGCTCACCTCAAGCCTGTCGCTGCTCATACCTGAAAAAATCTCGTACCAATTCAAAACGTTCCAGATCAAATCGGCCGCCACGTGGCGGCCGATCATCTGAATTTCAGGACGGGTGTTCGAGTTGGGCCTGCTTTGCAGCAGTTAGCGCCGGTTTGGCACTCTTTACTGGCGGTCGCCAGCGATGTCACGCACATCACGGCCATCCGAGGCCCTGACCTTGAGTGTCAGGAAACCAACATGGAGACCGAAATGAGGATGATCGTGCTGCTGCTCTCGCTTGTCGCGTTGGCGCTTCCCTCTGAGGCCGCGCCGAGGAGCAAGGCAGGCGACGACGAGGCGTTGGCGGCGAAGTGTCGCGAGATGGTCGGCAAGGAAGTGGGCGAGGGTGAGGGGAAGAGCGGCATCATGCGTGCGCAAGTGCAGCGTTGGGACGACTGCATGATGCACGGGGGGCCGCATTGATCTGCGGAGACTCACCTTTTGAACAACGGCGCGATAGCAAGAACAACTTGAACTACAGCGAGCCCCACCGTGGCAAGTGGTTACGCCGTGCCGCTGAGTCGCGCCAGCCAAGGTCGACACCTGTGACTTTGATCCGACCGATCAGCGGCGGCTCGAAGGTGAGCCTTATCACGTGACCAGATTGCGCGGTTATATGTGGCCGCCGCCGCAGCTCATCGTCGCCACCTGTGGGCGTCGAGCGCCTCGACCATCATCACGACCACCAGTGCCGTGAAGACGATCGCGCCCAGGTCGGCTTTACTGCGCCGACGGCTAGACGAAGAAGAACTCCTGCAGCCACTCGCCGTAATGGGGCTGGCCGGGGAACGGGTTGTCGTCAGAGTTCAGCTGGGCAACAAAATCCGACTGCGCCTGACCAAACTGACCGAGGTCGCGCTCCCCACCTGGGGTCACATCGTCTGCACGCTCGGTTCCCATCTGACCGGCGTTATTGAAAAGAAACACATCCTGGATGTGCTCACTAACAGTGCCTTCAAACTTAGCCATTTTGACCAGGGTCTGGATGGAGTCATCCGCCTGAGATCCGGCGAAGAAGGTCTCGTCGGCACCATCGCGGGGATCCGATTCGACTTGCGTCCTGACCTCTCCCCACAGCGGAAAGCCGTTGAGGCCAGCTGTGTTGGTCAGCTGGGTCTCGGTTCGGAACGTGCCGTCGGGATTCGCAGTCCATGGTGAATATTTCAAAATTGAAGGGGCCGACAATTCCGTTGAAAAGCAATCTGAGTGCCGTCGGGCGACCACGAGACGGTCAGGTCGGGGACGGTATTATCGGTCAGCTGCTGAAAGCCGGTTCCGTCAGCGTTTATCACGCAGATCTCGCCCTCTCGGTTACCGCTTCAACGATGCGGGCGCTGAACGCGATCCGGGTGCCGTCCGGGGACCATGCGACCGCGCGCTCTTCGTAATCGTTGTAGGTGAGCTGCTGCCGCCCAGCTCCGGATGCAGCGGGTCCATCACGTAGATTTCGGCCTGTTGATGAAATCAACCTCAGTTCCGGGGCCGGGCGGCTGGTGAAGACGATGAGGCCGTTCGCGAAGCCGACCAGTCGGCGTCATCTTCGATCTCGGTCGGGGTGTTGGTGATGTTGGTCACAAGCTGGGTCTTGCTCAGAACGTCGGGAGCGAAGGCAAGATCGTCGACGTTCGCCAGGAAGAGATCGCTGTCCGATGGCGGCCGCGCCTGGATCGAACTCTGACCGGCGCGCCGGTCTGCGCTCCGCCAGTGTCGTAATACAAATCCGAGGCGTGGAAAATGATGTCCTTGCCGTCCGGCGACCAGGTGGCGGAGTTTCCGCGCGTCAGCAGGGTTCGATTTGCTGCCGTCGGCATCCATCACGAACATGTCAGTTAGGAACCATGTGCTGGGGTCCGCAGGGTCCGCCCTGAACTGGTTGCTCTCGAACAAAATCTTTTTCCCATCCGGTGACAGCCATCCGCCTCCGTCGCCATAGCTGTTGTTGGTCAGCCGCTGCGGATGTGCCGTCCGGGTCGATCAGGTAAACCTCTGCCCCGAAAACTGACCCGAAAAGTTGTTGGATTCGCGCTATCGCGCGTGCTGGTGATCACGATTTTCGATACGAGCTCAAAGTGCCCCTTGTCATTTTTCCCGAGCAAGGTGTCGTCTAACGTGGGGTCTCCTACCAAAGTGAAATCTGCCCCTTGCCATTTTTCCCGACCAAGGTGTCGTGCCATGATTCCATCCTCCTGTGAGGTGACACGCGTGCGATTCCAGCAGCATGCAGGCGCCTCCTCCGTCGATCAGGAGCAAGCGCGGATGCTTACGTGCAAGCCCTCGCGTGCACGTTCCGTGATTGGTGTCGCGCCTGGGGATGCCGGTCCTGCCGTCATGTCGCCGTGGGTGTCCTGCACCGACCGATTGTCTATCAAAGCTTACGGGCCGGGGAATCCGCCACTGGGTGGAAGTTGGATGTAGGCGAAGGACTAAGCCCCGTTGCCCCTTGTCGCTCCATCCTCGAAGCTCCCAACCCCGCCAGAGTCCAGCATGTCGATCAGCTCCTGTGCCGAGAAGTCTACAAGAACCGCCATTGGTCTCCCTGTGCGATAGAACCACGCCATCCGCCCGTTGGCGCTAAGCTCCAGCAGGCAAATATCGGGGCGAATGGTGAGGAGGTCCGCTGTGACACCATTGGATGCACCGCTGACGCGCTCTGCGACGACAAGATCGGCCACCGTCCTGCTCAACTGTTCGGCCAAATCACAGCTAAGCTCGAGGCGGGTGATCGACTCGATGCGCCACTTTCTTGCCAAGGTTCGTGCGAGCATGTCGCCCAACAGGGATGACATGCCAGCTTCGATGATGCGAATCCCGCGCAGAATGTGCTCCAGCAATTAGTAAAAGGACATGTAAACGTTGTGCGGCTGACGTCCGGCTGTGAATAGTTCGAAAGTTGGACAAAAGGTCTGGACTGAGGGGCTAAGATGGCCCAACTCTGGGCTGATCGACGAGCGGCTCGCCGTGAGCCTCGGCCTTTCCGTCACAAGACACTTGCCGCTCGGCACAGGCAAGTGGAACAAGATATCGCCTGTTCTCATTCATTATCCGCAGACTGGCGCGAACAACTCCTTGCCGCCACGGCCACCGACACCGGCCTGAAGCAGCAGCGAACTGGCTTCAGAGCAGATACTCGGCTGGCATCAAGTGACCGAGTCGGCCGCCACGATTTCCATGGCGATTGAAGCTACACCGTTGACCCGTTGCCGGATCCAGAGCGCCACATTCCCGCGCCGCTCTAGTTTCAGCTTATCGAGAATGCTGTGCACATGGCACTTCACTGTGGACACTTCAATGTGGAGATGGCGGGCGACGAGCTTGTTACTGAGACCTTGAGCGACCAGCTCAGCGATCTCCTGCTCGCGTGACGTCAATCTCCCGCTGATGTCGCCGTAGCGTTCCTCCCGAGCCACTATCGCGAGCTGTCGCAGGCGCCGAATCATCGCGCCTGCGACCCTGCCGGAACAAATCTGCTCGCCACGAACCGCAAGGTTCACGGTCCTAATGATATCCGAGACGGACGCCGAGCGTGGCACAAATCCGGCGATCCCGGCCTCGGCCCAGGTCAGTATCTCATGTTCTGCTTCGACCATGGCCAGTGCAATGACGGGGATGTCCGGAGCTGCCGCTACCATGCTCGCGACGGCATCGAGGCCGCTGGGCAGAGCCGTATCAAGCAGCACGGCATCAGGATGAACGGCTAGTATGAGTTCAAGCGCCTGATTTTGGTCCTCGGCTACCCATGTGATCGCGAGCTCCGACTGTTGGTGCAGGATTTCCGGGAGGCCCTCGCGAAGGAACTTGACGTCGGAAACGAAAAGCACACGCAATGGAAGACATGGGGCTGTCCACTGAGCCCCTTTTGGTCCCGGCTCCCTGTCGCGCGTCGCCGGCAGACCAGGGGCTTCGAGAGACGCCTGCGGAGTTGGATGTTCCATGAGCTGCTCGCCCCAAAAAATTGACGGGTTCCGCATAGGCCGCGGCCTTCCGCTGTCGTTGGGTTCGCTTGCTGTTGCCGCCGTAACCCTTTCCTGTTCCTTCGTCGGGGGACCACATCCGCCAGTGGATGACCCGGAAATCCGACACGGGGCGACGACGTCAAAACGCTCCCGTTCAACTTCTGCTTGAAATCCTGTCCGATGCCGCTGTAGCTTGGAAGCCTGCTTTTTCCGACATGCCTGTAGCCTTCAAACTAAGGGCCCGGGTATGGACTGGGCAGACCGAATTGGCAGCCGTATCCGTTTGCGCGACCTGCATATTCTCCTTGCGGTCGCCGAGAGCGGCAGCATGTCGAAGGCGGCGACCCAGCTCGCTATTTCGCACCCCGTCGTTTCGAAGACCATCTCCGACCTCGAACAGACGGTTGGTGTGCGTCTGTTCGACCGCACGTCTCAGGGCGTCGAGCTCACGGCCTACGGGCAGACCCTGCTCAAGTGCGGCGTGCTCGTATTCGACGAGATGCGCCAGGGATTGAAGCAGATCAAGTTTCTGACGGATCCCAATTCAGGTGAACTGCGGATCGGCTGCCGGGAAATAATGGTGGTCGGACTTCTTCCAGCGATCCTAGAGCGCTTCTGGCGACGCCATCCCCGCATCCGCGTTCATGTCGTTCATGCTTACACCGCCATGCAGCAATTCCAGGAGCTGCGTGCGCGCAACGTCGAGCTCTTGATCGGGCTAATGCCACTCACGCCCTTCCAGGAAGAGGATCTTTTCGTCGAGCCTTTGTTCGACGAGCCGTTTGTCTCGGTGGCCGGAAATCACAGCCGATGGGCGCGGAGACGGGAAATCGGTTTGGCAGAACTGGTCGACGAGCCGTGGGTGCTGCCGCCCTACGACAGCGCAGGGGGCACGCTGATTGCTGAGATTTTTCGAATCAACAAGCTTGAGCCTCCAACTCCCGCCTTGACGACCTTGTCGATACAGCTGACTGCCACGCTGGTGGCGACGGGGCGATACGTCGGAATGATGCCCCGGTCCGTGGGTCGGTTCAGCGCCGGACGCTTCGGATTGCGGATCCTGCCCGTGAAATTGCCGATGCAGCTGTTTTCGACTATCCTCATCACGATCAAGCATCGGACGTTAAGCCCGTTGGCCGAGCGGTTCATCGCCTGCGTACGCGAGGTCTCCGCGTCTCTGGCGAGGGCAAAGTGACGAGTGCGGCGATCGTGGCTCTGGAATGGGAGCTGTGCGCCCGCACGATTGGGTTACGTATTGTCGCCGACCTTTCAGGGGTCGGCTCACACGATCACCCGTCCGGCGCGGGCGAGCAGCGTCGTGCGCTAAGCTGGTGCCGTAGTTTTTCACGCTGCCGCGCCCGCGCGTGCCGCATCCGTGTCGATGCCGTCGGCCCGGCGCTCACTGGAATCGCGCGCGCTCGCGGCCTATCATCTCGGCGTTCAATGACACAATCCGTGCAAGAGAGGGCTTCGCGATGTTGACGTTGTATTACGCGCCGGGCGCCTGCTCGATGGCGTCCCATATCGTTCTGGAAGAGAGCGGCGAGAAGTACCAGCCCCAGCAGGTCGATCTCGCCAAGGGCGAGCAGCGCACCGACGCCTATCTCAAGATCAATCCGCAGGGGCGCGTGCCGGTGCTGCGCCTCGACAATGGCGACCCGCTGGCCGAGAACACCGCCATTCTGCCCTATCTCGGCAAGCGGTTCGGACTGTGGCCGAGCGAGCCGACGGCCGAGGCGAAGGCGCTGTCGCTGATCGGCTTCTTCGCGGCGAGCGTGCATCCCGCGCACGCCCATGTGGGCCGGCCCGAGCGCTATGCGTCCGATCCCGCGGCCCATCCCACGCTCAAGGAGACCGGCCTCAAGGCCTTCCACGGCTACTTGAAGCAGATCGACGAGAAGCTCGCCGGACGGGAGTGGTTCGGCGACAAGTACTCCGTGGTCGATCCTTACGGCTTCGTCTTCTACACCTGGGGCGTGCGCCGCGAGCTGCCGATGGGAGAGCTCAAGAACTACACCGCGTTCAAGGACCGCATGATGGCGCGCCCCGCCGTGCAGCGGGTCGTGGCGGACGAGAAGGTCAAGGTCTGACCGGCGCGTTTCCGGCACGGTGGTCATTGCTGGGACGCTAGAGAGCGTCCCGTCGGGCTCGATGCACACGTGCCGCGCACTCGGTGTGCTCCCCTCCCCCTTGTGGGGAGGGGTTGGGGGTGGGGGTCGTGATGTTGCGTGAGAGTACCTCGCAGCAACAGCTGTCGACCGCGACGATCCCGCTTCGCACGCTCGCGACCCTCCCCACAAGGGGGACGGGTAGGAGCGCGTTGCCACGCGCGAACCCAATCCCAGCCGCTCCCCAGATGGTGGGAGGGGCAGCACGATCGAAGTTTACCGCTCGCGCCCGCGCCGGTGACGCCAGTGTGAGCCGGCTCACATTCGGCCGGACCGATGCCGTCTATGGTGCGGGCGTCATCGAGCGATCGGTGACGGTGGTAGGTCCCTTACCACCGCCCTCTTGGGCGTTTCCTCCCTCGACTTGGCCCCGCTGGCCCCGCCGGCGGGGCCATTTTCGTCGTGCGGCTAATTGATTGGTCATCACTTGTCGTCCCCGCGAAAGCGGGGACCCATCGTGTCCCACACTCAGGCCTCTGGAATATGGGTCCCCGCTTTCGCGGGGACGACGGTCACAGGAACCATGCCCTCCCAAAGAAAAACGCGCCGGCCAGAGCCGGCGCGCGAATGTTTGGATGGGTCGTGAGCGACGCCTAGTCGCGAAGGTTCATCAGTCGCGAAGGCTCGGAGCGTCGGGCACTTTTTTCCAATGCGTCAGGCTTTCGGCGATGATCTTCGTCGATTGCAGGGCCGCCTGACTCAAGGTCGCATACTCGACGATCTCGCGTTGAACGCGGGCGGCCTCGCTGTGCAGCATGTCGCGCAGGGTCTGCAGCTCGGTGATGAGCTTGTCGATCTCCTGCACCGACGTTCCCGCCACCCGCTGCAGCAGCGAGCCGATATTGTTGGCGACCATCTCGCTGTCGCTCTCCGGCTGCCGCCGAAGGCTGCTCGCAACGTCGCGACGTACGAAATCCCGGATTTCCCCTTCCACTGCCGTTTCCGCCGGCGTCTCCAGCTCGGCGGACTCACGCGTGTTGAGAAAGGCCATGTTTGATACCCCCGTTTGGCGCCCCGACGGGCGCTCCACCAGACCGATTGCGACACGAGAATGTGACCACTTCACGGCCGAGCGGGAACCCGCCCGGGCTTCGCCCGGCCGCCGGGAGGCTGGGGATGTCTGCGATTTCTCGGGTTCCGCGCCGATCGCCTGGCCCGATGGGAGCTATTTCGCGGCCCCCTTCATCTTGTCGTAGAGGTAAACGAAATCCTGCTTGTCCAAGGGCTTGTGGCAGTTGAAACAGGCGGGGAGATTGGCCGCGGTGTTGACGGTCTTGTCGGCCTTGAAGGACTGGTACTCCCACTCCCCGTTGCGCATGGTGTCGGGGTATTCGGTGCCCCAGCCCATGCGCTTTTCCATCACCGCGTAGGCGAGGAGATTGCCCTTGATGAAGCGGCCGTTGGCGTCCTTTTCGGGGTTGCCCTGGGGGTCGAGCTTGGCGGCATACTGGATCATGGTGATCACGGTGCCGCTCGGCAGCGGCTCGCCCTTCTTGGCGGCCTCGAGCGCCGCCGCGCTGGTGTAGAACTCGCGGAACTGCTTGTTGTCCGGGCGGTCGACGGTCGTGAACAGCTCGCCCGCCGCGTGGCCGTCCGGAAAGGCGACCTTGTCGCCGCCCGCGCGCACCGGAATGATGGCGATGACGGCGGCGGTAGCCGCGGCGATGGATGCGATAGTGACCTGGGTGTGAATCGTCATGGTGTTTCCCCCTTGCGCTGTGGCCGCGCTTGGCTTGCGAGGTCCCGCTGCGGCGCGCGCGCCGTGGCAGGACCGTCGAAGCATACGCGAATCCCCAAGCAGGGGTTGTAAAATGCCGGTGATGCAGCGTGAGCGGCCCGTGGACGGCGGCCGCCTGCGGGCCCGGCCGGGTCTGACGCCATGTCACGTCTGACGTTCGCGATCGGCGATATCCACGGCTGCCTCGACAAGCTGCGCCGCCTGGTCGCGGCGTGCGAGGCGCATGCCGCCGGGCAGCCGGCGCGCTATGTCTTTCTGGGCGACTACATCGACCGCGGGTCGAACAGCCGCGGCGTGGTCGAATTCCTGATGCGGCGGCAGCAGGCGCGGCCCGGCATGCTGGTCTGCCTGCGCGGCAACCACGAGCAATTGGCGATCGACGCCCACGATGACGAGCGCGCCATGCCGTTGTGGCTGCAGAACAGCGGCGCCACCACGCAGCGCAACTATTGGCAGACCAACGGCCGGATATCGGACGCGCATCTCGCCTGGCTGCGCGCGTTGCCGTTCTGTCACGACGACGGGCTGCGCTTCTTCGTGCATGCCGGCGTCGATCTGGCCGTGCCGCTCGACGCCCAGTCGGACCACGTGATGCTGTGGATGCGCGAGCCGTTCCTGACCGATTGCGACCAGGTCGATTGCGGCCGCTTCATCGTGCACGGCCATACCCCGGTGCGGGCCGGCATGCCCGACCTCCGCCGGCGCCGGCTCAACCTCGACACCGGCGCGGTGATCGGCGGCCCGCTCACCGCCGCCGCGTTCGACGACACCCGCCCCGGGCCGATCGCGTTCCTGACCGATCGCAGCGCCGCGCCGGGCTGGCTGGCGACGATGCTGGGACGAGGAAGAGCGCGCCGGTAGCGCGTATTGCGATTGAGATGCTTCGCCATTTCATGCGTCACCCGCGCGCGCCTCTCTCCGTTGTCATGCCCGCGAAAGCGGGCATCGAGTAACCCGTGGAGGGCGATCGGGGCCGAGGCGTGCCTTTACCGAAATTCGGTGGATACTGGGAAGAGTCTCTCAACCTGGCCCCTACAGGCCATGCCAAGAGCTGCACACCATCGGCGGCGAGTCGACCTACACCGAGCTGCTGACTGTCTCGAATTGCAGCGCGACGCGCGGATGTTGCGCGAGCGGGAGAAGAAACGACCGGGCGGGGAGGGGGAACAGGTGAGCGTTCGGTGCGATGCCCATGCTGCATGCAGGGCTGCATCGCAATCCGAGAGCGTCTAGTATGTCGCGCGAATCGGGGGTGAACTGGCATCCCTCGAGCGTTCCTGCGTGACGATCCTTATTCCACCTGCGAAGCGCACCTCATGGACGCCATCGGACGCTATTTGCTCGACTTTAGCGGCCAACGCCACTTCGCCACCATCCTTGCCGATCCACCGTGGCAATTCACCAACAAGACCGGAAAGGTCGCGCCCGAGCACAAGCGGCTGGCGCGCTACGGCACCATGACGCTCGACGAGATCATGGCGCTGCCGGTCGCGCAGCTCGCGGCGTCGACGGCGCATCTTTATCTGTGGTGCCCGAACGCGATGCTGCCCGAGGGGTTGGCGGTGATGAAGGCGTGGGGCTTCACCTACAAGTCCAACCTCGTCTGGCACAAGGTGAGGAAGGATGGCGGGTCGGATGGGCGCGGCGTCGGCTTCTATTTCCGCAACGTGACCGAGCTCATCTTATTTGGCGTGCGCGGCAAGAACGCGCGCACCTTGGCGCCGGGACGGCGACAGGTGAATCTCCTGGCGACGCGCAAGCGCGAGCATTCGCGCAAGCCCGACGAGCAATACGAAATCATCGAGGCCTGCAGCGCCGGGCCATATCTCGAACTGTTCGCGCGCGGCACGCGCAAGGGATGGTCGACCTGGGGCAATCAGGCCGACGATGGCTATCGTCCGACCTGGAAGACCTACGCAAATCATTCACGCGCGCAAGTCGCGCTGGAGTGAATTCATACTATCCACGCATAGCGGAAATGACATAGCGATTGAAGATCACGAGCGGCACCCAGTTCTGCATCGGTTCGGTGTAATGACCTGCGGTCACCACGCAGATGAGATCGAGTGCCGGCACGATGAAGAGCCGTTGCCCTCCAAGGCCGCTGCCCAAAACCCACGTCACCTCGCGCCCGTTGGTCAGCGATCGCCCAAGCCACCATTGATAGCCATAAAAATACACTCGGTCGGCGGGCCCGATCTGCGGCGCCGTCGATTCGTCGATCCATCCCGGGGACACGATCTGCTTGCCGTTCCATTGACCGCGCCCGAGTACGAGTTGGCCGATCTTCGCAAGATCCCGCGAGCGCAGTCGCAATCCGCTTGCAGCGGCAGCTATCTTGTCGGGATATCGGGACCACTCCGCATCCGGGATGCCGAGCGGAGAAAACAGCGTCTCCTGCGCAAACTCTTCGATCGGTTGACGAGCCGCCTTTCGCACGACAGCGCCCAGCAGCTCGGTGCATCCGCCGCTGTAGTTCCAGTCCAATCCGGGCCCGACCACGACCCGCGGCTGCAATGCGAATCGCCAGCGGTCGGCCGAGCGAAGCATGGCGACCTCGCTGTTGTTCGGGTTCGTGTACGGGAGATTCTCGTCCCACTCGAGCCCCGCCGACATGGTCAGAAGATGGCGGAGCGTGATGCGGTCCTTCTCCGGGGTCCGCAGATCCGAATATTCCGGGAAGTATTCGAACACGGGCTCGTCAACGCTCGAAATGAGCTTTCGATCGAGCGCAATGCCGACCAGCAACGAGGTGACGCTCTTTGAAATGGATCGCAGGTCATGCAGGACGGTTGGACCATGCACGACGTCCGGAAGCGATCTGGCCCAATGCCGATCGCTGCCCTTCCGGTAGTGCTCGAATGCCAACGAGCCGTGGCGCACCACGAGAACACTGTGAATATTGGAGCCCTGCAGCTCATCGAGCCATTCCGCCATGGCACAGAAGTGCCTGCTGTCGAGACCGACTGCTTCAGCAGCCGAGACGCGCCAGCCGTCGGCCAAGTCCGTTGGCGCTGCACAGCGTGGCGACTGGGCCGGCACTCCCGCGGACCAAACCGCGGCGATGGAGCCGAGTCCCAGAGTCATCGATCTGCGGGTGATTGGGCGACCGGCGCTCATTCGAAGCATGTCCACGTGACAACTGAGCATCACGGTAACACATCAACATCTCGTATGGGGTCATGCACGTTCGATCTGAAAGAGCTACGCGCATCATCCGCCGCGGGAATGCTTCCCGCGGAGTAGCCGATCCGCTCGCGCGCTTGTGACGGCGCCCGTCTTGTTGCCGCACCGATCCGGGATCATGCTTGCCTCCGCAAGCCAACATCGCGTGGAGGAAGCCATGATCAGGACGTTCATGACGGCCGGCCTGCTGGCCGGTGTGTTGACGACGACTGCCGCTCTGGCCGATGACCACGTCATCGCGCCGCCCGACAGCTTGAAGTGGTCGGCCGGTCCGCCGTCGCTGCCGCCCGGCGCGCAGATTGCGATCGTCAGCGGCGATCCCGCCAAGGAGGGGCTGTACGTGCTGCGGCTCAAGCTGCCCGCCGGCTACAAGGTACCGCCACACATGCATCCCAACGACGAGAACGTCACCGTCATCTCCGGCACGTTCAACATCGCCATGGGGGAAAAATTCGACGACAGCAAAGGGCCGGGGTTGAAGGCCGGAAGCTTCGCCAAAGCGCCCAAGGGCATGGCGCACTACGCCTGGTTCCCCGAGGACAGCGTCATCCAGATCCACGGCCTCGGGCCGGCGGGCATCACCTACCTCAATCCGGCCGACGACCCGCGCAAGCGATAAGTCATTCGTCGGCGTCGCCGCGCGCCGCGGCGCCGGTCTCGGCACGGGGCGGGGGCTCGATCCTCGCCCCCGGCGGGAACGTTGCCGTCACGGCCCCTTCTTGCCGAAGGGGTTCTGGCCGGGCTGGCCCGAGCCTTGCCCGATGGCGAACGGCGATGGCGTGGCACCGCCCTTCTTCTTCTTGTTGTGCTCCGCCTTCGGTTTCTTCTTCTCCTTGTTGCTGCGCATCTGACCCTTGGCCATGACGTCCTCCTTGGCTTGCCCAGCTCATACGAGTGGCGACGCAATTCAAGCGCCACGCCGGCCCGGTTGCAAGCGGCGACAGCTTGCACGGCGTGTGCCGCGGTCGACTACGGCACGCCATTGAAGCCTGAATTTGACAATCCGACGCAACTTTTTCACATGCGATATGAAGAAATATATTGACTACAAATCGGGGTTGGCGTATGATTCGCACATCCCGCTCGAGAGGGGCGTCTCCGGAGACGATCCTGATGGCGGAGCGGGGTGTGGCGTCGACCGCGGCTCGTAACCGCGGACACGAGACGCCGGGGCCGCGGCCGGGCAGAAGCGCCCGGTTGCGTGGAGCCTTCGCACCAGGAGCCGGCAGGCAGTGCCGGCGACGGAAGCGGACCCTGGCCGACAGCGCCACGGTGGAGCGCCGAGAGGCGGCCTCCCGGTTGCGCGGGAGGGCCCACGCCTCGCAAGCGTGGCGTCGCGCCTTACCAGCGCGACATGTTCAAGGCTGGCGCCTGTCGGCGCTCCGCCATCCCCTCGCGGGGGTGGCAACAAGAGAAGGATCGATCCCCGGGGCGCCGCAAGCGCCGCGGGAGCGAAGAGAGCTGCGGTTCGACAAGAGTTGCGGTTCGAAAAATCGAGAGAGTGGTGCCGGGCACATCCGACACCGGGCTGTTTGACATCGTGAATAGGGGTAGCGCGGCAACGCGCCGGTTGCGTTCTGTCAGCCGGGGCGACGCACCCTCATGCATTGTCGCCACGCTTGAGGGACACACGAGACTGTCGTCCCCGCGCAGGCGGGGACCCAGTATTCCAGCGGCCCGCGTGTGTGGCACGATGGGTCCCCGCTTTCGCGGGGACGACAGCACGGCAGGAATGGGACAGCGCGGTAGGAATGGGGATGGCTCGCCCGCCTCCTGTTCTTTTTCCCTGTTGTTTACAGGAAAAACAGGTCATCGCGACGACCTACCGCGCCCGGCCGGCGAGCTCCTGGGCGAAGAACTGCTGCGCGGCGGCGGTAGCGTCGAGCTTGGCGCTCGCATTGGCTGCGACGCGCTGGTGCGTGCGGCCGGGATCGTCGAAGCCGTGGGTGGCGGCCGGATAGAGCGTGAGCGCGAGGTCGCCGCCGCGCGCCCGGCTGCGCGTAGCGAGCCGCCGGCACCGCTGCGGCGACACCTCCTCGTCGGCGTCGCCCTGGAAGATGCGCACCGGCGCGTAGGGCTTGAGGCCGTGCACGAAGCGGTCCTGCAGGCCGCAGCCGGGATAGAACACCAGCGCAGCGCGGAATCCGGCCGCCGGCGTGCGGGTCGCGATGCCCGGCGCATCCGGCGCCATGGCCGCGAGCGCCGCGCTGCCGCCGTTCGACCAGCCCTGCAGCCCGATGCGGTCGGCGACGACATCGGGCCGCGTGCGCAGATAGGCGAGTGCCCCGTAGGCGTCGAGCGGCCGTACCGTCACCTCGTTGGGAGCTCCCGGGCGGTTGCGGTAGGTGCCGCGGGCAAAGCCCTGCGGATGGCCGCGCGGCCCGAAGCCGTCGACCATGATCGCGACATAGCCCTGCGCCGCCCAGAACCGGCCCCACATCTGGTGGCGCCGCGACAGGGTCGAGGCCTCGTAGCGGCCGTTCGCCAGGCTCGAATAGGGGCCGCTGCGGCCATGCATCATCACCACCGCCGGCACGCGCGCATCGCCCTTGCCGCGCGGCGTGTAGACGTAGCCGACGAGCGTGGTGCGCCCGTCGGCGCTCGGGAAGGTGACGCGTTCCGGCAGCGCGTCCGTGTCCGGCACTTCGGCCGCGCCGCTCGTCGCCGCGAGCAGCAGCACCAGTGCGGGGATGCGAATAGCCGCCTGCACGCCAGGCCGAAGTCCGGTCATGACATCCGCCGCCTCTCGTTCGGATGAAGGCACGATCGCGCCCTCAGCGGTCCTGAACCACGCGATGATCACTGAGCTTCTTCACGGTGCCGGACCCGAGCGCGGTCTCAACCGCGGTCCCCACGGTCGTGACATGGCCGCATTTGTGACAGGTCACGCTGGTCTCGGGTGCGAGTACGGCGGGCCCGGAAAAGCGGTGATCGGCGCAGGCCGGGCACTCACCGACCGCGCCGAAGATGAAATAGGTGGCCATGAGGGCTCCTTGGACCTCGATTAAACGCGATCAAACCCCATATATAGCGGATAGCTTGAATGGCGATCGTTCAAATCGTGTTGTCCGCGATATTTGGAGAAAGGTCATGGCGAAATTCGATTACGGCGCGCCGGCGGAGCTGTTTCCTTCGCGCAATCGCAAGATCAGGCAGCTGCTGAAGTACCGGCGCTTCGACAAGGCGGCGGACGCTATCCGGTTCGCGATGGAAGAGTTGCCGAATGCGCTCCTGCTCGGCGCCTTCATCGAGGTCGAGGAGGCGCGGCTCGGGCACAAGGACATCCGCGACCTTTACGAGAGCGCGGACTATCCGCTCAAGAAGCCGGCCATAAATTAGCCTTCGCCATCCCGCGGCGGATGGCATTGATCGCCCGAACCTATTCTGTCTTCGCCTTTTTCCTCTTCGCCGCCCGCCGCTGCTTCTTCGGCGCCTTGTACACCATGCCTTCGAGCTTCATGCCGTCGGGGTCGGTGAAATAGACGGCGTAATAGGAGCGGCCGTAATACTCGCCGGGCGGGTCGACCACGCTCATGCCATGCTTGTCGAGGAAGGCGCCGAGCTCGTCGACCGCGTCGCGGCTCGCGAGCTCGAAGGCGTAGTGGTGGAAGCCGATGTCGCCCTTGCGGTACTTGCGCTTTCTCCCCTGGGCGTCGGCCGCGGCGATCCAGAACAGCGTCTTGCCGTTGCTCCAGCCGGCCATGTCCGGATACTGGTGCTTGAGCTTGAAGCCGAGGAAGCGAAGCAGCTTGCCGTAGAACTCCTTCGAGCGGGCGAAGTCGCCGACGCTCAGCACCAGATGGTCGATGCCGACGACGCGGGGCACGGTTTGGCTCCTTCAGTTCGGTCATTGCCGCGGCTTGACCCCGGCAATCCATCCTCCTCGCGAGATGATCGACCGCCGACGCGAGGTCGAGCGGAGTCGGCGTTGTAGGTGCGCGAGTCGGACAAATCCGACCTGCGTGGTCAAGCCCGGGGGTGACGCACGAACTCAGCCGGCACGGGAGACGTCACCGCCGCCCGCTCGGCCGCCAGCCGCCGCGCATGCCGGCGCGGCCGGAGGTCGAGCGCGGGCCGGGGCGATAGGGCTTGGATTCCCGGTCCGGCCCCGGGCCCATCTCGTCGAGCGCCGGCTTGCGCGGGCCTTCACGGCCTTTCGCGGCGCCTTTGGCGCCTGGGCGATGGGGGACGCTCTCGTGGTAGAGCGCGATGCCCATCTCGTCGAGCGCGGGCTTGTGCACCTTGCTGCGCGCGCCGCCGGTCTGTCCGCTGCGCGAGATCGCCACCGCCTTGGCGGTGGGATCGTCGATGACCGCGAGCTCGGTGGTGCGCAGGCGCTTGATCTCGTCGCGCAGCCGCGCGGCCTCCTCGAAGTCGAGATCGGCGGCGGCTTCGCGCATGCTCGTCTCGAGGTCGGCGATCACCGCCTCGAAATTGTGCCCGATGGTGGCGAGGGCGTCCTCGTCGCCGATGCCGGAGAGCCCGCCGCCGGTCGAGATCAGCACGTGGTCGCGCTCGTACACGCTGGAGAGAATGTCGCCGATCGATTTCTTGATGCTCTCCGGCGTGATGCCGTTCGCGATGTTGAACGCCTCCTGCTTCTCGCGGCGACGATTGGTCTCGGCCATCGCGCGCTCCATCGAGCCGGTCACGGTGTCGGCATAGAGGATCACGCGGCCGTCGATATTGCGCGCGGCGCGGCCG
The DNA here is from genome assembly GCA_963827585.1 of uncultured Alphaproteobacteria bacterium. Classification (GTDB taxonomy): domain Bacteria; phylum Pseudomonadota; class Alphaproteobacteria; order Rhizobiales; family Xanthobacteraceae; genus VAZQ01. Next base: position 525,884 of record CAWHCK010000046.1, read on the forward strand.
ATGGTCTGGACGAGCGAGGTCTCGCTGCGCAGGAAGCCCTCCTTGTCGGCGTCGAGGATCGCGACCAGCGCGCATTCCGGAATGTCGAGGCCCTCGCGCAGCAGGTTGATGCCGACCAGCGCGTCGAAGGCGCCCAGCCGCAGATCGCGGATGATCTCGATGCGCTCGAGCGTGTCGATGTCGGAATGCATGTACCTGACACGGATGCCCTGCTCGTGCAGGTATTCCGTGAGGTCCTCGGCCATGCGCTTGGTGAGCACGGTGACGAGCGCGCGGTAGCCGCGCTGCGCCACCTGCCGCACCTCGCCGACGAGGTCGTCGACCTGGGTGCGCGCCGGCCGCACGTCAACGGGCGGATCGATCAGCCCGGTCGGGCGGATCACCTGCTCGGCGAAAATGCCGTGCGCCTGCTCGATCTCCCAGCCGCCGGGCGTGGCGGAGACGCCGACGGTCTGCGGGCGCATGGCGTCCCATTCCTCGAACCGCAGCGGCCGGTTGTCCATGCACGACGGCAGCCGGAAGCCGTATTCCGCCAAGGTCGCCTTGCGCCGGAAGTCGCCGCGGAACATGCCGCCGAGCTGCGGGATGGTGACGTGGCTCTCGTCGACGAACACGAGCGCATTGTCGGGCACGTATTCGAACAAGGTGGGCGGCGGCTCGCCCGGCTTGCGGCCGGTGAGGTAGCGCGAATAGTTCTCGATGCCGGCGCAGCTTCCGGTCGCCTCCATCATTTCGAGGTCGTAGAGCGTGCGCTGCTCGAGCCGCTGCGCTTCCAGCAGTCGTCCCGCAGTGTTGAGTTGCTCAAGGCGCCACTTGAGCTCCTGCTTGATGCCGGCGATCGCCTGCAGCAAGGTCGGGCGCGGCGTCACATAGTGCGAGTTGGCGTAGATCTTGACGAATTCGAACTCGTCGGTCTTCTGCCCGGTGAGCGGATCGAATTCGTGGATCGTTTCGATCTCGTCCCCGAACAGCGACACCCGCCAGGCGCGGTCCTCGTAGTGGGCGGGGAAAATCTCGATCACGTCGCCGCGCACGCGGAACGAGCCACGGTAGAAGTCGCCGGCGCTGCGCTTGTATTGCAACGCGACCAGGTCGGCGATGAGCTGGCGCTGGTCGATGCGCTCGCGCTGCTTGAGCGTGAAGGTCATGGCCGAATAGGTCTCGACCGACCCGATGCCGTAGATGCACGACACCGACGCCACGATGATGACGTCGTCGCGTTCGAGCAGCGCGCGCGTCGCGCTGTGGCGCATGCGGTCGATCTGCTCGTTGATCGAGGATTCCTTCTCGATATAGGTGTCGGTGCGCGGCACATAGGCTTCGGGCTGGTAGTAGTCGTAGTAGCTGACGAAGTACTCGACCGCGTTGTCCGGGAAGAAGCTCCTGAACTCGCCGTAGAGCTGGGCCGCGAGCGTCTTGTTGGGCGCGAGGACGAGCGCCGGCCGCTGGGTCTCCTCGATCACCCGCGCCATGGTGAAGGTCTTGCCGGAGCCGGTCACGCCCAGCAGCACCTGGGTGCGGTCCTGGCGGCTCACGCCCTCCACGAGATCGGCGATCGCCTGCGGCTGGTCGCCCTTGGGCGAGAAATCCGACTTGATCACCAGCCGCTGGCCGCCTTCGGATTTTTCCGGCCGCGGCGGCCGGTGCGGCGTCCACGGCCGCTCGCTGAATTCGGGCCGGCCCTCGCGCAGCAGCACTTCCAGCGCCTGCACCGTGGCGGACGCGCCGGTGATGCCGCGGAACGTGGTGATGTCCGAGCCTCTCGCCACGGGCTCGGTCTGCTCCCTCCCCCTTGTGGGAGGGGGGTATCGTCATCAATCCCGAGCGCCTTGGCTAAGTCAGGATCGAGTTCGCCCAACGGCGCCGGACCCTTGCCGGCGTAGCCGGCCTGCGGCGCCTCGCGGAATCCTTCCGCGGTCGACTTGCGCGCCCGGTGGGCGGCGGAGAAGTCGGCGCGCCGGTCGAAGGAATTGTCCGCCGGCGGCTTGAGGCCGGTCTGCGAGCCCGGCCCCGCGGTTCCCTGGCCGATGCCGGGATTGAGCAGCTCGGCGAGTGCCGGCTCGGTCGGCGGCAGGTCCGGCCGCGCGGCCTTGGCGCGCGTCGGCCTCGCCGGATCCTTCTTGGAATGCTTGGCCGGATCGCGCGTGTCCTTGCGTTTCTTCGGTGCGTCCGGATTGTCGGGAGCTTTCGCCATCGCCGAAATATGGAGGGTCGTCTATGATGGAAAAAGGGCGGAACGGCCGATTGTAACGTCAAATTACAACAACAGAGGGAGGGAACCGTGCGCCAGGGACGAGGGCTCACGCGGCGGCAGGTGTTGACGGCTTCGGCGGGCGCGCTGCCGCTCGTCATCGGTGCTGCACCCGCTTGGGCGCAAGCCGCTTATCCGACACGACCGGTCAAGGTGGTGATCCCCTATCCGCCCGCCGGCGGCGCCGACACCGTGGGCCGCATCCTGTTTCAGCGGCTCGGCGACATGTGGGGCCAGCAATTCGTCATCGACAACCGCGGCGGCGCCGGCGGCACCATCGCCGCCGCGGCCGTGGCCAAGGCGGAGCGCGACGGCTACACCATCATGTACGACGCCACCGCCCATTCGGTGAATCCGTCGCTCTACGCCAATCTGTCCTACGACACGGTCAAGGACTTTCAGCCGATCTTCCTGGCCGCGCTCATCACCAACCTGCTGGTGGTGAACAACTCGGTCGAGGCGAAGACCGTCGCCGACGTGATCGCGCTCGCCAAGGCGACGCCCGGCGGCCTCGACTGGGCTTCATCGGGCAACGGCACTGTGCAGCACCTTGCGCTCGAAATGTTCAAGCACCGCGCCGGCATCAAGCTCAACCATATTCCCTATCGCGGCGGCGGCCCGGTGCTCAACGATCTGATCGGCGGGCAGGTGAAATTCTACTTCTCCAATGCCGCCGCCTCGATCGGTCACGTGCAGTCGGGAACGCTGAAATGCATCGCGCATACCGGCCGCGGGCGGCTCGCCACGCTGCCCGACGTGCCGGCGGTGGCGGAAACGCTGCCCGGCTTCGAAGCCTATGAGTGGCACGGAGTGTTCGCCCCGGCCGGCACGCCGCGGGACATCGTCCAGAAGCTCAATGCCGGCCTGAACGCGGTGGTGCGGCAGCCCGATATCGCCGAGCGCCTCAAGCAGCTCAACGTCGAAACCCGCGAGAACACGCCCGAGGAATGCCGCGCCTTCGTCGCCGCCGAAATCGAAAAGTGGAGCCGCGTGGTGCGCGAGGCCAATATCAGGCTGGGGTAGTCGCCACGGCGCCGTCGGCGCGACGCGGTGAGCGTGCGCTCACTGCTGCACGATCACCTTGGTCCCGACCGGCACGCGCTCGTAGAGATCCATGATCTGCTCGTTGACCAGCCGGAAGCAGCCCGACGATACGGCGTGGCCGATGGTCTCCGGCGCGTTGGTGCCGTGGATGCGGTAGACGGTGTTGCCGAGGTAGAGCGCGCGGGCGCCCATGGGGTTGCCCGGACCGCCGGCCATGAAGCGCGGCAGATAGGGTTGCCGTTCGATCATCTCCTCCGGCGGTGTCCAGTCCGGCCATTCCGCCTTGCGGCTGATCTTGAGCAGCCCGTTCCACTGGAAGCCGTCGCGTCCGACCCCGATGCCGTAGCGCAACGCAGTGTTGTTGGCCTGGATCAAATAGAGGAAGCGGTCGGAGGTGTCGATGATGATCGTGCCTGGCTTCTCGTCGGTGCGATAGAACACCGGCTGGCGGCGATAGACCTCGGGCACGGCCTTGTCCTCGGGCGCCGGCGTGCTCCCCGGCTCGGCATCCTCGATGGTGGGCGTGATATCGCGCAGCTCGAACGGCCTGCCGTGCTGTGCGTGCCCGGCGGTCGTGGCGAGGCAGGCGGCGGCGAGAGTTGCGAAAAGGAGAAGAGGCAGATTCATGGTTGGCGGCCGAGCGTGCAATTAATTTCTACCGGATGCAACCGCCGCCCCATGTGTTTCCACGCCGGTTGCCGTTCGGAGAGGTTTATTCGGCGAATGCCCGTTAGGCAAGGGTGGCATGCGCTCCGGCGATCCATGGGTGCGTCCTGTGCGCGAATTATGTTACAGCACTATCGGAGTGAGGCAGCGCAAGGACCAAGCCAATGATTGATGTCTATTATTGGACGACGCCGAACGGCCACAAGATCACAATCTTCCTCGAGGAGGCCGGGCTTCCCTATAACATCATCCCGGTGAACATCGGCAAGGGCGAGCAGTTCAAGGCCGAGTTCCTCGCGGTGTCCCCGAACAACCGCATTCCAGCCCTGGTCGATCATGCGCCGGCCGGCGGCGGCAAGCCGATCGCGGTGTTCGAGTCGGGCGCCATGCTGCTCTATCTCGCCGAGAAGACCGGTCAGTTCCTCGCGCACGATCCGCGCGCGCGCATCGATGCAATCCAATGGCTGTTCTGGCAGATGGGCAATCTCGGCCCGATGGCCGGTCAGAACAATCACTTCAGCAACTACGCGGTGGAAAAGCTTCCCTACGCCATGGACCGTTACCGCAACGAGGTCAACCGGCTCTACGGCGTGCTCAACAAGCGGCTGGCCGACCGCGCCTTCGTCGCCGGCGACTATTCGATCGCCGACATGGCGATCTATCCCTGGATCGTGCCGCACGAACGCCAAGGCCAGAAGATCAACGATTTTCCGCATCTCAAGCGCTGGTTCGAAACGGTGCGCGCGCGGCCGGCGGTCGAGCGCGCCTACGAGAAGGCGAAGGCCGTCAACCCGAACATGGGCGGTATCCGTACCCCGGAGGAGCGCGCGATCCTGTTCGGTCAGACCGCGGCGTCAGTCGACAGCGCGGCCGCGCGTGCGGGATGAGGGGTCGTAGGGCGGGTTAGGCGTCTTCGCCGTAACCCGCCGCTCACCATGCTGTCTGGCGGATTACGCTATAGCGTCGAAGACGCGCGTAAACGCGGTTTACGCCAATCCGCCCTACGTTCTTCGGACTCCATCACGCCAGGTGCGGGATCTTCGGCCGCTCGCCGCGCGCCTTGCCGCTGATCGGCGGCCGCGGCAGCCTGGTGCGGCCGTCCTCCATGACGAAGGTGTGCTCGAGCGAATACCACGGCCCCTTGACGTCGGGGGCCGGCGCCTGCTCGTCCTCATGGCGCACGTAGTTGCCGATGAGATGGCGCGTGACGCCGAACTGCACGTCGGTCTCGATGAACTTGTCGTCGGGGACGTAGAGCTGCGAGATCAGGGTCTTGAAGCCGTCCTTGCTGGCGAGGAAGTGCAGGTGCGCCGGCCGCATATTGTGCCGGCCTTGCGCGCGCAGGAGATCGCCGGTCGGCCCGTCGATCGGAATCGGATAGCCCGCCGGCTTCACGCTGCGGAAGCCGATATGACCGTCGGCATCGGTGAAGAACTTGCCGCGCAGATTCATGTCGGCCTGAACCGGATCCTGATTCTCGTAAAAGCCTTCAGGCGAGGAATGCCAGATATCGACCTCGGCGCCCGCGATCGGCTGACCCTTGCCGTCGCGGAACCAGGCATCGACGAACAGCGCCGGCCCCGGCGTGGGTGAGCGCACGATCGAGCCGCCGTTCGGCGTTACCGGTGACTGCATGCGCCAGAACGGTCCGAGCATGTTCTGGTCGGTCTCGGTCGTCCCGCCGTTGCCGTTGTTGACGAGGCAGATCAGCGCCGACAGCCCGAGCGAGCCCGCCATCAGCACCGCCTCGTTGTGGGACTCGTTGCTGTGCTTGCCGAGCGCGATCACATAGCCGATGGCGGCGTGGAACTCGTCCTCGGTCAGCTTGGTCTCGCGCACGAAATCATGCAGGTGACGCACGAAGGCCGACATGATTTCCCTGAACCTGGCATCGGGAGCCCGCTGCAGCTCGGACAGGACTGCGGTCGTGACGTCGTGTTGAGTTTCGATGATCATGTTGTGCTCCGATGCCCGACATCAAAAAGCAATGCTTGCTTGGCGGGCGGCCGCCTGCAGGCAGGCGGGGCAAAGGCAATCGTCGGCCGGTCCGGCCGCCGGCATGGGAAGGCGAAACGGCTCGGCGTGGCACCAGCAGTCGCCGCCGAGCCTGCAGCCGAAAGCCGTGCCGCAACGCGCGCAGATCAGGCGCCGGGGGGTCGAGGATTCGCCGAGCTCCATCGGGCGATCGTGCCGCGATTGCGACTCCCGCGCTAGAGCATGATCCGGAAAAAGCCTGCCCCGGACGTGATCCGGGGTGGGTACCGGTTTTCCGAAAAGATCATGCTCAAACAAAAAGCTAGAGCGTGATTGCAACTCAACCTAAAGCAATCACGCTGTAGGGGGTTGCGTTGCTACTGGTTAGCCTCGCCGCCGAAGAAGCCGGTAATCTTCCAGGCGCCTGCCTCCCTGACGTAGCAGAGCTGCTCGCCGCCGATCGGCAGGATGGCATCGAACGGCACATAGCCGACCTTTCCCGACGGCGTCAGCACCTTGAGGAAGGTGGCCATGACCGCATTGGCGGGCGATTCATCGGCAAGCACACGGACCAGATACAGGCCGAGCTTGTCGACCACCGCGGCGTCCGGCTTGGCCGCCGCGCGCACTTCGATCCCGTCACGGATGGGGAACGCCCAGTCGGCGGCGTCGGTGTGGGTCGTATTGGCGAGTTCATCGGCTGCCTTCTCGTCGAAGCTCGGCTCGGCCGGCGCGCAGAAGACGCCCTGGCGCTGCGGGTCGGGCGTGGCGGTCGCCTCGGCCGCGTAGGCAGCGAGCGCCTCCCAGCCGAAGCCATCCGCCCCGTCGAGGCCGAGCGCTTTGACCAGGTTGTCGATGGCGGATTTCCTCTTGTCGGCAATGTCCTTGTCTTCGGGAATCCAGAAGAAATGCGCCGCAACCAGCCGGGCGAGGGCGGCGCGGTCCTTCTTTTCGGCGATTTGGCCAAGGTGCTTGCGGAACGCGTCGAAGCTCGCATCGTTCAGTGCCGGCGGCAGCGTGATGGCGACCGGCTTGTAGGGCCCGTGTAACGGCGCGTGGCCCGGCGGCTGCGCTTGCGCCGGCGGGGGGGCCGGCGGCTGCGCCTGGGCGAAGACCGACATGGGCGCGAGCACGGCCGCGGTCACGAGCGCGGCCGCGACGACATTGGTTGAAGGGAGGCGTGGATGCCGCATCGCGATTTCTCCCGGTTTTCCGAGCGAGCCCTGGTACCGCCGGATTAAGTCCGCTCTACGGCAACAAAAATCAAGCCTCGGCGCGCATCGGTTGGGCGGGTGGCGGGCCTGGTGCAATCCCGGCCAAGCTGAGCGCGCCGGCGGGGTCGCGAGCGCACGACCGTTCGCAAGCGCCGGGTGTTCGACCGCGAGGTTGTCGGAGATGCCTGCTCAGGACGCAGGCGGATGTGCGCTGGCCTGACAACGGCAGTGCGAAAGCGCACGAGAAAAAGCGGTTCCAGCCCCGGGGCAAACGTGGCCGGAACCGCCAGTCATCATGACGAACATGGACGCTACGAACAGTAAAGCTGGAGGGCGTTTCCTACACGCGGAAAGCTATCGGATGCGTGTTACAGGGGCGTGACGCCGTCCAAGCAGCTGTGGATGAGGCGCCGCTGGCGCTCGCGCGACCGCATGCTCCGCCATGACCCTTCCAATTTGTCATGCTGTGGCAACGATTGCGAAAGGTGGCGGCCCGCAGTCTTGACTTTGCCGTCGCCGACGATACCCCTCGTGGGATAGCGTCGCGTCCCAATAGACAAGGACATTGACGCATGGCCCCTGATCCGAAGGCCGAAGCTGCGCTCGCCTTGCATCGGTTCGGGCTTGGTCCGCGCCCCGGATCGATCGCCGCGATTGCGTCCGACCCGCGCGGCGCGCTGCTCGCCGAATTGGATCGTGCCGACGCGGGCCGCATCACCGATACGGACCTGCTGACCGGCGGTGTCGCCGCGCGCACCGCCTTTGCCTACCAGCAGGCGCAGCGGGCGGCGCGGCAGGCCGAGCGCGCCGCGCAGCAGGCCAATCCGCAAACCGCGGGCACCGGCGGCTCGCCGCCGGAGATGAAACCGACGGATCAGCCCAGCACTCCGCCGCCGGCGACACCACGGCCCAATCCCGGTCCCGGCGTGCCGCAGCAGATCTATCTCGACGAAGCCAAGGCGCGCATCAACGCCGCGCTCGGCGCCGAGATCGGCTTTGTCGAGCGGCTGGTCTGGTTCTGGTCAAACCATTTCTGCGTGTCGGCGGACAAGGGCAATGTGCGCCAGATCTGCGGCGCCTACGAGCGCGAGGCCATCCGCGCCAACGTGCTCGGCCGCTTCGGCGACATGCTGCTGGCGGCCGAATCGCACCCAGCGATGCTGCTCTATCTCGACAATGCGCGCTCGATCGGTCCCGACTCGATCGCGGGCGTGCGACAGCGGCGCGGCCTCAACGAAAACCTCGCCCGCGAGATCCTCGAGCTGCATACGCTGGGCGTGCGCTCGGTCTACACCCAGGAGGACGTCACGCGCTTCGCCAACGTGATCACCGGCTGGACCGTCGTCCCCTTTCGCGAGGACGCGGCGCACGCCGCGCTGGCGAGCGAAGCGAGCGGCCAGCGCGGCTACTCTATAGTGCGCGCGCCGGACACTCGCCCTGAACCGGGCTTGTCGGCGCGCGGCGGCGAGTTCGAGTTCAATCCGCGAATGCACCAGCCCGGTGCGCAGACGGTGATCGGAAAGAGCTATCCCGACGCCGGCGTGGAGCAGGGCCGCGCCGTGCTCGCCGCACTGGCACATCATCCCGCGACCGCGAAGCACGTCGCCACCAAGCTCGCGCGCCACTTCGTCGCCGACGAGCCGCCGCCGGCGCTGGTCGAGCGGCTGGGCAAGCGCTTCCTCGCTACCCAAGGCGATCTGAAGGAGATGGCGAAGGCGCTGGCGACTGCACCGGAGGCGTGGGAGGCGCCGCGCACCAAGCTCAAGCGTCCGGGCGAATGGATCATCGGCGCGTTGCGTGCCGTGGGCGTCACGCCGCCCGAGATCGCGCCGGTGATGCAGGCGCACAACCTCTTGGGCGAGCCGTTGTGGCGACCGACGGCTCCGAAAGGCTTCACCGACGAGAGCGCGCCCTGGCTCGACGGCCTGGCGCAACGCCTCGACATCGCCAACCAGTTTGCGCGCCGCCTGGGCGGGCAGGCCGATCCGCGCGAGGTGTTCGAGGAGGTGCTCGCGCCGCTGGCCTCGACCGAAACCCGCCAGGCCATCACGCGCGCCGAAAGCCGTCCGCAGGCGCTCGCGCTGCTGTTCATGGCGCCCGAATTCCAGCGCCGATGACGCCCCGTGACCGATCGAGGTGAAGCAATGACCCTGCACGCTCCGACCCGCCGCCAGCTGCTGCTCGGCTCGGGCACGCTGTTCGCGTGGGCCTATGTCCCGAAACTGGCGCGGGCGGAGGGGCGCGATCCCCGCCTGCTCGTGATCGTGCTGCGCGGCGCGCTCGATGGGCTCGCGGCAGTCGCGCCGGTCGGCGATCCGGATTGGGTCGGGCTGCGCGGCGACCAGGCGCTCACGCTCGACGGCAAGACGCCGGCGCTGCCGCTCGACGCTTTCTTCGCGCTCAATCCGGCGATGCCCAACCTGCACCGTCTCTACAAAGCCGGCGCCGCGACCATCGTGCATGCCGCCGCGACGGCCTACCGCGAACGCTCCCATTTCGACGGCCAGGACGTGCTGGAAAGCGGCCTTGGCAAGCCTGGCGCAGCCTATACCGGCTGGCTCAATCGCGCGCTGACCTCGCTGCAACCGGCCGGGCGCGCGGGTGGCGGCCGCGATGCCTTCGCGGTCGGGCCGATTGCGCCGCTGGTCGTGCGTGGACCGGCGCCGGTGCTGTCGTGGACGCCGCGGCGGCTGCCGCCCGCGGGCGACGACACGATGATGCGGCTGATGGATCTCTACCAGCACACCGATCCCGCGCTCGCCCGCGTGCTCGCGGATCGCATGGGGCTCGCCAATATCGCGCGCGCCGGCGGCATGGACGGCGAGCAGCCGCGCGCCGCAGGCGCCGGACAGGTTCGCGCCTATTTCGCCGAATCCGCCGGCACGGCGGCAAAGTTTCTCGCGCGGCCGGATGGGCCGCGCATCGGCGCGCTCGCCTTCGACGGCTGGGACACCCACGCCGCCGAGGGCGCGCTCAACGGGCGGCTCGCGAACCTGCTCGGCGCGCTCGACGGCGCCATTGCCGCGATCGAGACCGAGATGAAGGACGCCTGGCGCGAGACCGTCGTCGCCATCATCACCGAATTCGGTCGTACCGCCCGCATCAATGGCACCGACGGCACCGATCACGGCACCGCGACGGTGGCGCTGCTGGCCGGCGGCGCGCTCAAGGGCGGCCGCGTGGTCGCCGACTGGCCCGGGCTCAAGCCTGCCAAGCTGCACGACGGGCGCGACCTCAAGCCGACCACCGACCTGCGCGCCGTGCTCAAGGGCCTGCTCAAGGATCACCTGCGCGTCGACGGCACCGCGCTCGCGGCCACGGTTTTTCCGGACAGCGCCGCGGTCAAGCCGATGGCGGGCCTGCTGGCGTAGTCGCGCGAGCTCGGACCAGGTCCGGCTACGGACCGGCGGCGCGAAAAACCTTTGCGAAGGTCGCGAGATCGGCCGCCGCGACGTCGGAGACCGCCCAATAGGCGACGCCGTTGTCGGTCCAGGACACGATGTTGTAGCCGGCGATCTGGCCTTGCGTGGTGGGCATCGCCCCCGACGCCGGCGCGGCGCTGAGGCTGATCAGGTGCTGGCGATGGCGATAAACCAGGGTCGGCACCGGAGCGCGGCCGATGACATCGATGCGGCCGCCGACCAGGGGAAAGCCTTCGTTGGCGAGATCGACCACGCGCGGAGCCTCGGCGATGCGGCCGTTGAACCACGGCTTGACGGTGTGGCGGTCGGACGAACTGACGTCGGTCGACTGCGGCGCCATCAATGCCCGCATGTGGCTCGCCACGACCATATTCGCGACGGCGTCGGTCTTGCCCGGACGGAGCACAAACCAAGTGGCGCCGCTCGCGACCAAGGCCGCGAGCACGACCGAGGCCGCGAGCGCGCGCCAGGAAGGATGCGACGACGGATGCGCCCGGCGCAAGCCGACGGCGGCTTCGATCCGGCCGGCAAGCCCCGGCGGCACGGCTTCGCGCGGCAGCCGCTCCCGGATGACGCGCCGCAACGCCTCCACGCGGTCGCGCTCGGCCGCCAGCGCCGGATCGCCGGCAAGCTGCTGCTCGATCTCGAGCGCATGGGCGGGATCGAGCTCGCCGTCGAGATAGGCATGGACGAGCAAGCGCGGATCCGTGCTCGGAGCCGTCATGACCGGTCCCTCGGCGCGTCCGCTGCGATGCGCGCGATCAGGCGCCCGCGTGCGCGCGCGAGCCGCGACATCACCGTGCCGATCGGCACTTTGGTCACTTCCGCGATCTCCCGGTAGTCGAGGCCCTGCACATCACGCAGCACCAGCGTTTCGCGGAACGGCAGCGGCAGCTCCGCGATCGCGGTTTCGAGGCGCACCGCATCGGCCTTGGCGATCAGCGCCGCCTCCGGCGTTTCGGGCGCGCCTTCGAGCGCTGCGCCGGCGCGCGCCTGCTTCTGCTCGACGGCTTCCAGGTCCTCGACCATGAGCAGCGAGGCCGAGCGGTTCTTGCCCAGCCAGGTATAGGCGGCATGGCGCACGATGGTCAGCAGCCAGGCCCGGGCATTGACACCGGCAAAGCTGCCGATTGCGCGAAAGGCCCGCAGGCAAGCCTCCTGCACCACGTCCTCGGCATCGGCGCGGTCGCCAGTGAGCCAGCGTGCGAGCGCGTAGGCGTCGGCGAGGTGCGGCAGCACCACGCGCGCGAAGCGCGCCTGATCGTCGTCGCTGGGCAGGCTCGCCATCCTCGATATGCACCGTCGCGATCATACAGGTCGAGACCGACCACCCACGAACTTTATTCCCGGGATGCGAATGGTTTTTGACCCGTCGCTCACTCCGCCGCCTGCATGCCGGCGTCGATGAAGCCGCCCGACTGGCGCCGCCACAGCGCGGCGTAGTGGCCGCCGCGCCGCAACAGCTCCGCGTGCGAGCCCTGCTCGACGATGTGCCCGCGGTCGAGCACGATCAGCCGGTCCATGCGCGCGATGGTCGAGAGCCGGTGCGCGATGGCGATCACGGTCTTGCCGGCCATGAGCGTGCCCAGGCTCGATTGGATCGCGGCCTCCACCTCGCTGTCGAGCGCGGAGGTGGCCTCGTCGAGCACCAGGATCGGCGCGTCCTTGAGGATCACCCGCGCGATGGCGATGCGCTGGCGCTGGCCGCCGGACAGCTTCACGCCGCGCTCGCCGACCTGTGCCGCATAGCCGTGCCGCTGCTTCCAGTCCTCCAGCTCGAGGATGAATTCGTGGGCATGCGCGAGCTTCGCCGCCGCGACGATCTCCGCCTCGGTCGCCTGCGGGCGGCCGTAGCGGATGTTCTCGCCGATCGAGCGGTGCAGCAGCGAGGTGTCCTGCGTGACCATGGAGATTTGCGCGCGCAGGCTCTCCTGCCTGACCGCGGCGATGTCCTGGCCGTCGATCAGGATGCGGCCGCCCTCGAGGTCGAAGAAGCGCAGCAGCAGATTGACCACGGTCGACTTGCCGGCGCCGGAGCGGCCGATCAGTCCGATCTTCTCGCCCGGCCTGACGGTCAGGTCCAGGCCGTCGATGACGGCATAAGGGCGCCCGTCTTCGCGGGCTGATGTCTGCCGGCCATAGCCGAAGCGCACGTCCTCGAAGCGGATTTCGCCGCGCGTCACGTGGAGCGCTTCCGCCTCGGGCCGGTCGATGAGCGTGATCGGGCGCGCGATGGTCATCATGCCTTCCTGGATCACGCCGACGTTCTCGAAGATCGAGGTAATCTGCCAGGCGACCCAGCCGGCGATGTTCGAGATCTGCCAGGCGAGCGGCAGCGCCATCGCCACCGTCCCGACCTCGACCTTGCCCTGCGTCCACAGGACGAGCGCGAGCCCGCCGGTGCCCGTCACCAGCATCGCGTTGAGCGAGGACAGCCACAGGCCGAACAGCGTGTTGAGCCGCAGCGAGCGATAGAACAGTCCGGTGTGCTGGTCGATCGCGTCGCGCACATAGGCGTCTTCCTCGCGCGCGCGGGCAAACAGCTTGACCGTCAGGATGTTGGTGTAGCTGTCGACGATGCGCCCGGTGAGCATCGAGCGCCCCTCCGACACCTCCTTGGAGCGGTCGCGCATGCGCGGCACGAGCACGCGCAGCATCACCAGATAGCCGACGAACCACAGCACCACCGGCAGCGCCAGCACCGGATCGGCGGAGCCGAGCAGAACGAGCGCGCTGGTGCCGTAGACCAGGATGTACCAGACGCTGGTGAGCAGCGCGACCAAGGTCTCGCGGATCGCGGGTCCGGTCTGCATCACCCGGTTGGCGATGCGGCCGGCGAAGTCGTTCTGGAAGAATGCCCACGACTGGCGCACCACGTACCAATGGTTCTGCCACCGGATGCGGTTCGATACGTTGGCCGAGATGGCCTGGTTCGCGATCAGATTCTGCGCGGTGAGCGCAATCGGCCGCGCGATCAGCAGCACCAGCGCCATGCCGACGAGGTGCGGCCAGAAATTCGCAAACAGCTCGTCGGGCCGACTCGCCGTGATCAGCGTGACGATCCGCCCCATGAACACGGGGATGGTCGAATCGAGCAGCGCGACCACCAGGCCGGCCGCGAACAAAGCCGCGAACAAGCCCTTTGCCTGTCGGGCAAAGTGCCAGAAGAACGCAATGAAGCCGGGCGGGGGCGCCGCCTGCTCCGGTGCAGCGGTCGGCTTGTGCAGCCGTTCGAACAGCGAAAACATGGCACGGGCTCAAACGGGTCGCGACCGCCTCACGACGCCAGCCCTGGCGCCGTCAAGTGGTGCGACCCCGCATTCCTTCTATCGGATCGGATGCGGGCGGGTAGACGAGCTTCGTGTCGGCACTATGACATCGATGGCCGCGAGGGGCATAGCTTGCCACTGTTGCCGTTGCACCACAGCCGTGCGCCGTGCGCGGAATACAGCCGAACCGAGCCCGCAACGCGCCAAGCCAATCGCCAAGAGGGACCAAGAGGGACCGTGCGCGCCCGCACTCGGGCGCGGCGTCCGCGCGCAACCCGATCGCGGTCGCGTGCGTTGGTGAGGGCGAGATGGATGCGTACCCGGCCGCGGGTTGACCGGCAGATGGGAACGGATTCATCGGGGGATGTGCAGATCAGCGCGCCGTCTGCGACATCCAAACCCGCACCCGCAAGATCGAAGCCGGAACGTCTTGAATGACAATTTCAATACAGACTGCGTCGGCAGCAACGCTACTCCGCGGATTTGAGGGTGTGGAACTGCATCGGACTGGCACGCGAGTTCAGGCGACTGTTTGGAGAGAACATCATGTCGCGAGATACGGACGTTGGCCTAAGCCCGGCACTGCAGTGGCGATCCGTGTGCGGCTCACTCATGCTGGGCGCCTGCGCGGTGGTGCTGTCTGCCGCTGTCGTCCGCGCCGATGATTGGAGTGATTGCAACTCCACTGAGGCGGACAAGATTTTGGCCGGCTGCGGCGCGGTGATTACTCAGGCAACGCGCCCCCAGCCGGATATCGTGAAAGCCTATGTGAACCGCGCTGGCGCTCATGCCCGACGCGGCAATGCCGATCAATCCTTCGCCGATGCCGACAGCGCGCTCGGGCTCGATCCGCAGGCGGTCGGAGCCCTGCTCCATCGCGGGGCCGCGAACCGACAAAAGGGACGTTCGGACGCCGCGCTCGCCGACTTCGAACGCGCCATCGAGATCGATCCCAACAACGCGCACGCTCTTGCGTTGCGCGGCAATCTGCGGGTGACGCGCCGGGAGTGGACGCAGGCGCTCGCCGACTTCGATCAATCCCTCGCGCTGCGGCCGGATTTCACGAGCGCCTATGTCGCGCGCGGTCACGTCTATCTCGAGCTCGGCGCGTTGGACAAGGCGATCGCCGATTTCGACCGCGCCATCGGCATCAATGCGAACGTCTCCAACGCGTTCTATTACCGCGGCCAAAGCTACCGCAGGAAGGGCGATCTCGATCGCGCGATCTCCGACCTCAGCCGCGCCATCGCCCTCGATCCTCGCAATCCCGTGAGCTACCTCTCGCGCGGGGATATCTACAGCTCAAAGAGCGATTTCGGCCGTGCCATTGCCGATTTCGACCGCGCGCTGGCGATCGCGCCGGACAACAAGACGGCGCAGGACAGGCGGCAGGTCGCGCTCGCCGCGCAGGCCGAGACGGCACGCACCGGTGCGGCGCCGGCCAAGCCCGGGACCGCGCCCACGCCGGTGCAGACCATGCCCGTAAACGGATCGGTTGAGAAATTGACGGCGGACGCGACGCAGCTCGCCGCGCAGCGCAAATACGACGACGCGCTGGCGCTCCTGGACCGCGCACTGGCCCTCGACTCGAAATCCGTGGCAGCGTTGAAAATGCGGGTCTCCATACGGCTGCAGAGACACCAGCGGCCGCAAGCGATCGCCGATCTCGGTGAGTTGATCAAGCTCAATCCCAAGGAGGCGTCGTTGTTGGCCACCCGCGGAACGCTCTTGGCGCTGTCCAAGGAGCTCAACCCAGCTTTGGCGGATTTCGACGGGGCGCTGGCCATAGATCCGAAGAGCACGAATGCCATGGTCGGCCGCGGTCTGGTGTTCTGGCTCATGGGCGCGCGCGACAGGGCGCTGGCTGAATATGACCGCGCTGTTGCCGCCAATCCGAAAGACGCCAGCGGCTATGTCGGCCGAGGCATCATCCATCACCAGGAGGGTCAGATCGACGCGGCGCTGGCGCAGTTCGATCGCGCGCTCGCGATCAATCCGAAACATCCCGATGCGTTGGCCGAGCGTGGAGTCGCGCTGCTGGTCAAGGGCAGAACGGCGGACGCATCCACCGACTTCGACCGCGCACTCGAGGCCAGCCCCAACCATCTGGGCGCCACCATCGGGCGTGGGATCGTAATGATGGCGACCGGCCAGATCGAGCGCGCGCTCGTTGCTTTCGACGACGTCATCGACCGGGGCATCGATGATCCATACCCCTACCTGTTGCGCGGCAAGGCGCTGCTGGCCAAGGGCGAGCTCGATCGTGCGATGACGGACCTCAATAAATCGCTGAAGTTCAAGCCGAACTATGCCGAAGCGCTGGCGGCCCGCGGCGTGGTCTGGTCGAAGAAGGGCGCTTACGCTGACGCGCTCGCCGATCTCGACCGGTCGATCGCCCAGGAGGAACGGGTGGAGAGCTACTACGCGCGCGCGCAGATCCAGGCGAGCCAAGGCAACTCCGATCGCGCGCTGGCGGATTTTCGCAGGGCGACGGAGCTGGCGCCGAGGAGTGCTTTCAATTCGGCTGCGCAGATCGACGCCAGAAAGCGCATCGAGCAGTTGGCCAAGCAGGTGCCGTGCGGCGGGGCCGGACGTGGTACCGGCAACGCAACCTGCCTCTGAAATCCTACTTCGCAGGCGCGAGGCGCAGAATTCGGCCCGACGAACTGTCGGTGGCGACCCAAAGGGCACCGTCCGGTCCCTGCCGCACGTCGCGGATGCGTTCGCGAAGTTCGCGTAACAGGCGCTCTTCCTTGACCGCCTTCTCGCCATCGAGCTCGAGCCGCACCAGCGACCGATCGACCAGCGCACCGACGAACAGATTGCCGCGCCAGCCTGGGAAAAGATCGCCGGTGGAGAAAGCCATCCCGGATGGAGCGATCGAGGGCACCCAGTGCCAGATCGGCTGCTCCATGCCGTCCTTGCGCGTGCTGTCGTGAATCTTGGCACCGCTGTAGTCGATGCCGAAGCCGATCACCGGCCAGCCGTAGTTCTTGCCCTTCTCGACGATGTTGATCTCGTCGCCCCCGCGCGGGCCGTGCTCCTGCTCCCACAGCTTCCCGCTGACGGGATGGAGCGCCAAGCCCTGCGGATTGCGGTGGCCGTAGCTCCAGATCTCCGGCTTGGCGCCGGCGCGCCCGACAAAGGGGTTATCGGGCGGCACCGAGCCGTCGGGCCGGATGCGGATGAGCTTGCCGATGTGATTGCCGAGATTTTGTGCCTGGTCGCGCGGACCGAAATGATCGCCGGTGGCGAGAAATAGATTGTTGTCCGGCGTCTGCACGATGCGGCAGCCGAAATGATTGCCGCTCGAGAGCGGGCCTTCCTGGCGGAAGATGACTTGCAAGTCATCGAGCCGGGGCGTGCCTTCGTCCGCCAGCCGGGCGCGGGCAAGCGCGGTGCGCGCACCGCCGTTCACCGGCTCGGCATAGCAAAAATAGATGGCATGGTTCTGCGCGTAGCCGCGGTCGAGCACGACGTCGTGCAGGCCGCCTTGGCCGGACGCGAAAACCTTCGGCACGCCGGCGAGCACGGGCGAGAGCTTGCCGTCCGTGGCGACGATACGCATGCGTCCCGGCCGCTCGGTCACCAGCAAGCGGCCATCGGGCAGGAAGGCGAACGCCCAGGGATGATCGAGGCCGGTCGCCTTCGTTTCCACCGCGAGGTCGCCGGCGGAGGAGCGAAAGGTTTGCGCGTCGGCGTGCGCGCAGCCGATCGCGACCAGCGCGGCAGCGCAGACCATTGTTGAAAACTTCATGCAACTCTCCGGCGCTGCGTGCGCATGTCCTTCGCGTTCATGCGACAACGATGCGTTGCCGGCGATGTTCCGGCAAGCTCGGACCGTTCACATCGTAGTGACAGCATTGCTGACTTTTTTCCCGAGGCGCCTCGTGTCATCGTCGCCGGCAAAAATCCGGCAGGGCACAGAGAGGAAAATCATGAAGATGACAGGTGTTGCCGCGGTCGTGGTGATCGCGGTCGGTTGCCTCGACGCGCATGCGCAGGTCTATCCGTCGCGCCCCATCACGATGATCGTGCCGTTCCCGGCGGGTGGGCCGACCGATACGCTCGCGCGCATCCTGGGCGAGCGGATGCGGACGTCGCTTGGCCAGTCGGTCGTCATCGAGAACGTGACCGGTGCAGGGGCCACCATCGGCGTCGGCCGTGTCGTGCAGTCGGCGCCGGACGGCTACACGCTCGGCATCGGCAATTGGACAAGCCATGTCGGCCCGGGCGCGATCTACCGCCTGTCCTACGACGTGCTGACGGATTTGGCCCCGGTATCGATGCTGTCGGCGTCACCGCTCATGATCGTGGGCAAGACCGCATTGCCGGCCAAGGACGGGAAGGAGCTCATCGCCTGGCTCAAGGCCAATCCGAACAAGGCGTCGGTGGCGACGGTGGGCGTCGGGAGCGCGGCCCATCTCTGCATCATCTATTTCCAGAGCAAGACCGAGACCCAGTTTCAGGTCGTGCCCTATCGCGGCGGGGCCCCGGCGATGCAGGACCTGGTGGCCGGACAGATCGACCTGATGTGCGCCGAAGCGTCGCAGACGCTCCCGCACCTGCGCAGCGGCAAGATGAAAGGCTTTGCCATCATGTCCAAGGCGCGCTGGCCGGCGGCGCCCGAGGTCCCGACCATGGACGAGGTGGGCGCGCCCGGGATGTACATTTCGTTCTGGAACGGCTTGTGGGTGCCGAAGGGCACGCCCAAGGACGTCATCGCCAAGCTCAACGGCGCGGTGGTGGAGGGCTTGGCCGATCCGGCGGTGCGGCAGCGGCTCACCGAGCTCGGCCATGTGATTGCGACGCGCGAGGAGCAGACGCCGGAGGCGCTGGGAGCCTTCCACAAGGCCGAAATCGAGAAGTGGTTCCCGATCATCAAGGCAGCTAACATCAAGCCGCCGGAATGACATTCCTTACGCAAGTGAATCGGGCAGGCGTGGCGAGGCGAGACACGATGAGAAAGCTGTCGGTTGCGGTGGCACTTTCAATGTTGGCCGGCATCGCCGGCGCGGCGGCGCAAACCTATCCGTCGCGTCCGGTCACGGTGATCGTGCCGTTCGCGGCAGGCGGCGTGACGGACATCGTCGCGCGCATCGTGACCGAGCGCATGCGGTCATCGCTCGGCCAGTCCGTGATCGTGGAAAATGTCAGCGGCGCCGGCGGCACCATCGGCGTCACGCGCCTGTTCCGCGCGGCGCCCGACGGCTACACGCTCGCCGTCGGCCAATGGACGTCCCACGTCGGCGCCGGGGCGATGTATCCGGTTCCGTTCGACTATCTCAATGACTTCGAGCCGGTGTCGATGCTCTCGACCGCGCCGCTGTGGATCATCGGACGGAACAATCTGCCGGCCAAGGACCTCAAGGAGCTGATCGCCTGGCTCAAGGCTAACCCGGACAAGGCGTCGGCGGCGACCACCGGCCTCGGCAGCGGCATCCATATGTGCCTGGTCTATTTCCAGAACATGACCGGCACCAAGTTTCCGCTCGCGCCCTATCGCGGCGCCGCTCCGCTGATGCAGGATTTGCTGGCCGGGCAGATCGACCTGTCGTGCCCCGAGGCGGGGCAGACGCTGCCGCAGTACCGCGCCGGCAGCATCAAGGCCTATGCCGTGCTCACGCAGAAGCGCTGGTTCGCGGCGCCCAACGTCCCGACGATCGACGAGGCGGGCGTGCCGGGGCTGCATTTTCCCTTCTGGCATGCCGTCTGGGCCCCCAAAGGCACCCCGAAGGACGTCATCGCCAAGCTCAATGGCGCGATCGTCGACGCCTTGGCCGATCCGGGCGTGCAGCAAAGGTTCAACGAGCTCGGTCACGAGATCGCGCCGCGCGAGCAGCAGTCGCCGGCGGCGCTGGCGGCCTACCACAAGGCCGAGATCGCAAAGTGGTGGCCGATCATCAAGGCCGCGAATATCAAGCTGGAATGACAGGTCCAAACATCACTGCCGCGCGTCCGGTGACGCGCGGCAGTGACCTCCCCCGACCGGCCGCCTGAAACGGTGGAGCGATGACGCACGCTGCGGAGCTCCGGCCATGATGGCGGTGAGCGCGCCCATGGCGGAGAGCAGCAGACCGAAGAACAGCGCGATCGCGAACGCGGTGCGGTCGCCGCTGGTCACGGCGCCGAGCACGTCGGCGCGGGCCATGCCGATCGACACGGCGGTGACGGCGATGGCGGTCGACAGGGCGAGCGCGGCGGTGGTGATCAATTCCACGAAAGCGATGGACCGGTGCTTCGGCGCGCAAACCTGGCGCGGCGTCCGCTCGATTCCGGTACGAACGATCAATGGCTTCGACATGTCAATCTCCACGAAATCAGCTTGCAATTTGTCGCGGCGGATGCCGGCACCGGTTCGGCCGGAGTTAGGCGGAGGCTTTGGCGAAGGAGGGCAAATTTGTGTTTTTGGTTAATGAAAGGTTAACGGCAAGCGTCCGGCGCCAAGCTCGATGGCGCTGACACAACGCGTTTGCGCGATTTGTACAGGCTGGGAGCCGACAACCTCGGGCAACGGTTGGATTCGAACCCGGAAAAAACCGCTCCAACGCAAGGGCGAGCCTGCCTTGCCTCATTCCGCCGCGACGACGTTCTCGGGCTGCCAATCCATCGCGATATGTCCGGGCTCAGCCTCCACGCGGCCGAGCCAGGTGCGGATTTGCGGAAAGGTGGTGAGGTCGTAATCGCATTCGTGCGCAAGGTGGGTATATGCATAGAGCGCGATGTCGGCGACGGTGTAGTGATCGGCCGCGAAGTAGCGATGGTGCTTGAGGTGATTCTCCATCACGGCAAGCGAGCGGTAGCCCTCTTCCATCCAGTCCTCGAGCGCGTGCTGCTGCAGCTCGCGGCCGCCCTTGACCAGCACGAGCCAGAAATAGGCGGCGCCGAGATTGGGCTCGATGCTGTGCTGCTCGAAGAACATCCATTGCAAAGCCTCGGCGCGATCGATGCGGTTTTCGGGCCGCAGCCGCGTTTCACTGGCCAAGTGCCAGAGGATCGCGTTCGATTCGGCAAGATACCGGCCGGGCGCGGCTTCGAGCAGCGGCACCTGGCCGTTCGGATTCTTGGCCAGGAACTCGGGCGTGCGACTCTCACCCTTGAGGATGTCGACCTCGACCAGGCGATAGGGCAGGCCGAGCTGGGCGAGCGCCAAGCGCACCTTGTAGCTGTTGCCCGATCGCTGCATGGAATAGAGCGTATGCATTGCCTTCCCTCTGGCGGCGGTCCACCGCTGGTGCCCAGTGGGTGCGCTTAGGCCCTCACGGCGGCAATGTCATGACGGCCGCACCGGCCGATCAACGGTCCCGGACCATGCCGCGGGCACCCCGCAGCCCATTCCTGCTGCGCCACCGGTCGTATGCAGAAGATTATTTTCAGCCTCATTCCGCCGCCACGCGATGGGCGCGGGCATAGGTGGTGAGGGCGTCGTCGTCCACCGGTACGATCGGCGCGAAGTCCCGGTGCGCGATCCATTCCGGCCGGGTGAACCTGGTGATGTGATTGGAGACGGCGCAGAGCGTGAGATACACGATCTTGCGCGGGTAGGGCGTGATGTTGGGCGGCGAGGCGTGCACCAGATTGCCGTGGAACATCAGGACCGAGCCCGGTTTGCCGGTCGGCGCCACGATGCCGACGCCGCCGGGCGGCGCCGCCTCGGCGCACAACCGCGTCACCGTCGCGGCATCGAGCGTCCACAGCGGATAGGAGGTCGTGCTCTCGTCGTGACCGGCGGCAAGCGTCCCGTGCCTGTGGCTCTTCGGGATCAGCATCAGCGGACCGTTGATCGGCAAGACCTCGTCGAGGAAGATCGATATGTTCATGGCCCGCGGCGCGGGCATGCCGTCGTCGCGCGCCCAGGTGCCGTAGTCCTGGTGCCATTGCCAGACATCGCCTTCGAACGCGGCTTTGGCGTTGATCTTGAATTGGTGGACATAGACGCCTTCGCCGAACAGCTGCTGTAGCGGCTCGACCAGCCGGGGGTGATGCGCCATCAGGCGGAAGGCTTCGTTATAGGTGTGAGCGGCAAAGGCGGTGCGCGGCGCGCCGGTTTTCTCGCGCCAGACCTCCTGGCGATTGCTCCCCAGGATGTGGTCGGCTTCGCTGCGCAGCAGCGCGACCTCCTCTTCGGCGAAGCAGTTCGGGAAGAACACGTAGCCCTGCTCGTCGAAGGTCGTGATCTCTTCGGGTGTGAGCTTCATGGCGTCCCCGTGGGCGATCCGGTCGTTTCCTTTTGGCCGGCAGTCTAGCGGCCGGCGCCGCGGAAATCACGCGCTCAAAAATCGGTGGGCCGTCGCCGCCGCGCCCGCGGTGGCCCGCTGCGACCGCGTTGGAGATTGCCTTTTCGCGCCCGCCGGCAGAGCATGGCGGCAACGGCGATCGTCAACACGAATGTCGCCGATGGGAGGAACTGCGATGGGGTCGCGGACCAGATTCGCCGTGGCTTTGGGGTTTGTTTCGGCCTTCGGCCTTGGTGCCGCGTCGGCGCAGGCGCCGGACAAGGCCGACGCCGATGCCGCGCGCAAAGAAGCAACCGTGAGCTGGTACACGTCGACGCCGGTGGCGCTGGCGCAGCAGCTCGCCGACAAGTTCCAGCAGCAGACCGGGATCAAGGTGCAGCTCCTGCGCACCGGCGGCCAGGCGGTGCTGCGCCGCCTGCAGCAGGAGGTCAGCGCCGGGCGGCCGGGCGCCGACGTGATGACCATGTCGGATGCCGGCGCCGCGAACGGCCTGGCGAAACAGGGTCTGTTCGAGCCGTTCCGGCCCGAGGGTTTCGACAAGGTGGTGGAGGACGCGCGCGATCGTGACGGCCGATGGATCGCCCAGCGACTTTCGATCGTCGGCATCCCGATCCGCAGCGACAAAGTGAAGGGCGAGGACGTGCCCACGACCTGGTCCGACCTCAAGCATCGCAAATACAAGGGCCTCATGGTGATGCCGGATTCCGTCCTTCACGGCGATCCAGCTGATCGTGGTCGGGATGCTGTCGCGCACGCTCGGTTGGGACTTCTACAAGGCGTTGCGCGCGAACGACACCATGATCGTCCAGGGCCATCAGCAGGTCTTCAGCACGATGCAGCAGGGCGAGCGGGTGATCGGCGCGGAGGGCGCCGATCCGCGCAGCTTCGCCGACGGCCAGGAGGTCCCCAACCAGAAGATGATCTATCCCACCGAAGGCGTCTTCATCGTGTCGTCGCCTACGGCCGTGATCAAGGGCGCGCGCAATCCCAACGCGGCCCGGCTGTTCGCGCAGTTCATGATCTCGCTCCCGGCGCAGACGATGATTGCGGAGGGCGGGATTCACGCCGCGCGCGTCGATATTCCGCCACCGCCCGGCCAGCCGGCGCTCAGCGAGGTGAAGTTCATGCCGGTCGATCTCGACCTCATCGAAGAGCGGGGGCGGGAGCTCAAAGCCAGGTTCGCTGAAATATTTCAATAGGGCATTCCATCGCTCCGTAGTGGTCCCGACGGCTTCCGAATCGGGACACGAGTGCGTGCACTGCGCGATTGAGGCTTGCCGTCGGCGCCTCGGCCCATTAGGAAGCTCCCGCCCGATAGGGGTAAGCGGAGATTCTCATGGCCCTGCTCGCCGAATCCCTCAAGCGCATCAAGCCGTCCGCCACCATCGCGGTGACGGACAAGGCGCGCGCGCTGAAGGCGGCCGGCCGCGACGTGATCGGGCTGGGCGCCGGGGAGCCGGATTTCGACACGCCCGAGAACATCAAGCGTGCCGCGATCAAGGCGATCGAGGGCGGCAAGTCGGCGAAATACACCGCGGTCGACGGCATCCCGGAGCTCAAGGCCGCGATCGCGCGCAAGTTCAAGCGCGAGAACGGTCTCGACTACAAGCCGAGCCAGATCATCATCGGCACCGGCGGCAAGCAGGTGCTCTACAACGCGTTCATGGCAACGCTCAATCCCGGCGACGAGGTGGTCATCCCGGCGCCCTACTGGGTGAGCTATCCCGAGATCGTCATGCTCGCGGGCGGTGAGCCGATCGGCGTGCCGACCACACTCGAGTTCGGGCTTCAAGATGACGCCCCAGGCGCTCGAGCGGGCGATCACGCCCAGGACCAAGTGGGTGCTGCTCAACTCGCCGTCGAATCCGACCGGCGCGGCCTATACCCGCGCCCAGCTCAAGGCGCTCACCGACGTGCTGGTCAGGCATCCCCATGTCTACGTGATGACCGACGACATGTACGAGCATCTCGTCTACGACGATTTCGAGTTCACCACGCCGGCCCAGGTCGAGCCCAAGCTCTACGAGCGCACGCTCACGGTGAACGGCGTGTCCAAGGCCTATTGCATGACCGGCTGGCGCATCGGCTATGCCGGCGGGCCGGAGCCGCTGATCAAGGCGATGGCGATGATCCAGTCGCAATCGACCTCGAACCCGACGGCGGTCGCGCAATGGGCGGCGGTCGAGGCGCTCGATGGGCCGCAGGATTTCATCCCCAAGCACAATGCCATCTTCAAGGAGCGCCGCGACCTGTGCGTATCGATGCTCAACCAGGCGCGCGGCATCCAATGCCCCAAGCCCGAGGGCGCGTTCTACGTCTATCCGTCCTGCGCCGGCACCATCGGCCGCACCGCGCCGACCGGCAACAAGCTCGTCACCGACGAGGACTTCGTCACCGAGCTGTTGGAAGCCGAGGGCGTGGCGGTGGTGCAGGGCACGCCTTTCGGCTTCGGTCCCGCCTTTCGCATTTCCTATGCGACCAAGACCGAGGACGTGGAGGAGGCCTGCCGGCGCATCCAGCGCTTCTGCGGCAACCTCAAATGAGCCGCCGCCGGGCGACATTGCGTGCGTTCCTGCGTTAAGATCGTTTCGCGCGTGAAAGCGGATCGCGCTTGCACGCTTCACCAGAGAGGAGGGTCTCTATGTTGCGTCATGCCATCGCGGCTGCCGCTTTTTTGCTGACTGTTGCGTCCGTCGATCCTGCCCATGCCCAGCGGATCAGGGCCGGTCTGCTGACCTGCGATGTCTCCGGCGGCATGGGCTTCATCATCGGGTCGCAGAAGGCGGTGTCTTGCGTCTACGCCCCGGCGCAGGGAGGCCCGCAACAGGTCTATGACGGATCGATCAGCAAGTTCGGGCTCGATATCGGCACCACCAGCAGCGGCGTGATGGTGTGGGGTGTGTTCACGGCGGAGACCGTCACCGGCCCGGGTTTTCTCGCGGGCGACTATTTCGGCGCGACCGGCGAGGTGACCATCGCCGCGGGCCTCGGCGCCAATGTACTCATCGGCGGTTCCAATCGCGCGGTGGCGTTGCAGCCGGTATCGGTGGAAAGCTCGGTCGGATTGAATTTCGCCGTGGGCGTCGCGGAGCTCCAGTTGCGCCCCGGCCGCTGACGACGGCAGCGTTCCTACAGACATTTGAGGGCCGCCCGTTGCGGGCGGCCCTTGGCATGCAGCCCGCGCATGTCCGCCGGGTTCCGCGCTCGCGCCTGAAACGCCGGCGCCTCTTGCCAACTCCCCCTCCGGCCTGAAACGATGGCTGGGACGGTCTCGAAGAAGGCCGCACCTCGGTTCCATTGGGAGGCGGATATGGCACAGAACGGCACACGAGCCACGGGTCCACGGTGCATTGCGCTGGTGGGCCCGTTCCAGAGCGGCAAGACCACCCTGCTCGAAGCGATCCTCGCTCGCACCGGCGCGATCCAGCGCCAAGGTACCGTCGACGCGGGCAACACCGTCGGCGACGCCAGCAAGGAGGCGCGCCATCACCAGATGAGCGTCGAAATCTCCGTCGCCACCACCGATTTCATGGGCGATACCTATACTTTCGTCGATTGTCCGGGCTCGGTCGAATTCGTTCACGATATGCGCGCGGCGCTGCCCGCGGTCGATGCCGCGGTCGTGGTGTGCGAGCTCGACGAGAAGAAGGTGCCGCAACTGCAGCTCATCCTGCGCGAGCTCGAGGAGCAGAAAATTCCGCGCTTCCTGTTTCTCAACAAGATCGACAAGGCGGATTCCACCATTCACGACGTGCTCAGGGGGTTGCAGCCTGCGTCGCGGAGCAAGTTGCTGCTGCGGCAGATTCCGACGTTTTCCGGCGATGTCGTCACCGGGTTCGTCGACCTCGCGCTCGAACGTGCGTTCGTCTACAAAGAGCATGCGCCGTCGGAAGTCATTCCGCTCGAGGGCGACGCGCTCGACCGCGAGAAGACCGCTCGGTTTTCCATGCTGGAGACGCTGGCCGACCATGATGACGAGCTGATGGAGCAACTGCTCGAAGACATTCCGCCGCCGCGCGACAAGGTCTTCGACGATCTTTCCAAGGAATTGCGCGAGAGCCTCGTCTGTCCCGTGCTGTTCGGCTCTGCCGCGCGCACCAACGGTGTGCGGCGCCTGATGAAGGCGTTGCGGCACGAGGCGCCCGGCGTCGCGGACACCGTCAAACGGCTGGGGTTGAAGGCCGGACATCCCGTTGCGTACGTCTTGAAGACCGTCAACACCTC
This sequence comes from uncultured Alphaproteobacteria bacterium, assembly GCA_963827585.1. Taxonomy (GTDB): domain Bacteria; phylum Pseudomonadota; class Alphaproteobacteria; order Rhizobiales; family Xanthobacteraceae; genus VAZQ01. The sequence continues at coordinate 552,185 of CAWHCK010000046.1, forward strand.
GCACGGCGGCAAGATGTCGGTGGTGCGCGTGCTCACGGGCAAGATTGGAGACGGCTCCACGCTCGTGCGCCCCGACGGAGAGGCGGGACGCGTCGCGGCGGTGTTCAAGCTCATTGGCCAGCACAGCGAGAAGCGTGGCCCTGCCGAAGCGGGCGAGACCGTTGCGTTCGGCAAGCTCGATCATGCCAAGACTGGCGACACCTTGACCGACGGCCCGCAGGCGCATTCGCCGCTCGCCAAGGTTTCCCCCCATGCGCCGGTGCTGTCGATCGCGGTGGCGTCCAAGGAGCGCAAGGATGACGTCAAGCTCGGCCAGGCGCTCGCGAAGCTGCTCGACGAGGATCCCTCGATCACCGTCGTGCACAATGCCGAAGCCCATGAAGTGGTGATCTGGGGCCAGGGCGAGATGCAGCTGCGGGTGGCGACCGAACGGCTGGCCGACCGCTTCGGGATTGCCACCGTCTCGCACAAGCCGACCGTCGGCTATCGCGAGACCATCAAGAAGGGCGTCGTGCAGCGCGGCCGCCACCGGAAGCAGTCGGGCGGCCACGGCCAATACGGCGATGTCGTGCTCGACATCAAGCCGCTGCCGCGCGGCTCCGGCTTCACCTTCACCGAGGAAATCAAGGGCGGCGTGGTGCCGCGCAACTACATCCCTTCCGTGGAGGAGGGCGTCAAGGATGCGCTCAAGCACGGTCCGCTCGGATTCCCCGTGGTCGACATTGCCGCGAAACTGATTGACGGCTCGTATCACACCGTCGATTCCTCCGACATGGCGTTTCAACTCGCCGGCCGGCTCGCCATCAACGAGGGCCTGCCGCAGTGTCACCCGGTCCTGCTCGAGCCGATCTATCAGGTGGAGATCGTGTGTCCGTCGGAGGCGACCGCGAAAATGAACGCGCTGATGTCGGGCCGGCGCGGCCAGATTCTCGGCTTCGATACCCGCGAGGGCTGGGACGGCTGGGACATCGTGCGCGTGCAGATGCCGGAGACGGAGATCGGCGATCTGATTGTGGAGGTGCGCTCGGCGACCGCCGGCGTCGGCAGCTTCACCTTCAAGTTCGACCACATGGCCGAGCTCAGCGGTCGTACCGCCGACCAGATCGTGGCGGCGCGCAGATCGGCGGCGGCGTAAGCAGACCACAGAGGACAGAGGACGGACGACGGATCGCAGAGACTGGCGACATCTTTTCCGTCCTTGGTCATCTGTCGTCAGTCCTGCGTTTCCGCCGAAGCCTCCATTCGCCACATCCGAAGCTGAGGGCCTGTAGGCACCTGCTATAAGCGGCGCATGGGCATTTCCATCGTCGCCATCATCACCTTCACGTTCGTGCTCGCCGGTTTCGTCAAGGGGGTGATCGGTCTCGGCCTGCCCACGGTCGCGATGGGTTTCCTCGCCATCGTCATGACTCCCGCGCAGGCCGCGGCGCTCTTGGTGGTGCCCTCGTTCTTCACCAATGTCTGGCAGGCGAGAGGTCCCGCATTGGTGCCGCTCCTGGGGCGGCTGTGGCCGATGCTGCTCGGCATCTGCGTCGGGACCTGGGCCGGAGCCGGACTCCTCACCGCCGATGGCGGGACGCGTGCTGTAACGGGACTTGGGGTCGTGCTCGCGCTCTACGGCATTCTGGGCCTGACCTCGGTCGCGTTCTCCGTGCCGCCATGGCTCGAGCCGTGGCTGGCGCCGCTGATCGGGGCGGCGACCGGCATCGTCACCGCGGCGACTGGCGTGTACATGATCCCGTCCGCTCCCTACCTGCAGGCGATCGGGCTCGAGAAGGATGACTTGGTGCAGGCGCTGGGGCTGTCGTTTACGGTGTCGACATTGGCGCTCGCGGCCCTACTCGTTGAGGACGGGGCGTTGCAAATGTCCATCGCGGGCGCCTCGCTGCTTGCGCTTGCACCCGCGCTGGCTGGCATGGCGTTGGGCCAGTGGGTGCGCGCGCGGGTGCGCTCCGAGACGTTCCGAATCTGCTTCTTCGTCGGCTCGCTGTTGCTGGGTGCGCACTTGGCCTTGCGGGTGTGGATTTGACGGAAAGGGGGCGGGGGTCGGACACCTGCGCTGCGCGAGCCGGATAGGAAAAGCGGTTGACGCGTCCGGGATCACCGGTCCCTGGCACAGCCGTGACTTGTCCGTGATGGCCGGCCGGCGTATTCGATGGCGTGCGCCGCAGGGCGGTTTGCGGCGAAGCGGGCGCTAGTGCCCCGAACCCGAAGTTCGCACACCCATGCCTCGAGTCCGATTGCGAACTTCGGGTTCAAAAGGGGCACTAGAATCACAGAGTTGCTAGTGTCCCTTGATTCTGAAGTTCGCATGAGAGTGTGCCGCAAGTGCTTGCGAACTTCGGAATCGGGACACTAGTTTGCCGTAGAAGACGCGTCACCGCGCACGCGCAGTCCGGAGGACGAAGCCCATGCACGTCATTCGCCGCCGCGGGTGGGAAATCCCCGAACGCCTCGCCACCCCCGAGCACCTGTTCTTCAACCGCCGCGCCTTGCTGGCAGCGACCGGGGCGGCCGCGCTGTCGTTGTCGCTCTCGCCGACGACCGCGCTCGCCCAGCGTGTCGCCGACCTGCCGGATCCGACCAAGGATCTCTATCCCGCCAAGCGCAACGAAAAATACGCCCTCGATCGGCCGATCACCGACGAGAAGATCAATACCAACTACAACAATTTCTACGAGTTCGGTTCGACCAAGACCATCGCCAAGGCGGCGCAGGCGCTCAAGCTGCGACCATGGACGGTCAAGATCGACGGCATGGTCGAGAAGGCGCAGGAGATCGGGATCGACGATCTGATCCGGAAAATGCCGATCGAGGAGCGGCTCTATCGCCACCGCTGCGTCGAGGCATGGTCGATGGCAATCGCGTGGAGCGGCTTTCCCTTCGCCAAGCTCGTGGAACTGGCCAAGCCCTTGGCGTCGGCGAAGTATGTGCGCATGGAAACGTTCCTGGATCCTTCCGTGGCTCCGGGACAAAAGCAGAGCTGGCATCCCTGGCCCTATGTGGAGGGCCTCACCGTCGCGGAGGCTACCAACGAGCTCGCCTTTCTCGTGACCGGCGCCTACGGCAAGCCGGTATCGAAACAGCAGGGCGCACCGCTACGCCTCGCGGTGCCGTGGAAATACGGCTTCAAGTCGATCAAGTCGATCGTGCGCTTCCATTTTACCGATCAGCGGCCGAAGAGCTATTGGGAGGCGCTGCAGTCCGCCGAGTACGGCTTCTGGGCCAACGTCAATCCGCAGGTGTCGCATCCGCGCTGGAGCCAGGCGACGGAGGAGCTGATCGGGACCAGTGAGCGCCGGCCGACGCTTCTCTTCAACGGCTACGGCGAGTACGTCGCCGACCTTTACAAGGGGCTCGAGAAAGAGCGGCTGTGGGCCTGATCGACGGCGCGCTCAACCACCGCGGCCAGCGGCCAGCACGAGCGGGTAGATCCAGTAGCAGGTTCCCTTCTCGAAGTTCATCGTGGGACCCCATTCGATTCCGCTCGCGACATCGGGAATCTCAAATCCGAGCATGAGGCCGCCCAGGCCGGTCTGCGGCAACGTGAGCGCCGTCACGCCGACCGCGGGCTTCCACCGGTACACGGTTTTGGTGCGCGGATCGGACAGGACAAATGTCAGCGGCTTTGGGTACAGCATCAGCGCGTTGTTCCTGAGCCCGATCACGGTATCGCTCGAGTGCAACAGGGCGGCGGCATCGCCGATATTGGCGATGCTGCCGGGCGTCCAACCCGGCAGGGGCACTCCCGTCGCGATCACGGGCACGATCAGGAAATGCAGGCTATCCAGCCTGTGCTTGGCTTCCTCGTCGCATTCGGCCATCGCCTTCACGATCCAGCCGTAGTCCGGCGTGGCGTTCGAACCGGGCGGGGCGGCGTCCGCTTGCGGTGAGCTCGGTTGCGTCCCTTCGCTTCGAAAACTGTGCCAGCCAAAGGCGATCAGTCCGCCGGCCAAGAGGACGGCCGCCAGCGCCGCGGCCGCCGCGACCGGATTGGGCAGGTTGGACGTATGGCAGCCTGGGCACGAGCGGGCGAAAAAGAAAACGGCAGCGCCGCAGCGCGGGCATTTGCCGACGGCTAGTCCAATCATCTGATGGAACCGAATCGGCTGAAGCATCGCAGCCGAAGACTAGAACCTTTCCGGGTAAAGCGGAATCCGCTTGGCCGACGTGGTCTACTGATTTTCGCCGGCTTCCACCTCGGCGAGCTTGCTGCGCCAGTCCTTGCGGCTGCGGATGAGCGACAGGGCGGCGAGCGCCAGCAGGGCGGCGCCCACGGCAAGCAGTGCAAGGGCGATTGGGCGCTGGAAGAAGATGGTCCAGTTGCCATTGGACATGATCAGCGACTGGCGCAGCGACATTTCCAGGATGGGAGCGATCACCAGGCCGAGCACCAGCGGTGCCGGATCGAGGCCGAACTTGCGCAGACCGTAGCCGACGATGCCCATGATCAGCATGATCCACACATCGACGATCGAGTGGTTCACCTCGTAGACGCCGATCACGCAGAACATGATCACGAGCGGATAGAGATAGGCATAGGGAATCCGCAGCACGTTCACGAAAAGGCCGACCAGGGGCAGATTGAGCGCCAGCAGCATCAGGTTGCCGACATACATCGAGGCGACGAAACCCCAGAAGACGTTCGGATGGTCGTTCACCAGCGTCGGTCCCGGCGCCACGCCGTGGATCATCAGCGCGGCGATCAGCACTGCGGTGATCGGGCCGGTGGGAAGGCCGAGCGCCAGCATCGGCACGAAGGCGCCGGTCGAGGCGGCGTTGTTCGCCGCTTCGGGGCCCGCGACGCCGGCGACCGCGCCCTTGCCGAACTCCTCGGGATGCCTGGAGAGCCGCCGCTCGACCGCATAGGACAGGAAGCTCGAAATGATGTGGGCGGAGCCGGGGGTCAATCCGATCAGAAAGCCGAGCACGGACCCGCGAGCGATCGGCATGGCCGATTGCCGCAATTCCCGGCGGCTGGGCAACAGCTCGCGCAGTTTCGGCGCGATCACGTTGCGGACCGCGCTGGCGGACGGCGTCGCCAGAATCTCGCCGAGCCCGAACAGGCCGACCGCGACCGGCACGATGCCGATGCCGTCGCCGAGCTCGGCGATGTCGAAGGAATAGCGGAAGTGCCCGGTCATGTTGTCGATGCCGATGGTGCCGAGCACGAGCCCGACGCACGCCATCAGCAACGTGCGCAGCAACGAGGTCGAGGACATGTAGGCGAGGAGGACGAGGCCGAGCACGAGCAGCGCGGTGTATTCGGGCGGCCCGAAGCGCAGCGCGAAAGCGGCAAGCGGGGGTGCGATGACGGTCAGCATGATCACCCCGAATGTACCCGCGATCCACGAGCCGAGCGCGGCAATGCACAACGCCGCGCCCGCGCGCCCTTTCTGCGCCATGGCATAGCCGTCGATGCAGGTCATCACCGAGGCTGCCTCGCCTGGAATGCGCATCAGGATCGACGTGGTCGAGCCGCCATATTGCGAGCCGTAATAGATGCCGGCGAGCATCACCACGGACTTGGTGGTGTCGAGGCCGAAGGTGGCGGGCAGTAGAATGCTGATGCCGGACAGGGGGCCGATGCCGGGCAACACGCCGACCATGGTCCCGATCAGGCAACCGACGAAGGCGTACCACAGCACGTCGGGTTGCAGCGCGACCGAGAAGCCCAGCAGCAGGCTCTCCACCGTCCCCATCGCTAGAATCCGAGAATGCCGCGTTCGAGCGGGAGCTTGAGCACGACGCCGAACAGCAGATAGGCCAGCGCGACCACGCCGGCGCTGAAAGCGGCGGCGTGGAGCGCCGGGCGACGTTCGGCTGCGAACACCAGCGCAAACAGCAAGAGCGCCATCGTGATGAGGAAGCCGAGCGTCTGGTAGAGCGCGATGGCGGCCGCGGTGATCGCGACGATGCGTGCCGCGTGTGGAAGGTCGCTCCACGGCACCGTGGCGAGCGGCGCGCTTGCACGGGCGCCGAGGACGAGCAGCAGACCGAACGCGACGAGCAGTCCGGCGAGGAGCTTCGGCATCATGCCCGCGCCGGGAAACGACAGCGTGCCGATGGGCAGATCGCCGCTCAACGCGAGCACGAGGAGCCCGAAGGCGACAAAGAAGGCGCCGCTAACGTGGTCGGTGCGGAGAGTCATTGCATCAGCTCAAGCGCTCATCCGTCGAGATCCCGAGGGTGGGGCGCAACTCGCGATATCACACCGCTTGTCGTCCCCGCGAAAGCGGGGACCCATATTCCAGAGGGCGAGACGTGGCACGATGGGTCCCCGCCTTCGCGGGGACGACAGCACAGCAACAAGCCCGACATTTCTTTCAGGGCGATGAACTTGGAACGTTCGGCATCACGTCTACCCCTCGACCCTGCCGATGGAGCGGATCGCCGCCTCGATGCGCTTGCTGTCGGCCTCCCAGAAGTTCGCGAATTCCGGCTGATCCATGTAGGCGAGCTCCTGCCCGAGATTGGCGAGCGCCGCCTTGAACTGCTCGCTGTTCGCCGCCTTGCTCAAGGCTTCGCGCAGATAGGTGACGACATTCGCCGGCGTGCCCTTGGGCGCGAATACGCCGACCCAGAGATAATATTCGACGTCGTAGCCGGCCTCCTTCATGGTCGGCACGTCGGGCAGCGCCTTCGAGCGCTGGCCGCCGAACAGGGCGAGCGGCCGCGCCTTGCCGGCCTTGATCTGCGAGAGGCTCGCCGAAACCGACGACACCAGCACCTGCGCATTGTTGCCGAGAAACGCGGTCAGGGCCGGCCCGCCGCCCTGGGTCGGCAGGTGCCGCAGCTTCAGTCCGCCGGCGGCGGCGGCGAACAGCGCCGTGGGGATATGGAGCGCGCCGTAGAGTCCCGAGGAGCTGAAGATGATCTCGTTCGGCCGCTTCTTGGCGTCGTCGACGAACTCCTGCAGCGTCTTGTAGGGCTGCTGGTCGTTGACGATGAGCACGCAGGGGTCGGCGACGAAGCGCGCGATCGGGATGAAATCCGCGTTGGTGAACTTCGGCGAGCGGGCGAACAGGCGGTCGACCTCGGCAAAGCCCGAGAGCGATGTCAGATGGGCGAGCAGCGTGTAGCCGTCGGGCTTGGCATTGGCGGCGACCTGGGCGCCGACCTGGCCGGCCGCGCCGGCCTTGGTCTCGACCACCACCGGCTTTTGCGCCATCGGCTCGAGCACCGCGGCGAGCGGGCGCATGACGACATCGACCGCGCCGCCGGGCGGAAACGGGTTGATGATGGTGATGGCGCGGGCGGGATAGGCGTCCTGCGCGAACGACGCCTCGAGGGTGGCTACGGCGGCTGCCGAGCCGATGATGAAGCTGCGTCTGTCCACGCGTTCCTCCTTTGGCGAAGCCGGACGTTCGCTGCCGGCATGATTGGCAGGGATGGTACCCAGCGCGCTTCGATCGGGTCAACCGCATGCCGTGTGGCATTTGGACTGGACGCGTTCGACATGCTCAATCGATGATCGCCACCGCGCGCGTCCAGCCGGCGGAGCCGCCGCGCACCTTGACCGGAAAGCAGCTCACCGTGAATCCCGTGGCCGGCAGCGCCGCGAGATTGTTGAGCTTCTCGATGTGGCAATAGCCGATCTCGCGGCCGGCCTTGTGGCCTTCCCAGATCAAGCTCGCATCGCCGGTGGCGAGGTATTTCTCCCTGGTATGGACGAACGGCGCGTCCCAGCTCCAACCGTCGGTGCCGGTGACGCGCACGCCGCGCTCGAGCAGATAGAGGGTCGCCTCACGGCCCATGCCGCAGCCCTTGGCGACGTAGTCGGGGCGCCCGTAGGCCTCGCCCGCGCTGGTGTTCACCAGCACGATCTCGAGCGGCGCGAGCGTGTGCCCGATGCGCGCGAGCTCGGCCTCCACGTCGCGCGCGGTCGCGACATAGCCGTCGGGGAAATGACGGAAGTCGAGCTTGACGCCGGGCTGAAGGCACCATTCGAGCGGCACCTCGTCGATGGTGATGGCGCGCTTGCCGCGGTCCATGGTCGAGGCGAAATGCCACGGCGCGTCGAGATGGGTGGTGTTGTGGGTCGAGAGCCTGATCCACTCGATGGCCCAGCCTTCCCCGTCGGGCAGATCCTGCTCGCGCAGTCCGGGAAAGAACTTGACCACGTCGGCCGCGGTCTGGCGGTGGGTGAAATAATCGATCTTCGGCCCGTAGCCCGGCGGATCGGCGGCGACGTCGTTCTCCAGCGGCACCGAAATATCGATCAGCTTGCGTGGCATGATGGACGCTCCTCGTGCGGCAATTTCGCCGTCATCCTCCGTCCTCGGGTGCGGCTTCGCCGTCCCGAGGACAAGCTCCAGCGGATGATCCAGCAAACACGGACGCTTGCGGTTCTTGCCGCTAGCGCGGAGTGTACTGGATACCCGCCTTCGCGGGCATGACGGTCTTTGGTACAGCAAGAGTCAGCGAGGAACTCACCATGCCGGCCTATTGGGTTGCACGATCGAAGATCAACGATCCGGTCGAATACAAGAAGTACACCGATCTGGTGCCCGGCATCATCGCCAAGTTCGGCGGCAAGGTGCTCGCGCGCGGCGGGCGCCATCAGATCATGGAAGGGCCGGACAAGTTCCAGCGCTTCGTGGTGATCGAGTTCCCGACCTTCGAGCAGGGCGTCGCCTGCTTCACCTCGCCGGAATACGACCAGGCGGCAGCCTTCCGCCGCAACGGCGCGGGCGAGGTCGAGACCATCATGGTCGAAGGCGGCGATCCGTCGCGTTGATCGGCAGGGGGCAGCGTCCCACCAGGGGTATCACAGCCCCAGATAAAATTTCCGGATCAGCTCGTTGTTGTTGAGCTCGTCGGCCGAGCGCCCCTCGAAGGCGATCTGCCCGTGCACGATGACGTAGCCGCGGTCGGCGATGCGCAGCGCCTGCGGGAAGTTCTGTTCCGCCATCAGCACGGTCAGCTTGTACTGATCCTTGAGCTCCTTGATCTTGTCGATGGTGCGGCTGACCAGCACGGGCGCGAGGCCCACCGACGGCTCGTCGATCAGGAGGATGCGCGGCGCCAGCATCAGTGCGCGCGCGAGCGCGAGCATCTGTTGCTCGCCGCCGCTCATGGAGCCGGCGAGCTGGGCGCGGCGCTCGGCCAGGCGCGGGAAGCACTCGAAGCAGAAATCCAGGTTCGATTTGAGCATCGCGCGCGCCTTGCTGCGGAACGCGCCGAGCAGCAGGTTTTCCTCCACGGTCAGGCGCGGAAACAGGCGGCGGCCTTCCGGCACCAGCGCGATGCCGAGATCGACGATCTGCTCGGTGCTGCGGCCGACCAGGTCGTGCTTTTCACCGTCGATCTCGACCACGATGCGGCCCGCGCGCGGGCGCACGATCCCCATGACGCATTTCATCAGCGTCGACTTGCCGTTGCCGTTGGTGCCGAGCAGCACCACGGTCTCGCCGGCATTGACGCTGAGCGACACGTCCTCGAGCACCCGCACGGCGCCGTAGGCGGCGTCGATCTTCTCGATGGTGAGGCTATTGGCCAAGGTAAGCCCTCTCCACCTCGGGATCGCGAATGACCGCATCGGGCCTGCCGTCCGCGATCTTCTTGCCGGAGACCAGCACCACCAGGCGCTGCGAGAACCGCATCACCGCGCGCATGATGTGCTCGATCAGGATGATGGTGATGCCGCGCTCGTTGAGCCGGATGAGCAGGCCGACGATGTCATCGACCTCCGATTGCGACAGCCCGGCCATCGATTCGTCGGCGATCAGGAGCTTCGGCTCGGCCGCCATGGCGCGCGCGAGCTCGAGCTTGCGCATCTCGACCTGTGTCAGATCGCGCGGATACTGCGCCGCCTTGTCGGCGAGCGCGACGAGCTGCAACAGCTCGTTGCAGCGCGCATCGACCTCGGGCGGGGAGAGCGAGTGCCCCGGCCGCGCGTTGACTGTGTAAAGCAGCGGCACGCGCAGGTTTTCGGCGACGGTCAGGGTCGTGAACGGGCGCGGAAGCTGGAAGCTGCGCGCCATGCCGCGGCGGGTGCGCTCGTGGGTGAGCAGGCCGTCGACCGGCTCGCCGTTGAAGCGCACCGTGCCGGTCTCGTTCGCGAGCGTACCGCAGATGCAATTGACCAATGTCGACTTGCCCGAGCCGTTGGGGCCGATCAGGCCGACGCGCTCGCCCTCGGCGACGGCAAGGTCGATACCGTCGAGGGCGACAAAGCCGCCGAAGCGTTTGCTCAGACCCTGGACCTCGAGCAGCGCGCCGGCCATCACTTCGTCCTCCCGCGCGTCCAGCTCTGCACCAGTCCGACGATGCCGTTCGGCGCGACGATGACGAAGCCGACCAGCAGCAGGCCGACGATGAGAAGGTTGACCGCCGAGGAGATGGTGACGGTCGCGACCTGCTGCAACGTCCCGAGCAGGATCGCGCCGATCAGCGGCCCGACCCAGCTGGTGGTACCGCCGATCATCGGCATGGCGATCGAGTTGACGGCATATTCGAGCCCGAAGGCGGACGAGGGCTGCAGGTAGCCGATGTAATAGGGAAAGGGCGCGCCGGCCATGCCCATGAGCCCGCCGGACAGCGTGGTGGCCACGAGCTTCAGCCGCAAGGTCGGCACGCCCGAGGCTTCCGCCGCGAGCTCGTCGTCGCGGATGGTGGCGAAGCCGTAGCCGAGCTGGGAGCGCTCGATGCCGCGCGCGATGGTGAGCGAGATCACCACCAGCGCCAGCATCAGCAGGAACAGATATTGGATGTAGGGCCCGATCAGCCAGATCTCGTTCGGGCGGATGATATAGGCGCCGCGCGAGCCGCCGACATAGTCCCAGTTGACGACGAGCGTCTGCAGCACGACGGCGAGCGCGAGCGTCGCGATGGCGAAAAAGGCGCCGCGCAGCCGCAGCGTCAGATAGCCCATGCCGAATCCGACGATGCCCGAGACGATGCCCCCGATCACGATCAGGATCGGGATCGGGAGCTGGTAGGTTTTGTGGAAGAAGACCGTCGAATAGGCGCCGAGCGCGAAGAACGCCGCCGAGCCGAAATTCACGTAGCCGGTATAGCCGCCGAGGATGTTCCAGGCGGTCGCCAGCACGATGAATTGCAGCACGGTGTAACCGGCGAAGAACACGTAATCGTTGTTCACCGCGCGCGCGCCGAAGAACACGACAGCGGCCGCCGCGATCGAGATCAGCAGAAAGACGCGAGTCCGCACGATCGACTGCCCTATCGTCCGAGCAGGCCCGCAGGCCGGAACGCCAGGGTGAGAAGGAGCACGCCGAACGCCACTGCCGGCGCCCAGGATGGCCCGTAGAAGGTGGCGGTGAAGCTCTCGATGATGCCGAGCAGCATGGCGCCGATCACCGTGCCGGGGAGGCTGCCGAGCCCCCCGAGCACGCAGATCGCGAACACGCGGCCGATATACTCGCGCCCGACCGAGGGCTCGACCGGCTGGATGATGATCAGCAGCGCGCCTGCGACCGACGTGGTTGCGATCGAGATGCCGAACGCGATGCGCTTGATGCGGGTGGGGGAAGCGCCCATGAGCCGCAAGGCGAGCTGGTCCTGCGCCACCGCGGAGATCGCGCGTCCAATGAACGTGTGCGAGAGGAAGAGCTGCAGCGCGGCGAAGAGGGCGAGCGCGGCGAGGCACGGCACCAGCATGCGGAGCGGGAAATCCATCACGCCGAGGTGCCAGCTCGGCCCGATATACCACGCCTCGACGTAGCGGTAATCGACGCCGAACACGAGAATGAGCATCACCTCGGTGACGAACAAGAGACCGAAGAAGAACGACAGGCCGCGCAGCAACTCCTGCCCGTGCTTCTCGAACGACTCGTAATAGACTTGGTAGATGCCGGCGCCCAACAGGTAGAACACCGGCAGCATGACGACGCTGACCACGATCGGATCGATGCCGAGCCGGCTGTTGACGATATAGGCGATATACGAGCCGAGGATGATGAAGGCGGGATGCGCGATGTTGACGATGTCGAGGATGCCGAACGAGATCGACACGCCGAGCGTCACCGCGGCATAGAAGCCGCCGAGCAGAATGCCGGCGATCAAGGCATTGATCAGCAAGTCGAAGCTAAGGCCCACCTGTTTCCCCCCAAGCCCGGTTTCCGCCGAACTCCATGCGTTCGCGCGGGACGGGTCCTTTTGTTTGGATGCCAGTGTGCAGGAAGGGTGCCGGCTTGGCTAGTCCCGTTCCGAAGTTCGCTAGCGCCCGGCACCTTCTCATGACGAACTTCGAATCAAGTGACACGGCACTCGATTCTAGTGCCCCTTTTGAACCCGAAGTTCGCGATGACACGCGGCATGCGCGAACTTCGGGTTCGGGCTAGTCCTCGTCGCTGCGGCCAGCATCGGATTTCTCCGACTTACGCACACAAAAGCGCCCGAAGAGTTCGGGCGCCTCGATGCCTTTCTTTGGAAGGGAATGGGGGCGCGGCGCGCCGAGCAATTCCTTCGATCCGGGACGCCGCAACCTACGCTGCGGCCTGCTGCCGCACACCCTCGGGCAGCGGCATCGGCTTGTTGGCGCTCTGCAGGAACTCGATGGTCATGAAGACCATGTCCTTGTCGCCGAGATTCTCGAGATCGTGAACCTTGAACTGACCGGTTCCGTACGTCTCGTGCCGGGTCTCGCCGGGCGCGTAGGTATATTCGACGGTGGTGCCGTCGTGCACATGCTGGCGTCCGCGCCCGCCCGTCACCGCGGTCCAGAAGTAATCGAGCACGTGGCGGTGGAAGCCGATGCGCTCGCCGGGCTTGAGACGGATCGTCCAGACCCGGACCCGATCGGTCTCCGATACCAGCGCGTTCCCGACACACGGATTGGGGTTGTTCTTCTCCCGCTCGAATTCCGCGGCGATCTCCGGCGGCCACGGCGATTTCACCGAAGTCTCCGCCTGCTTGTCCAACATCGTCAGGGCCATGGCATTCCTCCAGGTTTCGCCCGATATATAGCAACTTTTGGCGGCAGGAAATGGCGGGATCGAGCAAATTGCGCGAGGCGGGCGCAGGGCGCGCCCTCATCACCGGCGGCTCCATGAGCGGCCTGTTGGCCGCGCTGCTGCTGCGGCGTGCCGGCTGGGACGTCGCCGTCTTCGAACGCGTCGAGAGCGAGCTCGCCGGCCGCGGCGCCGGCATCGTCGCGCAGCCGGATCTGATCGCGACCCTGCGCCGGCTTGGGATCGACCCGACCGATCTCGGGGTCGAGATCACGACCCGAAAAATCCTCGAGTCCTCGGGGCGGCTGGCCGGTGAGTTCGCATGCCCCCAGGTGCTCACCGCCTGGGAACGTGTCTACCGGGTGCTGCGGGACGCGTTTCCCCGGGAGCGCTACCACCGCGGCCGCGGCGTCAGGGCGTTCGAGCAGGACGAGCGGTCCGTGGTCGTGCACTTCGCCGATGGCGGCACGGCGGAGGGTGAGCTGCTGGTGGGGGCGGACGGTCTTCGCTCCACCATTCGCCAGCAATGCCTGCCGGAGCTCGCGCCGCTCTACGCCGGCTACGTCGCCTGGCGCGCGCTCATTCCGGAAGCGGCGTTTGCGCCCGCGATCCATCGCGAGTTGTTCAACTACATGACGTTCTGCCTGCCGCCGGGCGAGCAATGCCTGGGCTATCCGGTCGCCGGACCGGACAACGACCTGCGTCCCGGCCACCGCCGCTACAACGTGGTCTGGTACCGCCCGGCGGATGAGAGTGGCGAGCTGCAGCACCTGCTCACCGACGAGAGCGGGACGACCCACACCATCTCGATCCCGCCGCCGCTGATCCGGCGCGACGCCATCGCGCAGATGCGCGCGGCGGCGGAGCGCTTGCTGGCGCCGCAATTCCGCGAGGTCGTGCGCATGATCGACGAGCCGATCCTGCAGCCGATCTACGATCTCGAAACGCCGCACATGGCCTTCGGCCGGGTCGCGATCATCGGCGACGCTGCCTTCGTTGCGCGACCCCATGTCGCGGCCGGGGTGGCCAAGGCGGCGGATGACGCGGCGGCATTGGCCGCGGCGCTCGAGCAGGGCGAGGTCGCGCCCGCGCTCCGGCGCTTCGAGGCGGCACGGCTCCCGGTTGGGCGGCGCATCATCGAGCGCGCGCGGCACCTCGGGGCTTATCTCCAGGCCACGCAGACGGCGGAGGAGCGCGCCCGCTCCCGGCGCCACGGCATTCCCGAAGCGGTGCTGGCGGAGACCGCCGTGCTCGATTTCCTGCGGACGTGAGCGGGCGAGCTCCGAGAGTCGCTGCCCGCTTCGAAACTGGGGCTGTCCAGCACGCCCTTGCAGGGATCGCTAGAGCGTGATTGCTTTAGGTTGAGTCGCAATCACGCTCTAGCTCTTTGCTTAAGCATGATCTTTTCGGAAAACCGGTACCCACTTTTCCGGATCATGCTCTAATCCTGCCAATCTGCCGATCTGGAGCGCGCGCCACGTGCGCAGACGATACCTGACCGTTCAAGTCGCTTGGATGCTGCTTGCCCTTGCCAACGAGGTGATCAATGAAGCGGCGCGAGGTCATGATGCTGTTCGCCAGCGCGGCGGCTGTGTCTTCGGTTTTTTGTTCAGTCTCTTGGCCGCTCGCGGTCCGCGCTCAGCAGCCGTCGGCGCCTGCGGTCGGATTTCCCAACAAGACGCTCCGCATCATCGTGCCTTTCACGCCGGGCGGCGCCAATGACGTGGTGGCGCGGGAAATCGCAGCGGGTTTGCAAGCGAGCCTCAACCAGACCGCGGTGGTCGAGAACAAGCCCGGCGGCGGGGGCAACATCGCGTATTCCTATGTGGCGAAGTTGCCGCCGGACGGCCATGTCATGCTGATCGCGCCAGCGTCGTTCACCATGGGCCCGCATCTGTCGCGCAATCCGGTTTACAATCCGATCACCGATTTTACGCCGATCAATCTGGTCGCCGACGTACCGTTCGTCATGGTCGTGCCGACGAGCCTGCCGGTGCGGACGGTCAAGGATTTCGTGGAGCTGGCGCGGAATTCGCCGAACAGGTTGAGCTTCGGCTCCGTCGGCGTCGGCACGCCGCAGCATCTTGGCGGCGAACTTTTCAAGATGCACGCCGGCGTGGATCTTGTTCATGTGCCGTTCCGCGGTGCCACGGCCGTCCTGCCGGATCTGTTGGCCGGGCGCATCGACATGTTCATCGGTGCCGTCAATTCGCTCCTGCCGCTGATCCGGGACGGCAGCCTGCGCGCCCTCGCCGCCACCAGTCTGGTCCGCATCGCCTCGTTGCCCGATGTTCCTACGCTGTCCGAGGCCGCCTTTCCCGGCTTCGAGGTCGGCTCGGGGGTGGGGCTGGTGGCGCCGGCTGCCACGCCGCCCAACATTGTCGAGACGCTTAACCGCGAGGTCGCAGGCATCATTGCGTCGCCTGGCTTCCACCAGCGCATGGCTGCGATCGGAGTCGATGTGGTCGGTACCACGCCTGCGGCCTATGCGAAGTTCATCAGTGACGATTACACAAAATGGGGCAAGGTGGTCGCAGCGGCCGGGATCAAGCCGGAGTGAGCGGCTCACACGCGGCCAGCCCACCGCGGCGGTAATCGAAACTAAACATTTCCCACCGATCGTGCGGCCGGACCGCAAGGGATAAAATATCAATGCATCGGATGACAGGGTTGGCGGCTGCCATCGCCGCTGCGATAACTTTAGGCATCGGCATCGGGTGGATTCTCAGCCCCAAGGAGCCGGCACTGACTGTGCCGGAGGCGAAGGTCGTGGAAGGCGAGCTGGTGACCGGCACGGTCGAATCGCGTCGGGCCGCCGTGGCGACCACGCAGCTGCAGATGGTCCAGCCGCAATCGTTCCCGCCGCCGGCGGCACCGATGGCACCGCAAGACAGGCCCGCAGCTGCGATGATGCCGGGCCCACCAGGCAAGGATGGCACCGCTGCCAATCCAAGGTGCAAAAATCCGGACGCGCTCGGCGTCTCCCGAACGGTAGCGATCGATACTACAGGCGGACCGGGCTTTGGCAGCCAGCAGTTCAAGGCTCACGATTTCCTGGAGCGAGGCGAGGTCGTGCTGACCTTCGACGACGGCCCGTGGCCTGGCAATACTCCCGCCGTGCTGGCGGCGCTAGCGTCGCAATGCGTGAAGGCGACATTTTTTCCGATCGGCCAGCACGCGAGCTGGCATCCCGAAATCCTCAGGCAGGTCGTCGCTCAGGATCACACCGTCGGTTCTCATTCGTGGTCGCACGCGAACCTGGCCAAAAAATCCCTGGACGAAGCCAAGGATGAAATCGAGAAAGGCATCAGCGCCGTGGCAATTACCGCCGGGCGTCCGCTGGCGCCCTTTTTTCGCTTCCCGGGCCTGAGCCAGACGCCGGAACTGACCGCCTATCTCGCCGAAAGGAATATCGGCATCTTCTCGATCGATGCCGATTCCTTCGACTTCAAGCTCAAGAATCCCGACCGGGTGATCGCATCGGTGATGACCAAGCTCGACAAGCAAGGCAAGGGCATCGTCCTGCTGCACGATTTCCAGCATTCGACCGCCGTCGCGCTGCCCGCGTTGTTGCTGCAGCTCAAGGCCAAGGGGTTCAAGATCGTGCATTTGAAGGCGAAAGATCCCGTAAGATCGCTGCCGCAATACGAGGCCGCCATGGTGAAGACGCGGGCAGGCCAGACCGTCGATGGGCGGCCGACCTCAAGCGTGGTGCGCACGGTCCAGGAGCCGCCGCAGTAGAGACCGCGCTGCTCGCGCGGTGCTCATTTGCTGCGCTTTTTTGCCCGTCCCTTCTTGCCGCGTTTCACGCCTGCCATCGCCTCCAGGACCGCGCAGACTGCAGCGGTATCCTGCTCGGCGTGGCCCGACTCCAGCGCCTTCTCGTAGACCGGCACGGTGGCGTCGAACATCGGCGTCGGGCAACCGAGCTTGCGTGCGAACTCGCCGATCACCGCCATGTCCTTCTGCCAGAGCGATATCTTCATGGTGGCGTCGTCGTAGCGGTCCTTCACCATCATCGGCGCCCGCAGCTCGAACACCCGGGAGTTGGCCGCGCCCGTGGTCACCATGTCGAAAACGGTTTGGGCGTCGAGCCCGGCCTTGAGGCCGAGCACCATCGCCTCGGCGCTGGCGACATTGTTGATCGCCACGAGGAGGTTCGCGACATATTTCATGCGGCTGCCGTTGCCGAACGCGCCGAGGTCGTGCATGGCGCGCGCGAATCCGGCAAACAGGGGGCGCAGCCTGCGGATCGCCTTGCGCTCGCCGCTCGCATAGATCACCAAGTCCTTCACCTTCGCTTGCGCGCCGGTGCCGCTGATCGGGCAGTCCAGCATCACATGGCCTGCCGCGCGCAGCGCGCGCTCGGCCGCGAGCTTGTCGTCGAGCGTGAAGGTGCTGGCTTCGACGATCACCCGCGGGCGCACGCGAGCATCGATGATGGCTTGCACCGTCGCAGCGAGCGCCGCCGGCTTGGGCAGGCTGGTGATGATGGTCGCCGCCTCGGCGGCGAGCGTTTTCGCGTCGTCCACGATCTCGACGCCTGCCCGCGCCATGGCGCGCCGGCGCGCGGGGTCGATGTCGTGGCCCACCACGCGCCAGCCGGCGGCAACGAGGTTCTTGGCAAACGCGCCTCCCATGATGCCGAGCCCGACGATGCCGACTTTCCCTTTCGCCATTCGAAACCTCCCTTGCCCCCGATTTGTTGCGCGGGGCGGACGCTACAGCGGTTTGCGCCGTGTTCAAGCTCGGCGTGCGGGCCGCGAATGAATAGCGGTCTTTCTCGCGCGCGCATAATCCCCTATCGTCGCCGCCATCAAGGCGGAGAGGGTTGAATGCGGATCGGGATCGCCGGGATCGGCAAGATGGGCGCCGCCATGGCGCAGCGGCTCATGGAGGTCGGCCATGAGGTGACGGCATGGAACCGCTCGGCCGACAAGTTGAAGGTCGGTCACGGATGCGGGCGCGGCGGTCGCCGCCACGCCGGCCGAGCTTGCGAAGACCACCGACACCACCATCACCATGCTCACCGATGCCGCTGCCATCGACGCGGTCTACAACGGCGCATCGGGGCTGCTCGCGGGCGAGGTGGCGGACAAGCTGTTCATCGAGATGAGCACCGTGCAGCCGCAGGCGCAGGTCGCCCTCGCCGAGAAAGTCCGCGCCAAGGGGGCGGCCTTCGTCGAATGCCCGGTGGGCGGCTCGACCGGTCCGGCGCGGCAGGGCAAGCTGATCGGCTTGATGGGCGCCGAGCCTGACGACGCGGCGCGGGCAAAGCCGATCCTCGAGCAGCTCTGCCGCCGGCTCGAGCATTGCGGGCCGGTCGGCTCCGGCGCGGTCATGAAGCTCACCATCAACATGCCGCTGATGATCTATTGGCAGGCGCTCGGCGAGGCGCTCGCGCTTTGCCGCCCGCTCGGGCTCGACCCGACGCGGATCATGGACCTGTTGTCGGACACGTCGGGCGGCCCGAACGTGCTCAAGGTGCGCGGGCCGGTCATCGCCGACGCGCTCAAAGGCGGCGACGGCGGCCCGGTGACGTTCGACATCGACAGCGCGGTCAAGGACCTGCGCACGATGCTGGCCGAGGGCAAGGCGCGCGGCCTCGAGCTGCCGCTGGTCGAAAAGACGCTCGCCTGCTACGAGGAGACCCAACGCAAGGTCTCGGGCGCCGCCGAAGTGTCGGCGGTGTCGGTCTACTGGGCCAACCGCGCGCCGCAGTGACCTGCCACAAGCTCTCCTGAGCCCATCATCCCTTACGCCAACACGCCATTGGAGCCTCCATGTCGGTCGTCACGCTTGCGCAAGCTTCCACCATCGTCGACGTCGCGCTCAAGAAGGGCCGCGACACCAATTGTGCGCCGCTCACCGTTGCCGTGCTCGACGCCGGCGGGCACCTGGTCGCGTTCAAGCGCGAGGACAAATCGGGGCTGCTGCGGTTCGACATCGCCTTCGGCAAGGCCTGGGGCGCGCTCGGCATGGGCTTCGGCTCGCGCACGCTCGCCGCACGCGCGGCCAAGACCCCGCAGTTCTTCACCATGCTGGCGGCGGCGAGCGCTGGGCGCATGGTCACCAATCCCGGTGGCGTGCTGATCCGGACCGCGGCGGGCGAGGTCGTCGGCGCGGTCGGCATTTCCGGCGATACCTCCGACAAGGACGAAGCCTGCGCCATTGCGGGCATCGAGGCTGCCGGTCTCAAGGCCGATCCGGGGCAGGACTAGAGCTGTTTCCGCTCGTTCGTATCCATCCGTCGTCATTCCGGGGCGCCGCGAAGCGGCTCCCTCGCTATCGCTCGGGCCCCGGAATGACAGCGGAGAGATTGGCGCAAATCGACCGGAACATGCGCTAGCGCCTGCGCTTGCGGCCATTCGACGCGACCGGCGTCGCCAATGCCTTGTCCCAGATCGCCTGGATATGGGCGATTTCGGTTTCGAAGCGCTCGAGGAACAGCCGCGCCGGCACGCTCAACGTGCGGCGTGCGGGCTGGATCACGACGAACTCGGCATGCAGCGGCGGATCGCTGATCGGGTTGACCACGAGACCGCCCTTGCCGATGTCGTTCACCGAGATCAGGCCCGGCAGCACCGTCACCCAGTCCGAGCGCGCGACGAATTCGAGCGTGCCGATCATGGCGTCCATTTCCAGCATGGCGGCGATGTCGACGCCGTTGGTCTGGAAATAGGTCTCGAGGTTGCGGCGGCGGATATTGTCCGGCCCGGGCACCACGATCTTCAACGGGGCGCAATCGGCGAGCCGCACCGGCGCAAGCGGGGCAAGGGAGCGCTTCGATCCGGACAGCAGCATCTCGCGGTCGCGCACCAGCAGCCGCGATTTCAATCCCATGCGGCCCTCGAACGCCGGCACGACGGCGAAATCGAGCTCGTCCGCCAGCACCATGTCGGTGAGCACGCCGCTGTAGCCCTCGAAGACATGCAGCCGCACGTCGGGATGGCGTGGCACAAAGTCGTCGAGGGTCGGCGCCAGCACCGCGCGGGTGAAGGTCGGCATCAGCCCGATGCGCAGGTCGCCAGTGACGAGGCCGGCGAGGCTGCGGGCGTCCTCGTTGGCGTTCTCGAGCCGGCCGACCGCCTCGACGCAGCTCTTGTAATAGCGCAGCCCCGCGGGTGTGGGCACGATGCCCCGCGCCGAGCGTTCGAACAGCTTCACCCCGAGCGCGCGCTCGACGGTGGCGACGTGCTGCGAGATGCCGGATTGGGTGGCGTTCTCGCGCTCGGCCGCGCGCGTGAACGAACCTTCCTCACATACGGCGATGACGGCGCGAATCTGCCGGAGCGCGATATTGGCCACGACGCCTGCTATCAAGAAAACTGATGCCCTAACGCAGAATATATTATTTCGGCCGCGGGGGCCACCCGGCTAGGATTTTTGGCAACAGCACGGGGTCGCGGCCAAGAACGCGGCTCATATCCGGGAGGCGTTCATGGGCACGGCAAATTTCGGCATCGCCGGATTGGACTGGCAACAGCGGGTCAACTGGGACCGGCTGCGCAAGCACCGCACCGAACGCGCGCGCGAGCACATGAAGAAGCACGGTCTCGGCGCCATGCTCTGCATGTACGACGAGAACGTGCGCTATCTCACCGGCACGCTCACGCCGGGCTGGAACCGGCTCAAGCCGGGACTTCGCTACGCGCTCCTTTGCGGCGACGGCGCGCCCGTGCTGTTCGAGCAGGGCGACCTCGGCTTCCAGATCGAGCGCCATTCGCCGTGGCTGCCGAAGGAGAACGTCCGCTACTCCTATGCCTGGATCAAGGGCGCGGCCGGCCCGGCCTCGCAGCAGCAGGTGAAGAAATTCACCGACGCGATCCTCTACGAGATGAAGCGCCACGGCGTCGCCGGCCAGAAGCTCGGGGTCGACTTCATCGACATCAACATGATCAACATCTTCAAGGACAAGAAGATCAACTGGGTCGACGGCATGACGCCGATGATGGAGGCGCGCGCGGTCAAGAACGTCGACGAGCAGGAATGCATGCGCATGGTCGGTGCGATCGGCGACGCCACCCATTGGGAGTGCATGAAGTTCCTGCGGCCCGGCATCACCGAGAACCAGGTGACGGCGCACCTGATGAAATACCTCTACAGCATTCCCGGCATGGAGGACGTGGAGGACGTGATCGTCTCGTCCGGCCCCAACACCTGGCCGAACTGGCGCAATTTCTCCGACCGCATCATCCAGCCCGGCGACATCGTGTTCATGGATTTGGCGGCGCTGACCTGGAACGGCTACAAGTCCTGCTATTACCGCACCTATTGCGTCGGCAAGGAGCCGACCAAGGAGCAGAAGGACACATACGCGACCGCGCTCGAATGGCTCTACAATTCGATCCACGCGGTGAAGGCCGGCGCCACCACGCGCGACATCGCGAAGAAGTGGCCGTCGGCGAAGGAGGCCTGGGGTTACAAGGAGGAGGACCAGGCCGCGGCCAATCTGTGGGGCCACGGGCTTGGCCTCGCGCAATACGACCCCCCGGTGATCTCGCGCATCTGGTCGCTCGACCACCCGATCGAGATCAAGGCCGGCATGACGTTTGCGCTCGAGACCCAGCACGGCAAGCGCTTCCGTTACGGCGTGCGCATCGAGGAAATGCTGATCGTGCACGAGAAGGAGATCGAGATCATCTCGAATTTCCCGGTCAAGCAGATCACCGTGGTCGATCCGATCCCCGGTTACGCCGATCACGTGAAGTAGTCGCGTGATCCGCTTCGTGCTCGCGCGGCGATCCGTCTGGACGTGAGCAAACGGTCGAGGATCGCGATGGAGGAGTTCATCATCCCGCTGAGCGACGCCGCCGACCCCGAGCGGGTCGGACCGAAGGCGGCGAACCTCGCGGCGCTCGCTCATGCCGGCCTGCCGACGCCCGGTGGCTTTTGCCTGAGTGCGGATGCCTACCGGGCGCAGATCGCCGCGCTCGGGCTCGCAGCGGTCGTCCGCCGCTTCCCTGATGCCGACCTCGTCGAGCAGCGGCGGTTGTCGGTCGAGATCAGGCTCGGCCTCTACGAGCAGCCGGTGGCGCCGGGAATCCTCGCGCCGTTGCTGGCGGCGTGGCACGCCCAGCGCGACGACAGCGGACGCCCCAGCGCGGTACGCTCCTCCGCGCTGATCGAGGACCGCAAGGGCGCCAATTTCGCCGGCCAGTTCGAGAGCTTCCTCGGCATCGATGAGGAGGCGGCGTTCCTCACCGCGGTGCGCGCCTGCTGGGCCGCGCTGTGGACGACCAATGCGCGCCGCTACATGGAGAATCATGGGCTCTCGCCCGCCGACACCGCCATGGCCGTGCTGATCCAGCCGCTGGTCGACGCGCGCGCCGCGGGCGGCGGCCTGAGCGAGACGGCCGAGGGGCAGATGCTGATCACCGCGACCTGGGGGCTCGGCTCCGCCATCGCCCAGGGCGAAGTCGTGCCGGACCGCATCGTGCTGTCGCGCCAAGGCTTCCTGCGCAAGATCGACGCCGGCCGCAAGGATCACCGCGAGACCTGCGGCCATGGCGCCGGCGCGCTGCCGCAGGCCGTGCCGAACGAACTCGTCAGCGCGCCCTGCCTCGATGCCGCCCAGGCGGTCACGCTCGGCCGCATGATGCGCAAGGTGGAAGCCGTTGTCGGAGGTCCGGTCGAGATCGAATGGGCGCTCGACGAGGCGGGCTTCAAGCTTCTCCAGGCGCGCCCGCTCACCGTCGAGCCGATCACCGTGCCCGACGAGATCTGGCTCAAGCATCCCGGGCTCAGCGGGCATCCCGCGGGGATCGGCTGGGGCTCCGGCCGCGCTGTCGTGGTGAACTGCGAGTGCGAGCTTTCGCGCGTTGCGCCCGGCGACATCCTGGTGACGCGCGTCGCCGGCCCGGCGCTGAGCCACGTGCTGCCGCGCGTCGCCGGCGTGGTCGCCGAGCTCGGCGGCTCGACCTCGCATCTGGCCTCGCTCGCGCGCGAGCGCGGCATTCCCATGGTGCTGGGCGTGCTCGATGCCACCAGCCGCATCCCCGACGGCTCCCAGGTCGCGGTCGACGGCGTCGCCGGCGTCGTGCGGTGGATGGCCTGATGCGCCCGAACTCTGTCTCGACCGAGAATCTTCGTGACCCAGCCGGTCGCCAAGAGCGCGATCGAGCGGTTACGCAAGGTCGCGAGCGTGAAGGTCAATCCGGATTCGAGCCGTATCATCGCCAAGAGGGCGCTGGTCGCCGCCGTGCAGAAATGCGACATCCTGTTCTGCTTGTTACACGACCGGATCGATCGCGACGTAATCGCGGCCAATCCGAAGCTGCGGCTGCTTGCGGCACAATCGATCTCGCCGTCCAACATCGACGTCGCCGCGGCAACGGCGCAGCGGCTTCCCGTGACCGTGGTTCCGCCGGTCACCACCGAGGCGACCGCTGATCTCACGTTCGGGCTGATGCTCGCGGTCGCGCGCCGTATGATCGAAGGCGACCGCCTGGTGCGGGCGGGAAAATTTCCCGGCGGACAGTCGAGCTACCTGCTCGGCTCCTTCCTCTGGGGCAAGACGATAGGACTTGTCGGTGGCGGCGGGCTGATCGGCCGGGCGGTGGCGCGGCGCGCGCACGGCTTCTCCATGCGCGTGCTTTACTGGACGCCGCGGCGAAAGCCCGAGAACGAGGAACGCGAGGCCGGCCTGACCTTCGTTCCATTCGACCAGCTGCTCGCCGAATCCGACTTCGTTTCGCTGCACCAGCCGCTTCGGCCGGAGACGCGTCACCAGATCGGGGCGCGCGAATTCAAGCTGATGAAGAAGACCGCGTTCCTGATCAACACCGCACGCGGGGCGATTGTCGACGAGGCGGCGCTGGTGCGGGCCTTGCGGGCGCGGCGGATTGCTGGCGCCGGCCTCGACGTGTTCGAGCACGAGCCCAAGGTCGATGCTGCGCTGCGCAAGATGCCGAACGTCGTGCTCGTCCCGCATCTCGGCAGCGCAACGGTCGAGGTGCGCGAAGAGATGGCGAACATCGTCGTGGACAACATTCTGGCGTTTCTCGCCGGCAAGACGCCGCCCAACTGCGTCAACCCGGAGGTACTCGCGGCCCAATGACAATTCGGGGAGGACGCGGCGCACTCAACTTGTCATTGCCGGGCTTGACACTGCTAGTCGGGTTTACCCGACTAGCAGCGCTGGGTGTTGCGGAGCTCGGGCAGGCCCGAGCTCCGCTGCAATCCATCATTTTCGTGAGAAGATGGATGCCCGGGTCAAGCCCGGGCATGACGACCTGAATTCGGAGTATCGCGATGTCCCGTATCCTGATCGCGGTCACGGACAGCCCGTTTCCCTCGCTCGATCCCGCGAAGGCCGCGCTCCGGCGCGTCGATCCCGAGCTGCGCATGGCGAAGAGCGCGTCGCCCGACGACATCCTGGCGGTGGCGCGCGACGCCGACGCGGTCCTCGTCACCTATGCCAAGCTGCCGGGCGAGCTGTTGCGGCAGCTTACGCGCTGCAAGGCGATCGGCCGCTTCGGCCTCGGCGTCGACAATATCGACGTCAAGGCGGCGGGGGAGCTCGGCATCACGGTCACCTACGTCCCGGACTATTGCATGCAGGAGGTGTCCGACCACGCCATGGCGCTCCTCCTCGCACTGGCGCGGAAGATTCCGCTGTCCAACAGCCTGGTGCAGGCCGGGCGCTGGGAAATGCCGGCCGTGGTTCCGATCCATCGTCTTGCCGGACGCGTGCTGGGGCTGGTCGGGTTCGGCAACATTCCGCGCACGCTGGCGCCGAAGGCCAAGGCGTTCGGGCTGCGCGTGGTCACTTATGATCCTTACGTCCCGCAGGAAGCGCTATCCGTTGCCGGCGTCGAGAGCGTGAGCTTCGACCGGTTGCTCGACATCTCCGACTTCGTCTCGGTCCATGCGCCGTTGATGCCGGCCACTCGCGGCCTGTTCAACGCCGAGGTGTTCCGCAGGATGAAGAAGGGCGCCATGCTCATCAACACGGCGCGTGGACCATTGGTGGACGAGGATGCGCTGGTCGCGGCGCTCGATTCCGGTCACCTCGGCGGCGCGGCCCTCGACGTGGTCGCGGTCGAGCCGCTGTCCAAGGATTCCAAACTGATCGGCCGCGACAACGTCATCGTTACGCCGCACACCGCGTTCTATTCGGTTGAAGCACTGGACGAATTGCAGACCAAATGTGCGGCCGATGTCGCGCGGGTGTTGAGCGGTGAGGCGCCGATCTATCCGGTGAAGGCGAGTTGACCTCTCTTTGGATTCTGCTTTGTTGTGCTCTTCTCCTCGTCGTGAATAATGGCGGCGGTGGAACGGCCACGCGCCTCGCAGCGCAAGATTGCGGGCGGCAGAGCAGGGAGGACTATCATGATCAAGGGGCGGCGGGCCTGTCTGCTTGCGGCCGCGCTCGCATGCGCGGCCGTCGTGTCGCCGATCGCCGGCGTCGCCGCGCAGGAGAGCTATCCGGCCAAACCGGTCAAGCTCATCGTTCCGCTCGCCGCGGGCGGTGGCATCGACTTTACCGCGCGCGCGACCGCGCAAACGCTCTCCGACGTGCTGGGGCAGCAGGTGGTGGTCGAGAACCAGGGCGGTGCCGGGGGCACGATCGGCGTGAACGCGGTCGTACGCGCTGCGCCCGACGGCTACACCCTGCTCTATCACTCCGTAACGGGCGTGGTGAGCTCGGCCGTGGGCAAGGATTTGCCCTATGACTGGCTGCGCGATCTCGCTCCGGTGTCCCTCGTCACCCGCTTTGCCCCGGTGCTGATCATCAACCCATCGCTGCCCGCGAGCGACCTCAAGGAGCTCATCGCGCTGGCGAAGGCCAACCCGGGCAAATTCAGCTATGGGTCATCGGGCCCGGGAACCGCCATTCATCTCGCCAGCGAGCTGTTCAAGGCGGCCGCCGGCGTCGATATCGTGCACGTTCCGTACCGCGGAAATGCCGGAGTGATGCCGGACCTGCTCGCCGGCCGCATCGCCATGCTGATCGACGGCGTGCCCGCGCAGGCCAAGAATATCGAATCCGGCGTAGTCCGCGCGCTTGCGGTGACGACCAGGACGCGCGCACCCACTTTGCCCAACGTTCCGACCATGATGGAGCAGGGGCTCGACTACGAGATCCCGTACTGGACGGCGATCTACGCGCCGGCGGGGACGCCGCAGCCGATCGTCGACAAGCTCGCGGCCGCGATCGCCAGGACGATGAAGGACGCGGCGGTCGTTGGGCGGCTCAAGGATGCGGGAACGGAGGCCGTCGGCTCGACGCCGCAGGAGCTCGACCTATTCAATCGCGGCCAGCTCGCGCTTTATCGCACCATCGTTGCCGATCCGAGGCTGAAGCTCAACCTGCAATGACGTATACCTGCTGTGAGCTTGCAACGTCACTCCGCCGTCCAGCCGCCATCGAGGACGAGGGCCGAGCCGGTCATCAGCGATGAGGCGTCGGAGCCGAGAAAAAGGATGGCGCCGGTCAACTCCTCAAGCTGGCCGAGGCGGCCGAGCTTGATCTTGGAGAGCACCTCGTCGCGGAACGCCTTGTTCTCGAAAAATGGCCGCGTCATCGGGGTCTCCAGGAAGGTCGGCCCCAGGCTGTTGACGCGGATATTGTGGGGCGCAAGCTCGATCGCCATCGCCTTGGTGAAGCCCTCCATGGCGTGCTTGCTGGCGCAGTAGACGGTGCGGCGTGCGGCGCCGACATGGCCCATCTGCGAGGAAATGTTGATGATCGAGCCGGGCCGTCTGGCTTCGATCAGGCGGCGCGCCACCGCCTGCGCCATGAAGAAGGCCGCGCGCACGTTGAGCGCAAAGATGGCGTCGAAGTCTTCGACCTTCACGTCCATGAGATTGGCGGGCCGATTGGTGCCGGCATTGTTGACCAGCACGTCGAACGGCTCCGCCGCCGCGACCGCGCGGCGCACGGCGTCGAGATCGGTCACGTCGAGGGCAAGCGCGTCGGCCTTGTCGCCGCGCGCGACGATCGCGCCTGCCGCGGCCTCGATCTCCGCCTGCGTGCGGGCGAGGAGCGTCACGTGGGCGCCGGCTTGCGCGAGCGCGGACGCCGCGGCGAGCCCGATACCGCGCCCGCCGCCGGTGACGAGCGCGCGCTTGCCGTCGAGCCGGAAGGAGGGTGCAGCCGCGAGCTCGATTGCAGACATCTCAAGCGGAGACGGGCAGCAACTGAAAGACGCGGCCATATTTCGCCGCAGTCGCTATGTCCCCGCCTCGAAGCGCCTTGCGCACGGCATCAAGCTTCGTCGCGTCCTGAACCGATAGATAAGGCGACCAACCACCTTCGTCTTCGATCAGCTCGACCGGAATTTCCGCGGCATAGCTACCTTCGTGAATGATCTTGATACTACCTCGGGTCATGGGGCGCTCCGCTTCAGAAAAAATCACCGGACATCGAGTGTAGCTCATCCCGGGCATCCCGTAGCCACACTTCACTCTGCGGCTTGCGCATAGGCCACGTTGCGCCCGCCGTAGCGGCGCACGCGCACATTGGCCTGCTCGGCGTGGGCATAGAAACCCTCGAGGATGCACAGCCGCGAGCAATACTCGCCCACCAGCGCGGACGCCTGGTCGGTGAGCACCTTCTGGTAGGTGCAGGTCTTGAGGAACTTTCCCACCCACAGGCCGCCGGTGTAGCGCGCGGCTTTCTTGGTCGGGAGCGTGTGGTTGGTTCCGATCACCTTGTCGCCGTAGGCGACGTTGGTGCGCGGCCCCAGGAACAGCGAGCCGTAGTTCTTCATGTTGGTGAGAAAATAGTCGGGGTCGCGGGTCATCACCTGCACGTGCTCGGAAGCGATGCGGTCGGCCTCGCGCACCATCTCGGCGTCGTCGTCGCACACGATGACCTCGCCGAAATCCGCCCACGCCTTGCCTGCGGCATCGGCGGTCGGAAGGATCGCCAGCAGCCGCTCGACCTCGCGCATGGTGTCGCGCGCGAGCCTTTCCGACGTCGTGATGAGAATGGCGGGCGAGGTCGGACCGTGCTCGGCCTGGCCGAGCAGATCGGTCGCGCACATCTCGCCGTCCACGCTGTCGTCGGCGATGATCAGGGTCTCGGTGGGACCCGCCAGCAGATCGATCCCGACGCGGCCGAAGAGCTGGCGCTTGGCTTCGGCCACATAGGCGTTGCCGGGCCCGACGATCATGTCGACGGCGGCGATGGTCTCGGTGCCGAGCGCCATGGCGGCGACCGCCTGCACGCCGCCCAGCACGTAGATGTCGTTGGCGCCGCCGAAATGCATGGCGGCGACGATGGCCGGATGCGGCCCGCCCTTGAACGGCGGCGCACAGGCGGCGATGCGCTTCACCCCGGCCACCCGCGCGGTCACGATCGACATATGCGCCGAGGCAACCATGGGATAGCGTCCGCCCGGCACGTAGCAGCCGATCGAATTCACCGGGATGTGCCGGTGGCCGAGCACGACGCCGGGCAGCGTCTCGACCTCGAGGTCGCGCAGGGTTTCTTTCTGCTTCTGCGCGAAATTGCGCACCTGCGCCTGCGCGAACTTGATGTCGTCGAGGTCGCGCTTGCCCACCTGCGAGATGGCGCGCTCGATTTCGGGGGCGGAGAGCTTGAACGCGGGCGGCGACCAGTTGTCGAACTTTTGCGACAGCGCGCGCACCGCCGCGTCACCCCCCGCCTCGACTTCGGCGAGGATGCTTTCCACCGTTTCGCGCACCTTGGCATCGGCGGCCTTGATCGCGCTCGCGTCCATTCCGCGCTTGAGATAGCGGGCCATGGGGCACCTCCATTCTGGCGCCGTCATCCTGAGGCGCCGCTGCAGGCGGCCCTCGAAGGATGACGGGCACGCCACCCGGGGCGTCGCCCTTCGAGGCTCCTCCGGCTCGAGGGGCCGGGTCGCACCTCAGGGTGACGGGGAGAGAGTACAGCTCAGTCTAGCTTATTTGATCGCCTGCGGATTGATCGGCGAGCCGGTTCCGCCGGTGATGATGAGCGGCGGGCCGCAGAAGAAGAATTCGTAGACGTGGTCGGCGGCGCAATCCTCCGCCAGCTCCTTGAGATAGAAAATCTCGCCCATGCAGAGGCCCATGGCCGGGATCACCACCCAGTGCCATGGCTGGTTTGCTTCCGTGGTCTCGTTGGGCCGCACCTCGACGCCCCAGGTATCCGTGCAGATCGCGGCGATCTCCTTGTCCTGGCACCAGTAGCAGTTCTCGAACTTGACGCCGGGCGCGTCGCCGCCGGCATAGCCGCCCCATTTCTTCTCGTGCAGGCAGCGCTCCATCTGCCCGGTGCGGATGATGACGAAGTCGCCGCGCCCGATCTCGACCTTCTGCTTTTTGGCGCATTGCTCGAGCTCGTCGTTGGAGATGCCTTCGCCGTCGGCGAGCCAGTCGACGCCGCGGAAGCGGGCGATATCGAGCAGCACGCCGCGCCCGATCATCTTGCTCTTGGAATGCTCGATGCCGAGCACGCTGAGCCCGCGCGCGTCGATGAGCTTGGCGTCATAACCGTTATAGGCCTTGTCCTCGTAGAACACGTGCCCGAGCGCGTCCCAATGGGTGGCGCCCTGCACACACAAATTGAGCGTGTCGTCGGCGTAGCGGATCTTGTTCCAGTCCTGCCGCCCGGCGATCGCGTCGGTGCCGGTAGCGAGCATCTGATGGATCGGATTGAAGCGTCCCCCGAACAGCCCCGTTTGCGGGCCTTCTCGATCGAGCGGGATGCCGAGCGCGAACACCTTGCCGGTGCGGATCAGGCTTGCTGCCTTGACGATATCCGCCGGCGTGACGTGGTTGAGCGTGCCGATCTGGTCGTCCTTGCCCCAGCGGCCCCAGTTCTTGAGCTTCTCCGTGGCCTCGGCGATCGCCTGGCGGCCCACCTTGATGTTCATCCCGTCATCTCCCGTCGTCTTTGCGCACCATACGGACGCCGATCGCCGCGTGTCAGTCCGCTCGCGGTCAGGCTGAACCTTTCCGCAGCGGGCCGATTGTGACCCGGCATGCAACCTTCGTCCATGCAAAAGGCTAAACTCGATTGAGTGCGCGCAGAATCCGCCCAGGCGTGAACGGCATGTCCGTGAGCGGCGTGGCGCCGAGCGGGCGCAGCGCGTCGTTGATGGCGTTCATGATGGCGCCCGGCGCGCCGGCGGTGCCGGCCTCGCCCGCGCCCTTGGCGCCCAGCTCGGAATCGGCGGTCGGCGTCACCACGTGGCCGACTTCGATATCGGGCATCTCGGCGGCCATCGGCACGAGATAATCCGCCATGTTGCCGTTGGTGAGCTGGCCGCGCTCGTCATAGACGCAGTGCTCGTAGAGCGCCCCGCCGATGCCCTGCACCACGCCGCCCCTGATCTGCTCGTCGACGAGCTGCGGGTTGATCACGGTGCCGCAGTCCTCCACGCACCAGTGCTTGAGCAGCGTGACGAAGCCGGACTCGGTGTCGACCTCGAGATAGCTCGCCTGGATGCCGTTGGTGAAAGCGAACGGCCAGGCGCGCGGCACATAGTGGCGCGTCGCCATCAGTTCGGCCTGGAAGCCCGGCGGCAACGTGTCCGGCCGGAAATAGGCGATGCGTGCGAGCTCATGCAGGGGCAAGCGCTCGGTGCCGCTGTTCTGATCGACCACGGCGCCGTCGCGGATATCGAGGTCCTCAGGCTTGGCCTGCAGGATCGATGCGGCGCAAGCCAATACGTTGGCGCGCAGCGCCTTGCCGGCCTGCCAGGCGGCTTCGCCGCCGATGCCGGCCGCGCGCGAGGCCCAGGTGCCGCCGCCATAGGGCGTGTTGTCGGTGTCGCCGGTAACGACGCGCACGCGCTCGATCGGCACGCCGAAGGACGATGCCGCGACCTGCGCGATCACGGCCTCGGCGCCCTGGCCCTGCTCGGTGACGCCGGTCTGGCAGATGATCGCGCCTTGGGCATCGAGCTTCATGGTGACGCCGTCCTGCGCCGAGATTTTCGCGCCGCCGACGCCGTAGAAAGCAGCGCTCGGATTGGTCACCTCGATGAAGGAGGCAAAGCCGATGCCGCGATAGATGCCTTGCGCGCGCAGCCGCTTCTGCTCGGCGCGCAGGCCGGCGTAATTCATCATGGCGTCGAGATGGGCGAGCAATTCGTGGTGCGACAGCGCCTCGAACTTGATCCCGGATGGGCCGCTCGAGGGGTGGGCATCGTCGGCGATGAGATTGCGGCGCCGGATTTCCAGCGGGTCCATGCCGATCCTGGCGGCGGCAAGCTCGACCAGCCCCTCGGTCACCGCGGTCGCGATCGGATGGCCGACGGCGCGGTACTGGCACATGACGTTCTTGTTCTGGAACACGACGCGGGCGCGGGCGCGGTAGTTCGGGCAGGTATAGGGCCCGCCGGTGAGGTTGACGATCTGGTTGGCCTCGATGCCGGACGTGCGCGGATAGACCGAGTAGGGGCCGATGCCAGTGAGGTCGTCGATCTCCCAGGCGGTAATGGTGCCGTCGCTCTTGACGCCGATCTTCGCCTTCACGCGATGGTCGCGGGCGTGGATGTCGGTGACGAAGCTCTCGATGCGGTCGGCGACGAATTTGACCGGACGCTTGAGCAGCTTCGAAAGCGCGACCGTCGCCATCTCGTCGGCATAGGTGTGCACCTTGATCCCGAACGAACCGCCCACATCCTTGGTCACGACGCGGACCTGATGCTCCTCGAGGCCGAGATGCTTGGCGAACAGGTTCTGCATCATGTGCGGCGCCTGGGTGCCGTGATAGACGGTGAGGCGCTCGTCGCCCGGGTTCCAATCGGCGACGATGGCACGCGGCTCGTTGGTGACGCCGGTGTGGCGGCCGAACACGAAGGTCGTCTCCACCACCGCGTCGGCATCCTTGAAGCCCTTGTCGGGATCGCCGGCGACGTGCACGCGCTCGAACGTGAGATTGTCGCCGAGCTCGGGATGGATGACCGGCGTGCCGGGATCGAGCGCGGTTTCAGCGTCGGTGACCGCCGGCAATTCCTCGTAGCTCACCTCCACGAGCTCGCACGCGTCCTCGGCCTCGGCGCGGCTGCGCGCGACCACGGCGCAGACCGCCTCGCCCTGCCAGCGCGCTCGCTCGATGGCGATCGCGTGCTGCGGCGCGGATTTGATGCCTTTCAAGTGCGTGAGCACGCCGACCCAAGGCGTGATCACCGGCGTGAGCTCCGCTCCGGTGACGACGGCGATCACGCCGGGCGCCGCTTTCGCAGCCGCGGTGGCGATCCCCTTGATGCTCGCATGGGCGTGGGGCGAGCGCACGAAGGCCACATGCGCCATGCGCGGCAGCGTCAGATCGCTCACGAACTGGGCGCGGCCGCGCGTGAGGCGCGCGAGATTGGGGCGCGGGACCGACCGGCCGATATAGGAGTTCGGCCGGTCCAGGGCGGAGAGAATGGGAGGAGAATCGTCCGCGATTTTCATGTGCGCACTTGCTTCCCTTCCGCCCTGGCCTGCGCCACGGCCTCGACCGCATCGACGATGGCCTGGTAGCCGGTGCAGCGGCAATAATTGCCGGAGAGATAGAGGCGGATCTGCTCGCGGCTCGGGACGCCGCCGGCGGCCAGCAATTCCTGCGCGGTGAGCAGCATGCCCGGGCGTGCAATAGCCGCACTGGAGCGCGTTGCGTTCTATGAATGCGCGCTGCAGGTCGGCGATTTCGGGCGTTTCGGCCACGCCCTCGATGGTGTCGACGCGCGCGCCGTCGCATTGCACGGCCAGCAGCAGACAGCCGCGCACCGCCACGCCGTCGACGCGCACGGTGCAGGCGCCGCACACGCCGTGCTCGCAGCCGACATGGCTGCCGGTCAATGCAACATCCTCGCGCAGGAAGTCGACCAGCGTCTTGCGCGCGTCGACCCGTTCGCGCACGTCTTCACCGTTCACGGTGACGGCGATGTCGTGAAAGCGCTCGCTCATGACCGCGCCTGCCCGAGCTGGGATGCGACCCGCCGCAACAGCACGCCGGCGAGATGCATCTTCACCGCGCCCGGCGCCTGTACGTCATCGGGCGGGTCGAGGTCCGCGGCGAGCGCGTTGACCGCCGCGTCGAGATCGCCGCTCGCCAGCGCAGCCTCGGCATTGCGGGCGCGCACCGGGGCCGACCCCACGCCGAAATAGGCAAGGCGGAGATCGCCGAGGCGCTGGCCGGCGGCGTGCGCGCAGGCGGCAAGGCCGACCATCGCGTAGTCGCCGTGCCGGCGGGCGAACTCGGCGAAGCCGACGCGGGTATCGGCGCTCGCGGCCGGCAGGCGGATGGCGGTGAGCACGTCGCGCGGCGCAAGCGCGGTCTCGAACAGGCCCTTGAAGAAATCATCGACACCGATGGTGCGCGCTCCCTGCGGGCCGGTGACGTCGACCTCGCCGTCGAGCGCAAGCAGGCACGCCGGCAGCTCGGCAGCCGGATCGGCGAAGGCCAGCGATCCGCCGACCGTGCCGCGGTTGCGGATGGCGGGGTGGCCGATATGCGGGAGGGCGAGCGCAATCAGCGGCGCCTGGCGGGCGAGCTCAGCGGAGCGCTCCGCCTGCGCGTAACGCACCAGCGCCCCGATCTCGATGCAGCCGTTTTTCGAGGTGATGCCGTCGAGCCCGCCGATGCCGTTGATGTCGACCAGCAGCGCGGGATGGCTCAGGCGCATGTTGAGCGTGGCGATCAGGCTTTGTCCGCCGGCGAGGAGCCGCGCATCGTCATGTGCCAGCAATTCGACCGCGTGCGCGAGCGAGCGAGCCTTGGCGTAGGCAAACGGTGCCGGCTTCAAGCCATCCTCCCAGCGGCGTTTTTTCGCATTGTCGCCGCTGCGAGCGCGCGCCGTCAATCCTTGCCGGCCGCGGTTCGGTTGGTGAAGCGAGCGTTGCCGAGGCCGGTTCCGATGGTGAGCGCGCCCCAATGCTCCACGTCGGTCATGAACGGCGCCTGGCTCAGCCCCTGAACGACGGCATCGTTGTGCAACAGGATCGCGGTGTCGTGCTCTCCGATCGTGGGGATTGCCTCGTGCAGGGCGAGCGGCAGGTTGAAGCGGCTGCTCTCCCAGTTACCCGGCAGGTTCTGTGCGCCGCGGTCGATGGTGCCGTCCTCCTCGATGATGCCCGGACAGCCGATGCCGATGAACGGCGCCAGCCGCAAGCCTTCCTTGTCGGCGCGCGCGATCAGGTCCGCGAGCATTGCGACGAGCCCTTCGACCGCGTCGTCGCGCGTCGGCTGTTTCTTCTCATCGGCGTGCCGCCAGCACTCGAACTTCCAGACGGAAGCCTTGGAAAGGTCCGGGGCCTTTTTCAAATTGAGCGCGACCACACCGGCCCGGATGTTGGTGCCGCCGATGTCCACGGCGAGGATGGCATCGTGTGCCTCGAACATCCAGCGCGGCGCCAGATGCGCCGCGCCGATCAAGCCGGCCTCGTCCGGGTCGTGCCGGATCGGCACCAGATCGATGGGGACCTCGTCGGCTTTGAGGATGACGGACGTGCGGCCAATGGCGAGTTCGCCCACCCGGCTTCCTCGGAATCCGCCCCCGACGACGATCCGTTCGGTATCGCGCCAGGCCTTGAGCTTGAGGAAGCGACCGATAATGAGCGCCAGTTCCTGCGAGAAATCCTCGATCGCGCCTTGCAGGACCCCGGCAGCCTCCGGATCACCCTCCGCGAGCAGGGCGTCGAGCTTCTTTCTGCTGATATCCTCGCTCGCTTCCTCGCCGAACGGGTCGTCACCCAGCTTGCGCAGGGGCTTGCGCCAATTCTCCAGAATGGCACGAAACGCGCTCTTGCTGGCGCGGTCGCCGATGAAGCCCTCGTCGTCCTTCAACTCGACATTGTAGCAGTCCACGTCGACGGACGGGAGGCGGGCGGCGCCATGGGCGGCGACGGTCGGCAAGGTCGTGCTCTGATCAGCCATGAACCCATTCCCGTGACAAGCCCATGACAACCGGGAAGGCGCCAGAAAGTTTCATTTGGCGGTCAGCTGGCAGGAGAGGGGGCAGCGATCCGGCGCACGATATCGATCGCCCGCCGCATGAGCGTCATCGAGGCTTCGAGGGTGCGGAAGGCGGCATGCGAGGTGACCGTCACATTCTGCATGCGTGCGAGCGGATTGTCAGGTTTGAGCGGTTCGGCATGAAACACATCGAGCCCGGCGTGGCGAATGTGACCGCTGTCGAGCGCGGCGAGGAGCGCGGCCTCCTCCACCAGCGCTCCCCGGGCGGTGTTGACCAGGATGACGCCGGGCTTCGTGCGCGCGAGCCGCTTGGCATCGAGAAGGCCCCGTGTCTCGTCGTTGAGGGCGAGATGCAGCGAAATCACGTCGGCCCGGGCCAGCAACTCGTCGAGACCGACCAGCGTCACGCCGGCCTCGGGCCGGGGCGAGCGATTCCAGGCGATCACCTGCATGCCGATGCCGCGCGCGATCCGGGCGACTTCCCGGCCGATGCCGCCAAGCCCGATCAGCCCGAGCGTCTTGCCGTTGAGCTGCACGCCCTCCAAGGGCTCCCACACGCCGTTGCGCACCGCGCGGTCCATCCGCGCGAGGTCGCGGCAGCAGGTGAATATCAGCGCCATCGTGTGCTCGGCGACCGCGGTGTCGCCATAGCCCTTGATCGTGTGCACCTCGATGCCGAGTCCCTTGAGGGCGGGCACGTCCATGTAGCTCGATGGGCCGGTGCCGAGAAAAACGATATGTTTGAGCCCGCGGCACTGCGCCATGAGCTCGGTCGGCATGTAGGAGTGATCGTCGAGGCAGATGTCGTAGCCGGCAAGGAGGCGCGGCAGATCGGCCGATTGAAAGGGGGTGCTGTTGACCGTAATGGGCGGGTCGTCGGGCCGCTGCACGCGGGCAAAGACCGGCGCCAGCTGGTTGTTGCAGTCCACGAAGATCGATTTCATGCTTGTTCCTATTCCCTCTTCATTCGCAGGAATAGTAATACTGCATGACGGATCAGCAGGGAGGATGGAAATGCCGGGCGAGTTCAAGGGCAAGGTGGTCGTCGTCTCGGGAGGGAGCCGCGGTATCGGCCGCGGCATCGCGCTCGGCTTCGCGCGCGAAGGCGCGCAAACCGTACTGGCCTCGTCATCCGAGCAAAATCTCTCCGCGGCCGCCAAGGCGGTCGCGGCGGAGGGGCCGGAGCCGCTCACCGTCGCCGGGGACCTGCGCACGCTCGAGGCTTGCGAGCAGTTGTTCAGGCGCGTCAACGAACGCTTCGGGCGTTGCGATGTGCTCGTCAACAATGTCGGCGCGACCCGTGCGGGCGCGTTCGTCGAATTGCCCGATGCGGCCTGGCTCGACGGCTACGCACTAAAATTCTTGGGCTGCGTGCGGCTCACCCGGCTGTTCTGGCCGCTGTTGAAGGCGTCGCAAGGCAACGTCGTCAATATCGTCGGCGGCGCCGCGCGCACTCCCGACCCTGAGTTCTTGATCGGCGCTTCGGTCAATGCGGCGGTGGCCAATTTTTCCAAGGGCCTGTCGAAGCTCGGCAATCGCGACAATATCAACGTGAACGTGATCCACCCCGGCAATACCGACACCGAGCGACAAGAGCAGCTCCGCCAGCAGCGCGCGGCGGCGTTGGGCAAGACGGTCGAGGAGCTGCGCACCGAGGCGCTCACCAAGAGCAACATGCGCCGCTTCGGCAAGCCCGAGGACATTGCTGCGCTCGCATTATTCCTGTGTTCCGACCGCGCCCGTCACGTCCAGGGCACGGCGATCGCGGTCGACGGCGGCGCGACGCCGGGCCACCATTGATCAACTTCACATTTTCGAATGACGGCTGGGAGGAACTTGTGCGCGCCCAGGGAGGCTGATCTCATAGGAACATACCCCCCGGGGACCGCAGGGAATACGTACGGCTCGCGGAGGGTTGTTCATTCGATCGCCGCGCGTCTTGCCGGCGACGTGATTTCGGGAGGATGACCATGAACCAGACGACACGGCGCGCATTCGCCGCCGCCGGTTTTGCACTGCTGCTTGCCACATCCGCAAGTTTTGCTCAGCAGCCGCCGCCGGTTCGCGTGCGCGGCACGGTCGAGGCCGTCGATGGGCCGATGCTGACGATCAAGTCGCGCGACGGCCAGACCACATACAAAGTCAAGCTGACCGACAATGCCGCGGTGCGCGGCATCGTCAAGGCGCCGCTGTCCGAAATCAAGAGCAACTCGTATATCGGCGTCACCGGCATGCCGCAGGCCGACGGCAGCCAGAAGGCGGTGGAAATCCATATCTTCCCCGAGCCGATGCGCGGCACGGGCGAAGGCCACCGGCCATGGGACTTGCTGCCGAGCAGCACGATGACCAACGCCACCGTGGCGCAGATGGTCAAAGGCGTGCAGGGCGATGAGATCACGCTCAAGTACAAGGAGGGGGAAAAGAAGATCGTCGTCGTGCCCGAGACGGTAATCGTGACCTACGTTCCCGGGGACAGAAGCGAGCTCAAGCCCGGCGCCAAGATCTTCATCGGCGGCGCCGCCAAGAAGGACGACGGCACGCTGGAAGCCGCCTCCGTCTCGGTTGGCCGCGACGGCCTCACGCCGCCGATGTGATCATCGAGATCGAGCCCTCCCGGATGGGAGACGCGCCGGGACGGACGTTCGAGACCTCAGGGGTCGAGGCGACAGTTCTCTTGTCTTCATCTTCGCGCGTGCCGACCCTGTCGGAGCGGCACGCGGCCTTTTTTGGAGAACCACCATGAGCAGGATGACACGACTTGTGCTGGCCTACGTGACGCTCGTCGCGGCGCTTGCGATCTCGTCGGCTTTTGCACAGCAGCAACAGACGGTGCGCATCCGCGGACCGATCGAGGCGGTTGACGGCCCGACGCTCACCGTAAAGGCCGGCGAGGCGGGCGATGTGAAGGTGAAGCTCACGGACAATGCAGCGGTGTACGGGGTGATCAAGGGGAGCCTGGCCGACGTCAAGCCCGGCGCCTATATCGGCGTCGGCGCAACGCCCCAGGCCGACGGCAGCCAGCGCGCCATTCAGGTCATGATCTTCGCCGAGCAGCAGCGCGGCACCGGCGAAGGTCATCGGCCGTGGGATCGGCCGAACAGCACCATGACCAATGCGACGGTGGACACCACGGTGGCCGGCGTCGACGGCCAGGTGATCATGGTCAAGTACAAGGACGGCGAGAAGAAGATCATCGTCGGCCCCGACGCCGTGATCCGCGCCTATGTCGTCGGCGGCAGGGACGAGCTCAAGCCAGGCGCCCATATCAATATCGTCGCTGCTACGAAGAAGCCCGACGGGACGTTCGAAGCCGCGCGGGTCAATGTCGGCCGCGACGGAATCGTGCCGTAGGGGGTCAGCGACGCACGATTTTGGTGCCGCCGCGCCGGGAGGGCGCGTGCGCGGAGCCGCGCGCCGGAACATCGAGGTCGCTCGCCAGCAAGTCCGGAAGCTGCGCGGGCGCGGCAATGCGCGGCGGATTGCGGCGGCCGCGGGCGCGACTGTCGATGTCCTCGTCGTGCGGGCGCTTGACCGCGTCGGCACGCGCGAGCGACTCGATCGGAGGCGCATCCTCCGTCAGGCGCGCAAGCAGCGAGGTGAGATCGTCGAGCCTGCCGGCGACCACATGTATGACGCCCGATTCCTGCTGCACCTCCCCGCTCACGGCGACGTAGCGCGCGCCCAGGATGATGGGACGAAAGCGTTCGAACGTCCTCGACCAGACGATGATGTTGGCGATGGCGGTCTCGTCCTCGATTGTCATGAAGATGACGCCATTGGCCGAGCCCGGCCGCTGGCGAATGGTGACGAGACCGGAGACGGCGACGCGTGTGCCCGACTTGCGCGCGCGCAGCTCCTCGTTGCGGATGATGCCGCGCCGGGTGAGGTCGGCGCGCAGAAATGATGCCGGGTGCGGGCGCAGCGACAGTTCGAGGAAGCGGTAGTCGTTCACGACCTCTTCGCCCAGCGGCATAGGGGGGAGTTGCACCTCGGGCTCGCACGGGACAGGAACCGGCGCGGGCGCTTGTGGCGTAGCAGCTGTCCCGCTTGCGCGCAGCATGTCTCCGCGAAACAACGGCAGATCATCGTCGGTGGCGCCGACGCGGCCGAGCGCTTTCGCCGCCCATAGCGCCTGCCGCCGCGTGAGACCGAGCGAGCCGAAGACATCGGCGTCGGCGAGCCGTTCGATGAGGCGCGGTGAGAGCCCGGTGCGCAGCCAAAGGTCGCGCACTGAGGTATAGGGTCGCGCGCCGGCAGGCTCGTTTTCTCCGTTCCGGCGTCGCTTGGCGACGATCAGCTTGGCGACGATCAGCTTGGCGTCGGCCTCGCTCAATCCCTTGATCTTGCGAAAACCCAGCCGCAGCGCGTGGGTCGAGTAGATGTCGCCCGCCATGGCGCGATGGAGCGCATGCACGCGTCCGGCGGCGCGCGGGCCGGGTTCGAGCGTGGCGTCCCAGTCGGAATGGTTGATATCGACCGGGCGCACCTCGACGCCGTGCTCGCGCAGGTCGCGCACGATCTGGGCCGGCGCGTAGAAGCCCATGGGCTGCGCGTTGAGCAGCGCAGCCGCGAACACGTCGGGATAGCGGCATTTGAGCCAAGCCGAGGCGTAAACCAGGAGCGCGAAGCTCGCGGCGTGGCTTTCCGGGAAGCCGTATTCGCCGAAGCCCTCGATCTGGCTGAAGCAACGCTCGGCGAAATCGCGCGGATAGTTTCTCGCGACCATTCCTTCGATCATCTTGGTCTTGAACGTGCCGATGGTGCCGGTGCGCTTGAAGGTCGCCATGGCGCGGCGCAGCTTGTCGGCTTCCCCCGGCGTGAAGCCGCCGGCGACGATGGCGATCTTCATCGCCTGTTCCTGGAACAGGGGGACGCCGAGCGTCTTGTCGAGGACGGCTTCGAGCTCCTTCGAGGGATAGGACACCGGCTCGATTCCCTGCCGCCGGCGCAGATAAGGATGCACCATGTCGCCCTGGATCGGGCCCGGCCGCACGATCGCGACCTCGATGACGAGATCGTAGAAATTCTGCGGCTTGAGACGCGGCAGCATCGACATCTGCGCGCGGCTCTCGACCTGAAACACGCCGAGCGAGTCGGCGCGTTGCAGCATGCGATAGACGGCAGCATCTTCCTTCGGAATTGCCGAGAGCGCGAAGAAACCCGTTCCGTGCTCTTGCTCCGGCCGCAGTGCACGGAACGAACGGTCGTAGTGCTTCTCGATGAGCTCGAAGGCCTTGCGCAGGCACGTGAGCATGCCGAGCCCGAGCACGTCGACCTTGAGGATGCCGAGCGCGTCGAGATCGTCCTTGTCCCATTCGACGAAAGTGCGCTCCTTCATCGCGCCGTTGCCGATCGGCACCACTTCGTCGAGCCGGCTGCGGGTGATGACGAAGCCCCCGACATGCTGGGAGAGATGGCGCGGGAAGGATTGGATCTCCATGGCGAGCGCACGCATTTTCTGCATGCGCGGGCTGTTCGCGTCGATGCCGGCGCGCACGAGCTCATCCGTCCGTACGCCCCCGCCGCCCATGCCCCAGATCGAGGACGAGAGCGCGCCGATCGTGTCTTCCGACAGCCCGAAGACTTTGCCGACCTCGCGGATGGCGGAGCGGCCGCGATAGGAGATGACGGTCGCGGCGATACCGGTATGGTCGCGTCCGTAATGCTCGTAGATGTGCTGAATCACCTCCTCGCGCCGCTCGTGCTCGAAATCGACGTCGATGTCGGGCGGCTCGCCGCGGTCCGAGGAGATGAAGCGTTCGAACAGGAGGCGGCCGTCGCGTGGGTCGACGTCGGTGATGCGCAGGCAGTAACAGACCGCCGAGTTGGCCGCCGAGCCGCGGCCCTGGCAAAGGATGTTCTGGCTGCGGGCGTAACCGACGATGTAATGGACGGTGAGAAAGTAAGGCGCGTACTTGAGCTCCGCGATCAGCGCCAGCTCATGATCGAGCGACCGGCGGACGCTGTCCGGAATGCCCTCGGGGTAGCGCGCCGCGGCACCTTCCCATGCCAGATGGACGAGCGCGTCCTGTGGCGTCGCGAAACCCGCGCGCATTTCCTCCGGATATTCGTAGCGCAGCTCGTCGAGCGAGAAGGTCAGCTCCCGGTCGAGCGCCGCTGTTTCTTCGATCGCCTCCGGCGCCTCGTGAAAAAGACGCGCCATCTCGGCGGGGGCTTTCAGATAGCGCTCGGCATTGACCGCCAGCCGGCGGCCGGCGGTATCGATCGTCAGGTGCTCGCGGATGCAGGTGAGCACGTCCTGCAATTCCCGCCGGTCGGGATGGTGATAGAACACGTCGTTGACGGCGATGAGCGGCAGCTCGACTTGGCGTGCGAGCTCGACGCGCCGGGCAAGCCGCGCGCGGTCGTTGCCGCGATAGAGCATGTTGGCCGCAAGCCGCACGCGGCCGGGGGCGGCCTCGCGCAGGAGAGAGAGGAGCGAAGGCTTTTTCGATCCCGCGATGACCTTGAGTTTCGCCTGACCGAAGGCAGTACGGGGCGGAATGATTTCGGTCTGGCTATTGGGGTCCTCACGATCGCTTGTCGATTTCCATTTCTCAGGCGGCGGCGCTTCCACGTCGCGCGTCGAGGTCTCCATCACCACCAATTCGAGGCCGTCGATCTGTTCCATGAGGTCGTCGAGAAGGAGGATGCAGTCGCCTTTCTCCGCGCGCAGGTTGCCGCGCGTGAGCAGGCGACACAGCCGCCCCCAGGCCGCCCGGTCGCGCGGATAGGCGAGAATGTCGGGCGTGCCGTCGGCGAAGACGAGGCGCGCGCCGGGATGATACCGCAGCGCCAATTTCTGCTCGCGTTTGATGAGATGGGCGCGCACCACGCCCGCGACCGAATTGCGGTCGCACAGCCCGAGACCGTCGAGCCCGACATGCGCCGCCTGCAGCATCAGCTCCTCGGGATGCGAGGCCCCGCGCAGGAACGAGAAATTGGAGGCGACCGCGAATTCGAGGTACCGGGGCATGACAGACTTGCCTTTCAGACGAAATTATCTACTTATATACACACGCTCCTGCGGCGACCCGTCCGCCCTGAAAGGTCTCGCAACGCCACGATCTCGGGAGAGCAGAACGGCCGATGGGCAAAGCTCTGTCCATAACGGTGCGCCTCGGAGGCGGGAGGGATGGAAAGAAACAGCCGTAAGCTGATCCGGATGCTGGAGCAGGATGGGTGGATACTTGATCGGGTGAGTGGCGATCACCACACGTTCAAGCATCCCGAGCGGAACGTGATCATCACCGTGACCCATCCAAGGAGGGATTTGCCGGTCGGACTGGTGCGGCGCATTTATAAGCTGGCTGGCTGGCGACCTTGATCGGTCACGTTGCGAGGAAGGTTCCAATCGATGTCGACGCATTACGTAGCCGTTATCGAAAAAGATGCTGACAGTGCTTTCGGCGTCTGGTTTCCGGATGTGGAAGGGTGTTTCTCGGCCGGCGAGACCCTGGAAGAAGCCGTCGCGAATGCGGCTGCGGCCCTTCGCCAACACGTGGAGGCGCTTGAAAGCGCAGGCCAGCCGTTGTCGAAAGCGCGCGCCGTGGACGCGGTCCTGCGTGACAGGGATGTAAAGGCATCCCTCAAGACAGGAGCTGTGCTGTTCGCCGTTCCTTTGCTCGCCGACGCCGGCCGGACCGTGCGGATCAACATTTCGCTCGACAAGGCACTCGTCGACCAAATCGATGACGCCGCTTCGGCACGGGGGCTCACGCGCTCGGCTTTCATCGCGCAGGCCGCACGCGAGAAAATTGCTGGCTGATCTGCTTTCGAAGTCTTCACTTTCAAGTCTCTGTAAGTCCTCCGCGCATCTCACGCATACATCCCGTGCAGAAACCAACGCGGCGTTGACTTGGCGATGTCGCGGTAGAGGCCGGCGCGAAACAGCCAGAAGCGCAGCCCTGCCTTGTCCTCGACGCGGAAATAATCGCGCGCTCCGCCGCCCGCTTCGCTCCACCAGGCGCCTTCGATGCGCTCGGGCCCTTCGGCGGCAACCACTTCGTGCAGCGCGCGGCGCCAGCGGAAGCGCATCGGCGGGCCGTCGGGCACAAGGGCAAAGACCTCCGCGATCGGCTCGGGCCTGGTGAGAAAACGCAGCGGCCGCGGGCTCAATTCGACGTCGGCGCGGAAGCGGCGGAACGCATCCCAGCCGAGCTCGGCTCTCGCCATGGCCTGCGCCGGGAGCGCGGCGACGGCGAGTTCGGGGATATGGCTGTCGTGGGCGGCGAGACGCGAAACCCGCCGCCGCCCGAGCCGTGCGCTCAGCCGGTCGACCAGCCGGTCGAGCTCGGCCTGGTCCTCGTTTGTGCCGAGACCGATCTGTTCGTCCGGACAGGGTTCGGCGTTGAGCACGGAAAGCCGCGCCAGATCGAAACCGAAGCCCGGATCGATCTCGTCGCCGAGCGCGGCGAGCCGCTCGACGAAGAGCGCGCGGATCGACTGAGGCTCCCGAAGGGGACGGGAAGTGCCGGCGGCGATGCGCTTGACCGCGCCATCGGTGCGGAAGAGGGCAAGCTCGAGGCGCCGCGCGCCGTCCCCGCGTGCCGCCAGCGCAGTCTTGAGCCGCGCCGCGAGCCGCTCGACGATCGCGAGCACGTCCTCTTCGCGCATGATCGGCTCGTGAAAGTTCCTCTCGGCGACATAAGGTGCGACCGGGAGAATCGGAGTGAGCGGCTCGTCTTCGCGACCGAGCGCGCGATCGAGTTTGCGCAAGAGATCGGTGCCGAAACGGGCGGCGAGCGGCGCGCGCGGCAGATCGAGGATGTCGCCGATGCGTTTCAAGCCGAGGCGCGCCAGCGCGGCAACCGTCTCGGCCGGCAGCCGCAGCGCCGCGAGCGGCAGCGGCGCCAGGCTTTCGCGCTCGCTCCGACCGGACGGGTGATCCCGATTCCCGGAACGTTCGCAGGCCGGAATCATCCGGCCAGGCTGCGCCATGGCGGCATCACCGAAACGCGCCACGGCGGAGGCGGCGCCGATGGTGGTGGCGATGGCGATGCGTGCCGAAAAACCGAAGCCCGTCACCCGCCTGAGAAGATCGTCGCGAAGTTTCGCCTCGCCGCCGAAGAGATGGGCGCAGCCGCCGATGTCGAGCAAGATGCCGTCGGGCGGGTCGGCGGCGACGAGCGGCGTGTAGCGCTGGCACCAGTCGGCAATGGCATCGAGGAGGTGCGCGTCGGCGGCTTGGTTCTCCGGCACGGCCGTGAGCGTTGGATGCATGGCGCGGGCCTGCGCCAGCGCGAGGCCGGCGGTGAGTCCGAGCCGCGCCGCCGCGGCGTCGACTGCGACGAGGAGGTCGAGGTTGCCGCGTTTGCCGAAGACGACGAGGGGAAGAGACGCTTCACGCCACTGCCGCGCGATGCGGTCGGTTGAAAGCCGCTCCAGCCACAGGCTCAGAATCCGTTGCGAGCTCGAAACGCCGCTCCTCACTGTTCCACTCCACGATCCATGCTCCGAGACGACCACGGCGGTTGCGCACGAGGCGCGCAGCCAGGCGCGGCCGACCGAGGCCGTGACATCTTTCATTGCCTCGTCCTGAAAGAGGGGAGGACGGCGCCGCGCCGATGATCCAGCGCGTCGCGGCGGCGGAAGGCACATCGTCCGGCGCGGTGCGCAAGAGCAGGCCCAGCGTGCCGCCGGCGGCGGCCGCGAGCGAGAGCCGCCGCGTCGCCACCTGATCGATC
Source organism: uncultured Alphaproteobacteria bacterium (assembly GCA_963827585.1). Lineage (GTDB taxonomy): Bacteria > Pseudomonadota > Alphaproteobacteria > Rhizobiales > Xanthobacteraceae > VAZQ01. Next base: position 596,650 of record CAWHCK010000046.1, read on the forward strand.
CCACCTGGGCGCATCTCGCCGATCACCACGCCGACGGCGCGGCAGCGCAACGCTTCCTCCATCGCCCACAACCCATCGCGCCCGCGCATGGCGGCGACCGTGATCAGCCGCTCGGGAGCGATGCCGACCCCGTCGAGACCGGGCCCATAGGGCGCGCCATTCTCGGCGAGCGAGAGATCCTCGGCGATCCAGAGCACGTTCCTGCCCGGAACGAGGACAGAAACCGCTTTCTCGTCATTCCGGGACCCGTTCCGGCAGGACATCTGTCGCGCCGCGAGCGCCAGCGCAAAGCCCGTGGCAGCGGCAGTCTCCGCCTCACGCGCGGCGGCGATCTCGTGCAGCGCGCCGCAGCTGAGCCCGCCGCCGAGATCGCCGTCGATCGCGGGAATGCCGAGCGCAAGCGGAGCTCTGAAGTCGCCCGGAAGGCCGGTTGCCGCTTCGACCGCGTAGAGATTCCGGCGCAGCCGATCGATGAGCGCCGCCGACGTCCCGGCGGGAGAAGAGGAGCCCAGTCGTGCAGTTGCGGCCATGCCATCCGAGCCGAAAGTTCATGATTTGTTCTATTGATTCCCGAGCCCGGAGGCGGCGTCAAGGATGGAAATAAGATATTGAAAATGCATCTTTTTTGGCAGCAGCCGCGGCAATCCTGGCCGCCCACCTCGTCCGCCCGCGGTTCTCAGGCCTGGACGATGACGCGACGGTCGATATCGCGCACGTTGCTCACCCCACAGAGCGCCATGGTCACGTCGAGCTCCCTGGCCAGGATTTCGATGGCCTTGGCCACTCCCGCCTCGCCGCCGGCGCCAAGACCGTAGACGTAGGAGCGCCCGACCATGCACGAACGCGCTCCGTGTGCGAGCGCGCGCACGATGTCGTGGCCCGAGCGAATGCCGCCGTCGAACATCACCTCGATCTGATCGCCCACTGCCTCGACCACCTTGGGCAGCGCCGAGATCGAGGAGGGCGCGCCATCGAGCTGGCGTCCGCCGTGATTGGAGACCACGAGCGCGCTGGCGCCGGTTTTGGCGGCGGTCCGGGCGTCCTCGACATCGAGGATGCCCTTGAGGATGAGCTTGCCCGGCCAGACGCTGCGCACCCACTCGACGTCCTTCCAGCTCAACGCCGGATCGAACTGGCTCGCGGTCCATTGCGCCAGCGATTTTACGTTTTCCATGCCGCGCACGTGGCCGGCAAGATTGCCGAAGGTCTTGCGCTTGCCGCGCAGGATCGAGAGCGCCCAGGCCGGTTTTGTTGCGATATCGACGATATTGCCGAGCTTGATCTGCGGCGGCACGGTCATGCCGTTGCGGATGTCGCAGTGGCGCTGGCCGAGCACCTGGAGGTCGAGCGTGAGCACGAGCGCGCTGCATTTCGCGGCCGCCGCGCGCTCGATCAGCGTGCGGATGAAGCCGCGGTCCTTCATCACGTAGAGCTGGAACCAGAACGGCTTGTCGACTGCCTGCGCCACGTCCTCGATCGCGCAGATCGACATGGTCGAGAGCGTGAACGGGATGCCTGCGGCTTGCGCCGCACGACAAGCCAGAATCTCCCCGTCGCCATGCTGCATGCCGCAGAGCCCGATCGGCGCGAGCGCCAGCGGGAGCGAGACCTTCTCGCCGACGATGGCTGTGGAGAGATCGCGCTGCGATACGTCAACGAGCACGCGCTGGCGCAGCTTGATGCGCTCGAGGTCCTCGCGATTGGCGCGCAGGGTCTCCTGTGAATACGATCCGGCCTCGGCATAGTCGAAAAAGGCGCGCGGGACCTTGCGACGGGCCAGCTGACGCAGATCCTCGATGCAGGTCATGGTGCGCATGCCGATACTCTTAGCACGATCCGATCCTGTGGTGTCGCAGCGGCGGGCAGCGCCACGCTCCGCACAACGGGGAACGCCGACCCTGTCCAGCGCGTTATCTCAGCACGGCGCCCGTTAGCGGCGCCGGCAGGGAGAACATTCATGGGAATTCCGAACGAAACCGTCGCGGAGCATGAGCTCGACGAGAAGGCCAAGCGCGACCGGGACGCGGAGCAGAAACGCAAGCTGGAGAAGTCGCTCGAGCAAGGCCTCGAGGACAGCTTTCCCGGTTCCGATCCGATCAACGTCACGCAGCCTCCTCCAACTGCAGGCGACAAGAAGAAGAAATAGCAGGGCAACAATCCCTGAACTCGGGACCGCCGCCGGGCCCCGGTGGCGGTTCCATTTATCATGGACGCAAGAATCGTTCGTATTTTTTGAAGATTTCAGGCATTGAATTGACCTATGATCTGGCCGAGAACGGCGCCCTTCACCGGGTCTGGGGAACATGGTTCGTAAGTACTTCGGCACCGACGGCATCCGCGGCCGCGCCAACGGCGTGATCACGGCGGAACTGGCGCTCAAGGTCGGGCAGGCGGCAGGTCTGATCTTTCGCCGCGGCGACCATCGCCACCGCGTGCTGATCGGCAAGGACACCCGGCTCTCCGGTTACATGATCGAGACGGCGCTGGTCGCGGGCTTCACCTCGGTCGGCATGGACGTGCTGCTCACGGGCCCGATTCCCACGCCGGCGGTCGGCATGCTCACCCGCTCCATGCGCGCCGATCTCGGCGTGATGATCTCGGCCTCGCACAATCCCTTCGACGACAACGGCATCAAGCTTTTTGGTCCTGACGGCTTCAAACTGTCCGACGAGGTCGAATATCAGATCGAAGCGCTGATCGATTCCGAGCTCGTCAAGAAGCTGGCAAAGGGCGCGGATCTCGGGCGTGCCAAGCGCATCGATGGCGTGCAGGACCGCTATATAGAGTTCGCCAAGCGCACTTTGCCGAAAAACCTCTCGCTCGCCGGCTTGCGTGTCGTGGTCGACTGCGCCCACGGCGCCGGATACCGCGTGACACCGGAGGCGCTCCGCGAGCTCGACGCCGAGGTGATCTCGATGGGGATCGAGCCCGATGGCTTCAATATCAATCGCGAATGCGGCTCGACCGAGCCCACGGCCCTTTGCCAGAAGGTGAAGGAAATGCGCGCCGATATCGGCATCGCGCTCGATGGCGACGCCGACCGGGTGATCATCGCTGACGAGCGCGGGCGCATTGTCGATGGCGACCAGTTGCTGGCGGTGATCGCCGAAAGCTGGCAGGCCGACGGTCGTCTCGCCAAGCCCGGCATCGTCGTGACCGTCATGTCCAATCTCGGTCTCGAGCGCTATCTCGAGACGCTGGGAATCTCGCTCGCGCGCACGCCGGTCGGCGACCGTTACGTGCTCGAGCACATGCGCAGCCACGGCTACAATGTCGGCGGCGAGCCGTCGGGGCACATCATCCTCTCCGACTATACCACCACGGGTGACGGCCTGCTCGCGGCGCTGCAGGTGATGGCCGTGGTGAAAAAGCACGAGCAGCCGGTGTCGAAGGTCTGCCACCGCTTCGATCCGCTGCCGCAAGTTCTCAAGAACGTGCGCTACAAGAGCGGCAAGCCGCTCGAGAACGCCACGGTGCGCAGCGCCATCAAGAATGCGGAAGCGCGCCTCGACGGCCACGGCCGGCTGATCGTGCGTTCGTCCGGCACCGAGCCCGTGATCCGCGTCATGGGCGAGGGCGACGACAAGGGGTTGGTCGAGGAGGTCGTCGACGGGGTGGTCGATGCCCTTACCAACGCAGCCTGAGCGCCGGTTGCCCGGAGTTCGGATATAGGGGGCAAGCCGGCGCCGCTGCCGGCGCCGCCGAGCAGGCATAGATTGGAATACGTATAAAATCGGCGTTTTGTTTTTGCCTGTCCGGCCGGCCTCATGTATCGATAGTTGCATAACGAACTAAAGCCAGTCTGGGAACGCTGGGCGTCCATGATCGTCTGCTCCTGTAACGTGCTAACCGACCATGACGTGCGCACGGCGCTGAGCGCTGCCCAAACGCCGCGCACGACCGGCCAGGTCTATGGTTGCCTCGGCTGCAGCGCCCAATGCGGGCGCTGCGCGCGCACCATCCGCCGCATCATGGACGAGGCGATCGCGGGCGCATGCGTCGCCACCTGTCAGGGCTGCCCCGGCGGCGAGCACCGCGACTAATCACATCTGATATCTGTCGTTTCGGCTGGGCAGGTGATCCCTCCCGCCCTTGCCGTTTCGCGCGTTTTACGCCAGATTAGAGCGATTCCAAATTATGGGTCGCGACCGCGGCGGATTGAGCGAGGGATTAAGAGATCATGAAGGGCGACGCACGGGTCATCGAGTACCTCAACCGCGGCCTGCGGCACGAGCTCGCGGCCATCAATCAATATTGGCTGCACTACCGGCTCTTGGACAATTGGGGCTACCGGGCGCTGGCCAAGAAATGGCGCAAGGAATCGATCGAGGAAATGGAGCACGCCGACCATATCGTCGCGCGGATCATCTTCCTCGACGGCTTTCCCAACATGCAGGTGATCGATCCGCTTCACATCGGCCAGAACGTGAAGGAAGTGCTCGACTGCGATCTTGCGGCGGAGATGTCGGCGCGCGCGCTCTATCAAGAAGCGGCGACGCATTGTCATGCAGTCAAGGACTATGTCAGCCGCGACCTGTTCGAGAAGCTCATGCACGACGAGGAAGAGCACATCGACTTTCTCGAGACCCAGCTCGATCTCGTCGCCAAGCTCGGGCTCGAGCTCTACGCCCAGCACCACATCGGAGAGCTCGACGACGATCACAAGGACTGAGGGCGCGGGATACGCTCTCGGTGGTGCGGCCGCGCTTCGCCGACTTGCACCAGGTCATCTTGCACCAGGTCATCTTGCACCAGGTCATGGCGTCAATTCGGGCGGGCTCGCGTCATGAGCCCGCTTGACGGGACTTGGCTCCTTCCTTATGTCCGACCGCGGGACACCCCTCCCCACCGAGGGGCGCCTATCTGGAAGGGTAGATCATGACCGATGCAATGCCCGCCGTGCGGCCGGCCGTTCCGCACTTCTCGTCCGGCCCCTGTGCCAAGCGCCCCGGCTGGAGCCTCTCAGCCCTCACCGACGCCGTTCTCGGACGCTCGCACCGATCGAAGATCGGCAAGGCGAAGCTCAAGCGCGCGATCGATCTCACCCGCGAGGTGCTCGAAGTCCCCGCCGACTACCGTATCGGCATCGTGCCGGCCTCCGACACGGGGGCGGTCGAGATGGCGCTGTGGTCCATGCTGGGCGCACGACCGGTCACCCTGCTCGCCTGGGAATCGTTCGGCGAGGGCTGGGTGAGCGACGTGACAAAAGAGCTCAAGCTCAAGAACGTGACCCTGCTCAAGGCCGGTTACGGAGAGCTTCCCGATCTCGTCAAGGTCGATCCGGCATCCGACGTGGTCTTCACCTGGAACGGCACCACCTCTGGCGTGCGCGTGCCGAACGCCGATTGGATCGCGGCGGATCGCGCCGGTCTGTCCATTTGCGACGCCACCTCCGCCTGCTTCGCCCAGGCGCTCGATTGGCCGAAGCTCGATGTCGTGACGTTCTCCTGGCAGAAGGCCCTCGGCGGCGAGGCGGCGCATGGCGTGCTAATCCTGTCGCCCCGCGCGGTCGAGCGCCTCGAAAGCTACACGCCACCCTGGCCACTGCCGAAAATCTTCCGACTGACCAAAGGCAACAAGCTCAACCAGGGCATCTTCGAAGGTGAAACCATCAATACGCCGTCGATGCTGTGCGTCGAGGACTATCTCGACACGCTCGTCTGGGCGAAATCGATCGGCGGACTCAAGGCTTTGATGGCGCGCGCCGACGCCAACGCCCAGGTCATCGCCGACTGGGTGGCGTCGACGCCCTGGATCGATTTCCTGGCCGAGGATCCGGCGATCCGTTCCAATACGTCGGTCTGTCTGAAGATCGTCGATCCGTCGGTCAGGACTCTTCCCGCCGAGGCCCAGGCGGCGTTCGTCAAGGCCATCGCCGCCGCCCTCGACAAGGAGGGCGTTGCCTACGACATCGATGCTTATCGTGACGCCCCTCCTGGCTTGCGCATCTGGTGCGGTTCGACGGTCGAGCGCGCCGATGTCGAGGCGCTCACCCTCTGGCTCGACTGGGCCTTTGCCAAGAGCAAGGAGGCGCTGCGAAAGGCGGCGTAGCCGTCGCGGTCATTGCCGGGCTTGTCCTGCAATTCATGCTTTTTCGGAAGACGGATGCGCGGGCGGACCGCGCATGACGAAACAAACACCGGATACCGGGTACGACAGGTTTTCCTCCATGCCGCCCAAAGTTCTCATCTCCGATGCGCTCTCGCCTGCAGCGGTGCAGATTTTCAAGGATCGCGGGGTCGAGGTCGACTTCCAGCCCAAGCTCGGCGGCGACAAGGAAAAGCTCGCCGAGCTGGTCGGTAATTTCGACGGCCTCGCCATTCGTTCGGCCACCAAGGTCACGCCCAAGATCCTGGAGCAGGCGAAACACCTCAAGGTGATCGGGCGTGCCGGCATCGGCGTCGACAACGTCGATATCCCCGCGGCGACCGCCCGGGGCATTATCGTGATGAACACGCCGTTCGGAAACTCCATTACGACCGCCGAGCACGCGATCACGCTCATGCTTGCACTCGCGCGCCAGATCCCGCAGGCCGACGCTTCCACGCAAGCGGGCAAGTGGGAGAAGAACCGCTTCATGGGTGTCGAGATCACCAGCAAGACGCTCGGCGTGATCGGCTGCGGCAATATCGGCTCGATCGTGGCCAGCCGCGCGATCGGACTGAGAATGAAGGTGATCGCCTATGATCCATTCCTGGCGCCGGAGCGCGCAGTGGAACTCGGCGTGGAAAAGGTCGATCTGCCTGAATTGATCAGGCGCGCCGATTTCGTGACGCTGCATACGCCGCTCACGGAGAAGACGAAGAACATCATCGACGGCAAGGCGATCGCGGCGATGAAACGAGGCGTACGCATCGTCAATTGCGCACGCGGCGGCCTCGTCGACGAGGAGGCATTGCGCGTCGCGCTCGATTCCGGCCACGTCGCCGGTGCCGCCTTCGACGTGTTCACCGAGGAGCCGGCGACCAAGAATCCGCTGTTCGGCCATCCCAACGTGGTGTGCACACCGCATCTCGGCGCCGCCACCACCGAGGCGCAGGAGAACGTCGCGCTGCAGATTGCCGAGCAGATGGCGGACTACCTCCTGCGCGGCGCGATTGCCAACGCCGTCAACTTCCCGTCGATCACGGCCGAGGAGGCGCCGCGGCTGCGGCCCTTCATCGAACTGGCGGAAAAACTCGGCTCGTTCGCCGGCCAGCTGACCGAGACCGGCATCCACAAGGCGCAGCTGTCCTATGAAGGCGGGGTCGCCGGCATGAACACCAAGGCGCTGACCTCGGCCTCCATCGCCGGCCTGTTGCGGCCGATGCTGCAGGAGGTGAACGTCGTCTCCGCGCCGATCGTGGCCAAGGAGCGCGGCATCGTCATCGAGGAAATGACGCGCGCCGCGGCGGGCGATTATGAGAGCCTGATCACCTTGACCGTGGTCACCGAGCGGCAGACGCGCTCCGTCTCCGGCACGGTCTTCGCCGACGGGCGGCCGCGCATCGTCAACATCAAGGGCATCCGCATGGACGCGGAGTTCGGCCGATCCATGATCTACATCACCAATCTGGATAAGCCGGGCTTCATCGGACGCTTCTCGTCCACGCTGGGTGACGCCGGCATCAACATCGCCACCTTTCATGTCGGCCGCGACGCGCCCGGCGGCAATGCCATTGCGCTGATCGAGATCGACGGCGAATTGCCGCCGGAGGTGCTCACCGCGGTACGCGCGCTGCCACAGGTGCAACAGGCGCGGCCACTGAAGTTTTGAGCCTGGAGCGGTTTCAGATTTCGCGGCATCTGAAACCGCTGCAGGTCTTGCTTTGCTCGCGGCGTCTTGCCGCGAACGGCGTCCACCGCGCCAGACTATGGCAGCGGACGTGCGTTAGGCGGTCTGCGCGCGCAACGGTTGAACGGCGTCTCGCGAGCCGTTCATCGCGCGTTCCTTCGACGCCTGCGCAGCAGCCACCTCGAGGAGGTAGGCGAGGTCATCCAACTCGGCCTTGCGGCACATCCGGCCGAGCTCTCGCGTCATCGTAGCTGCATAGTGGGCAACCTGTATCCTGTTTTCCATGAGACCCTCCGAGATCACAGAGGCCCAAAAGATACGAAGCAACCCCGTGCGCTCGTGTGAACTAGTTCACACAAGCGGCCAATTGTTTCGGCGCTGACGTGTTTTCTGGCAACGGAGCATTCGGGTTCGCTGGGGACGGGGCAAGGCGCTCCGCGATTGGCGGATGCACTCGAGTTGGCGTGTGGATTGCGCAACCGGCCGGGGTTGGGCACGCCAGAGCGTGATTGCTTTAGGTTGAGTTGCAATCACGCTCTAGCTTTTTGTTGAGCATGATCTTTTCGGAAAACCGGTACCCACCCCGGATCAAGTCCGGGGCTGGCTTTTTCCGGATCATGCTCCAGCAGCGCGCGTGCGTACCGGACGGCGCTCGTCCTGGTCCACGGCAGCGAAACCAGCCGCGATTACCCCGGCGCCGCGATCTTGCCGCGAGATTGCCTTGGAGAGAGCGAAATCATCCGGTGTGGTTACCGGGGCGCGACGGCAAGGGGCAAAATAAGGCCCACAAAATCAGCTATTTTGGGTATGGACGGGCGGTCCCGTCCTGGCTGGGTTGCCTTGCTTGCACCGGCATGATCGCTTATCCCGTAGACCGCCGAATGCTGGGCAAGCCTTTGTTGCGTCGAGGCTATCCCGGGCGTCGGCCACGTGGAGGAGAGGCGCCTCATGGCCAATGTGGTCGTGGTTGGTTCCCAATGGGGGGACGAGGGCAAGGGAAAAATCGTCGACTGGCTGTCCGAGCAAGCCGACATCGTTGTTCGCTTCCAGGGTGGACATAATGCGGGCCACACGCTCGTCGTCGACGGGGTCACCTACAAGCTGTCGCTCCTGCCTTCGGGCGTGGTGCGGCCGGGGAAGCTTTCCGTGATCGGCAACGGCGTCGTGATCGATCCGCGCGCGCTCCTTGAGGAAATCGATCGGCTCAAAGGGCAGGGGATCGACGTCACGCCGCAAAGTCTGCGTATTGCCGAGAACGCCACGCTGATCTTGCCGCTGCACCAGGAGCTCGACACGATCCGCGAATCCTCGAACATGCTCACGCGCGTGGGCACGACCAGGCGCGGCATCGGGCCGGCCTACGAAGACAAGGTCGGCCGGCGCGCCATTCGGGTCATGGACCTCGCCGACCCGCTGGGCCTCGGGCGCAAAATCGAGCGGCTGTTGGCCCATCACAATGCCTTGCGACGCGGGCTCGGACTGCAGGAAGTCGGCGTCGAGACCGTCCAGCAGCAGCTGCGGGACGTCGCGCCGCGCGTGCTGCCTTACATCGATTCGGTGTGGTCGCTGCTCGACCGCAAGCGGCGCGAGGGCAAGCGAATCCTGTTCGAGGGCGCGCAGGGCGCGCTCCTCGACATCGATCACGGCACTTATCCGTTCGTGACCTCCTCCAATACGGTGGCGGCCCAAGCCGCGACCGGCTCTGGCCTCGGGCCTGCGGCGATTGGCTACGTGCTCGGCATCTGCAAGGCCTATACCACCCGGGTCGGGGAAGGGCCGTTCCCGACCGAACAGGTGAACGAGATTGGCCGTCTCCTCGGCAAGCGCGGACGCGAATTCGGCACCGTCACCGGGCGGCCGCGGCGCTGCGGCTGGTTCGACGCGGTGCTCGTGCGTCAGACCGTCCGTACCAGTGGGATCGACGGTTTGGCGCTGACCAAGCTCGACATCCTGGACGGTTTCGAGGAACTTAAGGTTTGTGTGGGATACCGTCTCAACGGGCGTGAAATCGACTATCTTCCGGCGAGCGAGCACGCCCAGGCCGAGGTCGAGCCGGTGTACGAAACGGTCGAGGGCTGGCAGGCCGAGACCGCCCGGGCACGCTCGTGGGCGGAGCTGCCGGCGCAGGCGATCAAATACGTGCGCCGCGTCGAGGAATTGGTCGGGTGTCCGGTCGCCTTGCTGTCGACCAGCCCCGAACGCGAGGACACCATCCTGATGCACAACCCGTTCGAGAACTGAATTCAGCGGAACTCCGCACAGGCAACGAGTAAGCTCAACTCCGATGGCCGACTATTACCCGCTCATCTCCCGCGCCGTCGCCGCTCTCGAAAAGAACAACGGCGAGAACCGCCGTGCGCTCTACGAGCGCGCGCGGGCGGCGCTGCTTGCCCAGCTGCGTGGGGTAACGCCGCCGCTCGACGAGTCCGACATCACCCGTGAGCGCCTCGCGCTCGAAGAGTCGGTCCGCAAGGTCGAGGCTGAATCCGCGCGTCAGTTCGTCGAGACGTCGCGCCAGGCGCCGGCGTCCAAAATCAGGTCGATGCCATCCCGCCCGGTGGACAGCCGTCTACGGGAGGAGCCGCCGGCCTCCAAAATCCCCTCGCCGGAGCCCGGCCCGGCCGAGCCCCCCCGCCAACGGAAAGAACTCGAGCCGCCTGCTCCGCCGCCGCAGCGCTACGTCAATCCGCCGGCGCAGGCGGCGCAAGAGACTGCGCGTGCGGCGTCGCAGGAAGCTGCGCGCAGACCGCGGTCCCCGTCGTCGCCGTCGCCGAGCCGCACCCGATCTGCGGTACGAGGGCGCCCTCGTCGACCAGCCGCCACCGCCCGAACCGCCCCCGCAAACCCCTTCGTCGCAAGCGCGCAGCCTGCTGCGCCGGCTGGCGGGCGGGCGCCGCCCGCTCGCCGACGCGGAGCCCGTTGCCGCGGCTCCGCTGCCGACAGCCGACCTCGAGCGTCCCGTGCGGCCCTTCGACCGGCCGCAATTCGAGCGGTCCGAGCCTCGGTTGCTCGACCAGCAGGCGCCGCAGGAGCGCATGTTCGAGCGGCAGGTGCCGCGCGAGCCGCAAGAGCGCATGTTCGAGCCGCGAGTCCCGCACCCGCCGCAGGAGCGCGTTTTCGAGCCGCAGCCGCCGCGCGAGCCGCGTCCCCATCAGGACTTGTCCGAGCCGATGCTCGAGTCGTCATTCTCCCTCGACGACTCGCACCCCGCTCAGCCGAGGGAACGGCACGGCCCGCCGCCTCCGCTCGAAGACGAGCTGGAGTTCGAAGCGGCGGATGAGGATGTGGCGCCGCGCCGGTCCTATCGGGATCTGATCAGAGGTCTCGCCGTTGCCGTCGTCATCATCGGCATCGGCGGCCTGCTGCTATGGCAGTGGCCGAATCTGGTCGAGTTCTATCGCTCCTTCCGCGCGCCCGCGGTCGAGACCGCGCGCGACGCCCCGCCCGCGGCGACGCGACCGAAGATCACCGACCGGATCGAGCCGGGCACCCAGCAGGCTCCGGCGACGCCGGCGCCCGTGCCCGGCGACGCAGCCTGCGGCGGCTCAGAAGGTGGTGCTCTACGAGGAGGATCCTGCCGATCCCAACGGCAAGCGCTTCGTCGGCTCGGCGATCTGGCGGACGGAGACCGTGACTCCCGGTCCCGGACAGCCGCCCGAGCTTGCGATCCGCGCCGACGTCGAGGTGCCGGAGCGCAAGCTCGCCATGACCTGGTCGCTCCGGCGCAACACCGACAAGGGGCTGCCGGCAACCCACACGGTCGAGATCATGTTCAAGCTGCCGGCCGACTTCCCCGCCGGCGGCATTTCCAACGTTCCCGGCATCTTGATGAAGCAGGCCGAGCAGACGCGCGGCGTGCCGCTGGCCGGACTCGCGGTCAAGGTCACGCCTGCCTTCTATCTGATCGGCCTGTCGAGCATGGACGCGGACAAAGACCGCAATATTCAGTTGCTGAAGGAGCGGGGTTGGTTCGATATCCCGGTGGTCTACAACAACAACCGCCGCGCCATTCTCGCCATGGAAAAAGGCTCGCCCGGCGAGCGCGCTTTTGCCGACGCCTTCAAGGTGTGGAAGCAGTAGCCCGGAGGAGCGGCTGTCCCGGGCGGGCGGCCCCGGGACTTGCCGCAATCGACGCCTGAACCGGGATCAATGCGCCTGCAGCGCGGGCGCGGCCGGGCGGCTTTCCATCGCCGCCACGCGGCTCTTCACGGCCCGCTGGACCTTTTCGAAGGCGCGCACCTCGATCTGGCGCACGCGCTCGCGCGATACGCCGAACTCGGCGGCCAGGTCCTCGAGCGTGATGGGGTCATCGGCCAGCCGCCGCGCCTCGAAGATGCGCCGCTCGCGCTCGTTGAGCACCGAGAGCGCGTCGACGAGCGCCTTCCTGCGGTTGTCCGATTCCTCGCTTTCCGCAAGCCGCGTCTCCTGGTCGTTGACGTCGTCAACGAGCCAGTCCTGCCACTCGCCAGAATCGCCGTCCTCACGGATCGGGGCATTGAGCGACACGTCGCCGCCGAGGCGGCGGTTCATGTCGATGACGTCCTGCTCGGAAACGCCGAGCCGCTTGGCGATGAGCTTGACCTGGTCGGGACGCAGGTCTCCCTCCTCCAGCGCGGAGATCTTGCTCTTGGCCTTGCGCAGGTTGAAGAACAGCTTTTTCTGATTGGCGGTGGTGCCCATCTTCACCAGCGACCACGAGCGCAAGATGTATTCCTGGATCGCCGCCTTGATCCACCACATGGCGTAGGTGGCGAGGCGAAAGCCCTTTTCGGGCTCGAATCTCTTGACGGCCTGCATCAGGCCGACATTGCCCTCGGAGATGACCTCCGAGATAGGCAGGCCGTAGCCGCGATAGCCCATGGCGATCTTGGCGACCAGACGCAGATGGCTGGTGACGAGCTTGTGCGCCGCGTCGCGGTCGCCATGCTCGCGCCAGCGCTTTGCCAGCATATATTCGTCCTGCGGTTCCAGCATCGGAAACCGCCGGATTTCCTCGAGATAACGGGTGAGGCCGGATTCGGCCGTCAGAATCGGCAAAGCCGCGGTACGGGCCATGGTAGCGCCCTCCAAAAGTTTGCCCCCGGGTGAACCGGCAGGCGGAGCACCCCGCCGCTCCCCGAGCCGACGGTGCTATCCTTGCTGCAACTGCGAAACCCTGATCGCAGGCGCAACATTACAGGACAAGCGGGGCCGAAAGGAAGTGAACTCGGCGTCACGTCGCCGTGACCCCTGCGTGTATGCCTAAGCCATTGAGTAACAAAGCTTTTGTGATCAGGCCGATGTGCCCTGTGCACCGAGGCTATGGCGTAAACGACGGAGATCGTCCGGCAGTTCCGAGCGGAACTCCAGATCGTTGCCCTGCGATGGATGTTCGATAGCCAAGAGATAAGCATGCAGGGCCTGTCTGCCAAGGGCTGCGAGCGCGGCGCGAGCCTCCTGGCCGAGCTGGCTAGCCTTGGTCTTGAAGCCCGCGCCATAGACGTCGTCGCCGAGGAGGGGATGGCCGATGGCGGCGAGATGGACGCGGATCTGGTGGGTGCGGCCGGTTTCGAGCCGGCAGGCCAGGAGGCTCGCGACCGGTGTGCCGTCGAGGCCGGGATAGCGCTCGAGCACCTCCCAATGGGTGACCGCTTCGCGGCCGCCGGCGCGCACCGCCATCTTGTCGCGGGCGCGCGGGTGGCGGTCGATCGGCTTGTCGATGGTGCCGCGGGGCCGGTCCGGCGCGCCCCAGACGAAGGCGAGATAGCCGCGGCGCAGCGGCCCGGTGCGGCCGTGGTCGGCGAACTGGCGGCTGAGCGCGCGATGGGCGTGATCGGTCTTCGCCGCCACCATCAGGCCGGTGGTGTCCTTGTCGAGGCGATGCACGATGCCGGGGCGCCGCACGCCGCCCACGCCGGAAAGGCTTTCGCCGCAATGGGCGATGAGCGCATTCACCAGCGTGCCGCTCCAGTTGCCGGCAGCGGGATGGACCACGAGGCCGGCGGGCTTGTCGATGACGATGAGCTCATCGTCCTCGAACACGACCTTGAGCGGAATGTTCTCGGGTCCGACCCCGGCCTCGTCCGCGGGGGGAACGTCGACCATGATCGTCCCGCCGGCGTTGACGCGGTGGCCGGGATCGCGGATCGTGGCGCCGTCGATCGCGACGCGACCCGCCAGGATCAGCGCCTTGTGGCGCGAGCGCGACAGATCGGCCACGCGTGCAGCCAGCACGCGGTCGAGCCGCTCGCCCGTCTCCTCGGCGGCGACCACCAGTTTCTCGCTGCGCCCCTGCGTCAAGGCCATGACCAATCCGTCGGCGGACGATGACCAGCCCCTCGATCCCGCGGCCGCGCGGATGGTCGCGAAGGTGCGATGGCTGATGCTGATCTCCGGCGTCACCACGCTGGTGGCGATCGCGGCGGTGATCGGCGTCATCGGCTATCGCCTTTTCAAGGCGGAGGGAAGCGCGGCGGCGTCGGCGGACGTTACCGCGCTGCTGCCGAAGGGAGCGCGCATCGTCTCGACCGCCGTGGCGGAGGACCGCATTGCCGTGACCATCGATACCGGCGGGTCGATCGAGATCCGCACCTTCGATGCCCGCACGCTCAAGCCCGCCGGCCGGCTGCGGTTCGCGACCGAGCCGTGAACCGGCGAGCGCGGGCTGCTTGCGCGCGACCGGGATCGGGGCTATTTGCAGAGTTTCTCCGCCTGCTCCCTTCGTCTAGCGGCCCAGGACGTCGCCCTCTCACGGCGAAAACAGGGGTTCGAGTCCCCTAGGGAGCGCCAATGATTTCAAATACATAGCAGCAATTCAGACCTTGCCTTCCTCGGCATCTCCAACTTTTCTCCAATGGACGGTGCTTCAGAAGTCAGTTCGAGGTCAATTTATGCGTCGAACGCCGACGCTGCGCCCACGATATCGGGGAACGACGGCACCGCGCGGGGCTCGACCTCGCGATAAGGATCAGCGCATCTCGATTCGCTAGCCGCGCCAGACTTGGTTGCGGCGGGGGATTTGTTCAGCCTTCGCTCATGTAGGCGGGTTTGCCGCCGAGTAGGAAGTCATCACGCGGAGGCGCGAAGAAATCGATCACCTCGGTATCTTCGCGGAACCATGCCTCGTGCTCCGTACCTCCCGGAATGACTACGACGTCACCCCGGCTGCAGACCCGCTGTTCGCTGCCGAGGCGAAACTCCATCTTGCCCTTGAGCATCCACACGATCTGCTCATTTGCGTGACTGTGCGGCTCGACATGGACGCCAGCCCCTACGCTCCACCATACGATCATCCCTTGATCACCGGAGAGAATGCGCCGGCTGATCTTTTCGCTGATCTGCTCCTCAGGTAAAGCGGCGAACGTGCCGAAGCCCACCAACGTCGCCATAACTTCCTCCAAATCAGGATCGCCTTTTTGGCGTCGCATGTTCAACGAAATGCGCAACCTTTATCTTTTGCGAAAGTTCCCCCGGAGTTGCGGCGTTCTCAGTAGTCCTTCGGATGACGTACTCATCGCGGTGCCGCTGCCAGCCGGTCGGGTCTGCCCATCGGGCTGCGTGACCCCTCCCCACGATGGACAGGGCCCCGGCTTCGTGCGTGGAAAGAGTTGGTTGAGAAATCTCTAGAGGTCGAAATTTGGTCGTTGAGGAATTGTTAAGGTTTGCCGGTTGAGCCAGCCTGATAGTTGGCACCGATCTGGCCGCCAGCAAGCCATCCGCTGACATCGACGCCGACCGCCGCCGGTCTGATGATTGCGGAGCGGCCGAAGCTGAAGGGAGAACCGTTCTCGTCTGTGTGCCCCCAGCCACGCCATGGGCGCTGAAATAAAAGCCGGTCCAGGTGAAGATCACCACGGGCGGCTGTGGGGCGTACACGACCGGCGGGCGGCCCTACACCACACCCTGGCCGCTGCTTTGCAGCCCGCAGCCGCGGCCGACACCGATGCCGCCAGCCTCCACATGATTGCGATAACCGTAGACTGTAGGCAGGCGAGCTGCCGCAGCGGTAGCGGCAATCCGTACTCGTTCCAGATACAAGAGGTTGGCTTGTAATCTCGACGGCACAACGGAAAGAAAGCTTTCATGAAGACCCTGCAAGAGTTGCTCGATTTGCGCTTCGGCGATATCGGGGCAGTTCCCGAGACACTCGCCGGTAACGAGGCCATTCGCCGCCTCGCAGGTCGCGGTGTCGTGCGCCGCTTCAAGCCCGAGCCGCTGCCTATGGGCGTGCTCGATACGCTGGCTGCCGTGGCGCTATCATCCCCGTCGAAGAGCGACCTGCAGCAGCGGGACATTCTCATCGTCGAGGATGCCGCGATCCGCGCCCGCATCAATGCGCTCTTGAAGGATCAGGACTGGATACCGGGTTGCCCGCACCTTCTCGTCTTCCTCGGTAACAACCGGCGCCAGCGGCAGGTGCACGCGTGGCGGGGTCATACGTTCGCCAACGACCATCTCGACGCCTTCTTCAACGCGACGGTCGATGCGGCCATCGCGCTGGAAGCCTTCGTCGCCGCGGCAGAGGCGGCGGGCCTCGGTTGCTGCCCGATCAGCGTGATCCGCAATCACGCCGAGGAGGTGAGCGGGCTCCTGGGTCTGCCGGACCATGTGTTCCCGGTGGCGGGTCTCGGCGTCGGCATACCGGCCACGCCGGCGTTTGTCTCGGCGAGGCTGCCGCTCGGCCTCACGGTGCATCGCGACCGCTACACCGATGCGACGGACGAGAAGGTGCGCGCCTACGACAAGCGGCGCAATGGTATCTTCCCCTACCGCGCTCAACGCAATGTCGCCCGCTTCGGCGAGGCGAAAGAGTACGGCTGGAGCGAGGAGAAGGCCCGTCACTATGCCATGCCGGAGCGCGAGGATTTCGGCGCCTATGTGAAGCGGAGAGGGTTCAGGCTGGAGTAGGGCGCGCTTAGCTCGAGCCGGGGGAACATCCGAGGCTGTTTGCGCAGCATCCGCCGATCGCGCCACCATTCGCTCCTGCCTTCCAAGCTGAAGGTCGCTGGTTCAAATCCAGCCGGGGTCGCCAATGATAACAATGATTTATTGAAGATCTGAGGTCCCGGAGCTCGCTCATCAGTGATCCGGGGTAACGCCCGGGGTAACAAATCAACAGGATCGAGCACTCCATTCCCTGTTTGGGCCGGGCGTGTCGCAGCGAAACGAGATCTCACAAACTCTGCACGTGCGCGCCACAGGGAAGCTGGGGGTAAGTCAAAAACAGATGAACGCCGATCATGCACAGACGATGAATAATAGAATGCCCCCGAACAGCGCGCCTTCAAGCATGTTTCAACAGTCCATTGGCGCCCCACATGGGGCATCACTAGGGGTGCGCGAGAAGGCGCCGAACGGTTGCGACAAGACGCTCGAACTCGATCGGCTTGGTGTCGAACTCGTCGCACACCAGATTGCACGTGGCGCTAAACCGTCCGAAATGCCGATCGAGCAATCTTTGCGCTTTCACATGGCGGTCAATCTGAAGACGGCTGCATCGCTTGGCGTTTCTTTGTCGGATTCGTTCGTCGCCCGCGCCAACGAGGTGCGCGAATGAGGCGGCGCGAGTTCATCACGCTCATCGGCGGCGCGGCGGCTGCGTGGCCGCTGACGGCGCGCACGCAGCAGGCGGCGATGCCGGCAATCGGGTTCATGGGCGCGACCACACCTTCGGCCCAGAGCCAATGGACTACCGCTTTTGTACAGCGATTGCGCGAACTCGGTTGGATCAAGGGCCGCAATGTCGCGATCGAGTATCGGTGGATGGAGGGACGGAACGAGCGCGCCGCTGAAATCACGGCCGAGCTCCTCCGGCTCAAGGTCGATGCATTGTCGTGCAGGGAACCGCAGCGGTCGTCGCAGCCAAACAGACGACATCGGTGATCTCGCAAATCATGGCGCCAAAAGCTAACTGCTTCGTTCAACCACCGGAATCCGCCACCCCGCGTCAATCACCCGGAAACCGTATCAGAGGGAAGTTCTAGTTCCTCGCCTCAATGCTTGCTCGACGGCAGGTTGCAGTCGGTAGAGCGCCCCCTCGCGATCGTCGGTAATCAAATAGAGAAGACCATCGGGGCCGATCCGTACATCGCGGATGCGCCCTAGTTCATCCTTGAGCAGGCGCTGTTCACGGACGATTCGGCCGTCCTGCAATTCGAGTTCGAACCAGTGACTGGCCTGCAAGAGCGCCTATCCAAAATACGGTAACCCCATCTGCAATTTCGATCGCCAAGCCCGATGGTGCAATCGCCGGTGTCCAGTGGTGGACCGGTTGCTCCATGCCCTCCTTCGCCGTCCCTTCGCCGATCGGCTTACCTGAGTAGTCGAGGCCAAAGGTGATGACGGGCCACCCGTAATTGCGTCCAGCGATGACCAGGTTCAGTTCATCGCCGCCCATCGGACCATGCTCATGAGACCACAGCCTGCCTGTATGCGCATCAATCGCGAGTCCTTGAGGGTTGCGATGGCCATAGCTCCAGATTTCCGACCTCGCGCCGGGCATGGATATGAACGGGTTGTCCTTGGGGATCGAACCATCGGTATGGATGCGAATGATCGAGCCGGCATGATCGGAGCGATCCTGAGCGCGTTCCGGCGTCGAGCGGTCGCCGAGTGCAAGAAAAAGATAACCGTCGCCCGTAATAGCTATCCGGCCGCCCAGTTGCTTGGCGCTGTGCGCCGCCGGGTAACTTTCGAAGATGACGCTGCGGGTCTATGAGCGTTCGGTTCTCATCGAGCTTGGCCCTCAGTACGCGGATCGTGGATGCGGCTGCGGTCCCATGGACATAGGATAGATACACGATCCTGTTTTCGGCGAAGCCAGGGTCTATCGCGACGTCGAGAAGCCCGGCATGGTCCTTGTTTAGGATGGGTGGAAGGCCAGCCACTTCCCGCGCAACCGATCCGGGCTGAATGAGCTGAAGTCGCCCGGGGCGTTCGGTGACCAGAATGGAGTTATCCGGAAGAAAAGCAATCGACCACGGGAATTCGAAAGGGCCCGCAATCCGCACAGCCTCCAACTCGGTGGGACTAGCCGGAGCGATGAGCTCCTCTTGCTCCGTGATGCGGGCGGAGGCCGGGTCGAGCGGAAAGGAAGCACACAACGCAGGCTGAACCAAAAGACCGAGTAACCAGATCCTCTTCATTTCCGATATCCTGAGTTGCCGATAGATGCCTTCCAGTGGCCAGGAACCGCCTTGAACATCATGACGTGCCCCGCATGCCTGTGCCTGCCTGATGATCCGAAAAAGTCAAAAATTAAAATCACCAACGGATTGGTTGTTGATGCAACTCAAAGGTCATCTCGCCGGGGCGCGCCGGCTTCCTCACATCGGCCGCGGCGCGCGGCGCCCTGAGTCGCAGGTGATTAAGTAGAAAAACATCCTGCGGTGTAGCCGCTTTTGCCGCCAGCGCCGAAGGGATGCCGCTGATCGCGGCGATCATGGCCACTGGGGGCGGCGGACCAGAATCTGCCGCCATCGCCGGCAGCCGGCCGTATTGGCCCTCCGCCCATGCGCGGACCATCGCCCGGTGTCAGATTGGTGAGGAACCCGATCACCGGCATTGTCTGCTGCGCGCGTGCGGCGAGCGGCCACGCGACCGCGGCGCCGGCGAGAGTGATGAAATCTCGCCGTCTCAATTGTTCGAGCTGCATTCGATCTTCCACCAGCCAGATCGCATTGGAGGATACAGAACTGGCAAAGGTCAGTCAGGGGGTATGAGAGCTATTTCACAACCTGCCGGCTGCTAGCAAGGCGGTTGGAGTCAGCTCTGGGGTCAAAACCGGTAACGCTCGGAACGAGCATATGTTTTCCGGTCCGCTGGAGTTTCGAGAACTATCGCTGAATAATTGCCGTGGTGTCTCATCTGCTCCCTTGACGCTAATTGTTGCGACTTATGAAAAAGGTGTCGATGATGCGGTGCTCGTTCGTTTCGATCTTGTGAGGCCCGTCCAACTTGAAATCTCTTTCGAGATGCTTTGCTGTCGCCGCGGATATCAGGACCCGGTTGGGCTCCCCGGCGGCTTCGATGCGCGAGGCGATGTTGACGGTATCTCCCCAGACATCGTAAGCGAATTTTCGGGTGCCTATTACGCCTGCCATGATCGGCCCGGAATGTACTCCCACCCGGACCGGGAACGGCACCGGTAGGCTGGATTGCAGGCGCTGCGCGGCAGTTACCAGGTCGAGCGCGAGCTTAGACCCTATTCGCGCGTGGTCGGGACGCGGAGCGGGCAATCCCACCGCCGCCATGTAGCTATCGCCGATCGTCTTTATCTTTTCGCCGCCGATATCATCAACGAGTCGATCGAATTCACTGAACAGGCGATTCAAGCATGCGACAATCTCAAATGCCCTCATGCGTGCCGTGATCTTCGTAAAACCGACCACATCGGCGAATATGATCGTGGCATCTTCGAAATGATCTGCAATGTTGGTCTCACCTTTCCAAAGGCGGATTGCGATCTCTGGAGGAAGAACATTCCTCAGCAGTGCTTGCGAATTCTTCTTCTCCTCTTCGATCCTCTCGAGGTATTCATTTTCCATCGACCGCAGCGAGCGCTTGCGCAGCTCGGACGAGATCCTGGCGCGCAGAATGGTTGGGTTGAAGGGCTTCGGCAAATAATCGTCGGCGCCAATCTCGATGCACTTCGCGACCCTTTCAGTATCCGTATCGGCGCTCAACATTACGACAGAAACGTCTCTCATATCCGGATTACTCTTGATGATCTTTAGAACCTCATCGCCATTGAGATCCGGCATCATCATATCGAGCAGGACCAAGCTGAATTTCTCGCGCGCCAGCAAAGCAAGCGCCTCCTGCCCGCCTGAGGCTGTCGCGAGGCGTGAATGACCATCGCTTTCCAACAGCAATTGCAGCGTATATCGATTGTCTTCGTTGTCATCGACAATCAGAATTGCCGGAGTGTAGGTTCCATCAAGGCCTCGAGCTTCGGTGTCCGCACCGTCAGGTCGTGCGTGCAGTTGTGCACCATCATATTCAGACGTCGTCCTTGACCGCGTAGGTTCCATTGTCCAGTAGCCCTGTGATCAAAATGAAAGAACCAGCCCCAAGCCGGGCTCTTTTGTCAGTGGCTCCTGGTATAGTAGCAGTACGGCGCCCTTTGCGCGCCCGAACCGTCGTACTGCGGAATGCAGGACCGGCTCTGCGCAAACGAGACCGTCGCCACGGCCGTTAGCGTAAGCGCGGTGGCGAGCGCCACCACGAATTTTATGACCGACATTTTCATGGCACATCTCCGTGTTGCAACATCAAGCGGGGGGCAAATATGGTCTGCTCCCCTCGGCTCGAAAGCGGCATCGAGGTGCATGCCGCCTTTGATGGCTCGACTGTGCCGCCAATCGCAGGCTACGGCCTTGGGTCAGAGCCATTCAAGATTGCCCTGAAAGCAAGACCCAAGCGCGCTTGTGCCACGGCAACAGTGAGTAGCACCGTTTGGGCTACTCCTTGAGATCGGCGTTGACCATCTCGCCGTATATCTCCGCGACGTCATCAGTAGTTGCTCCTTCGCCGTTCGCGTAATCCCATAGCGTGACGGCCTCGATCATCTTGCCGGTCGGTCTCTTCGGAAGGATCACAAAACCCGCCTCGCCAAGAGTGGTCACCAAGTCGCTGTAGCCTTGTTCCATCGTGTCCCTGTCGCTCTGAAATGCGAGCAGGAACTGTGAGACGACCTCTTTCGCTGTCTTGCTCACGCTCTCGGCCCTCCGCTGATCGAGCGAGCATAGCACGCATCACTTGATCTGCCGGCAACCGTAACCGCGGCCTGAGCCACAGGCGCCGCGCCGAGCCTGACGTGGCGCGCCGTGGCTGATGAACGGGGTTCGCACCCGCGCATCTCGCTCTAAAACGGTAGGGACCGATTCCAAACGGACCGTCACCCTGGCGGGGGATCGACTAAGGGTCAGCAATCGAGCCCCCGCCGCCGGTGGCCGATCCGAGTCGGTGTGGAAGCGAGGCGCAACAGTCGCCAGCAGGTAACACGGCACTCTAGAAGATTGGCTTCCGCCGGGCTTCGGCCAGGCGGGGCTTTTTTTACGCGCTAACGTCCAAGGGTCGAGCCTGCGTGCGAGCAATCCGATTGCGTACACCTGGCACGATGGCGCAGGGCGCAAAATCATTACGATGACCCCGGAATTTTTGGGAATACGGGGCTTCATACATTTCGTGCTATTTCTGATTTCCTTCTACTTTGGAAAGGCGGCCGTTGTAGCAAAGTCTACTATGTCGCTCCTCTGTCCGAGGACATCGATCTGAAATAATGTTCGGCGTGCTGGTAGTAGTTTTCTGCCCCGACTATGTTGCCGCTTTGGGCTTCAGCTTGGGCGAGCGCCAGATACCGCTCATAGTTTCTTTGCGCGTTGTGAGAGCCCTTCTGTTCGGGGCGGGGCGCATTCAATGACCACCGCTTTGAGTGGCCAGCAAATGGCGCTGTCGGTCTGGGTTGGCGCGTATTCATGTTGGTCTTTCGGCCATTCTGCATGGCTCACTCCTTGGTAGTGGCAGGTACAAACGCTCCGTGCGGCGCACGAAGGACAAGAACCAGAGCTGGTGATGCGCATTCTCTCTGAAGAGTGAGTTGACCCACTGTTGAAGCTCTGCGCCTGCTGTGCACCGCGTTCATCAATCCATACTGCAGCCGCAACTCTCACCGGCGGCCGAGCCGCCCCAACAACGAAGTCTTGTACTGGCAATGGAGATAAGGCCCTTCGAGGAAATGCTCACAATTTCTGGAGCTAATTGGTTCAGTCGCCGTAGCGGTACCTGCCGACTACACGCGATATATATGAACCAACCGTCTATTTATATGGGGAAAGTGAAAGAAACTGTCAATGGGTAGAAATAGCCAAAGCCGAATTGCAAGCCACCGGCTGTGCCGGTATCGCGAAGCCACTCCAGCCGCGTGGATTCGTTTGCGTTTCCCGGCTGCTCATACCCGGCCGTTGCGGATGCAGTAGGCACCACCGCTGCGATGCCTCTTTACGCAATGGCTGATGCAGCGGCGCTCGCAGTGGCGCAACAGCGCGCTGCCATGGCCGAGGAACGGCTGACCAAGTTGAAAGCCATGGTCGAGGATTTACGCCGAGACCGTGACGCATGGAGAGAGCAGGCCCAAGGCCGCCTCCTACCGGCGCCGGTGGCGAAGATGAGCTGGTGGCGGTGGCTACGCTCGAGTGCTTGACGGGGGAAAGACCAGCACGTCGCGGTCGTGCATCGCAGCGAACATCCTCACGGCCGCGATGAGGTCAAGGATCAGGGACTGTGCACCATTCAGTGGCCACGTGCACCAGATGCAAAAAAGGTGAAACCGACAAAAGAGGATGCAAGATCAATGGCATCGCGCGACGTCTGTACGCACACGGCTCGCGGAGCTGCTCTCCATCGACAGCGCCGACAAATTCGGCCCGGATCACACGACGCGTGCTATTCTGACCGCGGGCGGGCGCGGCCGATTGGCAGCAGCACGCTTTGGCGGATGTTCACTTTTTCCAAGACGGGATTTGGACACTAGCGGTGTGGGACGGTAAAAGATTTGGACATTACCGGGTGTTGTTGGACGGTAAAATGCCACCGGGGGGTGCTATTTCCCCAATTTCCTACCGCGCTTACTAACGGCCGGCCAAGCCGGATCTTCACTTGCGCAGTGGAATTGCTATAGTCCCCCCGCCTCGCCCTGCCTTCGTCGGGGGAAAGGGCAGCCCTTGCGAGAACGAAAAAGGGGAAGCCTTTGTGAGGAAGAGAGTTAAAGCCTCATTTGATCCCAAAATATTTCTCGCCAAGGTGGGCGAGGGAAAAACGATATCAAAATATCGGAAGGATCAAATTGTTTTCTCACAGGGAGAGGTCGCCGACGCGGTTTTTTACATCCAGCAAGGCAAGATCAAACTCACCGTCGTTTCCGAGCAGGGCAAGGAAGCAGTCGTCGCAATTCTAGGACCCGGCCACTTTTTTGGCGAAGGATGTCTGAATGGCCATCCGCTGCGCATCGCAACAACCAGGGCGGTCGATGAATGCGTGATTACTCGCTTAGAGAAGGCGACCATGATCGCTACTATTCACAATGAGCCGGACTTTTCTGAACTGTTCATGACGTATCTGTTGACGCGGAACAGTCGAATTGAAGAGGACTTGATCGATCAATTGTTTAATTCGAGTGAAAAGCGTCTCGCCCGACTTCTCCTTCTGCTTGCAAATTTCGGCAAGGAAGGCAGGCCGGAACCGATCGTGGGAAAGTTCAGTCAGGAAACGCTGGCGGAGATGATCGGCACGACCCGATCACGGGTAAGCTTTTTCATGAACAAATTCCGCAAATTGGGTTTTATCGAATACAATGGAAAACTGGAAGTCCATAATTCCTTGTTGAACGTGGTTTTGCACGACAAGCCCGAGATCAAAACGAGGGATGAAGCAATTGGTGCAGAATAAATTCTGCAATGTGAGCAATTTTGAACACATCGTTGCTCTCTAAATGATAAAGACGGGTTCACTAACTGACGAAGAAGCGCCTCCTAAATGCAAGATGCAGCCTGGGCGATAGGACTATTCGGCGGGATTCCGGCCGCGCTCATTTTTCTCTTCTGGTGGATTCGTAGATGGGACTGACGAGGCCGCCAACTGAGGCGGCCTTATTAGGCGGCCCGCTGGATCAGGAACGAGTTAGTCGCTTGGGTTCACGCCCGCCGCCGCGATAAAGGCCGCCAACAAGGCCGCCAATATAAAAGCCCCGGCCTGAATCGGAAAGGAGACTAGGCCGGAGCTTCTATCTTCGGAAGGGCCGCGAGAAACACTCGCAACATACCGTTCCGGTCGTTACGCCCTGAATGGGGTGTAGAGATTATGGCTGATGAGGCTTTACGCTCCGCCCCATAATGAATGACGCTACGCAGAAGCAGATCGCAGCAGTCAAAGCGACTGTCCATACAGGGAGCCACATCTGGACATAGAACCACATCTGGCGATCCTCCTGAGGTTCCCACTCCTTACGGTTTATGTGGTGGCGACAGGCGCCTTTTACTAGTACCGAGGCGAACTAGTACACCCTGCCGGGCCGCCACAATTGAAACTGACGCACTATCGCCAATTGACTGCGCTCAGTTAGGCTTTGAGGCACGGTCGGGGGCGCGCGTCTCCTCCAATGTGAACGGCACAACTGCTTGCACGTCCCATGTGTGCGGAAAAACTGGCGCGCGCCAAATCATTGAGGGTAGTACTGAGTGTGGCGCGTACTCTTGGGCAATCTGCGGTTGGACCTCGAACAGCGGACTGGGTCTTACTGTGGCGTCTTCGGCAATCGCTGCCGAAGCAAAAATGAACATCGATCCGGCTGCGAGAGCAAATTGCAAAGATTTTCGCATTACTTTTCTCCGTCGATTTCTGGTCACACACACCGTCGGATCGACTACGGCGCGAGTTCATAGCCCTTCTCGGCGGCACGGGGGCGGCGCGGCCGTTTGCTGCGCGTGCAGCAGCCGACGGAAGAACGATCCAAAAATTTCCGCTCTGTGGCGGTTATCTTATTTGAGCGCGGCTGACTTCGGTGCAAGCAACAGCGTGTAACACGCGTCCGCAAGGGCGGAATTCCGGTACGATTCACCCGGGAGGGTCACAAACTCCTTGGGGATTTCGTCCCGACGCTTCCACGAGTCGACCTTCGAAAGCGCGACTTGCTTCGCCTCGGCGTCCGGCTGTGCGCGGAATTTGTCTGCGCACACGGGTGCCAGCGCCGCTATGACTGCGAGCTCTGACCGCTCTTTTGCCGTCTTTTCAGCGGTGCTGCCGAGCGACCAGCCACCCCAGTAAAAGCCAACAAAGATCGTTGCGACGGCGCCAACGGCTGCGCCTTGCAGCAGTCGCTTCAGCGATTCTCCTTCCAGCATTGAAGGTATTTTCATGGCATTTCCTTTCGCCCGACATGTTTCGGGGCGAGGCCACGGACACCCGGACGGGTACCGGTTCAGGAAGTTGAATTGAAGACCGAACGCGTTGCGATGGCGTATCGATTGCTATTCGCGTACGCCTTTGTCCGTCCGGAGTTTGAGCAAAATAGCTCACATCAGATTGATTGTGACCGGGGTCCTTGGCAATCAAGCTCCAGGCGTTCCTGCGGGAGTATGCGCCCGACGAGGTAGGACGGCCCGTCACGACCGGGCGGATGCTCGATGGTAGCGCATCAGTGGCTCACACTCACCAATACCGAGCGCTTCCCAGTCATCAGCCCCCGACTAAAGAGCGCACGGAGAGCCCCGCAATACGGGGCTCTATAATTTTGGCGGGGCGGCCTCTGTGAGACTCGGGTGAATGTCGCCTCAGATCTTTGGCACCCAACCGGCTGCATAAAGGATGCCGATCACGGCGACTACCACCACTGCTACGGCGATCATTATTGTTTTGTTTCTGTCGGGCCCTTCGAATATGGCCATAGCTCTCTCCCTTTTGTGAAGCGCTCCCTGGGTCTGTTGTTCTTGGGCTTGTAATCTTTACTGCTGTTAGCAGCGTTCTGCCTTGCGACAAATTAGGACACTGGGCCTTTCAAATTAGCGCGCAAAGCGGGCCGCAAGAGACCAGAACGGTCGGGGAGAGTGCGGTTGCCATCAGTTCGGCCCATTCCACCTGAACTTTCAATGCTCATTCTGAAAAAACAGCGAAATTCGACCGATAGCTCGTCAATGGGTTAGCCTTGCATTCAGAATAGCCGGCGATCCTGTCCGCACTTGCTGCAAACCATGCGACAGCCGGCAACGCGGTGGGGTAAACATCCCAGGATGGGCGGCGCAGCCTGCCGCGTCACAAAAAACAGCAGCCCGGCGGCTGCGGCGTTCGCGTCAGCTCGTGACCACCGGCGTCTTATGCAGAAAGGCGTCGTCGTCGATCTGCTTGACGAGGAAATCCGCCACGTCGGCGCGCGAGATGAACCCGCATGTCCAGCCGCGCGGATCGACCAACGCGCGATAGGCGTTCGTCTTCGGCCCATTGGTCAGGATCACGGGACGCACGATCACCCAGTCGAGCTTGCTCCTGCGGACGATGCGTTCCTGCACGTCCTTGTCGTCATAGACGCGCCCCAGCAGCAGATGGAACGCCGCGCTATAAAGAAACCCGCCGCGGCCGCGGCTGTCGCCCGCCCCGAAGCCCGTCACGCAGATCAACCGCTTGACTTGAGCCTCCTCCATCGCGGTGACGAGCACTCGCGTCGCTTTGGAGAAAAACCGCGTCGGCTTGAGGATGATTTCGGGCCCGGCCGAAACGCCAAGCGACTGGGTGACAACATCGACTCCGGTCAGCGCGCGCCTCACCGTGGCCATCTCGAGCGCGTCGCCGGCCATTTTTTCGAGCTTGGGGTGGTCAACATGAATTCTTCGGGCTGACCGCGCCAGCGCACGCACCGAATGCCCCGCCTCGAGGGCGGCCTTCACGGTCTCAAGGCCGATCCCTCTGCTCGCGCCGATGATCAGGACTTTCGCCACGGCGTCATGCTCCCGGCGGACCCGCCCGCTCACCGTCATGTGCGATGCAGGCAGCCGCATCGCAAGATGGGCGGGCGCTTGAAACGCATTTCCAAGGCCGTTACGGTCGCACGCCGCACCTCTTACGGGGCCCCAAAACGGGTTAGCCATCTCAAGAAACCGGCCACATCGCGAAATCTGAGGCCCACATGTGAGGGTGATCGAGCGTTAGTTGGGAGGAGATTGGCTGGCAAGGGGATTGGAACTGTGGTCTATATTGCGGCGTTGTCATCCCGTTGGTTCCGTCACGGATGGAGGACCCAATGTGCTGGGAAATAGATTACAAGTTCTTCGCTGAACAGAAGAAAGCGCAGGAGATTCGGATCAGCAAGAGCGGCGCGCGGGCGTGATCGACCAGCTGTTGAACGAAGCTAATAAGCAAGGCGAAAAGAGCAACGTCGAAGGAACGCCGGTCAAAGAGGCCGCGGCGGCGAAATAGCCGCCTCGCGCAGCGATCTGTGTCATTGGCTGCCGACGCCGAGGCACCGGGCGCTGGCCCGCCCGACGAGATGACGTAAATCCTGCCGGCGACCGCCGCTGCGCCGAGGCCGTGTCGCGCCGTCGGCATTCGTGCTTGATCTCATGCAGCCACGAATCGCCCGATGGCGGGCACTCGGCTTTTGTCGGAAGGCACGGCGCGATGAAGCCGGCTAGTGGGATACGCTGACGCGACAACAATGA
Organism: uncultured Alphaproteobacteria bacterium; assembly: GCA_963827585.1. Taxonomy (GTDB): domain Bacteria; phylum Pseudomonadota; class Alphaproteobacteria; order Rhizobiales; family Xanthobacteraceae; genus VAZQ01. Next base: position 624,607 of record CAWHCK010000046.1, read on the forward strand.
TGTGGCCTAAATAGGCCAGGTCGGCGACACGAAAAGGCCCCGGGGAGTGACCGCCGGGGGCCTTTAGTCCCTCGGACATCCGCCATGACGTTACCGCCCGGCCGCGCCAGACTGACAACGAGCCCGCTCCCCACCGGGTCGCCGGCTGCCGCCATGACAATCGGAATGGTCGTCGTCGCCTGCATGGCCGCGAGCGGCGGAAGCGTTCCAAATCCAACAATGACGTCGACGT
>CAWHCK010000047.1:0-245931 GCA_963827585.1 uncultured Alphaproteobacteria bacterium
AAAAGGGCCGCCCGTTGCCGATGCAAGCGCCCGCCTCCGGGCTCAAGGCGATGAACCCGGGGCGGAGCCACTGGGACCCCGCGGGTGGTGGTTGGAGAGTGCTGCACCGTAGAGCCCGTTTTGGACGGGCGCGCAATTAAGAACGAGGCCACTAATGTGAACGGTGAACCGAAATGGGCGAACCCCGTGCGCTGGGGAGCGGGCGGGGTTCGTGAACTCCGCCGCTGCCCGCTCGCCAGCGCACGTGTCGAAGCGGCTGGGCTCGCGCTACGTGTCCGGCCGCACGCGCGACTGGCTCAAGTTCAAGAACCCGGAGTCGCCGGCGGTGAAGCGCGAGGCGGAGGAAGATTGGAGCCGGTGATGACAGAAGAATTGGCGGTTGGAGATGTAGTGAGGCTCAAGTCCGGTGGTCATGAGATGACAGTTGAGGAAATAACGGACGCGGGTGTTGGATGCGTTTGGTCTGAGGGTAAGAGGCTGCGAAGGATGTCATTCAAGCGCGATCTGCTTGCTGGAAGCGGAAGCGGAATGCCTTCCGAAATCGTGAGACGTTTAGTCTATCCAGACAAAGACATCGAAGAGATCATTACGGAAATGCGAGGTGTTGAGGGAAGCCAAGTGGATGGAAATAGGCTCAGTCTTACTGAGGCGCAGGCCCGCGAAATTTTGAAAAAACATCTAGGGCCAGGGCCTCGGAATTAGAACACGGCGAATTGCGCTGATGCCGCTCACCATGCGCCCAACCGGACTGTCGAGTGGGGCGCTCGAAAGCTTGGGTCGCAAGCTGCTACTTCAAGCTCCCCTGAAGAAGTCTCGGAGGGCATGGGGATGGATTACACGACGCTGACGGTAGCCGAGCTCGCTAATGGGATCAGCCAGACGGAAGCAGCGATAGGTCGGTGCAGGGAGATACTCGACGATCTGCAGGAACCCAAAACTGCGGGCTTGCAGGCAGTGGTCGAGGCGACACGCAACGTGTTGCCGAAGCTCGAAGAAGATTTGAAGGCGCTGATGAAAGCCTACAACAGCAAACGCTCACGCTGATGCCGCTCACCATGCGCCCGACCGGCGGTCATCGCCGGTCTATCAAGGACCGTCAGGACTGGACGATCTTCGACGACAGCGAGCCGGTTGGCCGCATCTATGAGGATGCCTCCGCGGGCGTGCTCGCGGAGCTGCGCTGGTTCTGGTCGGTCACGGTGTACGTGGACCCGATGGCGGGCATCGTCACCAGCGGGAAGGTGCCGACGCTCGACGCAGCCAAGGCGCAGTTCGAGGCGTCCTGGCGGCGCTGGCTGGACTGGGCGAAGGTTATCGGGATGCCGCGCGTTAGCGGCGGGGTGATCGGCTGGAAGCGAAGCGGCGATCTCTTATAACGACCGCAGCTGGGCTAGACGGCGCCTTTGAGTCGCGGTGAGCGGCTCATATTTCTGTGCCATCTCCGACGCCTGCTCTCGCGCCGCATCCATGAGCAACTGAGCCCGCGCGATCCTCGCTTTGGTCTTGATCGCCCTCGTTGGCCCGCCAAGGAGCCGCGCGCCCGTCATCTTCTTCATGTGATCGCCCCCCATCCAGACGCGGCAATACACATGTCGATCAGGGCCATCTCGTGGCTCGCGCAAACCCCAACTCGGCTACACGATCAACGGCGAGCATTTTCCCAGCGATAACAAGACGTGGGCACCGCGCACTAGCAAGTGCCGAAGCGACAACGGTTTTTTCGGTAGCTATTCCACACGGTGTGGAATAAACAAATGAAATCAACGACTTATTTGACTTTTGGTGCAAAACGCGTTAAATGAGCCGAAGTGAATGCAATGTGCGCCCTAATCAAAAAATGACACCTGCGCGCAGGCAGTAGGGAAAGCGTCATGTCCGACCAACGCAAGCCGCGCGGCCTCGCCCGCTTCCGCGAGCGAGAGGTCACCCGCATCACCAAGGCCGTTCGCGTGGCCGGCGGCGGCAAAGTCACGCTCGACCCCGAGACCGGCCGCTACACCATCGTGGTCGCGAGCGAGGGCGAGGCCACGCCGCCCGATAACAACACCGACAACCCGTGGAACGAAGTCTATGCTGCGGACCAAGAGCGGCCTTCCTAAGCATTGCGGCTGGAATCTCGACCGCGAGGACGGCAAGCGGCGCGTCCGCTTTCGCAAGAACGGGTTCTCGGTTTACCTGACGGGAATTCCCTGGTCGCCCGAATTCATGGCGCAATACGCATTGGCGCTGCAGGGCGTGCAGGCCCAAGCCCGCGAGGTGGGTGCGCAACGCACCATTGCCGGATCCTTCGACGCACTTGTCGTCTCCTACTATCGGTCACCGGAATTCCGCGGGCTCAAGCCCAGCACGCGGACAATGCGCCGAAACATCATCGAGCGCTTCCGTAACGAGCATGGCAGCAAGCCGGTTCGTCCCCTCAGTCGCTCGCACATCAAGGGCATCATCGGCGCCAAGGCGAGCACGCCGGAAGCGGCGAACAACCTGCTGAAGGTGCTCCGCGTCGTGCTGGAGCACGCCGTCGAAATCGGCATGATCGCGACCAATCCGGCGACAATCGGTGTGAAGCGGTACCGCAACGACGGCGAGGGCATCCATACCTGGACCGAGGCCGAGGTCGCGCAGTTCGAGGCCAGGCATCCAATCGGCACAAAGGCGAGGCTTGCGCTCGAGTTGTTGCTCGGTACCGGCCAGCGACGCAGTGATGTGGTGCGAATGGGGTGGCAGCATCTGCAGAGCGACTGCATTGCCGTCCGACAAGAGAAGACCAACACGCCACTGCTGATCCCTGTCGACGCGCATCTTGCCACCGCACTAGCGGCGTTGCCGCGCACCAACATGACATTTCTGGTGACCGAGTTCGGCAAGCCATTCACGTCAGCCGGTTTCGGAAACTGGTTTCGCGACCGCTGCAATGAGGCCGGGCTGCCGCAGTGCTCGGCACATGGATTGCGCAAGCTCGCGGCCACGCGACTCGCGAACGCCGGATGCAGCACTGATCAAATCAAGGCCATCACAGGACACAAGTCGCTCTCGGAAGTGGCGCGCTACACCAAGGCAGCGGACCAAGCGCGGCTCGCTCGTCAAGCAATCGGACATGGTGAGGGCGGATCGCGAACAGAAATTGTCCAGCAACCCAACCCAGCTGGACAAAACGGGGAGCAAGTAATTGTGAGGCAACGAGAAAAATTTTGAGGTGGCGACCCCGGCTGGATTCGAACCAGCGACCTTCAGCTTAGAAGGCTGTTGCCCCTCCGACCTACGCGGACGTGCATGAAGCGGTGGAGCTTGACGTCTTCTCCGAAAAACTTGGTAGCTACAGGGTAGATCGGCACAGCTCGATCAGCAGTTGGTCACGCTAAGCGATTGATTTTATGGCGCGCCCGACAAGATTCGAACTTGTGACCTCTACCTTCGGAGGACAACGTGACGCGCCGAGGGAAGCGTGGATACAGGAAGGGAACGCGCTACTCGTTGTCGTGGAACGCCTCATGAACGTTCTTCGGCCGCTCGTGGGCGGCATCAACCGGCCTTAAATTGCGGTAGAACAAAGATGAATCCGAGGGGTTGGTTCTCCGAGTCGGCGGGGTGCCGGGAATGATCGAAACGGGCCCCCGCTACCACCTTTGTACACACGCCGTTCGGATAGGCGCTCTCTCCCAGGAGTGCATTGAGACGGCCGGTGACGACGATCTTAATGCCGCCGGGGCGGCTGTCGTCGCGGGCGACCGTCACGGTCTCGATCAATTCGCGCAGCGGGCCGGAGGCGTCGAGGTCGCCCGCGTCGGGGGCCGGCTTGCAGCGCATCGCCGGGTCGGCACCATAGGCTAGGCACAAGAGATTATAGAAGCGCGCTCAGTCGTTGACCGCGGGAAGACCGAGGTGTTGCCGCGCCAGCTTGCGGTCCTTCCACCAGAACCACAATCGCGCCCACGGCGGCACGGCGTGGAATCCGAACAGGCCCACCTCCGTCATTGTCTGCAGGTTCACGCAGCTTCTCTGGAACGCTTCGTCGATGAAATCCCGCGGATTCAGGTTCTGGTCCGGCACGATGTTTCCCGCCGCATCCTTCTTCACCTCCCCGAGCTTGATGCACATGCGGTACTCGTAGCCCAGCAAGAGGTTGCGGCCGCTCGGCAGCGTCCACGCCCCCTTGTTCCCGTCCCACGCGGCCTGGGCATCGGCGATCGCGAGATTCATGTCGCTGTTCTTCGGCAGCGACGGGTAGATCGGGAAGAAGGCGGCCCAACCCTTGGCGATCATGTCGAGGTTGAGCGTTCGCCGCTCGGGGTCGTTCGGCGGCGGCAGCGGATCGGACTGCGACCCGGTGAACCAGGGAGCGATATACGCGAGCATCCGGCCGTGGGAGTCGATGATCTCGCCGGTCGGAATCGTCGCTACGCTTCGTGTGGTGCCATTGGGGCGGGTGAGGCGGGTCGCAAGAAGCTGGCCGAACGCCTCGCTCGCGCGCTCCCCGGCCTCGATGTGCCGTTGCGCCGCAATGTTGGTGAGCCTCGCGACAAGATAGTCGCGAAGCGCCTGCGGCAGCTCGTCGTAAAACCCGCCCTGGAGGCGCTGGCGGCACCTGTCGAGCTTCGGCTGGCTGACCTCCGGCTTGCCGGCGTATCCAGACTTCTCCGGGGTGTCGCACGAGACCATCCGGATCGGCTGTTCGATGACGGTCGTGTCCCCGTCCGAGGACCTGACCAGCCGCCTTGGTTGGGCGGAACGGATCTCGCGCGGAAAGTTGAAGTTGACTGTGACGGCCATGTCGGCGTCCCTCCCGGATCCCTATTTCATCAGGTCCTTCTGCTCCAGATTGAGCAACGCCATGCTCTTGAAGAGAACATCGTAGGCATCCGGAAGAATCGTCTCGAATCCCTGCTTCGTCCCCCAGAAGCTGTCAACGGCAGCGTTTCCCTCGCTGTCCGGCTTGTTGGGCGCGGCAACTTTCACCAGCGCTTCGAAAATACGTTCACGTGCGGCGTCCGGAGCGTTCATCACGACCGGATCGCTGGGGATCTCCTCCGACCACTCGATGGTCTTGAGCACCTTGGTGGCGTTCTTGAATTCCTCCACAGAAGCGAGATCCACGATGACGCCATCGTGTCCCGCCCCCACTTCCAGTTCGCCCTTGTATACCGCGAGCACCGCTTCTCTGTGCCCGCCGGTGAACTCCACTCGCTTGAAGGCACTGAGCGGATGGATTCCCTTCGTGTGCAGGAGCGCCGCGGGCACCAAGAAATTGCTCGTCGAATGCGAACTGCCGAACCCCAGCAACCGGCCGCGTATCTGCTCCAGCGTCTTGATGCCCGTTCTCTCGTGGGTATACAGCTGCGCTTTGTATTTCGGGACGGCCTTGGCTTCGTTTGGCGGCTTGCCTATCTCCGGGCGTAACACGACCGCGATCGCTTTCACCTGCTCATCGACCTGTCCGGTCTTGTTCTTGCGGGCGAGGACGTACCCAAGGGGATTCATCAGCGCGATCTTGCCGACCACGCCGACGGGCGGGGTCTTTAAGTCTTCCATTTGCTTGGGGACATCGAAGACGACCGGCGCGTCGATCTCGAGGTCGTTTCCCGGCATGGAGCGCAAGGCATCGTTGAGCAACTGGACGAACCTGGCGATCGCCTGCTTCAGCGGCTCGCCGGAAAGTCTCTGGGAAATCCACGGGTAGTACGAAAAGCTCAGTTTTCTGGCCACGCTGCCCTCCCTTCAGTGTGCAGTGCGAAAGCGCCGCCTTCTGGCCCCGCCGGCGTTACGGCCGGGGCGCGGACGGGCGCTCCGCCTACAGACACTCTGCCGACGCAACCCTCTTCGCCTTAGCCAAATTGTCGCGCTCGCCCCCGCTGACCCCCAGCAATGGTCCGTTAACGCGATGGGCATGTAATGCCCCGGACCGGCGGGCACCCGTGAAACCCGTATCATTTCGCACCAGCCAAAGGGCTGACCGCCGGTCACCAACCCCAACATCCACAAGCCCAAAACCGCGATCAGCGCCGACAATCGCGCAAGCGCTTGCCTCGCAGCGTGGGGTGGCGATGGGGTGTCAGGATGTGCGCCACAAGCGCTTCACTAATTCTTCGTCGTCGAAGTAGCGATGCAGCATATCTGCGCCGGTCCTTCGGGTCTCTGTATGGTTTTCGACGCGCTCCCGAATGAGTATGCGCGGGATCGGCCGCAGGTACTGGTAAACAAACTCGGCCATCTGCCCGCCGGTCAGGAAGCGCTCGTTCGCGAGAGCCAAGTCGTTCTCGACATCGCGTGGAGCCTGAATTTCCTTCTCGCTCACCATCGCCTCCTTGTCGGTGCGATGCCGGACCATAGTAGCGAGTGGCCTTTAAGGTCTTTGTTTCAGGATATGAAAACTTCTGAGCCCGCGTCTGTGAACAGCATCACACAGGCCGTCGCCGCGCGGGCGCACAGGCAACCGTGAAGCCGCCGATGGTTAACCTCGGCAGCTCCGCGACCTAGCGAAGCTGAGTTCTCAAGAAAGCAAGAAACTGGCGATCAAGAAGCGAAGGCGGCAGGCAAGAATGCTGGCCGCGACGGTCGCAGTACCGGACTAGGCGGCTGCTGGAAACCTCTCGCTGGGTATGCTGGAGGTCCTTGGGGCCATCCGAGCCGAAGCGCCACCTGAGCATCGAGCCGGGGGAGCACCACTGACAAGTGCGGACCTGCCTACTGAGCATGATCATCTCCCTTGGTTTGGCCGGGGAAGCCCCGACCTCTACATGTGGGATCATGCCTGAGGCGTGACGGAGTGCCGTGATGGCCGTCACGAATTGACGGATTTCTTATCCGCAGACGACCGGATTTCATCCCTTGATCAAGACTGCGACACCCCTGCGCTCCGTTCTTCGGCGCGCTTAGCCAGCTTTCCACGAAATAGCGCTCAGCTTCGTAATCTGCGGCTCAGGCCGCGCCAGGTTCGGCCCCTTGGTCCGCCGGATCATACTTGGCGATAACCGCATCAGCGCGTTCGCGCCATGGCCCCGCTTGGGGGAACGGTCTTCCCAGGAACTCGACATCCTGCAGCAGATAACGGAGGAGTTCGGACCTAGTCTTGCACGTGGGCTTCCCATTCTTCGATGCTGCATCCTCAGCCATGTAGGCAAGCCGCAGGTCGATTAGCTCGGCCTCCAGCGGCGATACCCGAAGATGGATGCTGACCGTAGGTTGCTCGGGCCTTCCTCGGCCTCTCCTGACCACGCTCATGCAGGTCTATTCCAGTCCCAAATAATTTAGGGGCCGAAGAGCAGTTCGACCGAGGGGAACCCCGCCGGAGGGGTTCCAGCGGGGTTCAGAACCTCGGTACGGGGGTTGTCGGGGAGGACCGAGGTTCACTACCGGAGTCTCAAGAAAGTGACCCCGCATTTTCTAACTGGTTCCACATCAAGGGGACGACCAACGGCGTCGCAAGCGCGACCGCAACAACCACGAAAGCCAAGAGACTGAGCATCAGGGCCTCCTTCGGGTTGAGGAAAACTCTTGATGCTCAACGATGCCCGCTGGCCGCCTCTATTACTGTGATGGCCGTCACGAATTGTGCTTTTGCGCCGGTTTTGTCGATGCGCCGTCGAACTTCACGCCACGAGCGCCCGACTGACAGGCCAGGATGTGAGAACACATCCATTAACAACAAGGAGAGTCCCATGATCCGCAAGACGATTTTCGCTGTCGCCACCGTCGCCGCCATCGGCGCTACCGCGCTCATCCCGACCGAAGCTTCCGCCGGCGGCGGGGGCAAGGGTGGTGGCCATCATAAGCCACTGGGGCCATGGCCACTGGGGCCGCGGCTTCGGCATCGTGGTGATCGGACCCAGCTGCTGGCGGTGGATCCCAGGCCTTGGGAAGGTGTACGTCTGTTACTAATCGACCGCTGTAGACTTGATTTGGCAGAACGCGCTCACCTGGTGGGCGCGTTTTTCTTTCGCGTCAGCCAACGCAATCGCCGCGCCTGCGCTCCTGTGAGGCGCAGGGGCCGCGTCCAATAGGCATGAACGCTTCCTCACCTAGCGCGTTGAACGGAAGACCCCGAAGGATCTCCAGTGGACTTCTTCGGGCAGAACCCCGCCAAGGCTCAAAGCGGGGGTTTGCTTTTGCCGAGCAAGGAGAGTTTTTCGTGGACTGGCAGATCGTAGAACGCCACGGCCTCTGGTGGGCCTTCAGGGACGAACATCCGCCCGACGAGGCATTCAAGACCCACGGCCGCCCAACCAACTCAGCCAACGAGAGGGCGGCCGAGGCCGCGGCAATCGCGCAGTTCAACCTGGATGACGAGCAGAGGAAGCGCCTGGTGGTGCGGGAGCGGGATTAGTCGCATGTACTTGAGGCCCCCGAAGCCGCCGCCCCCGAGGCCGCCGAAGCCGCCACCGCCACCGCCGATGGATACGGCGTGACCAGTGAGCCCGCTACCCGGAACCCCTTGGTTATCATCGTCCTACACGGGTTACTGGACGCCCGCCTTCGAGCGCGTGGAGGAATTGGCAGTCGCGTTCGACTACCGAATGAAGAAATATATTGACTACGACACGCATCTGGCGTATTGAGTCGCACATCCCGCTCGATGAGGGGCGTCTCCGGAGACGATCCTGATGGCGGAGCGGGATGTGGCGTCGACCGCGGCTCGTAACCGCGGACACGAGACGCCCGGGGCCGCGGCCGGGCAGGATTAGCCCGGCAGCGTGGAGCCTTCGCACCGGAGCCGGCGGCAACGCCGGCGACGGAAGCGGACCCTGGGCCGACAACGCCACGGTGGAGCGCCGAGAGGCGGCCTCCCGGTTGCGCGGGAGGGCCCACGCCTCGCAAGCGTGGCGTCGCGCCTTACCAGCGCGACTTATTCAAGGCTGGCGCCTGTCGGCGCTCCGCCATCCCCTCGCGGGGGTGGCAACAAGACGAAGGATACCCGGGGCGCCGCAAGCGCCGCGGGAGCGGGAACTGCGGTTCGAAAAGAATTGCGGTTCCAAGAATTCGAAGAGTGGTGTCGGGGCACATCCGGCACCGGGCTGTTTGACATTGTGAATAGGGGTAGCGCGACGCTCCCGGAGACCCTCGGTCCCGGGCCGGCGCAGCATTGGTAGCTCGTACCTGCAGCGTCCTGTTCTTTTCCCTGTTGTTTACAGGAAAAACAGGCACCGGCTACCGCGGCGCCGATCGAAGCCGCGGAAGCGGCACGGGAACTTGGCTGCGAGCTTGAACGTTCATATGCATCAACCATCGAGGGTCATGCCATGCGTCCATTTGCAATGACTTGTGCCGCCCTCGTGCTCATCGCCGGGTGGGGTATTGCCGCTGCGCAGAACAATCCCGATCGATCATCGCGACCGCCCAGGGATGCCCCTCAGACCACGGGGCAAGACGATGCCCGAGACGACGCCCGCAGGCAGGCGCCCATTGGGCATCGGCAACCGACGCCCAAAGATTTGCCGCCGGGGCTCGATCAGAACCTGGGAAAGCGAAGTCTCGAAGACGAAGAACTCGACAGAAAGATGCAAATCTGTCGCGGCTGCTAGGCTGCGGTCGCACTTGGTCGTTGCGCCGCCGGACCCGTGGGTAGGGTGGGCAAAATCGCTTGCTGAGGAACGGCAATTCACTCCGCGATTTTACCCACGCGCAACAGGTGCGGATGATGGAGACCGGCGCGAGCAGGGCCGTTAGAGCGCATCCCGTTGTGCTCGACGCAGAACAGTTGCCGCGCGCTCCTACCCTCCCCCTTGTGGGGAGGCATAGGCGGCCTTCGGCCGCCGTTCTTGGCGCTAAGAACGCCGATGCGAAGCATCGGCTTTGCGCCGAAGCGAAGCTGAGGCGGGCGGGGTGGGGGTCGTCGTTGTTGCGCGAGTCGCGTCCGTCAACAACGACCCCCACCCCCAACCCCTCCCCACAAGGGGGAGGGGAGCACACCGAGTGCGCGGCACGTGCGTCGAGCCCAACGGGACAGGCGTTAGAGCGTGCACGACCTCGTATGTTTCATGTGCTCGAGGGTCCGGGGAACGATCACGCAGTCGTGGTGACCGCCGTTGCTTGGCCAGATGCCGACCAGCTCGTCGGTCTCGGCATCGATGAAGGCAATGCCGCTCGAGAGCCGTTGAAAGCCGCTGAACACGCCGACCACGTATTTGCCGTCATAGGTGATCGCCAGCGTCTGCATGTCCGGCCCGATGCCCTGGATTTCCTTCTTGATCTTCCAGGTATTGGTGTCGACGACCATGACGCCGCTGGTGGCCGGGGAAGGGTGCAGGATCGAAAGATAGAGCTTGGAGCTGTCCATGGAGAACACCATGTGGAACGGGTTCGGATATCGGCCGCGCCACAGGGGATCCTCCACGTGCGCTATTTTTTTCCAATTGCGCGGATCGGGATCGCTTAAATCGAAGATCGAGCAGTTGTTCTCGCGCAGATTGTTCATCATGCACAGGAACCGGCCGTCGGGGGAGAAGCCGACCTCGTGGCCGGGCGAGAAGATCTTGTCGAACGTCACCTCCCAATGGTCGTCGTCGATCTTCTTGATCGGGTATTGGTTCGGCGCGTCCTTGTTGAACTGGAGGAAGGCCACCGGCTCGAAATTCTTTTCGGCATCGAGGATCACCTGGCCGCCGCACAACCTGACGACGGTGGAGGCCCAGCGGCCGCTCGGGTGCCAGATGGTGCCGTCGGCGCCGGAAAGACCGTGGATGTCGTCGCCGGGGATCGTCCCTTCCTCGACGAACAACTCGCCCATGGGCACCATTTCCCACTCGATCTTCTGACCCTTGGTGCCGAGATAATCGTACTTGCCGGTCTTCGGATCGGGATAGATCCTGGAAATCTTGAGCACGCCGCCCTTTTGCCAACCCTCGGCCAGGTTGCGGACGTTGGGGACCCAGTCGTATTTGAGCGCGGCGATCACTTTCGAGGTTCGCCGGTCGAAGCACGCCGCGATGTCCTTCTGGCCGTCGGTGACGAAATAGCGCTCGGCGGTCTTGGGATCGATGGTGACGTGGACGCCGAGCCCGAGGCCCGTCGTCTCCGCAACGTTTTCCATCACCTCCATTTGGGCGCCGTCATAGCGCACGCGGTAGATGTTGAACCCTTCAGCCGGCGTCTCGATGCTGGTCGGGATGCCGTAGATCAGGGCATTCTTGCCGCCCTGGGTGCTGTTGATCCATTCGAATCCCTTCGCCGGGTCGGCGCTCGGGAAGGCGCACAGGTGATGGGAGATCGGGTTGTAGTCGCCGTAATTCCAATAGGAAATCCAGGCGAGCGCCCGGCCGGTATTGAGGTTGACGGCGTAGGTGCCGCCGCTGAGCTTGGTCGGCATCAGCAGCACCCAGTCCCCGAAACGTCGGCCGCCCATATCCGCCTGCGGATTGATGAATTCGCGCTCGATGGGATGGCGCTGGGGTTCGGTATAGGTCGCCCCGGCGTGCCGCAGTCCGTGGTCGGGGATGCTCTCTCCGCTGAGCATGGGATAGCCCAGCGTGACGGCCTCGCCGACCACCGCGGTGCCCGCCGCCCATGTCAGGATGCTGCGCCGGTTGAATTTTGAAGGCGGCTTTTGCGAGGGGTCGGCTGGCCGCAGCTTTTCCTGCTGGTCGCGTGCGCTCTTTTCCTCGAGATATTCCGAAAACTCCGCGTTGTCCTGCTGGGTGACCTCCGCCTTGCGCTTGAGATACCGCTGTTCGGGAGTAAGCGAGGCGTCCGGCGTAGTCTTCGCTTCGCTCCCAACGTCCAGCTTCATGCTTGGAAGGTGTACATCCTCGTCGGCCTCTTTCAGTTTCGGCTTGCGCGCGTCAGACATGAACCAGCTCCTCCACTTCAGGTGTGCGGCGACCCATCATTACATGACTATGTCACTCGGGCGAGACAGTCTGCCTTCGCCAATCTTGGAACGGCCAGAACGTCAGTGCGGGGGCATTGGGATCCAGACCGGCGGCTTGCCCGAGAACCGCATGCGCCTCAACACCACCTCGTCGGCGACGTCGAACGGCTTGAGGTACACGTAGTAATTGTCTTTGCGTTCGAACACGTCGTCCTTCGGCATGCTGCTCGGGCTGACCAGCATGGTCCCGGAGAAGCGGACGTGCATGTAATTGGGAAGCAGCTGCGCGAAGTCCTTGACCCGCGCGTCGAACAGATAGCGGTAGGTCTGCTTGCCCTCGATCCCGCGCACGCCGCCGGCGCTTTCGTCGGTCGGCGTCATGGGCACTTCCTGCCACACCGTCTTGACCTGCACATAGGCGCGCATGTCCGGCGCCATGACGTAGATCGGCCGGTCGCTGCCGACATTCTGCAGATAGGTCGTCAACTCGTAGCGCCCGTCACCGAGGTCCGTCACCGACTGGACGTCGCCGCGCAGACCGTTGAGCGCCAGGTGCTGCAAGGCCGCGATCCGGGCCGCACGCTCCCGCATCCGCAAGTCCTGATATTTCTCGACGCCGAAGTCGGCGAGCAGGATCAGGCCCAGGATCACGGCGCCCGCCATCAGGAACGCCTGCACTCCCGGCCAGAGCGTTCCGCCCAGGTGGATGGGCGCGAGCGCCGCGGTCGGCACCGCCGGCTCGGGACGAACCTTGACCGGCCCGAAGCGCCGCTGGCGCTTCCCTTCGGCCACGGCCGGCGGCAGCCCTCTCTGCGCCAGTACGCCCTGGCGCATCTCGTAGGCTCGCTGCGCGCGGCTGGCGAGCTCGAGATTGTGGGTGACGAGGACGAAGCCGAAGGCTTCCGTGCGCTGCAATTCACCGAGAAGGTCGAGGATGTCGGTTTCGGTATCCTCGTCGAGGTCGCTCGTCGGCTCGTCGGCGAGCAGCAGCGGCGGCGAATTGATGAGGGCGCGCGCAATGGCGATCCGGCGCTGCTCGCCGCCCGACATGCTGCCGGGATAGGCCTCGGCGCGGTCCGCCAGGCCGACACGCCCGAGCAGATCGTATGCGCGTGCATAGGCGTCCTCGCCATGCATGGTGCGGCCGAGCAGCGCCGGAACCGCGACGTTGTCGACGGCGGTCAGGTTCGACAGCAGGCTCGGGAACTGGAAGATGAAGCCGACATGGCGCGAGCGGAATGCCGCCAGCTCGGTTTCCGAAAGCGCCCAGACCTCGGTGCCGTCGAGCAGCAGCTTGCCTTGGGTCGGCGGCGTCAAGGCGCCGAGCATGGCCATCAGGGTCGACTTGCCCGATCCGGACCGGCCGACGATCGACACGAATTCACCGACCCGCACGTCGAGGCTGGCCTCGCGCACGGCCTCGTAGCCGGGAGCCGCACCGTAGCGCCTGGTCAGCGACTGCGCCGACAGAATCACGTCAGCGCCCTTCCGTCTGAATGAGGGCATAGGGCGCCATTCGGCGCACGCGCCACGCCGGCAGGAAGGCGCCGGCGAGGCCGAGGATGGCCGAGAGCACGATCGCCAGAGCAGCACCGAATTGCAGGACCGGGAGCGGCGGCCAGGAGAATGGGACGCCGAGCAGGCCGAAATAGAAACCGAGCGAGCGGGCGAACAGCAGCAGCACGGCCACCCCGAAGCCGAGACCGGCGAGGCCGCCCAGGCCTGTGATGATGGCGGCTTCCGTCAGAATGATCGTCATCACCTGATTGGGGTTTGCCCCCATCGCCCGCAGCAGGCCGACTTCGCGATAGCGTTCCTGCACGATCGCCGAAAACAGCAGCGACACCAGGATGAGCAACGCGACGAGCTGAAACGCGGTGAATGCGGCAATGCCGATCAGGAGCGTGCTCAGGGCCTGGCGCGAGGAGGTGAGCACGGTGTTGCCCTCGACGATCTTGACGTCGGCAAGCTGAGCGAGGCCGAACTTGACCTCTTCCGCCTTGGCGCCGGGCGAGAGTTGCAACAGGAAGGCCGAAACGCGATCGAGCGGCAGGTCGGGCGAGCACATGTCGGCGTGGCTCATGCCGCCGGCCTGCGCATCCTCCGCTTTCGTCGAGGCCGGCGGCTTGCCGGCGGCTCGTGCGTCCGAGGTGCGGCAGAACGAAACCAGTGCGGCCAGCGCGTCGAAGCTCAGGAAATAGGACTCGTCGAACGGACCGACGCCGGTCTTCGCGAGCCGGCCGTAGATGCGCATCGGCATCCCGCAGACGCTGACCGTTGCGCCGAGCCGGGCGGCGAGACCGCCGCCGGCGATCAGGCCCTCGACCGGTCCCGGCTGGCGCTCTGCGAGCCAGGTGAGGACCGAAAAGTCGCGGGCGGGATCGAATGCGATCAGGTTGGCGGCACCCCCCTCGACCAGCGTCGGGACGATGCGCTGCGGCGCGACCTGGGCGACGCCGGGAATAGCGGCAATTCGCTGCGCGAGGTCGGCAGCCAAGGTCTCGTCCGTCGGCTGCACGGTCAGCAGGCTGGCGGTGATATTCACCAGCGTCGCGCGCGGGACGACGACCAGGTCGGCGCCCATGCGCGAGAAGCTCGTTGTCATGCCGTCGCGCAACGCCCAGCCGGCGACGAAGCTGGCGAACGCGATGCCGACCCCGAGCATCACGGCGACCCCGAGGAAGATCGCCCGCAGCCGCCGGCGACCGACGTTCTGCGCCGCCAGCCGCATCAGCAACCAACGATCATGCCGCCGTCGCACCATCCCACTCCTCGGAAGGAACCCGACCTATTCTCCGAGGAGAACGCCCCTGGCCTCGTTGATCTTCGTGACGAGATAATGCGAACCGCCGCGTTCGGGATCGACTTTCTGCTCGAGGCGGCGGTGCGCTTCCCTGATCTCCTGCGCCGTCGCCGTCGGATCGAGCCCAAGAACATCGAGCGCCTCCTCCATCGACATGCGCAGGCGCCCGTTTCCATTTCCTTTCATCGCTCCGCTCGCGAGGTGCGTGTCGATCGGCTTGTGCTCGATCTGCAGCCCGCCTTGCGCGAGATAGGCCTGCAACACGGCGATGGACTGCCGCACCAGTTCCGGATCCGCCGGAGTGCGCGCCGGCGCGCCGTTGTGGGCTGCGAAGCCGGCGCCGAGATCCGGGGCACCGGGAGGAAAGCCGCTGCGCATGGCGTTGAAGGGACCAAACAGCACGCGCCAGCGCGGCGCCGCCTGCACGAATACCGGCAGCATGAAGGCCGCGAGCATCATCGCGGATGTCCAGCGGCCGGTCGCCGTGAGCCATACCAGAAGCCCCAGCGCGAGCGCCGCGAAGGCGACCAGCGCCCAGCGTCCCGCGTTGAGGATTGCCCTGGGATCGGCATTGAGGATCCAGCCGCCCATTTTGATCGCGGACACGAACAAGGAAAGCGCAAGCGTGGCGTAGACCAGGACCGTCAAATCCATTCCAGATCGTCCCCTCGCGCCGTCCGTGCATTCCCGTCGCTGGTCCGGCTCCGGCCAAGCCGCCGTACGACGACAGCGACACAGCGCCGAGGCTAGCGATATGCTAGCGATACTTGGCCCGGCCAGCCCGGCTCGCGGTGGCAGGTCCTCGCTCCCCGTACCACAGATACCACGGGTTCTGCACGCACGAAGCCCCGGTGCCGGGGCCCGCCGTCATCATGCATTGCTCGAATGAGGTGAAGGAGCAGTTTCTGCCGCCACCCCTGCCCGAATACTGCGCGCACCAGGGACGATAGGTTTCGGCGGTGCTCGGCACGATGTCGATCACGGTCGTAGCGCCCAAGACGAGCAGGGTCACAGCAGTGCTACGGATCATTGTCATAGCTGATCTCCTTGGCCTTTCGGCTGCCCGCATCTTCAGTATGTCAGAATATCGTGCGCGCCGGTTCAATGCCGGCCGCTCGTACCCGCATCGGCGCACCGACGACTGCCGGTCTCAGACCGGCAGCGCAGCGCAGGACACTAGCGATATCTTGCCCGGCGACCCTGACTCGTCGTGCCCGGTCCCGGGCTTCCCGGCCCGTACGCCAGGTACCACGGATTCTGCACGCACGAGCCGCCGGTGCCCGGGCCTCCCGTCATCATGCACTGTTCGAATGAGGTGAAGGAGCAGTTCGTGGCGCCGTCTCTTGACCCTTGGTACACCACACACCAGGGACGATAGATCTCGGCGGCGCTCGGACGCACATCGATTGCGGTGAGCGAGCCCAAGGCGAGCAGGGTCACAGCAGCGGTACGGATCGTTGTCATGGCTAATCTCCGCTAATCTCCTTGGCCTTCCGGCTGCACGCATCCTCGGTATGTCGGAATACCCGGCGCGCCGGTTCACTGCCGGGACGTTTGACCACAGATCAGCGGCGCAGATCCTATCGCCTGGCCCGGCCGCCCTGGCCGGTTGTGCCGGGGTCGCGCTCGCCGTGCTCGCCATACCAGAGATACCAGGGATTCTGCTCGCACGAGCCGCCGGTGCCGGGGCCTGCCGTCATCATGCATTGCTCGAATGAGTTGAAGGCGCAGCTCCTGCCGCCCCGTCCGATGTAGACGACGCACCAGGGACGATAGGTCACGGCAAAGCTCGGGGCGATATCGATGAACGTGATCACACACACGCCGAGCAGGGTCACGGCGGCACGGATCGCTGTCATGGCCAGTCTCCTTGACCCCCTCGATTCCACAGATGGCCCGCATTCGAGGATAATTTGGAGCCGCGCACAACCGGCTTTTCGACACCGGGACAGAGCTCCTTCGCAAAATTCCGTGATGCCGCCTGCCGTCGGACAGCGGACGGTCACTCCTTCACCGCGCCCGTCATCGCCGAGACGTAGTGCTCGACGAAAAAGGCGTAAAGAATGACCAGCGGCAGCGAGCCGACGAGGGCCCCCGCCATCAGCGAGCCCCACCGATAGATGTCGCCGTCGACGAATTCGTTGACGATGGCGACCGGCACCGTCTTGTGCTGGGTCGAGGAAATGAAGGTGAGCGCGTAGATGAACTCGTTCCAGCACAGGGTGAAGCAGAAGATGAACGCCGAAATCAAGCCAGGTACTGCCAGCGGCAGGACGATCTTGGTGAGGATTCTGGTAGCGGCTCGCGCCGTCGATCAGCGCACATTCCTCGAGCTCGAACGGGATGGTCTTGAAATAGCCCATCAGCAGCCAGGTCGAGAATGGAATCAGGATGGTCGGATAGCTGAGGATCAGCGCGAACGGGGTGTCGAACAGGCCGTATTGGAATACGACGGTCGACAGCGGGATGAACAGGATCGACGGCGGGATGAGATAGGCGAGGAAGATGGCGACGCCCACCCACTGCGCGCCCCGATAGCGCAGCCGCACGATCGCATAGGCCGCAAGCACGCTGGCGATGATCGAAAGGACGGTGGCGGCGATCGCGACCAGCATGGTGTTCATGAGCCATCGCGGATAGTCGGTCCCGAACAGCAGCTTGTGGATATGCTTGAGCGTCGGCGTCCAGGTCCAGAACGGGTTGAAGCGCTCGAGATCGAGCAATTGCTCGTCCGGCTTGATGGCGGTGAGCGCCATCCAATAGAACGGGAACAGCAGCACGAGGAGGATCAGCGACAGCGGCAGATAGAGCGTGACCAGGCGCCGCGGCAAGGTCTCGAGATAGCTCATGCCTTCGGTGCGATCGGCCACGGCGCCGGTCAGCACCGCTTTCGGACTGGCGACCTTGGGGATGAGCGCGTCAGTCATTGCTCTCTCCCTGCTGCCACTTGCGGCGCTGCAGTCCGAACCACGAGATCAGGATGGCAGCCAGCAGGAACGGAATCATGGCGGTGGCGATGGCCGAGCCCTCGCCGAGATAGCCGCCGCCGATGGCGCGCTGATAGCCGAGCGTCGCCATCAGATGCGTGGCATTGGCGGGACCTCCGCGCGTCAACACCCAGATGAGCTGAAAATCGGTGAAGGTGAACAACACCGAGAACGTCATCACCACCGCGATGATAGGGGTGAGCAACGGATAGGTGACGTAGCGGAACATCTGCCAGCGGTTGGCGCCGTCGATCGTTGCGGCTTCGTAGAGCGAGGGCGGCACGGTCTGCAGGCCCGCCAGCAGCGTGATGGCGATGAACGGCACCCCGCGCCAGATATTGGCGAAGATCACGGACCAGCGCGCGTTCCAGGTATCGCCGAGGAAGTCGATATTGGTCGCGATCAGGCCGAGCTTGCGCAGCGACCACGATACGATCGAGAACTGGCTGTCGAAGATCCACCAGAAGGCGATGGCCGAGAGCACGGTCGGCACGATGAACGGGATCAGCACGATCGCGCGGATCATCGCCTTGAACGGCATGTTGTGGTTGAGCAGCAGCGCGAGGTAGAGGCCGACCGCGAACTTGAACACGCTCGCGACGCCGGTGTAGAGCAGGGTGTTGAACACCGCGAGCCAGAACACCGAATCGTCCCACAGCCACTCGTAGTTCTCCAAGCCGATGAACTCGCCGCTGCGGCCGATCCGCGCGTCGGTGAACGAGAGCCAGATGCCCAACCCGAGCGGATAGGCGAGGAACAGCAGCAGAAATGCCGCCGCCGGCAGCATGAACCAGAGGCCGAGCCAGTCGCGGTGGACCTTGAGCCGATCCCACGCCGTGCTGTCGCGACGAGGCCGCCCGGCAATCGCGTGCTTGAGGGCGAGATCGGCCATGGGTCAGTTGTCAGTAATCAGTAGTCAGTAATCAGAGGTCGGGAGAACCATTCTGATTACTGACCTCTGATTCCTGTTCCCTGTCAGCGGTAGAGCCGCATCGCCTGACGCTCGGCGATCTTGATCGCACCCTTGGTGTCCTCGCGTCCGGTGCAGACATTGGCGAACATGTCGACGACGATGAAATCGGCGAGCGCGGAGGCTGCCTTTTCGCCCACCGAGCCGAGGCCGCCGGCGGTGAGCGTGCGCTTGGCCGCCTCGCGGAAAATCGTGTTCTTGGGATCGACCGTCCACACCGGGTTGGCGTCGTAGGCGTTGAGCGGGTGCGTGAGATAGCCGACCGACGCCTCCAGCCACTTGTTGTAGTTGTCGGCCTCGAGCAGGAACGCGATCAGCGCCTTACAGGCCTGCGGATACTTGGTGTAGGTCATCGCCAGGATCGGGAAGCAGACGTGGAACTCGGTCGGCCTGCCGACCGGTCCGACCGGCCACAATGCGTGGTCCATGTCCTCGGCGATGTCCTTCTTGGTGGCGTCGCGCTTGGCCGCGGCATAGATCGAGATGCCGTTGTTGGTCCACGAAATCTCGCCGGCGAGGAAGGCCTTGTTGTTGAAGGCGTCGTTCCACGCGGCCACACCCGGGATCATGTTGTCGAAGAGCTGTTTGGCATAATCGAGCGCCTTGGCGGTTTCCGGCGAGTTGAGAATGACCTTGTCGTTCTTGTCCACCACGTTGCCGCCGTGCGCCCACAAGCACCAATGGACCCAGCAATTGCCGTCGCCGGTGGCGTGCCCGAGCGCCATGCCGCCGGGCGTATTGTTGCGCTTCGTGGCCTTGGCATAGTCGAGGAACTCATCGGCGGTGGCCGGAAACTTGGAGAACCCTGCCTTCTTCAACGCCGAGATGCGGTAGTTGAGCATGTTGCCGCCGTAGCAGATCGGGATATCGATCCACTTGTTGCCGCTCTTGCCGTAAGCCACCGCGGTCGGGACCCAGCCGCCGTATTTCTTGCCGAGATAGTCCGCGACGTCGGTGACATCGACGCATTTCTGCGGGAACAGGTGGGGCAGCGAGAACAGCCCCCAGAACAGGTCCGGGCCCGCGTTGGTGTTCGCCGCCACCGATGCCTTGGGCGGAATGTCCTCGTAGGATTCGCGCGTGACGCTGACCTTAACCCCGGTCGCGTTGGTGAACGCATCGAGCAGCGCCATGAACGCGTCTTCCTCGGACTGCACGAAGTATTTCCAGCGCAACAGCGCGAGCTGCGCGCCCTTTTCCGGCTTCCACGGCGCGGTCTGGGCCCAGGCCTTGCTCCATTCCAGCAGTTCCGGACCGGTGAGCGCGCCGGCCGCGGCCAGCGCGGTGCCGCCCTTTACGAGAGTACGGCGGGTGAACATGGTCATGGTCGCTTCCTCCTTGTCATGCGTTGAGGCGTTTTCCGCTTGGCTCGTCGAACAAGTGCGCCAGTCGCGGATCCGGCTTGAGCCGGATCTTGTCGCCCGGCTTGAAATCGTGGCGTTCGCGGAACACGGCGATGATGTCGTCACCGCCGAATTTGGCTGCGATCTGCAGCTCGGAGCCGGTGGGTTCGACCACCTGGACCTCGGCTTCGGCTCCGTCCTCGGCAAGCACGAAATGCTCCGGCCGGATGCCGTAGATCACCGGACTGCCGTCGCTGCCGGCCGGCGCTGCGAGCAGCGGCAGGCGCACACCGTTTGCGCCCTCGAATTCCAGCCGGCCGTTGGAGCGGATCGCGCCTTTGATGAAATTCATTGCGGGCGAGCCGATGAAGCCCGCGACGAACAGGTTCTGCGGCCGGTCGTAAAGCTCGAGCGGGGCGCCGATCTGCTCCACCAGGCCGTCATGCATGACCACGATCCGGTCGGCCATGGTCATGGCCTCGATCTGGTCGTGGGTGACGTAGACGGTGGTGGTCTTGAGGCGTTGATGCAATTCCTTGATCTCGGTGCGCATGGCAACGCGAAGCTTGGCATCGAGATTGGACAGCGGCTCGTCGAACAGGAACACTTGCGGGTCGCGCACGATCGCGCGGCCCATGGCGACACGCTGGCGCTGGCCGCCGGAGAGCTGGCGCGGATAGCGGGCAAGCAAGGGGCCGAGCCCGAGAATGTCCGCCGCCCGCGCCACGCGGTCTCCGATCTCCGCCTTCGGCGCACCGCGCAGCTTCAGCGAGAAGGCCATGTTGTCGGCCACGGTCATGTGCGGGTAGAGCGCGTAGTTCTGGAACACCATGGCGACGTCGCGCTCTTTCGGCGGCACGTGGTTGACCACGCGCTCGCCGATGGTGATCTCGCCCGCCGTGATGTTCTCGAGCCCTGCGATCATCCGCAGCAGGGTCGACTTGCCGCAGCCCGACGGCCCAACCAGCACGACGAACTCGCCGTCGCCAATGAGCACGTCGACGCCGTGGATCACCTCCAGGGCGCCGAAGGCTTTTCTGACCTCGCGGATCGCGACCGAAGCCATGTACCTGACCGCTCGCCTCGTCCCAGCCGACCCATTTGTTTGATTGAGCCGCTGGGCTCCTCTCCATTCTCCCAAGTCTGCGCCCCAGGCCCGCCCGTGCGTGGCCGTGAACTTGCAATTGAATGGGATTGTAAATGCAATTGCAATTCCCCGTTGGTGGCAAATTTCCCCTGCTACCAACGCGGAGGCGGTCGAGAGTTGGCCCAACGGCAACTAGGCGATGACGGATACGCCCCGGTCGCGCCCTAATCCCGCGCGACGCGGGCGAACCCAATCGGTGTGGGGGAGGGTGCCCTCCCGGCCCTGTCACCGCTTGGATGCAGGGAGCGCACGGAGGTTGCGCTACCTTCTTCATCTGCCGGGCGGTCGGATCGGGCCTCGGCGAGCGCGATCTTGCGCGCGAGGGTCGTGATCAACTCGGTTTGGGTGCGCAATTTCAGGTGCAGATTGAGCAGGACGATCAAGCTGATGCAGACCCAGATGTACAGGATGAGGTCGACGCCGCGACCGATCCCGACCAACTCCGCGAGTTGCGTGCTGTGCTCGGGGACCCAGACGAAGTAGAGGCCCGCCATTGCGGCGAAGAGGGCAAGGACGGCCACCGCGGGCGAGCGCCGATATTCGGTCCAGGCGTAGAGCAGGATCGCGGCCAGGAGAATGGAGAGGATGAGTTGCGCAATCATCGATAGAGCCTTCGCGCAAACAGATCGAGCAGAATGAGGACCGCGTCCCGGATGCTCTGCCCCTTGGCCAGGGAATAGGCGGTGTATTCGATCGTAACGGGCTGCTCGACGTAGCGAAGCCCGCTATTGCCGATCTGGCTGAGGCATTCGGACGCATGCGCCATGCGGTTCTGGCGCAGCCTGATCGCGGCGGCCCCTCTACGGGTCATGGCGCGCAGCCCGTTGTGGGTGTCGGTCACTTGCAGGCCCGTCGTCAACCGCGTGAACAGGGTGGCGGCGCGCAGCACCAGGCGGCGAAGCGGAGGAAGATTCGGCGCTTGTCCGAGAAACCGGCTGCCGAGCGCGAAATCGGCGCGTTCGCGCATGAGTGCCTCGGTGAGAAGGGAAATGTCCGCAACCCGGTGCTGGCCGTCGGCATCGAAGGTGACGACGACGTCGGCGCCTTGCGCCAGCGCGTAGTCGATCCCGGTCTGCAGCGCCGCGCCCTGACCGAGGTTGAAGGGATGCTCGATCACGGCGGCGGTGGCCCCGCGGGCCTGATCGGCGGTCGCGTCCCGGGAGCCGTCGTCGACGACGACGACCGCATAGCCCGCGCGCTTGACCTCGGAGACGACGCGAGCAATCACCGTCGCCTCGTTGTAGGCGGCGATCACCACATATACGTTCGCCCGAGAGCCGCTTTGCATGTCGTGTCCTTCCGCACACCCGATTGGAAAATTCCATATCCTCGAGAGAAGTTCCCTTTCAGCTCGCGACGAGAAGCAGCCCGCCCAGAATGAGCGCGATGCCAAGCAGAAGACGCGTGGTGATCGCCTCGCCGAACACCATTCCGCCGAGCAACGGCGTGATCGCAAAGGCCAGCGCAACGAACGGGTAGGCGCGAGACAGCGGCGTGAAGGTCAGGAGCCAGACCCAGAGGACGGTCAATCCGCCATAGAGGACGATTGCCGCGAGAAAATAGGTATTGGCAACGAGGCTCAGGAGCCGTTCGCCCAGCGGAGCATCGCCGGCGTATCGCAGCGCCGCGGCTTTGAAGAGCAACTGCCCGCCCGCCATGCCGGCGGCATAAGCGAAAAGGAGCGCGACTTGCGCGAGGGCGAGGCGGTGGTCGTTCATCGCGGTGGTTTTCGCAGGACGATACGCATCGCGTCGAACAGGTTGACGGGTATGCCGATCGCGCTGGCGGTTGCCGCGCCTGCGCCGCGAACACCGAGCATTCGCCGCAATTGGAAGGCGATCAGCGATGCCGGCACGATCTTCCAAGGGTGGTCCACGTGTTCAACTGAAAATCCCAGGCCGGCGGACAAGCGGCGCATGCTCTCCTGGGTGAAAAACCACAGATGCTGCGGCGGCGTCATCAGCCGCCATTTTACGCCTGCGAATCTGGCGACCAACGAGCCGAAGTCGCCGGTGGTGATCACGACGATGCCGCCGGGATTGAGATGCTGGTGGCATAGGGCGAGCGTCGCGCGCGGCTCCGGCAGATGCTCGATAACATCGAACAAAACGATGACATCCGCGTGACCGAGCTGCCGCAGGCTGGCTTCGTCCGCCACGCCCTGCACGACGTTCAAGCCCGCGCGGCGGGCATGGTCGGCGGCTTCCGGCGCGAGTTCGATGCCCGACACCTCGAAGGCACGGGCGGCCTCCTTGAGGAAGAAGCCATAGGCACACCCGAGCTCCAGGAGCTTCCCGTTGCGGCGATAGCGGCGAATGAAATCGACGCTGCGGGCGAACTCGCGACGCAGGACGGGCTCGGCGCCGAGATAGTCGGAATATCCATCCGCGTGGCGGCCGGAAAAATAGTCCTCGGTGTAGTACGCGGCCGGATCGAACCCCGTGGTTTCCGTGCGCCCCAGGCCGCAGCTTTTGCACTGCAAAATCTCGCACCCATTGGTCCGGAAGCGGAGCGAGTGGCCGGTGGTGCGACCGCAGGCCGGGCATGCACGCGAGATGCCGGTCTGGCTCGGCGCCGCGGGGGCGCAGAGGTCGGCAGGTTGGGTCTGCAAGGCCTCGGATTTCATCTCGAGCGGGCCGGTTCGGCCGTTCCTTGGGATCTGAAGACAGACCAGCGATCGTCTCAGCGCGGCTGCCCCGTCTGGGACAATCCTGACTTGCGGACAAAGGTTCCTCCTCGGGAATGCTGCCGCTATCCCGATGTACCTGGCATGAACGAATACTGTCTTTTTGCGGTCATCTCGTCGCAGGCGTGCCGGTGGTGGCCGCCCCTGAGCCAGCCAGAGGTCGCCTAGCCGAAATAGGCCTCGCGCACCTCGTCGCGGGTCGCGAGCTCGTCCGGCCGGCCGGCTGCGACCACGCGGCCTTTTGAGAGCACGTAGCCGTAATGCGAGATGGCAAGCGTCTGATGCACGTTCTGCTCGACCAGAAACACCGTGATGCCGCGCGCATTGATCTGGCGGATGATGTTGAAGTTCTCCTTCACCAGGAGGGGCGAGAGCCCGAGCGAGGGCTCGTCCACGAGCAGGAGCTTGGGGGCCCGCATCAACCCGCGGCCGATGGAGATCATCGCCTGCTCGCCGCCCGACATGGTGCCGGCGAGTTGTGCGCGGCGCTCGTCCAGACGAGGGAACAGGCGATAGATTTCCCCGATGCGCGCGCGGGTCACCGCCTCCGACGACTCCTGATAGGCGCCCACGCGCAGATTTTCCTCCACCGTCAGCTTGGGAAAGACCTTGCGGCCTTCCGGAATGCAGGCGACGCCGGCGGCAATCACCTTGTGGGTCGGCAGGCGCGTGATCTCGCGGCCGTCGAACACGATGCGGCCCGCGCGGGGCGTCGTCAGTCCGAGGATGGAGCGAATGAGCGTGGTCTTGCCGGAGCCGTTCGAGCCGAGCAGGCAGGTGATGCTGCCGGCTTCGACGGTGAGCGACACGCCCTGCAGCACGTCGGCCTTGTCGTAGGCGGTGTAGACCTCCGCGATCTCGAGTTTCCCCGCCATTCATGCCGCTCCGAGATAGGCTTCTTGCACTTGCCGGTCGGCGGCAACCTCCGCGAACGTTCCCTCCTTGATCTTGCGGCCGTAATTGAGCACCGCGCAACGGTCGGTGATGCGCTCGATCACGCCCATCTCGTGCTCGATGATGACGATGGTCAAGCCCGGCATGCGGTTGCGCACGGACAGGATGTCGTCCATGAGCCGGCGCGTTTCCTCATGCGTCATGCCCGCGGAGGGCTCGTCGAGCAGGACGAGCCGCGGCCGGCTGATGAGCGCGCGGCAAATCTCGACTCGCCGCCGGTCGATCATCGGCAGGCCGGCTGCCGGCTCGTCGATGCGGCCGGCAAGCTCCGGGTTGAACACCGTGACCAGCGCGCGCGCTTCCTCCCAATTGCGCGCGAACTCGGCGGCGAATGCGCCGCGCCGCAGCAGGTTGAACACGAGCCCGTGGTTCAGCCGCTTGTGGTTCCCGACCATGATGTTGTCGAACACCGACAGCGGCAGGCACATGCGCGAGCGCTGAAAGGTGCGGGTAACCCCCGCGCGATAGACCGCTTGCGGAGCGGCTGCGGTCATGTCCCTGCCGGCAAAGGTGACTGTGCCCGCATCGGCGCCGTAGATCCCGGTCACCACGTTGAACAGCGTGGTCTTGCCCGAGCCGTTCGGCCCGATCAGGCCGACGATCTCGCCCTCGTCGACGGTGAGGTCCACGCCGTCGAGCGCAACGACCCCGCCGAAGCGGCAGGTCAATCCCTTGCAGGCGAGCAGGGCGTCGCTCATGGCGCGTGCCGGGCATGACGGCCCGGGAGGTAATCGCGCAGACGCCGCGGCAGCAGCCCCTCGGGACGAAACAGCAGGATCAGGATCACCAGGACCGCGTACAGGGCGAAGCGATATTCCTGGATGACCTGGAATTTCTCCGGCAGGATCACGACGAAGGCGGCGGCGGCCGCCACGCCCCACAGATTGCCGATGCCGCCGAGGAGAATGATCGAGACCAGGATCAGCGAATCGCCGAAGGTGAAATTGTTGGGCGCGATGAAGCCCAGCACGTGGGCATAGGCTGCGCCCGCGGTCCCGGCCAGAAAATTGCCGAGCGTGAAGGAGAGCACCTTCCAGCGCGCCAGATCGAGGCCATAGCAGGCCGAAGCGATTTCATCGAGGCGGATCGCGTCCATGCTCAGCCCGATCCACGAGCGCTCGAGCCGGCGCACCAGCGCGAAGCTCAGCACCAGCAGGGCCAATGCCAACAGCAGGTAGGAGAAGTAGAAGGACGCCGTGAAGTCGCCGATCCGGATCGGGCTGTTGAAGTTCCAGCCGAACAGCACGATCGGCTTGACCTGGATGCCTTGCGGTCCGCCGAGCGTGTCGTTGACCTCGAGAAACACCTTGAACAGGATGCCGAAGGCGATGGTGACCAGCGCGGCGTAGTGGCCGCGGGTGCGCAGCACCGGCAGGATCAGGATCGATCCGATCAGCGCGGCCATCAGCCCGCCGAGCGGGAGCGTGAGCAACGACGGCAGCGACGTGTATTTGGTGACCACACCCGCGGTGTAGCAGCCGATGCCGAGAAAGGCCGCGCCCGCGAAGTTGACGACGCCGGCATAGCCGAACTGGATGGTCAGGCCGAGCGCCGCGACCATGAGCAGCAACGCCGTCGTCATCATCAGGATGACGAAATGCTCCTCGTGGAACCAGAGCGCGGCAACGAGCACGCCGGCGACCGCGGCCATGTCGAAGGCGCGTTCGTTGCGGTCGATGCCGGCGCGGATCTTGTCGACGAGGCCAAGGCGCGCGCCCAGCACGGTCGCGACGGCTGCAACCGCCAACAGCGTGCCCACCGCGCGCTCGCTTTCGGCGCCAAGGAATGCGATGCCGTAGAGCGTGGCGAGGGCCACGAAGCCGAGCGCGAACAGCGGCGTCCGGTCGGTGGGCGCCATGCCGTCACACCCGCTCGCTCGATTTCTCCGCGAGCAGGCCGGTCGGCCGCCAGGCCATGATGGCGATGATCACGGCAAGCGCGAACACGTCCTTGTAGGCGCTGGCGAACGGCAGCGCGACCGCGCCGATGGTCTGCAGGCCGGCGAACAGGAAGCCGCCGAGGATGGCGCCGTAGATGTTGCCGAGCCCGCCGACCACGGCGGCGCTGAAGCCGAATACGCCGAGCAGAAGGCCCATGCTGAAATTGATCTCGTTGTAATAGAGCCCGTTCATCACGCCGGCGAAGGCGGCGACGGCCGAGCCGATCGCGAATGTGGTCAGCACGACGAAGGTGAAATTGATTCCCATGGTGCGCGCGGTCTCGCCGTCCTGCGCGACCGCGCGGATCGCAAGCCCGAGCTTGGTCTTGTTGATCAGGAGGTGGACGGCGACGATCATCGCCAGGCCCGCGGCCAGCAGGATCACGCTGTCGAGCCGCAGCGTGAAATGGCCCCAGGTGAAGGCGTTGGTCGGGAGCAGCGCCGGGAACGGCTTGGGATTCGAGCCGTCCGGGAAGATGAGCCGCACGCCTTCGCGCAGCACCGTTCCCAGCATGAGCGTGATGAGCAAGGTGTTGAGCGCCGGCGCGGAGCGCAGCGGCAGCACCAGGGTGCGGGCGATCACCGCGCCGAGCAACGCCATCGCCGCCATGGCCACGGTCGAGACCGCGATGAGCTGAAGGAGCGGCGAGCCCACCTGCGCCGCCTTCAAGGCGACATAGGTCGCAAAGCCGGTGAACACGCCCACGGTGAGCACGTCGCCGTGCGAGAACTTGATGACGTCGAGCACGCCGAAGAACAGCGTGAAGCCGACGGCAACCAGGGCGTACATCACCCCGAGCATCAGCCCGTTGATCAGGTATTGAAGCGCGATGTCCACGCCGTCAACTCGGATCGATGGAACAGGGGGTAGCCCGCATGGAGCGTAGCGCAATGCGGGCCGTCTCGCCGGGCGGCACCGCTCCCGGATTTCGCTTACGCTCCATCCGGGCTACGCGTGTTCGAGAGGCCGGGGTGGCGCCCCCCCGCGTCATCACTTCTTGAGCTTGCGCTTGCCGGACGCGTAATCGCTGTCCTCCCAGATCACCCACTTGCCGTCCTGGGCGATGTATTTGGTGATCAGCGGCACGGTGTTCTGCCCGTGATCGTCGAACGTGACCGGCCCGACAATGGAGTCGTAGTTCACGACATTGCCGAGCGCGGCGGTTACCTTCTTGCGGTCGGGCCCCACCTCCTCGATCTTGTCGAGGACGAGCGTCATGGCGGCGAAGCCGAAGGCACCGTAGGCCTCCGGCGGCTCCTTGTAGCCGGCCTTCTCGTATTCCGCCTGGAAGAACTTGCCGCCCGGCAGCTTCTCGATCGGGGCGCCCTCGATGAAGCTGAGCGAACCTTCCGCGAGCGGCCCGAGGCCCTGAATATAAGCATCCGACTTGATGCCCGAAGTACCCTGGAACACCGCGTTGAAGCCGACCTTGTCCATCTGCGAGCGCAGGCGAATGCCGATCGGCGTGAGCCCGCCGAAATAGATGACCTCGGGATTGAGCGCCTTCGCCTGGGTGAGCTCGGCGGTGAAATCCTGCTGGTCGGCGGTGACGCCGTAGGTGCCGACGATGTCGCCGCCGTTGGCCTTGAGGTACTGCGAGAAATACTGGTTGTGCGCCTTGCCGTAGTCGGTGGTGTCGTGAATGCTGACCCAGCGCTTGAAGCCGAGGCTGGTCATCAGCTTGGCCGCGACCTCGTTCTGATTGATCATGGTGCCGTTGACCCGGTGCACTTCCGGATACTTGTTGCGGTAGGTGATGTCGGGCAGAACCGCGCCCCACACCACCATCGGCAGGCCGAGCCGATTGTAGGTTTCGACCGCGGCGATGGCGGCAACCGAACAATAGTGCGAGACCGAGGCGATGATTGCGCGGTCGGCGCCTGCCTTGGTCGCCACCTGCACCGCGACATTGGGCTTGCACTCGTCGTCGAGCACGACGAGCTCGTATTCGTACTTTGCCTTCGGATCGGCGTTGCGCAGCTTGACGGCGAGCTCGGCCGAGTTGCGGCCGCCGAGGCCGTTCGCCGCCGTGCCGCCGGTCAGCGGGCCGATGAACGCCACCTTGACTTTGTCCTTGGCCGCGGCGGGCCATGACAGCGCTGCCAAAGCCGCGGCCAAGGCGATGGCGGGCAGAGCTTTTTTCCTGATCATCTGATGTTCCCTCTGGTGCGGGGCGGGCGCGGGCGATTGCGGGAAGTCCGCGCGCGTGAACCCGGGACATGCAAATTACGCACCATGGTTGCTCAGCAGGGCGAAAGGCGCAAGTCCGCCTCATTCCCTTTCCGGCTCCGCCGGAATGACCGGTAGCAGCAGATGCGAGTGATGCAGCGCGTCGCGAAAGACCTTGTGCGTGGTCGCGCGCCCGCTCGGCAGGTGGTAGCTGTCCGGCGGCAACAGCTGCGAGAAGGCATCCGCGAACGGCTCGTTGCACATCAGCTCGAGTTGGATGCGGTGGCCGGCCTTGAACAGGTTCGAGAACGAATAGATGCGGATGGCATACTCGATCACCTCGCCAGGCGACACCGGGATGGAGCGGGTATGGGGATGATGCGGCCGCCACGGTTTCGATTGCGCCGGGTCGAGCTCGCGATGGGAGGCCTTGAGATAGCCTGAGCCGACGAGCTGGCGGCTGCCCTGCGGGTCGACGTCATAGAGCTTGGCGATCAGGTTGGTGTCGTCGGTGTCGATGGCCACGTGGACGTAAAGCGCGGCCGGGCCCGTGATC
Source organism: uncultured Alphaproteobacteria bacterium (assembly GCA_963827585.1). GTDB lineage: Bacteria > Pseudomonadota > Alphaproteobacteria > Rhizobiales > Xanthobacteraceae > VAZQ01. The sequence continues at coordinate 29,353 of CAWHCK010000047.1, forward strand.
TCGGTGTCCTCCATGAGCGGCGCTGTCGTCCATTTCAGGGATTGCACGTCGGGAGTCACGGTGAAGGGCGCCTGATAGAACCCGTCCGGCGGGGCGGCGTCGGTGCCCAGCGGCTCCGGGGTGGCGGCGAGCCGGTGGCGCGGGCGCAGATAGTACTTGCGCCACAGCGTGCGCGCGAGCGGCCATTCCTTTTCCGCGCGCCAGCGCCTGGCGCCCTCGACGAAGAGGCGGATCGGCCCCTGCTCGTCCATGATGCCGGTGTCGATGCCTTTGAGCCAATAGTCGTACCAGCGGAACATCTCGTCGTGGGATTCGTGGAACGGCCGCTCCTGCATCGGCGGCAGCGGCTGCAGGTCGAGACGCTTGATGCCTTGCACCTTCTCGAAGCAGTCGATGGTGCCGTCGACGGTCCAGCCGCGCCCCCATTTCACCTGGAAGTAGGCCGGGATCGTGATCTTGTGCGCGTTGGTGATGGCCTGGCCCTCCTGCCAGAACGGGCCGTCGTGCGGATTGAGGATGAAGTCCATCCAGAGATCGTGCGTCTCCGGGTAGTTGAGCACGTGCACCATGTTCGGCCAGTGCTTGATGTCGGGGTCGGCGAGCCGCGCGCGGATGCGCGCCTGGTACTCCTGCGGCGAATAGACCTTGCTGCTCTTGCCGGAGACCTTGCGCACGGCGACGCCGCTGTCGCCGCCGCGGCCCTCGCGCGAGGCGCGCGGCATCAGCCACATGATGCCGCCGTGATAGCAAAGCTCGTACAGGTCGAAATGGCCGCCATTGACGAAGATCGCCTTGAGGTGCGGCGGGGATTCGGCCGCGCCCATCACCTGCACGGTGGCGAAATAGGAGATGCCGATCATGCCGATATTGCCGTCGCACCAGGGCTGCGCCGCCATCCATTCCACCAGGTCGTAGACGTCCTTGCCCTCGCCGTGGCCGCCGAGATCGTAGTTGCCGACGAGCTCGCCCTCGGAGCCGCCGGTGCCGCGCACGTCGGCGATCACATGGCCATAGCCGCGGCCGACCACGGCGCGGATGTCGCCGGCCTCGATGCCGCCATCCCAGAGCGGGCTCGGCCGCGCCTGCGGCGGCATGGTCAGTGCGAGCGCCTGCAATTCCTTGCCGTAGGGGCTGAGCGCGAGCAGCGCCGGCACCTTGCGGTCGGTGCGCGGCCGGTAGATATCGGCGGCAAGATGCACGCCGTCGCGCATCGGAATGCGGACATTTTTCTCGATCGTCATTGCTGACGCTGCCGCGTCGGTGGTGTGATCCAGCATTTCCTGTTCTCCGATTCCTGATCAAGTCGGCTTGACCGGCTCCGCCGGCGCTCCGCTGCCCGCGGCGAGGCGCGCCAGCACCTGCCAGGCGATGACCACGGCGAGCAGGCCCAGCACGAGCCATACGCCGACGGCGGCAGCCTTGTTGGTTTCTCCGCCCGACCAATAGCTGTAGAGCAGCGCCGGCAGCATGGTGTTGTCGGCGCCCTGCAGCAGCAGCGCGGCGGTGAGCTCGCGCAGGCAATGGGCGAAGACCCAGATCCAGACCGCGGCGAGTCCCGGCGCGGTGAGCGGCACGATGACGCGGCGTATGGTGGCGATGAGGCCGGCACCGCTCATGCGCGCCGCCTCGTCGAGCTCCGGGTGGAGCTGCAGCACCACGCCGTTCATCGTGCGCGAGCCGAAGCTCAGATAGATGGTGAGATAGGCGACCGCGATGATCCAGATCGTGCCGTAGATCGGGATGATCTTGACCGCGAGATAGACGTAGATGAGCGCGGTCGCGATCAGCACCCCGGGCATGGCAAGCGGCAGGAAGGCGAGCGCATCGATCAGGCGTCGCCCGGGCGCACGGCTCCTGATGCTCACCCAGGCGGTGACGAGCGAGAGCGCCGCCACCGCCGTCGAGGCCACGAGCGCCACGGTGAGGGAGTTGATCGTCGCCGCCGCGATGAAGGGATTGGCGAAGAATTCGCGGTGGTTGGCGAGCGTCGCCATCCTGGCGGCGGCGACCGAGAGCGGCGCCTGGAACGGCATCAGGCTCGTCCAGAGCAGGATCAGGAGCGGCGCCAGCACGGCGCAGAGAAAATAGAGGACGACCCCCGCGACGGCGATCCAACGCAGCCGGCCGAGTTTGAACGGGCGCGGCCGATAGCCTTTGCCGGTCACGGTGGCGAAGCGGCCCGCATGCCGCATCAGCCGGTGATAGGCGAGCGTGAGTGCGAGCAGGCCTAAGGTGAACAGCAGCGCCATCGCGCTCACCTTGCCGTACTCCGGAATGCCGCGCGGGCTATCGGCCACCAGGCTGTAGATCTGGCTCGACAGCACGAAGATGCGCGCCGGCATGCCGATCGTGCCCGGCACGTCGAAGACCACGAAGCTCACGATCATGAGGAAGATCGCCGTGCCGGCGAGGGCAGGCAGCAGCAGCGGCAGGATGATGCGAAAGACGAGCTGGCCGGTGCCGGCGCCGGAAACGAGCGCGCTCTCCTCGAGATTGGGGTCGAGATTGCGCGCGGCCGGCGCCAGGATCAGGAACGCCGACGGCACGAGCGCGAGGCCCTCGACGAAAACCATGCCGCCGAGCGAGTAGATGTTGAACGGCGGCGTGTCGAGCCCGAACGCGCCCATGGCCAGGGAGTTGATCACGCCGGTGCGTGGGCTCAGCAGGATGATCCAGCTGATGGCGAGCAGGAACGGCGGCGTCGCCATCGGCAGGATCACCATTGCGCGAACGAGCGCCGGCGCGGGCAGGTCGGTGCGCTCGACGAGCCAGGCGAGCGTGCCGCCGAGCACGAGGGCGACGGCGGTCGAGCCGACGGCGAATTGCAGGGTGGCCGCGACCAGGCTCCAGAACTGCGCGCTGGAATAGGTGTCGATCAGATGCGCGAGCGTGAAGCCCGGATCGCGCAGCAGCCCGGTCGGCTTGAATGCGCTCACCACCAGCACGGCGAGCGGCACCAGCACGAGCCAGGTCAGCAGCGCGCCGGTGAGGAGGACCGGCAGCATCCGCGCCGACCACGCGCGCGCGGACCGCGGCACCGCGACCGGGCTCGAGGGCAGGGAGGTCGTCGCGGCCAAGGGAAGCGGATCAGGGAGGCGGATCAACGGGATCGTGTCATGGGCTCGCGCAGTCAGCGCTTCTTCTCGGCGGCCATCAGCATCTGGGTCAGCTCGGCATCAAGCTTTTCGATGGTCGCCGCCTCCTCGAAGGAATATTCCACCAGCTTGTGCGTGCCGACGCGCTCGGCGGTGTCGGTTCCCTTGATCAGCGGATTGCCGCGCCCGATCGCCGCCTCGTATGCCCTTGCGCCCTCGAGCGTGGACAGCCACGCCAGCAGGACCTGCGCGCCCTCGGGATTGCCGCCCTTGGAAACGACCGCGCCGTAGAGCGTGTTCATGGGCGTCGGGTCGAGGAAGCGCAGGCCCAGCGGCGCGCCCGCGGCGATCACCGGCTGGGCCGAGTGGTAGAGGCCCATCCCGATATCGACCTCGCCGGCGGCGACCTGCTGCGCAAGCTGGAAGGTGGAGGGATAGATCATCGCCTTGAGCTCGATCAGCTTGCGCGTGTAGTCACGCATGTGCTGCTCGCCGTAGGCCTTGGCCAGCGTCCCGAGCGTCGCGGCGCGCACCCATTGGCCGATCTTGCCGCGCCAGCGCTCGGCGACAAGCCCGTCCCAGGTCTTGGGCAAATCGCCGTCCGCCACCCGCTGCTTGTTCCACACCAGCACGCCCAGCGCCGCGGTCGCGGCAACCGCATAGGGCGTGGTGACGAGCGCCGGATCGACGCCGAGGCTTTTCCAGTCGCTCGACAGCAATAGCTTGCGTTGGTTGAGCGGGATGAGTTGCGCCACATCTCCGATGAAAAAGCTTGCCGTCGCCGCGCCGGCCTCCGATTCCTGGATGACGCGTGCGGCGATGCCTCCGCCACCGGTATTGCGCACGTATTGGATCTTGATGTCCGGGTAGCGCTTGTTGAAGGCGGCGGCGATCTTGATGGCCGCCTCGGGCGGCGAGCTCTCGTACCAGATCACCGGCCCCTTCTTGGCCGCCGCCGCGGCGAGATCTTGCAGCGTAGCGGCGCCGGCGGCCTCCGCCGTAAGAACGAGCCCGGCGACGATTGCCGCCATGACCAGCCTGTGCGCCGCAAAACCCATCGATTCCTCCCTCATCCCTGATGTTTGTGCGCCCCGGCATGCCGGGGCGCTTTGAAACGACCATATCCCGCTTTTATGCATCATGCGAGACGTCGATGCGCGCGGACCGGCGGGGTCGGCCCGTTCGCCCTCAGGCTGCTTGTTCGGGTCGGCGAAACGCGAGCAGATTGGCGATCATGGTTTGCACCGGCTCGTCGTTCTGATTGAGCGTCGTCATCCGGATCCGTACCGTGCCGCTCGATGGACGCACTTTCGATGGTTGCACGTCGAGGACCTCGCAATGCAGCCGCAGGGTGTCTCCCGGCCGCACCGGACGCGGCCAGCGCAATTCGTCGACGCCGCTCCCGATGATGCCGTGGGACAGCGGCAAGGTCTCGACAACGAGCTGCATCGTCAGCGCGGTCGTGTGCCAACCGCTGGCGACCAGTTCCTTGAAGAAGGTCGCCCGCGCGCTCGCCTCGTCCAGGTGGAAGGGCTGGCGATCGAACTCGCCGGCAAATCGCTTGATGGCGGCCGCATCGACGACGGCGCGCGCGTCCGACGTGAACACCTGCCCGGGAGCGAGATCCTCGAAAAAAGCCTTGGTCACCACGTTCTCCTGTCGCCAAGCTGCCAATCCCCGCGCGGCCGATCGGCCGCGACAATTGCTCTCAAAGTGCCGGACCGGGGTTTTGGCACGGGCACAACCGAACAGCGCAGATTGTTCTCACCCGCGCCGATCCGGCGCAAGTACGAGACAAGGCGCGAGGGCGCTTGCGAGGATGCCGGTGATTTCAGCGACGTTCGAAGCGCTCGCATGTGTTGCGGCGTACCGTCAGCCCGCCGGCGAGCGAAGTCGGATCGACGACAGACGACAGGAAAAGGAGCGCGCGGTCCGAGCGGTTCCCGCGGGTTCGCGTGCTTGGGTGGCGTTAGGCGCTGCCGCCGAATTCACGCCGCCAGATCGGCGGACGCCACCGGTTCGACGACGAAGCAGTATTTCCGCCCCCGGGAATCGGTCGCCCACCAGCAACCCCGCTCTTCGTCGCAGCCGTAGTCGCCCCATAGCCGCGACGCATCAAACTCCGCCATCGCCATTGCGTCTTCCCACAGCTCGAAAAACGGCTGGAGCGGCCGGCGGGCGTCGACCTCACCATTGTCGTCGAGCGCCAAGCGAACGATCTGAAACATGGGGCGATCCTCGATTCGGATTGCGTGCCCGTGCGGTACACGCCGTCCTTTGCAGGAGTTTGACAAGCCGCGCGCGCGGGTCGGCGCTGCCATGCGTTTGACGACGCACGGCGCGAGGCCACGACGATTGTGGCCTTTCCGGGAAGCCGAGCGGGTGCACCCCGTCATCGAATCTTCACGTCGTGCAGGCTATCTAGCGATGATTAAGAAGATATTTTCGTCAGAACTGAGTCAAAATCGATGATTGAGGGCAACAGATTTGCGGTGCCGCCCGAGATCGAAGAGATTCTCGATCACCTTCCTCCGCACGTGACGCTCAACGTGCCCGATCACATTCTCTCGATCTGGTTCCCGCCCGGTCCGGTTGACGGTCGCATGGAGGGGCCTGCACTCACGCGCGCGCAAGCCTATGCGCAGAGCTGCGCATGCAAGTTCGACTATCACCAAGACACGGGTGAAGGGATCTTCTACAAGCCGATACCGTCAGAGGACTGAAATTCGGCAGTGGCTTCGCGACCAAGTCGGGCCTAGAGCATGATCCGGAAAAGTGGGTACCGGTCTTCCGAAAAGATCATGCTCAAACAAAAAGCTGCGGTGTGGCGGTTGACCCCGTACCGTTCCGCCAAGGCCTGCTCGTTCGGCAGTCGTTTCCCGGACGGGAACGTTCCCGTCTCGATTTCGCGCCGGATGTCCGACGCGATGCTTTGCCAAACGATCACACCAGTGCGACGCATTCGCAGCATTCCGAGAAGTTTCGTGGCGTCGCCGCCAACTCTAGAGCAGGATCCGGAAAAGTGGGTACCGGTTTTCGGAAAAAGATCATGCTCCAGCAATAAGCTCTAGCGGTCTGCGCACCCCGCGGTCAGTTCGATGCGGTCGAGAGCGCGGAACGGTGTCGACGACGTCTCCTGGCGCAACAACACAAGTTGCGTGATCGGCAGAAGTTTATCGCCATTGATCTTGGCGAAGCGAGCCTTCAGCGCGGCGAGGGTCGGTTCGCGATGGGCTGCGTCGAGCGGCCCCGTCAAGGTCATATGAAATCGAAAGTCATCGAAGACATAAGGGTAGCCCCATCGATCGAGGTTCTCGACCTGCCTCCCGCTCAAGCTGCCGCCGAGGCGCCGGTGCCTTTCGTCGGCGGCCAGAGGACGACGGAAGCGATCGAAGGCCATCACGCAATCCGCCGCCAGCCGATCGAGCGCGACGCTCGGCTCTTGTGCGACGATGGCAATGAACCGCGCGAGCGGTTGGATGGTCGGTTCGATTGCCGGCAGCGTTCGAGGAATGGCGGCAAATCGACGGAGCTCAGTCGTCAGGTCGGTTTCGCCGGATGGGGGCAGGAGATGAAAGGGCGCCTTCAGCGTTGCATGAAATCCGTATGTGCGCGGCTCGCGCGTAAGCTCGGCCCAGGCGGACGGATCGAGCCCGAGGTCGGGCGGGCAGCCGAGCTCCTCGCCGGTGTAGCAGTCATAGCCGAGGATGCGGGCGCCGAAGCGATAGAGATCGGAGTTGGCCGGCGGCACGAAATAGATCGCGTATCTCGGCTCGTCCATCGGCGATCTTCCCGCTCGCGGAATCCGAAGCACGCTCATCGGGCCGTGGCGATGATATCCGCTTGCGCGAGATACACGAGCCGGCCGGCCACGATGGTGGCGACGACGCGCGGTTGCCCGTCCGATGCCTCGACGATGATCAGGTCGGCGCGCCGGCCGGCCGCGATCGTTCCGCGGTCGGCAAGCCCCACTGCCGCGGCGGGAGCTTGCGACACCAGCGTCCATGCCTGCGCGAGCGGGAGGACGCCGCGCGTCGCGAGTGCGAAGGCCGCGAGCAGCGGCGCCGGATAGTAGTAATCCGAGGCCAGCACCGAGCAAAGTCCGCGCCCAACCATCTCGGTCGCGTCGATCCATCCGGTGTGACTTCCGCCGCGAACGACGTTCGGGGCGCCGAGCACGACATGGTCGCCCTGCGATGCGGCATCCTCGGCGGTCTCGACGGTGGTCGGAAATTCCGCCAGGCGGCAGCCGAGCGCGCGAAACCAGCGGCGCTGCTCGGGGCTGGTATCATCGTGCGAGAGCAGCGGCACGCCGCTGGCATTGGCAGCGGCGGCGAGCCGCTGGATCGAAGCGGTGACCTCGCTCGGCCCTCGATTTCGTGCGCTCGATTACTGCGAGAAAGTCCTCGCGGGTTTGTCCGGAGCGCTCGGCCATTTGCGCCACCTTGCGCGCGCGGTCCGCCGCTTCGATCGTGCCGGTCATGTGATCATTGAATGCGATCACGTCGATCCGGCGGCTGGCGAGCCACGCGATGATCTCGGCCTCGGCATCGAGATTGTAGGTCTCGTGACGAAGGTGGTAGCGGGTATCGGCGCCGAGTCGAGGCCGCAAGCGCTCGATGCCGCCGAGGATCGCGCGCGCATTCTCCGCCCCGCGCAGCCCGCCTTCCCACGACCAGGTCACGCCGTGGAAGACGGTGGTGATGCCATTGGCGACGGCTTGTCGATCGCTTTCCAGGAGCGCGACGTCGATCGGAAATCCGACGCCCGGCCGCGGCATCATCTGTCGCTCGAATGCATCGCCGTGCACGTCGACGATGCCGGGCAGGACCAGAAGACCGGACGCATCGATCGCCTGTTCGGCCGCCGAATCGCTGCCGATGCCGGTGACGGTACCAGTGTCGGAATCGACATGAACGGTCGTGCCTTCGAGCCGACCTTCGACGAGCGCGTGACCGCCTTCGATGCGGATTTGCATGATTGATCCTGGTTACGGACGAACGGGTTGCCGAGTTTCGCTTCCCTTCGTCGAGCTACGCGGGTTCGCTCGATCCATATCCGATTCGCCCATCTTATCTATGCGTGATGGATTCATGCTCGGGTGAGCGTCAGCTCGTATTTCTCGAGGAAGCTATCGATCGACAGCTGCCGGAAGTCGGGCAAGGCTGCGCGCAACTGTTCGTGATCCCAGCTCCACCATGCCAGCCGTTGCAGGCGCTGCGCGATGGCGGGTGGAAACCGCGGCCGAATGACACGAGCCGGATTGCCGGCGACGATGGTGTAGGGCGGGACATCCTTGGTCACCACGGCGCCGGCGGCGACCACCGCGCCGGTGCTGACGGTACGGCCCGGAAGGACGATCGCCCCGTGCCCGATCCAGACGTCATGGCCAACGACGACCCGACAGGCGCGCCGCCACGCGAAAAATTGCTCTTCATCCTGCTCGCCCGGGAAATAGGCGCTTGCCCGGTAGGTGATATGCGATTGGGTCGCCCGGTCCATCGGATGATTGCCGGGATTGATTCGCGTCATTGCCGCGATCGAGCAGAACTTGCCGAAGGTCGTGTAGGCAATCTCGCTGTCGTTGACCACGTACGAGTAGTCACCGAGCGCGACTTCCAGCAGCTGGGTTCGTGCGCCCACTTGCGTATAGGCGCCGAGCCTGCTGTTGCGCACGTCGGCCGTCCGGTGGACCAGCGGCCTGGTCGAAAGTGCGGTCGTACCCATGAAGACGGCATCGCCCTCCTGGCTGGACGGCCATGCCTCCACGACGCAGATGACACGGCGATGACAGATCGATGAAGTGCGCCGAAGCAGGATGGCATTGCGGACCATCGACTGCGCTGGCGGCTCGTTGCCAACGCAAATCGGGGGGCCATTCTCCCCGCTGTGCTTGCATCCGAGCATGGCTGTCACCGCCTTGTCATTTAGCTGTCATGGTGCAAAGCTTTATCAGGTGTCCATACCCTCGTGAGCTTGTCGGAGCCAATCGTGTCGACCACCGAGCAAGCGCCCCCCGCCTCGACGTCGCGCGAAAGTCGGCATGATGCACATCGGCGCGCCGCCCTGGCGGTGCTGGCCGACGCACGCGTCGATGAAATCGAGCAGGGACTGCGGGCGGTGGCCGAACCGGTCGACTACGTCGAGTTGCGAGCGGCCGAGACCGGGCTGGTCATGTTGCGCGGGCGGGTCGGAGGGGACGGCGCTCCTTTCAACGTCGGCGAGGCGACGGTGACGCGCGCAGCGGTCCAGATCCCGTCGGGCGAGGTGGGCTTCGCCTACATCCTCGGCCGTGACCAGAGAAAGGCGCGGCTGTGCGCGGTCTGCGACGCCCTATGGCAAAGCAAGAGGTATCGCGATGCCGTGGAGCAGCGGGTGCTCGCTCCGATCCGGGCGCGGCTCGACGCCGAGCGTGCATGCCAGCGTGCTCAGACCGCCGCGACGCGGGTGGATTTCCTGACCCTGGTCCGCGGTGAGGATTGAGACTGGTGCCGGCGGTCGCGTTTCCAGAGCCGGTGCTCGCAAGTCAAGCCGTGTTCCGGGCCGTGATGGATGCCTTCGCGCGACCGGGTGAGATCAAGCCGCTGCCGCACGTGCTCACCGCACCGGCGCCGTTGAGCGCGACCGCCGCGGCACTGGCGGCGGCGCTGCTGGACTACGAGACGCCGCTATGGCTCGACGCCGCGCTGTCGGAGGCGCCCGACGTGACCGAATGGATACGCTTTCATACCGGGGCGCGGGTGACCGCGGATCCGCGGCAAGCAGCGTTCGCCATCATTGCCGATCCCGCGCGGGCGCCTTGCTTCGACGCGTTTTCGCTGGGCACGGCCGAGTATCCGGACCGCTCGACGACGCTCGTGCTCCAGGTGGAACGGTTCGGCGCCGGCCAACGTTTGTCGTTCTGCGGACCCGGCATTGCCGGTCGCGTGCGTTTTTCGGCCGAGCCGCTGCCGCTCGATTTTTGTGACCGGCTGGTGGCCAATCACGCGCTGTTCCCGCGCGGTGTCGATGTGATCATGCTTTCCCCGGATGCCGTCGCGGCCCTGCCGCGCTCGGTCGTCGCGACGGCAGGAGACTGACGATGTATGTTGCGGTCAAAGGCGGTGAGCGCGCCATCGAGAACGCCCACGCACTGCTCGCGGACGCGCGGCGCGGCGACCGTTCCGTGCCGGAGATTTCGCTCGATCAGATTTCGGAGCAGCTCGCACTGGCGGTCGACCGCGTCATGAGCGAAGGGTCGCTCTATGACCGCGAGCTGGCTGCGCTCGCCATCAAGCAGGCGCGCGGAGACCTGATCGAGGCGATTTTCCTGGTGCGCGCCTTTCGGACCACGTGTCCGCGCTTCGGCGCGTGCGCGCCGCTCGCGACCGCGGGCATGGACGTGCGGCGGCGCATCTCCGCCATCTTCAAGGACTTGCCCGGCGGCCAGGTGCTGGGACCGACCTTCGACTATACCCATCGCCTGCTCGACCCGGGACTGGCCGACGGGGCGGACGTCGCCGAGCCGCCCGCGGCGGTCCATGACGGCGCGCCGGTACGACCGGTGACCGACCTGCTCGAACGCGACGACCTCATCGAGCGCTCCCCCGTGAGCGCGGACGATCGCGAGGTCGGCGATTTGACCCGCGACCCGCTGGCGTTTCCGGCCGGGCGCGATCTGCGGCTGCAAAATCTTGCCCGCGGTGACGAGGGCTTCTTGCTGGCGCTGGGCTACTCGACCCAGCGCGGCTACGGCCGGACCCACCCGTTCGCCGGGGAGATCCGTTACGGCGAGGTCGAGGTCGAATTTTTCGCCGAGGAGGTCGGCTTCGCGGTCCCGCTCGGCCGGATCGCCCTGACCGAATGTCAGATGATCAACCAGTTCAAGGGCTCGGCAGCCGAGCCGCCCCGCTTCACGCGCGGCTACGGTCTCGCGTTCGGGCAAAGCGAACGCAAGGCAATGTCCATGGCGCTCGTCGATCGCGCCTTGCGCGCGCGCGAGCTCGGCGAAGAGCTGCGCGCGCCGGCGCAGGACGAGGAATTCGTCCTGTCGCATTCGGACAACGTGCAGGCGACCGGCTTCGTCGAGCATTTGAAGCTGCCGCATTACGTGGACTTCCAGGCCGAGCTCGGCCTGGTGCGGCAGATGCGCGAGGAATTCGCAGCCGCGTCCCGCGACTCCGGCAACGTGCTGCAGGATGCGGCCGAATGAGCGCGCCGGTCTACAACTTCGCCTATCTCGACGAGCAGACCAAGCGCATGATCCGGCGTGCGATCCTCAAGGCGATCGCGATTCCCGGCTACCAGGTGCCGTTCGCGAGCCGGGAAATGCCGATGCCCTACGGCTGGGGCACCGGCGGCGTGCAGGTCACGGCCGCGATCCTGGGGCCGGACGACGTGTTGAAGGTGATCGACCAGGGTTCCGACGACACCACCAACGCGGTGTCGATCCGAAAATTCTTCGCCAAGACCGCCGGGGTGCGCACGACCACGCGCACGGCGGAGGCGACGGTGATCCAGACGCGCCATCGCATCCCGGAAACTGCGCTCGCGGCGCACCAAGTTCTCGTCTACCAGGTTCCCATCCCCGAGCCGCTCCGGTTCCTGGAGCCGCGCGAGACCGAAACCCGCCGAATGCATGCGCTCGCCGACTACGGGGTGATGCACGTCAAGCTGTACGAGGATATCGCCCGCCACGGCCACATCGCGACCACCTACGCCTATCCGGTCAAGGTGGACGGCAGATACATGACGGATCCCTCGCCGACGCCGAAATTCGACAATCCCAAGATGAACAATTGTGCGGCGCTGCAGCTGTTCGGCGCCGGCCGCGAAAAGCGCATCTACGCAATCCCGCCCTACACCTCGGTCGTGTCGCTCGACTTCGAAGACCATCCGTTCGAGCGCTATCGCTTCGAAGGGACTTGCGCGCTTATGCGGCTCCACGGAGAGCTTTCTCGACGAGGTGGTGACCGACGATCGCGGCGGACGGATGTTCGTCTGCTCCGATACCGATTATTGCGAACGCCGTCGCGATGGGGTGCAAGAAGGCGATGAGAAGGCCGATTCCACTCGCGAGAACCGGCGCGGAGCGGCGGCATGCTTGACCAGGCCAGGCTCCTGATGCGGCCGGCGGAGCCGGCGGATCTTCCCAAGGTCCTCGAGCTCTATGCGCAACCCGAACTCGACGCCGGCAATGTGCTCCCGCTCGAGACCGCGGAGCAGCTCCTGGAGCGCTTCGCGGACTACCCCGACTACACGCTCTACGTCGCCGAGCGCGGCGGCGACATCGTCGGCACCTTCGCCTTGCTGGTGATGCACAATCTCGGCCATCTCGGCGCGCCGTCGGCGATCGTTGAGGATGTCGCGGTGGCGCCGGCCTTGCACGGCGAGGGCATCGGCAAGGCCATGATGCAATTCGCGCTCGATCTGTGCCGCGACAAGGGTTGCTACAAGCTGGTGCTGTCCTCGAATGCCAGGCGCGAGCACGCCCACGCGTTCTACGAATCGCTCGGATTCGAACGTCATGGCTTCAGCTTCCGCGTGGGTGTCGCCCCGGCCGCAGGGGATGCCGTCGTCCCATGATGCAGCAGGATGTCGATCAGCCTCTCCTTGTCGCCCAGGGCCTGAGCAAATGGTACGGACGGCAGCTCGGCTGCCGTGACGTCTCGTTCGCCGTCCATCCGGGCGAGGTGATCGCGGTGGTCGGGGAGTCCGGTTCCGGCAAGTCGACGCTGCTTCAGCTCCTCTCCTGCCAGCTCGAGCCGTCCGCCGGGGAGGTGCTCTATTGCATGCGTGATGGAGTGACGCGCGATCTTGCGTCGCTCGGCGAGGCGGAGCGCCGGTTCCTCTTTCGCACCGATTGGGGTTACGTCCATCAGGATCCCGCCTTGGGCTTGCGCATGACGGTGTCCGCCGGAGCGAATGTCGGAGAGCGTCTCATGGCGCTGGGCTGGCGGCATTACGGCCGGATTCGCGGAACCGCGGCCGACTGGCTCGGGCGCGTCGAGATCGATCACGCCCGCATCGACGATCCGCCGCATGCCTATTCGGGCGGGATGCGGCAGCGGCTGCAGATCGCGCGCAATCTCGTCACCCGGCCACGCCTCGTCTTCATGGACGAGCCGACCGGCGGGCTCGATGTCTCGGTCCAGGCGCGGCTGCTCGATCTCTTGCGCGGGCTCGTGGCCGAGCTTTCGCTGGCGGCCGTGATCGTGACGCACGACCTCGCCGTCGCACGGCTGTTATCTCATCGCACTATCGTCATGAAGGACGGCGAGGTGATCGAAATCGGACTGACCGACCAGGTGTTGGAAGATCCGCGCGAAGCCTACACGCAGCTGCTCGTGTCATCGATCCTGCCGCCGTGAGGTCCCGCATGTCGAACGCGCTCGAGCTCGCCGCCGTATCGAAGACGTTCACCATGCACCTGCGCGGCGGCGTGCGCCTGCCGATCGTGACCGGCGTCGAATTCGTCGTGCGAGAGGGAGAGTGCGCGGTCCTCGCCGGTCCGTCGGGCGCCGGCAAGAGCTCGATCCTGAAGATGATCTTCGGCACCTACCGCTGCGACGAGGGCAGCATCCTGGTCCGCCACGGCGGCAGCGCGATCGACGTCGCCAGGGCTGAGCCGCGCCGGATTTTGGCGCTGCGCCGGGATGCGCTGAGTCACGTCAGCCAGTTTCTGCGCGCGGTTCCGCGCGTGGCCGCGATCGATGTGGTGGCCGAACCGCTGGTGATCGCGGGCACGCCGCGGCCGAGCGCCCAACAGAAGGCGGCCGATCTGCTTCGCCGGCTGAACATCCCGGAGCGGCTCTGGCCGCTGTCGCCGGCGACGTTCTCGGGCGGAGAGCAGCAGCGTGTCAATATCGCGCGCGGCTTCGTGTCGGACCTGCCGATTCTCCTCCTGGACGAACCCACCGCCTCGCTCGACGCCGGCAACCGCGCGGTCGTCGTCGACCTGGTGTCCGAGAAAAAGCGCCGCGGCGCGGCCATCGTCGCCATCGTGCACGACGACGATGTTCGCGCGGCGATCGCCGACACCGTCATCGATGTCGGCCGCTTCGCGGCAACGGCCTAGCGTGTCATGAACAGCTGCGGTCTCGTCCTGTCGAACGCCCGCGTCGTTCTCGCCGACCGGGTGATCGCGCCCGGCTGGGTCGCGGTGGTGAACGGGCTCATCGTCGCCGTCGGCGAGGGCGATGCGGCGGGCCAGACAGCGGCCGATCATGCGGAGGATCTTGCCGGCGATCTTCTCCTTCCCGGCCTGGTCGAGCTCCATACCGACCATCTCGAGGCGCATTACGTGCCGCGGCCGAAGGTCTACTGGGATCCGGTGGCGGCCGTCGTCTCCTACGACGGCCAGCTTGCGACCTGCGGCATCACGACCGTGCTCAATTCGCTGCGCGTCTGGCGCGAGCAAGGCGTGGAGGACGTCGACGGACAGGCGGAAATTCTCGCCGGCGCAATTGCGACCGCGCGGGAGGCGGATCTGCTCCGGATCGAGCACTTCCTGCATCTGCGGTGCGAGCTGCCGATGCCGAGCGTGGTGGAGGAGGCGCGCACGCTGATCGGGCGGCCGGATGTCCGGTTGCTGTCGCTCATGGATCACACCCCGGGGCAGCGGCAGTTCCGGGACGAGGTGAAGCTGCGAGACTATTACCGGGGCAAGAGCGGCGGCATGACGGACGCCGAGCTCGACGTGCTGTTTGCCAGGCGCATCGCCCACCAGGCGGCGCACGCCGAGGCGAACCACCGCGACATCGTCGCTCTCGCCCGCGCCAGCAACACGCCTCTGGCCAGTCACGACGACACGACGCCCGATCATGTCGATGAGGCCATCCGCGACGGCGTGGCGATTGCCGAGTTTCCGACCACGGTCGAAGCCGCGCAGGCGCTGCACGCGGCCGGCATCCGCGTCCTGATGGGAGCGCCCAATCTCGTGCGCGGGGGCTCCCATGCCGGCAACGTGGCGACCGCGGAGCTGGCGCGCGCCGGAGCGCTCGACGTGCTCTCGTCGGACTACGTGCCGGCGAGCCTCTTGATGGCGGCGCTGTACCTGCCCAAGGCGGTCCCGGGTATTTCTCTGGCAGCGGCGATCCGCACGGTGAGCAAGACCCCCGCCGAGGCCGTCGGCTTGCGCGACCGGGGCGAAATCGCTGTCGGCAAGCGCGCCGATCTCATCCGCGTGCGGGTGGTGGGCGATGTGCCGGCGGTGCGAAGCGTGTGGTGCGGCGGTCGACGCGTGGCATGAGCTGGATCGCGACAGCTTTGCGGTGGCGGAAGCCCCGCCCGAAACTGATCGGCCCGGGGCGCCTGGTGCTGGTGGTGGGACCGAGCGGCGCCGGCAAGGATACCTTGATCGCGCGCGCTCGCGCGGCCTGCCATGGCGATGCCACCGTGGTTTTTCCGAAGCAAATCGTGACCCGGCCGCCGTCGCTGTTCGAGGACAATGAATTCATGTCGGAGACCGCCTTCGAGCAGGCTGCGGCCAAGGGCGCCTTTGCCTTCTGGTGGCGCGCGCACGGCCACCTGTACGGAATTCCGCTCACGGTCGACTTCGACATCGAAACGGGCCGGACGGTGGTTTGCAACGTATCGCGCACCGTCGTCGCCGCTGCGCGGGCGCGTTATGCCAATGTTGTTGCCGTGCTCGTAACCGCCCCGGCGGACGTGCTCGGCGCCCGCCTGGCGGCGCGCGGGCGGGCGAGCGACGGCCCGGTCGCGGAGCGAATGAAAAGCGTCGAACTGTCGCGCGACCAGTTGCGGCCCGACGTCATCATCGACAATGTCGGCGAGCCCGAGCTTGGCGCGCGCAAGCTCCTCGACGCCGTCTATGCCACCGGCGTCCTCGCCAGTTGAAGCCTGCGCGGTCGTGTCGCGCGTAGCCGGAACGCGGATGTGCCTGTATAAGAAAACGAAACAACGGCCACGCCTCCGCGATGGCCGGGCAGGCACGGTTCGCCGCCGTGGACCGAGGGAGGGAACGGATGTTCACGCGACGCGGGCTGCTTGCCGTCTCCGGCATCGTCTTGCTGACCTGCACCATCGACGCGACGGCGCAGGAGTGGCCGCAGCGGCCGATTCGCGTTGTCGTCGCGTTCGGACCCGGCGGCGGCACCGACATCGTGGGCCGCATCATCGCGCAGTCGATGCAGGAAAGGCTCGGTCAGCCGGTCGTGATCGAGAACCGGCCGGGCGCCGGCGGCACGTTGGGCAACGAAGCCGTCGCCCGCGCCGACAAGGACGGCTACACGCTGGGCATCATGACTGCCGGCCAGATCATCGCCGCCGCGACGAGCAAGTCGCCGCGTTACGATACGCTCACGGCGTTCGATCCAGTTTCGCAGGTCGCGACCGCGGGCCTGATCATCGTCACGCGTCCCGACTTCCCGGCCAACAACGTGAAGGACTTGATCGCCGCGGCAAAGGCCAGCCCCGGCAAGCTCTCGTTCGCCAGCCCGGGCTTCGGCGCCACCCAGCATCTGACCGGGGAGCTGTTTCGGCAGACCGCCGGCATCAATATCCTGCACGTGCCGTTCCGCACCTCGCCGGAGGCGATGTCGGCGGTGCTCGGCCGCCAGGTCGACGTGCTGTTCGACACCGTCTCGGCGGTGCTGGGCCAGGTCCAGTCCGGCCAGCTCAAGGCGCTGGCGGTCACCGGCAAGGACCGGTTTCCCGCAGTGCCCGACGTGCCGGCGGCGATCGAATCCGGAATGCTTCCCGGCTACGATGTGACCACCTGGTACGGCTTCTTCGCGCCGCGCGGCACGCCACCCGAGGTCATCGCCAAGCTCAACAAGACCATCAACGACATTTTGACCGAGCAGGCGGTGCAGGAGCGGCTGACCAAGGCCGGCGTCGTCGTGCGCGGCTCCACCGCCGATGCGTTCGGCAAGTTCATGGCGAACGAGTTCGCGCGCTGGAATGCGGTGCGCGAGGCAGCCGGCATCCCGCAGCAATAGCCCCGCCGGCGGTGCCGAGCTATCGCGCTTTCGCAAACATGCTAGAAATCCAGACCATCGCCGCAACACAACGGATGGCGGGAATGAACGGAGAGACGAGCTTCGATCCATCGCGGTCGCGATCGCACCGGCGTGCCGGCCGGTCGGCGGCCCGCGCAGCCTTCGCGGTGCGCGGGCGAGCCTGGTTGCTCGGGCTGATCGCGGTCGTGATTTCGGGCCTTGTTGCCGCCGGCGGCGCTGCGGTCGCCCAAAGCTATCCCACAGCGCCGGTCAAGCTGATCGTCACCACCGGCGCCGGCGGGGCTCCGGACGTGATCGCGCGCATCGTGGCGGAAGGCCTGTCGCGGCGCTGGGGCCAGCAGGTGTTCGTCGCCAACCATCCGGGCGCGGCCGGCTCGATCGGCATGAAGGTGGCCGGCGCTGCACCGCCGGACGGATACACGCTCCTGTTCGCGCTGTCGTCGAGCTTCGTCGCGCTGCCCGAGATCGCGAAAGACTACCCCTACGACCTCGTGCGGGACTTCGTGTCGATCGGCTTCGTGTGCGAGCAGCCGATGGCGATCGCGGTGCCACCCTCCCTCGGCGTCGGCACGCTCGGCCAGCTGATCGACTACGTGAAGAAGCGGCCCGGCGAGGTCAATGTCGCCGTGCTCAGCCGCGGCGGCATTCCGCATCTGACCGCCGAATGGATCAAGCTCGCCGCCGGCCTGGAATGGACGTCGATCAACTATCCCGGCACGCCGGCCGGCCTGAGCGACGTCATGGGCGGGCGCGTGCAGGTGATCATGGACGGCCTGCCGAGCCTTGCCGGCTCGATCAGCGGCGGCCAGCTCAAGCTGCTCGCCGTCGGCTCCGCCGCGCGCCTGCCCAACCAGCCGGACACGCCGACCATCGCCGAAACGCTGCCTGCGATCCCGCGCGCGCTCGGCTTCTTCGCCCTGATGGGACCACCCGGCACGCCCGAAGCGGTCGCCAGGAAGACCAGCGACGACCTGCGCGCGGTGCTGAGCGAGCCGGCCACGAAAAAGCGCTTCGAAGACATCGCAAGCTACGTCAATCCCATGTCGGGCGCGGAGCTGCTGGCCTATATTCGGACCGAGCAGGCGCTCTGGAAGCCGGTGATCGAGCAGATCTCGACCTTCAAAGCCGCACCCAAGTGACGCTCACGTTCGCAAACTCCCGCGCCTCATTTCGCCATAGCCCACCCTAAGGGCTCTCGCGCAGGACATCGACCGCGACGCGGTGGGCCTCGTTCGCCGCCGGAATTCCGCAATACATGGCGACAAGAAGCAGGATGTCCTGAATCTCTTCGGCGCTGCAGCCGTTGGTGAGCGCGCCCTTGATGTGGACGCGAAGCTCGTTGGTGCGTCCGGCGCCCGCCATCATCGCGACCATGGCCAGCGATTTGGTCGCCAGCGGCAACGCCGGCCGGCTCCAGACATCCCCGTAGGCATAGGCGTTGATGATGTTCTGCAACGGCTCGCCGAACGCGCCGAATGCATTCATGCGCTTCGCGACGGCGTCATGGCCGAACATGTCCTGGCGAAGCTTCAGGCCTTTTTCATAGAGCTCGCGCGTATCCATTGTTCTCTCCGGCAGTGCGATCGAGGGAAGGCCAGATTGGCTGGGGCTATCCTCCCACCCTCGTTGAGCCTAGCATTGCAAGGTCTCAGGGAACGCAAGCATCCGAAGAAAAAGGAATCATGTTCATGGCCGCGTTCGACTTCGCGCCCCTGCTGCGCGCCGGATTGCCGGCACCGGCAGTGAAATGGACGGGGTTTCCCAAGTACAACTTCATCGGGGGCAACAACGATCCGGATCATGTCCCGGTCGATGGCCTGCTCGCCGCGGCAAACGCCGTGCTCGGGCGCGAGGGCACGACCTTGGCGAGCTACGGCCTCGAAAGCGGGCCGCTCGGCTATCGCCCGCTGCGCGAATTTCTGGCCGCCAAGCTCGCGCGCACGGCGGGCATTTCCTGTACGCCCGACGAGGTCCTGATCACTTCGGGGTCGTTGCAGGGGCTCGATCTGGTCAACGGGCTCTTGCTCGCCCCGGGCGACACTGTGCTCATCGAGCGGGACAGCTACCAGGGCTCGCTGAACCGGCTGGCGCGGCTCGGGGTCGAGACGGTGGGCATCCCGCTCGACGGTCAAGGCATGCGCATCGATGCGGTGGAGGCGGCGCTCGAGGATCTCGCGCGCCGCGGCGTCCGCGCCAAATACATCTACACCATTCCGACCGTGCAGAACCCGACCGGCACCGTCATGCCGGAACAGCGCCGCTTCGACCTGCTGCGGCTGTCGGAACGCTACGCAGTGCCGATCTTCGAGGACGACTGCTACGCCGATCTCACCTGGGATGGCCGGCGGCCGCGGGCGCTCTACGCCATGAGCGAGCACGGCGGCGTCATCCACATCGGCTCCTTTTCCAAGTCGATCGCGCCGGCGCTGCGGGTCGGCTACATCGTGGCGCCGTGGGACGTGCTCGCTCGTATCCTTCCGCTCAAGACCGACGCCGGCTCCGGCGCGCTCGAGCAGATGGTGCTGGGCGAGTTTTGCGCGCAGCACTTCGGCGAGCACGTGCCGAAGCTGACGCGCGGTCTGCGGACGAAGCTCGATACATTGATGGAATCGCTTGCCGAGCATTTCGGGACCGCGGCCGAGTTCGACGATCCGGAAGGTGGAATCTTCCTGTGGGTGACGCTGCCGGACGCCGTGGACACCTCGAGGCTGGCGCAGGCGGCGCTGGCGAGCGGGGTGGCGATCAATCCGGGCGCCGAATGGTCGACCGACAAAGCGCACGGCAAGCGCCGGTTGCGGCTGTGCTTTGCCAATCCCTCGACGCAGGCGATTCGCGAGGGCGTGGCCGTGCTCGCCGAGGTCTGCCGGCGGGAATTCGGCGTGCCGAGCAGGATCGCCAATGTGGAGCGACGGGCGAGGGTGTAGCTCCTCACCAATCCCTCGTTTGTCATTCCGGGGCGCGCCGAAGGCGCGAGCCCGGAATCCATAATCCTAGGCAGTGGTTATGGATTCCGGGCTCCCTCGCTGCGCTCGGGCCCCGGAATGACGGCAGAGAAATTGGTGCGATTCGACCGGGATCAGGTCTAGATCACCTTCGCCTGGCGCAGCTCGGCAATGGCCTTGTCGTCGAGGCCAAGCTCGCCGAGGATTTCCTCGTTGTGCTGGCCGAGCGTCGGCGGCGGACGCCGCACCGAGCAGGCCGTCTCGGAAAACTTGAATGGAATCCCGAGCATCTTCAGCGCGCCGATGGTGCGGTGCTCCACCGTCTCGATCATGTCGCGGGCCGCAGTGTGCGGATCGTCGAGCGCCTCGGCGACCGAGTTGATCTTTCCGCAGGGAACTCCCACTGCCTTGAGCTTGGCCAGCCAGATATCCGCGTCGTCATGGGACAGCGCCTCGTTGATCAGTCCGTCGATCGCGGTCCGGTTCTCGACCCGCGCGCGATTGCTGACGAAGCGCTCGTCCGTTGCCCATTCCGAATGGCCGAGCACCTCGGCGGTGCGCTCGAACTGGCGCTCGTTTCCGATCCCGATCGCGATCATCCCGTCCGCCGCGTGGTAAGTCGTGTACGGCACGATGCTCGGATGCCCGTTGCCGAAGCGGCCGGCGTTGCGGCCGGCGGTGAGATAGCTCGAGGCGACGTTGATGAGCATCGCGAGCGAGGTTTCGTAGAGCGAGAGCTCGACCTTCTGGCCCTTGCCGGTGCGATGGCGGGCATTGAGCGCCGCGAGGATGGAGCTGCATGCGAGCATGCCGGTGCACACGTCGACGATCGCGACGCCGTATTTCGTCGGCCCGCCGTCCGGCTCGCCGCAGATGCTCATGAGCCCGGATTCCGCCTGCAAGATGAAATCATAGCCGGGAAGCGCCGCCTTGGGGCCGGTCGAGCCGTAGCCGGTGATGGAACAGCGGATGAGGCGCGGGGCGTGTTGCTCGAACCATGGGTCGGTGAAGCCCCATTTCTCCAGCGTGCCGATCCTGAAGTTGTCGATCAGCACGTCGGCCTTCTCGACCAGCCCGGCAAGTACCTGCTGCCCTGCCGGCACCGCCATGTTGAGCGTCAGCGAGCGTTTGTTGCGGTTGATGCCGAGAAAATACGCGGACTCGCCGGCGACGAACGGCGGGCCCCAGCCGCGGGTATCGTCGCCCTTGTCGGGAGGCTCGACCTTGATCACGTCGGCGCCCATGTCGCCCAGCATCATGCTGCAGAGGGGACCCGCCAGGATGCGGGTCAGATCGACCACGCGAATCCCGGCGAGCGGGCCGTTGGCGGCGTCACTCATAGCTTACGTCCTGGTTCTGTCTGGTTGTCACTTCCCGCGCATCGACGGCGGCGCATTGAGATCCTTGGCGCAGCCGTCGAGATACTCTTCCAGGCTCGCGCTTGTTGCGCATGCGGAATTTCTGGAAATCGGGTTTGCGTCCGGCGAGGAAGGCATCCATGCCTTCGAGGCTTTCTTCGGAGCCCCACACATGGGCCAGCAATTCCATGCCGTGCTGCCACGAGGCGTACAGCAGATCCGACTCGAAGTTCAGGCTCTTCTTGGTCATTCGCAGGGTCTGCGGGCTATGCCCTTTGATGGTCTCGCACCAGGCCAGCGTCTCCTTGCGTAGCTCGGCCTGGGGCACGCATTTGTTGATGAGGCCGATCGCGACCGCTTCCTTCGCGCTGAAGCGCCGCGCGCAGAAGATCATTTCGCGCGCGAGCCGCTCGCCGATGATGCGGGGCAGATATTGCGTCGCGCCGACGGTCGGGCAGGCGCCGACGCGCGCGCCGGTCTGGCCGAGGACCGCGTTATCGGACGCGATCACCAGGTCGCACCACAAGGCGAGCTCGTGGCCGCCGCCCATGCACCAGCCGTTGACCATGGCGATGACCGGGATCGGCAGGCCGCGGATGGTCATGGCGAGCCCCTGCATGCGGTCGTTCCACATGGCGCCGTTCACGAAGGTGAGGCGCTTCATGGCGTAGAAGTCGCCGCCCGCGGAAAAAGCCTTGTCGCCGGCGCCGGTCACGACCGCGCAGGCGATCGAGGGGTCGTCGCGCGTCGATTTGAGCGCGTCGGTAAGCTCGTCCAGCGTCTGCTCGCGGAACGCGTTGAGCACGCGCGGCCGGTTGATGGTCACCCACGCAACCTGATCCTTGACCTCGTACAGAATATCGCCGTAGTGCCGCGCGCTCGCGCGCGTTTCTTCGCTGCGGGCTTTTTCGCCATTTACGCTCTCGCTCCCTTCCGCTTCGTGGCATCATAGGCGTTGCGCGTTGCCGCGAGCAAGTTTGCGCATCGGCAGTGGTCGGGCCGGAAGAAGGAGATGCGCGCAATGCAGGACTTGATCGGACGCGCCGATGGGGCCGCTCGTCTGCTGAAGGCACGCGGCGAAACGGTGGTGGTGGCGGAATCCTCGACCGGCGGGCTGATTTCGGCGGCGTTGCTGGCCTTGCCGGGTGCATCCGCATATTTCCTGGGAGGCGCGGTCGTGTACACCCGGGTCGCGCGCGGCGCGCTGCTGGACCTGCCGGATATATCGGCGCTGGGCATGCGCGCCTCGACCGAGGCTTACGCGCTGCTGCTGGCGCAGACCGCGCGGCAACGCTTCGGGGCGAGCTGGGCCCTGGCCGAGAGCGGAGCCGCCGGCCCGACCGGAAATCGCTACGGCGACGCCGCCGGCCATAGCTGCATCGCGGTTGCGGGCGCAAGCGAGCGCGCGCTCACGCTCGAAACCGGCA
Source organism: uncultured Alphaproteobacteria bacterium (assembly GCA_963827585.1). GTDB lineage: Bacteria > Pseudomonadota > Alphaproteobacteria > Rhizobiales > Xanthobacteraceae > VAZQ01. The sequence continues at coordinate 52,136 of CAWHCK010000047.1, forward strand.
GCAGCGATCGGGTCGCCAACATGCAGGCATTCAGCGCGGCCGCGCTCGACCTGCTTGGGGATGTCCTGGCGACACAGACCGGCAAGACCGGTTGAGCGCTGCGCCTTTCGCCAAAGCGTCACGGCGCAGCTTGGGCGACTGCGTCAAGATCTGTGCAAGGTCCACCAGCCCGGTTCCGTGTCAGGACAGGCAAGCCTGCAGGAACGCGACGAGCTGCGGCGAGGCGATCACGTTGCCGCCGGATTGGCCGCCGGCTCCTTGCGATGCATGAAGCCGTGCTCGGCGTCCGGATAGTATTGCCAGATCGTCGGCGCCGTTCGCTTGCGCAGCGTCTCCTCGAGCGCCGCATAGGTCTCCACGCTGGCGACGTGGTCGTGGCCGGGCTGGATCACCGCAACCGGGCAGCGGATATCGGCGGCAAGCGCGACCGCATCCTGCTCCTGGTTGGGAAGCCGCGGGCTTTCGATCGACGGATAGACCGCGCCGCATGCCTTGATCCGCGTGTCCCACGCGGCAGTCATCAGCGCATAGCGGCCGCCGAGACAAAATCCCAGAACGCCGACGGAGGCGAGCTCGAGCTCGCCCGCCATGTAGTCGATCCAGGTCTTGACCACGCGCTCCGTCCCGCCGTCGCTGAGCTTGCGGGCGCGTGCCTTCGATTCCTCGTAGTCGGTCGTCAGCGGCATGCCGTCGTAGATGTCCCACACCGCCGCCGCGAGGCCTGAGCGGGCGAGCGTCTCGGCATAGCCGCGGACGAAGGCATTGACGCCGAAGATCGTCGGCAGGATGACGACGCCGGCCTTGGTGGGCGCGTCGGGTTGCGCCAGGAAGCCGCACAGGCCGGCGCGCTTGATGTCCTGGGATCTGGGCGACACGGAAATCCTCCCTTGCGTTTGGTTTCTGTCGAGCGGCCGCGCTATTCCGCGGCCAGCGGCTTGCCGAGCGCGGCATTGACCGCGGGCATCACCTTCTCGGCCATCAGCTCCATGGACTTGCGGCCGAGCCGCGGATCCGCCCAGTCCTTGCCGCAGTAGAGCAGCGTGCCGAAGTCGCCGATCTTGTCGTGCAGCTCGAGGATGCGGTCGACGACGCGGTTCACGCTCCCGCGGATCACGATGTTGTCGAAGATGTAGTCGAAGGTGATGTCCTCGTCCGGCATGTCTGCGTTCGGCTTGAAGGAGATCATGCGCCTTGCCTTCTTCAGCTTGGCGGTGAGCTGGCTCATGTAGAACCGGTAGGGGCTTGCCGGATCGTCGCCGCCATAGGCCCGCGCCACCTTGTCGTCCTCGGCGACGAAGATCGAGCGCGCCACCCGCCAGTTCGCGCGCTCCGCCTTGTGCCCGCCCTCGGCGCAGCCCGTGGCGTAGTTGGCCCATTGGCTGGTGAGACAGTTGGGATGCAGGAAGTGCGACGAGATCGGCCACCAGCCGCGGCGGCCGAGCGCGATCAGGCCCTTGGAGTCCGGGTCGGTCGCCGTGCCGGCAATGGGAGGATGCGGCTTCTGGTACGGCTTCACGATGTCGCCGAGCCCGATCTCGGGCCACAGCGTCTTGACCGTCGAGATGGTCCAGTATTTTCCCTTGCGGTCGATCGGCGCCGTCCCCGCCCACAGCGCGAGGATGTGATCGATCGCCTCCGCGAGCATGGCGTTGCGATCGGCGTCGAGCAGGCCGAGCGCCTCGGCGTCGGTGCGCAGCACGCCGGCGCCGATGCCGAGGATGAACCGGCCTTCGAGCAGGTTGTCGAGCATCGCCGCGTTCGAGGCCACCACCACGGGATGGCTGTGCGGCAGATTCACCACCGCGGTGCCGAGCTTCATCCGCGAAGTCACGCCGAGCAGGGTGGCGATGAACATCATGCTGTTGGGAATGTTCTCGGCCAGGTCGGTGAGGTGCTCGCCGCAATAGCCTTCGCTGTATCCGAGCCGGTCGGCGAGAATGAAGGCCTCGCGGTCCTCCTTCAGCGTCTCGACGTAGCTTCGGGCCGGGGGATGCACCGGCATCGTGAAATAGCCGAGCTTCATGCGTGTCTCCGCGGCGCCCCGGTCGCATCGGCGGCGCCGCATTGTTGTCTCGCGGGTCCTTTTGCACAAGAGCCTGCCTGGCTTCGCGCGTGTTGCGAGAGCGGACAAGGACGCGTAGGAGCGTCTCGCGGAGCACGGGAGTTTCGGATGGCAACGCGTAACGGACGCGAGTTCATCGAGGGGTTGCGGCGCAATCCCAGAGAGGTGTGGGTCGCGGGCCGCCGCGTGGACGACGTCACGACCGACCCGGTCTTCCGGCGGCCCGTGCAGTCGATCGCGGAGCTTTACGATCTGCAGTCGCGGCCGGAGCACCGCGAGGTCATGACCTATGCCTGCGATGGCGGGGTTGCCGGCACGTCGTTCATGATCCCGCGCAGCCATGCCGATATCGTCAAGCGCCGCGAGGCGATGAAGATCTGGGCCGATGCCACCTTCGGCATGGTCGGCCGCTCGCCCGACTATCTCAACACCGTGCTGATGACCTGGGCGGAGGGCGCTGACTTCTTTGGCCAGCGCGGCGAGCGGTTTGCGGAGAACGTCAGGGCCTATTACGACCATTGCCGCGACCGCGACCTGTTCCTCACCCACGCCATCGTCAATCCGCCGAGCGACCGCTCGAAAGGGTCGCACCAGCAGGACAGTGCCTTTACCCATCTCGGCGTCGTCGAGGAGACCAAGGACGGCCTGATCGTGCGCGGCGCCAAGATGCTGGCGACCCATGGTCCCACCGCCGATGAGCTGCTGATCTATCCTCAGCCCGGCATCCGCGAGGGCGAGGAGCGCTACGTGCTCGCCTTCGGCATCCCCACCTCGACGGCGGGGCTGCGCTTCATCTGCCGCGAGCCGTTCGACACCGGCGAGCAGTCGGAATGGGATCACCCGCTCGGGGCGCGCTTCGAGGAGCCCGACGCGGTCTGCGTGTTCGACGACGTGCTGATCCCGTGGGAGCGCGTCTTCCTCTACGACGACGTCAAGATGGGCAACGCCCTGTTCGCGCAGGCGAGCATCCGCAACCACACCGGCCACCAGACCGCCATCCGCGGCCTCGCGAAATGCCAGCTCGTGACCGGGGTTGCGATCGCGATGACACGGGCGGTCAAGAGCGACGCGTTCCTGCACGTGCAGGAGCAGCTCGGCGAGCTCTTGGGCTACCTGCAGCTGATCGAGGGCGCGATCCTGATGGCCGAGCGCAACGCCGAGCCGACCGGCCGCGGCGCGCTGCGCCCCGCCTATGCGCCGCTGCAGGCGCTGCGCTATCACCTGCCGCGCATGTACGAGCGCATGGTGCAGGTCACGCAGGTTCTCGGCGCCGGCGGCCTGCTGATCAATCCCATGGAGGTCGACCTTCGCTCCGAGATCGGCTCCGACATCGAGCGCTACTACCGCGGCGCAGGCGTCGAGGCGCGCGAGCGCATCCACCTCTATAAGCTCGCCTGGGACGTCACCGGCACGCAGTTCGGCCAGCGCATGCTGCAATACGAGCGCTACTATGCCGGCGATCCGGTGCGGGTCGGCGCCGCCTATTACCTCGACCACGACGTCTCGCAGCTCCTGGCGCAGGTCGAGCGCGCGCTCAAGGGGACTTCGTAGGCCCAGGCAAATTGAGTCCAGGACCGGGCAAGCGTAGATTGCGCCGCCACGAAAGGGAGCGGCCGCATGTCGAGAAGAGAAATCCTCAACCGTATCCGGAAGTACGTCGACCCGTTCCGCATCACCAAGGGCAAGGGCTTCCGGCTGAAGGACTTCGATCCCGGTGACACCTGCGGCCTCGAGTTGGACAAGGGCGAGGCTGCGGAGCTCCTGCAACGCGGCACCGCGTGGCTGGCGGAGGAGCAGGACATGCTCTACGCCCAGGACCGCTGGTCCTTGCTGCTCGTCTTCCAGGCGATGGACGCGGCCGGCAAGGACAGCACGATCAAGCACGTCATGTCGGGCATCAATCCCCAGGGCTGCCAGGTGTCCTCGTTCAAGCAGCCCTCGACGGAGGAGCTCGATCACGACTTCATGTGGCGCTACGTCAGACACCTGCCCGAGCGCGGGCGCATCGGCATCTTCAACCGTTCCTATTACGAGGAAGTCCTCGTCGTACGTGTGCACCCCGAGATCCTCAAGGGGCAGAAGCTGCCGAAACCGGTGGTCGGCAAGGAGATCTGGGATGAGCGGCTCGCCGACATCGCGCATTTCGAGGACTACGCCACCCGCCAGGGGACGAAAATCCTGAAGTTCTTCCTTAACGTGTCGCGCAAGGAACAGAAGAAGCGCTTCTGGACGCGCCTCGACGAGCCCGAGAAGAACTGGAAGTTCTCGGCGTCCGACGTGCGCGAACGCGAGTTCTGGAACGATTACATGCACGCGTTCGAGGACGCGATCCGGGCAACGGCGTCGAAGCACGCGCCGTGGTTCGTCGTGCCTGCCGACAACAAGTGGTTCACCCGGCTACTGGTCGCCGCGGCGATCGTCGAGGCAGTCGAGGACCTCGATCTCACCTACCCGAAGGTCGACGCGGCGAAGAAGAAAGAGCTCGCGGCCGCGCGGGCGGCACTGTCGCGCGAGCGGTAGCCGGAGCGACAGCTCTCATCGCTCTACACCTGGCCCGGGCGCGCCACCGCGCGCCGCCGCGATGGCGTCGTGGAGCGTCGTGAAAATCCGTGCCTCGCCGATCGCGGCGGTGATGCCGTGCCGGTCCATGTCGGACCGCAGGTAGGGGCTGACGCGCGCGAACATCATGCCCACCTTTTGGCCCGCCAGATCGTCGAGCAGCTCGCGTATGGACCGCGCGGCGGAGTAGTCGAGATCCGTGATCGCATCCGCCTCGACGATGAACCAGCGGACCGGCGTCGGCGCGTGCTCCACCAGGGTGCGTACTTCGTCGGTGAAGCGGCGATCGTTCGCATAAAACAGATCCGCGCCAAAACGGTAGATGACGAGGCCTGGCTCGGTCTGTGCACCAGGCGTCGCCGGCACCGGCGTCAACTGGCCGGCGGCGTCCGGCGCAAGCACCATCGTGTGCGGGCGATAGCTGTGGCGCACGTGCCTGAAAAGCGACAAGGCGATTGCCAGCAGGATGCCCTGCTCGACGCCGACCGCCACGACCACCGCGGCGGTGAGGACGGCAAGATAGAACTCGCCCGGACTTTCGCGGCGGATGTCACGCAGGCCGGTCGTGTCGATCATCCCCACCGCGATCGTGAACACGATGGCAGCCAACACGCTGCGCGGCAGGTACTGCAGCGGGCCGGTAAGGGCCAGCAGCACCAGCAGCACGATGCCTGCAAATACCAGTTGTGCGAGCTGGCTGCGCGCGCCCGCGCGATCCGCCATGGCGGTTTGCGTGGGGCTGCCGTTGACCACGAACGTCCCGCTCACGGCGGCGGCGGCATTCGCGGCCGACAGCCCGAGGATGTCCGCGTCCTCGTCGACCCGCTCGCGATAACGCTGCGCGAATGCGCGCGATGTCGCGGCGCTTTGAGCAATGATCATCACGAAGCAAGAAGCGGCAACCGGCAGCAGCGCCAGGGCTTCGCTCCAGGTCACCTCGGGTAACCCGATCGCCGGCAGCCCGCCGGGAACCGGACCGATGACTGCTATGCCCCGCTCGGCGAAGCCGAACGCAGCGCTCGCCGCGATCGTCCCCACCACCGCGATCAGCGCAACAGGCAGGCGCGGGGCAACACGGTTGCCGAGCAGGATGCTTCCCGCCACGAGCGCGGACAGACACAACGTCGGAATATTGAGCTGCGGCAGGCCCTGCAAGACCTCCCATAGCTGAACGAGCGTGCGGTGCGACTGCATCGCGATACCGAGCATGTCGCCGAGCATCGCAATGCCGACCTGAAACCCGACACCGGTGAGAAACCCGACCAATACCGTGCGAGAGAGGAAATCGGCGAGGAATCCGAGCTTCAAGATCCGCGCCACCAGCAGAAATACGGCGGTCAGCAGCGCCACCATGCCGACGAGCGCCATGTACTTCTCGCTGGCGGGCGCCGCCATGGTGGACAGCGAACTGGAGAAGATGGCCGCTGTGGCGGAGTCGGCCGCCACGACCAGATGGCGGGAGGAACCGAAGACCGCGAACGCAACGAGCGGCAGCAGCACTGTGTAAAGCCCGGTGACGACCGGCGTGCCCGCGATCCGTGTATAGCCGAGCACCTGCGGGATGTTCATCGACGCGAGCGTCACCCCCGCCAGGACGTCGCGCACCGCTGCGCTGCGGCTGAAAGGCCGAAGGCCCTCAAAAAGGCTTAGTCGCATCGCTGACCCTAGCGCATGTTCCGGAAAAGTGGGCAACCGGTTTTCCGATTAGAACATGCGCAAATCGAAGAATCTGGTGAGCCCAAACGCGTGTCGAAGCTGCGCGCACAGTCATTGCCGACGGCACCGTGCAGTTTTGCCTCAGAAGCGCTCCCGTGGCCAGCCGCATTCGGTTCTTCAGCTTCCAAAGATCACGCGGCGGAAACGGTTCAGTGCGAAGGCGAAGTAGACGCTGCCGATCGCCGCGATCGCGAGGAGCAGCGGCCAGACGATCGCAAGATCGGCACCGCGAAACAGAACAGCCTGCGAGAAGGCGACGAAATGCGGCGTCGGGCAAGTGATCCGCATCACATATTGCAGCCAAACCGGCATGCTCTCCATCGGCGTGGCGGTGCCGGACAGAAGCTGCATCACGAGGAGGACAGGAATGGCGAGCAACGCAAACTGCCCCATGGTGGTCGTTTGCGTGGCGAGCAGGATGCCGAGCGCGGCGACCGAGAACGCATAGAGCGTGGCCCCCGCGAGAAAGAGGGTCAGCGAGCCCGCGACTGGAACCTGGAGCAGCAACTCGACGACGAGAGCGAGCGACAAGCCGGCGGCGATCAGGATAACGAGGCCGTTGGCGATGATCTTCGAAAGCATGATCTCCGCCGGCACCACCGGCATGACGAGCAAATGCTCGACTGTGCCCTGCTCACGCTCCCGGATGAGCGCCGCGCCGGTCAGGATCACAGTGAGCATGGTGACGTTGTTGACGACCTGCATGACGGACGAGAACCAGCTCGAATAGAGGTTCGGATTGAACTTGGCGCGGATCACGACATTGACCGGCGTGCTCAACGTCCCTTCGCGGCCGGCCTGGAACTTGGCCACCTCCTGCACGATGATGCTCTGGATATAGACGGCGCCGTTGCCGGCCTGCGCCATCGCCGTGGCGTCGACGTTCAACTGCAGGGACGTCTGCCGGCCGGCCAGCAGGTCCGACTGGAACCGGGGCGGGATTTCCAGGACGAAGATCAGGCGCCCGTCGTCCATGTTGGCGTCGATCTCGTTCGCTGTAATGAGAACGGCGCGCTTGAAGAGCGGCGGGTTGAGCGCGTCCAGCAGGCGGTGGGATAGGTCGGAGCGATCCTCGTCGACGACGCCGACCGTCAGATCTCTCGCTTCCGTCGAGGCGCCGGTCGCAACCGTATAGACCGCAGCGGTGAAGGTATAGGCGACGAGAAGCAGCATCATCGGGTCGGCTCGGATGCTTCGCAGCTCTTTCACGGCCAGACGATAGACATTAACGAGATGGGTGAGCAGCCCCTCTCTCCTCCCATGTTCTTGCGCCGCGCCTTCTTGCGCCGCGTCCTGGCTCGAGGTTGCGGGAGGCATCTCACGTCTCCTGCTTGCGCAGGATGAGCTGCGCGGCGACGAGGAAGAGGAGGAAAAAGCCCGCGAGCATGAGCAGGTTGAACCAAAGCTCATCGAAGCCCAGCCCCTTCGTGAAGGCGCCGACGCTGATCGGCTGGTACCAGGCCGGCGGAAAGCTCAAGCCAAACAACCGCCCGCCGCCGGACAGCGAGGATACCGGCACCAGCAGGCCCGAGAAGTTCACGGCCGGAATGATCGCCAGGACGGTGGTCGCGAACACCGCCGCGACCTGCGTGCGCGTGAAGGTCGACACAAGCTGCCCGAAGCCCGTCGTTGCCGACACATAGAGTAAGGTGCCGACCACCAGCATCGCCAGGGATCCCTTGACCGGCACGTCGAACAGAAAGACGGCGAGGATCACCAGCAGCACGAAGCTGATCATCGCCACCGCGATGTAAGGCAGCTGCTTGCCGAACAGGAACTCGAACTTCGTGATCGGGGTCGAATGGAAGTTGGCGATCGAGCCGGTCTCCTTCTCGCGCACCACGCCGATGGTGGACATGATGGCCGGGATCAACATCAGCATCAGCATGATCACGCTCGGCACCATCGCGTTGACGCTCTTGAAGGACTGATTGTAGCGAAAGCGCGTCTCGATATTGACGGCGCTCGCGGCTTTGCTGCTTGCGGCATGTTGCGCGATCAGTTCCTTTGTATATTGCGTGGCGAGTGCCGTCACATAACCCTTCGTCGTCTCGCCGCGGAACGGCATGCTGCCGTCGACCCACACGGCGACCTCGGGCACGCGGCCGGTCTGAAGGTCGCGGCCGAAGGCGGGCGGGACCTCGACGGCGACCTGGAGGTCGCCGCTGCGGAACCGGCGGTCGAGTTCCTCGCTTGAGGTGATCGGCGGCGGTCTCTCGTCGAAGTAGCGCGGGACCGACGAGAACGCCTCGATCAAAGTCCGGCTCTCGGGCGTTCGATCCTGGTCGAAAGCGCCGAAGCGCAGATTCTCGACATCGAGCGAGATACCGTAGCCGAAGGCGATCATGAGGATGAGCGGCCCGAAGGCGGCAAACGCCAGCCGGATCGGGTCGCGCAGCAGCTCCATCGTCTCGCGTCGCGCATAGGCCCACAACCGGCCGGGATCGAAGCGGCGGGTGCCGTGCGGTTTCTGCTCCGCCGATGGCGTCGCTGCACCTTCTGCAGGCGGCGGAACTTTCTCGGTGCGCTTGATCCCGGCCGCTTCCGCCAGATAGGAGATGAAGGCGTCTTCCAGGGACGAGCTTCCGCGCTTGCGCACCAGCTCTTGCGGTGCTCCGACCGCCAGCACCTTGCCGGCATGCATCAACGAGATGCGGTCGCAGCGGTCGGCCTCGTTCATGAAGTGGGTCGAAAGGAAGATGGTGACGCCGTCGTCGCGAGACAGGTCGATGAGCGTGCGCCAGAACGCGTCGCGGGCGACCGGGTCCACCCCCGAGGTCGGCTCGTCGAGGATGAGCATGGCCGGGCGGTGCAACACCGCGACGGCGAGTTGCAGCCGCTGCTTTATGCCAAGCGGCAGGCTCTCGGGGCGCTCGTCGGCGACGCTCGCCAGATCGTAACGCTGCAGCAGTTCCTTGACGCGGCCGTCGACCTCGCCCGCCGGCAAATGGTAGAGCTGCTGCGTGGAGCTCGAGATTTTGCCGAACCGTCAGTTCGTTGTAGAGCGAGAACGCCTGCGACATGTAGCCGACATGGCGGCGCGCCTCCATGTCGTTCGAACCCATGGGAGTGCCGAACAGCTTCGCCGTTCCGCTGGTTGCCGGCAGAAGACCGGTCAGCATTTTCATCGTGGTCGACTTGCCGCAGCCGTTCGAGCCGAGGAAGCCGAAGATCTCGCCGCGACCGATGCGGAAGCTCACATGGTCCACGGCCGTGAAATTGCCGAACCGACGGGTAAGCCCGTCGGCCTCGATGGCCGGCACGTCGTCATCGTGGGAGGAACGCGGACGCACGACCACCTTCTGGTGCTGCGCGCGCTTGGCTTCCGGCAACAAGGCGATGAAGCCGTCGTCGAGGGTTCGTCTCGCCCGCCTTTTGCAGGATCTGCGCCGTCGTCCCGGTGGCGATCACCTTGCCGTCGTCCATGGCGACGAGCCAGTCGAAGCGCGACGCCTCGTCCATGTAGGCGGTCGCCACTATCACGCTCATCTGCGGACGCCGGGCGCGGATGGTGTTGATCAGGTCCCAGAATTGTCCGCGCGAGAGCGGGTCGACGCCCGTGGTGGGCTCGTCGAGGATGAGCAGGTCGGGATCATGGATCAACGCGCAGCACAGGCTGAGCTTCTGCTTCATGCCGCCGGAGAGCTTGCCGGCAGGCCGGTTCTCGAAACGGGTCGAGGCTCGTCGCCTTGAACAATTCAGTGATGCGACGCGCGGCGCTCGGCTTGCGATTGACCGAACAATCGCCCGATGAAAATCGATGTTCTCGAAGCAGCTCAGAGTAGGATAAAGATTGCGGCCGAGGCCCTGCGGCATGTAGGCGATGCGCGCGATCTGCGCGGTGCGGTGCGCCTTGTCGGCCATGTCGCCGTCAAAGACCGTGACATGGCCTTGCTGAATAATCCGAACGCCCGCGATCAGGGCCAGCAAAGTCGATTTGCCGACACCGTCCGGACCGATCAAGCCGACCATACGGCTGGCGGGAATCTCGATGCTGACATCGTCGAGCGCAACCGCTTTCCCGTAGCGATGGGAAACGCGCTCGACCTTGGCGATGACGCTATCTGCCATTACGGAAGTTTCACCGCGAGATTATCCGGCCACGAGACGGCGGAGCTGGTGCGGACGAAGCCCATACCGCGCACGCCGGTCTTTACTTCGCTTATGGTACTTATCCAGCACTTTCGGATCGACCTGAAGCTTGATGCGGAACATCAGCTTCTCGCGCTCCTCGGCCGTCTCGACGCTTTTCGGCGTGAATTGGGCATCGGTTGCGACGAAGCTGATCGTCGCCGGGACCACATATTGCGGGACCGCATCGAGGATGATGCGCGCCTCGTCCCCGAGTGCGAGCTGCCCCGCTTGGGCGGCGGGCAGATAGATCGTCATGTAGACGTCGTTCAGATCGAGAATCGTGAGGACGCGCGGTACCGGCATCGACGACCTCTCCGGCCCGGTGGATCAGGTATTGAACCCTGCCGCTGCGCGGCGAGACGAGCGTGAGATCGACCAGGATCGCGTCGATCCGCTCCACCTCGGCCTGGGCGCTCTGGATCGCGAACTGCGCCGCCTCGCGCTGCGCTTCGGCGGCGCGAAGCGCCGCCGCCGCCGCGTCGGCCTTGGCGACGCGCTGATCGAACACCTGCCTGGTCATGTATCCCTTTTCGACCAGCGGTTGGCCCCGTTCCACCTCCGTCTTGGCAAAAATCTGATCGGCTTTGCGTTGGGCGATCAGCGCCTCCGCTTCGGCCAGGGCCTGCTTGGCCTTGAGCACCTGTGCCCGGGCGCCGCGAAGCTGCGCTTCGTATTCGGGCGACGATATGCGGCCGACCACCTGTCCGGCCGTGACCTCGTCACCTTCCTTGACCGTCACGCTCGCGAGCCGGCCGGCATATTTGGCCGCCACATCGACCTGGGTTGCCTCGACGCGTCCGTTCGTTTTCACGATGCCCTCGGGCATCGTTGCGCCGCGCAGCTGGTCTATCAGCGTCCGCAGCTTCGACTGCGCATGCGCCGTCGATAGCAGAAGCTCGCTTCCGGTATGAAGTGAGCCACCGACGGCGAGTGCCACGATCGCTGCAATCACAGCGGCAAACAATCGGCCTGACATTGTCATTCCCTCCGTACCGGAGAGCGAAATCGCTTCAAATTGTATCGCGATTTCGCCCTGACTGTTACTTGGTCACTGACCGGCGGGAGCTTACCTCCGAAAGGGCTAGCCGCCGCGTGAATCTGGTTTGCACCCGGCTTCCGGTATGATCTCTCCGAGCGCGCGCACGGGGACGAGCTCGCGTCCCTGGGTCTTGGCGATGAACATGTTCATGGTCGCGTGATGATCCTTGCCGATCGTCACCGGCCCGGTGGGTGACTTGATCGTCAGCCCCTCGAGGGCATCGATCATCGCTTCCTTGTCGACCTTGCCGGCCTTCTCGATCGCGGCCTTCAGGGCGATCAGCGCGTTGTAATGCGTCATCACGTAGTTCGAGACCGTGGCCTCTGCGCCGGCGTCCGCCCGCACCTTGGCAACGAATGCCTTGACCGCCGGGTCGTCGCTTGTGGCAACGGATGGCACCACGGCAAACATGTTCTGGCCCTTGCCGCCGAATACGCCGAGGTCGGTTTCGGACAGTCCGAGAAACGCGACGGTCATATCCTTCAGCAGTCCGCGGTCGTCTGCCTGCCGGATGAAATCCAGGCCATCGCCTTTCAGTGCGAACAGCAGGACCTTTGCCTTCGTGGCCGCGATGCGCGCGATCAGGGGGGCGAAATCCGTCTCCGTGCCGAGGGTGTACTCCTTACCGACCACCTTGCCGCCGAGCCTGGCGATGATCGGCTCGGCGGCTTCGAACATCTTGTGCGGCCAGGGACGGTCGGCACCCAGCAGGAAATACGTGTTGCCGAAGGTTTGATTCATGTAGGGCAGCAGCTGGGCGAGCTCCTGATTGGGAACCGTGCTGAAGGAGAAAACGTATCGGCTGCACTTGCCGCCTTCGTAATTCGTGGCGTAGAGCAGCGGTGTCTTCAGGCTCTCGAGCACGGGCGCGATCGCATCCAAGTTTTGCGAGGTGATGGGTCCGATGACGGCCAGCACCCCCTCGCGTTCGACCAGCTTGCGCGTCGCATCCACTGCGGGGGTTGGGCGGGTCTTGTCGTCCTCGTAGATCAGCTCGACCGGCCGGCCGAGGATTCCGCCGGCCGCGTTGATGTCCTTGGCGGCAAGGTCGAGGCCGAGCTTGGCCTGCCGGCCGTAAAGCTCGACGCCGCCGGAGAACGGCAATACCGCGCCGATCTTGATCGGCTCCGCGGAATCTGCGCTCGGTGAATGCGCGATCGATGCGCAGCAGATCAGCCAGACAAGCGAAATATTTTTCATCGAGCGAACCGTCATAACCGGAACTCCATCTCCGAGACCACCAAGCAGCTTTGCGTGCACACCGTACATCCGGCGCGCTGCTGCGTCATCCGAACGTGCGCGCCCCCGCAAGCGCTGCGAGTGCGGCGTTCGCGACCTGCCGGTCCTGCTCGCCGGTGCCCGATCCCACTCCGATGCCGCCGACGAGGTGGCCGTCGATGATGATCGGAAGTCCGCCTGGCAGGTTGATGCGCTTGCCCTGGGTGGCGATGGCAAGCTTGAGGTCGATGCCGGCGGCGATGTCGCCGGTCGGGATGCCGTAGGAGGCGGCCGTCATCGCCTTCATCAGCGAGGTGTCGATCGATTGGGAGAAAGCGCCGTCCATGCGCGCGAAGGCGAGCAGGTGGCCGCCGGCATCGACCACGGAGATGCATTGCGGCACGCCCATCTCTTTCGCCTTCGCCATCGCGGCGTTGAGGAGCTTCATCGCGCCGTCCGACGTGAGCTTCAGCGCAGCAACCGTATCCGCCATGGATTCACCCCTGTGGCCGTCCGACCTGTTGAACATGATAGCCCGCGACCTTCTGGTAGCGCTCGAAGATCGCGCGCAATTCGTCCTGGCTGATGACGTCATCGAGCCGCTCGAAGCGCTTGCCGCCGGTGCGCTGCTCCACGGTATCGACGATCACGTTCGGCGGCGCCGCGCGGTTCTGCAGCACGATGCGGCTCGTTGGCGGCAGCCGCGCGGCTTCATAAGCCGCAAGCGCCGCCGCCGGGTCCGCCTCGCTCGCCAGCAGACGCGCCAGCGTGGCGGCGTCGATGATCGCCTGCGCGCCGCCGTTGCCGCCCTGCGGATACATGGGATGCGCCGCGTCGCCCAACAGCGTGACCCGCCCAAAGCTCCAGCGTGCGAGCGGATCGCGGTCGACCATCGGGTAGGAGAAGATCGCGTCCGCGTCGCGGATCATGGCGGCGGCATCGAGCCAGTCGAACGTCCAGTCGCGATAGACCGGATAGAAGTCTTCGAGTCGCCCGGGCTTGTTCCAGTCGACCGGCACGGCAACGTCGCGCTCGATCTCCGCGACCCAGTTGACGAGCTGGCGTCCGGACGCGTCGATGTCGTTGCGGATGGGATAGATGATGAGCGTCGAGTGCCGCGCGCCGATGCGGGCGATGCTGGCGCCGGTGAGATACGGTTTGAGCCGCGTCACGCCGCGCCACATGTTGATGCCGCGGTAGGCGAACGGGCCCTCGTCCGGATAGAACTGCGTCCGCACCGCCGAATGGATGCCGTCGCACGCAATCAGTGCGTCACTCTGTTGCGGCTCCAGCACTGTGCCGTCCGGGCCGGCAAAGCGCGCGGTGACGCGCGCGCCGTCCTGCTCGACGCCGACGCAGCGATGGCCGGTGACGAAGGCGTGCGCGCCCAGCCGCGCGCGTACGGTGTCCAACAGCACCTGATGGAGGTCGGCGCGGTGAATGGAGAAATGCGGCCACGCATGTCCGGCGGCGCGCCCCCACGGCTCGCGGTAGACGAGCTGGCCGTGCCGGGTGAAGAAGGCATAGTCCTGCGGCTGGCAGGCCACCGCCGCAAGCGCGTCCTGCAGGCCGAGCGCGCTGAGTTCCTTCACCGCATGCGGGCCGAGATTGATGCCGACCCCGAGCGGGCGGATATCGGGCGCCGCCTCGAATACGCGGATGCGGTCGGCGGCCTTGGCGGCATGCGCCGCCAGCGCCAGCGTCAGTCCGCCAATGCCGCCGCCGACGATGATGAGATCCAAGGGCCCGCTCCGCTGAAGGCGACGCTGATATCGCACATTCGCACGGTCCTGTGGAACCTCCCGGACGGCGCGGCGGGCTGCAATATTGCGTGCGCGATCAAGGACGTGCATTAATCCGGTCGACGACCTTCGATTGCAGCCCGAAAACGGCGAGTTTCCTTCGAAACCGGTGCAAATGCGCGTCAACGATACCCGCAGCTTCGATTTCGGCCTCGGCGAAACCGCCGATATGCTGCGCGACAGCGTGCGCGACTTCGCCGCCGACAAGATTGCGCCGCGCGCCGACGAGATCGACCGCAGCAACACCTTCCCGCGCGATCTCTGGCCGGAGCTGGGCAAGCTCGGCGTGCACGGCATCACGGTCGAGGAGGAATGGGGCGGAGCGGGCCTGGGTTATCTCGAGCACTGCGTCGCGATGGAGGAAATCTCGCGCGCCTCCGCCTCGGTCGGGCTCTCCTACGGCGCGCATTCGAACCTCTGCGTCAACCAGATCCGCCGCAACGGCAGCGACGACCAGAAGCGCCGCTACCTCGGCAAGCTCATTTCCGGCGAGCATGTGGGTGGGCTCGCAATGTCCGAGCCGGGTGCCGGCTCCGACGTCGTCTCGATGAAGACGCGCGCGGAAAAGAGGGGCGACCGCTACATCCTCAACGGCAGCAAGATGTGGATCACCAACGGCCCGCAGGCCGAGACGCTGGTGGTCTATGCCAAGACCGATCCCGCCGCCGGCGCCCGCGGCATCACCGCTTTCCTGATCGAGAAGGGCTTCAAGGGGTTCTCCACGGCCCAGAAGCTCGACAAGCTCGGCATGCGCGGCTCCGATACCAGCGAGCTGGTATTCGAGGATTGCGAAGTGCCGACAGGAGAATGTGCTCGGGGACGTCGGAGGCGGTGTCACCATCCTGATGTCCGGCCTCGACTACGAGCGCGTGGTGCTGGCGGCCGGGCCGCTCGGCATCATGCAGGCATGCATGGACGTGGTGATGCCCTACGTCCACGAGCGCCGGCAGTTCGGCCAGCCGATCGGCGAGTTCCAGCTGGTCCAGGGCAAGGTCGCCGACATGTATGTCGGGATGAACGCGTGCAAGGCCTACGTCTATTCGGTGGCGAAGGCGTGCGACCGCGGCGAGACCACGCGCGAGGACGCCGCCGGCGCCATCCTCTACGCCGCCGAGAACGCCACCAAGATCGCGCTCGATGCGGTCCAGCTCCTCGGCGGCAACGGCTACATCAACGACTATCCGACCGGGCGCTATCTGCGCGACGCCAAGCTCTACGAGATCGGCGCAGGCACGAGCGAGATCCGGCGGATGCTGATCGGCCGGCAATTGTTCGAGAAGACGCGCTGATGCGGTCGGGCAACATGAACCTTTGCTCCATCGCTTCGAAGGGATGTGGAGTTCTTTGCTGTGCTGTCGTCCCCGCGCATCCGATCTCGGGCTTGCCCGAGATCGGCTCTTTGAGTGCGCATGTCGGCTATAGCCGACATGCGTTGGGGATCCGTCGTGCCATGCACTATGGCCTCTGGAATATGGGTCCCCGCCTGCGCGGGGACGACAGAGCAGGGTGGTGTTGCCCGGCAAGACGATGACCAGCATCCAGTCTACGATCGATCCCGAACTCGGCCGAGTTCGCCACCAACACCGCGGCGATGAAAGCGCTGGTCGCCGACCTGCAAGCCAAGCTCGAGGCGGCGATGCAGGGCGGCAGCGAAGAGGCGCGGGCGCGGCACGTCGCGCGCGGGAAGCTGTTGGCACGCGAGCGCATCGATCTCTTGCTCGATCCGGGGACGCCCTTCCTCGAGCTCTCGCCGTTGGCGGCGCATGCCATGTATGGCGGCGACGTCCACTCCGCGAGCATCGTCACCGGCATCGGGCGCGTGCGCGGCCGCGAATGCGTGATCGTCGCCAACGACGCCACCATCAAGGGCGGCACTTATTATCCGATGACGGTGAAGAAGCACCTGCGCGCGCAGGAGATCGCGCGGGAGAACCATCTGCCCTGCATCTACATGGTCGATTCCGGCGGCGCGTTCCTGCCGCTGCAGGACGAAATCTTCCCGGACGAGCGCCACTTCGGCCGCATCTTCTACAACCAGGCGCGCATGTCGGCGCTCGGCATTCCCCAGGTCGCGATCGTGATGGGCTCGTGCACCGCCGGCGGCGCCTACGTGCCGGCGATGTCGGATCAGAGCATCATCGTGCGCAACCAGGGCACCATCTTCCTCGGCGGGCCGCCGCTGGTGAAGGCGGCGACCGGCGAGGAGGTGACCGCGGAGGAGCTGGGCGGCGCCGACGTCCACAGCCGCCAGTCCGGGGTGACCGACTACTATGCAACCAATGACAACCACGCCATCGGCATCGCGCGCAGCATCATCTCAAACCTCAACCGCGTGAAGCAGTCCTATCTGGAAATCCGCAAGGCGCGGGAGCCGCTTTATCCGGTGGAAGACCTCTACGGCATCGTGCCGGCGGATCCGCGCACGCCCTACGACGTCCGCGACGTCATTGCGCGCATCGCCGACGCCTCCGAGTTCGAGGAGTTCAAGGCGCTCTATGGCCAGACGCTCATTTGCGGGTTCGCCCACATCCACGGCTTTCCCATCGGCATCCTGGCCAACAACGGCATCCTGTTCAGCGAGAGCGCGCTCAAGGGCACGCATTTCATCGAGCTGGCGAGCCAGCGCAACATCCCGCTGCTGTTCCTGCAGAACATCACCGGCTTCATGGTCGGGCGCAAATACGAGGCCGGCGGCATCGCCAAGGACGGCGCCAAGATGGTGACCGCGGTCGCCACCACCAACGTGCCGAAATACACCGTGATCATCGGCGGCAGCTACGGCGCCGGCAATTACGGCATGTGCGGGCGCGCCTACGGCCCGCGCTTTCTGTGGATGTGGCCGAACGCGCGCATCTCGGTGATGGGCGGCGAGCAGGCGGCGTCGGTGCTGGGCCTGCTTCGTCAGGAAGGGATCGAGGCCAAGGGCGGAACCTGGAGCGCCGCCGACGACGAGGCGTTCAAGGCGCCGATCCGCGAGCAGTACGAACGGCAGGGGCATCCCTATTACGCCACCGCGCGGCTGTGGGACGACGGAATCATCGACCCCGCCGATACCCGCACCGTGCTCGGCCTCGCGCTCGCCGCCGGGCTCAACGCGCCGCCACCCGAGCCCACCCGCTTCGGCATCTTCAGGATGTGACGTGTCGCTGGCCCGGCGCTTCGACAAGCTCCTGATCGCCAACCGCGGCGAGATCGCCTGCCGGGTCATCCGCACGGCCAGGCGCATGGGACTGCGCACGGTCGCCGTGTTCTCCGACGCCGATCGCGATGCGATGCATGTCGCGCTCGCCGACGAGGCGGTGCTGATCGGCCCGGCCCCGGCAAGGGACAGCTATCTCCGCATCGACGCCATCATCGACGCCATGCGCGAGACCGGCGCGCAGGCCGTGCATCCGGGCTACGGATTCCTTTCCGAGAACGCCGATTTCGCGCAAGCCTGCGCCGACGCGGGCCTGGTGTTCGTCGGTCCCTCGGCCGCGACCATCCGGCTCATGGGCTCGAAATCGGCGGCGAAGGCGCTGATGGAAGTCGTCCGGCGTACCGGTGGTGCCGGGCTATCACGGCGAGGATCAGAGCCTGCCGATGCTGCAGGCGGCGGCCGATCGCGTCGGATTTCCGGTTCTGATCAAGGCGTCCGCGGGCGGCGGCGGCAGGGGCATGCGCGTCGTCGCCACCGCCGACGAGCTCGCCGAAGCTGTTGCCAGTGCCAAACGCGAAATCGTCGGCCGCGTTCGGAAACGACCAACTCCTGATCGAGAAATTGATCGCCCGGCCGCGGCACATCGAGGTGCAGGTGTTCGGCGATACCCACGGCAACGTGGTGTCGCTGTTCGAGCGCGAATGCACGCTGCAGCGGCGCCATCAGAAGGTGGTGGAGGAGGCGCCGTCTATCGCCATCACCGCGCAACGGCGGGCCGAGATGTCGGCCGCGGCGCGTTCCGCCGCCCAGGCCGCGGACTATGTCGGCGCCGGCACGATCGAATTCATCACCGATGCGGGCGGCTTCTACTTCATCGAGATGAACACGCGGCTGCAGGTCGAGCATCCCGTGACCGAGATGATCACCGGCCTCGATCTGGTGGAGTGGCAATTGCGCGTGGCGTCCGGCGATCCGCTGCCGCGGCGGCAGGACCACGTCACGGCCGAAGGGCACGCCATCGAGGCGCGGATTTACGCCGAAGACCCGGACAAGGGATTCCTGCCGGCGACCGGGGCCATCCGCGCGTGGCGCGAGCCGATTGGGGAGGGCATCCGCGTCGATACCGGCTTCCGGACGGGCGATAAGGTCACTCCCTACTACGACGCGCTGCTGGCCAAGCTGATCGCCTTTGGCGCCGATCGCCCCCAGGCGCTCGGCCGCATGGTCGAGGCCCTGGCTGCGTTCGAGATCGCGGGCGTGACGACCAACCTCGCTTTTCTCGAGGCGCTGCTTAGCCATCCGCAGGTGGCTGCCGGCGACATCGATTCCGGATTCATCGAGCGGGAAATCTCTGCGCTGACGAGCGCGAAGCACGCGGTCGCGGCGCTCGATCTTGCTGCCGCCTGCGTCGCGGTGCTCGTGCGCGAAGAGAATGAGCACGTCGCGGCGCAGGATCGCTCGCCCTGGGACCGAAGCGACGGCTGGACCATCGGCGGGCGCCGCAGCCGCCGCTTGAGCTTTCGGCACGGCGCCGACCGATACGACGTCGCGCTGTGGTACGGCCGCGACGGCTTGACCATGGAAGCGCGCGCTACGAAGGCGCGGCTGCAGTTCGTCGCTCGCGCGGGCGCGCTGTTCGACCTCTGCCTCGGTGATGCGCCCGAGCGCGCGTCCGCGGCGTGGTCCGGCCGCGACCTCGTTCTGACCACGCCGCGCGGGCATCTCGAGCTGCACTGGGTCGATCCGTTCGTCGCCGATGCCGCCGAAGCTGCGGCGGCCACCCGCGTGGTCGCGCCGATGCCGGGCACGGTGACGCGCATCCTCGCCGAGCCGGGGGTCGACCTTCAGCGCGGGGCGCCGCTGCTCGTGCTCGAGGCGATGAAGATGGAGCACACGCTGCGCGCGCCGACCGATGGCCGCTTGACCGCGCTCAAATGCGCGGTCGGCGACTTCGTGCAGGAAGGGACGGAACTCGCCGAATTCGAGCCGGTTGCCGACAGGGACAGCTGAAAGGAGTCTCAGGACTACGCATGGATACGGAAGTTCTCATTGTTGGAGCCGGGCCCACCGGCCTGACGCTTGCGATCGACCTCGGCCTGCGCGGCGTGCGCTGCATGGTGGTCGAGCAGAAGGACGCGCCCCAGTTCCTCCCGAAAATGGAGCGCTGCAACGCCCGCACCATGGAGATCTACCGGCGCATGGGCATCGCGGACAAGGTGCGTGCCGCCGGTCTTCCAGCCCATTGCCCGATGGACATCTTCATCGTGCTGTCGCTGGCCGAGGCGCCGCTGGTGCATCACCTGCATCCGTCGGTGGCCGAAGCCAAGGCGCAGATTGCCGAGTCCGAGGACGCCTCGCAGCCGCTCGAGCCCTATCAGCTCATCTCCCAGTACACGCTCGAGCCGCTGCTCAAATCGATCGCGGAAACCTTGCCGAGCGTCACCGTCCGTTACGGCTGCGAGCTCCTGGATTTCGAGCAGGATGCGAATTCGGTGACCGCACAGGTCAAGAGCAACGGCGGAGTGTCCGCTGTGCGCGCCGCCTATATGGTGGGGTGCGACGGCGGCGGCAGCCTGGTGCGCCGCCAGCTCGGCATCAAGCTCGATGGCGAAGCCAACATCCAGCAGCTCCGCCAGGCGCTCTATTACTGCGAGGACCTCTACGAGCGCATCCCGATCGGCAAGGGGCGCCACTATCACGTGGCCGATGCCGAAGGGAGCTTCCTGATCGTCCAGGATTCGACCCGGCATTTCACCTTGCATTCGGTCGTCGAGACGGATGCGGACATGGCCGACATGTTCGAGCGGGTGGTCGCCATGCCGGTCAAGTACGACATGCTCTATGTCGGGCAGTGGAAAATGAACCTGCTGCTGGCCGACCGCTATGGCGAGGGTCGGGTTTTCCTGGCGGGCGACGCCGTGCACCTCGTGATCCCGACCGGCGGGCTCGGCATGAACACCGGCGTCGGCGACGCCATCGACCTGTCGTGGAAGCTTGCCGCGACGCTCCAGGGCTGGGGCGGGCCCGGCCTGCTCGCCTCTTATGAGATCGAGCGTCGGCAGGTGGGCGAGCGCAACGTCGCGGCGTCCGGATTCGCGCACGCGGACGCCGGACCTGGCGCAAGCTCTATCGCCCGGAAATCCGCGAGCAGACCCCTGCCGGCGCGGCGGTGCGCGACGCGCTCGCGCGCGTCGCCGATGCCGAGCAGCGCAAGGCGAGCGAGATGATCGGCGCCGAGCTCGGCTATCGCTATGCCGGCTCGCCGCTGATCGCATCGGAGCCGGGGGAGGGGCCCGAGCACGATTTCATGAGCTATGTTCCCACCACCTGGCCGGGGGCGCGGCTGCCGCACGTGTGGCTCGGCGACGGAACGGCGGTGCAGGACCGCGTCGGCTACGGTCACGGCTACACGCTGCTGCGCCTCGGCGGCACGCGAGCCGATCCGATCGGATTGCAGCGGGCGTTCGCTGCAGTCGGCGCCCCCCTGAGCATCCTGGACATTCCCGACGAGCGCCCGCGCGACATCTATGGGCACGATCTCTTGCTGCTGCGGCCCGACATGCACGTCGTGTGGCGCGGCAATGACGCTCCGCGCGGGCCGCAAGACTTGGCGGCGCTGGCCACGGGACGTTGAACGAGAGCGCATCCGGTCATGTTGATCCGTAGGATGGGCATTGCGCGCTCTTGATTCTATCATCCGCACCTGTCGTGCGCGCGCAATGCCCAGGCGTTCTGTCCGCGTGGGCAAAATCGCTCGAAGCACCGGTGCGAATTGCCGTTCCTCAGCAAGCGATTTTGCCCACCCTACGCATCGAGGCGTCCCATCGGCACCTTGGCGGCCGGGGGTTGACAACCTCCTCATCTCGACCAATACTTCACCATATGGTGAACTATCATGAGCGGCTTGACCGGACCTTTGCGGCGCTCGGCGATCCGACGCGGCGGGCGATCCTCGCCCGGCTGGAGCGCGAGGACGGCGCTTCGGTGAGCGAGCTGGCGAGGCCGTTCGCGATCAAGCTGCCGGCCGTGATGAAGCACCTCGACGTGCTCGACGATGCCGGACTGATCACGCGATCGAAAGTGGGCCGGACCGTGACGGTGCGGCTTTCCTCGGAACCCATGAGGGAGGCCATGAACTGGCTTCGTCGCTATGAGCGCTTCTGGTCGGGCAGCCTCGATCGGCTCGCGGCTTATGTCGAAGCCAAGGAAGCCAAAGCCAAAGCCAAAGCGAGAAAGCGCGGTCTATGACCAGCCTCACCATCGTGCGCCGGATCGCCGCGCGGCCGTCGATCATCTTCGACGCGCTCACCACGCCGGAGGGCATTGCCTGCTGGTGGGGACCCGACGCCGGGCCGGTGCTGCTGGCCGAGACCGATGTTCGCGTCGGCGGCCGCTTCCGGGTCCGCTTCCGCATGCTCGATGGCAGCGAACATGAAAGCAGCGGCGAATATCTCGAGGTTGTAAGACCGGAGCGGCTGGCGATGACCTGGCGTTGGGTGGACGGCGAAGATCCCGGCGAGTCGCTGGTCGAGATCGATCTTCGCCCCATCGCCACGGGCACCGAGCTCACCTTCACCCATTCGCGCCTGCACGACGAGGAGACCCGCCGCAGCCACGAGGCTGGCTGGAACGGGGCGCTCGACAAGCTGGAACGTCATTTTCTCACATCATCGAAAGGAGATCGCCATGAGCAAGCATGACGTCGGCAAGCATGACGTCGTCTCGAAAGAGCAATGGATCGAGGCGCGTCGCGCGCTTCTTGCCGAGGAGAAGGCCTGGACGCATGAGCGGGACCGCTTGTCGAAAAAGCGGCGGGCGCTGCCCTGGGTCAAGGTCGAGAAGAACTATGTCTTCGAAGGCGCGAACGGCCCGGTGGCGCTCGGCGACCTGTTCGACGGACGCAGCCAGCTCGTTGTCTATCACTTCATGTTCGGTCCGCAATGGGAGGAGGGTTGCCCCGGCTGTTCGCTGCTCTCGGATCAGGTCGACGGTGCGCGGCAGCACTTCGAGCACAACGATGTCAGCTTCGTCGCGGTCTCGCGCGGGCCGATCGAAAAACTCCAGGCCTATCGCAAGCGGATGGGCTGGACGTTTCGCTGGGTGTCGTCGGCCAAGAGCGACTTCAACCTCGACTATCACGTATCTTTCCCGGAGGGGGCGCGCGAGGGCGGCGTTTTCTACAATTTCGAGCAACAGCCCGATCCCGAGATCGACGAGCTTCCGGGAGTCAGCGTCTTCTACAAGGACGACAGCGGTACGATCTACCACACCTATTCCACCTATGGCCGCGGCGGGGAGATGTTCCTGCCGGTCTATGGCTGGCTCGATGTCGTGCCCAAAGGACGCAACGAGACCAAGGACGGCAACCTCATGGATTGGGTGAGGCGTCATGACCGCTATGAGGATGACGGGCGAACCCAGCCGGCCATCCCGGCGACCGCGAAGGCCTCCTGAGACGGATCGCGTTGGCGACGCGCTCGCGGCGCGGCCGCGTGACGAGGCACGATCAAACAAAGGAAAGTAAACAATGGCGATGATCAAGCTCAGCGCATTCCGTTGGGTGCCGCCCTTTGCGCAGGGCCTGGTGCGCGATTTTCGCGTGCGCTGGGCGCTCGAGGAGGCGGGTATCCCGTATCAGGAGATGCTGATCGGACCCGAGGATCAGGCGACCGCCGCCTATCGTGCGCTTCAACCGTTCGGCCAGGTCCCTGCCATCGACACGGGCGAGCTCAAGCTGTTCGAGTCGGGCGCCATTGTGCTCTACATCGCCGAGAGGTCCGAAGCGCTGACGCCCTCGGACGCGAACGGGCGGGCGCGGACGAGGGCGTGGATGTTCGCCGCGTTGAACTCGGTCGAACCTCCGATCCAGAACCTCGCCGAGCTCGACCTCTTCCATGCCGGCGAGGCGTGGGTGCCGACGCGCCGGCCGATGGCGGTGGAGGCGGTGCAGAAGCGGCTTGCCGCGCTCGAACATTGGCTCGGCGGCCGCGACTATCTCGAAGCCCGGTTCACGGCGGGCGATCTGCTGATGACCACCGTGCTGCGCACCCTGCGCCATACCGACATCGTGTCCGCCCGACCGGCGCTGAAGGCGTATCAGGAGCGCTGCGAGGCGCGGCCCGCCTTCCGCAAGGCGATGGCGGACCATCTCAGGCCGTTCCAGGCAGGAGCGGCCTGAGCACCCACGTTGCCGTGCGCCCCGCAGCTGGCCTGAGAACGGCCCCAATTGCGGCCTCTGCTCCCGAGGCATCCATCAGGCCGCGTCGGGGGAGCGACACTTGCAACGGGATGCCGTGGCTGAGTTCGCTCGCGCAAGTGGGCGCAGGGTCGCGATCGCCGCAGTCGCCGCGCTGTCGCTCGCGCTTGGTGGTCCGGCGCACGCGCAGACAGGCGACGGCAATGCGGCCGGTTCGATCGATCTCGGCGCCCGTGCCGGGCTTGCCGCCGAAGCTCCGTTCCGCGCGGCCCCACGACAGGACGGTGCGGCCAGCCCCTTCGAGTTCAGCGGCAGGGCCGGTTTTGCATCCGACTACATCTACCGCGGCGTCACGCTCTCCGACCGCAGACCGGCGGTCGGCGCTGGCCTCGAAGCGGCGCTCGGTCTGCTCTACGCGGGCGCCACCGTCACCAGCGTCAAGCTGCCGAGCCAGCCGGCCGCCGAAATCACGATGACCGGCGGCGTCCGCCCGAAGCTGTGGGACATCGACTTCGATTTCGGCGGGACCTACTTTCTTTATCCCGGCGAGACGGTGCCGGTCGGCACCACCGCCGGCATCGAATACTGGGAAGCCGCCGCCCGCGCCGATACCAGGATCGGCGAGGCGCTGCGCGTCGCCGGCGGCTTCGCCTATTCGCCGAACGTCTCGAACACCGGCGCGTGGAGCAAGTACGCGGCATTCGGCCTGGGCGTCGACCTGCCGCGCAACGCGCTGCCGCAGAACGTCACCGCGTCGGTGACCGGCAGTGCCGGCTACTACTGGTTCGGCAATCAGTCGGCTGCGCTGGGTGGCTTTCCGTTGCCCGCCTATCTCAATTGGAGTGCGGGCGTGACCTTCACCCGCAACGTCTTCAATCTCGACCTGCGCTACTACGACACCAATCTGTCCAAGGAAGACTGCTTCGTGTTCACCGGCGATCCCAATGCCACGCCCGGCGGAAACATCGACCTCGGTGAGAAATCCCGAGGGGCTCAGGTCACGCTGGTGCAGCGCCACGTTCGTCGCGAAGTTCTGGTTCGCATTGCAGTAGCGCATGTTCCGGAAAACGCCTGCCCCGGACTTGATCCGGGGTGGGCACCGGTTTGGGTTCGAAATCGCCAAACAGGTAGCCATTGACTTGGTCGGTCACGAACACAAAGCTCGGGTCATTCTCTAAAGTGTTCCCAAACAGAAACTCGGCGCGAGCTTTCGCAGCTTGGTAACCGACGCCATAGTCGATTGTGTCTCCACGTAATAATTGCTTTTTGCGCGGGCAGTTGGACCGCTTCGATATCGATCACGTCGTCCAAGTCGGTGAAGCCACGATCACGTCGGCGTTATCGATATCACTCTCGTTCTCGTACAGGTAGTAAAATCGATCGCTGCCGTTTCTCCGGTCAGCAAGTCGCCCAATCCACCCAGAGAAAATTCACTTCTACCCCGGTTCCGTCAGTTCCGGCATAGAGAAAGTCGTTGCCGTCCCGCAGAAAGCTCATCAAGTCGGGTCGCATAAGGTAGTAGAACCGTCTCACCGAAGAGGTAGTCGTGGTTACCGCCGCCAAAGAGGTAGTTGGTGTGCTCGCCGCCGTAAATTGGCATCGCGTTTTCCGAATAGAACATGCGCAAAATCGAAGAAGCTGGAGCGCATCACAATTCAACCCAATCGGGATGCGCTCTAGGCGCCGGGGCAAGCGGGAAGAAGGCGATCGTGTCTCCTCTGAACTATCTCAAGCCGAGCGAGAGCCTGACTGAGATCGTTGCGGGGTTGATCGTGGTGCTGAGCTTCACCCTGGCCGCCAGCGTTGTGAGCGGCGGCGGTGAGGACGGGGCCCGCGCCGCGCTCATCGGGGCCATCGGGTGCAACGCCGCGTGGGGCATCATTGATGCCGTGCTCTACGTGATGGCGAGTACGTTCGACCGCAACCGGCACCTTCGCCTCGCCCGCGCTATCGCTTCGGCCCCGGACGAGGCCGCGGCATTGGCCGCGATCCGGTGCGAGCTCGACCCCTATCTGGCATCGGTGACGCAGGCCGAGGACCGCGAGCAGCTCTACCGGAGCGTTCGCAACTTGCTGGCCCATGGACGGCTGCCGCGGCGAACCGGGTTTGTGCTCGACGACTTCATGGGTGCGATTTGGGTCTTCTGCCTTGCGCTCGCCGCCTCGCTGCCGGCGGTGCTGCCGCTTGCGCTCATCGATCGTCCGTGGCTTGCGCTGCGCGTCTCGAACCTGCTCGTCGTCGGCCTGCTGTTCGTCGTCGGCTACCACTGGGCGAAATACGTCGATGCCAGCCCGTGGGCGGTGGGGCTCGCCCTCATGGGCCTCGGATTGGCGCTGGTCGCGGTCGCGATCCTGCTCGGGGGCTGAGCGCGCGACGGTGTCGGTTGCCACGCACGGCATTGCGCGTTTTTCTCAAGCTTGGACCCGGAGCTGGCTCCGATGGCCTTGGCCGGCAGCCGGCCGGGCATGAAACAGCTCTCATCCCCCCTGACTGACCTTTGCCGGTCCTGTATCCTCCAATGCGATCCTGGCAGGTGAAAGATCAATGCAGCTCGAACGATTGAGACGGCGCGATTTCATCACGCTCGCCGGCGCGGCGGTCGCTTGGCCGCTCGCCGCGCGCGCGCAGCAGCCGGCAATGCAGGTGGTCGGCGTCCTCGACCCCGCATCGCCTGACGCGGCGACCGCTGACCGCCTGCGTGCCTTCCGTCAGGGCCTGGGAGATGCGGGTTTCGTCGAGGGCGAAAACGTGGCGATCGAATACCGTTGGGCCGATGGTAGAATCGAGCGGCTGTCGCCGTTGGCGGCCGGATTGGTTCGCCGCCAGGTGGCGGTGATTGTCGCGATCGGCGGTTCGACGCCGGCGTTCGCAGCCAAGGCGGAAACCGGTACGATCCCCATCGTCTTCACCGCCGCCCAGGATCCGGTCAAGCTCGGTCTTGTCAGCAGCCTCTCGAAGCCGGGCGGCAACCTGACGGGCGTTTTCCTCCCGGCCGAGCAAACGGTACGGCGACTGGAACGCCTGCGAGAGCTGGTGCCCGCCGCCACACGGATTTCCGTGCTCCTCGATCCGGCCAACGCCACGGATTTCGCCGCGACACAGAGGGAGCTGGAAGCGGCGGCGGCGGGCACCCGCGGACTGCAGATCAAGGTTCTCAACGCCAGCACCGCCCGTGAGATCGATGCGGCGTTCGCAAGCTTTGAGCGCGAGCGACCCGACGCGCTTTTGGTCGGGCCGTTCTCGACCGACCGGCGTGTCCAATTGGCCCTCCTGGCGGTGCTCCACAGGATCCCCGCGGCGTATCCCTGGCGCGACTTCGTCGACGCCGGCGGGCTGATGAGCTACGGGCCGAGCCTGCGAGATTCGTATCGTCAGGCCGGCGTTCAGGTCGGCCGCATCCTCAAGGGCGCGAAGCCGGCCGACCTGCCGGTTGTCCAGTCGAGCAAGTACGAGCTCCTCGTCAACGCCTCGACCGCCCGGATGCTCGGCCTCACCATGCCGCCCTCGCTGCTTGCGCTTGCCGACGAGGTGATCGAATGAAAGGCGCCGTTCGCTGCGGCGGAAGTCCCGACCGCGGTCGTTGAATTCGAGGCTGCCTCATTGGGACAGCGGCTGCATCGTTCGAATTCGTGTGATCATGGATCTGCTTGAGACTCCCGACAAAGACTTGCCGCTGCGCGACGATATCCGTCTTCTCGGCCGCATTCTTGGCGATACGGTCCGCAGCCAGGAAGGCGAGCCTGTCTTCGAGATCGTCGAGCACATTCGCCGGAGCTCGATCCGCTTCCACCGCGACGAAGACGAAGCTGCGCGGGACGAGCTCGAGGCGACATTGAATGGCCTCTCGCACGGTCAGAGTATCCAAATCATCCGCGCCTTCAGCTACTTTTCGCATCTGGCCAACATCGCCGAAGACCAGCATCACATCCGCCGGACCAGAGCCCATGCGCTGGCCGCCTCGGCACCGCGCGAAGGCACCATGGCCCACGCGCTTGCTCGCGCGCGTGACGCGGCCGTTTCTCGCTCTACGCTGCAGAGCTTCTTCACGAATGCTCTCGTTTGCCCGGTACTCACCGCCCATCCGACGGAGGTGAGGCGCAAGAGCACGATCGATCGTGAGATGGAGGTGGCGCACCTGCTGGCGGAACGCGATGGTCGTCGGCACACCCCCGAAGAGACGGCGGCAAGTGAAGAGGCCTTGCGTTGCGCAGTGCTGACGCTTTGGCAGACCAGCATGCTGCGCGGAACCAGACTCAAAGTCGTAGACGAGGTAGCGAACGGGCTTTCCTACTACGATTACACCTTTCTGCGCGAGCTGCCTCGCTTCTACGCGGCGCTGGAAGACCAACTGGCCTCAACCGATTCCGCCTGGGACGGCTTCGAGCTGCCTTCGTTCCTGCGCGTCGGAAGCTGGATCGGCGGTGACCGCGACGGCAATCCCTTCGTCACCGCCGAGGTGCTGCGACAAGCGCTGGGCATGCAGAGCGAGCGCGCACTCAAGTTCTATCTGGATGAGGTGCATCTTCTGGGCGGCGAACTATCGCTCGATGCGCAGCTGGTCACCGTATCCGATCAGCTCGAGGACCTGGCGGAGCGCTCGCCTGATCGCTCGCCGCACCGCCGCAACGAGCCTTATCGTCGGGCTATCTCCGGTATCTATGCGCGCCTCGCGGCGACGGCGCGGGCGTTCGAGCAGGCCGAGGCGTCGCGCCACGCCGTAGGTGAGGCGCCGCCTTATCCCGAGGCTGCCCAATTCGTTGCCGACCTCGGCATTCTTTATCATTCGCTCACGGCCAACGGCTCGGCGACGCTCGCGCGCAGTCGGCTGCGCAGCCTGCGTCGCGCAGCCGGCACTTTCGGATTCCATCTCGCGGGCATCGATCTGCGGCAAAATTCCGCGGTGCATGAGCGCACGGTGGGCGAGCTGTTCGCGATGACCCGCGCTGACGCGAACTATGCCGGCCTCCCCGAAGCTGCCCGCGTCTCCCTCCTGCGCGAGGAGCTGAAGACCGCGCGACTGCTTTCTTCGCCGTTCCTGCGATATTCCGCGGAGACGGCCTCGGAGCTGACGATCCTTCGCGAAGCAGCCGAGGCACACCGGCGTTATGGCAAGGCCGCGGTGCCCAACTACGTGATCTCGAAGACGGACGGGGTCTCGGACCTTCTCGAGGTCGGGCTGCTGCTCAAGGAGGCCGGACTGTTGCGGCCGCGCGAGCGCGAGCTCGACGTGAACATTGTCCCGCTGTTCGAGACCATCGCCGACCTGCGCAACTGCGGCAGCATCATGGACGAGCTCCTCGCCGTGCCGGAGTACCTGAGCCTCCTGGAGAGCCGTGGGCGCGCACAGGAGGTGATGCTCGGTTACTCCGACAGCAACAAGGATGGTGGCTTCCTGACCTCGGGCTGGGAGCTCTACAAGGCGGAAATCGCGCTCATCGACACATTCCGCCGTCATGGGATGACGCTGCGCCTGTTCCACGGCCGCGGCGGATCCGTCGGCCGTGGCGGCGGCCCGAGCTATCAGGCCATCCTCGCGCAGCCCTCCGGCGCCGTGCAAGGGCAGATCCGCATCACCGAGCAGGGCGAGGTGATCGCGGCCAAATATTCGCAAGCGGAGATGGGCCGGCGAAATCTCGAGATTCTTGCGGCCGCCTCCCTGGAGGCGACGCTCCTGCAGGGGGACCAGGCGGCGCCGCGCGAGGAGTACTTCGCGGCGATGGAGGAACTCTCCAACCACGCCTATCGAGCGTATCGGGACCTCGTATACGAGACCGCCGGGTTCGAACGGTACTTCTGGGAATCGACCGTCATCGGAGAAATCGCCAATCTCAATATCGGCAGCCGTCCCGCGTCCCGCAAGAACTCGACGCGCATCGAGGACCTGCGCGCTATCCCTTGGGTCTTCGGCTGGTCGCAATGTCGGCTCATGCTGCCGGGCTGGTACGGGTTCGGAACGGCGATCAAGGCTTGGCTTGCCGCGCGGCCGCAGGACGGCATGGGGATATTACGGGAGATGTACCGCGAGTGGCCGTTTTTCCAGACGCTGCTCTCGAACATGGACATGGTGCTGGCGAAGAGCAACATCGCGATCGCCTCACGCTACGCGGAGCTCGTCGAGGACATCGAGCTGCGCGAAGCTGTCTTTCCGCGGCTGCGCGCCGAATGGCAGTACACGATTGAAATGCTGCTCGCCATCACCGGCCAGCAGGCATTGCTCGACCAGAATCCCTTGCTGGCGCGCTCGATCAGGAACCGCTTTCCCTACCTCGATCCGCTCAACCATGTACAGGTCGAGCTGCTGAAGCGTCACCGGGCCGGCGATACCGACGAGCGCGTCGTGCAGGCAATCCATCTCACCATCAACGGGATAGCCGCAGGGCTGCGCAACAGCGGCTAGAGCATGATCCGGAAAAAGCCTGCCCCGGACTTGATCCGGGGTGGGTACCGGTTTTCCGAAAAGATCATGCTCAAACAAAGAGCTAGAGCGTGATTGCGACTCAACCTAAAGCAATCACGCTCTAGCTTCCTCGAATCGCGTCGCCGGCTTCGGCCTGGTCTCCCGCGCATCCTCAACGACGAGAAGCCAACCGACCTGCCGGTGCAGACGCCGACCAATGCCCTAGAACCGCCCCTCCTCCCGCTCCAGCCACTCGCGCAGCAACCGCATATTGCGCCGGTTCGCACGCCACAGCACGTCGAAGGCGTCGCCGACCAGCGGCACCGCGCCGAACACGCCGTCGAGCGCAACGTTGCCGAGCATGCGCGCGATGACGTGGCTCGGCGCGCCGAGCTGGTAGGCCTCGTGCACGATGAACAGCGACAGCGCCGTGGTGATGATGTCGCCGACGGCGGGAAAGAGCCCGATCAACGCATCGAGACCGAAGCGCACGCCGGTGCCGGGGATGACGAGCGCGGTGTCGAGCAGGGTCGCAAGCGCGTCGATCCGGGCAATGCGGGCGCCACGGGAGCGGGGGCCCACAAAGTCGAAGCCGAAGCCATAGGCGGTGGTCATGGTGGTCCGTCCTTCGCGACCCCAGATGGGGATGCGGGGCGGCGAGCGCAAGCGTTCAGCCGCCGGGTCCTGAGCGCCGAAGGAGCCCACTCCAAGGCAAGGTGACTTTCGCAGCAACGAGCTGCCGGCGGCGGCGCCTGCGTACCATCCTCAGCTTGCGGGGGAGGCTCGCAATTGCCGGAACGGAAGTGGCTACTTCGCCGAAGCGTCGCGTCGCAGGTCGGCATCCTTAGCGCCGCGGCGCAGGTCGGCATCGATGGTGAGCCGCGCTTCGTTATCGAAGCGCGTGCGATAGACCTGCAGGTTCTCCATCACGCGCTGCACGTAGTTGCGGGTTTCCATGAACGGGATGCGCTCGACCCAGTCGATGGGATCGACCTTCGGGTCGCGCGGATCGCCGAACTTTGCGATCCAATCCCGCACGCGCCCGCGCCCGGCATTGTAGCCCGCGAACACCAGGATGTGGTTGCCGCGATAGTCCTGGATCAAGCCGGCGAGCTCGGCTGCGCCCACTTGAAGGTTGTAGGGTATGTCGTTCTTGAGGCGTTTGACGTTGTAGGTGCAGCTGAAGCGCTTGCAGGTATCCTGGCCGGCGTCCGGCGTCACCTGCATGAGACCCATTGCCTGGGCGTGCGACCAGTCGGCCGGATCGAACGCGCTCTCCTGGCGAATGATGGCATACAGCAACGCACTTTCGATTTCGGGGGCGATCGGCGAATAGCGCGGCACGCCCACGGTCGGAAACGCGTAGTAGTCGAGCGGCAATCCGCGCGCCAGGGCAGCCTTGCCCATGTGCAGCATCCCGCGCGCGTCGTGGTACTGCTCCGCCAGTTCGCCGAGCGCGGAGAGCGTACCGACGTCATCGTGCGTGCCGCCGAGGCCGGCCATCAGCGCGATGGCCAGGGAGCGCTCGTTGAGCGCGTAGAGAATCTCCAGCCCGCGAACGACCTCCAGCCGCTCCGCCTCGGCATGCTTGTCCGGCGTCGCCGGCGGCGGCGCCAGCGCGAGCGCTGCATGCCCGAGCTTCGCGCGCGCAAGCTGCCCGTAATAGGCGGCCGAAGCGCCTGCCGCCGCCTCGTACTGGGCGCGCGCCTGATCAGGCTGGTTCAGAGCCTCCGCCACGCGGCCGAGCCAGTAGTGGGATCGCGCCCGCGACGTCGGATGGCTGCTCACGTCGCGGATGCGCGTGAAGTGCGTCGCCGCCGTCGCCGGGTCATCGAGATAACGCAGCGCGATCCAGCCTGCCATGAAATGGCGCTCGACCCGGGAGTTTTCCTTGGTCGGTTCGGCCGCCTCCGCCACCACCAGATAGGCGGAGCGGGCATCGCCGAGATCGAGCAGCTTGCGCGACATGATCCGCCGCTCGACCCACCATTCCTCCCCATCGTGGACCTGGGCGAGGTCGCGCGGGGCGGACAGCAACACCTGCGCCGACTTCGGCGATCTTGTCGTCGTGGCGCAGAAGGTGTGCGCGCGCGTAGAGATAGCCGGCGTCGTCACGGGCGTCCGCCGGCACCGCGTCGAGCAGTTTCTTGGCGTTGCCGGCCTTGCGGTTGATGGCAATGCGCGCCTGCGCGATCGCGAGGTCGGCGCCCCCGAGCCGGCGCGCGGCCCGCATCGCGGCGTCATTATCGGCGGCGAAAAGTCTCTTCTCCATGCGCGCCTTGTGATCGGCGCGGCTCAG
The DNA here is from genome assembly GCA_963827585.1 of uncultured Alphaproteobacteria bacterium. Taxonomy (GTDB): domain Bacteria; phylum Pseudomonadota; class Alphaproteobacteria; order Rhizobiales; family Xanthobacteraceae; genus VAZQ01. Next base: position 84,697 of record CAWHCK010000047.1, read on the forward strand.
CAACTCGGAATGGCGCTCGAGCACGTGCTTCTCGACTTCGGCGGGTAACGGATCGTAGCGCCACGCCTCGCGCACCAGCGCGCTCGCACGTTCGGTGTCGCCCTGTGCGAACAGCGCGCGCGCCAGGACCAGGCGGCCCACGCCCGACTGCGGCGGCGAGTCGTTGAAGAAGCTCAGCGCTTGCGCCGGCTTGACATTCTCGACCCAGAGCATGCCCTCGGCGCGGCGGCGGAATATTGCGGGGCTCGGCCAGCCCGGACTGGCGGCGATAAAGGCAAGGTAGCGCTTGCTGTTGGCGCCGTTGTGGTCGCTGCGCAGGATGATCCATTCGACGAGCTTGCGCGCCACCGGGTCCGAGATGGTGGCCGCGACCTCGGTCGCCTTGCTGGCGCCGCCGCTGCGCAGCGCGCCGATCGCGCTCTTGACCAGCGCCACCTCGGCCTCGGGCGTCTGCGGTGCCGGCCCCTGCGCCAGCGGTACCGCCAACGCCGCGGGCTTGTCGGCGGTCGATTTCTTGTCCTTGGACTTGCCCGCTGCCAGCCTCTTCTTTCCGGTGGCCTTCGCGGTCTTGCCCACGGCTTTGGCCGTCGCGGCGTGCGAGCTCTTGGCTCCGTTGCGAGTTGCTGCGGCCTCGGCCGCGAAGGTAACTGCCGCCAGAACTCGCACAAGCGAGTACAGCAACGAGTGCTGACCGGTGTCGCGTCAAATTGGTGTCCCCCGAGCCCCGGCGAATTGCTTCGCCCCCCAAAAGCGCGGTATCACGCGCTCGCCTTGACGGACCCCTATGCTACCTACGATTTAGGCGGAAAAGCGATATCGAGATGGCATTCACGCGCCATTCGTCGCTACTTCGCCGTGGTGCCGCCGTCGATTGGAATGACCGTCCCGGTGATGAAGCTCCCGGCGGGCGAAGCGAGCAGCAGCGCCAGTCCCTTGATCTCGTCAGGCTTGCCGAGGCGGCCCATCGGCACCATGGCGACGAATTTCTTGACCACCTCGGGCTCGCGGTGGAGCCGCCCGCCGGCGATGTTGGTCAGGAACGGGCCCGGCGCGATCGCATTGACCCGCACGTTGTAGGGCGCGAGGTCGACGGCGGCGTGGCGCACGATATTGCCGACCGCGGCCTTGGCCGCGACATAGCCGTAGCCGACCAGCGGGTCCGAGCGGATGCCGGCGATCGACGCGGTGGCGATGATGCTGCCGCTGCGCTGGCGTTTCATGTGCGCGGCGGCGAAGCGAATGGTCATGAAGGTCGCCGTCAGGTTCAATTCGATGGCGCGTTGGAACAAGGTCAGGTCCATGGCGTCGATGGTGCCGTTGGGCGACAGCTCGAAGCCCGGACCGGACGTGATGCCGGCATTGGCGAAAACAATGTCGAGGCGGCCGTGCCGCTCCGCGGTGCGGTCGATGGCGGCGCGCAAGCGCCGCGGTGTCGCCGATGTCGAGGACGGCCTGCTCGACCGCGCAGCCCACGGACTTGAGCCGCGACGTCGCCTTCTCGAGTGCCGGCGCATCCACGTCGGTGAGCACGACGCGCGCTCCGTTCTCCGCCATCACCTCGGCGAAGGCGAGACCAAGCCCGCTCGCGGCGCCGGTGACGAAGGCGACGTGGCCCTCGATGTCGAACAATTGCTGCTGCTTCACCTCCTCGGCTCCTTCCAGATTCGGTAGGGCGGGTTAGGCGAAGCCGTAACCCGCCGTTCGCGGGGTTGGTCCGCGGATTACGCTAACGCTAATCCGCCCTACACGCCCTGCATCACTTCGACTTGCGTCCAGCCTCCCAGCGTTCGCAGTCGGCATAGGCATCGCGGATGCGCTGGTGGCGCTGCTCGAGCCACGCCCTGGTCTCGATGTGGGTGAAGATGAAGAATTCCCGCGCACGGATGGCGTGCACCACCCGGGCGCCGACCTCGTCGGGATCGAGCCCGCTCTTGAGCTGCTCGTGCAGCGGATCATCTGCGGAGGGCGCAAACGGACCGCCGAAGCGCGCGGGGCGGTTTTCTCCCGAGCGGTAGATCTGCGTGTTCACCGCGGCGGGCGCAAGCACGGACACGCCGATCGGGGTGCCGGCAAGGTCCTGCGCGAGCAACTCCGACAGCGCCACCACCGCATATTTCGTCGCCGCATAGGCGCCGCTGCGGCGGCCCGGCCGCACCTGGAAGCCGGCGATCGAGGCGGTGTTGACGATGTGGCCTTCGTCCCCGTGCGATCGGATCAGCGGCAGAAAGATCTCGATGCCGTGGATCACGCCGCGGAGGTTGACGCCGATGATCCAGTCCCATTCCTGCGCCGTGAGCTCGGCGACCGACTTGCCGTGCATGGTGACGCCGGCATTGTTGCAGAGCACATGAACGGCGCCGAAGGCGGCTTGCGCCTCGCGGGCGGCGTGCGCGACCGCGGCACGGTCGGAGACGTCGGTGGTCACGGCGATGGCGCGGGCGCCCAGCGCGCGCACCTCCGCAAGCGCCGCCTCGAGCCGGTCGTCGCGGATGTCGCAGAGGACGACCGCCATGCCGCTGCGCGCAAACGTCCGCGCAAGCCCAAGCCCGATGCCGGACGCGGCTCCGGTCACGACCGCGGTCTTCCCCTCGAGCTGGCGCATCGGTCGAGCTTTCGCTGAACGGAAGAGGCCGCATCGTAGCCCGCATGGAGCGCAGCGCAATGCGGGGCGGTCGTGCCTCGGGTTAAGGGTCCCGTCCCGTCGATTGCGCATTGGACGCGCGATGCCGTATCAATGATCGCTCCAATCGAGAAGGGGAGGCTGTATTGACCACCATTCCGAAGGCCCTGCAGGAACACATCAACACCGCGTATCCCGCGCATGTCTGCCTGATCGGGACCACGCTGCCGAACGGCTTTGCCCAGATCACGCCGCGCGGCAGCACCATGGTCTATGACGACGAGCATTTCGCGCTCTGGGAGCGCGGCAAGGGATCGACCACCGGCAACCTCGCCGACGGCACCAAGGTCACGATCTTCTTCCGCAAGCCGGCGCTGCGCGAGGCAGGCCTGCTGCCGCGCGGCGGCATCGCGCGCTTCTACGGGACCGCGAAGATCCACAAGTCGGGACCGGTCTATGACGAAATCTGGAATCGCCTGATCGAACCGGAGAAGAAGAGCGATCCGGACAAGAAGGGTTTTGGCGTGCTGATCAAGGTGGAGCGGGCGGAGGATCTGGGCGGTGCGCCGCTCACCTTCGCCTGATTGCCGGCGTACCGGCTGATGATGACAAGACAGCAGTCGCCGACCTGATCGTCGGCTCCTTTCAAGAAGAGCTGGGCCCTACGTCGGCTTCGCTGGCTCGGGTGGTTCCGCAGGGATTTATGGATGGATTGTGTTGGGCGTCATCATTGTCGGGGCAGCAAGTTCATTTGGTGGGCTACAGAGCGGGCGTGGGGAAAATTCTCGTAGATCGCGGCCTTTTTGAAATTGGGGAGCTCGTGAGCCGCACGGGGAGTCGGACACTGCGAGCGGCCTTTCGGTTACCAAACGAAGATAATTATTGACTACATGATGCAGATGATCTATAATTCGTCCATCCTGCTCGACGAGGGGCGTCTCCGGAGACGATCCTGAAGACGGAGCGGGAGTGGCGTCCTGGACGGCGGCAGAGATCGCCGGCTCGGGAGGTTTGGGACCCCGCTCGCCGGGCACGACTCCCGGCCGCGCGCAACACGCGCGACGGATCCGGCGGCAACGCCGGAGATGCAAAGCGGGCCTGCGCCAAAAATCGCCATGCGGAGCGCCGAGAGGCGCGCGCACCCTCGCAAGGTGCGCCCACGCCTCGCGAACGTGGCTGTCGCGTCTTGCCGGCGCGACCATTTGAAGTCGAGTGCGCCTTGTCGGCGCTCCGCAGCCCCTCGGTTGGGGGCGGCGGCAGAGGAAAGGTCAAACCGCGGTGCCCATGCGCCGCGCGAACGAAAGGGGGCTGTTCAAAGGGGCGTCGCCGGCGCCCACGCATATCCGGCAGCTGAGGTTGCGCTGTTTGACATCGTGAAGCGGGAGTGCGGCGAGCTTCGCCGCTGCGCTCAATTGTTGCCCGGATCGTGCATCAGCAAATCCGGTGCCGACGCATGGGCGGACGGCTGCGCATTGCGCGCCTTCCGCGGCGACGGGCCCGACCCGGGCGCCTGTTTTTTTCTTCTGTTGTTTACAGGAGCCGGGCGAAATCATCTGATCACACAACCAGGACGATCGAGCCGGTGGTCCGGCGTGATTCCAGGTCGGCATGGGCGCGCGGGGCATCGTCCAAGGGATAGCTCCGGCTGATCTCGATCTTGATCTTGCCGCTGAGCACCATGGCGAAAAGGTCGTTTGCGGCCGCCAGCAATTCGGCGCGGGTGACGGTGTAGTTGGAGACGCTCGGGTGGGTGAGATAGATCGAGCCGAGCGCGCCGAGCCGCCGGGGCGGCACCGGATCGGGGTCGCCCGAGGCTTCGCCGAAGGACGCCATCACGCCGTGCCTGCGCAGGCATTGCAGCGATCCCTCGAACGTCGCCTTGCCGACCGAGTCGTAGACCACGGGCACGCCTTCGCCGCCGGTGATCTCGCGCACGCGCGCGGGGAAATCCTCGCGCGTGTAGACGATCGCATGGTCGCAACCATGGGCGCGGGCGACCGCGGCTTTCGCGTCGCTGCTCACGGTGCCGATCACGGTGGCGCCGAGATGCTTCGCCCACTGACACATGATCAGGCCGACGCCGCCGGCGGCGGCATGGATCACGATCGGAATCCCCGGGCTTGACCTTGTAGGTCTCGCAGAGCAACGAGCGTGCCGTCATGCCGCGGATCATCATCGACGCGGCGGTGCGCGCGTCGATCCCCGCGGGGAGGGCAATGACGCGCGCCGCCGGCACGATGCGCAGCTCGGCATAGGAGCCTTCCGGCATGCCGGCATAGGCGACGCGGTCGCCGACCGAGAGGCCGTCGACCTGCGGCCCGACCGCGTCGATCACGCCTGCGCTTTCGAGCCCGATGCCGGAGGGCAGCGACTTGACCGCATGCACGCCGCGCCGCATCAGCACGTCGCGATAATTGACGGCGACCGCGCCGTTGCGGATGCACACCTGCCCGGGACCGGGCGCGCCCACCTCGACCTCTTCGAGGCGCAGCACCTCGGGTCCGCCGTGGTGATGGAAACGGAAGGCCTTGCTCATGGCGCGAGCTCCTTCGCCAGGCGCTCCATCATGTCGGCGAGATCGTTGAGCGCGTTGAAGCGCGGCTGCGCCGCGATATGCGGGGAGAGCACCACGTTGTCGAACCGCAGCAGCTCGTCGTCGCTGCGGCCGGGCGCCTCGTAGAGCGGATCGAGCGCGAAGCCGCCGAGCCGGCCCGATTTGAGCGCCTCGATCAATGCCGCGCGATCGACGATGTCGGCACGCGAGATGTTGACGAGAAACGCGCCGGGCTTCATCCGGGCAAATTGCGCGCGGCCGATGAAGGCGCGTGTCGCGTCGCTGGTCGGCAGCTGCGGCACGACCCAGTCGCTGTCCGCGAGCAGCGTCGCGAGCGGCACATAGGTTGCCTTAAGCTCGCGCTCCTCCGCCTCCGGCAGCCGGGTGCGCTGGAAATAGAGGATTCGCATCCCGAACGCCGCCGCCCGCAGCGCGATCTCGCGGCCGATCTCGCCCAGGCCGATGATGCCGAGGGTCGCTTCGTTGAGCGTGCGCAGGCCCGAAATGCGCGGCCAATTCGAGTTGGCGGTGTGGCGGCGGTCGAACGGCTTGTAGGGATAGCCGATCTCCTTGAGCTGCTCGACGCTGATGCGGCCGGCGAGGCGATGAAGCTTCTTGGCGAGCGTGAGCATCAGCGTGAGAGCGAGCTCGGCGCAGGCGATGTTGGCTCGGCGCCGGATGGTCAGCACCTTGATGCCCTTGGCGGCGCAGGCGGCGGTGTCGATGTTGCGCGGCTTCGAACCGTATTTCTGCACGACGCGCAACTCGCCGCCGGCGGCGAGCTCTTCGCTGCCGACCGCGAGCGATTCGACCACCAGCCCCGGGCTGCCGGGCAAGGCCGCGCGCATCTCTTCCTGGTTATCGACGAACCGCACCTCAAGCGGGAACAACCCCCCGACTCGCGCGCGCACGCGCTGGCAGTAGCCGTCGAAATCGGGCTCGTCGTGCGCGAAGAAGTCGGCAAAGGCTGCGGTGCGCTCGGCGGGCGTGTCGGGATCGAGCACGACCCCGACCACGCGCAGGAAACGGTCGTCCTCGACGACCAGGACCTTGTTTGCCGGCACCGGGAAACTCCGGAGAACTCAGGGCGCGAGCGGTTCGAGATCGAGGCGAAGCGCCTGCAGCACCCGCGCGTTCATATTGTAGGTGCCGATCAGCACGGTCAATTCCACGATCTCGCGCGCGTTGAAATGGCGCTCGACCTCGGCGAAGACCTCGTCCGACACCAGGACCTCGCGCGTCATGGTGTCGGTATAGGCCAGCGCCGCGCGCTCGCGGTCGCTGAACAGGTTGGAGGCGTGCCACTCGGCGAGCGCGTTGCAGTCCTCGAGCGAGAGGCCGTCGGCGAGCGCCAGCGACGGCACGTGCTGGCGCAGCACGTATTGCGAGTTGGTGAGATGGCCCATGCGGATGATCACGATCTCGCGCAGCCGGCCGTCGAGCGTGGTCTGCCAGCGCACCGTATTGGAATGATTGAACCAGCTCTCGGCGAGCGGGGGCGCGTTGAGCAGCATGCGGTAGATGTTGATCAGCTTGCCGCGCCGGCCGGAGCGGTACTTTTCGATGACCTCGGCGAGTTCGGGATGGTCTTGCTCTTGGATCAGGGGAACGCGAGCCATGGGATGTCCTGCCTGGTTTCTGTCATGTCGTCGCCTCGATCATCGCCCGCAGTTCGGGTGTCACCTCGGGCATGATCCCGAACCAGGCGTGGAAGGCGGGACGCGCCTGATGCAGCAGCATGCCGAGCCCATTGACCGTGGGATTGCCGCGCTTGCGGGCAGCCGCCAATAAAGGCGTCACGCGCGGAATGTAGATGATGTCGGAGACGAGCGCGCTCGCCGGCAAAGCATCGAGCGCAAGGTCCAAGGGCGGCTCGCCGACCATGCCCTGGTTGGTGGTGTTGATCAGCATCGCCGCACCCGCGAGCGCGGCGTCCCGATCGCCCCAGTCGAGCGCGGTGATGGGGCTGCCCAGTTCGCGCTCCAGGATCTTGGCCGCGCGCGGGCGTGCGATTGACCAGGCGGATTTCGCGGGCGCCGTGGTCGATCAGGCCCACCAGCACGGCGCGCGCGCCGCCGCCCGCGCCGATCACGACAATGGGGCCGGAATCGGCGCGCCATGCGGGCTGTGCCTCGCGCACGCTTTCGATATAGCCGAACGCATCGTGGTTCTGCCCGACGAGCGATCCATCGTCCGCGACAACGACGCAGTTCATGGCGCCGATACGTTGCGCCAGCGGATCAACCTTGTCGACGATGTCGAGCGCGGCCTCCTTGTGCGGAATGGTCAGGTTGCAGCCGGCGAAACCCAGCGCCGGAAGCGCCCGCAGCGCAGCGCGCAGGCCCGGCGCCTTGACCGCAAGCGGCAGATAGGTGCCGGCGAGGCCGTGCTGCGCCAGCCAGTAATTGTGCAGCCTGGGCGAGCGCGAATGCATCACGGGATCGCCCATCACGCCGGCCAGCAGGAAACGATCAGGATCTGTCATACCACGCTCAGCTCATGCGACTGTCGTTCCCGCGAGGGGCGGGACCCATGATCACCGTATCTTGCATGGAAAGAGGTACACCCCCGGAGTTGCGCCCGCGGAGCGGGCGCCTGTGCGACCGAGCCAAACCAGCGGTTCTTGTATACGATGGCCCGCGGCTGCGGACCGCGGCGCATTTCGGAGAAATGGGGGATGAAGATCCGGTTCGACGATCCGCTGGTGCGCATTGCGGCCTTGTCCTGTGCGCTGCAGATGGCGTGGCCCGCTGCAACGCTCGCGCAGGGTGCGCCGGCCGGTGCCGGCCACCCGGTCGGGATCAAGCAGCTCGATTACTTCGATCCGGATCAGGGCGGCCGTCATCTCGCGGTGGCGGTGTTCTACCCGGCCGCAGTCCGCGACCCGTCCGCCCGGCCGTTCGTCATGCCGTTCTTCGCCAACGTGCGCATCTACAAGGATGCCGAGCCGGCACTCGAGCGGGCGAAGTATCCGCTCGTGGTGTTCTCCCACGGGCGCGGCAGCAACGGCCTCTCCTACGCCTGGTTCGCCGAGGTTCTGGCATCGCGCGGCTACATCGTGGCCGCACTCAATCATTACCGCGCCAACACCTACAATTCGACCATCGCGTATCTCGCAAACAAGCTCTGGCAGCGTCCGCTGGACGTCGGCCTGGTCATCAGCTGGCTGCTGAAAGATCCGTTCTGGGGGGCGTATATCGACGACGGCCGGATCGGCGTCGCTGGACATTCGCAAGGGGGCTTCACCGCGCTCTGGATCGGCGGTGCGAAGGTCAATCCGGAGAAGTACCTCGCCTTCCAGCGCGGCTGGCGCAACAACGAGATGGTGCCGGAGCATCTGCGCAAGGAATTGCCGCTTGACGCCGGGCCGGCGCTCGACGTGCACGACAAGCGGGTCAAAGCCGTCTTCGCAATGGCGCCCGGCATCGTCCAGGCGTTCGGCATGGATCAGGCCGGGCTGCGGCAGCTGGCCGTGCCTGCCTACATCACGGTCGGCGCGAGCGACACCCAGGCGCCGCCCAAGGACAACGCCGAATTCGCCGCCCGATACATCCCGCATGCCGAGCTTAACGTCATTCCCGGCGAGGTCGGCCACGAGATCTTCGTCAACGAGTGCAATGAGGACGGGAAGAACGAATTCCCGGAGGCTTGCGTCGATGCTCCCGGCGTGGACCGCGGCAAGATTCACGAGACGATCGGCAATGCGGCGCTGAAGTTCTTCGATGCCAGCCTGAACGTGCCGCGCGGGAAGTGACCGCGGGACGGACACCGCGTTGTGTCTCCGCTGCATCCGGCCCCGCAAAAAAAAGCCCCCGGAGCTCAGCTCCGGGGGACGCCCGGCCGAGAACGGGCGAACTCTACACCAACCTCACGTTCTTCAGCGGCAGGCTGCGCACCGGCTTGCCGGTGGCGGCGTGGATGGCGTTGAGCACGGCGGGCGCCACTACGCAGATCGTCGGTTCGCCGACGCCGCCCCAGAAGTCGTGCGTCGGCACGATCACCGTTTCCACCTTGGGCATTTCGGCGAGCCGCATGAGCTCATAGGTGTCGAAGTTCAAATCCACCATGCGCCCGTCCTTGACCTTGCACTCCCCGTAGAACGTGGCGGAGAGGCCATACGCCACCGAGCCCTCGACCTGGGCGGCGATCTGGTCCGGGTTGACCGCATGGCCGCAATCGAGCGCCAGCACCATGCGGTGAACCTTGACCTTGCCGCGATCGTTCACCGAGACCTCGGCGACGGCGGCCGAGTAGCTGCCGTAGCCCATGAACTGCGCGATGCCGCGGTGGACGCCGGGAGGAAGCGGCTTGCCCCAGTCGCCTTTCTCGGCTGCGGCGTTGAGCACGGCGAGATGCTTGGGATGCTTGCTCATGAGGACGCGGCGGAACTCGAGCGGATCCTTGCCGGCCGCCCGCGCCACCTCATCGATGAAGCATTCCATGTAGACGCCGTTCTGGTTGGTATTGACGCCACGCCAGGGGCCGACCGGCACGTGGGTGTTGCGCATCACGTATTCGATCAGCAGGTTCGGCACGGTGTAGCCGAGCTGGGCGTCACCGGGCTCCTCCCAGAAGCCCTGCAGCTGGCGCCGGTCCTTGCCGTTGACGATCCCCGCCGGGTTGAGCGTGGCGTTGATCGACTGCCCGGACACGCGCACGTGCAGCCCGACCAGGTTGCCCGCCGCGTCGAGGCCGGCAGAAAGTCGGCACTGCGATATCGGTCGGAAGAAGTCGTGCGCCTGGTCCTCCTCGCGGCTCCAGATCAGCTTGATCGGGACGCCGGGAAACTCCTTGGCGATCTCGACCGCTTGGCGAACGTAGTCCTGCGTGCCGCCGCGCCGGCCGAACCCGCCGCCGAGATCGTGCCGGTAGACCTCGCACTTGGCGAGCGGCAGGCCGGAGGCCTCCGACAGGGCGGCGAGCGAGGCTTCCGCGTTCTGGGTCGCGACCCATGCCTCGGCCTTATCGGCCGCGAGCCGCACCGTGGCGTTCATGGTCTCCATGCACGCATGCGAGAGGAAGGGCGTGCTGTAGACCGCCTCGACCTTTTTCGACGCGGTCTCGATCGCCTTCGGCGCATCGCCGTTCTGGCGTTCGCCGTTGGTGGCGGTTGCGGTGAGGCCCTCCTTGAGGTGCTCGGCGATGGTTGCGCTCGACTGGGATGCGCCCGCTCCCTCCTCCCACGCGATCGGCAGGGCGTCGAGCGCGGTCTTCGCCCGCCACCAGGTATCGGCAACGACTGCGACGCCGCTGTCCTTCACCTTCACGACCTTGCGGAAGCCGGGCATGCCGGCAATCTTCGTCTCGTCGTAGCTCTTCACCTTGCCGCCGAATACCGGGCAGTCCTTGATCGCTGCGCACAGCATGCCCGGCAACTTGACGTCGATGGCATAGACCTTGCTGCCGTCGAGCTTGTCCGCGGTGTCGAGCCGCTTCAGCGGCTTGCCGGCGACCTTCCAGTCCTTGGGGTCCTTGAGCTTGATGCTCTTGGGGTCGGGCGCCTCGAGCTTGGCGGCCGCGGCGGCAACCTTGCCGTAGCTGGTCGAACGGTTCGAGGCAGCGTGCGTGATGATGCCGTTTGCAACGGCAAGCTCGCCGACCGGTACCTTCCACTCGTCGGCCGCGGCCTGCAGCAGCATGATGCGGGCGGCGGCGCCGCCGCGGCGGACATAATCCTGCGAGCCGCGGATGCCGCGACTGCCGCCGGTCGACATGTCGCCCCAGGCGCGCTTGCGCGCCAAATTGGCGCCCGGGGTGATCTGCTCGGTGGTCACCTTCTTCCAATCGCATTCGAGCTCCTCGGCGACGAGCTGGGCGAGGCCGGTGATCGTGCCCTGGCCCATCTCCGAGCGCGCGATGCGAATCACGCAGGTGTCGTCGGGCTTGATGACGACCCAGATATTGACCTCGGCGCCATCGGTAGCGGCGGTTTGCGCCAGCGCCGAGCCGACGCCGAACGGCGCCGAAAATCCGAGCGCCAGCCCACCGCCCGCTGCGGCGGAGCCGACAATGAATGTGCGGCGCGAAAGTCTTGCGGCCTTGCCGCGGATCATCCTGGTCACGGCATGCCTCCCTAGGTTCTGGACGTGTCGTTGGCCGCCATGTGCACGGCGACGCGGATGCGCTGATAGGTGCCGCAGCGACAGATATTGGTCATCGCCTCGTCGATGTCGCGGTCGGTTGGCTTGGGGGTCGCCTTGAGCAACGCGGCGGCCGCCATGATCTGGCCCGACTGGCAATAGCCGCATTGCGGCACGTCGACCGCGGCCCAGGCCTTCTGCACGGGGTGCGAGCTGGTGGCGGAGAGGCCCTCGATGGTGACGATCTTGTCGGTGGGTCGCACGTCGCCGACGCGGATGGCGCAGGAGCGTTGCAGCACGCCGTCGATGTGCACGGAACAGGCGCCGCATTGGGCGACGCCGCAGCCGTATTTCGTGCCGGTGAGGCCGACCTGCTCGCGGATGACCCACAGGAGCGGGGTATCTGCCTCCACCTCCACGTCGCGGATAGTTCCATTGATGTCGAGCTTTGCCATGAGCTTCCTCTCGCGGGTTTCCCTGACGCGAACCGTGTTGTTGTTGCTGTGCCGCCGGCGCTGGGCAGGGCTGATTGGAGAGAATTCAAAGTTCCTGCCAGGCCGTTGGGAAGCATAGCGCATTCGGCGCGGTTCTGCCTACGGCCGTTGCGGGTCGTCGCGAACGCGACGCGACCATGTCGCCGCAGGCGCCCCCCTCCCGTTGTGGCGGCTCGCCGCCGCCCTTACATAGAAAACTTCGAAAGAGCATCAGGCCATGAACGAGCGACCCGTACCCGGACCCGAACAACCGCGCGTCGAGCCGGAGATCATCCCGCCGGGCGAGGGAGACGTACGCCCCCGCCGGGGTGGCTCGCACATGCAGTTCGAGGGCCGCGGCACACAACGCATCTACGTCGCGCGGCTCGGCCCGTTCGGCTTCGCCATGGTGTCGCTCGTTGCCGCGTTGATCGCCGCGCTCGCGCTGCTGGTGGTGGTCGGTGCCTTCGTGATTCTGATCCCGCTCGCCGGCGCGCTGCTGGCGATCGCCGTGTTCGTCGGTCTATTGCGGGTGTTTTGGCGCCAACGCTGAGCGGTGCTTCATCCCAATGCCTGGCCCGAAATTGTTAGCGGGCTGGCACCTGAGGTACCAGCCCGCCGAGCCTGATCATGGTCGTTTAGAGATGAGACGGTAAGGGGCGGATCGTCCGGGGGGACACCCGACGATCCACGATCAGAAAGCACTCACGCCGGATTGCTTGAGGAGGTCGGCCATCTTGCTGCGGGCATAGAACATGCGGGTCTTCACGGTGGCAGGCGGCACCCCGACGATGCGCGCGACTTCGTCGACCGACTTCTCGTGGTAGTAGACGAGGTCGATGACTTCGCGGTGTGCCGGCGAGAGCTGGGTGAGGCACTTCTGCACGATGGTGCTGCGATCCTTGGCGTTGACCGCGGTCTCCGGATCGTCGGCAGTGTCCTCGATGGTCGCCGCCATCTGATCGTCGAGATGCTCGTCGGTACGACGCCGCAGCGCCGAGAGCGCCTTGTAGCGGGCAATCGCGAGCAGCCAGGTGGAGACCTGGGACTTGGATTCGAAGGCATCCGCCTGCCGCCACACGTCGAGGAACACCTCGCTCACGAGGTCCTCGGCCAGCGACTGGTTGCCGGTCAGACGGACGATGAAACGGTACACCCGCACGTTGTGCCGAGCGTAGAGCACCTGCATCGCGCGCTTGTCGCCATCGGCGATGAGCCCGATCAGCGCCTCATCCGAGCTGTCCTGGACAGGTGCTCGGAAATGCGGCGACGCGACATCGCGCAGCACATACTGGTTTTGCATGACGATCCCCTTTAGTCAGCCCTTAAGCGACTGATTAACAAAGACCTGTTGCTTCGATGTTACGTGGCGGGGGAAAAATGGTTTCGTCGCCGGCCCCGATTATTTCGTCGCCAGGACCCCGACGACATCAAAGGTATCATGGTACAGAAATTGTTTCGTCGGGTGAGGCAATTTTGCTTCAGTCCAGCGAAGATGTCTCCCCGGTGGGGGAGAATAAATAGCCTCCGCCCCGAACGGTGCGGATAACCGAAGGCCGCGCGGGGTCGGGCTCGATTTTGCGGCGAATCCGCATGATCCGCAGGTCGATGGCCCGATCGAAGGCCTCCGCGTCGCGGGCATTGGCCAGCTCGAGCAGCCGATCGCGGGACAGCACCCGCTTGGGGTTGGCGGCGAAGACCTTCAGCAGGCCGTACTCGGAAGCTGTGAGCGGATGCTCATTGCCCTGGTCGTCGCGCAAGGCCTGGGCATCGTGATCGAGCCATTTGGTTCCGAACCGCACGCGGGTGCGGTCGGGGGCCGCCGGCTGCGGGCCCGCCGCGGGCTGCGCCGCCGGTTGCGGACCTGCGCCGCTTCTGCGCAGGACCGAGCGGATGCGGGCCAGGAGCTCGCGCAGCTCGCAGGGCTTGGCCAGATAGTCGTCGGCGCCGAGCTCGAGGCCGACCACGCGATCGATCGCGCTCGCGGTTGCCGTGAGCATGATGATGGGGACGCTGGTGCGCTGCTTGAGATCGCGGATGATCGAAAGACCGTCCTCCTCCGGCATATTGAGATCGAGCACGATCAGGTCCGGTACCTGCTGCGCGATGGTCTTGCGCAGGCTCGCGCCGCCGTCACACAGGCTGACGCTGAAGCCGTGCATGCGCAAATAGTCCCCGACCATTTCGCGCGCGGGCTGCTCGTCGTCGACGACTACGATATGCGGCGCCTGGCTCATGTCACCGGCAACGTCATTTTGAACGTCGCGCCCTGTCCCTGGCCTGCGCTTTCGACCGTGACCCGCCCGCCGTGCAAATCGACAATGCGCTTGACGATCGAAAGGCCGAGGCCGGTCGAAGTCTCCCCTGCGGTCGGCTTCGCCGAAAGCCGCTGGAAGCGGCCGAACAGTCGGGAGATATCTTCCGGCGAAAGACCCGCCCCTTGGTCCTTGACCTGCACGACTATACCGCCGTCCTCCTGGGCCACCAAGAGGTCGATGGTTCCGCCGATCGGGCTGTATTTGATCGCGTTGCTCACGAGGTTGTCGATGGCTTCGCGGATGCGGTCGGAATCGCACACGGCGGCATGATCGGGCGGCGCCACGACGGTGATGGTCTGGTCCTTCCGGGCGGCGAGCGGCCGATTGGCCTCGGCCACCTCCTGGACCAGCACCGCGATGTCGACCGGCTCGCGCCGAATGGTGATGTCGAGGGCGTCGGCCATCGCGTCGGCCACGAGATCGTCAACCATCTGGGTGAGCCGGTTGGCCGCGTCGCGGATATTGGCGATCTGCGCTTGTACGTTCTGGTCGAGCGCGCCGGCCCCGGCGATCATCTCTTTCAATATTTCGGTCCGGCCGAGGATCACGCCCAGGGGGTTCTTCAAGTCGTGGGCGACGGTGCCGAGGATCTCGCTCTTGAAGGTATTGGCCTGTCGCAGCCGCGCCCATTGCGCGGCGAGCCGGCGATTGGCGGTCGTCAGGTCCTGCGTGCGCGCGGCGACGCGTTCCTCGAGGCGGGTGTTCGCCCGCTGCAGCTGCTCGTACAGAATGACATTGTCGAAAGCGATGGACAGGCGGCTGCAGAAGATCTCGACCAGCGCGCGGTCGGTGCTGGACAGGTGCCGTGCCGCCTCCAGCACCACCACGACCTCGCGGCCGCTCAGCGTGTTGATGTAAAGGACCGACCGCTGCGGTGAAAACTCGTGATGGCGGCGCGCGAATGCCTCCTCGACCAGGTGCTTCAGGTCATAGTCGATGATCTGCGAGACGTCGGTGCCGATGAGGCGGCTGTAGCAGCCCGAGCCCGCGAGCACCGAGAAGGTCTCGTGGGCGTTTTGCGCCTCACGGACGACCAGAATTCCCGCGCAGTCGACGTTGAGCAGCGACGCGATCTGGGTGAGAACGCCCTCGGCCAGCCGCTGCATCGACTTGAAGTCGAACAGGGTCGACGCCGCCTCGATGATGATCTCGAGCCCGCGACGCGTTTCCAACATGCGTTGGAGCTGCTGGTGGCCGCGCAAGGCGGCGGTCAATGCCGTGAACAGCTTGTCGGCGGTGAGTTCGGTCTTCGCCTTGTAGTCGTTGATGTCGTAATCGACGATGACGCGCCGCTCGGGCGCCTGGCCCGGCTGGCCGGTGCGAAGGATGATGCGCACCGTCTCGTTCTTGAGCTCCGTGCGGATGAACTCGACGAGGTTGAGCCCGGCGGTGTCGGTCTCCATGATGACGTCGAGCAAGACCACGGCCACGTCGGGATGCCTGCGCATGAGCTCGCGGCCTTCGGCCGCCGAATAGGCCGAGAGGATTTCGAGGCCTTGCCCGTTCAACCGGTAGTCGCTGAGCGCGAACCGCGTGCCGTCGTGCACGGCCGGCTCGTCGTCGATCACCGCGATCTTCCAGCGCGGGCCGTGATCCACGGGCTCGTAGCCCGGGTCCTCGATCAGGTGAACGATGTCGTCGTCAGCCATGCGCCCTGTCCGTCATTCTGCAGCCCGCGCCGGGGAAGCGTCGCCGGGGGCTACGCGTGGGATGGTGATACGGAACCGCGTGCCCCAGCCGAGCCGCAATTCGAAGGTCAATCGGCCGCCCAGCTGCTGGGTCACGAGATTGAAGATGATGTGGAGTCCGAGGCCGGTGCCGCCCTCGTTGCGGCGGGTCGTGAAGAATGGGTCGAGCGCGCGTCGCTGGGTCTCCTCGCTCATGCCCACGCCGTCGTCGGACACGAAGATATCCACATCGTCGCGGACGACCCGTGCCTCGACAATGACGCTGCCGGCCCGGCCGTCGGGAAAGGCATGGACGACGCTGTTGAGAAACAGGTTGGTCAGCACCTGGCCGTAGGACCCGGGATAGCTGTCCATCGTGATTCCGGTCGGCACATCCACGGTGAGCGTGATCTGCGATTTCTTCAGCACGGGGCGCAGGCTGGCGATGATTTGGTCGGTCGAATTCCCGCAGATCGAACGGGCGCCGCTCCGCGTGGCTGCGGTCGACGGCGACTTGCTTGAACGATTGCACGAGCTCGCCCGCGCGCTGGAGATTGGCCACCAGTTGATTGGCGGCGTCGCGGCCGCCGTCGAGGAATTCGTCGAGCCGCGAGCGGCGCAGCGGACCCGAATTGACTTCCTTGGCGAATTCATCGCACCTGCGCGCGAAGCTCGATGCCACCGTCAGGCTGATGCCGATGGGGTTGTTGACCTCGTGCGCGACGCCGGCGACAAGACCACCGAGCGCCGCGAGCTTTTCCGCGGCGATGAGGCTTTGTTGCGCCTCCCGCAGATCGTCCAGCGCCGTCTCGGCGCGCTCCTTCGAGGAGCGCAATTCGTTCTCGGCCTTGCGCTTGGCAATGGCATTTTCGCGGAACACCGCGACCGCGCGCGCCATTTCGCCGATTTCGTCGCGGGCGTGCGTCCCTGGAATGGCCTGGTCGTACCGCTCCGAGACCACCGCGTGCATCGCGGCCATGATCTCCTTGAGCGGCAGGATGATGCTGCGCGCGATCAGCACGCCGATGCCGACGATCACGGTCAGGAAGATCACCGCGACGAGCGCAACGTTCTGATAGATATCGGCCAGCGTATGGTCGAAGCTTCCCTGCGCCTGCAGCTCGCGCAGCGTCATCTGCGCGGAGAGCTTGTTGATCACCGCGATCATGGCGGCCTGGTTGTCGTCGATCGCCGTCTTCAACAGGTTGGTCCGCGTCACGAATTGCTCGGCCAGCGTCTTCAGTCCATCGCGGAACGCGGCGGCGCGCTGCGCCAATGCGGTCAGCGCCGTGCGCTGCAGATTGTTCTCCGCCAGGTCGATCATCACCGGAATCGTCTGCTCGACGGTGGTGATGTTTCTGCGAGCTTCGTCGGCGGCATCAGAGGCGAGCGACAGATAGAAGGCATTGGCGGCCACGAGGCTCGCGGTGAATGCCTCGCGTGACTTTCCGAGCGCGGGCAACAGCAGGGAATCGCGCCTGCCGATGGCGCCCTCGATGATGGCATAGAGTCCCGCCATCTCCCGTGCCGGCTTGAGCACGTCGTACTCGTAGGTGTCCGAGATCGTGGTCTGAACCGCGCGGACCTCCCCGAAGCCCTGCAGGAACCGCTCAGTCACGGCGCGCAGCTCGTCGGCGGAGCCCGACAGAACCGGATCGACGGCGCCGCGGTTGCGCAGCGTGCTGAGAACCTCGCCATGCAGTCCCAGAATTTCCGTCAATACTTCCTGGCTGGGCTGGTTGATGTAGCGATGAATCAGGTTCTGCAGCCGGCTTGCCTCGCTTTCCAGCAAGACCAGGAGCTTGTCGGACTCGCGGACCTTGCGCACGTCCTCCCAGGCGCGGCTCAGCACGTTGGCGCCGTTCCAGATCAGCGCGGCGAGGATGACGGCGACCGTCGCATTGAGGGCCGCGATCGACAACAGGCGCCACCGGATCGGCAGCACCCGCACGAAGCTCTCGGTCTCGAGGTCAAGGCTTCGCCGCGGCCGCGCGTTGCGCGTGGCCGATTTCTCATCCTTGAGGGCGACCAAATCAAAAGTCATTGAACCTGGCGAATACGCTCGATCAGCTGGCGCAAGTCCGGATCCGTCACCGTCTTCGCATAAATCGTGCTCATCGCGGTCTCGAACGGCTTGCGGTCGAAATCCGCAACGATCGTATTGCCGGCGGCCCGCGCCTGCTGGCGTGATCGATCTTCCAGTCCACTCCACAGGGTGCGCATGAAGGTGCTCGACTTGCGCGCCGCGTCCCGAAAGATCTCCTTGTCCTCGGCCGACAGGCTTTCCCACGCGCGGAGCGACATGACAAGTACCTCGGGTCCCATCGTGTGCTCGGTCAAGGTGTAGTGGGGAGCGAGCTTGTAATGGCCGGTCGTGACGTAGGACGGCCAATTGTTCTCCGCGCCATCGATCAATTTGGTCGAGAGCCCGGTCGACACCTGGCCGTAAGGAAGCTCGACCGGTTCGGCGCCGAGCGCCTTGATCATCTCGAACATCAGCTCGGATTGCTGGACCCGTATGCGCAACCCCTTCATGTCCGCAAGCGTGCGAACCGGCTTGACGCTGTTGTAGATCGACCGCGCCCCGGAATCGTAGAAGGTCAAGCCGACAAAACCGTGACGCTGGGAACCGGCCAGGATCTCGTCGCCGATGGTTTGATCGAGCACCTTGTGAAGGTGGTCGAACGAGCGGAATAGAAACGGCAGCGCGAGCACGTTGGCGGCGGGGATCAGGGAGCCGATCGGCGCCACATTGGTGCGGTTGAGATCGATGGCGCCAACCCGGGTCTGCTCGATGGTGTCCTTCTCTTCACCTAGCTGGCGGGAATGAAACACGCGGATGCGGTGGCGTCCGCCGGTGCGCTCCTCGACCAGGCGGGACATGAAGTGCAGGGCCTGCACGGTGGGATAGTCTTCCGATTGCGTATCGGCGACCCGGAACTCGCGGGCGCCGGCGGTGGGAAGCGCCATCAGCACGGCGGCGCAGACCGCTGCTGCTTTGCTAAAATTCGCTTGCGAAATGAATGACATGACCCCGTGCCCTGGGACAACGAAGACGCATCCGAGAGTAGTCGCTTCGGCCGAAGGCCGTCAATCGAGGCGCCTGGTCGCGGTCGGATGGCGGGGCGCCCGCACCGGACGCGCCTGAGCCGCCGGAAATAAATGGTGTTGAGGGGCGCGGAACAGTCGAGCCAAGATGGCGGCGCAGGTGCGGACATCGGTTCGGGGTCGAACGGGCCCCCGCCTTGTGACTATATTTTGAGCCTCTAGCTCGGGACGACGTCATGCCGCACTTGAGGACCGACGATGGCATCAACCTCTTCTATGAAGAGACGGGGACCGGAACGCCGATCGTCTTCGTCCATGAATTCGCCGGGGATTACCGATCCTACGAGCCGCAGGTGCGTCACTTCGGGCGCCGCTACCGCTGCATTACCTATAACGCGCGCGGCTACCCGCCGTCGGACGTGCCCGCGGACGGCGAGCGTTATTCGCAGGATCGGGCGCGCGACGATATCCGCGCCGTCCTCGACGGCCTCGACGATCGAGAAAGCGCACATCGTCGGATTGTCGATGGGCGGCTTCGCTACCTTGCACTTCGGCTTCACCTATCCGGGGCGGGCCCGCTCGCTGGTGATCGCGGGCTGCGGATACGGGGCCGCACCCGCCGAGCGGGAAAAATTCACGCAGGAGGCCGAGAAGATCCGCCAAGCAGTTCGAGACCCTCGGCATGGCCAAGGCCAGCGAGGCTTACGCGGTCGGGCCCACGCGGGTGCAATTCCAGAACAAGGACCCGCGAGGGTGGAAGGAATTTGCCGACCAGCTGGCCGAGCACTCTTCCGAAGGGTCGGCCTTGACCATGCGCGGCGTGCAGAAGCGGCGGCCATCGCTGTTCGACCTCGTCGACAGGATGCAGAGCATCGCCGCGCCGACCTTGATCATGACCGGCGACGAAGACTGGTCCTGCCTGGAGCCCGCCCTTCTCATGAAGCGGACGATCCCGACCTCCGGCCTCGTCGTGATGCCGAACGCCGGTCACCTCATCAATCTCGAGGAGCCGGATGCCTTCAATCGGCATCTCGCCGACTTCTTCCACGCGGTCGATGTCGGCGCCTGGCCGAAGCGCGATCCGCGCGCGCTCGCGGGGTCGATCCTCGGCGGCCGATGACTGACGGCAGGTTGCCGCATACGCGCGCACCGCGCTTTAAGCCATTGCCACGTCGGGTATAGTTATGGTCCATAAGAATCCGTAAGAAGACGGGAGACCGCAGTGAGCGTGCCGTTGTCCGGCAAGGCCGTGCTCGTCACCGGGGCGAGCGCCGGCATCGGCAGGGCGACCGCGGTCGCGCTCGCCCAGGCAGGGGCGAAGGTCATCGCCACGGGGCGCCGCAGGATGGAGCTCGATAAGCTGGCAGGGGAATGCAGTGGAGCCATCGAGACCATCGCGGGCGACCTGAACGATGCGCGTTTCGTGGACGACCTCGCCAGCAAGGCCGGCGATGTCGACATTCTGGTCAACAATGCCGGCATCCTCAAATACGCTCCGCTCATGGACATGACCGACGCGGACGTCGATGCGATGTTTCGCACCAACGTGCTCGCCGCCTTCCGGGTCGCACACGCGGTGGCAAGGTCCATGATTGAGCGGCGCCGCGGCCACATCATCGTCGTGACCTCGATTGCCGCCCGCGAGGTCTATCCCCTCGGCGTCATCTACTGCGCGACCAAGCACGCGCTCTCGGCGATCACCCGCGGGCTGAGACTCGAGCTGCAGGGCCACGGCATCAAGGTCACCGAGATCGCTCCCGGGACGGTCGACACCGGTATCCGTGCCGCCAGCGACCATCCGCGCGTGCTGGAAGCGCTGAAAATGAGAAAATTCGAGGCGCTCACCTCGGAGGAGGTGGCGGAAGCGGTCGTGTACGCAGCGAGCGCCGCGCCGAACTGCTGTCCGGATTTGATCGAACTGCGGCCCCAAGGAGCCGCGTAACGCGCAGCCGCGTAAGCAAAACCATACGGAGGAACCCAGCAATGGCAAAGACGATGGCAAAGTTGCAGTCGCGAGCGAGCAAGAAGACGATGGCAAAGCTGCAGCCGCGGACAAGCAAGAAATCCAGCAAGAAGAGCGCCGCTCCCCCGCGCACCAAACCGAAGGCGAAGGCACGGCCCAAGCAGAGGTTCAACGTCAACCACTTCCGGGCGGAGGATTTCCGGACCGATGGGCTGCGGAGCTACGCGCAGTACCGCGATCTCGGCATGAGCAAGGCCACCAACGGCTTGCTGCAGGCGCATGTCATCAGGCTCGTTCCGCCCTGCGATCCGGCCGTGGTGTCGAAGCGGCACTACCACGACGTGGACGTTCAGATGATCTACGTCTTGAAGGGTTGGATCAGGTCGGAGTTCGAGGGGCAAGGCGAGGTCACGATGCGCCAAGGTGCCGCCTGGCTGCAGCCGCCGCGCATCAAGCACACCGTGCTCGATTACTCCGATGACTGCGAGCTGCTCGAGATCATCCTGCCGGCTGAGTTTGCGACCGTCGAGCTCGAATGATTTGTTCAGGCGATCCATCTCGAGCCGATGCGACAGCTCGCGGGGATAAAATCATACAATCAGGGAGGACATCCATGACGACGAAGGAAAAGTTGCGATTGAGGGCTATCACGCGCCGGCGGCTGCTCGAAGCGGCGCTCGCGGGCTCGGCGTTGGTCGCCGCGCCGGCGTTCCTGCGCCAGGGCATGGCGGCGACGCCGATCAAGATCGGCATTCCGACCGTGATCACCGGCGGCTACGCCATCCTCGGCAGCCAGGTGATGCGCACCTGCCGGCTGGTCAAGAAGATGACCGATGCCAAGGGCGGCGTGATCGGGCGCCCGATCGAGTTCCTGTTCCAGGATACGCAAGGCGATCCGGCGATGTGCGTGCGCAAGTCGCAGGAGCTGGTCGAGCGCGACAACTGCCGCATCCTCACCGGCGTCATCGTCTCGTCCGAGGCCGCCGCCATGCTGCCGAAGCTCGAAGAGTGGAACGCGGTGTTCCTCTCGCACGGCAACGGCGACGGCCGGCTCACGGCCGAGCTGTTCGTGCCGCGGTTCTTCCGGGCCAACACGTCGGCGCCGATGGGCGCGCGCACGCTCGCGCTCTATCTCAAGGACGCTCCGGAGAAGAAGTTCATCGCGATCGCCTCCGACGCCGCCTGGGGCCGCTCCAGCAATGCCGCCTTCGAGGAGCAGATCAAGGCGGTCGGCAAGGATCTCGTCGACAAGATCTATGCCCCGGTCGCCAACAAGGACTATTCCACCTACATCACCAAGATTCTGCAGTCCGGTTCCCAGGGCTGCTACGTCGCGCTGCAGGGCGACGAGGCGCGGGCGTTCTACTCGCAGGCGGCCCAATATGGCCTGGCGCAGCGGGTGCAGTTCTTCACCGAAATCGTGGCGCAGGCCGACATCAAGGTGCTCGGCAAGGATTCACTCGGTCTGGTCGGCTCCTCGCGTTATCCCGTCACCTACGACATTCCGGAGAACCGGGCGTTCGTGTCCGCCTTCCAGGCCGAGTACAAGAACGAGATCCCGGACTGGACCGACGGCGAGATGTATCAGGCGCTGATGATCCTGTTCGCGGCCATCGAGAAGGCGGGCTCGGCCGAGCCGATGAAGATCGTCGAGGCGATGGAGGGCCTGGACGTCACCAGCGTCAAGGGGCCGGTGCTCATGCGCAAGTGCGACCACCAGGGCGAGAACCAGGGCTTCGTGGTGAAGGTCGCCAAGACCGACAAATTCGCCGATCCGGTCGGCGAGATCATCAAGATCTATCCGCGCGAGATGACGACGCCGGACTGCCGCAGCGCCAGCTACCGCAGCCGCTGAAGTCAGGCGTGCGGGCGGCCCGCGTCATGCCGGGCCGCCCGCGGCCATCCGAGCTCTTCCAAGACATCCGATGAATTGGTTCGGCTTCATTCTGGCGCAGTGCCTCAATGCGCTCTCGCAGGCATCGATCCTGTTCTTCATCGCGTGCGGGCTGACGCTGATCTTCGGCATCATGCGCATCGTCAATTTCGCCCACGGCGTCATTTTCATGCTGGGAGCCTATGTCGGCTACACCGCGAACGTGGTCACCGGGAGCTTCCTCGTCTCGCTCGTCGTCGCCCCGATCGTGGTCGGACTGGTGGGCATGGCGTTCGAGGTCACGCTGCTGCGCCATCTCTATGGCCGCCGCGACGGCGGCGCCTATCTCCTGCTCACCTTTGGCCTCGCCGTGGTCCTGAGCGAGGTCATCCGGCTGATCTGGGGCGTGCAGCCGCTCGGCACCGGCATTCCCGATTTCCTGCGCGGCGTCGTCATCATTCTCGACCAGCCGTTCCCGCTCTACCGGCTGTTCCTGATCGGGCTCGGGGTCGCTGCCGCCATCGCGATCTGGCAATTCCTCGAGCGCGCGCGTCCGGGCTTGCTGATCCGGGCGGTGTCGCAGAACTCCGAAATGGTTCATGCGCTCGGCACCGACGTCGACATGGTGCGCACCGGCGTGTTCGGCTTCGGCTGTGCCCTGGCCGCGGTCGGCGGCGTGCTCGCGGCACCGCTGGTCACGGCGTTCCTCGGCATGGGCACCAGCGTCGTGATCGACGCCTTCGTCATCGTCATCATCGGCGGCATGGGCTCGTTCCTCGGCTCCATCATCGGCAGCGTGCTGGTGGCCTTCGTGCAGGTGATGGGCGCCTATTACTTCCAGGATCTCGCGCTCGCCTTCATGTACCTGCTCATGCTGGTGGTCCTGATCGTTCGCCCGGGCGGCCTTCTCGGAAAGGAAGATTGAGTGAATTGGAGGCTCCACTTCGCCGTCACCGCGGCGGCCTGCGCGGTTCTGCCGTTGCTGGTGCCGCAGCATTCGCTGACCATTCTGGTCGAAGCGTTGATCTTCGGCCTGTTTGCGATGAGCCTCGATCTCCTGGTGGGCTACTGCCGGCTCTATTCGTTCGGGCACGCCGCCGCCTATGGCCTGGGCGCCTATTCCTACGCGCTGATCCTCACGCATGTGCAACTGCCGCTGCCGGCGGGCATCCTGCTCGCCGTCGCCGTCACCAGCCTGGTCGCCGTTCCGATCGCCTGGATCTGCACCCGCTCGACCGGCGTCTCCTTCGCCATGCTCACGCTTGCCTTCGCGCAGCTCGGCTATGCCATGCTGTTCCGGTTCCGGGACATCACCGGCGGCTCCGACGGACTGGTCGGCATCCCGCGCCTTCCCGGTCCGTTCGGCATCGACTGGTTCCAGGGCAAGGTCGGCTACTACTATCTCGTGCTCGGCTGCCTGCTCGGCTCCTATCTCCTGTGCCGCGCTATCGTGCGCTCTCCGTTCGGCGCCGTGCTCGCGGGCATCCGCGAGAACGAGGCCAAGACCATCGCGCTCGGCTACAACACGCGCGCGTACAAGATCGCGACCGTCGTGCTCGCCTACGGATTCGGCGGGCTTGCCGGCGCGCTCTATGCCGCTTTTGCCGGCTTCGCATCGCCGGAATTGTTCTTCTGGCTCACGTCAGGCCGCGTCCTCGTCATGGTGATCGTGGGCGGAGCCGGCACGCTGATCGGTCCGATCATCGGAGGCGTGTCCTTCGTCTTCCTCGAGCATCACCTCTCGCAGGTGACCGACCTCTGGCCGCTCATCTTCGGCACCATCTTCATGGTCTTCGTCATGTTCGCCCCGCAGGGCATCTGGGGGATGTTGACGAGCCGCTTGCGGTTCCGCCGCCGGATCGCGAACTCGGACAGCGGCAAGGAGGCGCCCGGTGCCGCTACTTGAATGCAAGGGGCTGGTCCGCCGTTTCGGCGCGCTGGTGGCGGTCGACGAGGTCGACATGGTGGTGGAGCCCGGCGAGATCCGCGCCGTCATCGGTCCCAACGGCGCCGGGAAGTCCACCTTCTTCAACTTGATCACGAACGTGCTCAAGCCGAGCGCCGGAACGGTCGTTTTCGCGGGCGAGAACATCACCGGAATGCCGGTGCACGTGGTGGCGCAGAAGGGAATCGCGCGCACCTTCCAGCTCTGCCACGTCTTTCCCGGTCTGACCGTGCGCGAGAACGTCCGCGTCGCGGCGCAGGCGCGCGATCGCCGGCGCTGGCTGTTCCTCGGCGGCGGCAGCGTGCTGAGCCGCTCCACCGCGGTCGCCGAGGAGGCGATCGAGCGCGTGCGGCTCACCCGCTTCGCCGACATGACTGCCGCCATGCTCTCGCATGGCGACCAGCGGCTGCTGGAAGTCGCCATGGCCATCGCGCAGAAGCCGCGGCTCTTGATGCTGGACGAGCCGACGCAAGGGCTGTCGATCGAAGAGACCGGCCGGGCCGTGCAGATTCTCAAGGACATGCTGGCGGCGGGGGATCTGAGCGTGCTGCTGGTCGAGCACGACATGGAGGTGGTGTTCAAGCTCGCTGACAACATCACCGTGCTGCATCGCGGCCGCGTGATCGCCGACGGATCGCCCGCTGCCGTGCGCGCCAACGCCGAGGTGCGCCGCGCCTATCTCGGGGGATCCGAGTGATGCTGCGCGTCGAGGACCTGCACACCTATTATGGCCAAGGTCACGTGCTCCAGGGCGTCAACCTGGAGGTGCCGGCCGGCCGCATCGCCGCCGTGCTCGGCCGCAACGGCGTCGGCAAGACCACGACCTTGCGCTCGATCGTCGGCCTCACCCCGCCGCGGCGCGGCCAGGTCCTGCTCGCCGGCCAGGATGTCGCCGGCTGGCCTCCGCATCGGATCGTGCGCGTGGGCGTCGGCTACGTTCCGGAAGGTCGGATGATCTTTCCCGACTTGACGGTGGTCGAGAACATCCAGGTTGCCCAGCGGGTGCCGGCGCGGCTGTGGACCATGGAGCGGCTGTTTGCGCTATTTCCCGCGCTCGCGGAACGGCGGCGCAGCAAGGGCTCGCAGCTCTCGGGCGGCGAGCAGCAGATGCTCGCCGTGGCCCGCGCGCTCGTCACCGATCCGCGCGTCATCCTGCTCGACGAGCCCTCCCAGGGTCTCGCGCCGCTCGTGGTGGAGGAGCTCACCCGCCTGATCGCGCGGCTCAGGGACGAGGGCGTGAGCCTCCTCCTGGTCGAGCAGAATCTCAATCTCGCCGAAGCCGTGGCGGACACGGTCTACGTCATGGTGAAGGGCCAAATGGTCTATCATGCGCCGCTCGAGCGCTTCCGCGCCGAGCGCGAGGAGGTCAAGGCCAAATACCTGACGCTTTGAGGGCCGTGCGCGAGGCGGCTTCGGCGCTGGAGAGAAGGCCAAGGCAAAGCGACAAGACAAAGCGACAAGACAAAGCGATGAGCGACGCTGCGACCATGGGTGACTTCGTGGGCAAGAAGGCGCTGGTGACCGGCGGCAGCCGGGGCATCGGGCATGCCGTGTGTCTGGAGCTTGCGCGCAGGGGAGCCGACGTCGCGTTCATCTACCGCAGTCGAGACGCCGAGGCCGACGCCGCGGCGGCGCAAATTCGTGCCCTTGGCCGGCAGGCGCTTGCGCTCAAGGCCGATCTCGCGGACGCGCCCGCGGTCGCTGCCGCCGTCGACCGCGCCGCCGCCGAGTTCGGAAGGCTGAATGTTCTGGTGCAGGCGGCCGGCGCCATGGGCGTCTGGCAGGAGGCGGCCGAGCTCTCGATCGCCGATTGGGACCGCTATGTCGCGGTCGACCTGTCCGGTGCGTTCTACGTTATCCGTGCAGCATTGCCGCATTTGCACAAGGCGGGTGGCGGCGCGATCGTGGCGATCTCGTCGATCGCCGCGCAAATGTGCCAGGCGCGCAACGTTCAGGGCGCCGCCGCCAAGGCCGGGCTGGAAGCGATCGTGCGCGTGGTGGCGCGCGAGGAAGCGCGGCGCGGCATCCGCGCCAATGCGGTCGCCGTCGGCTTGACCGACACGGATATGGGCCGCGTGGCGTTCGCGGAATGGGGACCGGAGACGACCGAGCGGGTGGTGCGCGGCATCCCGCTGCGCCGCATCGGCACCCCTGAAGAGGTCGCGCGCGTCGTCTGCTTCCTGGCCGGACCCGACGCCGCCTACATCACCGGCAAGGTGCTGCAAGTCGACGGCGGGCAGATCATCGCGGCGTGAAGGCCGGTCCGCAATACGGGGAAAGCGCGGCATGACATCCGCTGCCTTGGCAAGGAAGGTTTCATGGCGTTCGAGACGCGACTGACGCCGGCGATGTCCGCGCGCTGGCGCGGCGCCGGCCTCTGGAGCGACGAGACGTTCGCGACCGTGCTGGCGCGCCGGGTTCGCGAAACTCCCGATCGCGAGGCGTTGACCGACGGGACGCGCCGGCTGAGCTACCGCGAGCTCGCGGACGGCATCGATCGCATGGCGGCGAGATTGCGCGCGCTCGGCGTCGCCGCGGGCGACGTCGTGACCATCCAGCTGCCGAACTGGGTCGAGTTTGCGTTCGTGTTCTTCGCGCTCGAGCGCCTCGGCGCGGTGGCGGTGACGGTCAGCGTGGATTTCCGCAGCCGCGAGCTCGACTACATCATGCGCTTCTCCGGCAGCAAGATGTTGATCTGCTGCGCCCGGTTTCGCGACTTCGATCATGCCGCCATGGCGGCGGAGCTCAAGCCGCGGTTGCCCGCGCTCGTTGCCATCGGCATCATCCGCGGAGATCCGCGCCCGGGCATGACGAGCCTCGACGATGTCGTCGCGGCCCGCGGGCCGCCCGCCGGCTTCGTGCCCGCGCCGACGGATGCCGACACGGTGATGCGGATGGCCTTCACGTCCGGAACCACCGGCAACCCCAAGGGCGTGATGCACAGCCACAACACCACGCTTGCCGCCTGCCGCATTCTCAACGGCGATGTCGGGCTCGCCGCCGACGACGTCATGATGATCTGGCTGCCGCTCGGCTTGAACTGGGGCTATCTCACCCTGGTCCAGTCGGTGCTCGCCGGTGCCAAGGCGGTCCTGCTCGACCGGTTCACCCCGGCAGCGGCACTCGACCTCATCGCGCGCGAGCGTGTCACCTACATTCCCACCGCGCCGGCGTCGCTGACCGCCATCCTGCAGCAGCCCGATCTCGATCGGCGCGACCTGTCCAGCCTGCGCATCGTGGTGAGCGGCGGCGCCTCGGCGCCGGTCGAGACCATCCGGGCGTGGCGGCGTGCTGCGCCGGGCGTGCTGCTCGAGCTCCTGGGCATGCTGGAGACCGGCTACCAGGCCTACACGCGCCCGACCGACGATCCCGAACGCGTCGCCGGCTCGGTCGGCGTGCCCGCGAGCCATATGGGATTGCGGCTGGTCGACGCCGAGGGGCGCGACGTCGAGCCCGGCGAGG
This sequence comes from uncultured Alphaproteobacteria bacterium, assembly GCA_963827585.1. GTDB lineage: Bacteria > Pseudomonadota > Alphaproteobacteria > Rhizobiales > Xanthobacteraceae > VAZQ01. Next base: position 112,700 of record CAWHCK010000047.1, read on the forward strand.
AAGGCGACATCTGCTGCGACGGCCCCTCCGTGCATCTCGGCTATCACAACAACCCGGCCGCCAACGCGGAAGCGTTCCTGCCCGACGGCTGGTTCCGCAGCGGCGATCTCGGCGTGATCGGTCCGGACGGGCGCCTGCGCATCGTCGGGCGCCTCAAGGAGATGATCAACCGCGGCGGCAAGAAGTTCTTCCCGCGCGAGATCGAGGAAATCCTCTACACCCATCCGCAGGTGCTCTATGCCGCCATCGTCGGCATTCCCGATGCGCGCCTGGGCGAGCGCAACTGCCTGTGCCTGGTGCCGCGTCCCGGCGAAGCGCCGACGCTCGAGGATTTCGTCGCGTTCCTCGGGGACAGCGTCGCCACCTACAAGCTGCCGGAGCGGCTGGAGCTGTTCGCGCAATTCCCCTTCACCCCGACCGGCAAGATCCAGCGCCACATGCTCGTGCGTGACGTCATGGCGCGGATGCTCGGCTGCCACCTGATCCGCAACGATTTGGAGAAGAGCAGATGGATGAACGCTATGCGCGCTTTTCGCGGCTGCTGATCGACATGCCGCATCCGCGCCTGCTGCGCGTCGTCATGAACCGGCCGGACAAGCTCAATGCCGCCGACGCCGAGATGCACGCCGAGCTGACCGAGATCTGGCGCGTGATCGACGCCGACCCGAGCGTGAACGCGGTGCTGCTGACCGGCGCCGGCAAGGCGTTCTCGGCCGGCGGCGATCTCGACCTGGTCGAGAAAATGATTGCGGATTTCGACACCCGCATGCGCGTGTGGAAGGAAGCGCGCGACATGGTCTACAACCTGATCAACTGCGACAAGCCGGTGGTCTCGGCGATCAACGGCGCGGCCGTGGGCGCCGGGCTGGTGCTCGCGATCCTCGCCGACATTTCCATCGCCGCCAAATCCGCGCGCCTGATCGACGGTCACACCAAGCTCGGCGTCGCCGCCGGCGATCACGCCGCGATCATCTGGCCGCTGCTCTGCGGCATGGCCAAGGCCAAATATCATCTGCTGCTGTGCGAGCCGGTGAGCGGCGAGGAGGCCGAGCGCATCGGCCTCGTCTCGCTCGCGGTCCCCGACGACGAGCTGCAAGCCCGCGCCATGGAGGTCGCCGTGCGCCTGGCGGACGGGGCGCCGAAGGCCATTCGCTGGACCAAATACGCGCTCAACAACTGGCTGCGCGCGGCCGGGCCGATCTTCGATGCCTCGCTCGGCATGGAGTTTCTCGGCTTCAGCGGCCCCGAGCTACCGGAAGGCACCGCCGCCTTGCGCGAGCGACGCGCGCCAAAATTTTCCCGCGACGGCAGCGGATGACCTGGTTGGCGCCAACCCTATTCACCCGTTCCTGTTCGCCGCTCCCCCGTCGACGGTCACGATCGTTCCGCTGACATAGGACGCACGCGGCGAGACCAGGAATGCAACGACGTCCGCAACCTCGCTCGGCGTGCCCATCCTTCCGAAAGGGAGGTCGAGCTCGCGCTCGACATCGCGCCAACGTTCGGGGGAGCCGAACTTGCTCTCGCTGATCTTGCGCAGCACGGTTTCGGCCCGGTCCGTCGACGTGTAGCCGGGATTGACGCCGACCACGCGCACGCCGAAATCCGGCGACTGGCTGCCGAGCGAGCGGCTGAACGCCATCAGCGCGGCGTTGCCGGTCGAGCCGATGATATAGCGTGCGAACGGCCGCTCGCCGGCATAGCCGATGATGTTGACGATCACGCCGTCTCGCCGCGCTTTCATCGCGCGGCAGATCGCGCGCGACAGATTGATGTAGCCGAACACCTTGAGGTCCCAGGCGTTGCGCCAGATCGCGTCGCTGGTGTCGTCGAGATCGCCGCCCGGATTCGACCCGGCATTGTTGACGAGAATGTCCACGCCGGCGCAAGTGTCCGCGAGACGCTCCTGGTCCTCGACCTTGGACAGGTCGGCGGCGTGGACGCGAATGTCGATGTCGGGCGCGGACTTGCGGAGCAAATCGCGCGCCTGCTCGAGATCGGCCATGCCGCGGGATGCGAGCTCGAGGCGGCATCCCTCTGCGGCAAGCGATTGCGCAACTGCAAATCCGATGCCCTTGCTGGCGCCGGTGACGAGCGCGCGCTTTCCCTTCAGCCCCAGGTCCATCGACGTCCTCCGTCAGCGATTGTGCGTTCCGGCGCCGCGACCGTCACAGCATGACCGTGCCGCCATCGACCGCGATCGTCTGCCCGGTGACCAGCTGGCTCGCGTCGGAGACGAGCCAGTGCACGACGCCGACCAGATCGGACGATACGAGATTTCTCGCGATCGCCTGGTTGCCCTTGATGGTATCGAGCGCCTTGTCCGCTTTCTCCGCGAAAAATTCGCGCGTCCCCTCGGTCAAGACCGCGCTCGGCGCCACCGCATTCACGCGGATGCTGTCGCGGCCGAGCTCGCGGGCAAGGCCGCGGGTGAGACCGATCACGGCAGCCTTCGAGGTCGTATAGTGCAGGCCGTACGGCATTCCATAGGTTGCGGCCAGCGAGGCGATATTGACGATGCTGCCGCCGCCGGCCTTGCGCAGCGCCGGCACGACGGCCTTGCAGCAGTTCCAGATGCCCTTGACGTTCACGGCCATGGCGGCGTCCCAATCGGCCTCCGTGATCGCGTCGAAGCGCCCGCCCTTGAGGGCGCCGTAGAGCGCGGCGTTGTTGATGAGGGCATCGATGCGTCCGAATGCGTCGAGCGCGCCACGCGCCATGTCCATGGCCGAGGCGGCGCTCGCGACGTCGAGCTTGGCGACCAGCCCCGAGCCCTTTTCGGCTTTCACGAGGGCGAGCGTCTGTGCGCAATCGTTGATGTCGGCAGCCACGATGCGGGCGCCGAGGCCGCCGAAATATCGCGCATATTCCTGCCCGATCCCGCGCGCGGCACCGGTGATGACAATGACCTTGCCGTCGACGTTCATGGCGTTCTCCTGGGGCGGAAGGGCGGCGGCGGGATGGCTTGCCATGCCGCTCTGCGCGGGTGCGGGTGTCAAGGGGCTTGCTCCTCGACAGACGGCCGGGTTCAGACGCGGCGTGCGCCGCGTCCTTGCAGCCGAAGGAACGTCGCGTTCGCCGCTACTGCGTCGGCTTGATGCCAAGCTCCTTGGCGATGGCGGCGATCTTGGCGCGCTGCTCATCGGTCGCGGCACCGAACTCGGCCGGCCCGCCGAGGTTGAGGACTTGCCCGGTGGCGGCGAGCCGCGCCTCGATCGTCGGGTCGGCAGCGGCGGCGCGAACGTCCGCGGCGATGCGCTCGCGCAACGCGCTCGACATCTCCGGCGGTCCGAAAAACCCGACCAATCCGTCGAGCGCGAGCTCGGGGTGGCCGGCTTCCTTGACCGTGGGGACGTTGGGCAGGGTGGGAGCGCGCACGCTGTTGGTCACCGCCAGCGGCTTGATCTTGCCGGCCTCGATCTGCGGCCGCGCGATCGCCAGCGCCGAAATGTAGGCCTGCACGCGTCCCTCGGCGAGATCGTTGGCGGCATCGACCGGGTTGCGATACGGAACCTTGGTCATGTTCAGGCCGGCGGTCTTGAGGAATCCGGCGAACAGGAAATCGAGCGCGCCGGTCACCCCTGCCCAGTTCAGCTTGCCCGGCTGCGCGCGCGCCAGCGCAACCAGGTCCGCGAGCGATGCGACGTTGAGCGACCCCGGCACCGAGAGCGTGATGAGCGTGTTGGACACGCGGGCGATGGGCGCGAGATCGCTCGGCTTGTAGGGCAGGTTCTCATGCAGGAAGGGATGCGCCGTGAACGACGAGGTGGGCGAGGCCAGCAGGACATGATCGTCGCGGGCGTTGACGAATGCGCTGATGGCGACGATGGCGTCGCCGCCCGGCCGATTCTCGACCACGACCGGCTGGCCCCAGCGCGTCGTCAGCCGATCCGCCAACAGGCGCGTGCCGATGTCGACGCCGGAGCCGGGCCCGAGCGGCAGCAGGAACTTGACCGGCCGCTGCGGCCAGGTCTGCGCGACTGACGGCGTCGCCCAGGGAACGAGCGGCGCAGCGAGCGCAAGAGAAAGAAGCGTGCGCCGCGTCGGGCGCGCGGATGCGAGAGCAGTCGAGATGGCCTTCATGCGTTCCACCCTGGTGTTTCTTGCCTGGTGTTTCTTGCGGTCACGAGGACGCGAGGGAAGATCATGCGAGAAGTCGCGCACGCTGTCACTAGCCGGTGCAGCGACCGCGAGCCGCAGCTCCCTAGCGGGAAGGCCGCTTCCCGTCGCGCTCCTCGCGCGCGAGCACCTTGTCCACCATCTCGCCGGCAAGGCCGAGATAGCGCCCGGGGTCGCACATCGCTTCGAGCTCCTTCCGCGTGAGGTGCCGGGCGATGTCCGCATCCTGCGCCAGGAGCTCGACGAGCGGCTCGCCGGTCGCCGCGACCTTGCGGCAGATGTCGTAGACGAGATCGTGCGCGCGTTGCCGTCCGAGATGCGGGGCAAGCCCCATCATGACGGCCTCGGAGACGATCATGCCGCGGGTGAGGTCTAGATTGGCCCGCATGCGGTCGGCATCGACCTCGAGCCCCGCGACCAGCAGTCTCGTCTGCGCGAGCGCGCCCGAGGTCAGCAGAAAGATTTCCGGCAGCGAGATCCATTCGATCTCCCACGGCCCGGTCGAGCGCTCGTGGTCGGCGACCGCGGCCTCGAGCAGCGCTGCCACGTGCTGGCGCACCAGCGCGACGGTGGAGTGGATGTAGAGGCACGAGATGGGATTGCGCTTCTGCGGCATCGTGCTCGACGATCCCCGCGCCTCGTGGAAGGGCTCGTAGACCTCGGCGACCTCGGTCTGCATCAGGAGCTTCACGTCCATGGAAATCTTGCCCAAGGTGCCGGTGACGAGCCCGAGGAAGCAGCCGACCTCGCCGATGCGGTCGCGCACCGTGTGCCAGGCGATCTCCGGCTGGCCGAGCCTAAGCTCCTTCATCAGCTCGGCCTGCACCTTGAGGCCGTCGGCGCCGAGCGACGCCAGCGTTCCGACCGCGCCGCCGAATTCGCCGACCAGGACGCGCGGGCGCAGCTGCGCGAGCCGTTCGCGATGGCGCTGCATGGCGGCGAGCAGCGTGGCCGTCTTGAACCCGAAGGTCAGCGGCACCGCCTGCTGCAGGTTGCTGCGTCCCGCCATCGGGGTATCGCGGTAGCGCCGCGACAGATCGGCGAGCGCCGCGGCGATCGCCTCCATGTCCTGTTCCACCAGGTCGAGCGCGGCGCGGATCTGCAGGATCGCCGCGGTGTCGGTGATGTCCTGCGTGGTCGCGCCCCAGTGGCACCATTCGCCGAGCCCGTCGGCGCAGAGGTCGACGATCTGCTGCACCACGCCCAAGGATCGGATAGCCGATGCGCTCGGTCTGCTTCTTCAGCCGGTCGAGATCGATGTTCTCGATCCGGCATTGGCGCTCGATCTCGCGCGCGGCCTGCTCCGGGATGACGCCGAGGCGAGCCTGCGCGCGCGCGAGCGCGGCTTCGATCTCGAGGTAGTAGCCGGTCCTCGCTTCATCGGAAAACACCCGGCGCATGTCAGCGGTGCTGAAGATGTCGCGGAAGATCACGGAATCGAGCGCCGTCGCCGTCATGCCTTATCTCCAGTTGATGCGGGCTCGCGCGCAAACGGGAGGTCGCCGCGCGCGATGGCGGCGCATCGCGTCAGAGCACGATGCTGGGATTGCGCAGGTTCTGGTCGCAGTCGATCAGGTTGACCTGCCGGACCTGGATTTCCCAGCGGTCCGCCCGCTGCGCGAAGCGATGGCCGCACCAGCCCGACAGAAATCGCGTCCCGTCGACGCGAAATTCGCTGATCAGGAAATTCGAGCGCACCATGCGCACCGTGCTCTGCGCGGTGGCGAACACCTCGACGTTCGAGATCATCCGCACGGTGCGGGATTTCGGCGCCTGCGACCAGGCATAGCCGGTGCGCAGCCGATAGATCCGGTCCTCCATGCGCCGGCGATCGTCGAAGGAAATCGAAATCTCCCGCCGGGGATCACCGGCCTCGGGCGTTCCCGGCACCCAGTAGATGCATTCGGGCGAGTACATCGCCAGCCATTCGTCGAAGCGAAGCTGATCGAGCAGGCGCGCCTCGCGCTCGATCAGCATGCGGAAATGGTCGCGCGCCTCCGGCTGCGCGATCGCGAGCTCGTCGCGCTGCCAGTCGGTAAAGCTCTCCACCAGATCCTGGTAGAGCCGTTCAGTGACGTAATAGGAGCTGAGCGAGGGATCGCGCAGGGTTTGCATGCTCGAACTCACGGCTCGCGCTGAACCGCGAGGGTGGGCGTCGCCTTCATCAGCCGTTTCCATTCCTTGATGTATTCGCGCATGAACGCCTCGTCGGTGGCGGGCGCGGTGATGATGCCGTGCTCGTCGGTCTTCACGCGGCCGGGAATGCCGAGCCCGCGATGCATGTAGATCCACTCGTCCTCCTGGCACGCGAGCCCGCGCTGGATTTCCTCGAAATTGGCGAGGTCGTCGACTTCGCCGAAATTCGGGAATTGCTCCTGCGTGCGCATGCGCAGCGCGTTGATCTCGTCCACCGCCCCGCCCAGCACGCCGTCCTCGTCGACCACCGCGGTGCCGTACCAGGTGACGTTGGTCTCGTCGACCGAGACCGGCTCGAATACCTGGATGTGGTTGCCGAGCAGCGAGAAGTTCGGGAACACGTTGATGTTGACCGGCTCGGACGAGGCGAGGTCGAGGATTTCCTCCGCCTTGGCGCCGAAGCGGCGGCGCAGCTCCTGCGCATAATGCTCGGTGCCGGGGGCGGGACCTTCCACCGCCCACAATCCGCCCGCGCGCTTTTCGATGTTCGGCCGCTTGTCCTTGAAGTGATGGCCGTTGCCCATATAGGCCATGTACATCGGCGCCGTGTCGGGCGAGCCCTTGTAGTACGACATGCCCTTGTTGGCGACGTCGGCCTGGCGGTTCTCCATTTCCAGCAGCGAGCGGTGCGAGAACACCACGTGGTAGCCGTCGCCGGAATTGTCGTAGGCGAGCTTCCAGTTGCCCTTGTACTTGAGCCGGTTCGCCTCGCAGACCGCGACCTTGCCCTTGGGCTGACGGTCGAGCCACTCGTCGATCGGCTTGGTGATGGGGCCGAGATAGTCGATGAGCGCGGGCGCATCGGGATTGAGCGTGGCGAAGATGAAGCCGCGATAGCTGTCCACGCGCGGAACCTGGGCGACGTTGAACTTCGAATCCTTGAAGTCGCAGGCATAGCCGTCCGGCCACGGCACGGCCCGCAGCTTCCCGCTGTTGAGGTAGCTCCAGCCGTGATACGGGCAGGTGAACATGCGGGCCGAGCCCTTGTCCTTGCGGCACAGCGTGGTGCCGCGGTGCGTGCAGCGATTGAACAGCGCGCGGATTTTCCCCTGCGAGTCGCGCAGCAGGATGATCGGGCGCAGCCCGAGCCGCACGGTGATGTAATCGTCGTTCTCCGGGAATCTGGCTCTCGTGGCCGAGATAGACCCAGACCGCGCCGAAGATGTTGGTCATCTCGGCCTGGAAGATCGCCGGATCGGTATAGATCAGGCGATGAACGCGGTCCTCCTGCACGAGCTCGTCCCAGTCGTAGAGGTCGGCCGCGCTCTCGATTCGAGACGCGTTGAGTTTTTCCAGCATGGCGTCAGTCCTTCACGGCCCGGTTCGTGTTTTTGGCATGCCGCTATAATGCATCCGCTCAGAAAAAATCGAAATACTCGTTCTGCTCCCATTCAGTCGGCTCGTCGCCCGGTTGTTCGCCCTTATCCTTGAGCCACTGCGCAAACCGGCCCGCCTCGTTGCGCTTGAGCTTGAGGAAGTAGTCGATGAACACGCCCCCGAGCTGCGCCCGCAGGAGCGGCTCGCGCTCGAGTGCGTCGAGCGCCGCCGGCAGGCTCGCAGGCAGCATGGGCCGGTCGGCGTTGTAAGGATCGTCCTCCGGCGGGCCCGGGTCGAGCTTGCTTTCGATGCCGTCGAGGCCGGCGACCACCTGCGACAGGATGTAGAGGTAGGGGTTGGCGGCAGGCTCGCCGATCCGGTTCTCCATCCGGGTCGCCGGGTCGCCCGGCCCGCCGAGGATGCGAATCATCACGCCGCGGTGGTCGTAGCACCAGGTGGCGCGATCGGGTGCGAGCGAGTTCGGCCGGAATCGCCGGTAGCCGTTGACGGTCGGGGTCGCAAACGCGGTGCAGGGCGCGGCATGTTTCATCAACCCGCCGAGGAAGGCGCGGCCGAGCGGCGACAGGCAGTCGCCCTCGCGTTCCGGCATGAACAGGTTTCGTCCGTTGTTGCGGTCGACCAGCGACTGATGCAGGTGCCAGCCGCTGGAGTAGTAGCCTTTGAGCGCCGGCCGGCACATGAAGGTCGCGCAATGACCCATCCGGCGGCAGATTCTGCCGCGTGGCGGTGCGAAACAGCAGCGCGTGGTCGGCCGCTTCCAGCGCCGGGCGCGCGGCGAAGGTGCATTCGAGCTGGCCCGGCCCCCACTCGTTCTCGATCGAGCGCAGCGGCAGCCCGATGGTCTCGAAATGCCCAGCGAGCGCGGAGAGCACCGGCTGCATCAGATCCATGTTGGATTCGGAGTGGTAGGAAAAGCCCGGTTCGGGCGGCGCGGTCGTGAGCGGTCGCCCGCGCACGCCGGGGATGCCGGTGTGCTCGTCGCTCAAGCGAGGGTCGGGAACGCGCAGGAGATACCATTCGATCTCCAGGCCGACGATGCAGTCCATGCCGCTGTCCGCAAGCCGCTTGAGGTGCTTGCGCAGCAACTGCCGGGGCGAGAAGTGAAAGGGCACGCCGCTGTTGAAGTATTCATCGCACAGCACCCAGCCGACGCCCGGCGCCCAGGGCAGGGCGCGAAAGGTCGCAGGGTCGGGGACGATGGTGAGATTGGGCGAGCCCGTCATCTCGTCGAGACCCATCCCGCCGCCGCGCGTGAACGAGGCGAAGGTGCGGGCATTGGCGGAATCGAGCGTGGTGGTCGCGACGTTGATGTTGTAGCCGGCCTCGAGCGCGGCGAGGAAGGCGGGCACCGTTACCGCCTTGGCGCGCGAGGCGCCGTGCGGGTCGGCCCAGGCAAGCCGCACGAGATGCAGGTTGTCCTGCTCGATCCTGCGCTTGAGGTCCTCGGCTTGCCGTCGCTGCTCGTCCGTCCAGAGGCCGTGTCTTGCGATGAATCCGAGCGACTTCGTCACCTGCACCATTCCATGCGCGACCGCGGCCGGGACTGTAGATGATGGGGCAGGGGCGATCCAACACCACAAATCGGAAAGACAGCGTGGCGAGCCCGACGAGGACCGACGGTAAGATCAAGAAAAACCGATCGGGCGAACGGCCGACTGGCGGCCAAGCGCTGAGAGGCGGCGTGAGGGGGAGCATGAGAATCCGCGCGCCGAAAGACTTCTGGTCGGGCGTGATGTTCTGCGGCTTTGCCGCCACTGCCATCCTCGCCGCACGCGGATATTCCTTGGGCACCGCCGGCAAGATGGGGCCGGGCTATTTTCCCCTGCTGCTCGCCGGCGTGCTCGCTGCGCTGGGCGCCGTCTTGATCGCTCGCTCGGTGGTCTTGGACGGGGAACCGGTCTCGCGCTTGCATCTCGTGCCGCTCGCGGTCATCGCGGCGGCGGTCTGCCTGTTCGGCGCGCTGATCGAACCTCTCGGTCTCGTCGTCTCGCTCGGCGTGCTGGCCGTGTTGTCGGCCTGGGCCGGCCCGCAATTTCGTTTGCTCGAAACGGCCGCGCTGACGGCGGCGCTCATTCTCTTTTCCATCGGGGTCTTCGTCTATGCGCTGGGCCTTCCGTTCAATATCTGGCCAAGTGGCTGGCCAAGCCTGTAGGTCCCGATGGACGTGATCTCCAATCTCGGGCTCGGATTTGCCGTCGCGCTGACCGTCCAGAACATCGCCTACTGCTTCACCGGCGTCCTGCTCGGCACCGTCATCGGCGTACTGCCCGGCATCGGTCCGGTCACGACCGTGGCGATGCTGCTGCCGATCTCGTTCACGCTGCCGCCGGAATCGGCGCTGATCCTGCTCGCCGGCATCTATTACGGCGCCCAGTACGGCGGCTCGACCACGGCCATTCTGGTCAACATTCCGGGCGAGGCGTCCTCGGTCGTGACCACCATCGACGGTCACCAGATGGCGCTCCAGGGACGCGCCGGCCCTGCGCTCGGCATTGCGGCGCTGGCCTCGTTCTTCGCCGGTTGCGTCTCGACCTTGCTGATCGCGCTCGCCGCCCCGCCGCTCGCCGCGATCGCCCTGCAGTTCGGCCCGGCCGAATATTTCTCGCTGATGGTGTGCGGTTTGATTGCGGCCGTCGTGCTGGCGCGCGGATCGCTCATCAAGGCGATCGCGATGGTCGTGCTCGGGCTGCTTCTCGGGCTCGTCGGCACCGACGTGAACTCGGGCGCGCGCCGCTTCAATTTCGGCACGACCGAGCTTGCCGACGGCATCGAGTTCGTTGCGCTCTCGATGGGGATCTACGGCATTGCCGAGGTCGTCTACAACCTCGAGAAGAAGCAGGAGGCGCGCGTCGTGTCGGGCGCGCTCGGCAGGGTGTGGCCGACCTTCGCCGATCTCAGATACTGCGCCGGCTCGATCCTGCGCGGCACCGGGCTGGGCGCGCTTCTCGGCGTATTGCCGGGAGGAGGGGCGCTGCTGGCGGCGTTCGCGGCCTACACGCTCGAGAAGAACGTCGCCAGGCCGCCGCGCCAATTCGGCCATGGCGACATCCGGGGCGTCGCGGCGCCGGAGGCCGCCAACAACGGCGGTGCGCAGACCTCGTTCATCCCGATGCTGACCTTGGGGATTCCGGGCAACCCGACCATGGCGATGATGATCGGGGCGCTGATGATTCACGGCATCGCGCCGGGACCGCGGGTGATGACCGACCGTCCGGGACTGTTCTGGGGGCTCATCGCCAGCATGTGGCTCGGCAACCTCATGCTGGTGATCTTGAACCTGCCGATGGTGGGCGTGTGGGTGCGGCTGCTGCGGGTGCCGTATCGGTTACTCTATCCCGCCATCATCGTGTTCTGCTGCATCGGCGTCTACGCCGTCAACAACAAGCCGTTCGACGCCGTCGTGATGGCGTTCTTCGCGATCTTCGGCTATGTGGCGCTCAAGCTCGACTGCGAGCCGGCGCCGCTCATTCTCGGCTTCGTGCTCGGCCCCATGATGGAGGAAAATCTCCGCCGCGCGCTCTTGATCTCGCGCGGCGATCCGATGGTGTTCGTGCAGGAGCCGATCAGCCTGGCCTTCCTGCTGGTGGCGGCGGGACTGCTGCTGGTGATTGCCGCGCCCGCCATCCGCCTCAAGCGCGAGGAAGTGTTGAAGGAGTGAATTGCAGGTACCGTGCACCGTTGTCGTCCCCGCGAAAGCGGGGACCCATATTCCAGAGGCCGGTGGTCATGGTCCCCGCTTTCGCGGGGACGACGCTCGGAGGAAGCACCGCCTGCTACGGCCGCTTGAACAATCCGACGATCGCGTTCCAGATCACCTTGGCCATCAATGCAAAGCCCGAGATCGGCTTCGCGGCGGGCGCCGGCGCGGGAGCCGAAGCCGGGGGAGATCCGGGAACGATGGACGGCGCTGACCGCACCTCCGGCGGCGGCGACGCCGCAGCGGCCGGCGTTTCCTGCTGCTGCACGAGCTTTTCCCTCAGGCACTTGGCGAATTGATTCATGAGCTGCGCGGCGGTCGCCTGGATGATGCCGACGCCGCGCCCGTACTGCGCCACCGCGCCCGACAGCGTCAGGTTGGTGTGGACCAGCACCTTCGACCCGGCGCCGGCGGGCTCGAGACGGAACACGGAAGCGGCGTTGGCGCCGCCGCGGCCTTTCGCGTCGGTGCCCTGCGCCGCCACGCGTGCCGTGTGGGTCGCCTCGTCGATGTCCTCGAACTTGACGATGCCCGCGAAGGTCAAGGCGACGGGCCCTAGCCGCACGCCGATCTTGCCCTTGTAGGTGTTCTCGCTCACCACCTCGGTCAGCTCCGCCCCCGGCATGCAGGGCGCGATGCGCTCGATGTCGAGCAGCACTTTCCAGGCCTGGGCCGGCGGCAGCGGCACCTCGAATGAATTGTCGAATTCCATGTCGCCTGCTCAATTCCTGCCCGCGCGCGCGGCCGTGGTGCCCGCGATGCGTCCGAACACCGCGCCCGAGGTGAGGCCCGATCCGCCCGGATAATTGAAATAGAACAGCCCGCCGACCAGCTCGCCGGCGGCATAGAGCCCGCGGATCGGCTGGTAGTCGGTGTTGAGGACTTCGCCGTCGGTGGTGATGCGCACGCCGCCGAAGGTGAAGGTCAGGCCGCAGGTCACCCCATAGCCTTCGAACGGCGGCTGGTCGATGGTGTTCGCCCAGTTGCTCTTGTTGACGGCAAGACCTTCGGTGCGCCGGCCGTCCTTGACGTTGGGATTGAACGGGACGTCGGCGCGCACCGCCTTGTTGTACTCCGCGATGGTCTTGATGAACTGCTCCGCGTTCACGCCCTCGAGCTTGTGCGCGAATTCCTCGATGGTATTGGCGACGACCTTGGTGATCTGCCGGATCCTGTACTCGTCGCGCTGCAGATGCTTCACCTTCTGGTCGAAGATCTGCCAGGCGAACTGGCCCGGCTGCTCGAGCACGACGCGCCCGTACTTGGCATAGGTGTAGTTGCGGAAGTCGGCGCCTTCGTCGACGAAGCGCTTGCCGGTGGCGTTGACGAGAATGGCAAACGGATAGGAGTGCTTCTGGAACTGGTCGCCGACCGCGAGGTCGCCGAACTCGGGCGCGTTCATCTCCCATTGCACGGCGTGGCAGCCGGACCAGTTGCCGCAGGGACTGGCGCCGATGTCCAATGCCATGCGGATGCCGTCGCCGGTATTGAAGCGCGTGCCGCGCACCTTGGCGAGGTCCCAGCCCGGTCCGAGATAGCGCGTGCGCCACTCGGAATTGGACTCGAAGCCGCCGCAGGCGAGCACGACCGAGTTGCCGTGCAGGTCGCTTTCCGCGCCCTCGTGCCGGACGCGAACGCCGGCGACCCGTACCCCGTCGTAAATGAGGCTCAGCGCGCGGGTCTGGTAGCGAATCTCGATGCCGCGTTTGGTCGCGGCATCGGTGAGCATCTTGATGAGGCCGGGGCCGCCGCCGACCGCCTCGACCGTGAGGCCGCCCCAGAACTTGAACTTGCCTTCGATCTTGAACGCCTGGCGGCCGTAGATCGGGATGAAGCGTACGCCCTTGTCGCGCATCCAGCAGAACGTGTCGAAGCTCCTGGTCACCAGGAGCTCGACCAGATCGGGATCGGCGCGGTTCTGCGTCACCCGCGCCATGTCGTCGAAGAATTGCTCCTGGGTGTAGGTACCGAAGTCGGTGGTGGCGATTTCCTGCTCGGTCAGGTCGGGCACCAGCGCCTTGATGTCGTCGACGCCGTTGTAGACGACGCGCACCGATCCCGCGGTGAAACGGCTGTTGCCGCCCAATTCGTCCTCCGGTGCCGCCTCCAGCATCAGCACCGATGCGCCCTGCTCCTGCGCGGCGAGCGCCGCGCAAAAGGCTGCGTTGCCGCCGCCCACGACGATGACATCCGCGGCCCTATCCGCCATCACCACTCCTTTTTGACTTGCCAACGAACGTCCGACGGCAACGCATGGCACGTCTCGTTGCTGTACTCAAGATTGCCAGGAGCGGCCCTGAAATGCGCCACCGCGGGCCACCGGCTTCGTTGATTTTCCGTGGATCGCCTGCCAGACGCGTTGCGGCGTCGCCGGCATTTCCACGTGCTGTACGCCGAATTCCTTCAGCGCGTCGACGACGGCGTTGATGACGACGGCGAGCGCCGGCGCGATGCCGCCCTCGCCTCCCGGACGGATGCCGAGCGGGTGGGTCGTCGACGGCACCTCGCTGATCTCGGTCACGAACAACGGCAGGCCGTCGGCGCGCGGCATCGCATAGTCCATGAACGAACTGGCGAACAGCTGCCCACTGGCGGGGTCGTAGTGGCAGTGTTCGAGCAGGGCCTGCCCGACGCCCTGGACGATGCTGCCGTGGGTCTGCCCATGAATGATCATGGGGTTCACCGCACGGCCGACATCGTCGACGGCGGCATAACGAACGATCTCGACCACGCCGGTGTCGGGATCGACCTCGACTTCACAGACGTGGCAGCCGTAGGGGAACGCCGCATCCTTGACGTGTTCGTCGCACTCCGCCGCGAGCGTGCCGCGCAGATGGTCGGGAACCCGGCTCGGATCGATGGCCGCTGCGGCGACCTCGAATAGTCCGATGGAAACGTTGGTGCCCTTTACCGCAAAACGACCATCGGAAAAGACGATGTCGCCCGCCGACGCCTCCAACAGGTGCTCGGCGAGCGCAACACCGCGGGCGATGATCCGTTCGCAGGCCTTGTGCATGATGATGCTGCCGAGCCGCATCGAACGGCCGGAATGGGAGCCGCCGCCGAACGCGACGACGTCGGTATCGCCGGTGACGAGGCGCACGGTGTCCGGCGGCACCCCGAGCCATTCCGACATGAGCTGCGCAAACGTGGTTTCGTGGCCCTGGCCGTTCGACATCGTGCCGATCACCAGCTCGATGACGCCGTCGGGGCGGACGGTGATCTCGGTGCGCTCGCGCGTCACCCCGGTCCCGGTATCGATGTAGTTGGCGACGCCGATGCCGCGACGCCGGCCGCGCCTTCGAGCCTGCCTGTCGCGCCCGGCAAACCCTTCCCACTCGCCTAGCGCAAGCGCTGTCTCCATCGCCTGATGATAGTTGCCGTTGTCGAAGGTCATCCCGAACGGATTGGTGTATGGCAGCGATTGCACCGGGAGCAAATTCTTCCGGCGCAACGCGATCCGATCGAACCCGAACTGCTGCGCGGCGAGATCGATGAGGCGCTCCATCACGAACATGGCTTCCGGGCGCCCGGTCGCGCGATACGGCCGCGTCGGGACGGTATTGGTCAGCACGGCGCGCGCGCGAAAGCACGCGGCCGGCACCTGATAGATGCTCGTCATCACCTCGACGCTCTTTTGGAGCGTCGCGAACGATACGGTGTGCGCGCCGACATTCGACGTGTCGGAGCCGCGCATGGCGAGGAAACGGCCATCCGCGTCCAGGGCCAACTCGGCCTGCAACGCGAGATCGCGCCCCTGATAGTCGGTGAGGAACAACTCATGCCGCTCGCAGGTCCACTTCACCGGCTGCCCCACACGCCGCGCCGCCCATGCGACGAGTGCGAATTCGGGGAAGAAGCCGCCCCGCGTTCCGTAATTGCCGCCCACGTCGTGCATCACGACCCTGACGCGCTCGGGCGGCACGTTCAGAACCCCCGCGAGGTCGTGCTTTTGGCGCACCGGAGAGCCGCCGCCGGCGTGGAGTGTGTAGCGGCCGGTCGCGGGATCATAGGTCGCAACCGCGGCCCGCGGCTCCATCGGGACGCCGGTCACGCGCTGGACCAGGGTCTCGATCTTCACCACGCAGGCGGCGTCGGCGAACGCCGCCGCCGTTGTCACGGGATCACCGACGACGGCGTCGATGCAAAGGTTCGATGCGGCGTCGTCCCATAGTCGCGGCGCCTCCGGCGCGATGGCGGCGACGGCGTCGGTCACCGCCGGTAGCGGCTCGTAGTCGATCTCGATTAGTTCGGCGCCGTCCTTGGCGGCTGCAACCGTCGTGGCGATCACCATTGCCACGGCTTCGCCGACAAACCGCGCTTTGTCGCTCGGCAACGGCCAATGGGGCGCGACGAACGTGGGAGAGCCGTCGCAATTGGGCAGCACGATCTCGGCCGGGTGGGTCGAGAACGGCGTATGGGGGATAGGCCTGAGGCCGTCGGCGACGAGGTCACGTCCGGTCAACACCGCGAGCACGCCGGGCGCCGCGCAAGCCTCGGCGGTCCCGATCGCGCGAAGGCGGGCATGGGCATGCGGCGAGCGCAGCATGACGGCGTAGACTTGGCCGTCCAGGTTGAGATCATCGCTGTAGGAGCCTTTACCGGTGACCAGGCGGAAATCCTCGCGGCGCCGCACCGGCTGTCCGATGCCGGTACCGGTCGCGGCGCTCGTCAACGAATGCTCCGGATCGAAGGCGCGCATGCCGGACGGGTGACCGGCGCCATGCACGGCGTCAATCCGCCTTCGTTCCAGAAATTTGGATGATTTCCCTGAAGCGTTCGATCTCGGAACGTACAAATCGATCGAAGTCCTTCGACGTCGCGTAATAAATGTCGGTGCCGGTCGGCTCCAGGTCTTTCCGGTAGTCGGGGTCGGCCGCCACGCGAGCCAACGCTTTTTCTAGCACGTCCACGACCTCTGTCGGTGTGTTGACCGGCGCAAACACTCCGTGCCACGCGGGCATGACGAAATCCGGAATTTGGGCTTCTGCCATCGTGGGCACGTCGGGCGCCCAGCTCGAGCGCGCGGCCCCGGTCGTGCCCAGAATTCTCACCCGTCCGGTTTCGACCTGCGGCATGAGTGGCGCGTGGGTATAGAACAGGACCTGCACCTCGCCGCGTCCCAAATCCACGACGGCCTGGGACGCATTGGTGTAGGGCACGTGCGACATCTGCAAGCCCGCCTTGAATGCGAAAAAAGCACCGGCGAGGTGGATCGACGTTCCGATGCCGGTCGACGCATAGTTGAGCTTGCCGGGATGTCCTTTGATGTGCCGCACCAGTTCCGCCACCGACTTGGCCGGCAGCGAAGCCGAGACGCCGAGAAACAGCGGCTGGCTGGTCACGCGCGCCACCGGAACAAAGTCTGCGAGCGTGTCGTAGGGAAGCCTCTTGTGCAGGCCCGGATTGATCGCGTGCTGGGTCACCCCGAACAGCAGGGTGTAACCGTCGGGCGTTGCCCGCGCCACGGCGTCGGTTCCAGTCATTCCGCTCGCGCCCGGCCGGTTCTCGATGACGATGTTTTGGCTGAGCACGCTCGCGAGCTTCGCCATGGTCTGCCGGGCGGTGATGTCGGCGCCCGAGCCGGCGGAATACGGCACCACCAGCTTGATCGGCCGGTTGGGGTAGGACTAGCGGCTGCACCGGACAGCGGGAGCAGCACGGCAAGCGCGGCGAGGAGCGCAGCGACCGAAGCCTTGTGGAATCGCGCTGTTGTTCGTCCGCGTAGGGATCACTCGTGTCCTCCCGGCCTTCTCGCTTTCGTTTCGAAGCCGACGTCACTCGGCCGCAGCCGCGGCCACGCCGCCATGGGCCTTCGACCAACCGGCCGGGTCGTGCATGAACTTCTCAACCTCGGCGAGCTTCGCCGCTTCGAACTTGCCGCTCGCCTTGGCGACCGCCAGCACGTCCCACCAGGTCGCGAGCGAATGCAGCGTCACGCCGAGGTCGCTCAGGATTTGCCGTGCCTCGGGGTAGATGTCGTAGAAGAAGAACACCAGCACGTGCTCGACCTTGGCCCCGGCCTCGCGCAGCGCCTTGCAGAAATTGACCTTGCTGCGGCCGTCGGTGGTCAGATCCTCGACCAGGAGCACGCGCTGCCCCTCGACCAGATGGCCTTCGATCTGGGCATTGCGTCCGAACCCCTTGGGCTTCTTGCGCACATAAAGCATCGGCAAGTCGAGGCGGTCGGCGATCCAGGCCGCGAATGGAATGCCGGCGGTCTCGCCGCCCACGATCGCGTCGAACTGCTCGAAGCCGGCCTCGCGCAGGACGGTGGCCGCGCCGAAATCGATCAACGTGCGGCGCACGCGCGGAAACGAGATCAGCCGCCGGCAGTCGGTATAGACCGGGCTCGCCCAACCCGAGGTGAAGATGAACGGCTTGTCGTCCATGAAGCGGACCGCGTCGACCTCGAGCAGCATTTTCGCCGTCAGCTCGGCCATCACCTTCTTGTCGGGGAAGCCCATGCCTGCGGTCATGATCTGGTCTCGTTGCGATAGGTCGCGCGGCTCCTGGATGCCCCGCTTGTTCTGGGCCTGACAAGCAGAGATTTCAACTGGCCATAACCTTCCACTCGATCGTTTCCCCGCCGCGATAGACCGGCGTCTTCTCGTCCGGCCCCTCGACCTGCGTTACCTGCAGCGTCACTGCTTTTCAAGGAATGATCGCATCAGGCGCACCGCGGCCGCGCCCTTGAGCGCGCGCTGCCAGAGCTCCTTGGCCATCTTCTCGTGGAGCGCCAGCGCCTCCGGCGCCGACGTGATCATCGCGACCCCAACCCGGATGTTCGGCTGCTCGCCCAGCCGGAACGGGCTCAGCGCCAGCACTTGCCGGTCGGGCTGGCGAAATAGCTGGAAGCTCGCATGCGGCAGCGTGTCGGGCACGATGCCGATCTGAATGCCGATCGGCTCGTCCTCCATGAGCGCGATGAAATGCTCCGCCTCCGCACGCGCGAGCGCGCGTCGCTCGCGCCGGATCTTCTCCGGCAGGCCCAGCCGGCCGACCAGGCCGTTCTGCAGGAAATGCTCCATCTCCGTTGCGGAAATCAGATTGACGATGCCGGGCTGGCGCCGGCGGTAATTGTCCTTGCGCTGGCGCAGCACCGCGGTGATCTCGTCGACCTGCTCGAGCGCGCGCTTGCGGCCCGGCAACGTGTCGGGAATGCTTTCCCGCAGGATGTCGCCGAGCGCCCGGTCGAACGCATCGGAGGCCAGCAGGTAGGAGATCGGACCCGCGAGCACGATGATGTGCTCGCAGCTCTCCTCGATCTGCCGCATGCGCTCGAAATAGCTCACCGCCGAGGCGATATATTCGACGCCGACCCCCAGCAGGGTCGGCACCGACACCGAGAGCAGCTCCGCGAGCCTTTCCAGCGTCTCGATCTTGGCGAGCTCGCCCTTCTCGAAGCGATAGAGCGCCGTGCGCGAGATGCCGAGCCGGCCCGCGATCTCGTCGGCGCTGAGCCCCGAGCCGAGCCGAAACGCCTTGAGGCGGTTGCCGATATCGTCGAATCGAATGGCCATAGCGCGAGACGGAATCCGGCCGTGAACTCAGCACACTCCGAGATCTTATGCCGATGGTGCCGCCTCGCCCCGCAGGCGCTTGGCTGCATCGAGGGTCGCGATGACGATGTTCTGATAGCCGGTGCAGCGGCACAGATTGCCCGCAATAGCGATCCGCACCTCCTGTTCGGTCGGATCCGGATTGTCGCGTAGGAACTCGATCAGCGTCGTGAGCATGCCGGGCGTGCAGAAGCCGCACTGGAGGCCATGGTGCTCGTGGAACGCCTGCTGCAGCGGATGCAGCTTGTCGGCCGACGGGCGCGATGCCCTCGACGGTGAGAAGGTCGTGGCCGTCGGCCTGCACCGCCAGCATCAGGCAGGAACGTGCCGAGCGCCCATCGAACAGGATGGTGCAGGCGCCGCAGACGCCGTGCTCGCAGCCGAGATGGGTGCCCGTCAAGCCGAGCTGGTGACGCACGAAGTCGGCGAGCGTCACGCGGACCTCGACCTCCTCCTCATAGCGCTTGCCATTGACCGTCAGCGCAATTTTGCGAGTTTCGCCCATCGCCATGAATGTCCTTAGTGCGGCCGTGCGCGATCGGGATCGGTGCCGGTGAGGCGCGCATATGCCTTCTCCAGTGCCCGCCGCGACAGCACCGCCGCCAAATGCTGGCGATAGGACGCCGGCGCGTGCACGTCGTCGATCGCTTCGAGCTTGCGGCAGCTCTCGCAGGCGTCGCGGAACAGCTGCGCCGTCGGCGTCTGTCCGAGGATGGCATGCTCGACCTCGCGGGCGCGGCTCGGCGCCGTTCCCATGCCGCCGACCGTGACCGAAGCGCGCGTGATCTTGCCTGCGGCGTCGGCCTCGATCAGGGCAGCCGCCGACGTGATGGCGAAATCGCCGTGCCGGCGCGAAAATTCGACGAAGGCATAGCCGTGATTGCGAGCCCATTGCGGGAACCGTACCGCGACGACGAGCTCGTTCAATTCGATCGCCGGCGTCATGTAGGCGACCGGGAACTGCGCGAACGGAACCTCGCGTTGGCCGTGCGGACCGGTGACGGTCACCGTCGCGTCATAGCCGGTCGCGAGCGAGACCAGCTCCGCCGCCGGATCAAGATGACAGAGCGAGCCGCCGATCGTGCCGCGATTGCGGGTCTGCCGGTGCCCGACCTGGAGCAGCGCCTCGTGCATGATCGGCCAGCGCGTACATACCGCATCGGAATATTCGAGATCGCGCTGGCGCGTCATGGCGCCGATTTCGAGCGCGCCGTTGGCCTCGCGGATATAGGATAGGCCTTCCACGCGGTTGAGGTCGATGATGTGGTCGGGCTGCACGAAGCGAAAATTGAGCATCGGCATCAGCGACTGGCCGCCCGCGAGCAGCTTGGCGTTGTCGAGGCTGCCGAGCAGGCCGACGGCCTCGCTGACAGTCTTAGGGTCGTGATAGCGGAACGGCGGTGGCTTCATCTTCGGCGGATACCTGATGGCGCGCGCTTCTTTACATACACCAACAACTGTGCATCAATCCAAAAAAACTCAAATTCCCAAATATGGGACAAAGCGGCGGTGATCGTTCTTCCTTGCTTCGATGTCCACCGTATCTGCGGTGAGGAACGATGAAGCCTGCGCCGTTCCGCTATCACGCACCAAAAACGATTGATGAGGCGGTCGAAACCCTCGCCGAGGTTGCAGGCGAGGACGGCCGCGTGCTCGCCGGCGGCCAAAGCCTGGTGCCGATCATGGCGTTTCGCCTGGCCCGGCCGCGGCATCTCGTGGACATCAACGGCGTGGAGGCGCTGCGGCGGCTCGCCGTCGACGGCGATTGGCTCTCCATCGGCGCCTGCGTGCGCCATGCGGCCTTCCATAAGCCGGTTGAGCACGGCCCGCTGGGGCGGCTGCTCGCCACGGTCGTGCGTCACATCGCGCACTATCCGATCCGCACCCGTGGCACCTTCTGCGGCAGTATCGCCCACGCCGATCCCGCCTCCGAATGGTGTCTGGTCGCCGCGGCGCTGGGCGCCGAAATGGTGGCGCGCAGCGCCCGCGGCACGCGCACGATCCCGGCACAGGACTTTTTCCACGGCATCATGACTACGGCGCTCAACGAGAACGAGCTTCTGACCGAAGTGCGCCTGCCGCTTCTTCCCGCCGACACCCGTTTCGGCTTCTACGAGTTCAATCGCCGCGCCGGCGATTTTGCGCTCGCCATGGCGCTCGTCACGTTTCGTGTCGAGGGCGGCGTGATCAGCGAGCCGCGGGTGGCGGTCGGCGGCGTGGAAGCGCAGCCGCGCCGGATCGCGCCGGCCGAGCAGACGCTCGCGGGACAGGCGCCCGCTGCTGCGGCATTCGAGGCGGCCGCCGCGACGGTCGCCTCCGCGGTCGATCCGCTCGATGATGCCACCACCAGCGCGGCCTATCGCCGTGACCTCGCGTGCACCGTCACGCGCCGAGCGCTGGAGCGGGCGGCGGCATGACCGACAAGCGGGAGATTACGCTCACCATCAACGGGCGCAGTTACGGCGTCCGCATCGATCCGCGCCGCACGCTGGTCGATGCGATCCGCGACGATTGCGGTCAGACTGGGACGCATATCGGCTGTGAGCACGGCGTCTGCGGGGCCTGCACGGTCCTCCTCGACGGTGAACCCGTGCGGTCGTGCCTGATGTTCGCGGTGCAAGCCGAGGGATGTCACATTCGCACCGTCGAAGGGCTCGCGAACGGCACCGAGCTGCATCCGCTGCAGCAGGCCTTCATCGAAAACCACGGATTGCAATGCGGCTTCTGCACGCCCGGATTCCTGATGCTGGCGACGGGCGTGCTCGAGCGCGAGCCCGACATCAGCGACGACGACCTCATCGACGTATTGTCCTCCAATCTCTGCCGCTGCACCGGTTACGAGAACATCGTGAAGGCGGTTCGTGCGGCGGCGACCAAGATGGGCGCCGGCCGATCATGACCGGCAACACCAAATGGATCGGGCAATCGGTCGAGCGGCTGGAGGATCCGCCGCTGGTCAGGGGCCACGGCCGTTTCGCGGGCGACATTTCCTTTCCGCACCAGCTTCACATGCGGATCGTGCGTGCCAACCATGCCCACGGCCGGATCGTCTCGGTCGACCCGTCGGCCGCGCGGGCTTTGCCCGGCGTGCTCGCGGTGTGGATCGCGGCCGATATTGCCGACGTGCCGCCGATCGATTTTCGCGAGGGACGAATTCCTGCGCTCGAACCCTACCGCCAGCCGGTGCTCGCGACCGACCGCGTGCGCTATGTCGGCGATCCGGTGGCCGCCGTCTTTGCCGACGATCCCTACGTGGCCGAGGATGCGGCGGACCTCGTCACCATGGAGATCGAGGAACTGCCGGCGCTGCTGGCCGCCGACGCCGAGCCGCGCGAGTTCTCGGGCGGCCGCAGCACCGAGGTGGCCGTCATCCGCCAGGGCTACGGCGACGTCGACGCGGCTCTTCGCAGCGCGCCTTTGCTCGTGGAGCTCGAGCTGGCGATCGGCCGCCATTCCGGCGTGCCGTTGGAGGCCCGCGGCGCCATAGGCCGCTATGACGCGTCCCGCGCCATCCTCGAATTGCACGGCGCCGCCAAGGTGCCGCACCGCAATCGCGAGCTCCTGTCACGCATGCTTGGGCTCGCGCCCTCGTCGATTCACGTGCACGAGTCGCACGTGGGCGGCGGCTTCGGCATCCGCGGCGAAATCTATCCGGAAGACGTGCTGGTCTGCGTCGCCGCCATGCGGCTCGGCCGGCCGGTGAAATGGATCGAGGATCGGCGCGAGCATTTGATCGCCGCCAATCATTCGCGCCAGCAGCTCCACCGCATTCGCGCGGCGGTCGACGCCGAGGGCCGCATCCTGGCGATCGACGATCTCTACTTTCACGACCAGGGCGCTTATGTGCGTACCCACGCCGCCCGCGTCGTGCACATGACAGCGGGGATCCTTCCCGGCCCCTATCGGGTGCCGGCCTATCGTGCGACCGGCCACTTTCGCCTGACCAACAAGACGCCGGCGGCCACCTACCGCGCGCCCGGCCGCTACGAGACCACTTTCGTGCGAGAACGCCTGGTCGATGCCATCGCAACCAGGCTCGGCATCGATCCCAACGACGTGCGACGGCGCAATGCCATCACGGTTGACGAGATGCCCTATCACCGCCCGCTCGAGGCCTTGGGCGAGGAGATCGAGCACGATTCCGGCGACTATGTCGGACTGCTCGACAAGCTTCTGGCCGCGCTCGCGTGGGACAAGCTCAAGGCCGAGCTCGCACGCCGGCGTGCCGCCGGCGAAGCCGTCGGTGCCGGGTTTGCGATGTTCGTGGAGAAGAGCGGGCTCGGCCCCGCCGACGGCGTGCGCATCGAGGTCGACACCTCGGGGATGGTTGAGCTCATCACCGGCGGCGCCTCGCTCGGCCAGGGCTTCGAGACCGTGATGGCGCAGGTGTGCGCCGAGATACTGGGCGTCGACTATCGGCGCGTCCGTGTCACCCACGGCCAGACCGACCGCATCGCCTTTGGCATCGGCGCGCATGCCTCGCGCGCGACCGTGATGACGGCGTCCGCCACCCACAACGGCGCCGTGAAGCTGCGGGCGAAGGCGATCGAGGTGGCGGCGGAGCTGATGCAGGCGCCGGCCGACGCGCTCGACGTCGTCGACGGCAAGGTGGTGCGCAAGGATCGGCCTTCGGGACCGTCGATCAGCCTCGGCGAGATCGCGGGCCACCTCGAGCCCACGTCGAAGACGCTCGGCGACCGCCCGCCCGGCCTGTCGGCCGAAGGCTGGTTCCGGGTCGAGCACCAGGTTTACCCCTACGGCATCCACTTCGCGGTGGTGAAGGTCGACCGCGAGACCGGCGCCGTTGCGCTCGAGCGCTATGTTATCGCCTACGATATCGGGCGCGCCATCAATCCGGCGTTGGTCAAAGGCCAGATCGTCGGCGGCTTCGCACAAGGCCTGGGCGGCGCGCTGCTCGAGGAATTCACCTACAATGAACGCGGCGACCCGCTGGCGACCACCTTTGCGGACTACCTCATGCCGACGGTGCGCGAGACGCCCAAGATCGACGTCCTCTTGCGCGAGGACTATACCAGCCCGCTCAATCCGCTCGGCATCAAGGGGGCGGGGGAGAGCGGCATCACCGGGGTCGGCGCCGCGATCGCATCCGCCATCGACGATGCCATCGGGATGCCCGGCGCGGTGACGCAGCTGCCCGTGACGCCACAGCGCCTGAAGCAGATTTTGAGCTCGCGCCGGTAGCGGGGCAGTCTTGCCGCGCGACAAGAATCCCGGATTTCGCTCCGCTCCATCCGGGCTACGGGCTAGACTGCGTCGAGCCGGGAAGCGAGGAGTGCCAGATGACCGTTGCTGACATCAAGCGCGGGAAGCGCGCAGGCGCCAAAGCGGCAGCCCAGAAACCCAGGCAGGACCTGCGCAGCTGGATCGACGCGCTATGTGCGGCCGACGAGGTGCAGGAAATCCATGGCGCCGAGCGCGAGGCTGAAATCGGCGGCATCGTCGACCTCTACATGCGCAAGATGGGCAACCGCGCGGTGCTGTTCGACGACATCCCCGGCTATCCGCGCGGTCACCGCATTCTCGCGAACATTCTTACCTCGGTGCGCCGCATCAATCTCACGCTGGGCGTGCCGATCGAGGGGTCCGCGATCGAGCTCGTCTCGTATTGGCGCAAATATATGAAGGAGGCGAAGAGCATCGCGCCGGTCACGGTCAAATCTGGGCCGCTCCTGGAGAACGTCAGCAGCGGCAAGGACGTGAACATCCAGAGCATTCCGACCCCGCGCTGGCACGAGCACGACGGCGGCTACTACATCGGCACCGGCTGCATGGTGGTCATGAAGGACCCCGACACCGGTTGGATCAACTATGGCGCCTATCGCGTGCAATCCCATGGCCCGAACGTGGCGACGCTCATGTGCTCCAAGGGCAAGCACGGCGACTTGATCAAGCGCCGCTATCACGAGCGCGGGGAGCCGTGTCCGGTCGCGGTCGTGGTCGGCATGCATCCGGCTTTGTTCATGGTGGCGGGGCTCGAAATTCCATACGGGAAGAACGAGTACGACGTCGCCGGCGGTTTGATCGGCGAGCCGGTCGAGGTGATCAAGGGGCCGGTGACCGGACTGCCCATCCCGGCGCATGCGGAGATCGCGTTCGAGGGCTTCGTGCATCCCGATGACCTGCTCGAGGAGGGCCCGCTCGGCGAATGGACCGGCTATTACGCCGGCGGCAAGAAGAAGGAGCCGGCGATCCGCATCGAAACCTTCATGCACCGCAACGATCCGATCCTGCTGGGCGCGATCCCGGGCGTGCCGCCCGACGATGACTCGTTCTACCGCGGCACCTATCGCTCCGGCGCGGTGTGGAACCAGCTCGAAGCCGCCGGCGTGCCCGAGGTGAAGGGCGTGTGGGCGCACGCCGCCGGCGGCAGCCGGCTCTGGCTCACGGTTGCGATCAAGCAGCAATATGGCGGTCACGCCAAGCAGGCCGGGCTGATCGCCTCGCAATGCCACGCCGGTGCCTATGCCAATCGGGTCGTGGTCGTGGTCGATGACGATATCGATCCCGCCGATATGGACCAGGTGGTGTGGGCGATGTGCACGCGATTTGATCCCCGTGAAGGTCTTGAAATCCTGCGCGGCTGCTGGAGCACGGTGCTAGACCCCATGGCCTATGCCAGCGACGATCCGCGCAATGCGCGCGTGGTCATCGACGCGTGCAAGCCGTGGTCGCGGCGCGACACTTTTCCCATCGTCGCGCGTTCGAGCGCGGAACTCGATGCCAGGATTCGGGCAAAGTGGGCGCATGTGCTGCCGCGGATGTGAAGGTTTTGCGAACGCATGCACGGCGGGGCGCACGTCTCGAACAGCGCATCCATGGCGTTGTTCCCAGATACGCTGGTCGGCCATAAGCATTTGATCCTGGCTCCATTTGCGCGCGATGCCTTTGCTTGATTGCGCGGCTTCGAAAAAGCCGTATAGATTTACCTATTGTCGTTAGGCGGTGGGGATGGCCATGCGTAACATTTCGGATTTTCTTGTGCGTAAGGGCGTTCCATCCACTCCAACGGCCATCCAGGTGCGCGCGCCCAGTCAGCAGCAGGGCTTGATCGGCGCCGAAAACCACGGCGAGCAGACATTTGCCGACGTCGGCGCCCGGGTCGGCGAGGACAACGAGACGCTGCGCAACCTCCTGCTCGACACCGACCGTCGGCTCTCGGCGCTCGACGACCTCAAGGAGGCCTTCCGCAACCTCGTCGAGCCCATCAACTCCGCGCTGCAGGCGCTGGAGCAGGAGAAGACCGACAACGTCGCCTTGCGCAACTCGCTGACAGAGCTGCGCGCGAGCCATGAGACCCTGCGTGCCGAGTTCCTCGCGTTCGAGAGAAGGGCGGTGGTTACGAGAACGACAACGAGGGCCTGCGCCATCAATTGGCACTGGCGCAGCAAACCGCACGGGAGTTCGAAAGCGACAAGGCCGATCTCACCAGCGATCTGGCCGGCGCGCGTTCAGAGATCGCCAATCTCACGAGCCAACTGACGCAAGAGACCGCCAATGGTCGGGCGTTGGCACAGGCGAACCAGATCCTCGCCGATCACGGCGGTGTCGCCGACAAGCGGATCGTCGAATTGCAGGGCGAGGGCGGGCTCGCGCGCGAAAGAGCTTTGCTGCTGGAGGACGACAAGAGCTCGCTGCAAGCGGCGCTCGAGCAGACGCTCACCGAGAGCGCGCGCCTGTCGCGCCGTCTCGCAGAGAGCGACGGCGCTTTGACGGCCGCGCGCGCCCGGCTCGAGCAGATGGAAATCAGCTTGGCCGAGAGCGAGAACGAGCGCGCTGCGCTCTCCGCTGCGCGCGACGAGGCCAACGACCGCCACCAATCCGAAAGCTACGCGCTCAATTTGCGGCTCGAGGCGCTGCGATCGCGTGCCGCCACCGCCGAGAAATTGCTCACGGAGGTGCGGCAGAGTCTGGTCGGGCGCACCGAGGACATCCGGGCCGCGGAGCGCAAGGCGGTGGAAGCGTCGATCGCCCGCAACACCACCGAGAAGACGGTCGAGCGGCTCTCGACTGCCCGCGATACGCTGGATGCCAAGGTCAAGGAGCTCGAACAGGTGCGCGCGTCGTTGATGCAACGGGGCAATGGTCTCTCGGAAAATCTGAAGGCACGCGAGATTTCGCTCGCCCATGCCGAGCAGAAGGTCAAGGCGCTGAGCGATCGCATCGAGCAGGTCGAGCGTGACGCCGGCGCGTATCGCTCCAAGGCCGAGAAGCGCATCGACGACCTCACCCAGACCCTGCAGCGCGAGCGCGTCGAACTCGGCGTCGCCCGCGGCGCGCTCGAGACGAACCGCAGGGACTACGCGAGGCTGCAGCGCGAGCGCCTCCCGGAGCGGCCCGTGGAACAGGCGAGCGCCGGTCTCGAACAGGTTCCAGAACCGGCCGAGTCGAAAGAGCCGTCGAAATCGAAGAACGGCAGGAGCGCCGGCCCCGCCCTCAAGGCGGTCGAGGCCGAGCCGGGAGCCGCCGCATCCGAGCCTACATCCCAGCGGTAAGGCGCCCGACATCTGCGATCCAATGGATTGACTGGACAAGACGCGCGCGTCCAAGCTGCGTGCGTTCGATAATGCGCCCGCGTAGGATGGGTTGAGCGCAGCGAAACCCATCGCGATGGTCGGATCGATATGATTGGTAGTCGGTGTAGACGCCGGTATCGTGGACGATGGTCGAAGGTGATGGGTTTCGCCATAGCCCGCGAAGACGGGCGTAAACGCCCTAGAGGCTCAACCCATCCTACAGCGATTCCAGGAAAGATCATGATCCGTCACACTTTCGATGCGTGCTGCATGGGGCATCGCCGCGCTGCTTGTCGCCGGCCTCGCGGTGCAGCCGGCTCGCGCCGCCGGGGTCGAGGATTTCTACAAGGGCAAGACCGTTTCGCTCATCATCGGCTACAGCGTCGGCGGCGGCTACGATGCCTATGGACGGCTGCTGGCGCGACATCTCGGCAAGCACATTCCCGGCAATCCCAGCGTGCTGCCGCAGAACATGACCGGCGCCGGCAGCCTCAAGTCTGCCAACTATCTCTATTCGGTCGCGCCCAAGGACGGCTCGGTCATCGGCACGTTTTCGCGCAGCCAGGGCATTGCGCCGCTGCTCGACAAGGCCGAGTTCGACAGCACCAAATTCACCTGGCTCGGCAGCGTCACCGACGAGGTCAGCTTGTGCCTCACGCGCCACGACGCCCCGGTGAAGACCTTCAATGAGCTCCTGGTCACGCCCGCGACCTTCGGCGGCGAGGGTGCCGGCTCCGATCCCAACATCTTCGCGCTGCTCTATCGCAACGTGTTCGGCGCCAAGCTCAAGATCGTGACCGGCTACCCCGGCACCAACGAGATTCAGCTCGCGACCGAGCGCGGCGAGGTCGATGGGCTGTGCGGATTGTCCTGGAGCACGCTCAAAGGCCGCTATCCCCATTGGCTCAAGGACAACAAGAAGGCCAACATCCTCATTCAAGCCGGGATCAAGAAACAGCCGGAGCTGCCGGATGTTCCGTCGGCGACCGACCTTGCGAAGCAACCGGACCAAATGCAAGTCCTGAAACTGATCCTGATCGGGCAGGCGATGGCACGGCCGTTCGCAGCCCCGCCCGGCATTCCCGCTGATCGCAAGGCGGCGCTGATCGCGGCCTTCGACCGCACGACCAAGGACCCGGATTTTCTCGCCGAGGCGCAACGGCTCAACTTCGACGTCAATCCCGTCGCGGCGGACAAGCTCGACGCGCTGCTGGCGGAGGCCTATGCCACCCCCAAGGACGTGATCGCCAAGGCCGCCAAGGCAATGTCGGACTGAGGCGACAGCCTGGGATCGAACATCACAAGCCTGCGATGCGAACCGCGGGCACGGTCGCGCACATGGGTGGATTGATCGGAGCGCGCATTCCTCGCCTCGAGGACGGCGCGCTGCTCGTCGGCAAGGGACGCTTCATCGACGACATCGTCCGTCCCGGCGTGCTGCACGGGGCGTTCGTGCGCAGCGCGCATCCGCACGCCGCCATCCGCCGGGTCGATGCCCAGGACGCGCGTGCGTTGCCCGGCATTCATGCGGTGCTCACGCTCGACGATCTCGCGCCGGTCCTCGCCAAGCGGCGCATGCTGCGCCATTCCAACTCGGGCGTACCGCTCGACCGCTACTGGTCGTTCGCGCTCGCCGATGGCGAGGTGTCCTACGTCGGCGAGGCAGTGGCACTCGTGCTTGCCGACAGCCGCTATGTCGCCGAGGACGCGGCGGCGCTGGTCCAGGTCGATTACGACCTGCTTCCTGCGGTGTCGGACTGCCGCAAGGCGGCCGAGCCAGACTCGCCGGCGGTTCGGCGCGAGCTGAACACGAACATCGCCGCCATCTACAAGGTCGCCTACGGCGATGCGCAAGAGGCCTTCAACGGCGCCGCCCACGTGTTCCACGAGGATCTGTGGCAGCATCGCGGAGCCGCCCATCCGATCGAAGGCCGCGGCATTGTTGCGGATTGGCGAGACGACGGCATGACGGTCTGGGCGTCGACCCAGAAGGCACATGACCTGTTCCAGTCGCTGACCTCGCTGCTCGATTTCGACGAGAGCCGGCTGCGCGTGGCAACCCCCGACGTCGGCGGCGGCTTCGGTCCCAAGCTTTGCGTCTACCCCGAGGACATCGCGGTGGCGGCGGCCGCCAAGCTCCTCGAGCGCTCGATCAAATGGATCGAGGATCGCCGCGAGCATTTCACCAATGCCGCCCAGGAGCGCGACCAATACTGGTCGCTCGACATCGCCGTCGGCGCCGATGCCAGGCTCCTCGGCGTCCGCGGTCGGCTGGTCCACGACCTCGGCGCCTACGCGCTGCAGGACGTCAACATTCCCTACAACTCCGCATCGATGATGAGCGGGCCTTATATGCTGCCCGCCTTGTCGATCGAGGTCACGGTCGCCGCCACCAACAAGACGCCGGTGTCGTCGGTGCGCGGCGCCGGCTATCCGCAGGCGGCCTTCGCCATGGAGCGCCTCATTGATCGGGTAGCGCGTGAACTACGGCTCGATCGCGCGGAGGTGCGCCGCCGCAATCTCATCCCGCCGGAAAAGATGCCCTATACCAAGCCGCTCAAGGCGCGTTCCGGCGCGACCATGCAGTACGACAGCGGCGACTATCCGGCCTGCCAGGCGCAAGTCCTGCAGGCGGCCGGCTGGGCGGACTTTCCGCAACGCCAGGCCAATGCGAGAGCCCAGCGCCGCTATATCGGCATCGGGCTGGCGCATGGCATCAAGGGTACCGGCCGCGGTCCCTTCGAGTCGGGCCTGGTGCGGGTATCGAATACGGGACGCGTGTCCGTGTTCACCGGCGCCGCGGCGATCGGACAGGGTCTGTGCACCGTGCTCGCGCAGATCTGCGCCGGCGAGCTTGGCCTGCGAGCCGAGGACATCACCGTGGTGCCCGGCGACACCGGCGGCGTGTCGCTCGGGCTCGGCGCCTTCGCCAGCCGCCAGACCGTGACCGCCGGCTCCTCCGTACTTCTGGCCGCACGAACAGTCGCGGACAAGGCCAAGAAGCTCGCGAGCCACGTCCTCGAGGCGGCCGAGCACGACCTCGAGATCGCCGATGGCGAGGTGCGCGTGGTCGGCGCGCCGCAGCTGTCGGTCAAGCTCGGGGAGCTCGCGCGCATCCTCAAGGGCGCGCCCGGCTACGGCTTCCCGCCCGACGTCGATCCCGGTCTCGACGCCAACGTCAACTGGCGCACCGATGCCCTTGCCTATGCCAATGCCTGCCACGTGGCCGAGGTCGAGGTCGACCCCGATACCGGCGGCGTCACGATTCTCAACTATGTCGCGCTCCAGGACTCCGGGACCTTGATCAATCCCATGCTGGTCGACGGTCAGGTGCGCGGCGGCGTCGCCCACGGCATCGGCAATGCCGTGCTGGAATGGATGGGATACGACGAAAGCGGGCAACCCATCACCACGACCTTTGCCGACTATCTCCTGCCCGGGGCCATGGAGGTGCCGGCGATCGAAACGCTCTACAAGGAGACGCCGTCGCCGCTCAATCCGCTCGGCGCCAAGGGCGCGGGCGAAGTCAGCACCATTCCGACCGCCGCCGCGGTCATCTCCGCCATCGAGGACGCGCTGCAACCCTTTGGTGTCCGCATTGCGCAAACCCCGATCACGCCGCAAAAGCTGGTCGAGCTCATCGCCAATGGCATAAAGTCTTGAACATGATCGACCTCGCGAGGCGTCCATTCTGATGCGAACCGGTTCCGAATATCTTCGCTCGCTCAATGATGGACGCCAGGTGTTCGTCGACGGCGAGGGCGTCAAGGATGTCACCGCGCACCGCGCCTTCCGCGAGGCGGCGCGTTCGGTTGCCAGGCTCTACGACATCGCGGCGGCGCCGGAGCTGCGCGAGCGCATGACCTTCGTCTCGCCCAAGACCGGCGAGCCGGTGCTGCGCGCCTATCAGAATCCCGCGCAGTCACGCCGATCTGCGCGCCCGCCGGCTGTTTTCGGAGACCTGGGCCGAGGCGACCTTCGGCCTGATGGGACGCACGCCCGATCACGTCGCGGGGTTCTTCTGCGGCTATGCCGCGACGCCGAGCGTGCTGGCGGCCGGCGGCAAGAACTTCGCGGACAACGTGGTCGCCTTCTACGAGCACATGCGCGACAACCACCTCTACGCCTCCTATGCGATCGTGCCGCCCCAGATCGACCGCAGCAAGCCGGCGCACAAGCAGAGCGACCCCACGCTCCATGCCGGCGTGGTCAAGGAGCGCGACGACGGCATCGTCATCGCCGGCGCGCAGCAGCTCGCCACCGCCGGCGCGATCTCCGACGTCATCCATCTGAGCTGCATCCACCCGCTGCAGCCCGGCGACGAGAACTACGCCAATTGCCTGGCGGTTCCGGTCAATGCGCCCGGGGTCAAGCTCTATCCGCGGCGGCCGTTTGCGATCGGGGCGACCAACGCGTTCGACTATCCGCTGTCGAGCCGCTTCGACGAAAGCGACAGCTACGTCATTTTCGACAACGTGTTCGTGCCGTGGGAGCGGGTCTTCATCTACCGCAATATCGACGTGTCGCGCGACCAGTGGTGGAAGACGCCATCGCACCTCTACGGCAACCATCAGGCGCAGGTGCGCTATGTCACCAAGTTGCGCTTCATGATCGGCATCGCGCAACGCATGAACGAGATGACCGGCAATGCCGCCAACCCGGCGGTGCAGATCATGATGGGCGAGTTCGCCGCCTTGGTGTCGGTCTATGAGACCATGCTGCTCGCCCACGAGGCGATGGCGCCCATCGACCAGGACGGCGTGCTGTGGCCGTCGA
This sequence comes from uncultured Alphaproteobacteria bacterium, assembly GCA_963827585.1. GTDB lineage: Bacteria > Pseudomonadota > Alphaproteobacteria > Rhizobiales > Xanthobacteraceae > VAZQ01. The sequence continues at coordinate 144,922 of CAWHCK010000047.1, forward strand.
AGACCGCGCTCTACTCGGCAATGGCGCTGCAGTCCGAGCTCAACGGCCGCATGCTCGAAATCATCCGCGAGCTCACCGGCTCCGCCATGATCACGCTGCCGTCCTCACTGCACGACTTCGAGAATCCGCAGACCGCCGGCGACATCGAGCGCTACATGCGCTCGGCCTCCTCCGACGCCAGGTCCAAGGTCGCGCTGATGCGCCTCGCCTGGGATTTCATCGGCTCGGAATTCGGCAGCCGCCACCAGCAATACGAGAAGTTCTACGGCGGCGCCTCGTTCCTGGTGAAGCAGAACGTCTACCGCAACTTCGACTTCAAGCGCGCGTGTGCGCTGGTCGACGCCGCCCTCAATTTGCCGCCGATTGAGCAGGAGTAGGGTGGGCAAAGGCGCACGCGTGACAAGCTCGCGTCGTCAGCACAAACTGGATTGCGTGCGCCGTGCCCACGCGCAGCTCTATGGTGGTGCGAGAAAGACGCGTGGGCACGCTTCGCTTTGCCCACCCTACACGCCCTTCCACAAGTGCGAAAACTGGGTGGCGACGATGCTCTCGTACGGAACGTCGCCCTCGAGGATGCCGACGTCGCGCGAGAATTGGTTCATGCCGGCGACGAAGGTCCTGGAGATCGACGGATCGTAATAGGGCAGATCCCGGCGGATGAGCTCGGCGATCAGCTCGGCCTCGGAGGGCGGGAACAGCTTGCGCCCGACCTCGGTCGCGCGTGCGACTTTCTCTTTCAAGGCAGTCTGCGCCTTGACCATGGCGCGCACCGCGGCCGCCGCGGTCTCGGGCGCGCGCTCGATCAAGCGGTCGCTCGTGGCGATCGAGGCCATGGTATAGTTGAAGCAGGGCTTGGGGCCGTCGCCGCGGCGCACGTCGAGCACGACGGTTCCGACCCCGCGCCGCACCGCCACCTCGGTCCCCATGCCGTTGGCCCAGAAGCCGTCGATCTTGCGCTCCTCCAGCGCTTTCGCTGCGGTCACCCCGAAATTCACCCCGGCGCCTTGCGCGCCCGGCACCGGCGCGATCTTGACCTGGTCGCGGGCCAGGTCGATGCCGGCCTCGATCAGGAGGCGGCGCAGTCCCATCTCGACCCACGGCGCCGCGCCGATGCTGCGCCCCTTCACGACGCGGAGGTCGCCGCGCGTGCCGCCGAGATCCTTGTGCATGACCAGGAACCAGTACATGCCTTGCCCCTGCGCGCAGATGAGCTTGGCGCCTTGCCATTGCGGAAACGCCGACAGCACTGAATGCGCGGAGCCGCCGACGAAATCGACCGTGCCGTCGCGCAGCGCCGCATAGCACTTGTCGACCGGATAGATCAGCTCGAGGGCGACATCGAGGCCTTCGTCCTTGAAGCAACCGAGCTCGATGGCGGCGATCGCCGGGAAATAGGAGTTCGAGATCATGTCGGGCACGGCGAGCTTCATCGTCTGTCCTCCTCGGAATCGGGCGTCACCGGCGTATTCATCGCGACGTCGCCGCGCCGCTCATTTGCAAGGTTCTTGCCAAGCTCGAAATACTCGCTGTTCGTCGCCATCTCGGCCTGGCGTGCGAGCTCCGCCGGCCAGTGGCCGAGATCGTAGCCATGCCAAGGCGGCTGCGGCGCGAGCGGCGGCAGGCCGAGCCGCTCCCAGATCGCCCTGGCATGCTCCATGAATTCGCGCCTGGGCAACGCCACCGGCGCATAGGTGCCCTTGAGCGTGGCGTTGATGAGCACGGCCGCACTTTCACCGCCGTCGCGCGGGCCGCGCGGCCCGTGACCGGGGTCCTTGTGCGGCACCACCTCGAGATCGTGCTGCGGCTGGCACCGGTAGGACATGGCCCAGAACAAGGCGTCGGCATTGTCCGGCTCGATGTCCTCGTCGACGGCGACGATCCATTTGCCGGCGAAGCGGTGCAGCGACGAGGCGCCATGGAGCGCGCGCCAGATCTCGCTCTCGGGCATGCCGCGCGCGCACTGGATCGCGATCACCGCGTAGAGGCTGGTGAGCGGCTCGTGCATCGCAACGCGCTTGATGCCTTTGATGCCGAGCGCCGTGCGCAGATGATCGAGATACACCGGCTCCATCGCCACCCGGCGGATCACGCTCGATTCGCTCGGGGTGACCTGGCTGATGAACGACGTGAGGATCGGATGGCGTCGGCGCGTGATCGCAGTCACCTCCATGAAGGCGTTGTATTCCTGCAGGTTCACGTAGCCGTGGGATTCCCCGAACGGTGCTTCCGGCTCCAGCATCTCCGTGTCGATCAGGCCCTCGATGACGATCTCCGCCTCGGCGGGCACCAGGAGATCGACGGTCTTGGCGCGCACCATGTTGATCGGGCCGCCGGCAAGCGCGCCCGCGACGGCGATCTCGTCGAGCCCTTCCGGCATTTTCTGCACCGACGCGTAGGAGATGACCGGCGGGCAGCCGACGGCGACGGCGCAGGGGAGGGGCTCGCGGCGCGCCTTGCATTTCTCCCAATGGGCGTAGATGCCGGCGCGCAGCTCGACCGACGGATTCATTCCCAGCCGGCGCGGCGCCTTGAGCTGTCCACGGTAGTTGCCGACGTTCTGGATGCCGGTCTCGGGATCCTTGGTGATGTAGTGGCCGGCCGAGAGATAGGGCGCGTTGTCCCATCCCGGCGTCGAAATCGGCACGGGCAGGCCGTCGAGTGCCGCGCCGTCCCGGTCAAGCTCGCTGCCGATGGTCACGATCTCCTGGCATGGCGCATCGCTGACGATCTGCGGCGGCACGGGATTGGCGATGGCCTTGATCCAAGCCTGCCCGATCTCGTCCAGCGGCTTGCCGAAGCCGATGCGATAGACCTCGCGGTTCGCCGCCAGGCCGGCCACCAGCACGGATATGTCGAAGCGTCGGCCCTTGGAATCCGTGGGATGGGTGAACAGGAATGCCTTGCGCTCCGCCTCGGGAATGCCGCCGCGATATTGCCAGCGCACCAGCGGGTGCATTTCGGTGTCTTTGTTGATCGGCTCGTCGACGACGAACAGCAGTCCTTGGCGTGCAAGCGCAAGCACATGCTCGTGCAGGTCGGGATAGCTGCGCGGATGCCGCGGCGGCCCGTCGCGGTAGCGCTCGAGCGCCTGCAATGCGCGGCCCGCAGCTCGATCATCCATTGGCGGCTCCGCCAAGCGCGATGGAGCTGCCACTCTAGAATAAAGGCCTGATGGAAGCAGCCGCCGCGAACACCCCCGCATCGCCGTTGATGAATCCGGCAACTTGCAGGCCGAGCGGCAGTCCTTCGTCCTGCAGCACCGGGAGCGAGACCGCGGGAATACCGAGGAGAGACACATGCACCGTGCAGCTCGGATCGCCGGTCGAATTCGAGACCCATCGGCGCGGCAGCAGGGGCGGACAGGCTGATGCAGGCGTCGCAATCGGCGGCGAGCTCGGCATAGAGCGTGCGCGCCATCTCGCGTTGGGCGAGGTCGTTGCGATAATCCTCGAGGCTCATGGCCTCGGCCTCGGCCAGCCGGGCGAGGCTGACCTTGCTGAGCTTGCTCGCGTCCCGCTCGCGGTAGGTGTTGAGCGGCCAGCGGCATTCCCATGCGTTGATGCGCATGGAGAGCGGACGGGCGCCGGCGATGACATCTTCGAGCGCGGCGAGTTTCGGATGGGATTGCCGCGTCACCACGTCGATTCCGGCGGCCTTGATGCGCGCGAGCGCATCGGCCATGGCCTGCTTGGCGCCCGGCGATGCCGTGGACCAGCCGGCGGTTTCGAGGAAGGCCAGCCGCCGCGGCGTCTTTGGCGCCGGCGCGCTCGCCGGGCCGAACAAGCCGGGATAGCCGGGATCGCCGCCGGCGCGGACCGCGATCTCGTGGGCGACGTGCCAGGCATCGTCCAGGCTCGCCGCCAGAACACCGGTCGCGCTCTGGCTCAGGCCGTCATAGCTGCCGCCGCGATTGAGCGCGCCGACCGTCGCCTTGAAGCCGATGCATCCGCAATAGCTCGCCGGACGGATGGTCGACCCGATCACTTGCGTGCCGAGGCCTGTGCTCAGCATTCCCGCCGCAACCGCGGCGGCCGAGCCGCTGCTCGATCCGCCGGGGGTGCGACGCAGGTCATGCGGGTTGCGCGTGCCGCGCGGCTCGGTGGCGGCAAATTCGGTGGTGACGGTCTTTCCAACGATCACCGCGCCGGCTTCGCGCAACGCCGCCACGCTGGCGGCATCGCGCTCGGAGCGAAAGCCCGCGAACAGCGGCGAGCCGTTCTCGGTCGGCATGTCGGCGGTCTCGATGATGTCCTTGATGCCGACTGGCATGCCGTCGATCGGTGATAGCAGCCGGCCTTCCCGCCATCGCACGGTCGATTGGTCGGCAACCGCGCGGGCGCGCTCGAGGTTGAGATTGACGAAGGCGCCGACCTTCGGCTCGAGCGCGGCGAGATCGGCAAGGCAGCGCTCGAGGAAATCGCGCGGCGTGTCGGCGCCGCTGGCAAAGCGCGGCGTCGCCGACAGGTAAGGCTTGGTCGAAAATTTCAGCTTCTCGTCCGGCGCCAGCATGATCACATCCCTCCGCAGGTCCAACGCCGGCGCTACTTCTTGCTCTCGTCGTAGTAGTGGATCTCGTAGAGCAGACAGCCGCGGTCCGATTTGAACGGCCCGTGATGCACGCCCGGCGGCCGGCAGGCATAGGTCGGGGCATCGAAGGATTCGCCGCCCTTGCCCTGCATGTCGTTGCCGACGATGAGATCGCCGGAGATCAGATAGACCTCTTCCCAGTGGTCGTGCACGAACGGCGCGGTCGTGTAGACGCCGGGATCGAAGCGTAAGAGCCGCGTGCGGCTTCCCATCTTGCGGGTCTCGTCGAGGTCGCTCGCCAGGATCTTCTGCTTGATGCCCGCGGGATAGCCGGCCGGCGTGGCCCAGCCGCTATTCATGTCCACGCGGGTAAATTCCAGGTGGGGCTTGTTCATGGGCATGGGTCGTCCTCCGGGACTCACTATTCTTATCCCAGGATGGGAAGCGTTCGCACCCGGTAGGCGTGGGCGATCTTGCGGCCAAGCACCGGGTCCTCGATTTCGAAGGCGAATTCGCTGGTGGGGCGAACTCCGCCGTGGGCGGCGAGCGTTCCGCCGAACATGAGCGTGCCTTCGGGCAGGCGGCCACTCCCGACGTGGCGGGCGATCAACGCGCTGGGATCCATCATGGCGGTGACGGCGCCTTCCTGGTAGAGCGCGCGCTTGCCGCCTTCGACCACGTGCGCGCGCAGCATGAGGCGGTCCCAATGCGGAGCGACATCCTCATAGGCCCAGAACCGGGGAGCGACCGGCTTGTCGCACATCTGCTTGGAGACCGTCACGCCGTACTTCTCCACTTCACGATCGGTGTGGTCGGAGCCGGTGCCCACCCAGAGCCGTCCCTGGTGCTGCAGCAGCACGAATTCCACCTCGCCGCCGGAGCTCTCGCCCACCGCCTCGATCGTGTCGCCGGTGGTCAGTCGCGCGGCCGCGACCCGATAGAAGATCGGCGTCGTCGCCGGCCGCTTCACCCCCAGCGCCTCGAGCTCCCTGATGTGCTTCTCGACTGCCGCCGGATCGCGTCCGGTCCAGCCGGCCACCACCGCCCGGCCGATGGCGACCTCGCCGGTCCGCGTGCTCGACTTGTCCTGCAACGTCAGGGAGAGAATGCGCGGTGACACGACATGTCCGACATTTGGATGCAGACAGCGGGATTTGGGAGAGCATTGCGAGGACGGGTGCAGCGGCTAAGGACGAAGGTGCTCTCCCGGGTTTGATATGTCATTGACATCATCATTTCAACTCCATGAAATCCAAACGAAACCCGCCGGGGAGGCCCTTATGAGATCAGCCTGGACGTTGCGCGTGGCAATGGCAATCATGACCACCGTCATGGTCGCTTCCGAGTCCGACGCCGAAACCGCGGCAAGCATCGAGTATAACGTGGTCGAGCGGCCGGCGGGCCTGCCGGCCGAATTCGCCGCACCGGCCGGCGTCAACCTCCGCTTTCTGGCGATCAAGACAATCGACGGCTTCCGCGTCGATGCCGCGCTTTGGCAACCGGACGGCAAGGCCGCGGACGCCACCACCCTCGTCGTCGGCGTGCATGGCAGCGGCGAAAATTTCGTGAAGCCGCCCATGGGGTTCATGAGCCGCGAGCTCGCCGCCAAGGGCTACGGCGTACTGGCGATCAACACTCGCCAGAACGGCGAGCGCGTCAACACCGACAATTTTCTGGAGGTGCGCCGCGACATCGAGGCGGCGGTCTACACCGCGCGCGCGCTCGGCTATCGCGCGCTCGTGCTCTATGGGCACAGCCTCGGCAACATCCAGGTGCAGTACTACGCCGCCAACAATTGGGAGCCGGACATCAAGGCCGTGGTGATGACCGGCATGTTCGGCAACCTGCCGTGGAAGTCGCGCAATATGCTGGTGCAGAACGAAGAGAATTATCGCCAGCTGACCGACGCGGCGTTCAAGGCGCTGCGCGAGGGCAAGGCGGCGGACGTGCTGCCGGTGCGCATGTTCTGGATCACCGGCCAGCAGGTGCCGCTCACCGGTCAGCACTTCCTGAGCTATCGCCACGAGGCCACCAGCACGGCGGACGGAACCTATTGGATCAGGCGCGTGCCGCGGCCGATCCTGATGGTGCGCGACGCCGGCGACGCCATCGTGCAGGCATTCGAGCCCTACATGCTGTTGTCGGCAGCCACTTCTCCCGGCTCGTTGGTGCCGAGCGCCAAGCTGGTGGTGCTGCCGAATCCGAAGGGGCCGAGTCCGGCCGCGCATTCTTTCGTCGACAACCAGCAGACCCTGGTGGACACGGTCAGCGCCTGGCTGGCCGAGCAGCAGCTCTAGCCCGACGTCATCGGTCGTACGCCATGCAGTCGCTCTCCCAACTCAGGGCCGAACTCGCCCGCGGCGGCACAAGCCGCGCGCTGGTCGAGCAATGCCTGGCGCGGATCGCCGATCCAGCGGGCGAAGGGAGCCGGATTTTTCTCAAGGTGCATGCGGCCGATGCGCTGGCGGCAGCCGACCTCCATGACCGCCTGCGGGCGCGCGGCGCCGCGCCGTCGCCGTTTGCCGGCATCCCGGTCTCGATCAAGGACCTGTTCGACATCGCCGGCGACGTGACCACGGCCGGCTCGGTCGCGCTGCGCGATCGACCCCCGGCCGGGCAGGATGCGCCGGCCGTGGCGCGGCTGCGCTCGGCCGGATTCATACCGATCGGGCGCAGCAGCATGACCGAGTTCGCCTTCTCCGGGCTCGGGATCAATCCGCATTACGGCACCCCGCTCAACCCCTTCGAGCGCAAGGCCGCGCGCATCCCCGGCGGCTCGTCGTCGGGTGCCGCGGTATCCGTCACCGACGGCATGGCGTTCGCCGGGCTGGGCACCGACACCGGCGGCTCGTGCCGGATTCCGGCGGCGTTGTGCGGCATCGTCGGGTTCAAGCCGACCGCCCATCGCGTTCCGACGGCGGGGGCGTTCCCGCTCTCCACCTCGCTCGATTCGATCGGACCGCTGGCGGCGACGGTCGCATGCTGCGCCGTGCTCGACGCCGTGCTCGCCGGCGAGCCGGTGGTGGATCTTCCTGCCTTTCCGCTCGAGGCGCTGCGACTGGCGGTGCCGCAGACCACGGTCCTGGACGAGGTCGAGCCTGCGGTGGCGCGGGCGCTCGAGGCCGCGCTCGCGGCGCTGCGAAAAGCGGGCGCGCGGATCGTCGACATTCCGCTACGCGAGTTCTTGGACCTGCGGCAGATCAATGCCAAGGGCGGCCTGGCGGCGGCGGAGGCTTACGCGCTCCACCGGCCGCTGATCGCCAAAGCCGAGAAGATGTATGACCCGCGCGTGCTCAGCCGCATCTTGCGCGGCAAGGAGCAGGATGCCGCCGACTACATCGACATCGTCAAGGCGCGGGCGGATTTCATACGTCGAGTGGCCGTCGTCACCGCCCCCTACGACGCCCTGGTGATGCCGACCGTCCCCGTGACCGCGCCGCGGGTCGCCGATCTCGCATCGGACGACGCCTACCGCCACACCAATCTGCTGGTCCTGCGCAATCCCTCGATCGCGAATGTGCTCGACCGCTGCGCGATCTCGATCCCGTGCCACCGCGCGGGCGATGCACCGGCCGGTCTCATGCTGATCGGCGAGCACGCCGCCGACCGCCGCCTGCTGTCGATCGCGGCCGCCATCGAAACGCTGGTGTCGCCGAGCTTCGCCTAGCGGAAAGGCAGGCAGTGCATGTGGCCGCAGCCGGCTCATGATGCTGGTCGAGATTCCACTTTCGATCTATACTAATTAGCAAAAGACATAAGTAGGCGCCTGCCCGCGACGAAGGCGGGCGCCGGGAGGACGCCCCCGTGATCCCTGGTTCCTTCGAATATCACTGCCCGAAGTCCCTGCGCGAAGCCGTGGCGCTCCTCGCCGACCTGGGCGAGGAGGCAAGGCCGCTCGGCGGCGGGCATAGTCTCATCCCGATGATGAAGCTGCGGCTGGCGACGCCACAGCATCTCGTCGACCTCGCCGGCATCAGCGACCTCAAGGGCATCCGTGCCGAGGGCGGCGACATCGTCATCGGTGCGATGACGACGCAGCATGACATCGTCGGCTCCGACCTGCTCGCCGCGCAGGTTCCGATCTTGCGCGAAACCGCGCTGCTGGTCGCCGACCCGCAGGTGCGATACGTCGGCACGCTTGGCGGCAATGTCGCGAACGGCGATCCCGGCAACGACATGCCCGCCGTCATGCTGTGCCTTGACGCCACCTATCACGCCGCCGGCAAGGCGGGCGAGCGCCGGATCCCGGCGCGGCAGTTCTATCAGGGCGCCTACGTCACCGCGCTCGAGCCCGGCGAAATCCTCACCGCAGTCCGCATTCCGGTTCCACCGTCCGGCCATGGCGCCGCCTACGAGAAGCTCAAGCGCAAGGTCGGCGACTACGCGACCGCGGCTGCCGCCGTGGTCCTCACCATGCGTGCAGGCAATGTCGCGACCTGCTCGATCGGCCTGACCAACGTCGCCGACACTCCGCTGTGGGCCGAGGAGGCCGCGAACATTCTCGTCGGCTCGTCGCTCGATCCCGCGACCATCAAGCGAGCGGTCGCCGCCGCGGAAGCGATCACCTCGCCCGCTTCCGATACCCGCGGACCGGTCGAGTATCGCACCAAGATGGCCGGCGTGATGCTCGCGCGCGCGCTTGCCCGCGCCCAACAGGGCGCGCGCAGCGCCTGAGCCTGCGGAGGGATACGATGCCCAAGATTGAGATTTCCATGACGGTGAACGGCAAGGCGGTCGATGCGCTGGTCGAGCCGCGCATGCTGCTGATCCATTTCCTGCGCGAGCAGCTCAACCTCACGGGCGCGCATATCGGCTGCGATACCACGCACTGCGGCGCCTGCACGGTCGATCTCGACGGCAAGTCGGTGAAGTCATGCACCATGTTCGCGGTGCAGGCGAATGGTGCCGACATCCGAACCATCGAAGGCATGGCCGCGGCCGACGGCACTTTGCATGCGCTGCAGGAGGGCTTTCGCGAAATGCACGGCCTGCAATGCGGGTTCTGCACGCCGGGAATGATCATGCGCGCCTATCGGCTGCTGCAGGAGAACGGCAGTCCGACCGAGGACGAAATCCGCTTCGGCATTTCCGGCAACCTCTGCCGTTGCACCGGTTACCAGAACATCGTCAAGGCCATTCAATACGCCGCCGCCAAGCTCAAGGGCGTGGCTTTCCAGGAGGCCGCAGAATGAACGAGATGACCAGCGAGCAACGCGCCGAGCGCCTCGAGGGGATCGGCTGCAAGCGAAAGCGGGTCGAGGACGTCCGCTTCGTTCAAGGCAAGGGCAACTACGTCGACGACCTCAAGCTCCCCGGCATGCTCTACGGCGACTTCGCCCGTTCCCCCTACGGCCACGCCCGCATCACGAGCATCGATACCTCCAAGGCCAAGGCGGTCCCGGGCGTGCTCGCCGTGCTGACCGCGGCGGACCTCAAGCCGCTCAACCTGCACTACATGCCGACCCTCGCTGGCGACGTGCAGGCGGTGCTGGCCGAGCACAAGGTGCTGTTCCAGAACCAGGAGGTCGCCTTCGTCGTGGCCGAAGAACGCTACGTGGCCGCCGATGCCGCCGATCTGGTCGAGGTCGTGTACGAGGCGCTGCCGGTGATCGTCGATCCCTTCAAGTCGATGGCGCCGGACGCTCCCGTGCTGCGCGAGGACATCAAGGACAAGACCGACGGCGCCCACGGCGCGCGCAAGCACTACAACCATGTCTTCACCTGGCAGATCGGGGACAAGGACGGCACCGACGCCGCCTTCGGCAAGGCCGAGGTCACGATCAAGGAGCTCATTTCCTATCAGCGCGTGCATCCGTGCCCGCTCGAGACGTGCCAATGCGTCGCGTCCTTCGACAAGATCAGGGGCGAACTCACGGTGTGGGGGACGTTCCAGGCGCCGCACGTGATCCGCACGGTGGCCTCGCTCATTTCCAAGATTCCCGAGCACAAGATCCATGTCATCGCTCCCGACATCGGCGGCGGCTTCGGCAACAAGGTCGGCGCCTATTCGGGCTATATCTGCGCCATTGTCGCCTCGATCGTGACCGGGCGGCCGGTCAAGTGGGTCGAGGACCGGATCGAGAACCTGTCGACCACGGCGTTCGCGCGCGATTACCACATGACCACGGAGATCGCGGCGACGCGGGACGGCAAGGTCACGGGCTTGCGCGTCCATACGCTTGCCGACCACGGCGCCTTCGACGCCTGCGCCGACCCCACCAAGTGGCCGGCCGGCTTCTTCAACATCGTGACCGGGTCGTACGACTTTCCGGTCGCGCACGTGATCGTCGACGGCGTCTATTCCAACAAGGCGCCGGGTGGCGTCGCCTACCGCTGCTCGTTCCGCGTGACCGAGGCCGCCTATTGCATCGAGCGCGCCATGGACATCATGGCGCAGAAGCTCGGCATGGACCCGGCCGAATTCCGGATGAAGAACCTGATCCGGCGCGAGCAGTTTCCCTACACGTCCGCGCTGGGCTGGGAATACGATTCCGGCGACTATCACACCGCGCTGCAGCGGGCGATGGAGGCGGTGGACTACAAGAAGCTCCGGGACGAGCAGAAGGCAAAGCAGGAGGCTTTCAGGCGCGGCGAGACGCGCGAGCTGATGGGCATCGGCGTCATCTTCTTCACCGAGATCGTCGGCGCCGGGCCGTCCCGCAATTGCGATATCCTCGGTATCGCGATGTTCGATTCCTGCGAGATTCGCATTCACCCGACCGGTGCCGCGATCGCGCGGCTCGGCACCAAATCGCAGGGGCAGGGCCATGAGACCACCTACGCCCAGATCATCGCCAGCGAGATCGGCCTGCCCGCCGACAACATCACCGTCGAGGAAGGCAATACCGACACTGCACCTTACGGGCTCGGCACCTACGGCTCGCGCTCGACGCCGGTCTCGGGCGCCGCCACGGCCATGGCCTGCCGCAAGATCAAGGCCAAGGCGCAGATGATCGCTGCGCATCTGCTCGAGGTGCACGACGACGATCTCGAATGGGATGTCGATCGATTCCGCGTGAAAGGGAGCCCCGAGCGCTTCAAGACCATGACCGAGCTCGCCTGGGCGGCCTACCACGGCGTGCCGCCCGGCATGGAGCCGGGCCTCGAGGCGGTGAACTACTACGATCCGCCGAACATGACCTATCCGTTCGGCGCCTATATCTGCGTCGTCGACGTGGACGTCGACACCGGCGTGACCAAGGTGCGGCGCTTCTACGCGCTCGACGATTGCGGCACCCGCATCAACCCGATGATCATCGAGGGCCAAATCCACGGCGGACTGACCGAGGCGTTCGGCATCGCCATGGGCCAGGAGATTCGCTACGACGACACCGGCAATGTCGTGACCGCCTCGTTCATGGACTACTTCATGCCGACGGCGGTCGAGACGCCGAAATGGGAGACCGACTGGACCACCACGCCATCACCTCACCACCCGATCGGCGCAAAAGGCGTCGGCGAGAGCCCGAACGTCGGCGGCGTGCCGTGCTTTGCCAACGCCGTCAACGATGCCTTCAAGTTCCTCGGCTCGACCCATATCCCGATGCCGCACGACCACTGGCGCACCTGGATGGCCGCGGACAAGCTCGGACTGCACGGGTGACAAGCTAGAGCTAACTTAAGGTTCCCTCGATTGTCATCGTCCGCGAACGCGGACGATCCAGTCACCCCTGGACTTGACTGAAGGTACGCTTCGGCCGCGATCGCCCCTCCACGGGCTACTGGATGACCCGCCTCGCGGGCATGACAACGGAGCAGAGCTCGCGGGTGCGACCGCGTGCGCAGCTTGCGCTAGACTAGCGCCGATGGACTTTCCGCGGGGCGCGCCTACATCACCCATGACACCCATGATGACGTCGAGCCGCGAGCAGATTTCCGACCGCCTTGCCGCCGTCGGCTATGTCGCCGATCGCGACATCGCGACGGCGCTGTGGCTGATGGAATATCTCAAGCGGCCGCTCCTCCTCGAGGGCGAGGCGGGCGTCGGCAAGACCGAAGTGGCCAAGGCGCTCGCCGCCGTGCACGATGCAGAGCTGATCCGCTTGCAGTGCTACGAGGGGCTCGATCAGAACGTCGCGCTCTACGAGTGGAACTATCAGCGGCAGCTCCTTGCCATCAAGGCGCGCGAAGCCTCCGGCGAAAGCGCCGACGCCATCGAGGACCATATCTTCTCGGAAAAGTATCTGCTCGAGCGCCCGCTGCTGGCTGCGATCCGGCGGACCTCGCCGCCCGTGCTGCTGGTCGATGAAGTCGATCGCGCGGACGAGGAGTTCGAGGCATTCCTGCTCGAGCTGCTTTCGGACTTCCAGGTCAGCGTTCCCGAGCTCGGCACCATCAAGGCGGTCGCGATCCCCCGCGTCGTGCTGACCTCGAACGGCACGCGCGAGCTCTCGGACGCGCTGCGCCGGCGCTGCCTTTATCACTACGTCGATTTTCCCGAGATCGATCGCGAGGCGAAGATCATCCTCACGCGCTTGCCGCACGTTGATGCGGCGCTGGCGCTGCAGATCGCGCGCATGGTGGCCGCCGTGCGCAAGGAAGACCTGCGCAAAGTCCCGGGCGTTGCGGAGACGCTCGACTGGGCGGCCACCCTTGCCGGCCTCGAGGTCCATGACCTGCGGCAGGAGCCGGAGGCCGTGCACGAGACCATGATCTGCCTGATCAAGACTCACGAAGATCGCGCGCGGCTCACCCGCGAGGTGGCGGAGCGGCTTCTGAGCAAGGTGGCCTGAAGGAGCATGTCCGCCGCCGCGGCGAGCACGGGCCTCGAGGACATCGGCGCTCCCACGCGCCGGCGGCTGGCGGGCTTTGCGCGTACGCTGCGCGGCAATGGCTTCAAGGTCGGCCTCGCCGAGACCCGCGACGCCCTTGCCGTTCTCCTCTCGCCGGCTGCCGCCCGGCGGTCCTCGCTCAAGCCGGCGTTGCGCTCGCTGTTCGCGGCCACGCGCTCGGATTGGGAGCGCTTCGACGAGATTTTCGACGCCTATTGGAGCGGCCGCGGCATGCGCCGGACGCAGGTGTCGAGCGCCGCGCCGTCCGCCGGCGCCGCCCCGTTGCGGCGTCTCGGGGAGACCGCGTCGCAGCCGCCTGCGGATCTTGCCGATCATCTTGCCGATCACGTCGAGCGCCGCGCCGCAGCCGACGGCGACGCTGGCTCAGGCGGACGGCGCGCAGGCGCCTCGCGTGCCGAGAATCTGGCCGCCGCGGACATTCGCCACGTCGTCGATCCGGACGAGATCGCCAAGGTGCATGCGCTGGCGGCGCGCCTGGCGCGGACCATGCGGGCACGGCTCCTTCGTCGCGAGCAGGCGCGCCGGCGCGGACGACGGCTCGACATTCGCCGCACCATCCATCGCAACGTCTCCAAAGGCGGAACGCCGGTCGACCTCGTTTGGCGCCGCCGCAAGGTGAAGCCCTTGCGGCTCGTGGTCCTGCTCGACACGTCGGGCTCGATGAACCTCTACACCGCGTTCTTCGTGCGCTTCCTGCACGGCGTCGTCGATTCATTCCGCGAGGCCGAAGCGTTCGTCTTTCACACGCGGCTTGCCCATGTATCGCCGTCGCTGCGCGATCGCGACGTCGCGCGCGCGGTCGATCGGCTGGGACTCATGGCGCAGGGCATCGGCGGCGGCACGCGCATCGGCGAAAGCCTGGCAACGTTCAATCGTTGGCATGCGCGACGCGTGATCAATTCGCGCACGGCCATCATGATCGTGTCCGACGGCTACGATACCGGCGATCCCGAGCTGCTGGGAGCGCAGATGCGGCGCCTGCGGCAACGGTGCCGGCGGATCATCTGGCTCAATCCGTTGCTCGGCTGGAAAAGCTTCAGCCCCGCCGCGCGCGGCATGCAGGCCGCGCTGCCCCATATCGATCTGTTCGCGCCCGCGCACAATCTCGAGAGCCTTGCGGCGCTCGAGCCTTATCTCGCGAAGATCTGACCATTGGGCATCAGTGGCGATGATACAAGCCACAGGCGCGGCGGCGGCCATCGTGCCCTCTCCCCTTGCGGGAGAGGGCTCAACGGTCGCGAAACGAGTCGAATAGGGTGAGGGGTGTTTCGGAAAGAATCTCTGTGCGGTACCCCTCACCCTTTCGTCTTCGTTGCACCACCTTTGAGCCCTCTCCCGCAAGGGGAGAGGGCACGAGAGGCGCGGACCGGAATCGTTGCTGGATTGGATGCAGGACGCCGCCGCATCGGCGTGTCAAGAATTCGCTACACTAGGGATGCGGGAACCGGCGAGGGGTGGACGATGGATTTCTCGTTGAGCGCGGAGCAGCAGCAGATCCGGGACGAGATCTGCAAGCTCTGCGCCCAATTCGATGACGCCTATTGGCTGGAGAAGGATCGCAGCGGCGAATTCCCGCGCGAGCTGCATGCCGCCCTGGCCGCCGGGGGCTGGCTCGGAATCGCGATGCCGGAGCAATACGGCGGCGCCGGGCTGGGCATCACCGAGGCGGCGATCATGATGCAGGCGATCGCCGAATCCGGAGCGGCCATGTCCGGGGCATCGGCGGTTCACATGAACATCTTCGGCCTTCAGCCGGTGGTCGTGTTCGGGACCGACGATCAGAAGCGCCGCATGCTGCCGCCGTTGATCGCCGGCAAGGACCAGGCGTGCTTCGCGGTGACCGAGCCCGACGCCGGCCTCGATACCACGGCCATCAAGGTGCGGGCCGAGCGCCGCGGCGATCACTACGTCCTGTCCGGCCAGAAAATCTGGATTTCCACGGCGCAGGTGGCGAACAAGGTCCTCATCCTGGCGCGCACCACGCCGCTCGCCGAGGTCAAGCGCAAGACCGAAGGGCTCAGCCTCTTCTACACCGACCTCGACCGTAACCATGTCGCGGTCCGCGTCATCGAGAAGATGGGCCGCCATGCCGTCGACTCGAACGAGATGTTCTTCGACGGCATGGGGGTCCCGGCGGCCGATCGAATCGGACCCGAGGGGGAGGCTTTCGCTCGATCCTGCACGGCATGAATCCGGAGCGCATTCTGATCGCCGCGGAGGCGGTCGGCATCGGCCGGGTGGCGCTGCAAAGGGCCGCCGCCTACGCCCGCGAGCGTGTGGTGTTTCGCCGCCCGATCGGCCAGAACCAGGGCATCGCGCATCCGCTGGCGCATTGCTGGATGAACCTGGAAGCGGCGAACCTGATGGTGATGAAGGCGGCCAGCCTCTACGATCGCGGTGAGGATTGCGGCGCCGAGGCCAATGCCGCCAAGTATCTCGCCGCCGAGGCGGCTTTTCAGGCCTGCGAGACCGCGGTCCTGACCCATGGCGGCATGGGCTATTCGAAGGAATTCCACGTCGAGCGCTACCTGCGCGAGGTCATGATCCCGCGGATCGCGCCGATTACGCCACACATGATCCTCAATTTCATTGCAGAGAAGGTCCTGGGGCTGCCGAAATCCTATTAGGGGCCTACTGGGGACTAGGGCGATCGGGGCTTGATGAGGCTTTTCCAGCGCAGGGGAATGGGTCCGCTTCTTCTGGCGGTCGCGGCCGTGCTGTACGGCGGCGCGCTGCCATGCGCCTGGGCGCAGTCCGCCGTCAGCGCCGTAAAGAAGTCGCAAACTCCGGTGTGCGACCGGGCCGCCTTTCGCGTGATCGTGGATGTCGGGCATACCGAGGCCTCGCCCGGCGCCAAGAGCGCGCGGGGCTTCGGCGAGTTCGATTTCAATCTTGGGCTGGCGACGGTCATCGAGCGGAGCCTGCTCGAAGCCGGGTTCAACAGGACCGTTCTTCTGATCACCGAGGGGCCGACCAGGAAGGGTCTGGCTGAGCGCGTGACGCGGGCGAACGGCCTGTCTCCCGATCTCTTCCTGTCGATCCATCACGACTCGGTGCCGGACTCCTTCCTGGGGGTCTGGGAATACGAGGGCGAGAAGCACGGCTACAGCGACCGCTTCAAGGGCCACTCGCTGTTCATCTCCAGCGACAACGCCGATTTCCAAGGCAGCCTTGTGTTCGGCCGCATGCTCGGCAGTCAGCTCAAGGCGCGTGGACTGCAATACACGCCGCACTACACGGAAAAATTCATGGGCCGCCGGCAGCGCGTGCTGGTGGATGCCGAGGCGGGCGTCTACCGCTACGACCAGCTCATCGTGCTCAAGAACACGGACATGCCTGCCGTCCTGCTCGAAGCCGGCTCGATCATCAATCGGGCGGAGGAGCTGGTGATGGCCTCGCCGGAGCGCCAGGCCCTCATCAGCGCGGCCGTCACCGATGCCGTCGATGGATTCTGCGCTATGCGCCGGCCGCTCGTTCCCGAGCGCGTCGCGCGTCCGCCCGCCGGCGCGTCCAAGCCGGCACTCGCACCCAGCGCCGCGGCGCAGCCCGCGAACCCTGCCAATCCGCGGTGATGCGTTAGCCGCGCATGCGCGCGCGTTCGTGCGCTCGCGGTTCACCTATGTCATTCTCTTATGTCATTCTCTTGGCCCACAACGCAGCGCTGGAGCGTGCCATGAGCATCCCCAAGACCGTCTACGACCCGCCGTTCAACGTCACGCGTGCCAGCCATTCGGTGCTCACCGTGAAGGATCTCTCGGTGAGCCGAAACTTCTATGTTGACCTCATCGGCTTCATCGTCAGCGACGAAGACAAGGACACGCTCTATCTCCGCGGCGTCGCGGAAGCCTGTCATCACAGCCTGGTGCTCAAGCGCGCCCGCGGCGAGCCGCAGGCCGAGCGCGTCGGCATGCGCGTGTTCACCGAGGAGGACCTGGAGAAGGCCAAGGTCTTTTTCGAGAAGGCCGGCTTGCCGGCGAAATGGGTCGAGGTGGCGCACCAGGGCCGCACCCTGCACGTCACCGACGCAAGCGGCGCTCCCATCGAGTTCTGCGCCACCATGGAGCTCAAGCCGCGCCTGGTCGTCGCGTTCGAGCATCATCGCGGGGCGGTGCCGCAGCGGCTCGATCATTTCCAGCTGCTGGTGCCCGACGTGCAGAAGGCGTGCGAATTCTGGATGAGCATGGGCTTCCGGCTGTCGGAATACATCTCTCCGGACGGGACCGAGGAGTTGCTGTTCGTCTTCCTGCAGCGCAAGGGCAACCCCCACGACATCGTGTTCGCCCCCGGTGCCGGGCCCCGGCTCCATCACGCCGCCTTCGGCATTCCGGAATCCTATCACTTCTTCTATGTCTGCGATCTCGCCGCCGATATGGGCTTTGCCGCCAATATCGAGTTCGGGCCGGGCCGCCACGGTCCCGGCCACGCCCTCTTCGTCTACCTACGCGACCCCGACGGACACCGCATCGAGCTGTTCAACACCCACTATCAGGTGATGGACATCGAGAACGAGCCGATGCGCTGGGATGCGAGCCACGCCATGAAGCGGCGCTGGCAGCTGCCGGCCCGCCGGCAGTGGTTCCTCGAGGCGAGCCCGTTTGCCGGCGTCGCCCCGCGCGAGCCGGCCAAGAGGGGCGACCCGCTGAGCCTCGAGAAGTTCATCGCCGCCGGCATGCGGTGAAGGTTCCCTCGGTTGTCATCGTCCGCGAAAGCGGACGATCCAGTAACCACTGGAGTTGAGTTAGAGGCACGCTTCGGCCGCTATGGCCCCTCTACGGGTTACTGGATGCCCGCTTTCGCGGGCATGACAACGGAGAAAGTTCGCAGGCGTGACCACGGGCAGACTATGTTTCCGGTTGCTGCGTCCGCTACTTGTGTCCCTGCGGCAGCATTTCGCTCGACGAATTGATCACCGCGTGGATGCTGCGCGCGTACTCGACCGCGCCGGTCACGTCCATGTCGAGCGCGGCGCGTGCATAGTCCTTGCAGCCGACCCGCGCCGGCCGCGGCGCCCGCATGATCTGCGCACACAGGGCCTCGACCGCCGCGTCGAGCTCGGCGGCCGGGAACACCTCGCTCACGATGCCGGCTTCGCGCGCCCGCGCCGCGCTCACCACCGCCGTCGACCAGACCAGATAGGTCAAGGCCTTGCGCGGCACGCGGTCGACCAGCGCCGACATCACCATGGTCGGCATGATGTTGTGCGCCATTTCGGGAACCTGAAACTTGGCGGTGTCGGCAGCCAGCGTGATGTCGCAGACGGCGGCGATGGCGCAGCCGAAGCCGAAGGCGCGCCCCCGCACCACGCCGATGACCGGAATGTCGCAGCGCCGGAAGGCGCCGTAGCAGTTGAACACCACGTCGTTGCGGCGGCGCAGCTCGAACGCTTCCGGCGGCGCGCCGGGCGGGCGTTTGCCCATGGTTTCGCGGCCGACGCAGAAATCCTCGCCCGCGGCGCGCAGCACCACGATTTCGGAGCTTTCTCCGGCGCCGAGCAGGAGCTTCGCCAATTCGACCGCCATCGCGTCGGAGGCGGCGTTTCCGACCTGTGGGCGATTGAGCGTGATTTCCAGCACCGGGCCTTTGCGGGCGGTGAGAATTTCGTTCGACATGCATGTCCCTCCAAAGCGATTTCCGGGAAGGAGCGAGCCCTGGACATCCGGAGCGGAAACGGGCCCGCCATGGAAGACGCGTCAACTCCATAAGCGAGAGCGCGCTTCGTTTCCAGCGCCGGGTTATGCTTTTCGTTGTCGTTTCGGCACTGCTACGATACCGGCGATCGGCTTTGGCCCGGAAATGGCACCCGGAAATGGCAGAAGGATCTCCATGCACGCCTCCGACACGTCCGCGCAGCCACCTCGGGAGGAGCCGGCGCTGCGCGCCATTGCGATGCCCGCGGATGCCAACCCGCACGGAGATATCTTCGGCGGCTGGCTGTTGTCGCAGATGGATCTCGCCGGCACCATGGCCGCTACGCGCCGCGCCAAGGGCCGGACCGTCACCGTGGCGATCACCGCCATGACCTTTCACCGCCCGGTGTTCATCGGCGACGAGGTGAGCTGCTATGCCAAGATCATCAAGGTCGGCAGAACATCGATCACCGTGAAGGTCGAGAGCTGGGTTCGCCGCGGCATCGGCGACGAGCAGATCGAGGTGACCGAGGGCATCTTCACCTACGTGGCCGTGGGCGACGACCGCAAGCCGTGCCCGGTACCGCCCGAAGGTTGACGGAGGTGCTCTAAATTAGAAGCAAAGGTGCGTCACGACGTTTCCGCGCTTGTCTTTGATCACGACGGGACATTCCGCACGCTTGAGCGCGGCCTTGGCATCTTCATTACCGAGCGCCGCGGCTTTCTCGTAATACGCTTTGGCGGCGCTTGCATCCTGCGGTCCGCCGCGCCCGCTTTGCGCAAATGCACCCATGCGCTCCAACGCCCCGGGGTGGCTCTGCGTCGCCGCCTTTTCGAACAACGCCCGCGCGGCAACATCGTCCTTCGGCCCGCCGATGCCCTCCGCAGTCATCATTCCGAGCTGATACTGCGCCTCTGCTGAATTCGTCTCCGCCGCTTTCGCAAGCAAGGCTCTCGCCTTGACGGGGTCCGGCGATGCGCCGCCGCTCTCGTCGAGGGCCGCGAGATTGGTGGCGCCGCGGGGATTGCCGCCCGCGGCGGCGCGCTCGAACAGCTTGCGCGCCTGGGCTTCGTCCTTGGCAACGCCGGACCCGCTCGCGAGCAGCACGCCGAGCTCGACCATGGCGGACGTGCTTCCCTTGTCGGCCGCCTTGCGATAGGCGCTCACGGCGTCCGGCAATTGTTGATTGGCTGCGTAGGCACGACCGAGCTGGTAAAGCGCCCGCCGTGATGCCGCCGCCGCGACCTTGCAAAACTTGATCGCCGTCGCGAGATCGGACTGGGCGATGTCGGCAGTGCCCTTGACGTCCTTCGGCTTGTCCGGGTCGGTGGGATCGGCGGCGAGCCGGTCGCACAGCACGAGATCGGCCGATTGCGCGTGGGCCGGGGAATGAACAGAGGCGGGGCTTGGCGCCAACAGCCCGATGCCCAAGCCGCAAGCGATCGCAACTGCACCGGATCGTTTCATCATGATCGCATGTCGGCTTCTGGCAGGACGCTTTACTGCGGCGAAATGAGCTTACTGCCGCCGACCCGGGGCCGGCAAGCGGCGCTTCATCGACGAACCGGATGTGCTCGCGACGAGCCTGTGTCAGTTTGACCCCGATCCGATGCGTTTGTCCGTCTTGCGGGAAAACGGTACATGCGCGAATACTCTCGTCAATCTTGGGAGGAGACAACACATGGACCGCCGTCGTTTCGTCATCGGCACCGCCGCGACCGCGCTCGCGGCCGGACCGGCCTTCGCGCAGGAGGCGTTTCCCTCGCATGCGATCACCATCATCAACGCGTTTCCGCCCGGCGGCCTCAACGATATCGTGACGCGGCCGCTGGCCACGGCCATGGAGCCGGTCCTCAAGCAGCCGGTCGTGGTCGAGACCAAGGCCGGCGCCGCCGGGCAGGTCGGCGCGCAGGTCGCAGCGTCCGCCAAGCCCGACGGATATACGTTGCTGTCGCACAATACCGGGATCTCCGGTTACGCCGAGGTCGACAAGCTGTTCGGCCGTCCCCCCAAGACCACCCGCGCCCACTTCATCCCGCTCGCGCGCGTGGTTGCGGATCCGGTCCTGTTCCTCGTCAACGACCAGCAGCCCTACAAGACGCTCAACGAGTTCATCGCGGGTGCCAAGGCGCAACCGGACACGCTCGTCTTCAGTTCGGGCGGGCTCTATGGCGCCTCCCACCTGCCGCTGGCGTATCTGGAAAAGGCGACGGGCCCGTTGCGGCTGCGGCATCTCCCGACCAATGGCGGCGGTCCGGCCATCGTCGCCATCCTCGGCAACAATGCCCAGGTCACGACGCAAACGGTGTCGGCCACGCTGGCGCATGTCAGGGCGGGCAAGCTGCGCCCGCTCGCCATCTTCAGCGCGACGCGCTCGAAGGTGCTGCCCGATGTGCCCACCCTCAAGGAACTCGGCTTCGACGTCGAATACTATCTCTGGGTCGGGATATTCGCGCCGCGCGGCACGCCGCCGGAGATCGTGACGACGCTGCGCGCCGCCATCGGCAAGGCGGCGCAATCGGATCAATTCAGGGCGGCGCTCGCCAATGCCGGTCAGGAGCTCGCCTATCTCGACGGGCCGGACTTCCAGAAATTCTGGGACATCGACGGCCAGCGCACCGACGAGGCGGTGATCTCGATCGGCCGCCAAGGATAGCTTGCTCGGCTGCGGCGACGCTCCTGGTTCGCGACACTGCACAGCTCAGCAGGCGCAAAAGACCTTAGTTGATCGATCGCGGCGGGAGCGGGGCCTCCTTTGCCCGTGTCCACCCTCAAATTGGGGGTCTCATCATCTTGCTCGGGAAGTGTGGCCGATATGCCTCAAAAACGGCGATGGCCGTGACAAGCACGGCCATCGAGAGAGGTCGCCCGCTGCGAAGGTTGGGCTAAGCCAACGTCCGCTTTCCTAGCGATAGATCGGTTGCGGGGGGAGCGGTCGCGCGTAGCCCGGCGTACCATACGTCGTCGATTGGGAGAGAGCGCCGGTACGCGCGGGGCTCGCCGGCTTGCGCGGTCCGGATCCAGCGATCTCCTGCTCTCGGCTGCGCTCCGGCGTCGGCTCGATGTTGCCGCGTTCGCTCTTGATCGCCGCCAGCGTGCGGCTGTCGAGGCCGTAAACGTCGCGCCGTAACTGCAGCTTGCCGGCAGTGTCGACGAAGGCCGTCTGATAGGTCAGGTGGACCCAGATCGTCGTCGGCTGCAGCTGAAGGTTCTGCTCGCCGGCGCCGTACATGCGCGTGATCCTCTCCGCCGTCCAGCGCTCGGCCGGCCGCGCGATGTTGAGGAGAACCTCGGCGTATTTGGCCGGATCCTGCACGCGCATGCAGCCGTGGCTGTAGGCGCGAACCTCATGCGCAAAATAATGCTTGTCCGGCGTGTCGTGCTGGAAGACCGAGAAGCGGTTGTTGAAATTGAACCGAACCCGTCCGAGCGCATTGCCGGCGCCCGGCGGCTGCGTGATCGTGACGCCGCCGCCATTGTAGCTCACGCGCAAGCCCATGCGCTCGAGCACCGTCGGATCCTGCGCCAGCGCCGGCAGGTATTCGTTGCGCACGATCGACTGCGGCACGGTCCAGGTCGGGTTGACGGTGATGTGCTTCATCGTCTCGCTCAGCAGCGGCGTTGCCATGCTGGGCTTGCCGATCACGACGCGGGTGGTCCACACCTGGGCGCCGTTGTGCATCACCTTGAGCGTGAAGTCCGGCTGGTTGACCATCGCGTAGGCGTTCCCGAGGTCGCGCTGATACCAACGCCAGCGCTCCATGTTCGCGACGATGGTCTCGATCTGTCTGGCAACGTCGCTCTTCGGAGCGCCCGACTTGCCGCGCACCTCCGCGAGCATCGCCTTGAGCTTGCGATAGGGCTCGTGCTGAGGGCTGAAGAGGTCGAGGGCTTTGCCCGCATCCGCGGCATCCGCGATGCTGCTGAGGATTTCCGCGGGTTCGGGCGCCGCCTGCGGCAGCTCGACGTTGCGGCTCACGCGGGTGTAGGGAAAACGCCCGGCCTGCACGTGGCGTGCATAGGTGAGCACGGCGCGCGTGAGCTTGAGCTCGGCCTCGGCCAGCGCATCGGGATCGAGGCCGGCGAAACTCGGTGTCTTGTACTCGCCGGGCTCGAGGCCGTCGGCATCGGCGTTCTTCAGGCGCGCGACGACCGCTCCGGCCCGCGCAGTCTCGACGCCCTTCTCGAGCCAGAGCGGCGCGAGATTGCGGTTCTGGTAGAACGCCTCGATCGCTGCGCGCTCTTTCTTGCCGGCGAAGAATTTGTCCGGCTTCGTGGCCAGGAGGTCGCGGATCTTTTCTGCAACGGCGCGATCGGCGGGATCGAGCGATGCCAGCGGATCAGGCGGCGCAGCCTGCTCGGTTGCGGCAGTCTGCTCGGTTGACGTCGCCGGCTCGGCGGACGTGCCGTTGGAGATCGCCCGCGGCTCGTCCGCGGGCGTTGCAGTCGCCGGGGCGGTTTGCGGTGAAGCCTGCTCAACGAGTGCCGCGGCTGGTGCGGCCACGGGTGCGGCGGCGAGCGGATTGTCGTTCTTCGCCATGCCGACGAGCGGGATGGCAAGGATCAAGGCGAGCGCCGTGCTCGCCAGGATGACGCGGTTGTAGCGTGGGTTGTGCATAGGAAATTCTCCCCAAGGTTTTCACGCTGGCCCGCGGCGGGCCGCCGTCCGCGCTCGCATCACGGGCGAGCCGGAGGCGTCAGAAGCCGCTGAATGCCAGGACGGAAACGGCGCTGATTCCGATCAGGAGCGCCGTGAGCGAACCAAGATCGAAGTCGAGCCAGAGCACACGTTTGGCGTGCATGATGCCCCCCATCGAACCGCCTTTTGCCAACTGATCCCCGGCAAAGGCTCTCAAGTCATTAGTCGCGCTGGGGGTGGGATTGGTTCAAATGGCCCCGTGGGGGCCGCGAGCTCGCCATTTTCGGTGACACCCCTCGAAGGTGTTGCCCGATGCGGACGCTCACGGAGCCCGGCTTAGTCCAGGTCTGGATATTCGCACCGCGAGGCATGCCGCCGGATGTGATGACGACGATACGCCTGCTGCCAGCGAAATGCGGTCATCGGGTGAGTCTTGTTCGGACAGTTTCGGTAGTGAATGACGCATTCGAGACGCTCCAATCACGTCGAGCATCCGCGTGAGCTCGCCATGAAACCCCTTCCACGGGCAGGCGAGGTCCTGTAGCCTGTAATAGGCCCACCTCTGTGCGGAAGGCGGGCCGCCACTGCTCTGCATTCGTCTTGACGAGTTTTGTTCTCGCGAACGCGCGCGCGACATGCGCGACGCGTGCCGACAATCGATGCCGGCTCCAAGCCGGCGCGGCGCGGACAGGAAGCGAGAGGACGCATGGCTGCCATTGCGCCGATGGTCGCGGCCGCAGCCGCCACCCGCGTCGGGGAGACGATCGTCGTTCTTCCGGACCCCGAGCGCACAATCACCGATCCCATTTTCCGTCCCGGCGTCGCGCGCCATCCGGCCGCAACCGTCATCCTCCTCGAGCTCCGTGCAGCGGGTGCGCAACCGCTCGTCGTGCGGGCACCGACCAGGTCCGCCGCGCGTCTCATCACCGGGATCGCGCCGCTCGGCACAACCCCGCTGACCACGCTGCTCGAACTGTCGCCGCTCCCGTTCGGCGCCGAAGCCCGGGCGTTGTTCGCGGCACTCGAAGCCGTGCCCACGTTCTACTTCGGCGTGCCGGCTCCTGCGCCCACGGACGACGAGTTCGTCGAGCTCGGCGCCCAACTGGCCTCGGTGACGGGGAGCACCTCGGTCTGGATCGGCGCGGTGTTTCCGGACACGATGACCCGCATCCCGTCCGGATGGATCGAGCGCATCGCCGCGGCTCTCGCGAGCGTGGACCCGGGGAACACCTGGCCGTCGCAGCTCAACCTGTTCGCCCCGAATGAACGCCGCCTCATCGTGCTCGATCACGCCGGCCGCCCCGCCGGGCCGACGCAGTTCGATATCCGCCTCTCGGGAGACACGGCGCCGCGCTGGCAACGTGCGCTGCCGGCCGGCGCGTTCGATCTCGAGCCGGTGATCGCCGCGAATCCGCTCGATGGCGCGACCTCGCTCTTCACGCCGCCCGCCGGCAGTCAGTTCGAGCTGCGCGCCTCTTTCGGCGCCGGAGCGATCCCGGTGCAATCGCTCCTCGATCGCAGCGCTGCTTCGCTCGGCGACGGCTACCTCGGGATTCCGCCGTCAACCGGCGCGGCCCGGTTGCATCTGCAGATCACCGATCTCGCGGCCTGGTATCCGCCGCCGTCGACGCCGCAGTCGATCGCACGATTTCGCGCGGGCTCGCATCTCGAGCCCCTCATCGACGGCATCCCGGCGTTCAAGCGGCTGGTGCAGGATCTGAACAATGCCGGACATCCCGGCCATGGCGCGCAGTTCACCGGCTGGGCGTTCAACCGTTTCGTGCTGGACCACGACGACGGCCGCGACCTCGTCGAGATCGCATCGGACATTCTGCAGGGCGGGGGTGACATTCGCCTGCTCGCCACGAAATTCCTTCAGGACGAGGAGAACTTCAACTCGATCCAGGATCCCGCGGCGAAGGTCATTGCGCTCGCCGTGCTGCATGCTGGCTTTGCCGCGCATTTCTATGTGGTCGCGAAACGCCTGCGCAGCGACCGCCCGGCGTTCGTGCTGCCCATCCTGGCGGGACTCGCCGGCGTACTCACGATCGCGCTGCTCACGCCGCGCATCGAGGAGATTCTCGAATACCTCGAACCATCGGGCGAGCTGATCGACCCGATCAACGCGCTGACCACGGCCGGCCCGCTCGCCATTCACGCGCGCAATCCGGCGCGGCTGCGCGACAATCCGATCCCGGGCGCGACCTTGCCGTCCGTGCTGGCGAGTATCATCGAGCCGATCACCGACCACGTCGGCGTCTACCATAACAAGTCGCAGCTCGTGAAATTCCAGAACACCTCGGGCGGCACCGAGCACGCGGCCTATGTCGGCGGCATCGACATCAACTTCAACCGGCTGGACACGCCGGGCCACAACGCGCCGGCGCCCTATCACGACGTTCACTGTCGTCTCACTGGTCCCAGCGTGCAAGACGCGTGGATCTCGTTCAACGAACGCTGGGAGTTCGATCGCGTGCGCGCGGGCGGTGCGCCGCCTCCGATCCCCGCGCCCGCGCTCGCCGCGCTGGCGCTGCCCGCGGATGTCGAGCCCCACATCGTACGGGTCGGTCGCACGTATTTCGGTCCCAATCCCGTCGGCAACTCCACGCCGCTGCCGTTTTCGCCCCAGGGAGAGCGCTCCACCTACGACACGCTGCTCGCCGCGATCGATAGCGCCCGGCGCTTCATTTACATCGAAGAGCAGTACTTCACGTCGGACGGCACGGCCGCTCCGCCCAACCCCGGCGAGGCCACCTACCACGCGGCGCTTCTGCGTGCCGCCGACCACTGCGAGCGGCTCGTCATTCTGCTGCCCTCCGAGGCGGATCAGCCGTGGAGCGAGCCGCGCCGGCGCCGGATCATCTCGGAGCTGCGCGCGGCGTGGGGCTCGCGCCTGCAGGTGGGCTTCATCCAGCGCCGGCCGTCGCTCGGTGAGGGAAGCACGCTCACGGGAGACGGCCGCACGCGCCTCCTCAGCGCCGTCGATGCCACGCAGACAAAGTTCCGCCTGGTCCCGGACGTGCGCGTGCCGAAGACGCCGTTCTGGATGTGGGTAGACGGCGAGCTGATGCTCATCCACTCCACCACGCGCCTCGAAGTCGAGGGGCAATACGTCACCGAGGTGGACGTGCTGCGTGCCCTGACGCCGAGCGACCCGACGCGCTGGTTCTCGACGCCGCGCCCCCACAAGAAAGGCGCGCCGGTCACGCATGCGCGCCTGGCCTCGATCTACGTGCACTCCAAGATGATGGTGGTGGACGATCTGTTCGTCTCCATCGGGTCCGCCAACCTCAACCGGCGCGGCTTCTTCTACGACGGCGAGATCAACGCCTTTGCCGTTCCGCAGCGCCTGGCGGCGGCGAAGGACAATCCCGCGCGGGCGCTTCGCTGCGCGCTGTGGGCTCAGCACCTCGGCATCACGCCCGAGATGGGCCAGGCACTGTTCGGTGACGCCGTCGGCAGCGCGGATTTCCTGCTGCGCTCGGCCTGGCTCGGCAATCGCTTCACGCCGCTCGAGGCATTCGATTTGAAGGGGCAGTTCGCGCTGACCGACAACGAGCTCGCCACCGGCACCGATGCCATCGTGTTCGCGCTCAAGCTCGCCGGGCTCGCGGTGGTCGAGTCCGAAACCTTCCGGTTCTTCAACACCATTTCCGACCCGGTCAGCTTCGTGGATCCGAACCACATCTTCGAGAGGTTCTGATGTTCGTCCACGCGATCCCGCAGGTGACGCCCCAACGCAAGGGCATCCACGTCATCTGGGCTGGACCGCGCGCGTGGCTGTATTCGCCCGAGGGCTGGTCGATCCAGCGCCGCGCGTACGAGCGGCCGCGGCCGCGGCTTGACTGCGTCAGCCTCACCTCCGCGCAGATCGAGCAATTGCGCGCGCGCCGCGAGCTGGCGATCCGTCACGGCGTGCTCACGCTGCGGCAGGGGACATGGGTCGTTCCGCTGGCCAAGTCGAGCCTGGCTGCCGCAGCCGCGTCCGGCGCGTGCGACGTGATCACGCTCGAGCTCGCTGCCCGCCAGGTATTCGTGCGCGTGGACATCGAGGCTACCGACTCGTTCGTCATCGCCCTGCGCGACGGCAAGGCGGTGGCAGGCGGCACCGTCGTTGCCGGGCAAGCGTTTCATTCGCTGTCCGCGCCCGAGATCGACACGGTGGTCATCTATGTGCGCGGCCTCAAGACGCTCGGCATCTGCGTGCAGCCGGACGACCCGGCCGCCTGGAGAGACGTGCCGGTAGTGAAGCGCCTGCAGTTGCCGATTCGCGAGCTGATGCCCGCGCTCAACAGCGCGGACGACGAGTTCGCCGAAGCGAAATCGCGGCTGCTGCCGGGCGAGGCTCTCGACCGCGCCGAATTCGAATCCTTGACGGAGTTGCTGCGCCTGCTGGTGAAGGCGGACGGACCGCCGCGCCCGATCGACCTCGCTTTGCTCCTGCGCGAAGCGGCGGATGAAGACCCGCAGGAGCTCTGCGCGCTCGATCCCATTCGCGCGCTGCTCATTCATCCGCGCTGGCGTCGCGTGCTCGGATTCACGTGGTTCGACAACGACCCCGCCCTCGTGCCGGGGCAGATCTACGAGTACCGCGTCACGGCCGGCTTTCCGGCCATCGATCTTGCGGAGCGCGTCGTCGGCTTCCACACGGTTCCGTCGCGCACGGCGCTGCCGTCCGAGTTCTACCTCGATGGAACCCGCCTGCGCTTTCCACAGCCGCGCGTCGTGGAGCTGGCGCGCGCGGACAATGGCGAGCGCAGGCAGATCACGCGTCGCGGCGTGCGGCTCACCAAGCGCGACCAGCCCTGGTGGAACGTGCCCTCGCTCGATGACTGGAGCCTCGTCATCGACTTTCCCGCGCCCGTGTCGTCCGTGTCTCTCGATGTCGAGCCGGGACACGGTCTCACCTTCGCCGGCGGCGCTGCATGGCTCACGCCCGGCGCCGCAGCGCCCCTGCCGGCCGGGCCGCGGGCACGCGTCAACTTCGCCTCGCCGATCCATCAGCTGCTGCTGGCCGGCAATGGCTTCCTGGAATCCGTTCGTACGCCGCTCGGCCCGCCGCCGGCCACGCAGATCGTCGTGCTCGGCGCCGTGACCGGGCCGATCCCGTTCGTGGACGCGCCGCTGCCCGCTCCGCCGCTGTTCGCAACCATCGCGAACCTGCAGCAGAGCCAGCCGGTGCTCGCGGTGGATCAGCCCACCGCACCCACGCCGCCGCCGCATGACCTCGGCTTCGAGATTCGCTGGCGTCCCGCGCCCCGCGTCGGCGTGCCCGGATGGCCGCCGGATCTCGGCACGCCGCCGCCGCTCGATGCGACGCTGTTTCAGATCGAGCATCGCCAGACCGCGCCGACGGTGACGCCTTTCGAGCCGATCATCGATCGGGAGGAGAACTACACCACCGGAGATCGCGCGCAAGGCACCGCGGCGCCGCCGGTGCATCCCGGCGTCGATCTCATGACGGTGTTTCCCGAGGTGCGAGCGCCAGTCTCCGGCGCGCTCGATCTGTCCTGGCGCGATGTGTTCGACTTCGCCGACGATGGGTCGACGGGTCCAGGTGTGCCACGCCCGCGGCCGCCGCCGGGCACCCGGCATCGGTATCGCGTGCGCGCGGTCGATGCCATCGGGCGGCCGAGCGCGACCTGGGTGGAAACCGCCGAGGCGCGCCTCGAAAAGCGCGTTCCGCCGCCGCTGCCCGCGGCGCCGGACTTGAAATCCGCGGATCAACTCACGGAACCGGGCATCACCGGCGTGCGCGCCCGCGTGCTCGTGCCGGATGCGCCCGACCTCACCGCGCAGGAGCGCGGCATTCTGGGCACGCACACCAGCGCGATCGTCCTGACCTGGGGCTGGCACGACGAGCAGCGCCTGCAGGATCCGTTCGCGCGCGAGTTCCGCCTGTACGTGAGTCGCCGGGCGCCGGGGCGGGTCCGCGCCACCATTCTGAATGTCAGCCCGCTGGGCAACGATCGCTTCGATGCGGCCATCGCCGGCGACCGCGCTTTCACGGCCGATGCGGCGCGCGCCACGGTGATCGAGGCGCCGGCGCAGTTCCGCGTGCTCGGCCACGGCGCCGGCCCGAACACCACGCTGCAGCTTCGCGCGCTCGAACGTGACGCGGGCGGCGCCTACATCGCGCCGAAAGCCGGGCCGATCGAGCTGCCCATCCGCCTCACGCCGGATCAGACGCGCGCGCCGTTCTGGGGAGCGCGTGCCGCAATCTTGCCCATCGGCACGCAAGAGGTGTACGCGCACACGTTCTTCGACCTGTTCGCGCTCTCGGCGAATGCGCCGCGCGAGGTCGTCCATGTCGGCGTCAGCTCCGCGGATCTCGAGGACTACATTCCCGATCCGCTCGCGCCCGCCTCGACGCGGCCCGGCAACGAGAGTCCGATCGTTGCGGTGCGTTGCGAGGGCCGCTGGTACGGCAGGCCGGTCGTGGTAGACGCGCCCTCGCTCGCGCCCGTGCCGGTGATCGTCACACCGGAGCCGGGTGCGCGGCCGCTGATTTTCCGGCTCAATCTGTTGCCGCACACGCCGTTCGCGCCGACCGCGCGTGTACGGCCGGAACGGGTGTCCGCGGAGGACGTGTTCCGCGCCTATCGCGTCGACGGCACGCGCGTGATCGCACGCGTGGTCGGACAGGCTGCACCGGGCGATATCGAGCAGGACGTCACCATCCCGAACCCGGCAGACCGCGCGGCCATCATCGCCGCGCTCGCCGGCGGCCCGGTTGCTGCGCTCGAGGATCGCTTCGTCGTCTTCCTCGCAGCCATTCACCCGTATCGCCCGCGCCTGTTCCAGCCCTCGGTGCGCGAACCGATCACGCTCGATCGATTCGAAGAGACCTTGCCGAACCGGGGCACGCGCTGGGTCTACCGCCTGCGGCTGGCGGACGCGGCGGGCCGGCTCTCGTCGAACGCCGCCACGCTGCCCGTCATCGTTCGCGTTCCGTCCACCAGTGAGATCGCCGCCCCGGTGCGCACGGCGCGCGGCAGCTCGCACGCCGTGCTTCGGATCGCGGCCGGCAGCGAGGTGACCGACGTTCTCGTGTTCACGCGCACGCTCGCCTCGCAGGCCGCCGAGCGTGAGAATGCTCAGATCCTGCGCATTCCGTCGTCGAGTGGGCCCGCGAACACGCGCGTTCGGCTTCGCATGACGGACGGCACGCTCGTCGCGCCCGCCATGAAGTCGCTACGCGACGCGGACGTCGTGCACGAAGGGGCCTACCACCTCGTCCGCATCGACGTGCCGCCCGGCACGCTCGCACGCGTGTGGGCCTGTGCCGCGACGCGCGACGGCGTCGTATCGCGTCTCGGCGGGCCGTGGCGCATCGGGGAGGCGGCGCCGTGATCAGCTTCTTCGATCTCCTCGGCATCGCCCGCAACCTGAGCGAGGACGATCGGCGCGCGCTCGCCGCGCAGATGTGGCCGAGCGAGGAAATCCAGCCGTTCACCGGGGATGCGTTCGGCGACACGGAGGATTACCGCGAGCTGATGAGCTTTTTGAACGGCTGCCTCGAATTCAAGGCGGTGCGGCCGGGCGGTGCGGGCGGAATGGTGGGGCTGAGCGCCGAGCTGCACGTGACGTCCGCGGCCACGCTGGCGCCGCAGCCGCTCGTGCTCGCAAAAATGCCGGATGTCGCGTACTTCCTGCAGCCGACGCTCGGCGTGCCGGCGCAGCTTCACGTCACTCAAACACCGGACAACAAGCTCGACGTGCACATTCTCGGCCTGCCGGTCGAAATCAAGCTGCCGCCGGGCTTCATCCGCCCGCAGCGCCCGCCGGACGCCGCCGACAGCGACGATTTGCCGGACTTCGAGACCACCTCCGTTCCCTTCGATGTCACGCAGCCCGATTCCCTGCGCATCGTGCTTCGTGACTTCGACCCATCCTCCATCTTCGTGCGCACGAACGTGCGCATGACGCCGGACTTCGATTTCGTGGTCGACACGCGCATCCCGCTCACCATCGGGCCGTGCGCGTTCCTCGACCTGCCCTGCGAGGCGTTGCACGATCTGCAACTCATCCCTTCGCCCCGCCTGCAGCGCCGAGGCGAAAGCCCGGTCGACTGGGCGCGCCACTATCTCGATACGTTCCAGCTCTCGGGCGCCATTCCCGGGCTCTACACGTTCCGCGCCATCGATCTCGACCGCAAGGCCGAGCCGGTGGCGGAATTGCTCAAGCGCATCTCGACCACGCGGCCCGCTCCGCTCGACCCGCTGGAGCCGCCCGAGCAGAACCAGCTCGAGCCGATCATCGAAGACATCGCCTTCCCCGCATTCATGTCGCCGCTGCCGATTCCGGTGCATTTCCGGCTCGGCATGCGCAAGGTGATCGTCGATCCCAAGCAGCCGTTCGGGGAGGAATACAAGCTCGACACCGCGCCGGTCGACATCCCAATTCGCAGCTGGCACCTGAAGGTATTCCGCTTCTTCGTGCAGACGATCGGCGAGCCGCCGCTCGAGTCGCCGGAGGGGTCTGACATCCCGGTGCAGTCGCTGGGCGAGCTCAATGCCGTGCTGGTGGCCGGCGAGAGCCCCGAGAACAACTGGTCCTTCGGCATCGACTACAGCGATGAAGGCGTGCTCATCGCCACGGCGATCGTGCCCGTGGAAGACCGCGTGCGCCTGTTCAAGATTCTCAATCGGGAAGTGCGCGTCCTCGGCCTGAAGATCGGCTATTCGCTGTTCGAGGCGGACCCGCGCCACATTTCGGAGCAGCGGCCCGCCATCGTGATCCCGCTCGGCGACATGGGCTGGGCCAACCGGCTGCTGCTGCTCGCGGACTTCGAGGTGAAGAACGTCGCCACCGAGCATCAGTTCGCCTTCACCGACAAGGCGGGCATGGACGACCAGCCCTCGATCTTCCACGACCTCGGCTGGTATCTCGGCGGCCTGTCGCTCGGCGCGTTCTACGATCCCGACGGCATCGAGATCGCCGCCTTCAAGCGCTTCCGCATCGAGATCGAAGAGCTGGCGGTGGTCACCGCCACCAACGGCGCCACTTATCTGATGCTCTCGGCGGGCATCGACTTCGGCATCGGCGCCGCGCGTCGCAGCGATGACCCGCAGCCGCCCGGCGACGCGCCGCCCTCCGCCGGCGGCACCGAAGCGGTGCAGCGCGGCGGCGGCATCCATTTTCATCGCCTCAAGTTCCGCCTGAGCACCGAGGCCGGCGACGCCCCCGACGTGCTGCTGGATGGCCTGAGCCTGAGCGTACAGACGAGAACCGTCGGCCTCGAAGGATTCGGCATGATCTCCGAATTCTTCATCGGCGGCACCCGGCTGCAGGAATTCGCCTTCGCGCTGCGCGTGCGCTTCGAGGCGCTCAAGAAGCGCTTCGATATCGGCGTGGGCTTCTTTTACGGCAAGGCCACCGAGGCCGACCGCAGCTTCAACTACTGGCTGTTCAACCTCGTGCTCGGCTGCCTGCCGCTCGGCACGACCGAAGCGCGCAACCTGCGCGTCCTCGTCGCCGGCAACATGCGTCCGCGCCTGCCGCCGGTGGACGGCAACCCGCAGCCGCTGCGGCTGTTCCGCTGGTACAAGGCGGATGGCGACGTCATCTCGATGCCGCTCAACCGGCAGCTCGCCAAGTGGGAACGGTTCGAGGACTCGTTTGCGCTCGGCGCCGGCGCGCGCATGTTTCTGGGCGGCACCAAGGCCGTGTCGCTCGACGTCTTCTTCTTCGTGCACTCGAGCCCGGACGAAGCCGGCATCTTCGCCGCGCTCGAGGTGTACCTCGCCAAGGGCGAGAAGCCGATCGCGTACGGGGTCCTGGAGATCGATTTCGAGCGCGGCTCGTGGGCGGTGGAGATCGGCATTGCGCTGGGGCTCGACAACGTGCTCGGCAAGATCCAGCTGCCGGACGAGCTCAAGCGTCTCGCCTCGCTCACCGGCACGCTTTTCCTCGGGCACAACATCGACACCTTGGCGATCGGCCAGTACGCCGATCCGGCCACCTGGCTCACCGTGCGGTTCAAGTGGTTCAGCGGCTGGAAGGCGGAGATCTGGGCGGCGCTGTGCATTCATCACGTCGACACGCCCGAAGGGCCGCGGGTGTTCGCGCTGTCCGTCGGCGCGAAGGGCACGCTCGACATCGGCGTGGGGTCGCTCAAGCTCTACGCGACGGGCACCTTGGTTGCTGGCCGGTGGCGCAATGAGGCCATCGCCAGCGGCGTGCTGGTGCGCATCGAGGCCGGCGTGCGCATTCGTGTGTTCCGCGTCTTCAACTTCGGCGCCGTCATCGAGATCGAGCTGGATTGGCTCGGCCCTCCGCCCTTCACGCGCCAGAGCTTCACGTTCCGCATCGAGACGCCGTGGTGGCTGCCGGATGTCACCGTGCGCTTCGAGCGCTCGAGCGGCGCGCCCGTGGTTTCGCAGATGCAGGTGGCATCCACGCCGCTCGTCGCCGCCAGCGCGCTGCCGCCTGCCACCCGCGCGCCCATCAATGTGGGCGTGACGCCGCTCGCCGCACCGTCGCTGGTCGAGACGGCGGTGTTCCATCTCGACCAGCTGCGTGCCACCGGCGCGGCCGTCGTGAGCAACGCTGCGTTCGCCGCGCTCGAGCCCGTATCGGTGGACTCGACCATTGCGCTCGATTTCAAGCCGTCGCTCGACGCGCCGGTCAGCGTCGTGCCGGATACGCCGGACGACGTGGGCACGCAGCAGTCCGCCGAGCTCAAGCTGCGTTACGAGCTGGTCGAGATCGGCATCCGCCGCCGCAAGCGCTTCGGGCCGCAGGCAGGCGTGTGGAAGGATCTGCTGACGCCCGAATCGACGCACGTGGACTCGGTCGAGGACCTCACCGCGCTGTTCACCTCCGACGTTCGCTTCGAGTGGGACGTGGACGTGATCCGCGAGGGCCGCACCGATACGCGGCGCCTGCTCGTCAATGCCGACACCGCGTACTCGCTCAGCACCTACAGTCCCGAAGGCGATGACGTGGCGGCGACCACGTTCCCCGGCTGGCCGTGCTGCAATCCGCCGCGCAGGCCGCGGCGGTTTCACGAGGTGGATTTCGACGACTACGCGCCGGGCGTGCGCCCGCCGGCCTCGCAGCGCTTCACCGCGAGTCGCAGCACCTTCAACTGGCAAGGCGGTCCGCCCCCGGTGGTGGCGCCGCCGATTCGCGCTCCGGCGGGAAGCCGTCCGGTGTTCATCCACATGGCCCAGCGGCCGGCTGGCCCGATCGCGGTGGCCTCGTTCGACGCGCGTGCGGCCGTCTGCGAGATCTACGCCTATTGGGGGCCCGCGCAGCCGGACAACGTCTTCGTGGTCGAAGCCTTCGACGGGCTTCGCATCGTCGCGGCCGCGCAGGCGCCGATGGGCGCCGCCTCGCCGCCCGTCATCCGCATCAGCGTGCCGAAGGGCATGACCTCGCTGCTCATCCGCAAGCTCGGCAGGGTCGACGTCAAGGAAGGCGACGTCGAGCTCGTGCGCGTGCGCTATCGCACCATGCGCGAGGAGCTCGTCGATGCCCTGCACGCGGCCAAGTGCGAGGCCGATGAAGACCGCGTGCATGGCGCGGGCCTGCTCGCCTGGCTGCCCAACTGCGACTACGAGATTACGACGCGCGTGCGCGTGGAGCTGGATCACGAGCGCAGCGGCGCGCAGGACGCCACGGTCGAGCAGAAGGCGTTCTTCCGCACCAAGGGGCTTCCGGGGCTGAACGCGGTCGCGCGCGTCGGCGACGAGGTCGAGCCGTACGTCGAGTCGCGCTATCCGGGGCCGGGCGCCGCGCGGCTCTATCGGCTGGAGTCGCTGGCGGTGGCGTTCAGCGAGCGCTTCAACCTGCTCCTGCCGGTGAACCGGGCGCCGTCGACGGTCGAGGAGAAGAGCCAGATTCTCGAATGGGTGCTGGCGGTCGAGAAAGTGGGCGGCGTCGCCGGGTTCGAGCGCGTGACCCAGACCGGCGAGGATTGGGTGGTGGCGCATCGCGGCAGCGTGCCGCCGGTCCCGCCGCGGCGGCCGCGGGTGCTGACGGACACGATATTCAGCGCCGGCGAGCGCAGCGCGCGGACGTTCGATCCGCTGGTGGTCCGCTACGAGGCGATGATGAATCGGCCGGGCGGATGCGCCCAGCCGCCCGACGGGCTGCATCCGTCGCAGGTGCTCGTGCACGCGCCGGTGGATCCGGGCGCGCGGCGAAGGCGCGACGCCGCGCTGGGAGCCGGATCAGGAGCTGCGGGTCAATCTGCGGCAGAAGAATGCGCCGTTCGTCGAACGGAGCCCCTTCGAGGATGCCGATGCGTCCGCATTCACGCGCGCCGCGGCGAGCGGGCCAGCCGCCGCGTGGCGCTCCGACCAGGGAGCAATGCGGGTGGACGCGGATCCGCAGCCCGGCGCTGCGCAATACGCCGTGTTCGGCAACACCGATTGGCGGCACGTGCAGATCGAAGTGGTCGTTGACCCGGCCGGCGGCGAAGCCGGTGTGGCGGTGGCCGTGTCGGCCGCGCGCTCGGTCGAGGCGCTGCTGTCGTCGGCGGGCGCGCTGCGGCTGATCGAGCGCGATGGCGCGACGATTCGGACCCTCGCAGGCCCGGTCGATGCTGGGACCGCGAGCGCCGGCCCCGACAACGCGGTGACGCTCGAAGTCATCGCCTTCGACGATCGCGTGCGCGCGACGGTGGGCGATACGAAGCTCGAAGGTGTGTTGGGTGCAATTCGCGAAGGACGGCTGGCGCTGGTGTCGCGCGCAGGCGGTCGCTTCACGCGCTTGCTGGTCGGCGGCCTCGATGCCTGGCGTTTCCATGCGCGCACCAGCGTCTATGACGACTTCCCCGCTCACATCGAGAGCTGGGACGACGTGCTCGGGGTGCTGCAGCCCGGGGACGTCGGCGCCGCGATCGCGACGGTGGCGGACCTCACCACGCGCACGTCAGCCCAGATCGCGGAGGTGATGACCGGCAATGCCGATGCCGAGAAGCGGCAGCGCCTGTTCGAGACCTGGACGCTTGCGCTCGGGCTGCCGCTACGCGAGACACCGCACGGCGTCTCGCTCACCCGCTGGGTGGAAGGCGGCAGCACCGCGCTGATCCTGCTCGAAAGCGACGAGCCCCTGCCGTTCAGCCGCGATGTGAAAGTGGTTCTGTCCCGCCGCACCCGCATCGTTCGCCCCTTCCCGCGGCCTGAACCGCCGATACCCCCCAGGCTCCCGCAGCGGCCGCCCGCGGTGCGTGCAATGGGGGACGGCGAAGGGCCGGAAAG
Source organism: uncultured Alphaproteobacteria bacterium (assembly GCA_963827585.1). Lineage (GTDB taxonomy): Bacteria > Pseudomonadota > Alphaproteobacteria > Rhizobiales > Xanthobacteraceae > VAZQ01. The sequence continues at coordinate 181,719 of CAWHCK010000047.1, forward strand.
CGCCGGGGCGGTGCGCGAGGCGCCGGCGCGCGATCCCGGCATCGACCCGGAGGCCGAGCTCGATCGCGACTTGGAGCGCAGCCCCCTCGTGCAGTTCGTCTGGACGCCCGTCGCGACGCTGGTGCTGACGGATCGCGAGGAAACCCGGGCGCTGGTCATTCCGGCAGCCGGCCCGATCGCAGGCGGCACGTACCGTCTCCAGTTCGACCTCGACCGCCCGCGCTGGCGAACCGCCGCCCCCGATGCGACCTCGAACTATCGAGCGAGCGCGACCTTGCCGCTCGCCTGGACGTGAGCCTTCGGCGCTGCACCGGTACCGCGCGGAGAGGCACGCCCTCCGACATCATGACGACGTTGCGCACCGGCTTCAGCAAGGCGGTGCAATAGCCCGGACATGGCGCGCGGGCCGGGTTCGACCCACCTCGGCCCGAGGGCGGCCATCCCCGGGTTCGGAGCATAGGGGTGCCCGCAGCACCTCGATTTAGAACGTTTCAGGACTACCCCAAGGACTTGCCGCACCAATCGTCGGCACGCTCGGCGTGCAGCGTGCGGAGCGTCCGTCGACCGCCGGGTGGTCATTCCTGGCGACGCCGGGCCAAGCGGAGGGGAGAAAGCCTGATGCCGTCTTGCATCCCGTACCGATCTGCCACACGCGCTCGGCGGATCTACGCGCTATTGGGCCTGTCCGGCGATCCGGAAGGACCGACGCGCGTGATGCGCGCGGCCATACTGGCGGTCGCGATCCCCATCGCATTTCCGAACATCGCCCTCGCGCATGGCGATTGGCCCGATGGACCGCATAAGCACTGGTTTGAAACGCTCCAGCGTCCCGACAACCATTTGCACCCTCATCGACAGCTCGACTCGAAATCGCTGTTCTGCTGCGGCGCCGCCGACGTTGTCAAAACGAAGTTCAAGGTCGAAAATGGCGGCGACCGACACCCCGAGGATGTCTGGTACGCTTGGCTGAACGGCGAGTGGGCCAGGATTCCTCCCGAGAAGATCGTCCAAGACCACGCTCCGGACGGGGAGGCTCACCTGTTTCTGCTGGCCGGCACGATCCAGTGCTTCGTGCGTCCGAAGGGCGGTACGTAATCGCGCCGCGTCGAGCGAGCAGCGCCTCCCTCGAAGAGGTGGCGGCCGGGGGATCGAATGAAGCGCCGGGAGTTCATGATGCTCCTGAGCGGCTCAGCTTCGTGGCCGCTCACCGCGCGCGCAACCCCTGCCGAAGCTGCCGACCATCGGAGTCATCGGCCCGACCAATGCGGCGGTCGCGGGCCAGTGGACCACCGCCCTTGTGCAGCGGTTGCGCGAGCTCGGCTGGATCGAAGGCCGCACCGTCACGATCGAGTATCGTTGGGCGCAAGGGCGCGCGGAACGGGCCGCCGAGATCGCGGATGAGTTCGTCCGCCTCAAGGTCGATGTCATCGTCACGTCGGGGACGATAAATGTAACGGCGGCAAAGCAGGCGACCTCGGCTACTCCGATCGTATTCGCGGCGGCAGCAGACCCGATCGGCAACGGCCTCGTTGCAAGCCTTGCGCGTCCCGGCGGCAACGCCACCGGCTTGTCCAGCCAGTCAACCGATCTCGCCGCCAAGCGAATTGAGCTCTTGCACGAAGCGATACCCAACTTGCGCCGGATGGCAGTCATGATCAATCCCGCCTATCCCGGCACCAAATTCGAGATGGCCGAAAATCAGGCCGCAGCGGGAACGCTCGGCGTCGAGCTCGTCACCCGCGAAATTCGGCGGACCGAGGACATCGCGCCCGCCTTCGACGCGATCACCGGGCGCGCGGAGGCGCTCAAGGTCGTGGGCGACCGGCTCACATTCGACAACCGTGTCCTGATCAACACCTTGGCGTTGGCCGCAGGTTTGCCGACGATGCATGGCTTTCGGGCGCAGGTCGAAACCGGAGGCCTGATGTCCTACGGAGCCAACTTCCAGGATCTATCCCGACGCGCCGCCGACTATGTCGATAAGATTCTGCGCGGATCGAAGCCCGCCGACCTGCCGGTTCAGCAGCCTACCAAGTTCGACCTGTTCATCAATCTCAAGACCGCCAAGGCGCTCGGCCTCGATCTCCCGGCCGCGTTGCTCGCCCGCGCCGACGAGGTGATTGAATGAATGAGCAGCTCGACGAAGGCAGCGTTCAGCCCGGGTCCGATCGCGCCCGCCGGGGAAGCCGATCGGACGTCAATAGCCGCTCGAATAATCCCGGTGCCTTACAAGCGCCTTTGGACGATAGGGGCGGTCGCCGGTCACGCAACGTGCCGTGGGCAAGCCGAACCGGTTGCGGACGAAGTCTTCATGCAGGATGTCCGGCCCCTTGCCGTTTCGCACGCCTTCTCTGGTACCTTCGGTCCAGGTGCGGCCCCATCCGGTCCGCTCGTCGTGCTGGATGCCTTCGTGTGATGGCTTCAAGTTCAGCTTCGTCATATCCACGATGAGTGGATGTTCAACGGCCATTGCCTCCTTGATCATCCACGCCAACGCCAGATCGGATAGGCCCGTCTCGGGATAGCCACCGCCGATGTCGGAATGCACGCCGGGGAACCAAACCTGCTTGATACGACCACGCGCCTTGGCCTCCGGCGATTCCTCCGACTCGTCCCAAATCTCCGGCGCGAAGATCTCGCGGTTTTCATCGATCGAGAGCGCTTGGCGTGCATAAGGGACGCGTGCATTCAGCGCGGCATCGTGGAAGGCATGACGCCACAAGACCAATCCGCTTGAGCCTGGAACGCCCAGCGCGCGCACGGTGTCCCAGACTCCGATGAAATAAGGAAAGGGAGGGCTGCCGGCGTCCATCGAAAAGCTGCGGTAGCGGTCGCGATACTCCGAGCCAAGGGCAAGGCGCTCCTTCTCCTTTTCATTGCCCCCATAGTGCTTGTAGACCTTCTCAACCGCCTCCTCGACAAGTGCCAATCGGCCTGTCTTGTTTTGACGGTCGCGAGGACTGTTTCCCGCGGCGTCGCGTTGCGGAATGCCACACAGCGACAGCACGCCGCCGAGACTGCGTACCGTAAAGGCGCCACGACTGAAGCCGAACAGAAAAACCCGATCACCCGGTTCATAGTATTCGATGAGCGCCGCGTAGCAGTCCTTGATATTTTGCGAGATTCCAAGGCCCGTCGCCCGGCTGGCGAGATCGTAGGCCCAACGCCACCACTCGCGCTTGTACTCCGCACCCAACCCCTCATCGTAGAAGGTTACCTGTTGAGCAGGGGCAGCCTTCTTCGTCGCATCCCAGAGCTTCCAGACATTGGTGCGCTCCGCTTTCGGCATGCTGGCGCCTTGGCCAGTGCCATCGGAAAGTATCACGACGTTCTTCGCCATTTTGTCCCTCCGCTTTCACCCGTGCGGTGGCCGAATGATACAACGCAGGGCGTGACGACAACAGGCGCTGGGCGAAGGGGGATTTGGTTAGACTGCGGAGCCGTCCCGCGAGCTATCGAATCTACGTCAGCACTCCGTCCTAGTGTCCCGATTCCGAAGTTCGTCGCATCTTGCAGCACGCTCAATACGAACTTCGGAATCGAAAAGACACTAAATTAGTGGGGGATGGCGACCGGCAAATGCTCAATCGCCTTGAGGCCTGGCCGCTTGCGCCACTTGATCTGGGATTCGTCTACCGCCAGCTCCAGTTTCGGCCAACGCCGGAATAGGGCCTTCAGCGCGCATGCTCCCTCGATGCGTGCGAGCTGATGGCCAAGGCAAAAATGAATTCCGGTGCCGAAGGCGATATGCCGGTTCGGCCTTCTCTCGAGATCGAGTTTATCCGGATGTGCATTCGCTTGCGGATCCAGGTTCGCGGCCGCTAGCATGGGCATGATCCTTTCACCCTTCTTCAGCCGGACGCCGCCAAGCTCGATGTCCTTCCGCACGACGCGCGGTTTGGTGAATTGCACCGGCGAGATGAACCGTAAGAATTCCTCTACGGCCAGATTGGCCCGGCTCCAGTCTTCTTCCAGCCAGTCGCGGAGGCCGGGATTTTTCAAGAGTTCATGGACCGAGCCGCTGATCAGATGCGTGGTTGTTTCGTGCCCCGCGAACAGCAGCAGGAAGAGCATCGCCACCATCTCGTTGCGGCTGATTTGTCCGCCTTCCTTCTCGACGCGCACAAGCTCGGCGACGAGACCCTCGCCACCATTCTCGCGTACGGCTTCCAAGTGCTTTTCCATATAGCGCTTCATCGCGAAAATATTCGGGATCATGCTCAGGAAGCCGATGGCGCCCGTGAAGCGCGTGAAGCCGCCCGCCCAGGCGGTGAACTTCTGCCTGTCGGCAAGCGGCAGGCCGAGAAGCTCGCAGATTACCGAAAGCGGCAACCTTCGCGCATAGCGGTCGACGAGATCGGCCGGACTTCCCTCTGCGAACAGCTCGTCGGCCAGTTCATCAGCGATCGCGAGGATGCGCGGCTCCATTTCGAGGACGGCCCGACGGCGGAAGGCCTCGTCGACGATGTCCCGCAACCTCCTGTGATCCGGCTCGTCCATCGACAGCATATTGTTGGCGAGCGTGCGCAGGATGCCCGGCATCCACCACTGGAATCCGGCGATGTTGCCGTCGTCCCGGCGCAGCGTGAAAGTCTCGCTGTCCTTCAATACTCGATCGGCCAAATCCTGCGTCGTCGTCGTCCAAACCTTCCCGACAATCGGGAACCGCACCTCGACCACCGGGCCTGCCGATCTCAGCTTCTCGATCTCGGCGGCGGGATTGCGAAAATAGTCCTGACTGGAAAAGTCTGCGCGCATGACCGATCCTTGTACGTGCCGAGGGGTTTCCTGCTCAGGCTCGCCACCAATCGACCATCGGCTTGCCAGCGAGGCGATCGAGGAAACCGTCGATACCCGTATACATAGATAGGAGTCTCTCCTCGTCATCGCCTGACATCGCGCGCCTGGACGCACCAATTTGCCGAAGTCCGTGTAGGAATTCGAGAAGGTGCGGCCGACCTCTTCATAAACGCTGCATATGGGATCCAAGGCGCCAGACGGGCGAGGACCTACGGCTTGATGCTGGAGCGGACGAGCCAGTCGGCGATCAGGTTGACTGCCTCCTGCTCGCGCTCGCGATAGAAATGGTCGCAGTCGGGCACGAGCGCGAATTCGGCCGGGCCTCCGGCGCGTTCGACAAAGGCTTCACCGGGATAGATGTGCTTGGCCTCGCGATCGCCGCGCAGGAACAACACGGGACAGCGCACCTGCGGTGCCAGCTCCAGAATGTCGGGGCAGTCGTCGAGATAGTCGACGAACGTCTGCGCGCTGATCACCCACCACCAGCCCGGGACTTGCATCAGATCGCTGCCCATGCCCGCCGCCACCAGCTCGCGGGCGCGCGCACTGAACTCCTCGAAACGCTCGCCGGCCATCAAGCCGGCTTGGCTGATCGTGCGGAACAGATTGTTCCCGCCCATGTGGGCGGAGAGCAATACCAGCGCGCGCACGCTCGTGCTGCCGGCACAGTGCTTCACCGCGAGCATTCCGCCGTTGGAATGACCGATAACGATCGGATCGGCATAGTCCCGCGTCGCGAGCCAGCGTTCCGCATGCTGGTTGTCCTCGATCATCTCGTGGATGCGCTGGTAGGCGCCGCCCATGCGCTCTCGCGCGCTGCTCGTCATGATGTCATGGCCGCGGCGGTTGTAGGCGAGCACGGCGTAGCCCAGCCGCACCAGCAGCGGCGCAAAATGGCGCGGCACGCCGGTGTAGAAGTTTCCGCAATTCCCGTGCATGATGAGGATGGCACCTTTGCCGGCGCCGCTTTCCGGCTGGTAGAAGGCGCCATCGAGCGGATAGGTGCTGGTTTCGATCGACGCAAGTTCGAGTCTCATCGGTTCACCATTTCCCCCCATTTTCGAAATCGAGCGGCGGCACAGCCATGATCGGACGCAGGAAACTCGGACCTCTCGACGTGTCGGCCGTCGCGCTGGGCTGCATGAGCATGACGCCGATCTATGGCCTGCCCGATCCCGACGAGGCGGTCGCGACGCTGCACAAGGCGCCGGATCTCGGCATCGATTTCATCGATACATCCGATGCCTACGGAGCAAACGGCGCCAACGAGGAGCTGGTCGGTCGTGCCCTGAAGGGGCGTCGCGAAAAGTACATCCTTGCGACCAAGTTCGGCAACATTCGTCTGCCCGACGGCCGTCCCGGTGCCAAGGGCAGCCCGGAGCACGTCATCGACGCCTGCGAGAAGAGCCTCAAGCGGCTCGGCACCGACGTCATCGACCTGTATTTCATCCATCGCGTCGACGACACCGTGCCGATCGAGGATACGGTCGGTGCCATGGTGCGGCTCAAGGCGCAGGGCAAGATTCGGCATCTTGGAATTTCGGAGGCGGGAGCGAGCACCATCCGCCGCGCCCACAAGGTCCATCCGATGGCCGCGCTGCAGACCGAATATTCACTATGGAGCCGCGACGTCGAAGAGGAGATTCTTCCTCTCGCCCACGAGCTCGGCATCGGTTTCGTCGCCTACTCCCCGCTCGGCCGCGGCTTCCTCACCGGCACCGTTGCGTCCGCCGACGCCCTGCCGCAGAACGACGCCCGCCGTAACATGCCGCGCTTTCAGGGCGGCAATGCGCAGCAGAACCAGAAACTGGTCGAGGCCATCAAAGAGCTCGCCGCCAACGAAGGCTGCTCGCCGGCGCAGCTCTGCATCGCGTGGCTGCTCTCGCGCAAGCCGGCGGTCGTGCCGCTCGCCGGCAGCAGCAAGCGAAAATGGCTGGAGGAGAACGCCAAGGCGGCCGACCTACGGCCGTCCGAGGCGACGCTCGCGGCACTCGACCAGGCGTTGCGGCCGGGCGTTACCCAGGGCGACCGCTATCCTGCGCCGATGATGGCGCGGCTCGGATTGTAGCTCCTCGCACCCGATACCTCAGCGGCGGCGTGCCGACTTGGCGGAAGCCCGTCCTGACGTTGCTCTTCGTTTCGCCGGTTTGCCCCTCTTCGGTGTTGGCGCTGTTGCCTTTGGCGGGTCGGGAATGATCGGCAGCAGCACGAAGCAGGCCCGCCCGCCGCCGAGATGGATCGTGGTCTTGCCCCCGTAGATCGCAACCGGCCGGTCGCGCGGATCGTCGTGCAGGAAGGGACCGCAGCCGGTGAACTCGTTCTTCATGTTGGAGAGCCTGCCACCGGAGCCGCCGGGATAGACGTAGTCGCGCCCGCACACGGTCAGTCCCACGCGGTAGCCCTTCGGCACGACGATCGAGGTCGGGACGATTTCGATGTCGAGCTCGTAGACCTGGCCCGGCTTGAGCGGCTGCTTCTGGTCGTGGGTGTGATACGGGCGGAACGGCAAGGTCAGCTTCTTGTCGAGCTTGCGGTGCGAGGCGCGCAGCCAGCCCTGCCCGATCGGGGTATGCGGGTCGAGCGCCCCCTGGAACACGACCTCCTTCATGTCGGGCGCGAACACCCGCAGCACCAGGAAGATGTCCGCGTCCTCGGTCGAGGATGAGATGTTGAGCTTGGCGGCGACCGGGCCGGTGATCTCGGTCGCCTCCGCCATCGGCTCGGTGAGGAAGGTGACGCCGTCCCCGAGCGCGTCGAACGTCACGGTGGCGGAGTCCTTCGGCGACTGCGTCGTGAGCTTGTGGGCGTCGCTCGCCAGGTGAAACCTGGTCCAGCGCGTGCGCGGGATCGGCCAGTCGTCCTCATGGCGAATGACGAATTTTTCGCCGGGATGGCGGACGTTGAGCTGCACCCGCGGCTGCCTGTGCCATCCGTTCTTCTCGCCCTTGAGAAAGTAGCCGAAGAACCGCTTCTGCAGGTCTACGCCGTAGTCCGTGTAATAGTGCGTCCAGTGCTCGATCCCGTGCACTTCGAGCCACTTCTGCTTCGACGCCGACTGGAAGAAGCCTTCGAAATTGCCGCGCGGATGCAGCGGCTGTCCGCCCCAGTTCGCGGCCGACAACATCGGCACCTTGACCTTCGACCAGTCCGGAAACATCGCCTTGTAGTACCCATCGTCCATGGGATGCGAGAAATAGGTCTTTCCGAGATCGTAGCGGTTGCCGCCCAGCGCTTCGTCGGGGAGCGTTTCCGGGCCCGACACCCAGTCGCCGTTCATCCGGCTGCGGTAGCCCTTGGTGCCGAGCCCGTACTGCACGGTCTTGATCTGCATGTCGTACCAGTTCTGCGCGAAGGTATTGTAGATGCCGCCGTTGTGGCTCAGCTCGCGATAGAAGTCGGCAAATCCCTCCCACACGCAGATGGCCGCGAGATGCTTCGGCTGCAGGCTCGCCACCTTCCATTGGTTGACGGCGTAGTAGGAGATCCCGCTCAGGCCGACCTTGCCGTTCGACCACGGCTGCCGCCCGGCCCACTCGATGCAGTCGTAGAGGTCCTTGGTCTCGCGCGGCGACCAATGCTCGACATAGCCGGGCGAGCGCCCGCAGCCGCGCGAGTCGATGCGCACGCACACATAGCCGTCCGGCACCCACTTCTCCGGGTCGCACACTTCCCAGCTCTGGTACGTGTTGGTCGATCCCGCCGTCACGCTCGGGTGCTTTTCCGCCATGCGCGCCCAGGCGGTCTTATAGCCGTCCTCGAAGTGCAGCCACTTGCCGTAGGGGCCGCTGCTGAGGATGACCGGGTAGCGCCCCGGCCGGATCGGCCGGAAGACGTCGCAGCGCAGCTCAAGTCCGTCATCCATCGTGATCGGCATGTCCCAATCGATCCGCATGCCGTCGCGGATCTCGCTGACCTCGCGGTAACTCATGGCGTTTCTTGCTCCGGAAAAAGTGGTGTGCGCCGAAAAGTCTTGTTGCGCCGAAAAGTCCTGGGCGCTCACCTCTCGGGGATGACCGGCAAGAGGACATGGGCGCGGCGGCCGGGGCCGGCGTGCAGCGTCACATCCCCGCCGAAGACCGCCGGCGGGCGGTCGCGCGGATCGTTGTGGGTGAACGGGCCGACGCCGGTCCACACCTTGCCCAGCGTCTCCAGCCCGGCGCCCGGCTCGCCCGGAAAGACATAGTCCGTGCCGCGCACGGACAGCGCCAGCCGATAGCCTTTCGGCAGCACGATGCAGGTCGGCCAGACCTCGACGTCGACCTCGTAGACTTGGCCCGGCGTGAGCTTCTGCTCCTCGTCGTGGGTATGATAGGGGCGGTACGGCAACGTGAGCTTGGGGTCGAGCTTGCGGTGGGAGCAGCGCAGCCAGCCCTGGGCGATCGGGGTGTGTGAATCGAGCGCGCCCTGGAACGTGACCTCCTTGAGGTCGGGCGTGAACGCCCGCACCACCAGGAACAGATCGGCATCTTCCGTCGCCGAGGACACCCAGAGCTTCGCCGCGATCGGCCCGGTGAGCTCGACCTCGTGCTCGAGCGGCTCGGTCAGGAACGTGACCCCCTCGCTCAATCCGGCATAGGTGACGGAGCTGTCGGATGTCTGCGCCGCCGCCGACATCGTCATGTCGGCGGGATGCAGGTGGAACTTGGTCCACCGGGTGCGCGCGAGCGGCCACTCGCCCTCGTGGCGCTCGACGAAGCGCTCGCCGGGATGGCGCACCTGCAGCAGCACTTTCGGCTGTTTGCTCCAGCCGGTGTCCTCGCCCTTGAGGAAGTGGCCGAAGAACTTCTTCTGCAGCTCGAGGCCGTAATTGGTGTAGAAATGCGTCCAGTGCTCGATGCCGTGGCACTCGAGCCATTTCTCCTCCGCCGCCGAGCGCACGAAGCCCTCGAAGTTGCCGCGCGGGTGCAGGCCCTGCCCGCCCCAGTTGGCGGATGAGAGCAGGGGCGTCTTCACCTTGCTCCAATCGGGCATGCGCGACTGCCAGTAGGCATCGGTGTCGAGCTTGCGGGAGATGCAGTCCTCGTAGAAGTCGCGGCGATTTTGCCCGAGCACTTCTTCCGACAGGGTCTCCGGCCCCGACACCCAGTCGCCGGTCATGCGGCTCTTGAACCCGCGGGTGCCGCGGCCGTTCTGCACGGTATAGACCTGCGCCTTCGACCAGTCCTGCACGAAGCCGCGGCAGAAGATGCCGCCGTGGTGCGCCATGTCGCGGTAGAAATCGGCGGCGCCTTCCCAGATGCAGATCGCGGACAGATGCTTGGGCTGCAGCGCCGCCGTCTGCCACTGGTTCTCGGCATAGTAGGAGATGCCGTTGAGGCCGACTTTGCCGTTCGACCAGGGCTGCACGCCCGCCCAATCGACGCATTGCGCGAGATCCTGCGCCTCGCGCAGCGACCAGATGTCGATGACGCCGGGCGAGCGGCCCGCGCCGCGGCTGTCGACCCGGATGCAGACGTAACCGTCGGGCACCCATTTCTCCGGATCGACCACCTCCCAGCACTGATACTTGTTGGTCGAGCCGGTCGGCACGTCGGGCTGGTCGGCGCACATGCGCCGCCATTGATCCGTGTAGAGATCCTCGAAATGCAGCCACTTGCCGTACGGCCCATACGTCATGATCACCGGATACTTGCCGTCGGCGATCGGCCGGTAGATGTCGCATCGCAGCAGGAGGCCATCGTCCATCGGGATCGGCATGTCCCAATCGATTCGCATCCCATCGCGGATTTCACTCTTCTCGCGGTAATCCATGCGGATCCTCGACGATTCGGTTTGCAGTCGATACCGACGCTGGTCAGCACGGCGTGCATGGCGGCTGCGCTACGGCGCCAGCCGCTTTCCATCGGCGCCGAACAGGTAGAGCCGGCGCGGGTCGAGCGAGAGCGCCACGCGCGCGCCGATCTTCACGTCGGCCATATCGAGGCCTTCGCTGACCGCGACGAATGCCCGTTCGGTTCCGGCGTCGAAATAGAGCAGCGTGTCCCTGCCGAGCGGCTCCACCAATCGGACCGGAAGCTCGATCTCGCCATTGCCGCCCAGCGTGACCCCCACGTGCTCCGGCCGGATGCCGAGCGTGGCCGCCCCCGATTCCGTCCGCTTGAAGCGTTCGGGCAGGGCGACCTCGAAGCTCGCGGCGCGAAACCGCGCGCTGCCGTTCTTTTGCACGATCTCGCCGCCGAGGAGGTTCATCGACGGCGAGCCGAAGAAATCCGCGACGAAGTAGTTGACCGGATCGGAATAGATTTCCATCGGCGATCCGATCTGCACGATTTCGCCCGAGCGCATGACGACGATGCGGTCGGCGAGCGTCATCGCTTCCTCCTGGTCGTGGGTCACGTAGATGAAGGTGCGCTTGAGCGCCTGGTGCAGCCGGTCGCATTCGGCGCGCAGCTCGCGCCGCAGCTTGGCATCGAGGCTCGAGAGCGGCTCGTCGAGCAGGAAGGTCGACGGATGCGTCACGAGTGTGCGCGCCAGCGCCACCCGCTGCGCCTCGCCGCCCGAGCATTGGCCCGGCATCTTGTCGAGCAGGTGCGAGATGTGCACCATCTCGGCAACCTCGCGCACGCGCTGCGCCCGCTCCGGCGCCGGCATCCGCTTCATGCGCAGCCCGAACTCGATATTCTGCATGACCGTCTTGTGCGGGAACAGCGCATGGGTCTGAAACACCATGCCGAGCCCGCGGTCGCGCGGCTCGAGGTCGTTGACCACGCGCCCGTCGATGCGGATTTCGCCTGCGCTCGCGTCCTCGAAGCCGGCGATCATTCGCAGCGTCGTGGTCTTGCCGCAGCCGGACGGGCCCACCAGCACGACGAACTCGCCATCCTCGATGGTCAGGCTGAGGTCGCGCACCGCGACCACGCCGCCGAACGTCTTGCTCAGGCCGACGAGCTCGATACGGGCCACCGCTATCTCCGTACCATCCCGAAGCTGAAGCCGCGTGCGAGATGCCTGCGAATGATCAGGCCGACGATGATCAGCGGAATGGTGATGCCGACCGAGAGCGCCGCCTGGCGTCCGTAGACGCGGCCTTCGGTCGTCCCCTGATACTTCGACAGCTCGATCGGCAGCGTGGTGACCTGGGTCTTGGTGATGATCAGCGCCAGCAGGTACTCGCTCCAGGTCAAGATCAAGATGAACAGGAACGTCGCAACCAGGCCGGAGCGGATCAGCGGCAGCACGATCTCGAAGATGGTCCGCCAGCGCGAAGCGCCGAGAATCTCGGCCGCCTGCTCGATCTCGCGCGGGACCTCGTCGATGAAGCTCTTCGTCATCCACACGGCGTAGGGCAGGGTGGTGAGGAAGTAGATCAGGATCAGCCCGGTCATCGAGTCGAGCAGCCCGAGGGTGGAATAGTAGAGCGACAGCGGCGCCACGATCACGATCGGCGGGATCATCCGCAACATCAGGAGCTGGAACATCCGCGTCTCTGAAAGGATCCGATAGCGGGACACGCCGTAGGCCAGCACCGATCCGAACAGCACCGAGAGGAGCGTCGAGGTGCCCGCGATGATGGTCGAGTTCAAGAGCGAGATCAGCGGCTTCTGCGAGGAGATCGCATACTGCGTGGTGGCATATTCCTCGGCGCCGAACCACACGTTGAGATAGTTCGACAGCGTCGGCGGATCCGGGAAATAGAACGGCGGCCATGCGAACCACTGCGTGTCCGGCTTGAACGAGGTCGAGATCATCCAGAAGATCGGGAAGAACGCGATGATCGCCCAGGACGTGAGTGCGGCATAACGCAGGATCGCGGCTATTCGCCGGCGTCGGGATTTCCGCATCATCCTGCCGCCTCGCGCCCGGCCGCCGCCTGGCCGTACATGGTGTCGAGCGACCGCTTCTCCCGCCGCAACAGCCGGATCGCGAACAGCACGATGACGATCATCATCACCATGACGATGTAGGACATCACCGCACCCTTGGAGATCTCGAAATACTGCCACGTGGTCAGGAAGATGTAGACCGGAAGCGTCTCGGTCGCGGTTCCCGGACCGCCCTGCAGCAACGCCCAGGTCTTGGGAAACTCGGCCATGGCTTCGAGGAAACGCAGCACCAGGGCCAGGAAGATGACGGGGCGCAGGAGCGGAAGCTGCACCTCCCAGAAGATGCGCCATCGGGACGCGCCCAGAATCTCGGCGGCCTCGATCGGCTCCTTCGGAATGGCGGCCAGCCCCGCCAGCAGGATGATGAATGAGAACGGCGCCCAGTTCCAGATCTCCAGCAGCATCACGGTCATGAGCGCCATGTCGGGATTGGTGAGCCACATCGGCTTGAAATCGATCCCGGTGATACGGCTGATGAGGTCGTTGATCGGGCCGCTCTGGTACAGCAGCATTTCCCCCGTGTAGGCGACGACCACCGGCACCGTCAGCATCGGCAGAATGAAGATGGTGTAGTAGAAGGCCTGGCCGCGGAACGGCTTGTGCATCAGGAAGGCGAGCGCAAATCCCACCAGGAAGCAGCCGATCGTGGAGCCGGTGGCGAAAGCGAGCGAGCGCACGACCGCCCAGCCGAAGCGCGGATCGGTCAGCACCTCCTGGAACAGCTCGAGCCCCACATATTCGGCATCCGACCAGCTGCCGAGGTACACCGTCCACTGGTGGAGCGAGAAATACAGCTGCAGGAACAGCACCGGCATCAGCACGACGACGAGCAGCACGATCAGCGGACCGAGGATCGACCAGCGGAACCATCTGATCGCGCGCTGCCGTGACAACGCGCGCGGCGAGGGCTGCGAGGGAACCGAAACGGCCGAAACGGCGGCCACGCTCATGGAAGGTCCCCGGCGGTGGGCCGGACGGGCGCACGCCCAGTCCGGCTGCGATGCGTGCGATGCCGTGCCTGATGCCGTGCTTGTGTGACGCGACGTTACGCCGGCAGGTTGCGCCTCGGCATCACCGCCTTGTAGCTCGCGAGCTCGTCCTTGAGCTTGCTGCGGCCGATGCGGCGGACGACGGCGCTCCACTCGTCCTGGGTCTTCTTGAGCACGTCCTTGGCCGGGAGCTGGCCGACATAGGCCTCCGACAGGTTCTTGCCCAGCGTGTCCTGGAACTCCAGGTACCCGGTGAGATAGGTCGGCGGCGCGACCACCTGGAAGTTGCTTTCGATCGCCTTGATCGCCGGCGCGCTGTAGGCGTTGATCACCTGCGGCGCGGTCATGTGCTCTTTCGCCCAGGCATCGTTGAAGGTGTTCACCGGGTCGGACACGATCGGGATGCTGTTCTTGCCCGAGCCGAGCCAGAGCGCGAGATAGGCGGCCTGGGCCTTGCGCGGGCTGTACTTGTTGACGAGCAGCGCGGCGAGCGGCGATGAGATCGACCGATGGATGCGCTTGCCCGAGAAGTCCGAGCCCGGCACCAGGCCGTAGAGCCACTTGCCCGTCGTCTTCGACTTGGCGGCGTTCTCGTTGAGCTTGGCGGTTCCGTCCCAGTATTGGCAGCTCACCACGTGTCCCTGGGCGATGCGGGGAATCATCTGCGGCGTGCCCCAGCCGGCCGATTCCGGGTGTGCACCCTTCTTGTCCTGCAGATAGATGTCGACGGCGTACTGCCCGGCCGGCGTGTCGAGCGTCGGGTTCATGTCGTCGTCGAAGGTGAAGCCGCCGGCGCTGTAGAAGATCATGTACCACCAGGTCGGGCCGTTGGCGCGATTGCGCAGGTTGCCCGACCCGTAGAGATCCTTCGACGGGTCCATCAGCGTCTGCTGGATCCTGAGATCGTCCTCCCAGGTCTCGGGGAACTTGAGCTCCTTGCCGTGCTTGTCGGCGAACTTCTTCTTGTTGTCGGGGTCCTCGATAATGTCCTTGCGCACGTACTGGATGTGCACGTTGCCGTCGGTCGGAATGCCGTAGGTCTGGCCCTTGTAGGTCATGAAGTTGGCGTAGTCGGCGACGGCCTCGATCTTGAAGTCGGCCTGCTTCATGTACTGATCGAGCGGCTCGAGGTAGCCGGCCGACGCCAGCGAGGGGATCATGTTGGAATCGATATGAATGAAGTCGAACTGGGGCGAGCGCGAGAGCGCTTCCGCCATCGCCCGCTGCGGTGCGTCGAAGATCGAGATATCCTGGACCCCTCCGACGCCGATGCCGGTCTGCTTCTTGAACTCCGCAATCACCGGCTGCATCGGCACCAGGTAGGGCGACCAGATCATCCCGCTGACATCGGCGGCTCCGGCGGCCTTGGCGGCGGCGACGGTACGCTCCTCCATGGAGGCGGCAAGCGCGAGCGGAGTTGTGCCGGGGATGAGGTTTGCAACCGTAAGTCCGACACCGCCTTCGATGAATCTCCGCCGTGAAATATTCGACTTGGTCATGGCTTCCTCCCTCCAGGGTTTCTTTTTGCAGCGCTCGATGCGCCTTCCAACTCATCGTAGGTTGGCGGGTCTCGATCCGCAATACGGTTCACCCGCCGCACCGGCATGGATGTCATCGCGAGCGCGACTTGACCGCTCGGCTTGGCACAAGCCGCCGCAGCATCGTCTCTTCGATCCAAGCCTAAAGTCTAACGACGCGCCGTGAACTCACTCGGCCCTTCGAGCGACGAACGGGCATTGCAAACACCTATGAGAGCCGGCCGGGACTGCCAAGTGAGTCCCGGCTGGCGCTTGGGTGTGCGCGTGTGTCCCGCAGGAGGTGGATCAAGAGAGGAAATGATCACAGCACTGAAGCAGTTGTACGAGCAAAGCCACAAGGGAGACCTGGGAGCCCTGAAGAAGACGTATGAGCGGCACGCCGAGGACTGCGCCAAGGCCGCGGAGCTGACGGTCGACCCAGGACGGCGTGAGGCATACCTCAAGCTGGCACGGCATTGGACCGAGGCGGCCGCCGCGCTCCGGACGACGCGCACGACGTGATGCGGCGCGCCGCCAACGGCGGCCGCTGGTCGGCATGGCCGTGCGTCGCGGCTACCAACCCATCAATTTCTTGGTGGCCTGTTCGTTGTCCTTGAGGAATTTGCGGTATTCCCCGCCCTTGATCACCCGCGGGTCCAGGCTCAACGCCGCGGCCTTGGCCTGGTGCTCCTTCGAGGTCACGACCTTTTCCAGGTAGCCGATCAGCGCCGCCTCCACGTCTTTCGGCAAGCCCGCCGGCGCCGCGATGCCGCGCGACACCGACCACACCTCGTTGAAGCCCTGCTCGCGGAAGGTCGGCCCGTCGGGAATGAACGGCGAGCGCTCGGCCGACATCACGCCGAGGATGCGGTACTGGCCGGCCTTGATGTCCTCGGCGACCTCGCTGACGTTGCAGGCGAGCACTTCGATGTTGCCGGCCAGCACCTGGGTCTTGCCTTCCGGCGTGCCGCGGAAGTGGACCATCTGGAAGCTCGTGCCGGTGTTGGCGCTGATGCCCAGCACCGCGACGTGATCGTCGGTGCCGTGGCCGCCGCCGTTGAGCGTGATCGTGCCCGGGCGGCGCTTGGCTTCGTCGAGCACGTCCTTCACGGTCTTGAACTTGCTGTCCGGCCGAACCGCCCAGAGATTGGGATCGACGACGTGATTGATCAGCGGCGTGAAGCTCTCCAGGGTCTCCTTGCGCGCGCCGCCCTGCGCTCGGTCGAGATAGCCGGCGAACATGCTGGGCGCGTTGATGTAGCCGAGCGTGTAGCCGTCGGGCGTCGACGCCGCGAGCGAGCCCCAACCGATCCAGCCGCCGCCGCCGGCGCGGTTCTCGATCGTCACCGGCTTGCCGAGGATGGGTTCGAATCCCTCGCAAGCAGTCGCGCCGAGACATCGCTGCCGCCGCCCGCGGCATAGGGCACGATCACCAAAATCCCGCGGGCGGGAAACTGTTGCGCGAAGCCCGGACGGTGTCCGGCGATGGACAGCGCCGCCGCGCCCGTGGTGGTTGTGAGGAAACGACGCCGGCTGATGGTCGAAATCATATTCGTCCTCCCTTGTGGTCGGGCTGAGCCGCGCCGACCATTTTGCTCAATGATCCGCAAAGTCGCTTCGCCGATCAAGCCGCTGCAGTGACGCACGCATGCGGCTCGCGGTTGAGACGGGAGGGTCGGCGTCCGAATGGGCTCTTGAAGTCACTCAAATCTTGAACAGGTGGCCAACCCGGCATAGCGTGCTCGAATGGCGATGCTTGCCGAATATCCTTCGGCAACGGCATTCCCTGACTCATCGGTGGATGGGACCGGTGAACTCAGGGCAGCGTTTGCCTCTTATTCTCAAAGGAGAGGAAAAATGTCGAACCATTTCACCGGACTCGATCTCGGCCCGCCTCTCGGGGACCAAAGACTCGACCTCTGCGACCTCTACGCATTCCAGGCGCCCGCGGATCCGTCGAAGACCGTGATCATCCTCAATGCAAATCCGACTGCCGACGCGCTCCATCCCGACGCCATCTACCGCCTCAACATCGACAACGACGGAGATTGCCTGACGGACATCGCGATCAGCTACGTGTTCTCACCGCCGCAAAACGGCAGGCAGACCGTAAGCGTCTTTGTCGCAAAAGGCGCGGAATCCCGCTCGGTCGAAGCCGTCGGGACGAAGATCATCGCCGATGCCGAGGTCTCCTTCGGCGCCAAGCCCAACATCGTGAAGTCCGGCACCTCCACGTTCTTCGCCGGCAGTCGCAGCGACGCCTTCTTTTTCGACTTTGACGGAATCAAGAATCTGTTCGACACCAAGGGCGGCAGAAACTTCACCGCGCCCCACCTGGGCGGCAAGTCTCCATGGACCGGCGTGGATTCAAATACGCAAGCCAATGTGTTCTCGACGGTGATCGAGCTGCCGACGAGTGAGCTCGGCGCCAGGCCTGAGATCCGCATCTGGGGACGATGCAGCGTGCGCCGCGACGGAAAGCTCCTCCATGTCGATCGCGCCGGCCACCCGAGCGTCAGCAGCTTCTTCAACACCGACGAGACTAAAGAGGAATACAACGCCAGCGAGCCGGTCAATGATCGCAAGCGCTGGCTCGATCAGTTCGTCCACCTGATGGGGCATACCGGCAATTACACCCGCGAAGAAGCGATCGCCGCGATCGACAAGGATCGGATCCTGCCCGATATGCTGTGCTTTGATCCTTCCAAGCCCGCGAAGTACCCCAACGGCCGCGTTTTTACCGACGATGTGATCGATCACCGCCTCGCCTTCCTCTCCAAGGGCGAAATTCCCCCCGATGGCCTCAAGCCGCACACCGATATTCTCAAGGAGTTCCCGTACATCGGCACGCCGCATCAGAAGGAGAGCTAGCGCGTATCCCGCTAACTTGAGAACCCCTCGGTTGTCATCGTCCGCCCCCGATCAGGTCGGGGGCAGGCTCCAGCGGACGATCCAGTAATCGCCGGACCAGGCTTTACGCGCCGTCCAGCGTGCATGGGGACTAGAACGATCGACGAGCGCCGTAGGAGGGCTGCCAGGCAAAGAATTTGAACGGGTTCCAGTCCCTCGCCTCTCGCTGCCGAGCGGTCGTCCGTGCCACCTTCTTCTTCGTTGTTTTCTTCGGCTCGGTGGCGGCGGTCTCCGTGGACTCCGGTGCCGCTGCCGCGACGGTGGCTGACGCCGGCGGTTCCGATGCGACACCCGACGCCGGTTCCGAGCGGAGGGTCTCCGTGGACTGCGGTGCCGCTGCCGTGACTGGGGTTGACGCCGGCGGTTGCGGTGCGGCGCGCGACGGCGGTTCTGAGCGGGCGGTCTCCGTCGGCTGCGGTGCCGCTGCCGTGACTGGGGCTGCCGTGACTGGGGCTGCCGTGACTGGGGCTGCCGCGACTGGGGCTGCCGCGACTGGGGCTGCCGTGGCTGGGGCTGCCGTCGGCGGTTTCGCTGCGACCCGCGACGCCGGTTCCGGGCGGGTGGTCTCCTTGGACTCCCGTGCCGCTGCCGCGGTTGTGGCTGACGTCCCTGGTTTCGATGCGACGCGCGACGGCGGTTCTGAGCGAACCGCGGGCACGACCGGTAGGGCCGGGGACTGCACGATTCTTACGGGAGCGGGCTCGTAGGCGGCCACCCCCTGGTTCTTTGCCAGCGTGGGCTCTACCAGCCAATGGAATGCCACGGCAAGAACGGCGTAGACCCCAAGGCAGCCTCCAATGACTGCCAGGGCATATGATCCCCGAGACCGTGACGTGTTCAAACGTACCCGAGGCCGTGAACTGTTGAAACGCACGTGAATGCCCCCCAAAACGCGCCACCCATGGGCCACCATCCTTTAGTCGCGGGCACGGGCAGATTGGTTCAATCCGGGGGTCCATCCGCACATGGGATTGAGTTGAAACCGATCAAAGCCCGGCGTTTGCTGGATTCCGGCTCTCTCGCGCTTCGCTCGCTCGGCCGGAATGACGACCGGGAGGGGGTTCGCGGTTGCCATGCCCGCCCTCGGGCCCGCGCTTCGCGCGGCCCGAGGTAATCGAATAGCGCTTGAAAACGACAAGTCGAAAGCGGGTGTAGCAAAACACACACACTTCATTTTTTTCAAACGACGGAGCCCGTTTCGATCGGTCGTCGCATTGACGATCAAGACTAAAGTTACAAAGGTAGCGGCTCCGTCACTCTATTGCATGCGAGATCCCAATGATCGCGCCGGCCGCCGCGCGCGCACCCCGGATGTTGCTTGTGATCCGCGCGGACGAGCAGGGTCTGCCGACGGAGATGATCATCCCCGAGCCCAGCGTAACGCAACTCTATGGTGCGTTGCGCGCGTGGCTGACAGCCATCCTGCCGAATTGGCTCGGCAATTCACTCGGTCCGAACCGGCCCATCGACGCCGATCCGCCCTCGGCTTCCGAGCCGGCATTGATCGATGTCAGGGTGAGGTGGGCGGGATTTTAGAGCATGATCCCGAAAAGTTGCAGACTTTTCGGATAAGATCATGTGACCGAACAAATGCTTAGAGCATGATCCCGAAAAGTTGCAGACTTTTCGGATAAGATCATGCGACCGAACAAATGCTTAGAGCGAAATCGCGGTTCAACCTGAAGCGAATCCACGTCACGGACGAATGCCGACGATAGTGTCGCTTTGTATTCCAGGTGCGGTCGAGAGCCACAGCGTGAGTATTGCCGCTGCTGCATCCTTGCCGAGCAGATATCCCCTGGCCTTCGCCACGTCGTTGGGGATTTTGGCAAGTGAGGCCGCCAGGGGCGTGCCGAGATCGGGAGCTCGGTCTGGATAGAGCGCCACCAGAACGTCATGGGCCGCAGACGCCGCCGCTGCCTCGATCGAGGTACTGCGATCAGCAGAAATATTCAGTTTGTGCGGTGTGTCGCCACGTTCCACGGCATTTATCGCTTCAAACATCGCGACGTTGACGATCGCAAGGGTGCGTGCGCGGGACCGTGGCAATTCTCGCTGCTCCGTGGCGACGGCGTCGGCCTTGGCGACCCAATCGGATACTGCATCGGCCGACGCCGGTACGACGAGTGCCCAGAGGGCGAGTGCGCTTGCCAGCAACACGAATGCCGCTGCCGTTGGGTTCGCTGGCATTTCGAAGCTTCCTCTGGCTGAATGAGTCATCCGAGGCATGCTACGACTGCCGTCCCCCTATGCTGTGTGACTTAGCTCACACGGCGCGCATGTGCCGCGCGGCCTAAGGACAGGCGCCAGCGGGCATCCGGTAGTCGCTGGCCCGCCCCCGATGCCGCAATGGACGCCGTCATGGCGCCGCGCCGTCGCGGCGGCATGCACGGATGCCGCTGCCGGTTCTCACCCTTTTTTCTGAGCCTTGATCTCGTTGAATTTGGACAGCGCTCGTTCAAATTTGTCGTCGAAGAGCCACATCGCATTGAGAATTTCGCGGAAGGTCGCAGATGTTTTTGCCCTGTCGGCTTGTCCAAAGGTGAAGATGCTGTTGTTGCGCAAATATCCCATGATCGTCGGGTCGGAAATCCTATAGCTGGCAAAGTTGCCTGAATTGAGCGCGGACTTGGTCGGACTGGGAACGATCTGGATGAGCTCGAAAAGTTTCATCTGATCGATCGGATTTGGCAACGCTTTCACGATCGCCGGTATACGCGGGAAAACGTCCGCGTGTGCGTTCATGAGAGCATCTCTCACGGCGGTCCAGTGATTGAGTTGGTGGTCCAGATTGCCGATCCGCGCCGCTTCCTTGTCGTCGCGAGCGCTCAGTGCGGGATCAAGGGCCGTGATCGACTTCCTGATCGCTGCCCATTTCTTCTGACCGTTCTGGTCCTCGGACACACCCGTTTGCAGACTTCCCTTGTACGTATTCGAGCGCGCATTCCCCATGTTTTGATTGCCGTTCGTCTCGGCAAAGAAGAGGCCCAGGCTGATACGGCCTGCCGCTTCGGCATGTGCTGCGTCGAGGCCCTTGGCTCGTCCAATGGCGGTTCCCAGGTCGACAACGTCATGAAATGGAGTATCCGAGGCTTGCGCATTGACGGGCGGCGCCTGCATGATTTTGAAGAGACTGGCATACTCGTCGAGCAGCGGCTCGTTGCCGGCATCGAAGTACGCTGGAGGAATGCCGAATTTGTTGGGCCTGCCGATCTTGGACGGAAGCGCGTCGGTGAGATCCTTGTACGCGCTTATCATGTTGTTGCGGGCAAGATAGAGTGCTTGTCCCGGCAGGTTCGGCAGCTGTTGCTTCGAATTGATCTGTGCGCGCCGCTGGCTCAGGACCGACCTGAAATGGCTTACGGCATTGTTGTACGTATCGAGCGCATCCGACTGTGGTGCCGTGAGCGCGGCCGGCTGACCCTCTGCGGGGGAAATGAAGCTGAGATTGCCGATGTTGGCCGGGACGAGCGCCGTGACCGTGTCGGCGATCGTATCGATGGCGTCGGACACCGGCGGCGTGAAGAGGAGACAGAGCGCAAGAGCTGGCGCACGCGCGGCTGCAAGCGCTCTGACGGTTGCTGCACTGACGACGCGCGCTACGCGCCGACACCTGCGGCAGCAATCAAATGTGAAATCGACGGCAACGAGATGCATCGCGCGTTCTCGCCGGACTGAGACGACGGTGCGGCGGTATGACTTGTCATGCCCATGGCGGTTGAGATGCCTCAGTTTCTGCGAGGTGCACTAGACGCCAGCCGCTTGCCCATCAACTCTTCGGCACGCGGCGCGCGGCTGCCGATTATGGCCGGGCAGCAATCGGGACACTAGAGCATGATCCGGAAAAGTGGGTACCGGTTTTCCGAAAAGATCATGCTCAAACAAAAAGCTAGAGCGTGATTGCGACTCAACCAAAAGCAATCACGCTCTAGATGTGGAGCCTCAAGACGTTGTACTCGGTCAGGCCGAGTCTGCTGATGGGTGTCTTACCATCGATACCTGTATGGGGCCTATGCCAGTTGTAGCGATGCAGCCAGGACGGCAGCTCAGCTTTTCGCTCGCGTGAGTTCTGGTAGGCCTGGGCATAGGCCCACTCACGCAGGCTGGTCTGGATGAAGCGTTCGGCCTTTCCGTTGGTTCTTGGCGTATAGGGCTTGGTGCGGATGTGGCGAAGCCCGAGCCGCTTGCAGGCCCTGCGGAAGGCGAAGGACTTGTAGCAAGAGCCGTTGTCGGTCATCACGCGCTCGACCTTGACGCCGAGGCTCTCGTAGTAGGCGATCGCGGCGTTCAGGAAAGCGATGGCGCTGCCCTTCTTCTCGCTGGGCATCACTTTGGCGAAGGCGATGCGGGAGGCATCGTCGATGCAGACGTGGACGTACTCCCAGCCCACGCCGCGGCTGTTGCTTTGTCCTTTGCGGTCGCCGGTGATGCGATGACCGGTCTTGTTGAACCTGCCCAGCTTTTTGATGTCGATGTGGATCATCTCGCCGGGGCGCTCGCGCTGGTAGCGGCGGACCGGTTCGCCTGGTTCCAGAGCACTGAGCTTGTTGAGCCCGAGGCGCCGCAGGATGCGGCTCACAGTGGCCTGCGAGATGCCGAGCTCGGCGGCGATCTGCTTACCGGTGTAGCGCTGGCGACGCAAAGTCTCGACGGCAGCGCAGGTGGCAGGCGGGGTTTGGTCTGGCGATGAAAGGGGTCTTGAGGATCGATCGCGCAAACCATCTACGCCTTCCGCGCGGAAACGGTTGACCAATTTGGCTACGGTCTTCGGGCTGGTGTTGAACCGCCGCGCGGCGGCGGCCCTGGACATGCCGCGATCCACTACGGCGCGCACCATCTCCTCTCGACCTTTCGGCGTCAGGCGGGCATTCTTGTGGGTGTCCATTCGGTCCTCCGCGAATCGCTTTTTTGTTTGGCGACATCAGCGTTCCCGGTACGGAACAAATGGACAACCTCCTGAAAGTTCACATCTAGACCGGACATCGCAAACATTGTCGTCCGACGCGATCGGCCCAAAGGAGAATTCGCTTGAGCGATGGAATTGGCTCAGATAGCTACGACCCATGCTGGGCACGTCGCTCGATTTCCCGAACTCTTGCTATCGTCATCATCGGTGCCTTGTTGGCTGGCTTCACCACCGGCTTCGCCGGTTTCGGCACTGGACTTGTTGCATCGGGCATCTGGTTCCATGCCCTCCCGGCGGCGATGGTCCCACCACTGGTCGCGCTGGCTTCCGTGGCGGCTCAGGTGGTCGGCCTCGTCACGGTTCGAAAAGCGTTCGACTGGTCGCGAGCCAAGCCGTATCTCATAGGCGGCGTGATCGGCGTCCCGTTCGGTGTTGCCGCATTGGCGGCGGCTTCGCCATTTCTCCTGCGGGTATCCATTGGCGCATTTCTCATCGCCTATGCGACTTATCAACTCTTTCAGCGGCACAAGCGCGAGATTGCAGGGTGGGGCGGCAAGACTGCCGACGCAGTAATCGGCGTCGGTGGCGGGTTCCTCGGAGGGTTCGCAGGCTTGTCCGGGCCCCTTCCGCTGATTTGGCTCCAACTCCGCGGCGGGGACAGCGCTCGGCAGCGGGCAATCTATCAGCCCTTCAATGTGATCGTGCTGGCGCTGGCCAGCGTTGCGATGTCGATCAGCGGGCAGATCACGTCACGCGTGCTTTGGATTGCGCTCTTGTGCCTTCCGGCCACTCTGATCGGTGCGTGGATCGGCGCGCGGGTCTATGTCGGCGTGTCGGCGCAGACCTTTCAACGCGTGGTGCTGAGCCTCTTGCTCGTATCCGGCTGCATCTTGATCGGGCAGGCGCTGACTTAGCGGCGGGGCGCCCTGACCCGCTCAATAACCGTCCACCTCGACGATGGCTTCGGCAAAGGCCTGCGGGGCTTCCTGCGGCAAGTTGTGCCCGATGCCGCCATTCAGGGTCCGGTGCGTATACTTGCCGGAGAATTTCCTGGCATAGGAACTGGGGGCCGGGTGTGGTGCACCATTGGCATCACCTTCGAGGGTGATGGTGGGCACGGTGATGAGCGGACCTTCCGCAAGCCGCTTTTCCAGATCGTCGTATTTCGGCTCGCCTTCAGCCAGGCCGAGCCGCCAGCGATAGTTATGGATCACGATGCTGACATGATCCGGGTTGTCGAAGGACGCCGCGGTGCGATCGAACGTCGCGTCATCGAAGTCCCACTTCGGCGAAGCGAGCTGCCAAATGAGCTTCGCAAAATCGCGCCGGTATTTGTCGTAGCCGGCGCGGCCGCGTTCCGTGGCGAAATAGAATTGGTACCACCATTCGAGCTCGGCCTTTGGCGGCAGCGGCATCTTGTTGGCGTCACGGCTGCCGATCAGATAACCGCTCACCGAGACCAGGGCCTTGCAGCGCTCCGGCCAGAGCGCCGCGACGATGTTGGCCGTCCGCGCGCCCCAGTCGAAACCGGCGACGATCGCCTTCTCGATTCTGAGCGCATCCATCAAAGCGACGACGTCGACGGCGATCACCGACTGCTGGCCATTCCGGGCCGTCTCGCTTGAACGAAAGCGCGTCGTGCCATAACCCCGCACATACGGAACGATCACCCGGTAGCCCCTCGACGCCAGCAAAGGCGCGACATCGACGAAGCTGTGAATGTCGTAAGGCCAGCCGTGCAGAAGGATGACCGCAGGACCATTGGCGGGGCCGGCTTCCGCGTATCCGACGTTCAGGACGCCGGCATCGATCTGCTTCAGCGAGCCGAATGACGTGTTCGTCCCCGGCTTGATCGTCGGCACATCGGCCGGCGTTGTCCTGCCGGCTTGCGCGCTCGCAGAACCGATCATGCCGAGCTGGACGGCGGCAATCGCCATGGCCGCGGTGCCAAGAAAGCGGCGGCGATGATGGTTGATCTCGTGTGACATGGTAAGTCCTCTTCTCGTTGAGCGTAGCACAGTCCTCGCGAGCCTGGCGTGCCGAGACTGGCGTGCCGAGACTGGCGTGCCGAGAGAAGCGGCAGCGCTGTTTCCGGCCCCGCTGCCGCAACCCGCGCAGGCCCCCGTCATCAATGGGCCGATGTCACAGCCCGCGTTCCGGGGGATGACCGGAATCGGGCAGTGACGCCGTGCTGCTCCACCGGAGCATGATCCCGAAAGACGCGGAGCCGTCCCGTTATCCATCCGCAGTCGCGTGCGGTGGCGTTATTTCCTGGCCGCCAGGATTGTCACGACCCGCGCCTTCTGCTCGGGAGTGACGCTGCCGACGGCAGCAAGAACGTTCCGGTATGTGCTGTCGGGATCGAGATATTCGATGATCCGCTCGGCTTTCTCGCCGTCGGCGATGAGCTGCGGGTTGTGCAAGGTCTGCTTCACGGCCTCCTGCAGGAAGGCAAGCCGTGCCGGCGGAATTCCGGGCGGTGCAAGCAAAATGCGGCCGAGCTTTTCGACATTGGCGAGGAAGTCCATCACCCAGGTCTGCTCGGAATCCATCCGAGCCGCCTCGAAAACGGTCGGACGGTCCGGGAAGAAGCGCGACTTGGTGCGCGAGATCGTCGCCAGCGCCCAGTTCTGCTTGGCCTTCACGAAATTGTTGGCGGACGATTCCGGCACATAGAGCGCGTCCATCTCACCGCGCGTGACCGCAAGCCCGGCGTCGGCGCTGCCTTTGTATCCTTGCACGACATGGCAATCGAGCTTGAGGGCCTCGCAGGTGAAGGCGGCCCCGATGCCGAGCCCGGACGTTGCGCCCGAGGAGGCCCATCGCCACTTCATCCGGGCATCGATCGCCTGCTGGACCTCCCGGATGGGAGAATCCGGCCCCACCAGCCAGAGCCCGGGCGGCGCGCCCACGGTCGCCAAGTAGGTGAACCTGGCAAGGTCGAAGCGCGCAGCCTGGTCTCCCGTCAGTTGCGCGAAGGCAGCGCTGGTGCCGTTGCTGAGCGAGATTTGCAGACCGTCGGGCGGTGCAACGTACAGGCGATTGAGTGCAATGAGTCCGCCGGCGCCAGGCTGGTTCTCGACGATGACCGTCGTCCCCAGCGTCTTGGCCAGGTAGGGCGCGATCAGCCGCGAGAAGATGTCGTAGCCGCCGCCGGTGCCGGAGCCCACGATCATCCGCACGGTCTTGCCGGCGTAGAAGGCTCTTTCGGCTTCCTGCGCGTGCCCCGGCGATGCCGATACGGTCCAGCAGACCGCGAGCGACAGAATGACAACCCGACGCGGCGTGATCATTGTTTGCACCGTCCGATCTCTCCGCGTGTCTTATCACATCCGCGGTCTGATCCGCACGAGCCGCGTGGGACACCCTGCCGGCTCGCCATCTTTCAGGACGCACCGCGCACCCTGATTCAGAACGATTTCAGGTCTGCCCCAAGGACAGCTGGCGTTTTCAGCGGCAAACGCGCCCGCTGCGGTGTTCTCTTGCTGCCATTATGACCGATGGCGGCATTGTGGAGGGAGGAAGCCATGCCCGGAATGGGGCGGCGCGAATTCATCAGGTTGCTCGGCGGCGCGGCGGCGGCATGGCCGCGCGCGGCGCGGGCGCAGCAGCGCTTCAGGATTGGGCTGCTCGATACCGGCCTCGGCGCGATTTTCGCCGTGCCGTTCATGGGCAAGCTCGCGGAGCTCGGCTATGTGGAGGGAAGGAACGTCGTCGTCGAGCGTAAGTCTGCGGAAGGAAATCCGGAACGCCTGAAGCAGCTCGCGGAAGACCTGGTGCGTCGGCAAGTCGATGTCATTGTGACGGCTGGGGCGCCGGCGGGGTTTGCCGCCAAGAAGGCCACCAGCACGATCCCGATCGTTCTCGGCGCCATCAGCGATCCGGTGGGTGTCGGCCTGGTCGCGAGCCTCGCCCGGCCCGGCGGAAATGCAACCGGCAACTCGCTGATGGCGCCCGACCTGAGCGCCAAACGCCTTGATATCCTTCGCACGCTGGCTCCGGGAATTTCCCGCTTCGCGATCCTGTGGGATTCGTCGAATCCCGGCATGGCGGCACGGGTGCGTGAAACAAAGAGCGCCGCCGATCAGGCGCACGTCCTGCTGCATATCGTCGGTCCACGCAATCTCGATGAGCTGGATGCGGCATTTGCCGACCTTCTGAATGCGCGGCCGGACGCGCTTCTGGTGACGGCGGAAGTTTTCACGCGGCAGCATCTCGCTCGCATTCTCGATTTTGCGAACGCCAACAAGATTCCGGCCATGTTCGAGGACAACTCATATGTAGCGGCAGGCGGGCTCATGTCTTACGGGCCCAATTACCTCGACGTCTTTCAGAAAGCGGCGATCTTTGTCGACAAGATATTGAGAGGCGCCAAGCCGGCCGATCTGCCGATCGAGCAGCCGACGAAATTCGAGCTGGTGATCAACCTGAAGACCGCAAAGGTGCTCGGACTCGAAATTCCCCCAAACCTGCTTGCGCTTGCCGACAGGGTGGATGAATGACCGCGTTGTCCGGGCCTGCCGACCGTTACCGCACGGTCTTGCGCAGCAGCACCGTGTTGTCGAAAACGAGGCTGATCGTCCAGATCCAGCGCGCGCCGATGAAGGCCTCGGGGTAGCGCCAGTACCCGGGCACGCCGATGATGCCCACCTCCTGATCGAGGTACTCGAAAGCGTTCGGCCACTTGGAGTCGTCGAAATTCGGATTCATCCATCCCTCCGGGATCGGATAATGGATCGCGAAGCAAAGCTCGCGGCAGGTCGGCAGCTTCGCCAGCGGGTGGATGCGCCCGCCGAGGTGCGAGGTGTCGTGGATATTGCCGTATTCGACGACGTCGTCGGGATGCTGGAGCGGCGCGATGTAGAATGACTGCGCCTTCCACGTGCTGTTCGTCGCCGTGCCGTCGGAGAACCTCGCGACGAACCCGCCGTCGCCCGAATGCCAGGTGTTGCCCTGGAACACCTCCATCCCCAGCCCGAGCTTGTCTTCCCAGTCCTGTCCCAGCACGGCGATCGTGTAGGGCCGCTTCACGCGGAAGCGGACCACATGCGAGTTGAACGGCGTGAACGGCGTCGCGTCCACGCCGATCAGCCTGCCGTTGATGTAGAGCTCGAAATAATTGTCGGCCACCATGAAGCCGGTGACGACCTCGCCGTCCTGGTCGATCTCGACGACCGGCACCTTGTTCAGGTCGACCTCGGACAGGTCCTTCGGCGTCACCCCCGCGCATTCGTTGTAGAGATCGGGCAGCTTGGGCGCCGTCTGGAAATGCGTTGGCGGCCGGCACCGTGAGCTTGGTGCCGTCCTTCGCCGCGATCTCTCCGACCGGGTTCTTGCGCACGTTCATGCCCGGCCGGGCGGCGGCGCACGGGATGAGATCCTCGGTGATCGTTTTCGCGAGCCCCTGCGTGACCATGCGCTGCGGCGGCGGATCCGCTTTCGGCAGCGGCATTTTCGAAGGGGGCGGCTGCTGCTGCTGCGGCGGCTGCTGCGCCTGCGCGGCGCCCGCAACGAGCAGCGCCGCCGCGATCGCAAGTGTGCGCGCAAGCGTGCGCGCGAGCGATGATGATCGGGACTGTCGCACCGTGAGCATGCGCTTTTCCTCCTTTTTGGACGGCCCCGCTTGCACGGCTCTTGCCGGGCGCTGGGCGGAGCTCATGGTTGGGCCCTATCCACGCGCAGGATCGAGCCGGCGCTCAGCGTAAAGGAGGCCCCAAAGACCCACAACGGGGTTCCGGTGCCCACCGGCCCTTGCCGTGGGAGCGGATCACGTACGGCATGTCTGTTTCGGGCCAAGACCCTCTTGGTCGGTCTTGGCCTCTATGATGCGAGCCCAGCGTTGTGAGCCCAGCGTTGTTGTTCCCCTGCCAGGAAACCGCCTATGCTGCTTGAGGTTGGATCGATCGAAACCACCCGCCAACGACGAGCAAGGCACCAGTTAAGGCTGCCTAACAGGATCAGCGCGTGAGCCAGGCGGACGCAAATTTGGAGTCGGGAGATTCGGTCTTGGAACGGGGAGGAGAGAATGATCGACAAGCGAATCCTGCTGGCCGTGGTCGCAGCGATTGGACTAGGCTTCGTCACGGCGAGCGCCGCTTGCGCACAAGCGTATCCGACCCGACCGATCAAGATCATCGTTCCATTCCTGGCCGGCGGCACCGTGGATATTGTCGCGCGGCAGATCGGGCAACAGCTCTCCGCCCTGCTTGGGCAACCGGTGGTCATCGACAATAGGCCGGGCGGCGGCACCACGATCGCCTTGAAGGCGGTCGCAACGTCGGAGCCCGACGGCTATACGCTGCTGCTCGGCAGCACGGGGTCGCTGACGATCAATCCCATCCTGTTCAAGAGCATCGAATTTCCCGGGATCAGAAACCTCGTTCCGATCGGCATGATCGTCACCACGACCAATCTGTTCGCGGTGCGCTCCGCGTTGCCGGTGAAGTCCGTCGCCGAGCTCGTCGCCTACGCGAAGAGCAATCCCGGCAAGCTCAACCACGGGGCTTCGCTTGGCGTTCCGCCGCATTTGCTGGGCGAATTCGTCAGGGCGAAGACCGGCATCGACATGCCTTATGTTCCCTATCGCAGCACGGCTGCCGCGATTCCCGATTTCCTGTCCGGGCAAATTCAGGCAACCAGCGAGAGCAGCTCGGTCATGCTGCCGCACATCCAGGCCGGAGCCGCGCGCGCTCTGGTGGTGGCAGGCACCAGGCGCCTGCCTGACCTTCCGGACGTGCCCACGCTGGTCGAAGCAGGGTTGAGCGGCTATCCGGACGAAGTGTGGATGGGGCTCGTCGCCCCCGGGGGCACGCCCGCGCCGATCGTCGAGCGACTCAACGCCGCCATCAACGAAGCTTTGCGATCCCCGGAGGGGCGCGCGATCTTTGCCAGGATCGGTTTCGAAACGCGGGGCGGATCGGCGCAGGAGTTTGCGGCCCGCATCGCGGGCGACTCGGACAAATGGGATGCCGTCATCAAGCTGACCGGAGCAAAGGTCGATTGAAACAACATGGTCGCAGCGATGCGATTGCGCAGAGCAGGTTGGCAATAACTCGCGCCGACTCAAAGCATGTTCATTGTCTTACGGACGCGCCCTCGCATGGCGATAACCCACGGGCTTAATTCGCGTCATCGGCTTCGGCGAGTACGCTTCGAAGTTGATGGATTTCGCTGCGCTCAAGCCCAGCAATCGACTGACGAGCTGGACTGTTTTATTGTGGAGCAGTAACCACCCGGGCCGCACGGCTGGAAGACCGGTTAAGGCTTTATTTTCCAAACAAGTCTGAAATTGCGGGTCGGTCGGCGTTTGCCCTGGTCTCACCCAACTCTTGGCTTTAGCGTTCGCGGCGATCGCCGATGGGGCATTTGGGGAATTCGGGGCTGGCGTGCGCCACCAACTTGCGCTGCGTTCACGAGCTCTGCTGCGCGCGCTTCTGGCGCCGACGGTGGTCGCGGCGGTGATGGCGCTTGCCGGATGCACCCCCGGTGGCAGGCCGGCCGCCAATACCCGCCACCTGCAACCCCTGTCGGAGCGTATGCTGGCCGAGCTCGAGGCCAGGAGCATGGAGAAGAAATCTCCGATCCTGGTGCGCGTCTTCAAGAAAGAGGCCGAGCTCGAGGTTTGGAAACAGGACAACTCCGGACGGTTCGCACTCCTTCGCACCTACCCGATATGCCGCTGGTCGGGACAGCTCGGCCCCAAGATCAAGCAAGGCGACCGCCAGGCCCCGGAGGGCTTCTACACCATCACCCCCGGCCTGATGAATCCGAACTCCTCAAACTATCTCGCGATCAATACCGGCTTCCCCAATGCCTATGATCGGGCGCACGGGCGCACCGGCGCCTTCCTCATGGTTCACGGCGACTGCTCGTCGAGCGGGTGCTATGCCATGACCGATGAGCAGATCGCGGAAATCTACGCGCTTGCCCGGGAATCGTTTTACGGCGGCCAGAGATCGTTCCAGCTCGCGGCGTTTCCGTTCCGGATGACGCCGCTCAACATGGCGCGGCACCGCAATTCGCCGCACATGGAGTTCTGGAAAATGCTCAAGCAGGGCTACGACCATTTCGAGGTCACCCATCTCGAGCCCAAGGTCGACGTCTGCGAGAAGCGCTATGTGTTCAACGCCGAGTCGACGGCCCCGTTCAGCCCTGCCGAGCGCTGCCCGGCCTACAATGTGCCGCAGGACATTGCTGCCGCGGTCCGTGACAGACAGCACCGCGACGACATCCAGACTGCCGAGCTGATCGGCCGCGGCACGCCCATCGTCCCGGAGACGACAGCCGTCGACGGCGGCATGAACCCCGTCTTCCTTTCAGCCCTGAAGTCCCACGGCGGCCCTGGCGCAACGATCCGCACCGCCTCGGGTACGATCCCCGCAGACGTCAATCCGCCGGCCGAGCCGGCGCAGGCCGCGACCGGCAGTCTCGCGTCCGCCCAATAGAGGCCTGCAGTCCACCTTCAGCCGGCCGGTAGCCTAGTTCTACGGTAGTGGATCAAGTTCTCGAGTCGTTGTGTCGCCAAACTCAACGCCGCCAAGTCCGCAACTTGGCGTTCACCTTTCGCATATTTTGCGAGCTCCGCCTTGATGATGTTGTCGATCTTCTCTTCGATCGCGATCAGATCGGCTTCGCTGCGCGCGTCCCGTATTGCGCCAGCCAAGGAGAAGAGGGGGTCCATCGGGTTCTCGACCTTTCCGTGCGAGCCGGAGCTGACGAATTTCCAGGCTGCTGTTGCAAGCGAAGCCAAGACACCGAGCAACATGGGAATGTAATAGAGTGCATCGTTATACTTATCGAAGAAGTTCTGCTGAGAGTCATCGTAGAAAGCTGCGGCTCCGGGATGGATAAGAATGTACGCGTCCTTATCGGTGCTCGGTGCGCTGATCTGCGCGAGAAGCGGATACTGGGCGCGGAGATCTCGACGGACATCCATGACGGCTTGCGTCAGATCGGTAACCTGGTCGGCGTCGAGATTTTTGTTGGCGACGAGATAAAAGGGAACGCGGAGGGTCGTCAGGTCGTCGTCCGGGATGGGCGGCGAGCCACGCAAACTGCCCTTCGGCAGGTCGTAGCTTTCGTAGGCTTGCGCAAGTGTCGCAATCGCCTCGGCAGCGTCGATCGGGACTAGTCCCAGTTTCTGCTTGGCGTTCGCCGGAAAGAAGCTTCGAACCAGAGATAGATATTTTTCCGAGATGGGCACGACCACGAGCAGAGCGCCCACTTGCTTGGATCGCAGGGCATGTTGGACCTCCGCGGCCGCGAGGTTCTTGAAGTGGACCTTGGCGCGGGTGAGATCATATTCCTGCGCGAGCACCTCGACGACGCGCTGATTGATGTCCCCGCCGACGACCCCGACTGTCTTTCCCTTGAGGTCCTCCATGTGCTTGATGGAAGAACCGGGCGGCACCAGGATCATCACGACGCCATAGGTGACGAGCACGACGGTGCGCGCGGCCGACAAATCTCCCACGTCGGCGCGGACAATCGCGAGATCGACCTTCCCCGCCGAAAAGGCCTCGGATGCTCCAAGCTCGGTGCCGGTGTCGACGATCTTGAGACGAATTCCGGCGCCGGTCTTCGTCAGCTGGGTGGCGATTGCCGACATCAGACGAGCCGCTTCGCCGTCGAACGATCCGGCCGCGATCGTCATGGTCTTCGGAGCCGTGAAGTGCCGGTAGGCGAATAGTCCGGCACCTGTCACGAGGACAACCAGGCATCCGACCAGCAGAGCTCGCATCCATTGCGGAACTCGTGAAGCCATTTCGTCCGCAGCAAGCATCGTCCTCCTCCACTACAAATATGCCGTGGGGGCGTAATGATCCGGACGGGCAATTCAGGCTAAAAAGTGGCGTCCGCCCCGTCCGGCCCCTCAGCGCGCCGGCTGCCGGCTCCCGCCACGCACCGCGTCGACAACCTGGCGAATTGCGTCGATCACGAGTTGGGGCTGCTCCTTGTGGATCTCGTGGCCGCTGCGCGTGTTGGTGATGTGCTTTGTGTTTGCCACGAGATGGGCGAGCTTCTCCTGCGCCTGTTTCTGCGCGGCATCGGTGACGTAGCCGAAATTCTGCGGCACGTCGGCCGGCAGCTTGCCGGCCGCAATCATTGACGGGACTTGCGGCCCCCAGCCCCGGTCCGCAGACAATACGATCAGGGGGAGTTGGCGCAATGGCGCCGCGGCGCGCATCTGGTCAAAGCTGCGATCCACGTCGATCGTTTCAAGGGCCGGGTACTGGGCCAGACCTTCCCGGACGTCGCCTTCGATCAGCTGTCGCTGTATCGCCCACTGCTCGGGCGTCTGCGCATCCGCAAGCCCTTCGGAGAGAGCGTCGACGAGCACGAGACCGGATACGTCGTTCGGATAGGTGCTGGCATAAAGCCTGCCGATCAGACCGCCGTAGGAATGGGCGACGAGCACGTAGGGCCCCGCCTCGCCGGCAGCAGTCAGCAAGGCATGCAAATCGGCGACCGCAGTCCCCGCCGTGGTGGGCTGCGGAACCGGGTCGCTCCGGCTCGGTTTCTCACCCACCGGCGTTCCAGGACGATCATAGGCACAGACCCTGGTGAACTTGGCGACCTCGGGAAACACCCGCGGCCCTGGCGTCTCGGCGATATTCCAATCCTCGGCGGACCCTCGCAGGCCGGCCACCAACACGACGGTCGGGGACCCGGTGCCGCGACACTCCAGATACATCTTGCGACCGCGGCCGACGTCGACCAGGCCGGCGAAATCTCCGCCTTGCCTGGCATGCGCGGCCGGCGGGTCCAGCGTGGCGACCAGAGAAACAACAAGTAAAGCGACGCAAGCGCCGAGGGACATGGTGCTGCTAGAGCGCGTCCTGTTGGACTCGATCACCGCTGCCACGGACTCGGTGTGCTCCCCTCCCCCTTGTGGGGAGGGGTTGGGGGTGGGGTCGTTGTTGGTGGACACATCGCGCGCAATAACTGCGACCCCCACCCCGCCCGCCTCCGCTTCGCTTCGGCGGTCGACCCTCCCCACAAGGGGGAGGGTAGGCTGGGGCGCGAGCCATGGTGCAAGACGACCGAGTGCGTGGTCACTTGAGCGTGATCTGAGCGAACATCTCTTGGCCCAGGATCTTCGAATGAGCGCGTCGATCGCCCAGGCGCGCGGCACGTGCACGAATGGCCGCCAAGGATAGATGCGGTCGTTGATCCATGGTGGTCCCCAGTTGCTCGTCGTCCACACGAAGTGCTCGGCGAAGTCGGCCTGCTTTGCCCGCGGATACGTCGCCTCGATTTCCAGGCAACCGTCGAGGCACACATCCACGTACGACTGCAGTTACCGGCCAACACCACGGTGGTTGCGCTAGTTCCACGTCTTGGAACCTCCGTCTGTGACGACCCCTGCGACATTGCGCCAGCGCGCCGAGCGCGACCTATCGTCTCGCTGCGATTGATCCCGCCGGGAGTGTGGCCGACGCTGGCGCGGACGCAATCGATGCGAGGGGCGCAGTCATGGAAGGCGCCAAGCTGCTCCTCATATTTCTCGTTACGTTGCTGATTGGGCAGTCGATCTCCATCGGCGTCGGTTTGCTGGTCGAGCGTCAAGTGAGTCCCTATACGGGTCTCGTGACCTTCATTGTGTGTTATTTCGCGATGTTCTGGGTGGCTTGGCGCATTGCGATCCGCATCACCGAGCCGCACTCCCGCGTCGGGCGCGGGGCGAGCAGCGGCGAAGAACGATGAGCTTCGTCCGCGGTATCCCACGGTGACCGTGTGCAGACGGGCAACAACGAAGCCCCGCCTCCGGTGAAAGGGGACGGGGCTTCGGGCGCGTTCCCCTGGAAAACCACACATGGGCTTTCGCGGTCGCGACCTCCTTCGATCCATGGTAAGCCCTTACGGTCTTGGCTGGGCGGGCGCGAGATGAAGAATATCACCTGCATCGAGGACCTGCGTAAGCTTGCCCGGCGCAAGGTTCCGCGCGCCTTCATCGATTACGCCGAGGCCGGCTCCTATTGCGAAGAGACGCTGCGCGCCAATCGCAGCGATCTCGAACGGATCAGGCTGCGCCAGCGCGTGCTGGTGGACGTGGCGTCGCGCGCCACCTCCACCACCATGCTCGGCGAGAAGGTAGCGCTGCCGCTCGGCCTGGGTCCGGTCGCCATGACCGGCTTGGAGCACGGCGACGGCGAGATCCTCGCCTGCCGTGCGGCACATGCCGCTGGGATTCCGTTCACGATGAGCACGCTTTCGATCTGCTCGATCGAGGACGTGGCGGCCGCGGTGGACAGGCCGTTTTGGTTCCAGCTCTATGTCATGAAGGACCGCGGCTTTGTGCGCTCGTTGATCGAGCGCGCCGCCGCGGCGAAATGCAGCGCGCTGGTGCTCACCGTCGACCTGCAGGTCCTCGGGCAGCGCCATGTCGACGTCAAGAACGGCCTGTCGGTCCCGCCCTCCCTCAAGATCAAGAACCTCGTCGACATGGCGACGAAGCCTCGCTGGGTTTACAGCGTACTCTCGGGCAAGCGCTGGACCTTCGGCAATCTCCACGGCCACGTGAAGGGCATGGAGGGGGTCAAATCGCTGGCGCAATGGGTGGGAAGCCAGTTCGATGAGACCCTGAACTGGAAGGACGTGGAGTGGATCAGGAGCGTCTGGCCGGGCAAGTTGATCATCAAAGGCATTCTCGACATCGAGGACGCCAGGTTGGCGGCCAAGACCGGCGCCACGGCGCTCGTCGTGTCCAATCACGGCGGACGACAGCTCGACGGCGCGCCATCCTCGATCTCCATGCTTCCGAGGATCGCCGACGCGGTTGGCTCGGAGATCGAAGTGATGTTCGACGGCGGCATCCGCACCGGCCACGATGTGCTGCGCGCGCTCGCGCTCGGGGCGAGAAGTTGCCTGATCGGCCGCGCCTATATCTTCGGGCTCGGCGCGGGCGGCGAAGCGGGAGTGGCCAAGGCAATCGACATCATCCGCAAAGAGCTCGATGTCAGCATGGCGCTCACCGGCGTGAACAGCGTCCGGGACGTCGGCCCTCACATTCTGGCACAGTGAAATTTCAGGGATTCGCGATCCTGCCATTTCGTGCCACAAGCCGACATGGGGGAAACGCCGCCCAATGGCTAGACCGCGTCTCGTTGGACTCGATCACCGCTGCCACGGACTTGGTGTGCTCCCCTCCCCCTTGTGGGGAGGAGTTGGGGGTGGGGGTCGTTGTTGGTGGGCACATCGCGCGCAACAACTGCGACCCCCACCCCGCCCGCCTCCGCTTCGCGTCGGCGGTCGACCCTCCCCACAAGGGGGAGGGTAGGTTGGGGCGCGAGCCGTCGTGCAAGGCGACCGAGTGCGTGGCTCGCGCCGCTTCCACCTTCAACGGGATAATCTCTAGACTTGGCCGCCTTTTTCCAGCAGTCCGAGCGCGCGGCGCAGCGCCTCCGCTGCCGCCTTGCGCTCGTCGTCGGACATGCGCTCGGCGTCGAGCTCCAGCCGCAGATGCGCCGTTCCGGCCTGTTCCCGGTCCTGCTTCAACCCGACCACGAGATAGGTCGCGACCGGCTGCGCGATGCCTTTCACCTGCACGTGGCCGCGCTCCTCGCAGCGGGCGTGGTCCTTCACGTGCGCGTGGGTCTCGAGCGAGATCAGCACGCCGCCGGGCGGCGCTTCATGCTCGAGCCGTGAGGCGAGGTTCACGGTCCCGCCGACCATCGTGTAGTCCATGCGGTCTTCGCTGCCGAAATTGCCTACGGTGCAATAACCGGTGTGAATGCCGATCCGGCAGCGCAGCGGCTCGATGCCGCTGGCGCGCCATTCCTGGGCCAGCTCGCCGACGCGCTGTTGCATGGCGACCGCCATCTGGACGCAGGCCAGCGCGTCCTCCTTCACGCCCAGCGTCGCCGGATCGCCGAAGAACATGACGATGGCATCGCCGACATACTTGTCGATCGTCGCGCCGTATTGCAGCGCGATCTTCGACATCTCGGTCAGGTAGTGGTTGAGGAGCGAAGTGAGGTCTTCCGACTCCATCTTGTCGGTGATTTCGGTGAAGCCGACGAGGTCGGAGAAACAGATCGTGAGCTTCTTGCGCTTGCTGACGATCTTGACGTCCTGCTGGCCGGTGAAGATCGAATTGTAGACCTGTGGCGCGAGGTATTTCGCGAGCTTGGACGACAGGGCGGCGAGCGCGTTGGACTTCTCGGTGAGGTCCTGCTCGCGCTGCTTGAGTTCGGTGATGTCGGAATAGACCGCGACGGTTCCGCCGTCCTCGGTGCGGCGCTCGCTGACCATGATCCAGCGGCCGTCGCCGCGCCGCTGCACCTGCGGCTCGCCCGGATTGCGGTGCTGACGCAGCCGCTCGGCGATCCATTCCTCGACGCGGCCTTCCGCATCCTTGATGTAGCCGCGCTCGGCGGCCCGGCGGACGATGCTCTCGAATGTCGTTCCGGCGGTCAGACCGATCTCCAGTCCGGGATACAGCAGATCGCGGTAGCACGAGTTGCAGATGACCAGCCGATCTTCCCCGTCGTAGCAGACGAACCCTTCGGAGATGCTTTCGATTGCCTCGGCAAGCCGCCGCTCGCTGCGCAGCCGCGCCTGCTCGGCGCGGCGCAGCGGCGTGATGTCGTAGAGCCAGAACAGGCGCCTGCCGCCGGCCACCGCGACGTGGCCGCCGTGATAGGCGACCTGGACGTAGGAAATCAGCAGGCTCAGAAGCTCGCCTTGCTTGGTCTTCCAGACGACTTCTTCGTTGAGAAGTTGGCCGCCGCGGGTGCGCAACAGTTCGATGATACGGTCCCGATGCGTCAGGTCATGCCAGAAGCGTTTGGTATCGAACAGATCCAGCTCCTGCTTCTCATAGCCGAGCAGGTCGCGCATGCGCCAATTGTGGAAGAGAATGCGCCCGTCCTCGTCGACGACGCACACGGCGGCCGGACAGTAATCCAGGATTTCGCTAAGTTGGCGTTCCTGCTCCACGACTTGGAGCTCGTGCTGGGTCAGCGCGGTGACGTCGTAGACCCAGAGCACCCGCTTGCCGCCGATGAAGCTGATGTGGCCGCCGCGATAGGCCACTTGCGCGTAGGTCAGCAACAGGTGCAGGAGCTGGCCGGCCTTGGTGCGCCAGATCACCTTTTCGTTGAGCAGCTGGCCGCCTCGGTCCCGCAGCGACGCGATGATTCGAGAACGCTGCTCGAGGTCGTGCCAGAACTGGCGCGTGTCGAAGCGGTCGAGCTCGTCTTTCTGATAGCCCAGGAGCTGGCGCAGCTGCGCGTTGTGGAACAGCAGCCGGCCATCCTCGTCCACGACCAGCAACGCCGCCGGACTGAATTCCAGGATTTCGCGGAACTGGCGCTCGTGCTCCGCAGCCTCGGTGCCGGGCGGGCGGCCGCCATTGGTCGCTGCCGATGGGCTTGCTGTCGCGTCGGAAGACATGCGGTTTGGGCCCCACTGTCCTGGCCAAGGCTAGCATCGCAGTCCGGGGAATTCGAGGCCCCGCGCTTGGCGAACGCAGACAGGGCCGGGACGAGAGTATTGACGCGATGTTCCGTTGAAATTGCAAAACTCTTTCGCGGAGATACTATTTGACCTCTCGTTGGCCGGAGTTTGCTGGCGGAGAACCGCTGCGGGGCCTGTACGAAAATCGAACCGATGCTCGAGGAGACTGTGATGACGAAAGCTCTCACTGCCCTGGTTGCGGCCGCAACTTTGGCGACGGCGACCGCCGCCGTGCCGACCACGGCGGATGCGCGCTGCGTCGGCTGCGCGGTCGGCGACGAAGGGCCGGCCTATGCGCCCCCCGGTTATGTGTACTATCCCGCCTATGGGGAGCCGCTGCC
This sequence comes from uncultured Alphaproteobacteria bacterium, assembly GCA_963827585.1. GTDB lineage: Bacteria > Pseudomonadota > Alphaproteobacteria > Rhizobiales > Xanthobacteraceae > VAZQ01. The sequence goes on from CAWHCK010000047.1 coordinate 220,464, forward strand.
GGGGTCCAACTGCAATTGGTTCCGCTGGCCGGTCTACGACGCCTACGGCAACATGGTCGGCTGGCGGGGGCGTCCAGTGGCGTTCTGCTCCTGGTTGGCCGGCTATCGTCCGTGGCCGCCGCTTTGATTGCGCATCCGCCGCGCCGCTTCGTCCGCATGGCCGAAGTGGACCAATTCGATCGCTCCAGCATCAGGGCCACCCCCGGCAGGCACGCACCACCTGTTAAGGACACCGCTAGAGCATGATCCCGAAAAGTGGGTACCGGTTTTCGGAAAAGATCATGCTCCGGCAATAAGGTAGAGCGCGATGACGATTTGAAGAAAAGTCGTCGCGCTCTAGCGCACACCTATGACCTTCACGGCGCCTTCGGCCAACCGATGATCGACATATTTGTCGATGTCCGGCAGCGGGCCGGAGATGTCGCCCAGTTCCTTGTACGCTGCGGCTTGTCGCTTGATGTCCGCCACGTTGACGCGGCCGTTGAGGTCGATGTGTTGCGGCATCGCGATCTTCCAGACCTCGGCATCCTTGACGGGGAGGGTCCTGGTGAGGATCGCGATGGCGGCGTCCTGGTCCTTCTTCGCGACGAAAGCGTCGTGATAGTCGCGCGCGCCGCGCAGGTACGCCATCAGGAATTGCGTGGCCGCGTCGGACTGTTTGGCGAATTCGGGCGAGACGACGAGCACGGCCAGCTGTGCTCCCGGTTCGACGGTTCCTCCCTTGACCAGGATTCCTGCAATGTTCTGGCGCAGGGCGGCGGTGACCAGGGGCTCGATCACGAAGCTCGCATCGATGACCTTGTTCGCCATGGCCGCGAGCGAATTGGGAATGCTCATGTCCCGCAGCGTCACGTCCGCGAAGGTGAGATTCGCTTTTGCGAACATCGTTCTGGCCATCAGGTACGAATAATGGCCGCGCCCGAATCCGAGGCTGATCTCCTTCCCCTTCAGGTCGGCCGGCGACCTGATCGCGCCCGAATCCATCAGGTCGGTGCGGGCCATGATCGAAACCAGGCCGTCGCTCTCGCCTCCCAGATGGGCGAAGTCCGCGACGATGCGAATGTCGATGCCGCGGTTGAGCGCGTTGAACAGGGCTGCGTTCAGGGAGCCGCTTGCGGCCTGGATCCGGTTCTGGGCGAGCGGCGCAACGAACTCGTTCCCGGACCCTCCCGTCACCGTCTCGATGTGAATGCCGTGCTGATCGAAATACCCTCGCTGCAGCGCCAGCATCAGGAACGCGGAATCGGGCCGGCCGGTGACCCCGAGCTTCACCGGCGTCTTGGGCCCGCTCCACGTCTGCATGCCTTGTGCGGCGGCGCTGGTTATCCCGACCGCGGCGGTGCAGGAGATGCTGCAGGAGATGATGATGAGACAGGCAATCACCGGGATCTGCCACGGCCGCCGGGTCATGATCGCTCCTTGTCGTGCGTGGTCAGTACCCGGGAACCCCTTCCAGGACGCTTTCGGGTATATCGATGAAGAGCTCGGACAGGTCCGGCGTTCCCGAGATCAGGCCCTGTTCGTGCGCATAGCGCAGTGCCGTGACAAGATTGTTGCGGTTCGCCTTGGTAAGTCCATAGGCCCAGGGGTCGCGGCCCATGACACCGGTCTGCTCCTCCCAAGCATTGCCGAACCACGCGAGCGGAACGACCCTCGGGTTGCGAATGCGGTCGTAGGTCATGCTCTTCGCGACGTGAAAGGCGCGGGCGAGATTGGCCGGGATCCACGGATGACGATCGACGAGCTCGCGGCGAATGACGAGGAGGTGCATGATGGGAAAGATGCCGGTCTGCCGGAAGTAGTCGATCTCGAGATCCTTGTAGTTGGGGAACAGCCGGGCGATGCGCTTGTCGCCGCGCCGGAAATGGGCCGGCACCTGCGGCGTGATGAGGCCGTCGATCTCGCCGCCGATCAGCATCTCCTCGTCGGTCTTGTCGCCGGCGGCATATTCGATCCGCAGGCCGGGCGGCGGCGTGAACGGGATGTCCTCGGGGCGGGGCAGCACCCAGGTGATCTCGCGATGCGGCACCCCGAAAAACTCCTCGAGAATCCCCTTCATCCATACGCAACCGGCGGTCTGGTAACCCTCCACGCCGATGCGACGGCCGACGAGATCGCGCGGGGTCCGGATGCCTTTGGTCGGGTTCACGAACACGAAGCCGTGCCGGAAACGGCGGTGCGGAAACACGGGCAACGCGATGAAGGGATGGCCGCGCTCCTTCGCCATGAAATAGCCGAAGGCGTTGAATTCGCCCGCGTCGCACTCGCCGTTGCGCGCCAGCCGCCAGTGGCGATCGCGCGACGCGATGTCGGTCAGGACGGTCAGGTCGATGCCGTCCGCGGTCACCGCGCCTTCGGTCAGCGGACGCGTGATTTCGTAGTCGCCGCAGGTCAAAGTGAGCGGGATTCTCGCCATCCTTGTCCTCGCACGCCGTCCGCACGAAGAAACCATATTACCGGATTCCGGCGCTCGCGCGCTTCGCTTGCTCGGCCGGAATGACGGCCTGGAGAGCTTCGCGGTCGTCATGCCCGCGACAGCGGGCGTAGGGCGGGTGGGTTAGCCGACCACCCCTGTTGCGCCGGCCGTCCCGCGGGTGTTTGCTTTTTCCATGCAGGCGGAGAAGTCAATCGTCGTTGATGCAAAAAGTCCTGGCGGCATCAGCTCGCCGCACGGCCTGATCCTGTTCGACGGCGTATGCGTCCTATGCTCGGCCGGCTGCCGCTTCGTGAACAAACGTGATCGCGGCGGGTATTTTCGCTTCGTTCCGATTCAGTTGGCCGAGGGACGCCCGCTCGCTGAGCAGCTCGGCATCGATCCTGATCGCCCGGATTCCTTTGCGTTCGTGGCGAACGGCAAAGCCTATGTAAAATCCGAAGCCGCGCTGCGCATTGCGCGCGCGCTTCCGCGCTGGCAGTGGACATGGGTCTTCCACTTCATCCCACGGGTGATCCGCGACGCGATCTATGACCTGGTCGCGCGCAACCGCTATCGCTGGTTCGGCCGTCGTGACGCCTGCATCCTGCCGAACTCGGATCGTTCGTGGCCGTCATGAACCCACCAGGGGAAAGGGTTGAAAGCTAATGCACCGGCAAGGGCGCCGGGCTCCCCATCGCGACGACGCGGTTCTTCGCGGCCTTCTGCACCTTCCCGAAGGCGCTCACCTCGATCTGGCGCACGCGCTCGCGCGAGACGCCAAACTCCGCGGCCAAGTCCTCGAGCGTGATCGGGTCATCGGCCAGCCGGCGCGCCTCGAAGATGCGCCGCTCGCGCTCGTTGAGCACGGTGAGCGCATCGGACAGCGTCTTGCGGCGGTTATTGAGCTCCTCGCTCGCGGCGAGCGTCCTCTCCTGGTCCGGGAATTCGTCCACCAGCCAGTCCTGCCACTCGCCGGAATCGCCGTCCTCGCGGATCGCGGCGTTGAGCGAGACGTCGCCGCTGAGCCGCCGGTTCATGTAGATCACGTCGGTTTCGGTAACGCCGATCCGCCGGGCGATGATCTTCACCTGGTCCAGCCGCATGTCGCCGTCGTCGAGGACGGAGATTTTGCTCTGCGCCTTGCGCAGGTTGAAGAATAGCTTCTTCTGATTGGCCGTGGTGCCCATCTTCACCAGGGACCATGAGCGCAAGATGTATTCCTGGATCGCCGCCTTGATCCACCACATGGCGTAAGTGGCGAGGCGAAAGCCCTTTTCGGGCTCGAATCTCTCGACCGCCTGCATCAGGCCGACATTGCCCTCCGAGATCGCCTCGGAGATCGGCAGGCCGTAGCCGCGAAAGCCCATGGCGATCTTGGTCACGAGCCGCAGGTGGCTGGTGACGAGCTTGTGCGCCGCGTCGCGGTCGCCGTGCTCGCGCCAGCGCTTGGCCAGCCTGTATTCTTCCTGGCGTTCCAACATCGGGAACCGCCGGATTTCCTCGAGATAATGGGTGAGGCCGGGTTTGGCCGTAAGGCTCGGCAGGGTCGCGGTGGGGGCCATGATCACGCCCTCAACTAGTTTCGAAACAAAATTATCCGGATCTTCTCGGTTGTCAAGTTGATTTCGAAACGCTATTATCCTTTTCGAAGAGGCAATCATGTCAGCGCGCGAAACGGCGGAACTCCTCCTGCTGGTGGGCCGGCTCGTGCAGGCCGAGGGCTATGATGGCGAACTCAGCCCTGCCCAATGGATGGCGCTGCGCTTCTTCGCTCGCGCGAACTCGTTCTCCCGGACCCCGTCGGCATTCGCGGAATTTCAAGCGACGACCCGTGGCACCGCATCACAAGCCATTAAGGCGCTTGAGGCAGGTGGGTACTTGGTCCGACAGCGATCCGAGGCCGATGGGCGCAGCGTCACGCTGCGGCTGACGGACAAGAGTAACGAAGCGCTTGCGCGCGATCCGTTCGAAGTGCTGGTGCGCGCCGTGGACTCGCTCGACGCCGAAGAGCAAACCGCGATGCGCCGTGCCCTGCACCAAGTGCTGACCACGCTAGCTGCGAGTGGAGCGCATCGGCGCTTCGGTGTTTGCCAGGACTGCACGTACCTCGGCGGAGAAATGTGCTGCAACCAGACAAGCGCGGGCCCCTCGGCCCTCAAATGCCTACTGTTCGGCGTTCCGATCGAGCCGCCGGATGCTGGTCTCCTCTGCTTCCATTTTCAGCCAAAGAGCGAGCACCGCGAGGACGGACCGACACCATGAGGGAGTTCACCACTGCGATCTGCTGAAGGACGCTCAATTGACCTACGTCGTCAACGAGAGCTGTATTCGCTGCAAGACGATGGACTGCGTCGACGTGTGCCCCGTGGACTGCTTCTACGAGGGCGAGAACATGCTTGTCATCCACCCTGACGAATGCATCGATTGCGGGGTCTGCGAGCCGGAATGCCCGGTCGACGCGATCAAGCCCGACACCGAGCCGGGGCTTGAGCAATGGCTGTCGCTGAATGCGGAATACGCGAAAATCTGGCCGAATATTACGGTCAAAAAAGCGCCCCCGCCCGACACCAAGGAGTGGGAGGGGAAGCCGGACAAGCTCCAATACTTCTCACCAAATCCCGGCACGGGTGATTGAGGCGGACAGCGCCCGCGCCGTAAGGGTGCCGGTGTAGGCGACGTTGACGCGAGGGGTGAGTGACATGACCGAAGCTCTTGCTGACAAGATCTGTACTCCCTGTCGCGGGGGAATACCTCCACTCACGCGCGAGCAAGCTGAGCTCTTTCACGCACAGGCCCCGGACTGGCAACTGCCGGAGGAAGCTCACCGCATCGAGCGGAGCTTCCGGTTTCGCAATTTCCGGGAGGCGCTTACCTTTGTTCAGGAAATTGGTGAACTCGCGGAAGCTGAAGGCCATCATCCGAATATCAGCTTCGGTTGGGGAAATGCGACGGTCACTTTGCAGACCAAGAAGATCAAGGGACTGCATGAGAACGACTTCATCATGGCCACTAAGATTGACCGCATATTCGCTCGGACGGCTACGGCGTGAACAAGTTTTGGTTGTCTTGCAACTTGCGCTTTGAGATAGCCGTTTCCGGCTCAACGGCCAAACTTCCTCACCGCTGAGTAGATGCTACTGCCGCCAACAGTAGCGGATTCCGAGAACGCAGCCATTATGCGAAAAATTCTGCCCTCGCTGGGACCAAGCCCGGCGCCGCCCAGTCATTACAGCGACCTGACGCGCGGCGAGACTGATCGGGCTTGACGTCCGCAGATGGCACGACTGCGAGGTAGCGGAGAGCACTGCCAATTTCCGGTGATTGGGGTTGAGCAGACGTGCTCACCGCACACAAAAAATGACGCCAGGGGTTTTGTACTGGTACGTAAGACGCCTTCACCGGATCTGAGTAGGCGGAGCCTTACACCGGCCTGACCCCACGATGGTGGTCGAAACACCGTCCTTTGTTGTCGAGCTTGCGTAGGACAAGGTGCCATCTTGGCGATCGAACTCGTAGAAGATGCCGTCGCGACCCGCGCTAATCCAGAACCGGTCGAGCCGAGTGACAGTCAGAGGTGTGTTATCCAGGAACGTGAGCGTTTTCGCCTCATCATCAACCCAGAAGCCTAAGTCCTCTTCTCTTGCCGACGATGTGTCTCCAGTTGGCGCGCTTATGAGGACCACTTTTCGAGCGGAGCAATTCAGGTAGGTGCGCGCGAGCACCGGCTGTGCCAGAGTGGCAAGCGCGATCGTGAGCACAGCGCACTCGCTCACGCCTTTCATTGGTCCTCCCAAAACGCTTTGAACCAGTCCGTCCCACTCCTCTGTTTTCACTCGGGCTTCTGCCGCCCGAAAGCCCCGGTAGTAATACCCTCATGCTTGGGATTTCCGCTCAGTGAGGTGTAGCGGACCCCGCGCGGTTGTCGCCTAGTGTCCCGATTCCGAAGTTCGTCACATCTTGCAGCACGCTCAATACGAACTTCGGAATTGAAAGGACACTAGCAAGCCTATGCTTCTAGTGCGGTTTTGGATTTGAAGTTCCTGTACGAGATTGCCGCGAAGACTGCAGGAACTTCAAATCCACCGCACTAGTGGCCGCCCGATTGCCGACTTATATCCTCCAAAAGCCTGCGCATCGCGTCGAGCTCCGTGCCGAAGCCCGTCCAGTCTCCGGATTTCAAGCGCTCGATCGCTTGATTGTAGTGGTCGAGCGCCTCCCGCGCCCGATCTGCCGCCGGGCCTGCGAGCGGCGTTCCGGCTGCAGCGCTCGGCGCCGCCGACGCGGCGCTGGGTTCCGTAAAGAGCGCCGACAATGCCTCGGCGAGCGTCTCCTTCATCACCACATGTTCGCCATAGGATGCGATCACGCGCTGGAGCTCCGGCAAGTGTCCGTGCTCCGCCCGCAAATAGAGCGGCGATACATAGAGAATTGAGTTCTCGATCGGGATCACAAGCAAGTTTCCGCGGATCACTCGCGAGCCCATCTGGTTCCACAGCGCGAGCTGCTGGGAAATGTAGGTATTCTGATTGATCAGTGCCTCGATCTGGAACGGCCCGTAGACGAGCTTCTCCTTGGGAAACTCATAGACAATCAGCTTGCCGTAGTCGGGCGGGTCGCAGCGCGCGGCGAGCCACGCGATCATGTTGTCGCGGCGGCTCGGCACCATCGGGAGCATGAGGAAGAACTCGGCCTGCGGCTCCCCGGGCAGTCGCATGATGATGTAGTAAGGCACCATCAGGGCGGTGCCACCGCCGCCCGGCTGGCGCGGGAATTGCCAGAGATCCTCGCGGTTGTAGAAAACGTCGGCCGCCTCCATGTGGTAGGTTTGGTAGAGTTGCGCCTGAATCAGGAAGAGGTCCTCCGGATAGCGAATGTGCTTCTGCAAGCCCGGCGGCATGGCCGCGAACGGCTTGAACAGGTCCGGAAAGATCCGCTGATAGGTCGCGGCGATCGGGTCCACGGAATCCACCAGATAAAAGTCGACAGTCCCGTTATAGGCGTCGACGACGACCTTTACCGAATTGCGGATGTAGTTGAGGTTGAGGCCTTGCGCGGGCTGCGCATAGGGAAAATAGCCGCTCGTCGTATAGGCATCCTGCATCCAGAAGAGCCGCCCGTCGTCGATCACCAGATAAGGGTCGCGGTCGAGGCGCAGGAACGGGGCGATCGTACGCACCCGTTCCTGAATGTTGCGGCGGATCATGATCCGGCTGCCGCCGGTGATGTAGCTCGAAAGCAGCAGGTTCACGTCGTTGAAGTACCAGGCGAAGAGAATTCTCCGCGCAATGGCGCCCACGGGAACGCCGCCGATGCCGTCATAGGCCGCGTAGATATTGTCTCTCCCCTTGGGATAATCGAACTCCGGCGTGCTCCCCTTGACGATGACGTAGCTGTCGGTCTCTTCACCGTAATAGATGCGCGGCTCGCGGATTTCGGGGCCGCCGGACGCGACCGGAGGAATATCGCGCAGATAGAACAGCGGCAGCCCTTCGGCGCTCTTGCGGGTGACCGGGCTCATCACCACGCCGTTGCCGTGGGTGAAGAGTATATGGCGGTTGACCCATGTCTGCGCGTTCCGCGGCAGCAGCGAGGATTTCAGCTCGCGGGCCGAGAGCATCACGCTCTGGTACGCTGCGTCGAGCCAGTAGCGGTCGACATCCACGTCACGGAATTTGTAGTAGGTGCGGATCTCTTGCAGCTGTGCGTAGGCATCTATCAGGGGCTGCCCGTCCCACAGCCTTATATTGTCGATGGTTGCCTTGTTGGCCTCGAGGGTCTTGAAGGTGAGGTCCTGTTCGGCGGGGAACGGCTTCGCGGTGATCTGATGGAGATTGTAGGCCTGCTGGGTCAGCGCGATGTTGCGTTCGATATAAGGCTTTTCCAGCTGCAGCTCGGTTGGCTTGACGAACAGGCGCTGGAATAATGCTGGGACCACGACCGACAACACGAAGGAGCCGCCGAAGACGAGGACCACCGCTGCCGCCGGCAGCTGGTAGGTACGCACCCGGAGGTTTGCCCATGCGGCGAATGCGGCAACGATCGAGAGCCCGATCAGCAACCATAGAACGGGCAGCTCCACATGGATGTCGGTGTAGCTCGCGCCGACCACCACCCCGTTGTCGCCGTAAAGCAGCAGATAGCGGTCGAGACCGTAGGACCAGGCCTTCACCGCGAAGAAGAAGCCGAGCAGCACCGAGCCGTGCGCGAGCGCTGTTGGCGACATCGCCCGGCGTTGGGCGTCGTACTCGAGGTCGCCGCGGACCCAATAGATCGCTCCGGCGAAGAGCGCGCTCAGCAAAAGCGTGAGCAGCATCCAATTCTTGATGACGACATAGGCGGGCAGCGCAAAGAGATAGAAGCCGATGTCCTTGTCGTAGAGCGGGTCATTCGCGCCATAGGGTACCTGATAGAGGAACCGCAGGAAGATGTCCCAGTTGTGGGCCTCTCCCCAGGCGACAAGCACTGCGAGGAGGCCGGCGCCGCCGGCGATGACAAGGGGCCACGGCAGCCGATGGCGCATGAATTCCAACACGTCGGGCAACGTCACAACGCCGGTGCGTTTCCACTCGAAGTTGGCGGGACGTTGCGTCCACGGTGAGCGGGCGAAGCGGGACGCGAGCGATCCGTTCACCCATAGGATGATGGCGGTCGCCACGAAGACGGCGAAGAAGACTTCGGCTTCGGCGACGATGCTCGTCCAGAAGACGCCCAAATAGCCGACCGTGGAAAACCACAGCCAATCGACCAAAAAATCGCCGGTGAGCCCCAGTAGGATCAGGCAGACCGAGAGGACGCTGGCAGCGACGATGAGCCCCACCACGGCGCCTCGCCACGGCGCCCGCCGCCTGGGTCCGGTGATCCCGATCGTCATGGTTTGATCCGCCATCCCCAGATGACTGGGGATCGGCTGGAACGCTAGCATTACGGCGCGATCGGGCTTGGTCAAGCTAATGATGAGTTCTGGTCCGGTAACCGGACACGACGAATGCCATCACACCGTTTGGACTAATTGGGGTGGGCGACGAGCGGTCGCTTACAGCGCTAGATACTTGCGCACGCTTTCGCTGTCCTCCAGAAGCCCCTCCATGGCGCCCTGGTGGCGGATGATTTCGTTTTCGACGATGTAGGCGTAATTGGCGAGCCGGCGTGCAAATTTGAGGTTCTGGTCGGCGATCAGGATGGTCATGCCTTCGGCGCAGACCTTCTGGATCGCCTTCACCAGGCTGCTCAGAATCACCGGGCTCAGGCCCTCGGACGGTTCGTCGAGCATCAATAACTTCGGGTTGCCCATCAGCGCCCTACCCAGCGCCAGCATCTTCTGTTCGCCGCCGCTGAGGACGGCGCCTTTGCGGGTGCGGAATTCGCGTAACGGCGGGAACAGTCGGTAGACCGTGTCGAGGTTCCAATAGCCGCCGGCGCCACGCGGGCTGTGCCGCGCTCCCAAAGCCAGGTTCCTTTCGACGCTGAGGTCGGGGAAGATGCGCCGGTCGTCGGGCACGTAACCGATGCCCAGCTGCGCGATCTCGAACGTCCGCATGCCGCGGAGCTCGACGCCGTCGAAACCGATGCGGCCGGATGGCACGTCGACGAGCCCCATGACGCTGCGCAATGTCGTCGTCTTGCCGGCGCCGTTGCGGCCCAATAGCGCGACGATCCGGCCGCGCTCGACCGCAAGCGACACGCCCTGCAGCACCCGGCTGAACCCGTAGACGGCGACCACGCCCTCCAACGCCAGGATTGGCTCAGGCACCGACGTCCTCCCCCAGGTAGATTTCCCTCACGCCGGCATGGTTGCGGATGGCCTCGGGTTTGCCTTCGGTGAGCACCTTTCCCTGGTGCATGACGATGATCCGGTCGGAGAGTGCAAACACCACATCCATGTCGTGTTCGATGATGACGAACGTCACTTCGCGCAATTTGGTCAGCTTGCGAACCAGCTCCTGCACCTGCGCGCGTTCGGCCGGGTTCATTCCCGAGCAGGGCTCGTCGAGGAAGCAAAGCCGCGGTCGGCAGGCGATCGCCATGCCGATCTCCAGGAGCCGCTGGTCGCCGTGCGGGAGCGCCCTGGCGCGCATGTCGCGCGCCTTCGCGAGGCCGATGTCGGAGAGCAGGCTGTCCACCTCGGCCTGCGCGTCCGGGTCGCGATGCAGCCGCGCGAACGGGCGTCCGGCGCGCCCCAGCCGCGCCAGCACCGGCAGTTGCAGGTTCTCGGCCACGGTCATCTGCTGAAAGACATTGGTGATCTGGAAGGAGCGGCTGATGCCCAGGTGTACCCGCTGATGCGGCGCGAGGCCGGTGATGTCAGCCCCGTCGAAGACGAGGCGGCCGGAATCGCAAGGCAATCTGCCCGTGAACAGGTTGATCAGCGTCGTCTTGCCTGCGCCGTTGGGCCCGATGATCGACGTCAGCACGCCTTTCTCCAGCGTCATCTCAACGCCGTTGATGGCGACGAACTCGCCGAAGGTCTTACGCACGCCTTCCGCGTGAAACAGGGCGTCTATCGGTCGCCTCCTAGTGTCCCGATTCCGAAGTTCGTATGATCTCGCCGCACCCTCCGATACGAACTTTGGAATCGAAGGACACTAGCAACTCTATGATTTTAGAGCATGATCCGGAAAAGTGGGTACCGGTTTTCCGAAAAGATCATGCTCAAACAAAAAGCTAGAGCGTGGTTGCGATTTAACCTAAAGCAATCACGCTCTAGTGCCCCTTTTGAACCCGAAGTTCGCAATCGGACTCGCGGCATGGGTGTGCGAACTTCGGGTTCGGGGCACTAGGTCATCGTGTTGTCGCGCCAGCACCGGCAAAAAGTGATTTTTGGATGACGCTGACCACGCCGCCACGGAATCCGAGCACCAAGGCGACCACGATGACGCCGAGCGTCATCATCCAGTAGCCGGTAAAGATGACGACAATTTCCTTGATGATGTAGAACAGGAACGAGCCGACGATGGGACCGGCAAAGGTGAAAGCGCCACCGAGCAGGGTGGCGATCACTGGCTCTGCCGAAAACGTCCAGTTGGCGATCGCCGGCGACGCCGACCGCCCCAACGGTACCATGAGAGCGCCTGCCAGCCCGGATGCGATACCGGCAATGGTGAACGAGATCAGCCGGTACTTCACGACAGAAAGCCCAATGAAGGTAACCCGGGTTTCGCTGTCGCGGATCCCCTGCAGCGTCAGCCCCAGCGGCGATCTAACCACGCGCCAGATCGCGAAAATCCCGAGCACCACGAGGACGAGGACGAAGTAATAGTAACGGGCGAGATCGGCCATCTCGATGGAGAACAGCCCGGGAATCTCCAACGGTGCGCGCGGCACACCGACCAGGCCGTCGTCACCGCCGGTGACCGAGCGCCATTTCCAGATGATCGAGTGGATCATCATCCCGAAGGCGAGCGTCAGCATGGAAAAGTAGATTTCGGTGTGGCGCACGCACAGGAAGCCGATGATCAGCGCGGCCACCCCGGCGGCGACAACCCCGCAGATGACTCCGAGCAGCAGGGACGGGACCGCCAACAGGATCTTGGCGCATACGTAGCCGCCGACGGCGAAGAATGCCGCCTGACCGAAGGACAAGAGCCCTGTGAACGAAAACAGCAGATTGAAGGCAACCGCGAACAGCGCAAGGATCAGCATGTTGGCGGTCAGCCAGATCACGTAGTCCCCGAACAGGGGAACAATCAGCAACACGACGGCGAGGGCGGCGGCTGCGGCCGCGGTGAGCTTGGTCTGACGCCCGGAGTTCATCATCGTAGTCCAGCCGTTCATCGCTCAGCGTCCACTCAGGAGTCCCTTCGGCCAGAACAGCAGGACGAGGGCCATGATGAGATAGGTCATGAACAAATCCGCGTCGGGAAACAACAACACGCCGTAGGACTTCATCAGGCCGATGACGAGCGCGCCCACGAACGCGCCCGGCAGGTTCCCGAGCCCGCCGATGACGGTAACGATGAAGACGTCGATGATGACCGAAGTACCGATGCCGGGTGTCATCGCGCGAACCGGCGTGCCCAGCGCCCCGCTCAACGCCGCCAGCATGGCTGCGAAAGCGAACACGACAGTGAACAGGCGGGGGATGTTGACGCCGAGCGCGCCGGCCATCTCACGGTCCGATGCCGAGGCGCGGACGGTTTCCCCCCAGCTCGTCTTGTCCAGCAGGAGCCAGAGCAGCACGCTGGCCGCGATCCCGACGAAGATCACGAAAAGATTGTAGACGGGAAACGGACGGCCGACGATCGGTACCGTCGCATCGAATATCTCCGGCATCGGCGGGATCAATGGAATCCCGCCCCAGAAGATCCTCGCCGCATCGGCGAAGATGAGCACGAACCCGAATGTCAGGAGAATCTGATAGGCGAGGTCGAGATGATAGATATAGCGCAGGAAAAAGCGCTCCATGATCATGCCGATGACGCCGCCGCTCAGCGCCGCCAGCAGCAACGACAGCCAGAAATTCAATTCCAGCGTTTGGTAATACGTGAAGGCGAAGTAGCCGCCCAGCATGTACAGGCTGCCGTGAGCGAAGTTGACGACGCCGAGAACACCGAAGGCAATGGTCAGGCCGGCGGCGAGCAGCCAAAGATACATGGCCAGGCTGAGACCGATCAGCCCCTGGTAGACGAGCGCGTCGAAGGTCATTGGAAGACGTCCGGCTAGAGCATGATCCGGAAAAGTGGGTACCGGTTTTCCGAAAAGATCATGCTCAAACAAAAAGCTAGAGCGTGATTGCGAACTCAACCTAAAGCAATCACGCTCTTGGCGTCCGAGAGGAAAGAGCATGTTATCCGGAGCCGGATGACATCCCTTTCCTGCTTCGGATTTGGCCGTCTCAACCGAACGGCGGCTTGCGGAAGTAATCGGCCGCCGGGAAAACCTTGAGGTCGGTCAGGTACGCGATCGGAGCGACCTCCTTGTTGAAGGTCACCCGCCCGCCCGGCACGTTGTAGATGGCCTGGTGGTCCTCCGGTCGGTAGACGCGCTTGCCGGCGGGGGTGGAGATTTCGAGACCTTCCAGTGTCTTGATCACGTCCGCCGTCCTGACGGAGCCGGCCTTCTCGACCGCCGCCTTCAATGTCAAGATCGCCGAGTAGGTGCATTCTGCCGAGTAGTTCGGCAGGCGGCCCCACCGCTCGGTGAAGCTGCTGACGAAGGCTTTGTTCTCCGCACTGTCCGGCCAATTCCAGATATAGCGTGCCGTGGCCCAGAGCTTGTCCTTGAACTTGCCGGTCGCGACGTCGCGGGAGATACCCTCCATCACGTCGACGGAGCCGCCCATGCACTGCCACCACGCCTGGATGTCGTTGAACACGCCGAGCGTGGTCGCCTGGCGCAGCATCAGCACGGCTTCGCCCGCCCACGGGGTGGCGAAGATCAGGTCTGGCTTTTTGGCCGCCAAGGCGCTGAGATGCGGCGTGAAATCGGCGGTGAAGAACGGCGCCCAGGCCTCGCCGACGATCTCGATGTCTGGCCGGTACTGCTTCAACGTTGTGTGGAACATCGCCCATGAGGTGCGCCCGTACTCGTAGTCGGCGCCGAGGTTGGCGATGCGCTTGATGTCCTTGTTATCCTTGAAAACCAGCGCCGGCAGGATGGCGTCCTGGTAGACCGGCACGCTGCTGCGGAAGATGTGCTTGATCCCCTTCTTGAAGACCAGCTCCTCGGTCAGCTTCTCGGTCGCCGCATGGGTGAAGACCTGGATCAGGTCGAGCTCAGGCAGCACCGGGCCGAGGGCGAGGCAAACGCCGCTGGAATCCGTGCCAACCATGAAGTTGACGCCCTGCGCCTTGAAGAAACGGGCGTTCTTCAACGCCACCTCGTTGTTGAGCTCGTCGTCCCGATAGAGGATCTCGACCTTTTGGCCCATGATGCCGCCCTTGGAGTTGATCTCCTCAGCGGCGAACCGGGCGCCCATCTGAATTTGTCGACCGTAATCGGCATGCGAGCCCGAAGACACGCCTTGGGCGCCGATTTTGATGGTTCCCGCCTGCGCTTGCCCAAGGCCGATGAATGGCGCTGCAAGCACGGAGCCCCCCGCGCCCGTCATCTTCAGGAACGACCGTCGATTCAACGCATATTTGCCAACCATGATGTTCTCTCCCTGCTCGATCGCGACCGCAGCCGAAGCAAAACGTCGGCGCCGATCAGCGCATCGCTGCAACTTTGCAGTTGTATCGCTTCGGCGAACGTTTCGCCGGCAACATTTGCGTTGGCGCGCTTTTCTAAAAATTAATGCCGGAACACGTAGCATCGGCCCCGGAGGGGGTCAACGGCAACCACCCGCTGCGCTTCCGTCGGCGATAAGCGACCGGCGTATCCGGACACATCTTTCCTCTAACTCGTCGATGGATATTGCTGCGCTGCGAGAGCCAGCATCTTGGCACCGAACAGACGCATCAACCACGCAGACGGGTGTCCGATGCTGGGGCAGACCGGAAATCAACTGCTCGCTCTGGGGGTTCGCGGCACGCTCGGGACCCGCACGGCGCGCGGTCAGGTCCTCGCTTTCACTGCGAGCTCCTTCCCCCGCTCCGCTCTTGGCTTCGCGAGCGCCGTGGCCGGGAGCCGGCGAGCAAGGTGCGACGACTGAATGCAATTACATTATCTGTCATTGCTCGCCTTTGGTGACTCGTCAGCTGTCGGTCTTGATGTTGTGCTCCTTGACCACCGGGCCCCAGAGCTTCATCTGGTCCGCCAGGAATTTGCGCTGCGCGTCCGGGCCGCCGATCTGCATCGTGATCTGCATAGCCTCGATGCGGCTCTTGATCGCAGGTTCGCGCAGTGTCTCCGCCAACGCATTGCTGAAACGATCGACGATGGCGCGAGGCGTGCGCCCGGCGGTGAACGAACCCCACCAGGCGTAGGACTCGAAACCGGGGAAGCCGCCCTCGATCGCGGTCGGAACGTCTTGCAGACCGGGGATGCGGGTCGCGCCGGTCTGAGCCAGCCCGCGCAGCTTGCCGCCGCTGACTTGCGGTGTGACCAGCGCGGCGCTGCCGATCGCCAGGTCGACGTGGCCCGCCAGCGCGTCGTTCATGAGTGGACCGCCGCCGCGATAGGGCACATGCACCATTTTGACGCCGGCGCGCTGCGACAGCAGCACCATGGTCAGATGACCAAGGCTGCCACTGCCAACCGAGCCGTAGGTGACGCTGTCGGGCTTAGCCTTGGCCGCGGCGATGACGTCCGCGAATGTCTTGAACGGATGTCCGGGATGGGTTGCCACGACGTTGGGCGCGGTGCCGATCAGGAGCACCGGTTCGAGGTCCTTCTCGGTGTCGAACGAAAGGTTCTGCAGGAAGGGGTTGACCGCGTGGGTGTCGAACACGAACACCCAGTTGCTGCCATCGGCCGGGGACTTCGCGACCAGCGCGGTGCCGATGCTGCCGGAGGCGCCCGGCTTGTTCTCGATGATGATGATGGTGCCCAGCCGCTGCTGCAGCCCCGGCTGCACCATTCGCGCGATCGGATCGACGGTGCCGCCAGGCGGGAACGGAACGACGATCCGAGTGATGTTGCCCGTGGCGGTCTGGCCGAGGGCCGGTTGAGCGAACGGCACGGCCATGGCGCCGAGCACGAGCGAGCGTCGCGTGATCGTGGTCATTGAATGTCCCCTTGGGCCGCCAAGTCGGATGCGCGGCGTTGGCCGGGGACACCTGACCGCAACTCCCCGACGGCAAGAAGGCCCGCGGCAAAGAAAGGCTCCTGCGCTACTGTATCATTAGATTAGCCGAAGGCGTAAGCCGCCACTCGACTGACAAATGACGGAATGCGCCATGGCCTCCTCAAGGGCGTCTCACGCCCGTCTTCGAGCCTGTGAATGAGCCGACCACACTCACTCGATCACCAGCGAATTCTCGCGTCACGGAGCTACGCGGCCGGTCGGTGTGAAGAGGATGGCTCGCGCCCCAGCTACCCTCCCCTTGTGGGGGCAAAGGCGGCCTTCGGCCGCCGTTCTTAGCGCGAGGAACGCCGATGCGAAGCATCGGCTGTGGAGCGTAGCGAGCCGGGTGGGGGTCGAAGTTGTGCCAAGTCGCGTCCACCAACAACGACCCCCCAACCCCTCCCCACAAGGGAGCGGAAGAGTGAGGCTCTCGGGACATTTTCTCAGTTAAATCAATCAGTTAAAGGCGGCATAAAATTTGGAGCGCAAGGACCAGACTGCATATAGGTAACACCTCGGCAGGTGTTCCATTGGAGCTTTCACGCCGACCGAATCTCGCAGGTCGGCGTGACGACGATCTCGCGCGAAGAGACCCTCGCAACCGGATCCAGACTGTAGCGCCGTCGCCTGCATGATGGCGGGAGCGACAGGCAGTGAGGCGCGATTTTCTCTGATGCGGAGGTTCAAGTCCTTCCCGCCTCAGCCAGCCAGTCGGGTCTCCACCGACTACCATGTGAAAGCGGCACAAAACGGCACGGTACCGCGCCGTTTCGCGGCTATGGCTTGGCCTCTGTGTGCGGAATTTGGGCGAGGAACGCCCATTCCGGCTCCCTGTCTCCACGGGCAGGTTTTGGTGTCTCGTTTTTGATGGGCGCTGCACGGAGAGCGGCGCTGATATTGGAGGGCTGCTCGGGCGGCCCTCTCTTTCCGTTGGGGGACTGGGCGCGTTTCTCTGTGCGCAAAATTCTTGCTGCCCTGACAATGCGCAATATGGGACCATCTCAGCGGGCGCCCGCGACCACTCGCAAGGCGCTGAAGGGCGCACCAAAGGCGGGCTGCCATCAACGGTCACCCGGTGTTCGCGACCAGCGGCGTGGCCGGTGGCTACGCTCCACTGATTGACGGGGAAAGATCAGCACGTCGCGCTCCTGCATCGCAGCGGCCATCCACT
The DNA here is from genome assembly GCA_963827585.1 of uncultured Alphaproteobacteria bacterium. Lineage (GTDB taxonomy): Bacteria > Pseudomonadota > Alphaproteobacteria > Rhizobiales > Xanthobacteraceae > VAZQ01. The sequence goes on from CAWHCK010000047.1 coordinate 237,714, forward strand.
CGCTGGCCAGTGCGAAAAGCTGATCTCGAATTTCCGGCTCGTCGGTCAGTCCAGCCCAGCCGCACGCATTCGCGCGCGTAAGCCATGCACTCCTCGTCGGTCGCCATGGCGGCGCTCCTGTGAGTGCAGGCGGAGGAGAGTACGATTGTCTCTCAGTCACCGGCGCGCCTGAGGTAAGAGCCGTTGCCGGGATGGGTAACAACTTACCCGAATGCCCAGAGGTTCCGGGGCCAGGAGGACTTGAATGCCGACTGATGCTGAACGCTACAACCTGCTGCTCCAAGCCCTTGCCACCGGCATCGAGGACATCCGTCAGGCCTTTGAAGTGGCGTTCGGTATGGTATTGCCGTCTGCTGCGACGTTGAATGAGGAGTTGGAAGGCATCGCGCGGGCAATTTACGCAGCAGCAGACCGGCCCCGACCTGCTCCTGAGATTGACGACAAGCCCACTACCCGGACCCATTTTGTCTACCGGATCGACATATGGACGAACGACGGCAAAAACATCCTTGAGCACCTCGCCGGCGTTGAGAACCTCATTGTGGCGCGGGCGGCCTATCGGATTGCATGTGAGCGGTGGCCAAACGCAAGGATTACGCTGCGCCAGGGCGCGCGTGTTGTGGAAGATAGTCGGCGCTGATGACGATGCCGGTGCAGCATGAGCGAGCCGCTGCAGGTCTCTGGGACCGCCCCGGTGCCTCATCTAAACAGCCTTGCCGTTTTAAACACCGGCCGGGTCTGCGAGAACCACGCTGGCCGGCCGTTTGAGATGTTCAGCGAACGTAAGGATGCGTGCCATTACGGCGGCGCTGGCATGCCTTGCCTTCGTTGCAACACGGGCGAAACACCTGACCTCCCGCCAGACTTCACCGTACCGTTGACGAGAAGAGGCCGCGCTATTGATGAGCAGTGGCAAGGGCGAGATCACTGCCCGCGTGATCGAGCGTGATTCTTCCGCACATCGTTGAGCTGCCTCTCCCGTAGGTGGCTTCCGAGCCAAGTCCGAAGATATTCTGGCCTTCCATCGCGAACGAGCAATCCCGCCCCGGCGACACGCGCGCGTTAGGCTGATGTTCAATTCGCTCTCATCTTGGGCCATCAGAACCTCGTCGGCGCGGGCAAAACAGCATTAGAGATGGCACAGCGAGCCCGAGCGCTTTCGCGGTTCATGATGACAAGCGTTTGAAACCGCGCCCTACTGTTTCGGCGACACGCAAGCCTTTACACTACCCTTGCTGATCTTTACCGCGCCTTCGGGATGGTGTTCCTGCGGTGTTGTTATCACCAAATTCTCGGACCATGCCGCAACCTTCCGAAGTTCACCAACGGTCGTCGCGGACACCCCCGATGTCTGGCTCCGCCTCGACCCGCATCTTACCCGGCAAGCCACCAAGAGCTATGTGGAGCGCGGAAATGCTTTTGGCCTTATACTGCATAGAGCGTTCCTCACTATTCGTTCAGGGCTTCGTGAACCGACTTCTGCGCGTCACTCGCAGCGGGCCGATCCGCCGAGCAACGTGATGAACTCGCGCTGGTGTGCTCCCGCCGCGTGAGGACCGTAGTGCCAACCATAGCACATCATGCTGCTGCGGCCATCGGACCACGAGCGGCCTCGGAGCCGACAGGCCGCTCCGCTCTTTAAACCCCTCAGCCCCTCACGCGCCCTCACCGCCTCGATCAAACCTTTGCGACCGCGCGCTCCCAGGCGCTCTGAGGCGTAGCGAGATCGTTAGAGGTGGAGATGGCGTTGAGGGTCCTGAAGATGCTGCAGGAGCCTGCATAGGTTCGGCAGGTCTACGCGGTTTGCGATGCTACACGCGCAGCTTGTCTCTGCATGCCAAAGTGAACAACAACGCGCGGGCTTTAACGAAATTTCCAAATCATCCCCGGATGCCTTCGCGTCCCATTTCGACCTCGAAGGAGAGGCTCATTTGCGCCGCCCGTTCGTGCCCCCGCTCCGGCTGGCTACTTCAGCAGGAGCTACGTCCAAGCGTGAGGGCGTCGGCTTCGATACTGCTGTAAACCTTTGCAAGCAGTCTCACCTCCGAGGGACGTGCCTTGGTGGCAAGCCGGCGTGGCGTTGCTTGCCCAAGTGGTGCGTCGTGTGTCTGACGGGGACCCGTCTCTTGTGCCTGCTCGGCAAGCCTGATCCAACGCAGTTCCAAGCTCCGACAGTATGCTGCTATCTCTGGTGACCTCGCCAATCTTGCTCGTCGCGCGCAGTCAGCAGCTTGATCCTGGCAGTAGGTTGCATAGCTCGACATGCCCCGGGCCCTCCTCCTCGCTACGGAAGGCAAACGGCCAAGGGCGTGATGAGGTCCGAGCAACCACAAAATAGCGACAAACTGTTGCACAATGATCACAGGCAAGGCGCACAACTGCACCTTGATACCTGCTACGTGGCTCCTGTTAGTAGCGCCGTAGCTCCCCCATCGGGGTCGTTCGCGGAGCTTGTTCGGATCAGCCGTTGCCGGTCAGCCGGACGATGGCGCGGATGATGGCTTCGACCGGGCCGGTGATCAGGTGCGGCAGGATGTTGAGATCGACGCCCATTTGCGCGCCGAGCACCGGCAAAACCAGCAGGGCGGCGATGAGGATGATCATGCCGTAGGGCTCGAGCCGGGCCAACGGCAGCGCCAAGAAGTTGGGAAGCAAGCCAACAGCAACCCGGCCGCCATCGAGGGGCGGGAGCGGCAGCATGTTGAATACCGCCAGGACGACATTGATGAGGAGGGCGTTGCGGAGGTTCTGCGCGACCCACGGGGCAGCCTCCGAGGGCAAATAGACAACGAGATGGAAGAGAAGCGCCGCGGCGATAGCGAGCGCGATGTTGATGCCCGGCCCGGCGAGCGCCACCAGGACCATGTCGCGGCGCGGATGGCGCAGGGCAAGAAATTGACCGGCACGGGTTTGGCGTAGCCGAACAGCACAGGCGACCGCACGAGCAAAAGGACCGCCGGCATCAGGATCGTGCCGAAAAGGTCGATGTGCTTGAGCGGATTGAAAGTAACGCGGCCCAGGCGATAGGCGGTGTCATCGCCCAGGCGGTGGGCAACGAAGCCGTGGGCGGCTTCGTGCAGTGTGATGGCGATCAGGACCGGCAGCACCCAGGTGGACGCCGTGTAAAGCATCGTCTCCCATTGCATGGGCTGCCTCGTCTACTGCCGTGCCGTCAGGATCGCGAAGTGTGGCTCACTCGCGGAGACCACGTTGATACCGATCAGGCTGGATCATGCCTAGCGGCAGGGATATGGTCGGCTCCGAAAGACAAACATGGGTCAGAAGAGCCATGCTGCGACTGCAATCGCCGCGATCGGAGTGCCTCAGGAAGCTGACGAGACCGGCAGCCGCTGTCCACGGCAAGGGAGTGCCAACAGCAGCCATTCGGCGCTTTTTCAACATTCGTCGTCTGGATCGGGATCCGAGGAGGATCCGCACGAACTTTCAGGGTTGTCCCCGATAGTGACCCCTTACACCGACCGCCAACATTGAGCGTCACCTAACGCGCGCCGTCCGGCTCTGCCCCTACACTGCACGGCTGCAGCTTCTTGAAGAATAGCGGCGCTTCAGCTTGAGGCGGATGATCACCTTGCCTTCCGCGTCGACGCCATCGAATATGAAATATGGACTTCGCGATGTCGGACCCGGTAGGGTGACCACTTCCATGTTGGCTCCTTCAAAGAGCGTCCATAACACCACCCAGATCCATGGCACTCACGTGCCGGTGGAGGAGCCGTCCACAGCATCAGGAACAGACATCCCGCCTGTGTCGTCATGCTTGTGAATTGGGCACAGAAGGCAAGTCGCGGCGCATTCTTCACACTTGTCAGCGACCCCCATGCAGAACACAATTGCTCTCATCGTGGATCAGCAAACAGGCTCGGGGCCGATGCCGCGAATGTCCATCCATGTGGTCGACGTCTCCCGCGGGGTCGTGGCCAGCGGCATGCGCGTGGAGCTGTTCGCGGTTTCCCCGCAATTCATCCCACCGGCTGATTACCTCGGGCAGCATCTCGAAAACGGGCGTGCTGGCGGATCCCGTCTGCTGGACCAGAAGATGAGAGCCGGGCTTCTCCGACGCCCGATTTCATATCCTGCCGACCCGTCTTCGCCAAGCCTGGCGAGCTGACCTTGCAGCTCATGTGCCTTTCGGCTGAGAGCCGCTCCCACGTCGTCGCGGCGGAGTTTGAAGTCCCTTGCACCACCTCCATTGTTGCGCGTCACCTGTTACGCGTCACTATGCGACCTTGCGGTCCATTGTCCGATGGTTACGCGTCACGGCCACGACGAGTTCAGAACGAGCCGCTGTCACACTGTCTCGATGAGACAGTGTGACAGCGGCTCGAATGCCCGGCCGGGATTGTACAAGCCTATCAACATGATCGGTGGTTTGTGGCAGAGGACTTGTCTCAACTGTCTCACGGTGTGACAGGTGTTCAGTGCGCAACGAGCCCCGCAGGCGGTCTCGCACGAAGCCGACTGCGACTGCGCCCCGCCCTGCGGGGCCTTTAAGCTGAGCTACGGAGCCGGCCCGCGCCAGGAACACCGCAAAAAGCGGCCGTTGTCCGGGGCCTTCGCTTGCTGCGGCACTCGCAATAAAAGTCCCCGGCCACGCAGTTGTTGTGAGGGGCCGCGGGAGTACGGCTGGGGCTGTCGAGAACCAGCAAAGAAGTCGGCGGCGCCATCCTCGCCAGACGTTTGGAGAACGTCCGGCGCTGGGCTTGGCCGCGTCTGCGGCGCCGCTCTGGGTTATCAAATGGTCAACGACTATTCGCGACGGGACGGGCCAATGAAGACTCGTTATAGTAATCATCGTCCTGGCCGGCATCCTCCTCGCTGGCTGCGTGAGCCGGCGGCAGTCGGCAGCGCATGACGAGTGTGTCGCCGGCGGGTGGACCCAGGTACATCAGGATACGAGGACTGTCTCGACGTCCTCGGACGACCAGAACCGAAGTCCCGTTGAACAGGGCACCGCCGGTGATCCCGCCAAGAAAATCCCGCCGAGGGGGCCCTCTGGCGGGGTTTCTGACCATCGAACAGGTCATCCGCGCATGGCCATAGCCTTGGATTGCTGTGCCGTGAACGACAAGCAGATCCTGATCACGGGTGCCACCAATGGCATTGGCTTGGCGGCGGCGGAAGCGCTCGCCGCCCTCGGCGCGAATCTCGCCATCGTCGGCCGCAGCAAGAGCAGGACGCGGGTTGCCTCGGCCCGCATCAGGGCGGCGGCCGGGAGAGGAGCGATGGTGGCCACATTCGTCTCTGACCTATCGTCGCAAGCCTCCGTGCGCACATTGGCCGCCGAGGTGCTGGCCCGCTATCCAAGGTTGGATGTGCTCGTCAACAATGCCGGCGCGGTGTACGGAGGACGGCAGCTGACGACGGACGGCATAGAGCTGACCTGGGCGGTCAACCACCTGGCGCCCTTCCTGCTCACCACGCTGCTCCTCGACCGGCTGAAGGAGAGCGCGCCGGCCCGGATCATCACGACCGCATCCGAGGCGCATCAGGGAGCACACATCCCGTTCAGCGATCTCAACGCCGAGCGCTCCTATCGGAGCTTTGGCCGCTACGGTGAAACCAAGCTGGCCAATATCCTCTTCACGTCAGAACTGGCGCGACGTCTCGAGGGGACCGGGGTGACGGCGAACTGCTTCCACCCTGGGCTCGTGGCAACAGGATTCAACCGCAACAACGGCCTGCTGATGGGCTTAGGGATGACGATCCTCAAGCCGGTGTCGCGCAGCCCGCAGAAGGGCGCAGACACCCTTGTGTGGCTCGCAACCTCGCCGGATGTTGCCAATGTGAGCGGGGGATACTTCATCGACCAGCAGCAAAGGCCGCCGAGCCCCGAGGCAGAGGACACGGAGACCGCGGGGCGGCTGTGGGAGATCAGCGAGCGGCAGTGCGCGGTCTCGGGGCGAAGCGCCGAAGCCCGCTCATGACTCGCCCAGCAAAGCAGGCGACTCCGGCGTCGCCTCCACCGTCGAGGGAGGCAGCTGTGCTTTCCAACGTGTCAAGGCCGCTTTGCCGCCCTCCGACAGGGTGTAGAGACCGCGCTCGACCCTGACGAACCAGCCATGGACGTTCCTCAGCAATATCTTCGGTGCATCGGGCAGTGTGGACTTCAAATCTCGTGGCCGCGCCGGCGCCTGCGGTAGCGCTGCCGCACAGCGTGGCGATCACGCTGCATGGCTCACGCGGCGGCCAGTTCGTTACCCATGGGGCAGTGCGCGCCGGCCTCCGCCCAGGCGCGCAGCAGGAGCGCGCCAAACTCCGCGTTCGTTCCGGGCGCGGCTCAACGGCCTGGGCCAGGGTCCAAGGCCCATTTGACAAAGCTGTCGGTCACCACTTGTTGGAGAATGGTGGCCACGCTTCTGTTGGCTACATTTGCGAGCAGCTCAAGGATCCTGCGCGCAACGGCAACCGGACGTGATCAGTGATAACCGATCAGCGGTCGTTGCGCGGGGCGTCAGCCCGGTTCGGTGTCCTCGAGTTGCGAGAACCGCACCTGCAAAATCTCCCTCGTCGTCACTCTGCCGTTGCCGTGTTTTTCGACGAGGACGAGTTGCTGCGCATCGGGCAGGCCGGCAGGAACCACCATTTTTCCACCAGCTTTCAACTGGTGGATCAGCGGCGGGGGAATGAGGTCCGGAGCCGCTGTCACAATCACCTTATCGAAGGGGGCGTGCTCGGACCAGCCACGATAGCCATTGGCAATCTTGAGCTCAATGTTGGTGCAGCCCTGCCGATGGAGTCGCTGCTTCGCCTGTTGCCCGAGCTCTTCGATGATTTCGATGCTGTACACTTTCCGAGCTAGCTGCGCGAGGATTGCGGCCTGATAGCCGAGACCGGTGCCGATCTCGAGGACGGTGTCATCAGCGCTGATATCAAGTAAATCCGTCATCAACGCGACAATAAATGGCTGCGAGATCGTCTTGTCGAAGCCGATCGGAAGTGGAACGTTGGCGTAGGCGTATGGCCGGAGTTCGATTGGCACAAACTCATGCCGCGGAACCTTGCCCATGGCCGTCATCACTCGTTCGTCAAGGGCCGCCTTGCCGATCAAGCCACTCACATGAAATGTCCCGGCGGAAATTTCCGCGAGCATATGTTGACGCAGGACCTCGAAGCCTTCCGCACTCATTGTGCCATCCCTATGGCCGCAACAGGGACACGTCATCGTAATTGCTAAACAGTTCGGCGTGAAGGTTACCGTTCACGCGATGGAGGCACATATTCGCAAGAGCGATCCGGCCCCTGCGCGGTTGGAAGCAATCGGACGCGGCTACGTCACCTTTGCGCGGACACATCCCGATCTTTTTCTGCTGATGTTTCGCAGCGAGCGTCTCATTTTCACCCGACCGGCGCTGCGATCGGCTGCAGACGCCGCGCTCGATGTGCTCGCAGGCACGGTGAGAGCGGTCCGCGATGAACCCATGCAGGCGACGCTGACGCTGCCTCAGGTCGCCCAAATGGTAGTCGCATGGTCGCTGGTGCACGGTTTTGCGATGCTGTTGTTGGACGACCGCTTGAAACAGCTCATCGCCAGGTTTCCGCCTGGCGTCGGAGCGGAATGGCGTTCCTTCCCGCGATTTTGAGCGCCGCGCTGCCAAAAACCTGAGACTACTTTCCGGCGCAAAAGTCATTTTAGCGGGGTGTCCTTTCCGAAAATCATATCCGGACGTATTGATGATGCAGTCCGGCAACCCTCGCCGGTTGGCTTTGTAGTACCTGACATTGCATGCAGGGCCGGTAAGCAAGACGAACGTCCCTAGCCCGCGGGCGTATCGATCTTCAGACACTTGTCCCACTCCGGCTCAGGTGGCAAACCGCTCGGCCAAGAAATAGACGAAGGTGCGGACTTTTACCAGAGCGGGGTGTGTGCGGATAAAGTGCGTTGATCGGAAGCTCGCGGGATGGCCAGCCGGTCAGCAGCGGGAGCAACCGCCCTTCCGCAATGTCTGTGCCGAACGAGAAGTTCGGACCAATCACCACGCCATGCCCGGCCAGCGCCAGGCCATGCAAGAAAGGTTCAAATCCTTCCAGCCCCACCACGCATTCCCTAGATCCTCCAGCATTTCAGGCGCACGGCAGCCGTCCGAACCTCGCTTCTGTCTTGCAGGAAGGTCGGAAAACGCGAATATTCACGTCAGTTCGTGGGTCATCTGGGGAATTCCTGGTTGATGCAGGTACCGGTGAGGATGTGATGCACAAT
>CAWHCK010000048.1:0-179922 GCA_963827585.1 uncultured Alphaproteobacteria bacterium
TACTTCTCCATCACTATGATGATGTTGTTGAACAGTTCAACCGTCTTGGTGGCTAGTTCATCCCGGTCCTGTTTCGAAATATTCGGCACGCCTTCCTTGGTGAAATTCTGCGCGCGGTAGATGATCTCGTGAAGCGCCGCCTCGACGATCGAGCCTGCCTGAATGACCATCAACTTGTTGAGTACACCGTTTTCGTTGGTGGCGCTCAATTTGCGCAGTGCGTCGGCATTCCGGACAAGGTTGTCACCAACCTTGAAATCGCCGATGAATTTGCAGGCGATTTGTTCGATCTTTGCGGCCATTCGCTTTTACTCTCGTTAGCGGCTGCCCTCTCAGCACTCTCCAGGACACGGTCCATCATGCCATGGCGCGTGACGGAGGCGCACCCCCCATGCTCGCCGAGGACTACCCGGCCTGCGGGTATTCGGGCTCAACCGCTTCTGCTTAGCTGGTCGGTCCTATCCCCTCAATCAATCTTCGCCCCCGACAGCTTCACTGCTTGCGCCCACTTTGGAAGCTCGGCGGCGAGGAAGGCGGAAAAGTCGGCGGGCGTGCCGGTCTTCGGCAGCGCGTAGAGCTTGGCGAGCGCGGCCTTAACCTCGGGGCCGGCGAGGCCCTCGTTGATCAGCGCGTTGAGGCGGGTGACGAGCGCGGGCGGCGTGCCGGCCGGTGCTGGTGGACACGTCGCCCGCAACAACTGCGACCCCACCCCCAGCCCCTCCCCACAAGGGGGAGGGGAGTCGACCGAGTGTGCGGCGCGAGGGCCAAGCTTCATTCCGCGGCGCTGGCGGGCGGAAGGGCAATCGTTTCGACCTTGGAGAGGTCAAGCTTGCGGGAGGCATGGTCGATGTCGAAGCCGACGACATCACCGTTGGCGTCGAGATCCACCACGAGACCCGCGACGATCTCCGCGGGCCTCGGCGCCCGGCCCGCTCTTGAGCTCGATGTAGAGACTGTCCGTCTCCGGATAGTAATGCAGCTTCATCCGCATCCTCGCGGAAATTGCGGTCGAAGAAGGCGTTGGGGAGCGTCTCTCCGTCCTCGAGTGTACATGCTGTGTGCGGCAGCGCGCTCCTACCCTCCCCCTTGTGGGGAGGGTCGCCGAGCGAAGCGAGGCGGGATGGGGGTCGCAGTTGTTGGCCTGAGTTGCGTCCGCCAACAGGACCCCCACCCCCAACCCCTCCCCACAAGGGGGAGGGGAGCCGACCGAGTGTGCGGCGCGGTCCTGCCCAGACGCCAAAAAGGGAAGCTGAGCGATTACTGGATGCCCGCCTTCGCGGGCATGACACCGAGTGTGTGGCGCGATGGTTCTCTCGTGTCCCGGCCGAGCGCGCGTGAGCGCGCGAAGAGCCGGGACCCAGGGCCACGATGCGCGTGGAGGGTTTGTTTGGGTGTTGTGCTTCGCGATTTTCTCGCTGGGTCCCGGGTCTCGTTCCGCTCGACGGCGCCTCGCTGCACTCGCCCGGGACACGAGAGTCCCGCGCGTCAGCCGGCCCGGCGGGCGGCGTGGTCGTCGCGCCAGAAGCGCTTGTGCTGGCCGGCGAGGTTGCGCTGGGGGATGTGCACGATCTTCTGAGGGTCGGCCACGGCGGTGCCGATGCGCTGGGCCACGCGGCCGTGGTTTTTGAGGATGGAGAGAGTGAGCTCCGCGTCGGCGGGATCGACGACGTAGCAGAAGCCGATGCCCATGTTGAAGACCTCGAACATCTCGCCGTCGTCGACGCCGGCGTGCCGCTGGATGAGCGGGAACAGCGGATGCGGCTCAATGAGGCGGTCGATCTCGTAGCCGACCGGCCGCGGCCACGCGGGTGAGGTTGAGCAGGCCGTCGCTGGTGATGTTGACGAGCGCCTTGAGCCCGCGCACCCGGCGATGATCTCCATCGCCTCGCGCACGTAGATGTCGGTCGGGCGCAGCAGCTCCTCGCCGATGGTCGCGGAGAGCTCGGCGAACTTGTGGTCGACGGCGTAGCGGTGGCGCTCGAAGAAGGCGTTGCGCGCCAGGGTCAGCCCGTTGCTGTGGATGCCGCTGCTGCGCACGCCGATGACCACGTCGCCTTCGCGCACGTGCCGTGCCGTCGATGACTGTCGAGCGCCACGCGGCCGACCGCCATGCCGACCAGGTCGAAGCCCGTGACCACGTCCTTGAGCTGCGCGGTCTCGCCGCCCGAGATCGAGATTTGCGCCATGCGGCGCCCTCGCACAGGCCGGCGCCGATGGCATCGAGCATGGCCGCGTCGGCGTTCGCCACCGCGATGTAGTCGACGAGCGAGAGCGGCCGCGCGCCGACGCAGATCATGTCGTTCACGTTCATGGCGACACAGTCGATGCCGATGGTGTCGTACTTGCGCATCAGGTCGGCGATGATGGTCTTGGAGCCGACGCCGTCGGTGCACAGCGCCAGGCCCACGCCGTCCATCTCGATGACGTTGGCGAAGTAGCCGATCGGCAGCATGACGCGGCCCAGCCCGGCCTGCGGCCAGGTCCGCTGCACCCGCGCGATGATGCGGTTGAGCCCGGCATCCGCTTCGGCGGTGTCGACGCCGGTCTCCTTGTAGACCTCCCTGCGCGCGTCGGTTTGGTCGCTCACGTGCGTGTCCGCCAGAGGCTCCGGAAATTCGTGCCGTCAGGCTGCGAGACTTAGTCCGCGCCGGGGGTGGTGTCAAAAGCGGTGGGGGCGGTCGCGCACAGGAATTTGAGCGCGGTGTGAGGCGGCGGGTTAGGTGTCGAGTGGGGTGAGGCCTTTGATTCGGTCGTCATTCCGGCCGAGCGACCCGGACTTGATCCGGGGGAGCGAGAGCCGGAATTGAGTACACACGGAGCCTGCCGTATCGCACGGCTGCCAACAGGGAAGGTCAGTTATTACTGGATGCCCGCCTTCGCGGGCATGACACCGAGTGTGAGGGCTGCGCGCGACCAACGCGCTCCTACCCTCCCCCTTGTGGGGAGGGTCGCGAGCGTAGCGAGCGGGGTGGGGGTCGCAGTTGTTGCGCGAGATGTGTCCACTAACTCTGACCCCCACCCCCAACCCCTCCCCACCGCAAGTCGGGCTTGCCCGACTTGCGCAACATATGTGCGAAACCGGGCAGGCCCGGGTTTCGTGGGGGAGGGGAGCCGACCGAGTGCGCGGCGGCAGCAGCAATTCCATCCGCGAGCGGCGCCGGGTTATTTCGTGAATTCGGCGCGGATGGCGGCGGTGTGGGCGCCGAGTTTTGGGACCGCGCCGTAATGGCGGGGAGGGCCGTCGCGGCGGGGGGCGGGGGCGGGGTAGGAGACGGTGCCGGAGGGGGTGGCGATATCGATGCGGCGCAGGTGCGGATGCACGGCGAGATCGGCGGTGGTGTTGACGCGGGCAAAGGCGATGTCGGCGGCGGCGAGTTTCTGCGTGAGGGTCGTCGCGTCGGTGGCGCCGAACACGGCGGCGACCCGGCCGTCGGTCGCGGTGCGGCGCGCGACGCGCGCGACGTTGGTGGCAAACGCAGGATCGGCGGCGAGCGCGGCATCGCCCAGGACCTTCTCGGCCAGCACGCGCCACTCGCGGTCGCTCTGGATCGAAATGAGAATGTCGGCGCCGTCCTTGGTCTTGAACACGCCGTAGGGCGCAATCGAGGTGTGGGCGAGCCCCATGCGCTTGGGCTGCGCCCCGCCCTCGTGCTGGATGAGCGGCACCGCCATCCAGTCGGCCATGGCGTCGAACATGGAGATCGAGATGGCGGCGCCGTCACCCGTTCGCTCGCGTGCAATGAGCGCCTCGAGGATGGCCTCGCAGGCGTTCATGCCGGCGGCGATGTCGCAGACCGAGACGCCGACGCGCGCGGGCGCCTCCGGGCCGCCGGTGATCGAGGCGAGCCCGGACTCGGCCTGGATCAGCATGTCGTAGGCCTTGCGCGCGGCGTAGGGGCCGTCCTCGCCGTAGCCCGAGATCGAGCAGATCACGAGGCGCGGATGCGCGCGGCGCAGCGCCGCGAGGGGAAAGCCGAGCTTGCCGACCGCGCCGGGCTTGAGGTTCTGCACGAACACGTCGGCCTTCGCGAGCATGGCCGCGAGCAGCGCCTGGTCGTCGGCGCGCGCGAGGTCGAGCACCACCGATTCCTTGCCGCGGTTGAGCCAGACGAAATAGGCGCTTTCTCCCGCAGCGAGTTGGTCGTAGTAGCGCGCGAAATCTCCGTCCGGCCGCTCGATCTTGATCACGCGCGCACCGGCATCGGCGAGCCGGCAGGTGCACATCGGCGCCGCCACCGCCTGCTCGAGCGACACGACCATGAGGCCTGATAAGGGAAGGGGCATGAGGGTGTTGTTGCGTGATGGGTGTACGTGCTGCGTGCGCGCGTGATGTTAGAGCATAACTGCGCCGCGATCTCGGTCGGCGCCCTCCCCCTGAAAGGGGGAGGGTTGGGGTGGGGGTCAAGGGATCGTCGAGCAGTGGGACCCCCACCCGCTCGCTTACGCTCGCGACCTCCCCCTTTCAGGGGGAGGTGGGAGCGCGTGGTGAGGGTTGTGCGATCGCGGCACGCTTCGCGGGCGGGGCGGGCGCTGCTATTCTGTGGCGGAACCGAAGCGCGATCTTCATCTTGAATGCGCATGGCCCGCGTTGCGATCATGGCGCTGATGCTGGTGATGGGTGCGGCGCGCGCGCTCGCGGAGCCCGCCGATGCGACGCGCCCGCGACCACACCACCCGCCACCACCACGCCCACGCCCGAGCCGCGCCCGGCCGGCGGGACCGACGTGCGGCAATCGGTCTGCCTGATGATCGAGGCCTCGGCGCGCGCGCACAACCTGCCGCTCGAGTTCTTCGCGCGCGTGATCTGGCAGGAGAGCCGCTTCCAGCCCGACGTGGTCGGCCCGCGCACGCGCAGCGGCGACCGCGCGCAAGGGATCGCCCAGTTCATGCCGCGCACCGCGGCCGAGCGCGGCCTGCTCGATCCGTTCGATCCGGTGCAGGCGCTGCCGAAGTCGGCGGAATTCCTGCGCGAGCTCGCCGACCAGTTCGGCAATCTCGGCCTCGCCGCCGCCGCCTACAATGCCGGCCCGCAGCGCGTGCGCGACTGGATGGCGGGCGCCCGCACCTTGCCGGCCGAGACCCGCAACTACGTCTACGCCATCACCGGCATTTCGGTCGACGAATGGGCGCGCAGCGGCCAGCGCGAGCCGGTGCAGCCGGTCAAGCCCAATTGCGAGCAGCTGATGGCGCTGCTGCATCGCGCGCCCAACCCGTTCGTGGCCAAGCTCGAGGAGCGCGTGAACCTCGTGGCCGGCAGTCCCTGGGGCGTGCAGCTCTCGGCCGGGTTCTCGCGCGACCGGGCGCTCGCGTCCTATGCCGAGATCGCCAAGCGCTACGCCGAGATCCTCGCCGGCCGCGACCCGAGCCTGCTCAGCAGCGTGCAGCGCAGCCGCGGCACCTCGGCGTTCTACCAGGTCCGCGTCGGCACCGACACGCGCCAGGCCGCCGAGGGCCTGTGCGGCAGCATCCGCCGCGCCGGCGGCGCCTGCATGGTGCTGCGCAACCGCGCGAGCTGACGGGATATCGCTCAGCAATCGTCGCATGAGAAAAGGCTCGTGCCGCAGCTACCCTCCCCCTTGTGGGGAGGGATCGCGAGCGAAGCGAGGCGTCGGGGTACGTAGATTGGCCATTATGTCCAACACGACCCCCGCCTCAACCCCTGCCCCACAAGGGGGAGGGCGAGCCCACGTGAGTTTGCCGCGACAAGGATTCGACTGCGAGCGGCGTGACACGCGTGCGGCGCTACTGGTGGCCGGTCTGGGTGGAGGTGGCGCCGATCGCTGTGGGCGCGGTGCCGAGCGCGCCGTTGCCCTGGACGCGGTTGTTGACGTGCGTCTGGGTGGCGCCGAAGAACGCCGTGCCGTTGAAGGAGATGTCGTTGTTGGACAGCCGGATGGTCACGGTGCCGCTGGGATTGCGAACGCCGGTGCCGTTGTTGCTGATCACGCTGTTGCTGACGTTCACCTCCGACGCCGCCGCGATGCCGCTACGGCGATCCCGATCTGCACGTTGCCCGAGACCACCGAGCGGTTGATCATGACGCGGCCGTTGTTGCCGACGAAGATGCGCGATAGTGTCGTTGTTCTGGACGCGCACGTTGTCGAACGCGGCGTCGATGCGCTGGCCGGAACGCGCCGGCCGGATTGATGGAGATGCCGATAGGTGCCGGTATTGCGCACCGTGGTGTTGGAGACGTAGAGCTCGCCGCCGGCGGTGCGCTCGTCGGAAATGCCGGTCGCGGCGCCGGCGAAAGTGCCGTCGATCAGGCAGTCCTCGATGATGACCACGCCGGCGGCGATGACGCCGCCGCCGGTGATGCGGATGCCGATGATGCCGGTATTGACGCCGTTGAGATTGATGTTGCGCAGGCGGACGGTCTTGCGCACGTCGGCTGCGTTGAAGCTGTTGAACGGGATGTTGATGCCGTTGGTGCCGCTGTTGAGGATCGACGCGAAAATCTCGTGGCAGTCGATGGTGATCGACTTGGTGATGGTCACGGCGCCGAAGCCGCCGGGATCGAGGCAGTTGATCTCGCCGTTGAGCGCGGTCTTGGAGATGGCGCCGGCAAAGGTCTTGCACGGCGCGGTGCGGCTGCAGGGATTGACGTCGTCGCCCACCCCCGAGACCCAGGTGCGCGAGGCCTGGGCGTGGGCGGGCGCGGCCGGCAGCACGAGGGCGAGCGAGGCGGCGGCGATGGCGAACGACAGCGAAATATTTTTCATCATGCCCTCCGAAAGCGATCGTGCCGATCGGCGGCGACGCGGGCGCCGCCCGCGACGGCACAGGATGGATGCAGGCGTATGCATGGGAGCGAACGCGGCGGTTACTGAAACTTGACCTGCGCGCTCTGGTACTTGTTGCCGGGCTGCGCGCCCTGCCGACATCTCGAACGAATAGACCGGGCCGACCAGGTCGGTCGGGAAGGCGAGCGAGACGTTCGCGATGCCCTCGTCGTCGGTCGTGATCTCGCCAAGCGGGCGGACGCATTTGAGCGCGACGCGATAGGTGGTGTTGGGCTTCATCGTCATCGCGACCTTCACGCTGGTATTGCCGTCGAACAGCCGCGTCGCCCAGATGGTGCCGCCAGTCTCGGACGCATCGGGATCGACGTTGCTGCCGGAGCAATCGGACGCGTCCTGGCGAACCAGCGCCACCTGCCGCTGGTTGGGGTCGGACGCAGGCTGGAGCGGAACTGCGCCAGCGTCGCGGCGCTGCTCGCGATCACCGCGGCCGCCGCGATCGAGATGGTGCCGTATCGTATCGACCCCGCACCCGCATCGTCTGCCGCATGGCGTCCTCCCTGCCGTGAACTACGCCGGTAGGATACACCTAATACTAGCAATGTGAAATAGCTTAAATCTATAGTTTAGCGCGCACGGCGCGGCATGTCGGAACTCGGGATACGCCCGACCGTGTCGACGTCATCTCCCGCGCGATGACGCTCGCCAACCCATCCTCGACACAGAAATCAAGGCGGTGGGGCGGCCCGCGCAAGCGCGCGCAGGATCTGGCGGCCGATGCGGGTGGCGGGCTGCCCGCCGCGGTTGGCGAGGATGACGACCCCGAGCCCACGTTGAGGCATCATGCCGATATAGGTCGAGGTGTTGTTCATGCCGCCGTTCTTGTCGACGATGGTGAGATCGCCGTTGCGCACGATGCCCCAGCCCAGCGCCTGGGTGAAGCGCGGGCCCGGGCTGAACATGCCCTGCTGCTGCGCGAACGCCATCGCCGCCTGCAGCGGGCGCTGGTTGGGGAGCGCGCCGAGATTGGCGGCGAGAAACGTCGCCATGTCGCGGGCGGAGGAATAGATCTGCCCGGTGCCGGGCCAGTTGAAGCTGCCCTGCTCGTCGCCGGGCGCGCCCACGGGCCGGCCGTTTGCACCGTAGCCCTGCACCGCGCGGCGGCGCAGCGCGGGCGCGATCTCGCCGCGGGAATTGCGCCCCGGCACCGGCAGCGCGGTCGAGGCCATGCCGAGCGGTTGGATGAGGCGCGCCTCCTGGAGCGCGGCGATGGGCATGTCGTAGCGGCGCTGCAGCGCGAGCCACAGCAGCGCGAAGCCGGCGTTGGAATAGATGAACTGCTTGCCCGGCTCATGCCCCGCGTCCGCCTGCCAGGCGTTGAGATAGCGGATGAAGTCGGGCAGCGTGTACTGGCCCCTGTGCCAGGTCTACTTGGGGCGTGCTGGTGAGCCCCGACGTGTGGCTGGCGAGCTGGCCGAGCGTGACCCGCTTGATGTCGCCGCCGCGCTGGAGCTCGGTCACGTATTTGGCGACGGGATCATCGAGCGCGACGTCGCCCTGCTTGACCGCCTGCGCCAGGAGCGTCGAGACGAACACCTTGCCGATCGAGGCGAGGTTGAAGAGGGAGTCGCTGGTGACCGGCCGCCCCGGCGCGGCGTCGCCGAAGTTCATGAACAACGTGCGGCCGTCGACATGGACCGCGACCGCCACGCCGCCGGGGGCTTTTCCTGTCTCGGCTCCGCCGCGGAAGCATCGGCTGGATCTGCTGCGCCACCACATCGCGGATCTCGGCGTCGGATTGGGCAAACGCCGCGGTCGTGGGAATCATCGCGGCGATGGCGACTGACACCACCATCGACATCGTTGCATTCGCTGCGCGCCGCATCGTTTCCTCCCGCCGCATCCGTGCAGCGTCGATCGAACGCCGCACGTGTAGCCGCCGAGATTGTAACGACACTGCCGCTGGCGTTGAGTTAATTCGCGGTAAGCGTGCGCGCGTTCGGAGTGTGGTCCGCTGACCCTGCGACGAACTCGGTGTGCCCCCTCCCCCTGAAAGGGGGAGGGTTGGGGTGGGGGTCGCATCGCGACCATTTGATCTCGGCCGAATCGACCCCCACCCGGCGCTACTCATGATCACAGTTGTTGAAGGGTGATTGCCCCGCGCCGACCTCCCCCTTTCAGGGGGAGGTGGAGCGCGCGGTGCGGTCGGCAATTCCTCTCGGTGTCCATCGCGTGGCGCTCACCGCCCGTCGAGCAGCAGGCGGGTCGCCGTCGTCTTTCAGGGCGACGCCGGAGAGGCGGCGCCCTCGCATGGCACGCAACAGATGGACGAGCGTGAAGGCGGCATCGCCATAGGGCGAGGCCCGCGGGGCGGATGTTGGAGATGCAGTTGCGTTCGGCGTCGGTGGTCGCCGCCGTCGGCCGCCAGGTGAGATAGGCGCCCATGCTGTCGGGCGCGGAAAGCCCCGGGCGCTCGCCGATCAGCACCACCGCGATGTCGGCGGCAAGCGCGGCCGCGACCGCGTCGCCGATCGCGACCCGGCCGTGGCGCACCACCGTGAGCGGCGCCATGCGCCAGCCCTCGTCCCGCAGCCGCGGCAAAATCTCGGCCAGCAGCGGCTGCGCATGCGCGGCGACCGCGCGCGCGGACAAGCCGTCGGCGACCACGAAGGCGACGTCGTAGCCATTGCCGGCATAGGCCGCGAGCGCCGTTGACGCAGCGGACGCGAGGCGGCGGCCGAGCTCGGGGCGCATGAGGTACTGCTCGCGGCTTCCCGCCGCACTCTCCAGCGCGAGCACGGGGAGCGCGAGCGCGGCGAGATCGGCGACCAGCCGCGCCTGGTCGAGCGGCGCGTGCACGGCGTCGCGGGCGCGGGCATGGGCGAGGCGAAAATCGAGCAGCGGCGCGGTGGCAAGCGAGGCGCCGGTGCGGGCAAGCCCGATGCGCGCCGCGGTGTGGCGGCGCAGCCGCTCCCACGGCTCCTGCTCGGGGGATGTAGTGTTGGCGGGGGTGGTTTGGTCACGCCTTAGGATAGAGCGGCTTGCAGCAAAACTGGAATCGTCTCCCGCAAAGGGGAGACGGATCGCGTTGTTAGATCACAGGCGTTCGGCGAACTCGGTCGGCTCCCCTCCCGCTTGTGCGGGAGGGGTTGGGGGTGGGGGTCATTGTCGGGGGACATGTCTCGCGCAACAACTACGACCCCCACCCCGCCTCGCTTCGCTCGGGGCGACCCTCCCCACAAGGGGGAGGGTAGCTGCGGGCACGAGCATCGTGCGCTCACGCGGGGAGGAGGGCGCGGAAGCGGGCGGGGAGGGCGCGCGGGCGGATGCGCGCGGCCTCGTCCATGAGGCCGTGGCGCGCGAGCCAGGCCTCGAACTCGGGCGCCGGGCGGCGGCCGAGCAGGTCGCGCATCGCGAGCGCGTCGTGGAACGAGGTGCTCTGGTAGCCGAGCATGATGTCGTCGGCGCCGGGCACGCCCATCACGAAGTTGACGCCCGCGGCGGTGAGCAAGGTCAGCAGCGCGTCCATGTCGTCCTGGTCGGCCTCGGCGTGATTGGTGTAGCAGGCGTCGCAGCCCATCGGCAGGCCCATGAGCTTGCCGCAGAAATGATCCTCGAGCCCGGCGCGGATGATCTGCTTGCCGTCGTAGAGATATTCCGGCCCGATGAAGCCCACCACGGTGTTGATCAGGAGCGGCCGGAACGTCCGCGCCACCGCGTAGGCGCGCGCCTCGAGCGTCTGCTGGTCGACGCCGTGATGGGCCTGTGCGGAGAGGGCGCTCCCTTGCCCGGTCTCGAAATACATCACGTTGTCGCCGACCGTGCCGCGCTTGAGCGCGAGCGCGGCGGCGTGGGCCTCGGCGAGGAGCGCGAGGTCGATGCCGAAGCTTTTGTTGGCGGCCTGCGTGCCGGCGATCGACTGGAACACGAGATCGACCGGAGAATTCTTGGCGATGAGCGCGAGCGTGGTGGTGACATGCGCCAGCACGCAGCTTTGGGTCGGGATGTCGAGCTTGACGCGCACGTCCTCGAGCATCGACAGGAGCGCGTGGGCGCGCTCGGGACTGTCGGTCGCGGGGTTGATGCCGATGACGGCGTCGCCCGAGCCGAGCAGGAGGCCGTCGAGAATGCTCGCCGCGATGCCGGTGAGATCGTCGGTGGGATGATTGGGCTGCAGCCGCACCGAGAGGCGGCCGGGGAGCCCGATGGTGTTGCGGAAGCGGGTGACGACCGAGCATTTCGCCGCCATCACCATGAGGTCCTGCAGGCGGCTGATCTTGCTCACCGCCGCCGCCATCTCGGGCGTGATGCCGGGCGCGAGCGCGGCGAGGGTCTCGGTGGTCGCCGCATCGGAGAGGAGCCAGTCGCGCAGGCCGCCGACCGTCAGATGCGCAATCGGCGCGAAGGCGTTGCGCGTCGTGGGTGTCGATGATGAGGCGCGTGACCTCGTCGGTTTCGTAGGGCACGACCTGCTCATTGAGGAACGTGCGCAGCGGCAGGTCGGCGAGCGCGACCTGCGCCGCCACGCGCTCCTCGCCCGATGCCGCCGCGATGCCTGCCAGCATGTCGCCGCTGCGCAGCGGGGTGGCCTTGGCCATGAGCGCGGCCAGATCGGGGAAGGTATGGCGAGTGGTTCCGATCGTGGCGTGGTACATGGGCGCGTGCTCTCGGTAGTGCGGTCAGCGTGGCGGGTCTGATTGTAGCCATGTACGTGCCGCGACTCGATGCGCTGGGACGACCGCCGGTGCCGCATCTACCCTCCCCCTTGTGGGGAGGGTCGCGAGCGAAGCGAGCGCGGGTGGGGGTCGTCGTTGTTGCGCGAGATGTGTCCACCAACAACGACCCCCACCCCCAACCCCTCCCCACAAGGGGGAGGGGAGCACACCGAGCGCGAGGCGGGAGGAGCACACCGAGCGCGAGGCATCGCCAGCGATTCAAACGGCAAATCGATCACCGCACGAATTCATCGGTGTAGAGGCCGTCGAATTTGGCGAGCGCATCCTTGGGCTCGAGCAATTTGGCCTCGAGCGAGACCTGCTGCGAATGCTCGAGGCCGGGCACCGTCACGCGCACGTCCCTGGCATGGGCGGCCGACACGACCTGCCAGGCGGCGGCGAGCACGGCTGCGTCCATCTTGTCGAAGCGCTTCTTCAGGAGATCGAGCGCGGCCGCGGGCTGATCGGCGATGAAGGCGTTGGCGCCGGCGAGCGCGCGCGCCACGCGCACGCATTTCTCCCGCTGCTTCGTGCAGGTGTCGGGACGGGTGTAGACGAGGCCATAGGCGAACGGGAGGAGATCGGGCGCGTCGCTGACCGCGCTCGCCAGCATCACGGCGCTGCCTTTGACCACGGCCTCGGTGGTGAAGGGAAGCGAGGTGGCGTAGCCGTCGACGGCCTTGGTCTGCAGCGCCGCCAGCATCGCGGACGGATCCATCGGGGCAATGCGCACGTCCTTCTCGATGTCGAGCCCGCCGCGGTTGGCGACCAGGCGCTGCCACGCATGCACGATGCTGCCGACACCCTGGATGCCGATGGTCTTGCCACGCAGCGCCTTGGCGCGCGCCGCGAGCGGCGTTCCCTCGCCGACGCCCGCGGCGTCGGCCACGTCCTTGCGCAGCACCAGCTCGACCAGCGGCTTGTCGATGAGATTGGCGATGGCGTAGAGCCGCTGGCCCTGCGACGCCGCGCGCAGGAACACGGGGCCGGTGCCGACGGTGAAGTCGGCGCTGCCGGCGATCACTGCGTTGACCGCGCCGACCCCGACGATGGTGCGGTGGCTGACCTTGAGGCCTTCCTTCTTGTAGAAGCCGGCATCCTCGGCGATGAACGGCGCGCTGAAGGTCAGCGTCGCCGCCGGCAGCGCCATGAGGATGTCCATCTCCTGGCTCGTGGCGACAGTGGGGCCGAGCCCCACCGCGATCGCAACGGCGGCAGCGACGGCGCGACTTTTGTCTGTTGACATCACGTTCCTCCCTAACGGGAACCCGGCGTGAGTTTAGCAACGCGTGGCGCGCGATCCACCCTGTGTGTCTTACTGTCTTCGGTTCGCGGTGGTGATGCTCCGCCCACGCAACGCGCTCCTACCCTCCCCCTTGTGGGGAGGGTCGCGAGCGTAGCGAGCGGGGTGGGGGTCGTGGTTGTTGCGCGAGATGGGTCCAGCAACAACGACCCCCACCCCCAACCCCTCCCCACAAGGGGGAGGGGAGCCGACCGAGTTCGCGTCGCAGCCAGCAGCCAAGTCGCCTCATTCATATATACTGCACCTCGATGCCTGATCGTCGAAGAGTTCCACCCGATGAAAGTTCCGTACGCCGGCGCCATCGATTGCGACCTGCATCCGGCGATGCCGGGCGTGCCGGCGCTGCTGCCTTATCTCGACGACTATTGGCGCGACCAGCTGGTCAACCGCCACATCGACAAATATTCCTTCATCCTCACCAGCTATCCGCCGCATGCGCCGCTCTCGGCGCGGCCGGACTGGCGGCAGGCGTCGGGCCTGCCCGCGGGCGACCTCGATGCCATCCGCGGCCACGCGCTCGATCCCTTCGGCAGCCGCTACGCCATCTGCAACGTGCTGCACGGCGCGCTCGCGCTGTTCAACGAGGACATGGCGGCGGCGTTGTGCGCGGCGGTCAACGACTGGACCGCAAAGGAATTGCTCGACCGCGAGCCCCGCCTGCGCGCATCGATCCTCCTGCCCGCGCACAATCCCGCGCTGGCGGTCAAGGAGATCGAGCGCATCGCGGGAGACCGCCGCTTCGTGCAGGTGCTGCTGCTGGCGATGGGCGAGATGCTGCTGGGGCGGCGGCTCTACTGGCCGATCTACGCCGCGGCCGAGCGGCACGGCCTCGCCGTCGGCATCCATGCCGGCAGCACCTATCACCACGCGCCGACGCCGTCGGGCTGGCCGGCGCACCGGGTGGAGGATTACGTCGCGCAGTCGACCGCGTTCGAATCCCAGCTGCTGAGCTTCCTCGCCGAGGGCGTGTTCCAGAAATTCCCCGCGCTCAGGCTGGTGCTGATCGAGTCCGGCATCACCTGGCTGCCCACGCTGCTGTGGCGGACCAACAAGACCTGGCGCGGGGTGCGGCCGGAAGTGCCGTGGATCGACCGCCCGCCGGCGGAGATCGTGCGCGAGCACGTGCGGCTGACCCTGCAGCCGGTCGATGTCCCGCGCATCGATCCGCAACGGCTCGCGCGCGTGCTCGAGCATGTCGGCTCCGACCGCATGCTGCTGTTCTCGACCGACTACCCGCACTGGCAGTTCGACGGCGAGGACGTGCTGCCGGACGGGCTCGCCGACGAGACGCGTGCGCAGGCTCATGATCGACAACCCGCTCGAGACCTATCCGCGCCTGCGCGATGCCGCCGTCGCCGACGGCGCGATTTTGCGCGATAATGCCGCTGCCGGTTAGTAGAGTACACTGCGTCACCCGCGGGCTTGACCCGCGGGTCCATCGCTTTCGCAACGACGTTTGGCGAAGAGGATGGATTGCCGGGTCAAGCCCGGCAATGACCCCTTGGGTCAAGCCGGCGGAACATGCTGAGGAGGCCGTGCCATGAACGTTCCGCTTCGGCACGCGAGCGCGTCGCAGCAGACGTCGCAGCAAAACATGATCGTCGACTGCGACATCCACCCCGCCTATCGCACGCCGGCGGACTTGCATCCGTTCCTGCCGGCGCGCTGGCGCGAGCATATGACGACGTTCGGCGAGCACCTGCGCCAGGGCCTCTCGGGCCAGCTCGCCTGGCCGCGCATGATGGCGGCGGGCATGCGGCTCGACGCGTTTCCGCAGGCGGGGCCGCCCGGCTGCGACCTCGAGCTCATGCGCCGGCAGCACCTCGACGCCAACGGGGTCGAGTACGGGATGCTGATGCAGCTGAGCCGCGGCGGCATGGAGGAGCGCAACCTCGACTTCGCCGCGGCGCTGTCGCGCGCGGTCAACGACTGGCAGCTCGAGACCTGGGTCAAGCCCGAGCCGCGGCTGCGCGCCGGCATCGTGGTGCCGCAGGAGGATGCAGCCTTCGCGGTGAGCGAGATCGAGCGGCGGGCGGACGATCTTTCCTTTGTGCAGATCCTGATCTCGCCGCGCGCGAGCGACCCGCTCGGGCATCGCCGCTACTGGCCGATCTACGAGGCGGCGCAGCGCTGCCGCCGGCCGATCGCATTGCACGTGCAGGGGTTCAGCGGCGGCCACGCCTCGACCGGGTCGGGGTGGCC
Source organism: uncultured Alphaproteobacteria bacterium (assembly GCA_963827585.1). GTDB lineage: Bacteria > Pseudomonadota > Alphaproteobacteria > Rhizobiales > Xanthobacteraceae > VAZQ01. The sequence continues at coordinate 14,961 of CAWHCK010000048.1, forward strand.
GACCTATTACATGCAGGAGCATTACGCCACCACGACCGGGATGCAGAACACCGTCGCCAGCCTGGTGTTCGAGGGCGTGCTCGAGCGCTTCCCCGAGCTCAAGGTGGTGCTGATCGAGGGCGGCTTCACCTGGGTGCCGGCGCTGTGCTGGCGCATGGACAAGCACTGGGAGCGCATGCGCAAGGAGACGCCGGAGCTCACGCGGCCGCCGTCCGAGTACGTGCGCGAGCACTGCTGGTTCACCACCCAGCCGATCGAGGAGCCGGACACGCCGGCGCATCTCGCCGAGGTCATCGACTGGATCGGCTGGGAGCGCGTGATGTTCTCGACCGATTATCCGCATTGGGATTTCGACCACCCGCGCGAGGTGTTCCAGTTCAAGCTCAGCGACGCGCAGAAGGCCAAGGTGTTCCGGGACAACGCCAAGGCGCTCTACGGCCTGCCGTGACGCGGCCGGTGGTCGTCAAGATGGCGTAGGATGGGTTGAGCGAAGCGAAACCCATCATCTCTCCGCAAGCACGGCCCGATGTGATGGAGTTTCGCCATAGCCCGCGAAGACGGGCGTAAACGCCCTTAAGGCTCAACCCATCCTACGGGCTCGGCCTTGATATCGGCGCGTCGGCGAAGATTTTGTACTGCTGCAGGCGCGGTTTCGCCGCATCCGCTTCGTCGAGGTATTGGATCGAGCTCTTCCCGATCAGCGCGCGCGGCAGGATCATCACCCGGACGAAACGGCTTGCCCGATCCGCCGCCGCTTGCGCGAACACCGGCTCGGGGCCGCTCTCGTACCACGCGCCGCCCGGCCCGTAGGAGGTGGAGCGGCCGTGGGTGTCGATGCGGATGCCGCCCTCGATGAGGCAGCGGATGCCCGGCCCCTGATGGCGGTGCAGGTAGGCGCAGCCGCCGGGCGGGAAGCCGACGCTGTCGCCGCGCAGCAGGAGCTCGCCCGCCGGCAAGGTGTCGAGCCGCGCGCTGAGTTTTGCGCGCGAACTCACGCCGGCCGCGAGCTCGAAGCGCCAGCAGGTCGCGCCCGTTCCGCCCGCGGTGAGGCTCGCCGCGGCTTCGCCGTGCCAGGCCTCGCCGTCGCGCAGCGTGTGGCCGGCAATCGCCGCCTCGCCGTGCACGAGGAAGATCATGCGCGGCAGCGCCGGCAGCGCCAGCACGGCACCGTTCGAGAGAATGTCCTCGTAGAGCGTCAGCACGGGCGGCATGGAAAAATCTCTCCGATGGAGCGTCGACTGTAGCGAACCATCTGGCCGACCCGATACCGTCCGGCCAAACCGGGCGCTGAGCATTGACCGCCGAAAATTCCGCCGACAGCCAACCGACGACGCAGCAGCCGTGGCTCAAGCTCGCCGCGCTGGTGCTGGTGGTCGCGGGGCTCGGGCTGCCGATCAACGATCTCTTTCGCTACGCGCTGCTGGTCGCCGCCACCGTCGTCGTCGCGGCGGGCGCGGTCGCGGCGCGGCGCAGGCCGTGGCTCCTGGCGCTCGCGGCGGTGGCGCTGTGCGTCATTGGCCAGATCGCGTTCAAGGCACCGCGCATCGAGGAAGGCCACAACGTCTTTCTCATCGACCGCGCGGGCGGCGCGCTCGAAGCTTCCCTGCCGCGCGAGGCCTTCCGCGTCATGGCGGCCGAGTTCGATGCCAAATATCCGCCGGGACGGCGCTGCGATCCGGCGAAGGACGGGCTGCTGGCGCGGGCAGTCGTTTCCCGACACGCCGTTCGCCTTCTCCGCCGACGGCATCTACGACCGCGGCCCGTATTCGCGGCGCGTGCGCGGGATCGACTTCTCCGACCCGGTGTGGCTGCGCCTCGGCTTCATCAACGAGTGGGGCTACAACTGGAACTCGGAGGTGAGCGACCTCGAGCGCGCGACGCGCGACCGCCGCTCGCTGGCGTGGCAGCGCTGGACGCTCGCCATGCCGTGGTTCGTCGTCTACCGCTTTCGGCGCCGATTTCGTCGGCAGCGACTTGTGCTGGCAGGGCGAGGTGCTGTGGGAGGGCGCGGGCGAGAGTTTCGAGCCAATCTCGCATCAAGCGATGCAATGCCGCACGCTCACGCCCGAGGACGTCGGGCGGCGCATCTTCGGCGTCGCGATCAAGCAGCCGCTGGCGATGCGGCTCGTCCCGAGCGCAAGCATCGCGCTGCGCCAATGGGTGGAGCCCGCGCTGGCCGCTCGTCGCCACCGTCGCCGTGCTCGGCTTGCTTGTGAGGGTTCGCCCACGGCGCCTGGTGCTGCCGTTTGCGCTCATCGCGGTCACGCTCGCCGTCGTTGCCCTCAACGATGCGAGCTTCCTCGGCGGCGTGCGCCCGTTCGACAGCGGCGACGACGGCCTGGTCTACGACGGCATGGCGCGCGGGATGCTGCGGAAGCTCCTCGCCGGCGACGTCGCCGGCGCGCTCGAGGGCGGCGAGAAAGTGTTCTATTTCACGCCCGGCCTGCGCTACCTGCGCGCCGCCGAGCACCTCCTCTTCGGCGAGAGCTATCTCGGCTATCTCGCGCTCATTCTCGTGTTGCCGTTCCTGGTCTTCGCCATGTTCCGGCGCTTCCTGCCGCTCCCTTGGGCGCTGGCGCTCACGCTCGTGTTCGCCGCCGTTCCCGTGGGCGTGCTGTTCGGCTCGAGCCTGGTGCAATACGTCAAGTGGGCGGCGCGCGGCTTTGCCGATCCGGCCGCCGCCATCTTCCTGCTGGCCGGCTTCGTGCTGCTGGTGGGACGCAGCCGTGCCGGGCCGCCCGATCGTTTCCTCGCTGCCGTCGGCACCGGCGTGCTGTTCGCGCTCGCGCTGTTCGTGCGGCCCAACCTCGCGCCGGCGGCGGGGGTGCTGCTCGCGGGCGCGGGCCTGGCGGCGCTGTGGCAGCGCGCAGTTCCGCCGGGTCGTAGGTTTGTGCATCGGCTTCCTGCCGGTGCTCGGCATGGCGCTGCACAACTGGATCTATGGCGGCGTGCTCGTGCTCTTCACCGCGAGCGCCGCCCATCCCGCGCTGCTGACGATGCCGCCGTCGGCCTATATGGCCGCGCTCGCGGAGCTCGCGCATCTCGATCTCGCCGGCGAGCACGTGGTGCGGGCGCTGCGGCAGATCGGCGGCTGGCTCGCCGGCCCGTCCGAATCGGTCGCGATGGCGCCGCTCAATGCCGCGGCGATCGTGGTGCTGGTGCGCGTCGCGGTGTGGAAGCAGGCGGACGGGTGGCTGCGGCTGACCGCGTGCGCGACCTTGGCGCAGCATTGCGTCGCGCTGTTCTACGCGCCGACCGGCCGCTACGCCTACGTGACCTGGCTGCTCACGCTGCTGGTGGTGGCGGTGTGGGTGCACGACGAAGGCATCGCCCTGGTACGGCAGCGCTTTCCCGCGTTCACCGCGCGCGTCGCGAAGCATCCCGCGAGCCTTGCGCTGGGGCGCGGGCTCGACCGCATGGCCGGCATGCTGGCGTGACACCTACGCCTTCTTGCGCGCGGGGCGAGGCCGCGCGCGGCAGCGCGAGAAAGCCGTTGAGCTCGGCGAGCAGGAGCGCGCCGATGTGGAGCTGGGAGACGAAATCGCCGGCCTTGATCAGGCGCACGAGCTCGGCCGGGGACACCAGCCTGGTGGTGATGCCGGGCTCCGGCTTGAACGGCTGCGACGCGCGCGCCGGCCTCGACGAAGAAGCTGTGGACGCGGTTGTTGAGGCGCCCGGTGCAGGCGCATTTGTCGCCCAGCGCGTGCACGGCGCGCGCGGTCAAGCCGGTCTCTTCCATGAGCTCGCGGCGGCAGCCGTCGGCCGGGCTCTCGCCGGGGTCGACCAGGCCGGCCGGCAGCTCCCACGCGAAGGCTTCGATCGCCGGCCGGTACTGCCGCACGATCGGCAGCTTGCCGGCCGCCGTGAGCGCGACGATCGCGATGTAATCGGCCTGCTCGACCGCGTGGTAGACCTGCGGCGCCTGCCCGCGCGCGAACTCCACCTCGCGCGCGGTGATGCTCACCCACGGCGACACCGTGGTGGTGTGGCGCGCGCGTATCCTCGGCCATTTCATGGCTGCGATCTCGGCATCATGGGGCGCGGGTCCTTCAAGGCCACGGTGCGCGGCGGCCGCCGCAGGAAGGTGGTGGCGAAGGCGTAGCCGTACCAGCGCAGATAGCGCCGGCAGCCACCTGAGCACGCGGAACCGGCTCTCGCCGTGGCGGCGCTCGAACCAGCGCACCGGAACCTCGGCGATGGTCCAGCCCAGCCGATGCGCCTTCACCAGGAGCTCGATGCTGTAGCAGAAGCCCTGGTCGGACTCGACCGCGATGCGCTCGATGACGCGGCGCGAGAACATGCGGAAGCCGTTGCTGGCATCGGTGGTGGGCAGGCGCGCCACGTGCCGCAGCGTGAAGTTGGCCGAGCGCACCAGCACCGCCTTGATGAGCGGGCAGCCGACCATGGCGCCGCCCGGAATGAAGCGGCTGGCGCAGACGATGTCGTGGCCCGCGCGCGCGCGCGCGACCATGCGGTCGACCATCGCCGCGTTGGTATCGTCGTCGGCCGGATACATCAGCACGAACGGCGCCGTGCTCGCGGCAAAGCCGGTCATGACGGCGCCGTGGGCGCCGCGGCCGGCGTTGCGCACGAGCTCGACGGGCAGGCCGGCATGGGCCTGCGGGTTGTCGCGGATCGCCGGCAGGGTGTCGTCCTCGGGGTGGTCGTAGCAGATCAGCACGCGCGCCTGGGTTTTCACCGCGCGCGCCAGCGCCGCGAGCGTCGCCACGATGTTGCGGCCCTCGTTGTAGACCGGAATGACGATATCGAGCTCGGCCGTCATGGCGTGCGTTTGGCGCCGGCGGTCAGCACGAACGGCCGCAGCCGCTCCATGACGGGAAGGCCGAACACGACGGCGTCGATGAAATTATAGGCCGGGAGCAGGAGCCGCGCCCGCGCCGATGCCACGTAGCGATAGGCGAGCCCGGAGAGGTAGTGCGTCGACACCGCAAAGCCCGCGCGCTCGAACACGGCGGCGACTTCGCGCGCGAGCACCGGCCGCTCGTTCTCGGTCACGCCGAGCGGACTGTAGAAGGGCGAGGCGGGGTCGCGGTAGAGCCACATGAACGGATTGCGCCGGTTGGGATCGAAGGCGACGAAGCGCCCGTGCGGGCGCAGCACGCGGAACACCTCGGCGGCGCAGGGCGACGGGTCGGGGAAGTGATGCACCACCCCGCTCAGCAGCACGCCGTCGAAGCTTAAGGGCGGAAACGGCAGCCGCTCGATGTCGCCTTCGACGAATTGGATCGCGGGATATTTGCGGCGGCCGAGCGCGGTCAATTTCTCGCTGAGGTCGAGCCCGACGCAGTCGTAGCCGGCGCGCGCGAGCAGCGCGGTGAACGCGCCCGAGCCGCAGCCGAGATCGACCACCCGGGCGCCCGGCTCGAGCCCGCTCAGCCGCACGAAGGCGTCGATGAGGCGGACATTGCGCTTCCGGCGTGAAGACGTCGTAGTCGTCCGCGGCGGCGTGACCGTCGAAGAACGCGATCTCCTTTTGCTTGTCTTGCTGCCTGCCTCGCGCGGAAGCGGTCATGTTTGCGGTCAATGGCCGGCCGCGGCAACTTTTCTCGCAGCCGTGGCAGCCGCCGGGAAATAGAAGCCGAGCCAGCCGCGCAGGAGATCCCAGATGCGGGTGTTGCCCTCGCCGAACATGAAATGATCGGCATCGCTGATGAGATGGAGCTCGCTCGGCTGGCCGGCGCGCTTGAACAGCTCGATCGACTGCTCGGTGGGCGTGACCGAATCGTTGGCGGCGTGCAGGAGGAGGAGCGGCCGCGGCGCAATGCCCCCGACCACCTCGTCGGCGCGGAAGTCGAACATGCTCTGCGCGGTCTCGGCGGGAAACGAGTGGATGGAATTGCTGGCGAGGTTGTTGCGCAGGTGCGGCGGGATCGGCACGATGTCGTAGCGCGGCACCATCAGCGATTTGCCCGTTTTGGCGCGGTGCTCGCGCCCTTCTTTCAGCATGTTGGTGAAGCGCGCCCACTCCTCCGGGCTCTTGTGCTGGCCGCGGAACTTGCGCTCGCCGTCGCCCCAGCCGCCATTGGAGATGACCGCGGCGACGCGCTCGTCGACGCCGCCGGCATAGACCGCGACCGCACCGCCGAAGCTCGACCCGATGACGCCGATGCGCTCGGGATCGACCGCCGGATGCCTGGCGAGGAAGGTCAGCGCGCTGCGGGTGTCCTCGACCTGCTCCAGGCAGATCACGCGGCCGAACTCGCCCTCGCTGTCGCCGCAGCCGCGCATGTCGAAGCGCAGCACCACGTAGCCGAGCTCGCTCAGCACCTTGGTCGGCTGCATGGTGTTCGACGAGGTCTTGTTGCTGCCGAACCCGTGCAGCACCAGGAAGGCGGCGCGCCGCTCGCCCGGCCGCAGTCCGCTGGGGACATGCACCACGCCCGAGAGTTTCAGGCCGGCGGACGGAAAGGTGACGGCTTCTTCGGTCATGGGCGTGATCTCCGGTGGGGCGGGTGCGAGACTTTATCGGAACGGTGCGGGGATGGAAGTGCCCGCCGTGGCGCGAGCGCAACGAGCGTAGGATGGGTTGAGCGAAGCGAAACCCATCACCTCTCCCGATCCGGAGTCGTCATGATGGGTTTCGCAAGGGCTCAACCCATCCTACGGCTTGCCGAGGCCGAGCTCGCTCCACCGCGCATAGGCCTTCTCGATGTCGGTCTTGTCCGGCCAGACCTTGGGCGGGAAGCGCGCGCCGCCGAAGTCCGGGTCGGGGTCGTAATCGAGATTCATGGTGGCGTCGATCAGCACCCGGTTCCATTTGCCGGTGCCGAACAGCGCGGGGTTGCGATCGCGCTTACGCACGGAAGGATCGAGCCCCAGGCCGAAGGTCGAGGGCATGATGACGATGTCGTCCTCGCCCGCGTTCACCCGGTAGGCGATGGCCCAGTCCACCGCCGCATAGTCGTGGATGTCGATGTCGTCGTCGACCACGGTGATGTGCTTGTAGCGCACGTGGGCGGCCGACGAGCCCCAGATCGCATTGGCCGCCTGCTTGGCCTGGTTGCGATAGCTCTGCTTCATCTGGATCAGGAGATTGACCCCGGCGTGCACCGGCGGGCACCACACGTCGGTGATGCCGGGGACGCCGGCGCGGTCGAGCACGTTCCAGGCGATGGCCGCGCGCATGATCGAGGAGGTGACCGCGTTCTCCGAGTAGCTGCCCGGCAGCGCGCCCTCGATCGTGCCGCGCAGGATCGGATCGTTGCGATGGGTGATGGCGGTGACGCGGATCGCGGGTTTGGGCGCAGGGTCGCCGGCGATATAGCCGGTGAACTCCGCGAACGGTCCCTCGGGCAGATATTTTGCAGGATCGATCTGCAGGTAGCCCTCGATCACGATCTCGGCGGTGGCGGGAACGTAGAGATCGACCGTTTCGCATCTGACCAGCTCGGCCGGCGCGCCGCGGATCGAGCCCATCACGTCGTACTCGCAGACGCCTTTCGGCACCGGCGCGCCGGCGACGAATTCGAGCGCCGGCTCGACTCCCATGGCGACCGCGATCGGCATCTCGCTCGCGCCGCCGTTCTGCCAGGCGGTGACGTGATGGCCGATGTGCTGGGCGCGCCACATCAGGATCGGGATGTGGGTCTTGTCGGCGATCATGCCGCGATAGACCCCGACATTCATCACGCCGGTCTCGGGATCCTTGGTGACGCAGCCGCCATAGGTCATGAGATAGCGCCCGCCGTCGAGCCGGTTCCAGTAGGGCGCGGGAAACTGGTAGAGGTCGATGTCGTCGCCGGTGATGATGTTCTCTTTCGCCGGACCGGTGCTCACGATCTTCGGCGCGATGCTGCCGGCGAGGATGGTGCGGCCGATCCTGACCAGCTCGCGCGGGTGGGTGTCGGGAGGCAGCCCGAGCAGCATCGCGATGCGCCGGTAGTTGTTGAGCGCGGCGCCGAAGATGCGGCGGCAGCGGCTCCCCGGCGTGTTGTAGTCCTTGATGTTGTTGAACAGCAGCGCCTTGCCGGTGCCGGGCCCCTGCGCCAGCCGCATGATGGTGCCGAGCTCGATGTTCCAATCGACCTCGGCGGCGACCTCGTGCAGCTCGCCCTGCGCCGCGAGCGCGGCGATCCAGGCGCGCAGATCGCCGAAGGCGGTCGGCTTGCGTTCGACGGCGAGATCTTCGGTGCGGGTTTGGAACATGGTTCCTTCTTATTTCTGGGGGGAGCTCTTGGACCGTCACGTTGGGTTGTCGTCCCCGCGCATCCGATCTCGGGTTTACCCGAGATCGGCTCTTTGGGTGCGCATGTCGACTATAGCCGACATGCGGTGGGGACCCATCGTGCCACACACGCGGACCTCTGGAATACTGGGTCCCCGCCTGCGCGGGGACGACAGCGTGGTGAAAGCGGCTGGCGTGTCATTTCAGGAATCGTTCCGCGGGCGGCGCGATCTCGGTGACGAGGTCCCGCACCAGCCGTTTGTTGGATAACGGCGCGAGCGTCATTTCGCGCGGCACGAGCCGCGCGGTGCAGGCATAGACGGTCTTGCCGTCGAGCTCCATCATGCATTCCTTGCAGGCATTGGCATTGATGCAGGAGAAGCGGACGGCGAGGCTCGGGTCGCGGTTCGCCCGGATCCAGCGCAAGCCGTCGAGCACGGACTGGCCGGGCTCGAACGGCACCCGGTAGCGCTCCCAGCGCCCTCGTTGCGCGCTCTCTCCCCTCCACACCTTGAGTGTCGCGATATCGCTCATTGCGCGGCCGCCTCGGTAAGCGCGGGCACCGGCGTGAGCGCAACGCCGCCGGCGGCTAGCCGCGCCACCTGGTTCATGCGCCAATGCGGCAGCATGCCGGGGAAATCCTCGCGCTGGTGGGCGCCGCGGCTCTCGCGGCGTGCCCGCGCCGCCAGCGCGACGGTGCGCGCGACCAGCAGCATGTTGCGCAGATCGAACCATTCGAGCCGGCGCAAATCGAACGCGGTGTTGCCGCCCGCGGGGCGTTGGCCGAGCGCGCGGGTCATGTCGTCGATGCTGGCGAGGGCGCGGTCGAGCCTCGACTCGGTGCGGAACGGGCCGACCTCCTCCGCCATGGTCGCCTGCAGGCGCTGGATCATGGCGGCGGTGTTGATGTCGTTGCCGCCGCGGCGGGCGGCGACAAGGTCGAGCGCCGGCAGCGCTGCCTCCCGGCGAAAGGCATGCGCTCCCATGCGCCGGGCCCGCTCGGCCGCGCTCTTGCCGGCGCGGGCGCCGAACACCAGCGCCTCGGTGATGGCGTTGCCGGACAACCGGTTGGCGCCATTGGCGCCGCCGACCGCCTCCCCTGCCACCAAGAGGCCCGGCAGCTCGGTCTCCATGCGCTCGTCCGCGACCACGCCGCCCATGTGATAATGGGCGATGGGCGCGACCTCGATCGGCATTTTGGTGAGGTCGATGTTGTTTTTCGCGAGCCGATCGACCACCGGGCCGAAGGCCGCGCGCAGCTCCGCCTCCGAGCAGTGCTCGAAGCTCAGGAACGCGCCGCCGTGCGGCGAGCCGCGTCCCGCCTCCACCTCCTTGACGATGGCGTAGGTTGCGACGTCGCGGGTGATGACGTACCGCCCGTCTTCGCTCACGCCGTAGCGCGCGGTGAATTCCTCGCCGGCGCTGTTGAGGAGCCGCCCGCCGAGCTTGTAGCGGAACGGATCCCACATGATCGGGTCCATCCCGATGAGACGCGGGGCAAGGTGCCCGATCGGGAAGAACTGCACGAATTCCATGTCGACGAGCGGCGCGCCCGCGCGCAACGCCAGCGCGTAGCCGTCGCCGCCCATATTGGCGGAGGCGCTGTTGCGGCGATAAAGCCTCGTCAGCCCGCCGGTCGCGACGATGGTCGCCTTCGCGGCGATGGTGACGGGCGTGCCGGTCGCGACATGCCACGCCACCGCGCCCGCAACTTCATCGCCCACGCGCAGAAGATCGACGATTAGGAGGTCGCCGGCCTTGCGGATGGATTTGCTGCGGGTGACCACGGCGCGCAGCGTCTTCGATACCGCCGGACCGGTATTGAGAAAGTCGACATAGACACAGCGCGGACGGTCGTGGCCGGGGGCGAACGCTTGCGTGATGCGGCCGTCCTTGCGCGCCCAGCCGATGCCCCACTCGTCCATCTCGCGGATGCGTGCGGGGCCGTCCTCGCAAAGGAGCCGCGCCAGCCGCTCGTCGCACAACCTGCGGCCGGCCTCGAGCGTGTCGTCGTAATGGTGGCTCCAGTGGTCGGGCGTCTCCGCGCCGAGCGCGACCGCCACCGTCATCTGCGCCATGACGGTAGCGCCGCCGCGGCCGATCAGGCTCCTCTCGGCGAGGAAGACGCTGCAGCCCGCGCGCGCGGCCTCGATCGCCGCGTACATGCCGGCGCCGCCCGATCCGATGATCAGGACGTCGGTCTCGACGTGCATGGGGTCGACGCTCATGCCGGTCATGTCCGGCAGTATAGCCCAATCATGCACCTTGTTTCGAAGCTAAGCCTGAGCGCTCCTGCGCTTGCGGGCGGCAATTTTCACCGCGTTGACGATCTCCGGATAGGCGGCGCAGCGGCAGAGATTGCCCGACAGATAGTGTCGGATCTGATCCTCGTCCGGTTCCGGATGGGCGTCGAGCAATTGCGTGGTCATCAGCAAAAAGCCGGGGGTGCAGTATCCGCACTGGAAGGCGCCGGCCTCGATGAAGGCCTCCTGCACCGGACTGAGCGCGTCGCCGCTGGCGAGCGATTCGACCGTGGCGACCTCGGCGCCGTCGACAAAGGCGGCGAGGTAGAGGCAGCCGGAGACGGCGGCGCCGTTCACCAGCACCGTGCAGCAGCCGCACATGCCCTGGCCGCAGCTCTCGCGCGCGCCCATCAGATTGAATTCGCGCTGCAGCAGCTCGACGAGGTTGTGGTGCGGCTTGATCTCGGCGGCGACCGGCTCGCCGTTGAGGGTGAAGCTGATGGTGCGGGTCATGCTTGATCTCTATTCATCGAGCGGCTTGTTGTCCTTGGCGCGCAGCGCGCGGAACACGGCCTCGGCATTGAGCGGAAGCTCGGTCAAGCGGACGCCGCAGGCGTCCTCGATGGCGTTGGCGATGGCGGGCGACACGCAGAAGGTCGCGGTCTCGCCCACGCCCTTGGCGCCGAACGGGCCGTTCGATTGATAGGCGTCGACCGCCTCGTTCTCCATCACCGCGGGCACGTCGAGCATTCCCGGGATCTTGTAGTCGGCGAGCGAGGCGTTGGTCACCTGGCCGGCGTCGATGTACATCTTCTCGAACATGGTGAAGCCGAGCTGCATCAGCGCGGCGCCGGAAATCTGGGTCTCGACGATTTTCGGGTTCACCGGCTTGCCGCAATCGACCACATTGATCAGGCGCGCGATACGCACGTGCCCGGTCTCGGTGTCGACCTCGACCTCGGCGCCGGCCGCCGCGCACATCCAGAACGGCGTGGCATTGGGCGTGAGCCCGGTGGCCGGATCGGGCGGCACGTAGTCGGGCTTGTAGATGCCGGTACCGACGATATTGCCGGCCTGCATGCCGTATTTCTTCTTGAACAGCTCGGACAGCGGGACGTTGCTGCCTTCGGGCTCGCCGACGTCGCGCGCGAGCGCCTTGATCTTGGCGCGCGCCTCCTCGGCCGCGAGCCGCACCGCGTGTCCCATATGGAAGACCGAGCGGGAGCCGAGCGTGCCCATGTCGTAGGGCGTGACGTCGGTGTCGCGCTGCACGACCTTGACGCTTTCGGCCGCGATGTTGAGCACCTCGCCGACGATCTGCGCCATGGCGGTGTCCGAGCCCTGGCCCATGTCGACGGTGCCGCAATAGAGCGTGGTACTGCCGTCGGCGGCGACGTTGACGTTGGCAGCCGAGGTGGTGGGCGACACCACTGCCTTCATCGCGACAGCAACGCCGCGGCCGCGGCGCAGCGTGCCGGTGTCGCGGTCGAGCGGCGCTTTCCAGTTGAGCCGCTCGGCGACGCGCTCGAGCGTGGCGGCGTGCTTGGAATTCTCAACGATCTGGCCGGTGGCATGGGGCCGGCCCTCGCGCACCAGGTTCTTGCGGCGGAATTCGATCGGATCGAGCCCGAGCGAGCGCGCCATCATGTCGGTGTGGCTCTCGTAGGCCCACACCAGCTGGGGAATGCCGAAGCCGCGCAGCGCCCCCGCCGGCGGCAGGTTGGTGTAGAGCGCGTACGAATCGATCCAGACATTGTCGATGTCGTAGGGCCCCGAGGCGGTAAAGCCCGACTTTTGCGTGACGCGCGGGCCGATATCGGCGTAGGCGCCGCCGTTCCAGTACACCTCGCATTTGCGCGCGGTGATGCGGCCGGTCTTGTCGACGCCGGTCTTGATGCGGAACGTGCTGGGATGCTTGGTGATGGTGTAGAACTGCTCCTCCATGGTGAGGGCGACCTTGACCGGCCGCCGCACGATCATGGAGAGCGCGGTCACCAGGGCTTCAAGCTTGATGTACAGCTTGCCGCCGAAGCCGCCGCCGAGATACGGCACCTTGATGCGCACGCGGTTCTCCGGCCAGCCGAGCAGGCGGGCGATCTCGGTGCGCACGAACGAGGGGCCTTGCGCGGCGCTATAGATGGTCAGGCCCGTCTCCTTCCAATCGCCGATCGACGCATACGGCTCGAGCGCGAGATGGAGGCATTTCTGCGTTCGGAACGTGTGCTCGAACACCTGCGCAGCCTCGGCGAAGGCCTTGTTGACGTCGCCGCGGCGCAGCCGGTAGTCGAGCGCGATATTGGTGCCCTTGCGACCCTTGAGGTGCTTGAGGTCGGCAAAGGTGCCCGCCGGCCGCAACTCCTCGTGCACCAGGATGTTGTTGTCCGCGGCCTCCACCTCGTCGAAGACCGCCGGCAGCTCCTCGTATTCGGCGACGATGAGCTGCGCCGCCTCCTCGGCAACATGGGGGTCGGCGGCGAGCACGACCGCGACCGGTTCGCCGACGTAGTGCACCTTGTCGATCGCGAGGACCGGCTGGTCGTGGAACGCGGGCCCGTAATAGGGCTCGGGGATGACCTTGCGCACGTCCTCCGACGTCACGACGCGATAGACGCCGGGCACCGCCTTTGCCGCGCTGGTATCGATTGATTTGATGCGGCCATGGGCGACCGTGCTGCGGAAGATCTTTCCGTGCAGCATGCCCGGAAGCCGCATGGTGTGGGTGTATTCGGCGCGCCCGGTGACCTTCTCGCGCGCCTCGAGCCGCGGCAGCGAGCGGCCGACTTGAGCTCCTGTTGGGCCGCGCCCGACTTGGCCGTCCCGAACGGTGGTCGTTGCCATCAGTGGTGTGCTCCGTTGTTGCGCGCGCTTTCGTTGAGCGCTTGGCGCAGCGCCCGGCCGACATAGACGCGAAGCAGCTCACGCTTGTAGGCGGCGGAGCCGCGCACGTCCGAGATGCATTCGGCTTCGTCGGCCGCGGCTTCGCACGCGCGCGCGACGGTCTTGTCGTCGTCGATGGCTGCGCCGGCGAGCACCTTCTCCGCCGCCTTGAGACGAACGGCCTTCTCCGTTGCGGCGCTGACGACGACGCGTGCGGACTTGACTGCCGAGCCCTCGGCCTCGACTGCGACCGCGACCCCGAGCGCCGGCCAGTCCTCGGCCGAGCCGGTGGTGACCTTGAGATACGCCGTGCGCGCTGCGCCCTGCGGCGGGATGCGCAGCTCGGCGATCAGCTCGTTCTTCGCGAGCACGGTCTCGAAATAGCCGGCGAAGAGATCCTCGACCGCGACCGTGCGCTCGCCTTTGGGCCCGACTACCGCGACCGCGGCGCCGAGCGCGATGAGGACGGGCGGCAGGTCCATGTGGGGATCGCCGTGGGCGAGATTGCCGCCGATGGTCGCCACGTTGCGCACGCGGATGTTGGAGAGGCGCCGCATGGCGCGCGGGATCACCGGCGCCGCACGCGCAACTTCGGCCGAGCGCTCGACCACGGCGAGCGGCGTCATGGCACCGATGGTGAGCCCGCCGTTCGCTCCCGCCGTCACGTGCGCGTGCTCGGCGCCGAGCTTGCGCAGGCTTACCAGTCGCGTCGGCCGGAACACGCCGGCCTTCATCATCAGCATCAACGCCGTACCGCCTGCGATCGGCCGTACCGCCGCGTCGTCGGGATCGAGCAGCGCGATGGCGTCGCGCAGCGATGCCGGCTCGACAAGCTCAAATGGAGTCATCGTGCCTGCTCCGATGCCGGTGTGGCAAAGGCGGCGCGCATCCGCTCGGCGAACAGCCGTTCCATCTCCTTGGCCTTGGCGCGCAGCACCGGCTGGCCGAGGCTGCCGAGCTTGCCGGTCAGCGCAGCATCGATCTCATAGCTCACCTTGGTCCCCCCGTTGTCCTCCACGAGCCGGGTCAGCGAACTCGCGGTGAGCCGCCCCACGATCCCGAGCGGGGCGCCCTCGATCTTGGCCTCGATCTCCTGCGGCGGATCGATCCGCACCACTTCGACCGCGACCTTGAACTTGAACTTGAGATACGCAACCTTGGTTTCCAGCACCGCGGTGTAATGGTCGGCGTCGATTTCGCTGAGGTCCTGCACGCCCTCGATGCAGGAGGCGAAGAAGCGCGCGTCGCGTACCTTCGCAAACACCGCGTCGCGCGGGGCCTCCATCCAGATGTCACCCGTGAACTTCATCGCTTCGATCTTTACATTCTCGGAGTGGAAAGGCGCCCGGGCGGGATGCCGTCGCTCATGCAGGCGGACGCTGCCGCGCGCGGGCCTGTTTTCAGGTCTCTCTTTTGCACGCGAACGACGAACCCCGGCAGAGCGGCCCACGAAGGCGGAAGGTAAGGACGGATCGCGGCGCGATAGTCGCGCATAGATCAGACGACGTCAAAACTACGGAGATGACATCCCACGGCTCTGCCTCTCTGGTTGTAGCCACCATGAACCAACGCAGCAGCGGTTGTAGGCCGGTGCCGCGGAGGCCATTTTTCCGAAAAAATGGTATTAAATTACTATAAATAGAACGAAGTTCCAGGAACGGAAGGCGAGGTCCGGCGTTGACTGCGCACTCCTAGATGAAGGCGAAGTCAAGCGGAACGAGGGAATCGTGCCATGTGGATCGCGCTCTTTACCTTCACGACGGCGGCTGCAGTTTGCCTGGGCGTTGCAGCGGTGCTGATGCAGCCGGCGCGGCAGCCGACCATCCACGGATAACCGAAACGACATGGTTCGGACTCGAGGCAGCGGGCGGCCCTGGGCCGCCCGCATTATTTTGCATCGTTCGCCCGTAGGGGAATTGAGCCGGTTCGCTTTTTGACGCTGAAGCGGGCGCCATGTCCCGACCGCCGCCGGGGCGATTGTCCTTTTGCCCAAATTGTCGTGTTCTAGGCTGGGAGCACTGTAGGCGGTCGGTCCTTGTCGCGCTAAGCATTGGTCGCCGTAACGTTTGGGCCGCGCGCGCCCGTTCGAACCAGCGGAAAAGCCATGTCGTCGTCCCTGCTCATGACGCGGCGCTTCGCGCCCCTGTTCTGGACCCAGTTCTTCTCGGCCTTCAGCGACAATTTCCTCAAGAACGCGCTGGTCTTTCTGATTCTGTTCCATATCGGGGGGTCGGAAGCGGAATCGTTGATCACGCTCGCCGCGGCGGTCTTCATCGCACCCTATTTTTTCCTGTCGGGGCTCGGGGGCGAACTTGCCGACCGCTACGATAAGGCGGTGGTGGCGCGGCGGCTCAAATTCGCGGAGATCGGCATCGCACTCATCGCCGTGGCAGGTTTCAGCCTGCATTCGGTGCCCTTGCTGTTCGTCGCGCTGTTCTTGTTCGGCGTGATCGCATCGCTGTTCGGTCCGATCAAATACGGCATCCTTCCCGACCATCTTGCCCGCTCGGAGCTTCCCGCCGGCAACGCGCTCGTGGAAGGCGCGACCTTCATCGCCATCCTGCTCGGCACCATCGTGGGCGGGATCGCCGCCAAGGACGGCGGCGACCCCGCCCAATTCGCGGGTCTGATGATTGTGTTCTCGCTCCTGTGCTGGGGCGCAAGCCTGTTCATTCCGCGCACGGGGCAGGCGGCGCCCGACCTCGTGGTGCGCAAGAACGTGCTGGCCTCGACGGTCGAGCTGCTGAGCTATCTGCGTGAAGATCCGCGGCTGTGGTGGGGCGCGCTGGTGACGAGCTGGTTCTGGCTCGTCGGCGCGGTCGCGCTCTCGCTGATGCCGCCGCTGGTGAAGAACGTGCTTGGCGGCAACGAGGACGTGGTCACCACCTGCCTGGCGATCTTCTCGGTCTCGATCGCGATCGGCTCGGGCCTTGCCGCCTGGCTCGCGGCCGGGCGGATTATTCTGCTGCCGACGCTGATCGGCGCCGTGCTGCTGGGCGTGTTCGCGATCGACCTCGGCTGGTCGACGCTCGGCGCCGCGCCGATCCCTGGGCTCGATGGGTTCCTCAGCATCTTCGAAAGCGGCCGCGGGCTGCGATTTGTGGTCGATCTTGCCGGGCTCGCCATCGCCGGCGGCCTGTTCATCGTGCCGACCTTCGCGGCGGTGCAGGCCTGGGCCGGCGCCGATCGCCGCGCGCGCGTCGTGGCCGCCGTCAACGTTCTCAACGCCGCGTGCATGGCGGGCAGCACGGTGATCGTGGCCATGCTGCAGGCAGCTGGAATGACTACGTCGCAACTGTTCCTGTTGCTCGGCGGCGCGAGCCTCCTGGTCGCGGTCGCCGTCGGCCGCACCATGCCGGCGAGCGCGCTCAGCGACACGCTCTCGCTGATCTATCGCCTGCTGTTCCGGATCGAGGTGAAGGGCATCGACAATCTCAACAATGCCGGGCCCAATCTCATCATCGCGCTCAACCATGTGAGCTTCCTCGACGCCGGCCTGGCGCTGTCGCTGCGCAACCGCAAGCCCATCTTCGCCATCGACATCGGCATCGCCAGAAAGTGGTGGGTGCGGCCGTTCGTGAAGCTGACGAAGGCGCTGCCGCTCGACCCCTTGAAACCGATGGCCGTCCGCTCGCTGATCGATGCGGTCAAGGCTGGTAACGCGCTGATCATCTTTCCCGAGGGGCGCATCACCGTCACCGGCAGCCTGATGAAGGTCTACGACGGCGCCGCCATGATCGCGGACAAGTCCAATGCCGAGATCGTGCCGGTGCGCATCGAGGGCCTGGAGCAGACTCCATTCAGCCGGCTGTCCAGGAGCCAGATTCGCCCGCGCTGGTTTCCCAAGGTGAGGGTCACGATCCTGGAGCCGGTGAAGCTCACCGTCGACCCCGAGCTCAAGGGCCGCAAGCGCCGAATTGCGGCGGGCGCGGCGCTCTACAGCATCATGTCGGATCTCGTTTTCCGCACCACCTCCACCGACCGCACCGTGATGGAAGCGCTGATCCAAGCTGCCGACCGCCACGGCCGCAGCCGCATCGCCGTCGAAGATCCGGTGGCCGGCGCGCTCACCTACAAACGCCTGCTCGTCGGCGCCGCCATTCTCGGCAGCAAGCTCATGCCGCTGGCGGCGGAAGGGCGCGCGCTCGGTGTCATGCTGCCGAACGCGAATGGCGCGGTGGTGACCATTCTCGGCCTCATGACGGCGGGCCGCGTGCCGGCGATGATCAATTTCACCGCCGGCGCGGCGAATATCCTCGCCGCCTGCAAGGCCGCGCAGATCGACACCATTCTCTCCTCGCGCACCTTCATCGAGAGAGGCAGGCTCGGCAATCTGGTCGCTGCGATCGAGAAAGAGGTCAAGTTCGTCTATCTCGAAGATATCCGCGCCGGCGTCACCTCCGGCGACAAGATCCGCGGGCTGCTCAACGCCAGCAAGCCGTTGGTCGCGCGCAAGCCCGACGATTGGGCCGCGATCCTGTTCACGTCGGGCTCGGAGGGCGTGCCCAAAGGCGTCGTGCTCTCCCACCGCAACATGCTGGCGAACGCCGCGCAGGCCGCCGCGCGCATCGACTTCGGCCGCGAGGACAAGGTGTTCAACGTCCTGCCGGTGTTCCACTCGTTCGGGCTCACGGTCGGCGTGGTGCTGCCGCTCGTCTCCGGCGTGCGCATCTATCTTTATCCGTCGCCGCTGCACTACCGCACGGTGGCGGAGCTGATCTACGCGGTGAACGCCACCATCATGTTCGGCACCGACACGTTCCTGGCGGGCTATGCGCGCGTGGCGCACCCTTACGACTTCCGCTCGCTGCGCTACATCCTGGCGGGCGCCGAGCCGGTCAAGGAAGCAACCCGCCGTGCCTACATGGAGAAGTTCGGCCTGCGCATTCTCGAGGGCTACGGCGTCACCGAGACCGCGCCGGCGCTGGCATTGAACACGCCCATGTTCAACAAGTTCGGGACCGTGGGGCGGGTGCTGCCCGGCATGGAGGCGCGGCTCGAAAAGGTCGAGGGCGTCGAGGAGGGCGGCCGCCTCTATGTGCGCGGGCCCAACGTGATGCTCGGCTATCTCAAGGTCGACAATCCCGGCGTGCTGGAGCCGCCGGCCGAGGGCTGGCATGACACCGGCGACATCGTCACCATCGACGAGCAGGGCTTCGTCACCATCAAGGGCCGCGCCAAGCGCTTCGCCAAGGTCGCCGGCGAAATGATCTCGCTCGCCGCGGTCGAAACGCTGGCCTACGAGCTGTGGCCGAATGCGCTCTCCGCCGTGGTCGCGGTGCCCGACCTGCGCAAGGGCGAGCGGCTCATCCTGCTGACTCAGCAGAAGGATGCGACGCGGAGTGATTTCCAGATGTTCGCCAAGGCCAAGCACGCCTCCGACCTGATGATCCCGTCCGACGTCTGGGTGCTCGACACGCTGTCCCTGCTCGGCTCCGGCAAGGTCGACATGATGGCCGCGCAGAAACTGGTGCAGGAGCGCCTCGCCGCCAAGCCCGACGTGATTGCGCGCGCCACCGGATGACGCCGGGCGCAGGGGAGCTTCCGCCGCTGCCGGCGCGGCTCGCGGCCATCGTGGAGGCGGAGTATCCGCGCTACAGCGCGGCCGAGATGGCGCGCCGCCGCGCGGCGGTCAAAGCGGCACTTGCGCAAGCGGATTGCGACCACCTCGTGTTCTGCGGCGCCAACCGCGCCGGCTCCGCCGTGCAGTGGCTCACGCAATGGCCGGTGACGGTGGAGGCGGTCGGCGTCTTCACGCCGGGCGAACGCGATGCGCTGTTCGTGCAGTGGATCAATCATGCGCCGCTCGCCGGGATCCTGGCCGCGGAGGCCGAGGTCGCGTGGGGTGGTGAATCGTCGATCCGTGCGGCTGTCGCCGTGCTGGAGAAACGCGGCGCGCGCACGGACCGCGTGGCCGTGATCGGGCCGATGAACTTCGAGCAGCACGGGGCACTCGCGGCGCGTTTCGGCAGGATCGCCAATCTCAACCGCGCCTATGTGCGGATGCGGCGGGTGAAGTCGCCGGAGGAGATCGACTGGCTGCGCATCGGCGCCTGGCTCAGCGACCGCGGCATGGCGGGGCTGCGCGATGGGCTCGCGGTCGGGCTCGACGAGCGTGCGCTCGGCGACCTCATCGAGCGCGCCTATATGCGCGAAGGCGGCACCAACGTCATCCATTTCATCGGTGCGACCTCCATGCACGATCCGCAACGGGGCGTGCCGGCGCAGTTTCCCTCGACGCGGCGCGTCGCTGCCGGGGATGTCGTGTTCGCGGAGATCAGCGCGGCGTTCTGGGATCATTCCGGCCAGGTGCTGCGCAGCTTCGCCGTCGGCGAGGAGCCGCCGCCGCTCTATCGCGACCTGCACGCCGCGGCCGATGCCGCCTTCGACGCGGTCGCCGCGGTGCTGCGGCACGGCGCCACGCCGGCGCAGGTGATCGAAGCCTCGGGCGTGATCGAGGATGCCGGCTTCACCATCATCGATGACCTTCTGCACGGCTATGGCGGCGGCTATTTCCCGCCGATCCTCGGCAGCAGGAGCCGCCCGGCCGGGCCGATCCCGGAGGAGCCCTTCGAGGCCGGCATGACGGTGGTCGTTCAGCCCAACGTGGTGACGCCCGACGGCAGGGCCGGCGTGCAGACCGGCGAGCTCGTCTTGATCACCCAGAGCGGAATCGAGCGGTTGCATTCATTCCCGCGCGGCTTCGGGCGGGTGTAACGCGAATCCATGGCAACCGCTGTGTTGTCGTCCCCGCGCAAGCGGGGACCCATCGAACCACGCACACCGGCCTCTGGAATATGGGTCCCAACGCATGTCGGCTATAGCCGACATGCGCACTTAACGAGCCGATCTCGGGTAAACCCGAGGTCGGATGCGCGGGGACGACACTCTTCAGGATGAGCGAGGCGAGCTACTCGGCCGCCTGCGTCTTGACCTTCGCCTTCGCCCAGTAATCGGCCGCCTGTTTCGTGCGCGCGAGCGCCTCGGCGGTCTCGAAGCCCGGCGCCATCGAGGCATCGGTGCCGGCGAGAATCTGGTGGTGCTCGATGCCGAGGGTGCGCAGCCAGCGCTGCTGGCCCATGGTGAGCGCCACGAAATAGCCGATCTCGACCAGCTCGGACTCGCTGAAATGCTCGTGCAGCCGCGCCCAGAACGCGTCGTCCACCGGCAGGTCCCAGGTGATCGCCTCGGCATAGGACAGCGCCGCCTTCTGCCGCGCGTCGTAGCGTGTCGAGCTCTCGAAATCGATCAGGTCGCGGTAGTCGTCCTCGACCACGCCCTGCTTGGCCGCCTTCATCGAGCGCTGGTTGCCGCAGAATTCGCACAGCACCGAGCGCGAAACGTAGATGCGGCAAAGCTCCTTGATGCCGTGGTCGGCGACGCCGTTCTTGAATACATCGCGCCATGAATTGGCGAACGACCAGAACACGGCCGGCACGTGGGCGCGGATCGCCTGGCTCTCCGGGCGCGGCGTGCCTTCGCGCGCGCAGCGGTCGAACTCGGCGAGCATGGCTTCGTCCTTGATGGTCGCGGGGTCGACGTAGCTGATCCGTGGCTTCGACATCGGCAGTTTCTCCTTGCGGTTCCTCCGGCGTCGCGCCCGCGATGGACGATTATCTTTTTATTTACCATATGGCAGGAGCGAGAACGCATGTTGCCGCAGGAGCACACCGCGATCAACCGCGATCGCCGTGCTGGCCACCTCACATCCCACGCGTTGGGCCGCGCAATTGGGCCGTGGGACGCCTTCCACCGCCGTCAACGCCCGGTGTGCGCGCCGCGCGTTCGGGTGTGCGGCGCCGTTGCCGGCGAGAGATTCTTAACCATCGTCATCTAGGTTGCTCCTACCGGTTGGTGGTGACGGCCACACCGGAGCGTCGCGTGCTTCCGCCTGGGCGGGCGTAGGCCGGCGCCTGGCCGCGGGGGGACGCGCCAATGGGAGCCACAGCGGGTCGAGTCATCGTTGCCACGGTCGCATGCCTGTTGTGGCTCAACGGCTGCGAGACCTCGACCAGACTCGGCGACCTGTTCCAGTCGAAGCCCGAGACCCCGCAGGCCACCACCGCCGAGGAGGACCCGGCCTCGACCGGCAGCGTGCGGCCATCCGCGAGCGAAGCGCCGCCCGCCGCCACGGCGAAGAAACCGCCCGGCAAGGATGGCTCCGACGAACTCAGCGTCGGCAAGAAGCACTTCCGCGCTGGAGATTTCAGTCTGGCCGAACGTCATTTCCGCCGTGCCGTCGAGCTGCATCCGCGCGACGCCGAAGCCTGGCTCGGCCTTGCGGCATCCTACGACCGCCTGCGCCGCTTCGATCTCGCCGACCGCGCCTACGAGCAGGCGATCAAGATTTCGGGGCCGACGGCGGAGATCCTCAACAACCGCGGCTACTCCTACGTGCTGCGGGGCGATCACCAGCGCGCCCGTCAGACGCTCTTGGAGGCGCAGGCCAAGGACCCCGGCAATACCTATGTGAAGAACAATCTCGAACTGCTCGAGGCAAGCGTCCGCAAGGCCAAGGCAACTCAATAATCTGTATCGGCGGTCCGAGCCGGGCGCCGCCGCCAATTGGGTGCAGTTTCCGCTGGCGTAGAACCATCCGCCGTCATTCCGGGGCGCGCCACCGATCTCGGGTTTACCCGAGATCGGCACTTCATGTTGCCCAAGTCGGCTATAGCCGACTTGGGTGGCGCGAGCCCGGAATCCATACTCCCAGACAGTGGTTATGGATTCCGGGCTCCCTCGCTGCGCTCGGGCCCCGGAATGACAACGGAGATTGGTCCTGAACGCATCGTCACATGAACTTATTGTCATGTCGGCCGATCGGCCGCAAAGCGGCCTAGACTTTGAACCGGCGGCGTGCAACGTGGCGCCGTTTCAGCTCCGCACGGTGCCGCTCGCATGTTTGCAGGCTTTCGCAGGTTTCTCTCCGAGGTGTCGGACGGCGGCAAGCATCCGATTCACTTCGAGCACGACGACTATCGCCTGGCGGCGGCAGCGCTGCTGGTCCATGCCGCCGCGATCGACGGCAATATCACCGATCCCGAGCGCGCCAAGCTGCACGCCGTCATCAAGCGCACATTCGGTCTCGACGAAGCGACCACGGACGAGCTCGTTGCCGAGGCGACCGAGGCCGAGCAGCAGGCGATCGATCTCTTTCACTTCACCAGCGTGATCAATCGCTCGCTCAACGAGGAGGGACGTCGGCGCGTGGTCGAGATGATGTGGGAAATGGCCTATGCCGATGGTGGCGCCGGTGATTTCGAACGCAACCTGATCTGGCGGGCCGCGGATCTTCTCGGCATCTCGGCGCGGGATCGGATCGAGCTCGGGCAGCTCGTGGCGAGCCGGCGGGGGACCGAGCAGACGTGAGCGGGGAGAGGCGTCCGGTCACGCTGATCACCGGCGCGTCGGCGGGGATCGGAGCGGCGCTGGCGCATGAATTCTCCGCCCACGGTCACGAGCTCGTTCTGATTGCCCGGCGCGAGCAGGCGCTCGCCGCGCTGGCGGATGCCATTGCGGCCAAGGGTAGAGCCCGCCCGACGGTTCTGCCCGCGGACTTGGCGCGCGTCGACGCGGCGCGAGACATCGCCGATGCGCTCGCCCGGCGGGGGCTCGAGCCGGACACTGTCGTCAACAATGCCGGTTTCGGCCTCATCGGCAACGCGCACGAGCTCGACCGCGCCGAGCAGCTGGCCATGATCGATGTCAACGTACGCGCGCTGACCGAGCTCTCGCTCGCCTTCATCGACAGTCTCGAACGGCGCAGGGGCGGCATTCTCAACGTGGCGTCGGTCGGAGGCTTCCTCCCAGGCCCCGGCATAGCGGTCTACTACGCCAGCAAGGCCTATGTGATTTCTTTCAGCGAGGCGCTGCACCGCGAGCTCGAGCCCAAGGGCGTGCGCGTGACCGTGCTGTGCCCGGGGCCGGTGCCGACCGAATTTCATGCGCGCGCCGGCGCGACCGGCGAGGTGTTTCCGCCGCTGCTCACGCGCTCTGCCGAGCGGGTGGCGAGGGACGCGTATCGCGGCCTCAGGGAGGGCCGCCGCATGGTGGTGCCCGGCTCGGCCAACCAGGTGGTGACGGCGCTCATTCGATTTGTGCCGCGCAGCATCCTGCTCCGATTCGGTGACACCCGCCGCCGCCGGCCCCGGCGCTGACCCTTGAGCATGATCCTTTCGGAAAACCGGTACTCACCCCGGATCAAGTCCGGGGCAGGCTTTTTCCGGATCATGCTTTAGCCCCGCGTCGGGTTCATGGCGATTGCGCGCGGGATATCTCTTGAAATCGCAAGTCGAGCAGGTATTGAGGTTTGGCGCCTTGCCCGACATGATCCCACCCATGCCGCAGCCGATTCTGATCGTGATGCACCAGGAGACCTCCACCCCTGGGCGCGTCGGCTACGCGCTCCGGCAGCGCGGCTATCCGCTCGACATGCGCCGCCCGCGCCTGGGCGACCCGCTGCCGGAGACCATGGCCGAGCATGCCGGGGCCATCGTGTTCGGCGGTCCCATGAGCGCGAACGACCAGGACGATTTCATCCGCCGCGAGATCGACTGGCTCGCCGTGCCGCTCAGGGAGGAGAAGCCGTTCCTCGGCATCTGCCTCGGCGCGCAGATGCTGGCGCACCATCTCGGCAGCCGGGTCTACAAGCATCCCGATGGCCACGCCGAGGTCGGCTATTATCCGATCAGGCCGACCGAGATCGGGCGCACGGTGTGTGATCCCTGGCCGGAGCAGGTCTATCAGTGGCATCGCGAGGGCTTCGATCTCCCGCTCGGCGCGCAGCTGCTGGCGGAGGGCGACTCCTTTCCGGTGCAGGCCTTCCGTTACGGCGGCTCGGCCTTCGCGCTGCAATTTCATCCCGACGTGACCCACGCCATGATGTGCCGCTGGACCACGCGCGGGCACGAGCGCATGTCGCTGCCGAACGCCAAGCCGCGGGTCGCGCATTTCGCGGATCGCGCGGTGTATGACCCGGTCGGTCGGGCCTGGCTCGCCGCCTTCCTGAACCATTGGCTGGGGAAACCGGAAATGGCGCAGGACGAAGTGTCGACGGGCTGAGGCCGTAGGGCGGGTTGCTTAGCGCAACCCGCCTTCCACCAAACGGCGGATCGCGCTTCGAGGTCGTCGTCCGCCTTCTCGCGGACAACGATCTTCATACGCCAAAACGGCGCAATCGTTCATCGAATTCGGCAAGGGTCAGTGTCTTTGGATCTTTTTCTGCCTGCCGCCGCCGCAGCTCGGCAAGTTGCTCGTCCGTGAGACGGTAACCGCTCTTGTCCTGCGCCTCGATGCTCATGAGAATCTCAACAGCGTCTTCCTGCCGCTCCGGCGGCCAAGTCAACACGCGGTCGAGGATCTCTTTGACTTGGTCCTTCGTCATGTCGGACGTTATAGCACAGCTCCATCGAAACGCACGAGCGACATCGTAAAGAGTTGGATTGTAGCCCTACAGTCGCTTCGCATAGAAGCTGTCGACGTGACGCAGGGTGGGAAAGGTGCGCATCCAGATCAGCACCACCAGCAGGATCCCGACGCCGCCGACGAGCACCGCCGGGATGGCGCCGAGCCAGGCCGCCATGACGCCGGCGCGGAAATCACCGAGCTGATTGGAGGTACCGGCGAACAGCGAGTTCACCGCGTTCACGCGCCCGCGCATCTCGTCGGGGGTCTCGATCTGAACGAGCGTCATGCGGATCACCACGCTGACCGCGTCCGCGGCGCCGAGCACCGCCAATGACGTCATCGACAGCACGAACGACGTCGACAGCGCGAACACGATGGTCGCGAGCCCGAAACAGGCGACGCTGACGAACATGATGCGGCCGACGCGCCGCGTCAGCGGGGAGACCGTCAGCACCGCCATGATCGCCAGCGCGCCGACGGCGGGCGCGGCGCGCAGCAGGCCCAGCCCCTCCGGGCCGGTATTGAACACTTCATTCGCGAAGATGGGGAGCAGCGCGGTCGTGCCGCCAAGCAGGACCGCGAACAGATCGAGCGAGATGACGCCGAGCACGATCGGGCTGTGGCGGATGTAGGAGACGCCGGCGAAGAAGGCGGCGAGGTTGATGGGCGAGCGCGTCGTGGCCGGGCGCTCGATGCGCACGAAGGCGAGCAGAACGACCGAGGCGAGGTACAGCGCGCAGCAGGTCGTGTAGGGAACCGGCGGCCCGAAGACGTAGAGAACGCCGCCGACCGCGGGACCGCTGATGGTCGCGAGCTGGGTGGTGGAGGCGGAGGCTGCGACCGCGCGCGGAAACAACGACGCCGGCACCACCGACGGCAGCAACGTCGACTGCGTCGGCGCCTCGAACGCGCGACCGACACCGAACACGAACACTGCCGCCAGGATGAACTCCTTGGTCACCCAGCCGGCGACGGAGCCGACGGCCAGCGCCGCGACTGCCAGGCCCTCGACCGTCTGGCAGATCTGCAGCAGGCGGCGCCGGTCGTAACGGTCGGCGACCTGGCCCGCCACCAGCATGAAGGCGGCGGCCGGCAGGAACTGGGCGAGGCCGACCAGCCCGAGGTCGAACGCGCTGCCGGTGAGCGCGTACATCTGCCAAGCCACCGCCACGCCCAGCATCTGGAAGCCCATGGACGCGCAGGTGCGCGCGCTCCAATACAGCACGAAGGGGCGATGGCGCAGGATGGAGTCCGACGCGGCCTCAGGCGGGTTCATCGGGGTGGGGTGGCTGTCGGCGGGCACGCGGGTGAAAAGCGCGGCGGCCTTCGTCCGCTGGCGGGCGGCTGGCCAGCGCTCGCCGCCGAGCGGCAAGGGCTGGTGGAGCCGAGGGGGGTCGAACCCCTGACCTCCTCATTGCGAACGAGGCGCTCTCCCAACTGAGCTACGGCCCCGCCAAGATACATTGCTCTCGCGGCGGTCGCGAGTGCGGCCATTTACGGCGCGGGGTGCGCGGAGTCAAGGATCGGCGTCGCCGGTGCGGACGCGGCGGCTTTGCGTTGACGTCAGCGCGGCAACGCGCTTATCAAGCTGCCGGCGACCCGCCGGCGGCCGTCCGCCGGCCGGGGCCACTCCGGGTGAATCGATGAACCCCTTTATCTGGCTGATCCACACGCTGATCTGGCTGTACATCTATGTTCTCATCGCCGCGGCGGTGCTGTCGTGGCTGATCGCATTCAATGTGGTGAACAGCCACAATTCCACCGTCCGCATGATCTGGGACTTCCTCTATCGGCTGACGGAGCCGGCGTTGCGGCCGATCCGCGCCATCCTTCCCGGCCTCGGCGGCATCGACATCTCGCCGGTGATTCTCATCATCGGCCTCATGTTCCTGGATCAGCTCATCCTCTGGCTCTACGTCTCGGCATTCGCCTGAGCGTGAGCGATCCGCCCTGGCGCATCGAGACCGGCGGCCTCCGCGTCATGGTGCGGCTCACGCCGCGCGGCGGCCGCGACGCCGTCGAGGGCATCGAGCAATTGTCCGACGGACGGCGCGTGCTCAAGGTGCGCGTGCGCGCGGCGGCCCGCGAAGGCGAGGCCAACGCCGCGCTCGTGCGGCTGTTTGCGAAGACGCTCGGCGTCGCTCCCCGTGACGTCAGCCTGGTCGCGGGTGCGAGCGCCCGGATCAAGCGGGTCAGGATCGACGGCGCGGGCGCAAGCCTCGCCGCCACCCTGGAGAAAATCTGCGCGATGGCGTAACCAGGGCCAGACGTGCAAACGGGACGAGCAGCCGGAGCATGACCGCGAAAATCATCGACGGCAAAGGCATTGCGGCCGACCTGCGCGGCAAGGTCGCCGACGCCGTTCACCGCCTGGCGCGCGACCGCGGCATCGTCCCGGGGCTCGCGGTCGTGCTCGTCGGCAACAATCCCGCGAGCGAGAGCTATGTCGGCAGCAAGATGAAGATGACGGTCGGGAGCGGCATGCGCTCGTTCGACCATCGGCTGCCGCATACGACGAGCCAAGCCGAGCTGCTGGCGCTGGTCGCGCGGCTCAACGCCGATCCCACCGTCCACGGCATCCTGGTGCAGCTGCCGTTGCCGGCGCAGATCGATCCGCAGGCGGTCATTGCCGCGATCGACCCGGCAAAGGACGTCGACGGCTTTAATCCCGTGAATGCCGGGCGCCTCTCGGCCGGGTTGCCGGCGCTGGCGCCCTGCACCCCGATCGGCTGCGTCCTGCTGGCCAAGGCCGTGCAGCCTTCGCTCGCCGGGCTGGAAACGGTGGTGATCGGCCGCTCCAACATCGTCGGCAAGCCGCTGGCGCAGCTCCTGCTGGCGGAGAACGCCACGGTGACGCTGGCGCATTCGAAGACCCGCGATCTCCCCGCGGTGTGCCGGCGCGCCGACGTTCTGTTCGCGGCGGTGGGACGGCCGGAAATGGTGCGGCGCGACTGGATCAAGCCCGGCGCCACCGTGATCGACGTCGGCATCAATCGGGTCAGCGAGGGCGGCAAGCCGCGCATCGTCGGCGACGTCGCCTTCGCCGAAGTCTCCGAGGTCGCGGGCGCGATCACGCCGGTGCCGGGCGGCGTCGGGCCGATGACCATTGCGTGCCTGCTCGCCAACACGGTGCGCGCGGCGTGCGCGCGGGCGGGCCTGCCGCCGCCCGCGCTCGGCCAACGGCCGACCGACGATCGGGAGTAGACGTGGCGGGATGCCAACAGTGTTGTCGTCCCCGCGCAAGCGGGGACCTATGACCACCGGCTCTGGAATATGGGTCCCCGCTTGCGCGGGGACGACAATTCACGGCAAGGGATTCACAGGATCGAGCGCGACGGCTCAGCCGTTCCAGGCGAAGGCGACCTTGTCGAGGGCGCGGCCGCCGAACCGTTCCGAGGAGCGGGCCACCGCCTTGCCGCCGAGCGCGCGGTAGAAGCCGACGGCGGGCTCGTTGTCCGACAGCGCCCACACCACCAGGCTTTTCAGGCCGCTCTGCACCAGGTCCTTCCGCGCGGCGGAGAACAGCTTGCGGCCGAAGCCGAGCCCCTGGAACTCGGGCCGCAGATAAAGCTCGTAGATTTCGCCGTCGTAGTAGAGGCTGCGCGCACGGTTGCGGCCGTAATTGGCGTAACCCGCCACGCAGTCGCCGAATGCAAGCACCGCGATCCTGCTGCCCTTGCGCACCGCGCTGTCCCACCATTGCGGTCCGCGCCGATTGATCAGCTTGTCCAGCTCGGGCCCCGGAATGATGCCCTGATAGGCATTCCTCCAGGCCTCGTCATGAGTCGCTGCGATCGCCGTTGCATCGGACGGCTTGGCGCGACGGACCTCGATCAGGATCGTGCTCATGACCGAATACAAGCAAGCACGCGGCTTCCCTTCAAGAGCTATGTTTAACGGTGGGTTAATGTGTCCGTGATTGATGTGGATTTGCCACACTGCGACGGCCGGTTGGAGCCTCCGTGACGCACAAATAGATCGCGACCTGTTCGCGACCGGCCGGTCTGTTGCCGTGGCGCCACGCAGAAGCGTAAAATTCGGTCTTCGGCACCGCAGGACGTTGAGCGCGACGAATCACTCAGGTTGCCGCGCAGCGGTCCGAGGGACCGCCGCTCTTATCCAGTTTGTAGGAGAAAGTGCCGAACTTGCCGGTCAGCTTGATGGCATCCTTCTCGCGGACGACCTTGTCGTCGCCCCAGGTCTTCTCCCAGGCAAGAATGTCCGGCGCGCGGAACGCGCCCTTCGAGAAGTAGACGGTCCCGTCCGGGGCGATGCGGCACTGCGTGGCAAATCCGTCCTGCCTGACCACGATCCAAACCTTCGTGTCCGGGAAGGTCCACACGCCGACGACGGATTTCAGGGCATCGGAGCTGTCGGACGCATCGCTCACCTTGTCCAACGCGGTCATCACGCCATGCGTCGGATTCTGTCCGCAATAGGCACCCAGCTTCTTTCCAAGCTCCTCCATCTTGGTGAAATTGATTTCCGCGGGCTCATCTTCGTCCTGGAGATAGCCCATCATCCACGTCAGGATCACGCCGATGGTGTCCTTGGGACTATCGACGAACTGCTTGCATGTCATGGCCGCGAGCGGGATCGTTTGATCCGCGGCGAATGCCGGCGAAATGCTCATTGCGACGACAGCGACAACGATACGAACGCCGTTCATGGTGCCTCCGTGCGCAGTTTGTAGCGGGGCGGTGTTCCCACGCGACAGGGATCCCGGATTACGCTGCGCTCCATCCGGGCTACGGTCACGATGCCGTCACACCCGCTCCGCCTCCTTGCGGCGCTCGTCCTTCTTGCGCTCGTTGGGATCGAGCAGCTTCTTGCGCAGGCGGATCGCCTTCGGGGTCACCTCGACCAGCTCCTCGTCGGTGATATAGGCGAGCGCCTTCTCCAGCGTCATCTGGATCGGCGGGATCAGGCGCACGGCCTCGTCCTTGGCGTGGGTGCGGATATTGGTGAGCTTCTTGCCCTTGAGCACGTTGACTTCGAGGTCGTTGCCGCGGGTATGCTCGCCGACGATCATGCCGCGATAGACCTTCCACCCCGGCTCGATCATCATCGGCCCGCGGTCCTCCAGGTTCCACAGCGCGTAGGCGACGGCTTCGCCCTGGTCGTTGGAGATCAGCACGCCGTTGCGGCGGCCGACGATCTCGCCGCGATAGGCGTCGTAGCCGTGGAACAGGCGGTTCATGACCGCGGTGCCGCGGGTGTCGGTGAGGAGCTCGCCCTGGTAGCCGATGAGGCCGCGCGTGGGCGCGTAAAATACCAGCCGCACGCGGCCGCCGCCCGAGGGCCGCATCTCGATCATCTCGCCTTTGCGCTCCGAGAGCTTCTGCACCACGACGCCGGTATGCTCCTCGTCGACGTCGATGACGACCTCTTCGATCGGCTCCAGCAGCTCGCCGTCGGCGTTGCGCTCGAGCAGCACCTTCGGCCGCGACACCGACAGCTCGAAGCCCTCGCGCCGCATGGTCTCGATCAGGATGCCGAGCTGCAATTCGCCGCGGCCGGCGACCTCCATGGAATCCTTCTCGGTCAATTCGCTCACGCGCAGCGCCACGTTGCCTTCGGCCTCGCGCAGCAGCCGCTCGCGAATGACCCGGCTCTGCACCTTGTCGCCCTCGGTGCCGGCGAGCGGGGAATCGTTGATGCGGAAGGTCATCGCGAGCGTCGGCGGATCGATCGGCTGCGCCGGGCAGCGGGTGGATCACCTCGGGCGCGCAGATCGTGTGCGCCACCGTCGCCTCCGGCAGCCCGGCGATCGCGACGATGTCGCCGGCCGACGCCTCGTCCACGCCGGTGCGCTCCAGGCCGCGGAACGCCAGCACCTTGGTGACGCGCCCGTCCTCGATCAGGTTGCCGTCGCGGTCGAGCACCTTGACGGTCTGGTTGGGCTTCACCGTGCCCGACCTGATGCGGCCGGTGATGAGGCGGCCGAGATAGGGATTGGCTTCCAGGATGGTGCCGAGCATGCGGAACGGCCCGCCCTCGGTGGGGGGTTCCGCCACGTGCCGGGTGACGAGATCGAACAGCGGCGTCATGCCCTGATCCTTCGGGCCCTCGGGCGAGGCCGCCATCCAGCCTTCCTTGGCCGAGCCGTAGAGGATGGGAAAATCGAGCTGCTCCTCGCCGGCGTCGAGGGCGGCGAACAGGTCGAACACCTCGTTCACGACCGCCCTGGGCCGCGCATCCGACCGATCGACCTTGTTGATGACCACGATAGGCCGCAGGCCGACCTTGAGCGCCTTCGACACCACGAACTTGGTCTGCGGCAGCGGGCCTTCGGCGGCATCGACCAGCACCAGCGCGCCGTCCACCATATTGAGGATGCGCTCCACCTCGCCGCCGAAATCGGCGTGGCCCGGCGTGTCGACGATGTTGATGCGGATGTCGCGCCAGGGCAGCGAGGTCACCTTGGCGAGGATGGTGATGCCGCGCTCGCGCTCCAGGTCGTTGGAATCCATGGCGCGCTCCGCCACCCGCTGGTTTTCGCGGAAGGCGCCGGACTGCTGCAGCAGCCGGTCGAGCAGGGTGGTCTTGCCATGGTCGACATGGGCGATGATCGCCACGTTGCGCAACGACATATGGGAAATCCGGTGGGGCCCGGCGCAGCCAGGCTACGTTGCAGCGCAATATATGAATGGCGGCCCGAACTGCAACGGCAAAATCAGCGCCCGTCCGGAATGCAAGGACGATCGATCGAGGTGCATTCCGAACTCGCGCCCATCCTCGACCTCCCCTGGCGCTGGCGGCCGGAAACGGACCGGACGCCGGCAATCTCGGTCGGGTCCCCGGTCGGTACGCCTTCCTTCGGTTCTTAGGGGAAGCAGCTCCCGTTCATGTTCGAACGGCCGATCCCAATCCGGCACGGACGCGTGGATTGACTGAGATGAAATCGCCTCTTACCAAGTTGACGCTTCTGCTGACGGGATACTCCGGGAGGATGTCAAATGAGTGCGAGCGTCCACCAGAAGCTTCTCCAAAAGGCCGACGAGAGTCGTGAAAGAGCTGTCACCTTCCTCCAGAAGATGATCGCCATACCCAGCGTCACTGGAGATGAAGCGAAGATCCAGACGTTTCTGGCAGACTACATGACGAACATCGGCCTTGATGTCGACATGTGGGAAACGGATTGGGAAGAGTTGAAAAAGCATCCCGCATACCGACCCGTGAGCAGGGGTTATGAGGGACGCCCGAATATCGTCGCAACGTTGAAGGGTTCGGGCGGGGGGCGCTCATTGCTCTTGAACGGTCATACCGACGTCATCCCGGTTGGCGGCGGAGAAGGATGGAGCGACGACCCCTGGTCTGCGACGATCAAGGACGGGCGTATCTATGGGCGTGGCTCTGCCGATATGAAGAGCGGTGTTGCCAGCCACATCATGGCAGTGGAGTGCCTGATGGCCGCGGGTCTAAAGTCCAAAGGCGACATCTATATTAATGTCGTCGTCGATGAGGAAGTCAGCGGACATGGAACGTTGGATACGGTGATCCGTGGCTACAAGGCGGACGCTGGCATTTCCGGTGAGACCAGCGACCTCGCAGTGCAACCTGCGTGTATCGGCCGGATTTGGTTCGAGATCGAAATCCACGGCAAACCCGTCGGCATTCAAAAGCGGTACGAGGGCATCAGCGGCATTGACCTCGGCAACAAGATCGTGAAGGCGGTCGCAGATTTGGAGGCAAAGCGAGTTGCGACAGTAACGCACCCTTTGTATCCGAATGCCCTTGATACGCTGCCTTGCATTATCGGCAGCTTCTCGGCCGGAAACTATCCGAGCGCTTTCCCCGTCAACTGTCTTCTGAAGGGTAGCATTGGCACGGTTCCTGGAGAGGACCACGAAGGTGTGAAGCGGAGCCTCGTCGAACAGGTGGCGCGGGCGGCGGCCGAGGATCCTTGGATGAAGCTGCACCCGCCGAAGGTGCGGTTCGTGGGGTATGACGCGGAGGCATCCGAAATTCCGCGAAATCACCCGATCGTCGAAACCGTCTGTCAGAACTACAAGAAGATTACCGGCCGGGATCCCGAGATCAGCGGGCGTCAGGGGGCTGCGGATACTCGTTTCCTGAACCGCTACGCCGATACTCCAACTGTGATCTTCGGTCCGGGCTCGACTGCAATCATGCATGCGAACGATGAGTACGTTTCCATCGAAGACTATCTGACCTCCATCAAGGTGATGGCGCTCAGCATCTGCGACTGGTGTGGTGTTGATAGTCGCTGAGTCGGTGGTCCGACGGGCATCACTCGGTTTGGTCCTGGAACTGACGATTTCAGCATCAGTCCGAGAGGCTAAATCTCCAACGCTCACCGGAGGGCCGTTACCGAGCCTCCTTCGCCGCGATGCGCAGCCCTAGGCGCCCGATGATCATTGAGTGTAATCCGTTCTCCGAGTGCCAAATTCTATTGTTCCAGCATTGACGCCAATTTATGATGCCAGGAGGAATATCTGCCGATGTGCAACGAGGTACTTTGCCGGGCGGCTGCCATCAATCGAGAAGCCGCATCGGCCACATGACAAGTTCATTTCTCATGCGGCCGGGAATCGTCGACCGCAACCGTCGCCGAGCGGCGGTCGAACGCCTCCGCGCGACCCAAGTGACCTTGCCCACTTGGACTGAACTGGCCGATCCCGCTCTCATCCCGGCCGCAATAGGGAGTAGTCTCAAATCCGTCGGCCCGGATGAGCCGGATGGGAAAAATCTGTGGCGCGTTCACTGGTTCAACGATGCCGACCGCAGGGCGCAGGCGCCTCTGCCGGGCCATGTTGTCCTGCCGGAAGCGCTGACCGGCGTAAAGGCGCCGATCGTCGTCCTCCTCGGTCGGCGTTTCCCCATGATCGGCGCGCACAAGGTGCTCGCCGCCTATGGCTGTCTGGTACCACGACTGGTGACCGGCCAGTTCGATCCGAAGCATGACCGGGCGGTTTGGCCCTCCACCGGAAACTACTGCCGCGGCGGTATTGCCATATCACGCATTCTCGGCTGCCGCGGCGTAGCCGTGCTGCCGGCCGGCATGAGCCAGGAGCGCTTCGACTGGTTGCAGGCATGGGTTTCTGATCCCGCCGACATCATCCGCACACCGGGAACGGAAAGCAACGTCAAGGAAATCTACGACAAGTGCGCCGAACTCGCGCGCGACAAGGACAACGTCATTCTCAATCAGTTCTCTGAATTCGCCAACTACCTGGTCCATTATCACTGCACCGGCTCCGCATTCGATCGTGTGTTCTCGCACCTGAAGAGCGTCAATGCCGAATATCGGCTGGCCGCCTTCGTGTCGGCGACCGGCTCCGCCGGGACGATCGCCGCCGGCGACCGCCTGAAAGGGCGGCACGGGACGAAGATTGCCGCCGTGGAAGCCATCGAATGCCCGACGATGTTGTGCAATGGATACGGTGAGCACAACATCCAGGGTATCGGCGACAAACATATTCCCCTGATCCACAACGTGATGAACACCGACCTTGTCGTCGGCGTGTCCGATCTGGCCAGCGATTCGCTCAATCTGTTGTTTGGGGGCAATGTCGGGCGCAACTATTTGGTGGGGCGGCGCAAGATCGACCCGGATGTGGTGAGAACCTTCGACGATATCGGCATATCCGGGCTCGCCAATATCGTCGCCGCCATCAAGGTCGCCAAGTATCTTGAATTGGACACCGACGAAGTGGTCATGACTGTAGCGACCGACGGCGCCCAACTCTACGCCAGCGAACGACGGAATTTTCTGGCGCGCCGCTATCGGGACGGATTCGATGAAGTGAACGCCGGGGAGATCTTCAGTCGTCACTTCGAAGGCATCGCGGACGATCACGTCCTCGAGCTCTCCCACGTCGATCGCAAACGCATCTTCAATCTCGGCTATTACACGTGGGTTGAACAGCAGGGAGTGGCGATCGATGATTTCGATTGCCGCAAGGACCAGCGGTTCTGGCGCGGCTTGGTGGATAGTGTACCGATATGGGATCGGTTGATCGAGGAGTTCAATGCGGAGGTTGGCGTCAAGCGCGCCTCCTGAATCGGTATGACAGCGACCAAGGGCAAAGCGAAAGCCAAGGCACCGCCTACCTATCTGGAGCTGCGTGCGGAATTGTCGCGCCGCGACCGGAGTCTGCGCCACAAGGTTGTCTCCCTCGAGGAAGCCGCCTCCTTCGTGCGTGACGGAGATTCGGTTGGGATTGGCGGCAGTACGATGTCGCGGACACCCATGGGCATGATCTGGTCGCTCATTCGCGCCGGAAGAACCGGGCTTACCTGCTCACGCAGCATCGTCTCCAGCGACGGTGATCTGCTCTTTGCTTCAGGGGCCTGCGATCACATCGTGACCAGCTGGTTTAGCCAGGGAATTCTGTGGGGCGTTTCGAAGGTGATGCGCCATCACGTGGAGACCGGTAAAGCCGTGTATGACGAGTGGAGTCACATGGCGATGGGCATGCGTTTCCGCGCAGGTGCCATGGGAATTCCCTTCATGCCGATCCGATCGATGCTGGGGTCGGATGTACGAAAGCAACGTCCGGAGCCGATCGAAATCGATTGCCCGTTCACCGGCGAAAAGATCTTGCTGGTTCCTGCGCTCAATCCGGACGTCGCCTTGATCCACGTCCAGCGCTGCGATCCCTACGGCAACGCGCAGATCGACGGGTTGCAATTCATGGACATCGATCTGGCCCTCGCCGCCAATAGAGTGATACTGACAACGGAGCGCATTGTTTCCAACGACCAGATCCGGCGCGCGCCCGATCAGACCAAGATTCCGTTTTTTGCAGTCGACGCTGTCGTCGAGCTACCGTTCGGATGCGCCCCGCACGAATGCTACGGCGTTTACGAGCCGATGCTTCGCCACATGCAGTACTACGTCGGACTGGTAAACAACGATCCCATCAAAGGGATGCAGCAATATCTCGAGCGCTTCGTCTATGGACCGAAGTCGTGGAGCGAGTTTCTCGCTATGATTGGGGTGGACGAATTGCTCGAAGCGGCTCGCGCGGGGGAGAGCATTTACGATGCTTAAACCGCAGGACCACACCGCCGCGGAACTGCTCACCATCTTGAGCGCCCGCCAGCTCAATGACGGACAGGTGGTATTCGCCGGTGTCGGCATCCCGCTGCTGGCGGCCACGCTCGCGCAGCGCCTGCGTTGTCCGGGCCTGACGATTCTTTTCGAAGGCGGCGTGATCGGCGCATTCGTCGAGCCAGGTAAGCTGCCGCCCTCTACAAACGATCAACGGTGCACGAGACGCGCGAACATGGTGCTCGGCAGCGCCGACGTGTTGTTGCTGCTTCAGCGCGGCTATGTGGATGTCGGATTCATGGGCGGTGCGCAGATCGATCAATACGGTAATTTGAACAGTTCTTTCATCGGCGATCCGATGGCACCGAAGGTCCGGCTACCTGGCACCGGCGGCGGCAACGACATTGCCAGCCTTACGCAGATGATCGTGGCGATGAAGCATGAAAAGCGGCGCTTTGTTGAACAGGTGGATTTCATTACCAGCCCGGGGTTCTTTCGGGGCGGCGACACGCGGCGAGCGAGCGGCCTTCTCACAGGCGGCATGTTCCGCGTGGTCACCGACCTGGCGGTGTTCGGATTCGAAGCCAAGAAACGGCGCATGCAGGTGCTCTCGCTCAATCCCGGAGTCAGTCGCGAACAGGTACAGGACAACACCGGATTTCGCTTGGAATTCGCCGCTAATCCGGGCGTGACCGAACCACCGACTGATCTGGAACTGAAAGTCGTGCGCGAGTTCGATCCCGAGCAACTCTACACCGCGTAGCGCCCCCGTCACGGAATCGACGTTCGACAGAATAGAGGAGTTTGGGATGGCTGGTTTGGCTGGGACATTCGGCATAGCGGTGCAGAACTTCACTGCCTATCCGCAAATGCCGGATATCAAGGCGCTGGTCGAATACGGCGTCAGAATGGAGCAGCTGGGCTTCAACTCGCTTTGGGTATGGGATCACATCCTGCTCGGCGTCGATCCGAACTTTCCGATCATTGAGTCGTTGACGCTGCTGACCGCCATTGCCGCGCGGACCCACAAGATCAAGCTCGGGACCGGCATTCTCGTGCTGCCGATGCGCAATCCGGTCATCCTTGCCAAGCAGCTTGCGTGCATGGATCTGTTGTCGGATGGCCGGCTGCTTATGGGCATGGCGTCTGGATGGTATCGGCGCGAGTTCAACGCCATCGGCGTGCCGTTCGAACAGCGCGGCAAGATCATGGACGAGAATCTCGATATCCTGAAGCGGTTCTGGACCGAACACACGGTCAGCGGCAAATTTGCTCGCTATGACATTCCTGCCGGCGTGATGTTTCCCAAGCCGGTGCAGAAACCATATCCGCCGATCTTGATCGGCGGATATGTCGATCGCGTGCTCAAGCGCGCGGCGGTCGCGGGCGACGGCTGGCTTACTTATTTCTATCGGCCGGAGAGCTTCGCAAAGTCCTGGAGCAAAATTCGCAATTTTGCGAAGGAAGCGGGCAAGGATCCGGACAAGCTCCTCAACGCCTCGCAGCTGCCGATCTTCATCGGTAAATCGCGGCAGGCGGTTGAGGGTCAGATGATGGAGTGGCTGACCAAGGAATGGGACTTTGCGGCTTGGAGCGAGTCGACCAAGGACAGCGCCATCATGGGAACGGTCGACGAATGCGTCGAACAGCTCAAAGAGCACCTCGCGGTTGGAACGCAGAAAATCATTTTCGTTCCTTACAAGTACGAGATGCAGCAGATCGAGACCATTGCGCGCGAGATCATTCCGCGGCTCAAGGCGGAATGAATCGCAAACCAAGCCGAGCCGGCAGCCGTGGCGGCATATCATTCAGCCGCTGCTTGCAGCTCTCCAATAGGCGGACAGGAGCACATGAGATTTCGGTCGCCGTAAACATGGTCGACGCGGTTCACGGGGCACCAATACTTGTCCACTCGAAGCCTTTCCAGGGGGAAGCAGGCGTAGGCGCGGGCATACGGACGGTCCCATTTCTCATCTGCCAGGTCGAACACCGTGTGCGGCGCATTTTTGAGCGGGTTGTTGTCGCGGGCCATCCGGCCTTCCTGGATCGCGCGGATCTCACCGCGTATCGCGATCATGGCCTCGCAAAACCGATCAAGCTCGGCCTTCAATTCTGATTCCGTCGGTTCGATCATCAATGTGCCGGGGACCGGAAAGCTCACTGTCGGAGCGTGAAAACCATAATCAATAAGACGCTTCGCGATGTCGTCGACAGAGATGCCCGCGGCCTCCTTCAGGCGGCGCGTATCGAGAATGCACTCGTGTGCCACGCGCCCGTTGCGGCCTTTGAAAAGAAGCGGATAGTGCCCTCCCAGCCGCGCGACGATGTAGTTCGCATTCAGGATGGCCGCCTTGGTCGCTGCGGTCAGACCCTCGCCAC
This sequence comes from uncultured Alphaproteobacteria bacterium, assembly GCA_963827585.1. Classification (GTDB taxonomy): domain Bacteria; phylum Pseudomonadota; class Alphaproteobacteria; order Rhizobiales; family Xanthobacteraceae; genus VAZQ01. The sequence continues at coordinate 53,071 of CAWHCK010000048.1, forward strand.
CCATGAGCATGATGTATGTCCAGGAAATGGAGAGGATCGATGCGGACCCGAACGGTGCGGCCGAGACGGCACCGACTTGCGAAGGTTCGCCAGGCCGCTCCGGATGGCCAGGCAGGAAGGGAGCGAGATGCGCCTTTACACCGATTGGGCCCATTCCCGGTCCGCCTCCGCCGTGCGGGATGCAAAATGTCTTATGCAGGTTCAGATGGCCAACGTCGGCGCCATAGTCACCCGGTCGCGCCAAACCGACCTGAGCGTTGAGATTGGCTCCGTCGAGATAGACTTGGCCGCCGCAGGCATGCACGATGTCACAGATCGATTGCAACTCCGCCTCGAACACGCCATGCGTGGAAGGATAGGTCATCATGATCGCGGCGAGGTCGGCGGCATGGCTCTCTGCCTTGACGCGCAAATCCGCAAGATCAACGTTTCCCTCTCCATCGCAATTCACTACGACGATGTTCATGCCAGCCATGTGAGCAGAGGCCGGATTCGTCCCGTGTGCAGACGAGGGAATGAGGCACACGTTGCGGTGATGATCCCCCCTGCTGCGATGATAGGCGCGAATGGCGAGCAGACCCGCATATTCTCCCTGGGCGCCAGAGTTGGGTTGCATCGAAACCGCATCAAAACCTGTGATCGCGCAAAGTTTGGTAGCGAGATCAGAGATCAGTTCCGTATAGCCCGAGACTTGATCGGTCGGCGAGAATGGATGGATGTTGGCAAATTCCGGCCAGGTGAGTGGCATCATCTCGGTCGTAGCATTGAGCTTCATTGTGCACGAGCCGAGCGGGATCATACTCCGGTCCAGCGCCAGATCGCGATCCGCCAAGCGGCGAATGTAGCGCAGCATTTCGGTTTCGGAGCGATACTGATGGAAAACGGGGTGAGTGAGGAAGCTGCTCTCGCGACGGAGGGACGCGGGTAGCATATCCGTCGCCTGCGCCGAAATTGTTCCATAGGAAATTTCGGCGGCTGAGCGACTGTCACCAAACGTTCCAAACGATCGCCACACGGCCTCGACGACCGCCGGCGTCGTCGTCTCGTCACAGCTGATGCCGATGTGACGCTTACCGTCTTCTCCTATTATTTTGCGAAGGTTGATTCCGTTTTCGGTGGCGCGCTGAAGGATATTTGCCTGGCGATCGCCCGCATGAACGGTGATCGTGTCGAAGAAATTCTTCTGGGCGATGCTCCACCCGAGCGCGCGTAGTCCTGCCGCAAGCGTTGCCGTGCTGCGCTGCACCTTTCCGGCGATCATCTTGAGCCCCTCCGGGCCATGATAGATCGCGTACATGGAAGCGATCACCGCCAGGAGGACTTGGGCGGTACATATGTTCGAAGTCGCTTTCTCGCGCCGAATATGCTGCTCGCGGGTTTGCAGCGCGAGGCGATAGGCAACATGCCCGCGAGCATCCACGGAAACGCTTACAAGGCGGCCTGGAAGCGCGCGCTGATGTGTTTCCCTGGTTGCGATATAGGCTGCGTGCGGCCCCCCGTAGCCCATCAGGAACTCCGAATCGCTGGGTCGAGCCGATCGCGATGTCCGCGCCGAGCTCGCCGGGGGGAACGAGCAGTGCAAGCGCCAGTGGGTCAGCCGCCATCACCGCGAGCGAGCCGGTCGCGTGGAGGTCAGCGATCGCCTGCCGAAAATCCCGGATTTCGCCGGAGCATCCGGGATATTGAAGGAGCGCACCGAACACTGCCGCCGGATCGAGGTCCGTCATCGGATCGGCGACGATGATCTCCCAGCCGAGCGGTTCCGCACGTGTCCGCACCACGGCAATTGTTTGCGGGTGGCAATCGCGATCGATGAAGAATGCCGTCGCCTTCGAACGCGCGACGCGCCGCGCCATCGCCATCGCTTCGGCTGCTGCCGTTGCTTCATCGAGAAGAGAGGCATTGGCAATTTCGAGCCCAGTGAGATTGGCGATCATAGTCTGGAAGTTTAGCAAGGCCTCCAGTCGGCCCTGGCTGATCTCGGGTTGGTATGGCGTGTAGGCCGTATACCAGGCCGGGTTTTCCAATATGTTGCGCTGAATCACGGGGGGCAGATTTGTGCCGTAGTACCCTTGGCCTATCAGTGACGTCAGAACTTTGTTGTTTGACGCCATGCTGCGAAGCTTTTGCAACACTTCCGTCTCCGACAGGGCTGGGCCAAGATTGAGCGGGGGGCGCTGCCGGATCGTGTTCGGGACGGTTTGCTCGATCAATTCGTCAATGCTCGAGACCCCGACCGTCTCCAGCATCTTCCTCATGTCAGCCGGCGATGGACCTATATGGCGGTGCACGAAATCGGCTGGAGCGGGCACGTTTACAAGCTCGGGATTGGGAGTCATCGCGTTGACCATCCTGGTTGGACGGCGTGATACGGCCGTGGTCAGCCGACCAGCGCCAGATAGGCAGGTTCATCCATGAGCGTTTCGAGTTGAAGAAGGTCGGCGATCCTCATCTTGAAGAACCATCCTTTCCCCATCGGATCGGAATTCACCAAGGTTGGCTCGTCCACGATGCTCTGATTCACTTCCATGATCTCACCGCTGATCGGGGCATAAACGTCCGATGCGGCTTTGACCAATTCCACGACCGCCGCGGCTGCTCCTCTTTCGTAGTTGCTGCCCGGCGCCGGCAGCTCGATGAAAACGAGATCGCCGAGCTGTTCCTGCGCATGATGCGTGATCCCAACGGTGGCGACATCTCCCTCGATGCGGAGCCATTCGTGATCTTTGGTAAACTTCAACATCCTGCTCATTTCTCCGTTCGGTGACCTTCGCCGCGCTTGTAGTTCGGCTTGACGAAGGGCAGCTCGCTCACGACAACAGGTATGCGCTTGTCCCGTACATCCGCGAACAGGATGTTGCCGGGTCCCGACTCGGCGGTGACGACATATCCCATTGCGGCGGGCGCATTGATGGTCGGACCGAAGCCACCCGAGGTCACCTGTCCGATCGGCGCTTGCGACTTCTCATCGTGATAGAGCTTACAGCCGCCCCGGATTGGGGTTCGGTCCTTCGAGCGCAGTCCAACGCGTCGGCGAGCGCTGCCCTCGGCGAGCTGCTGCAAAATGACGTCAGCGCCGAGAAACCCGCCCTCGCGCGATCCGCCTTGGCGGCGGCTGTTCTGGACCGCCCACTCGAGTCCCGCTTCCACCGGGGTGGTGCTCGCGTCGAGATCGGACCCGTAGAGACACAAGCCCGCTTCAAGACGCAGGCTGTCGCGGGCACCGAGGCCGACCGGCGCTACCTTGGGGTCTTCGAGAAATACTCGCGCGAGGGATTCGGCCTCCCGCGCCGGAACACTGATCTCGAAGCCGTCCTCCCCTGTGTAGCCCGACCTAAAGACGATGCAATCCACGCCGAGGATCGGCAACATGCGCGCGTCCATGAAGCGCATCGACGCGACATTGGGGCACAGTCGCGCGAGCACCAACTCGGCGAGAGGTCCTTGCAGTGCGAGCAAGGCCTGATCATCTAAACGTTCAATGACGCAGCTGTTGGAAAGAGAGCTGCGCAGGTGCCCTTCGTCCGCATCCTTGCGACTCGCATTGACGACAAGGAGGAAATGATCGCCCCGGTTTGTGATCATCAAATCGTCGAGGACGCCGCCGAACGAATTGGTGAAAAGCGCATATCTCTGTCGTCCTTCGCCGAGACCCAACAGATCGACCGGAGCCAAGGCCTCGAGCGCGCGTGCAGCACTCTCGCCGCCTTCCGACCGGGAGCGGACGGCGACCTGACCCATGTGCGACACATCGAAGAGACCCGCTGCGGCACGAGTGTGGCGATGCTCTTTGAGGATGCCGCTCGGAAAATTGATTGGCATCTCGTACCCCGCGAAGGCGGAGAGGCGAGCACCGAGCTCCACGTGCAGGCCATGAAGCGGGGTCCGCTTCAATTCGGAACTTACCGTGAGTTGGCTATCTGAAGACACCGGGGCACCTTTTGGTACGGCCTATGAGCCGATCTTCTGAGGTGCCCCCTCTGTCTATTTGCCTGAGAACGTTATCCCGTCGGCGGGCGCGTCGAACGCCACTTTCCAGAGTCGTGTTGACTATCGCGTGGTTCATCTGCCTGAGAGTTTCCGGGGCGGTTGCTCCTTCGGCGTCGGCCGGGCCGATCTCTCCCGCAGCGATAGTGTGCCAATTTTTAGGCGACGGTCCTCCGCATTGGAATTTCGCGAATATTTGGACGCTACGATTCTATCTTGGCGGTCTCACAATGTCATCATTGATTCGGCACGGATCTCCCGCTGGGTGTCGCAACGGCCGCCACGCGCGGTTCGATTGCCACGATTTGCGGCCGGAGGCGGCGCTAGTGACCCCACAGTCTGCGCACCCACGCCCGCAGGCGACGCCAAAAGGCCGACCGGGCGATGGCACCGGCGTCAAGCGCGTCGCCGGAGCCGGCGTCGCCTGTCTCCCCTCGCAGCCGGGCTTCGAGATTACGCGCAAAGACGCTCGTGAGGTGGTCGGCAATATCCTTGACCAAGCCGGAGCGGCTGAACTGTGCCAGCGCGCCCGACAGCATGAACTTCGTGGTCACGTCCACGCGCGACGACACCTCATCGAGCGCGTTCACCTCGTACGACATGACGGCGCGCGCGCTCGAGGGGCTCTTGGCATCGCGTCCGGCGGCGCGCACGACGGCACGAAAATCGTGCTCGTTGCGGGTGACGTCCAGAACTCCATGAAACGCGCTCACGATCGGCCCGAGCTTGACGTTCACCTCGCCTTCGGCGTGGTCGCCTCGATGCAGCCCGGTCAGCCGCGCGCCGGGCATGCACCGGATCACCCGGTCGAGATCGCAGAAGAAGTTCCAGACCTGCTCCCGTGGGAACGGAACGGAAAACGACTGGCGCAGCTCCACGCCGTCGTGCTCGACGATCGTCCAGTCGATGGCATCGAGACTGGCGATGGCGGACGCGGCCACTTGATCCGTGCTTGCGCCGCGCGTGGCCCGTGAACTGCGGGAAGGTTCTCGCGGGCGCGCGGGCGGATGCGATCCCACCGGACCGAGCCGGCGACGCGCCGTCACGTCGGCGGTGAGTTTTCGTCAACGCGCTGCGGACCGCCGCCACGATTCCGACATAGCCGGTGCAGCGGCAAAGATTGCCCGAGAGCTCGAGGCGAATTCGCTTCTCGTCGGCCTGCGGCAGGCGCATGACAATGTCCCGCGCGGTCATCAACATGCCGGGCGTGCAAAAGCCGCACTGCAACGCGTGATGCTCGGAGAAGGCGTCCCGCAGCACGCCCATGACGGGATCGTCTTTCAGGCCCTCGAGGGTGGTGACCTCGGCGCCGTCGCACGCCACGGCGTAGGTGATGCAGGAGCGCGCGGGCGCGCCGTCGATCAGCACGGTGCAGGCGCCGCACACGCCGTGCTCGCAGCCGACGTGGGTGCCGGTGAGGAACTGGTGCTCGCGCAGGAAATCGGCGAGGTTCAATCGCGGCTCGACATCCGCCCGCACCTCGCTTCCGTTGATGGCAAGGGCAACGGCAGTCATGATGCACACGCTTGTCGTGCGGCCCGCTTAAGCGCGACCGGGGCGAGATGGCGGATATAGTCGTCCGTCACATTTTTCCTGTCGAGCAGCTCGAGGACCGCGCGCTGGTCGAGGCGATCGGCGAGGTCGGGGCCAAATCCACCTCCGAACAGGGATGCGGCATCCCGCACCGCGATCGGAGCCGTTTCGATGGCGCCGATCACGGCACGAAACACGCCGCGGGCGGGATCGTGAAGAATTCCCCCGATCGCGTGCGCGAATTCACCGGCCTTTTGGCTGAACTTGTAGAACCCCCAGCGCGCGTCCGCCGAAAGCTTGGGTACGCGAATCGACCGGATGAGCTCGTCGCCCTGCAGCACCGTGGTGAATGCCGAGACCATCAGGTCGGCCACCGCAACAGGCTTGCTGCCGCGCCGGGTCCATACCACGGCCTGCGCGTCGAGGAGCGCAAGCGTCGAGATCCAATCCGCCGCGGGATCCGCGTGGGCGATGCTTCCACCGATGGTGCCGCGATTGCGCACGGCGCGGTAGGCAATGCGGCCGGCGACGTGGCGCAGCAGACCGTTGGTATGGTCGGCGACGCGTCCGTCCTCGATGTCGGCGTGGGTGACGCAGGCGCCGATTTCGAACGCGTCGCGGCCGTCGGTCACCGCCGTGAGCTCCGGGATCGACGTGATGTCGACCAGCACGTCGGGCTGCGCGAGGCGCAGGTTCAGCATCGGTCCGAGCGATTGGCCACCGGCCAAGACCTTGGCAAAGCCGTCACCGTGGCCGAGCAGATCGGCGGCCTCCGCCAGCGTGGTAGGGACGCTCGTACTCGAATGCGACCGGCTTCATCCTGCGCTCACTCCCGCAAGCCGCGCACGCGTCCTGCGACGCCCGCGCGCAGGCGCCGGCCGGTCGATAGCCGGCCGCGAGGCATCAGAACCTCTCCTTGTGGGACAACGTGTCCGTCACCAGGTCGCGCACGATCGGCAGGTTGGGAAGCGGCTCGAGCGCAATCGTGCCGGCTCGCAGCTTGGCGATGCAGGCGTATTCGACGTTACCGTCGATCAGCATCGTGCACTCCTTGCAGACATTGGCATTGAAGCAGCTGAACCGGAAAGCAAGATCGGGATCCTCGTTCAATCGAATACGGACGAGGCCATCCAGCACCGAATCCCCGTCCTCGAACGCCACGTCGAATTCCTGGTAGTGCCCTTGGCCGCGCTCGGTTCCGCGCCAGATGCGCAGCCGAGCGGTCTTTTCGGGACTGGCGCCCTCGATAGGAGCGGTCACGGCTGCACCTTCCTGAAGGCGGATAGAAGCTCGCCGCCGGAGAGCGCGAGCTGTTGATTGGCGAGAAAGCGATCGTCCGGAGCGGGAAAATCGTCGCGCTGGTGGGCGCCACGACTTTCTTGCCGGGCGAGCGCCGCAGTCGCCACCGCCTCCGCCGCCAAGAGGCCGTTTCTGAGCTCGAACCACTCGACCAGGCTGGTGTTGTAAATGGATTGGGCAGAGACCGCGAGCGCATCGAGGTCGTCGTGCTGCATGGCGCGTATGCGCTCACGCGCCGCTTCGAGATCGCGGGCATTGCGGAAGGCGCCGACCTTCGCCCACATCAATGTCTTGAGCTCGCCCATCAGGCGCGCGGGCGACTGGCGATCGGTTTTCGTCTTCCCCAGGACGCGGCGGATCAGCTCGAGGTGAGGCCGCGCCGCGGCGTCGTCCCACGTCCCCCTCCTTCGCGACACGAATTGCGCGGCCTTCTCGCCGGCACGTTCGCCGAACACGACCGCCTCCGGCAAGGCGTTGCCGGACAGCCGGTTGGCACCATTGGCGCCGCCGGCCAGCTCGCCCGCGGCGTAGAGCCCCGGCACGCAGGAGGCCATGTCGGAATCCACCTCGACGCCGCCCATCTGGTAGTGCGCGATCGGAAACACCTCGACCGGCTGCTTGGCGAGATCGATATTGTTGCGCGCGAAGATCTCGATCGCCGGACCCAGGGCATTCTTGAGCCGCGTCGCGTCGATGTGCTGGAAGGAGAGATAAACGCCGCCGTGCGGCGTTCCGCGCCCGGCCTCGACCTCCTTGTAGATCGCGTAGGTCAGGATATCGCGCGCGGTGTCGTAGGCGCCGCTTCCGCTTTCTCCATAGCGGTGCAGGAACTCTTCGCCGATGCCGTTGAGCAGGCGGCCGCCCAGCTTGACGCGGGTCGGTTCCCAGGTCGTGGGGTCGAGGCCGACCATGCGCGGAGCAAGATGGCCGTTGGGGTAGAACTGCAGGAATTCGATATCGATCACGCGCGCACCGGCCCGCAGCGCCAATCCCACGCCCTCTCCCGCCAGGTTGTTGGAGGCGGTGGTGCGCGCAAACATCTTGGTCATGCCGCCGGTGCAAAGCACGACCGCGGCGCATTTGAGCTTGACCGGCGCCGAGGTCGCGACATCGAGGCCGACGGCACCGGACACTTCACCGTCGCGAACGACGATATCGGTCACAGTGACGTTGCTCAGGCGGCGGATACCCGCGTCGCGGCTGATCCGGTTGCGCAGCGCGGCGCAGATTGCCGCCCCCGTGCTCAGGAAATCAACATAGACGCAGCGCTGCCGGCTGTGGCCGGGGGCCTTGACCTGATTGATCTTGCCGTCGTCGCGCCGCGCCCAATTCACCTTCCAGCCGCCGAGCTCACGAATTCGCCGCGGACTTCCCTCGCACAGCAGCGCGGCGAGACTCCCGTTGCATAGTCCCCGTCCGGCTTCGAGGGTGTCGTCGAGATGCAGTTGCGGGCTGTCAGGCTCGACCTCGCCCAGCGCGGAGGCGCAGGTCATCTGCGCCATGATGGTGGCGCCGCCGCGCCCCACCACGTTCTTGTCGAGCAGGACGACGCTCGCGCCGTTGCGCGCCGCCGCGACCGCCGCGAACATGCCCGCCCCGCCGCCGCCGACGACCAGCACGTCGCTCTCGAGCGTGATTTCGTCGGTCATTCCGCAACCTGCGAATGGGCCATCGTATCCATCAGGCGCTCGTTCAGGCGGCACGGCTAGTGTCCCGATTCCGAAGTTCGCAAGCACTCTCGGCACGTTCTCATGCGAACTTCGGAATCAAGGGACACTAGCAACTCTATGAGTCCAGTGCCCCTTTTGAACCCGAAGTTCGCGATTGGACTGGCGGCACGGGTGTGCGAACTTCGGGTTCGGGGCACTTGGTCTTCGACAGCGCCGCAAGGATACGCCGCGGCGTGATCGGGATCTCGCACAGCTCGACGCCGAGCGGATGCAAAGCATCGTTCACCGCGTTGGCGATTGCCGCGCCCGGCCCGATCGCGCCGCCCTCGCCGACGCCCTTCTGTCCGAACTCGGTATAGGGCGACGGCGTTTCCATATGGAAGATGCGGATGTTGGGAACCTCCGGGCATCCCGGCAGGAGATAGTCGGCAAGCGTCGACGCCAGCGGCTGGCCCTGCGCGTCGAACGGCATTTCCTCGAACAGCGCGGCGCCGATGCCTTGCGCCGTGCCGCCGTGGACCTGGCCGTCGACCACCATGGGATTGATCAGGACGCCGGCGTCCTCCACCACGACATAGTCGAGGATTTCGACCCCGCCCGTCTCCGGGTCGACGGCGACGACGGCGGCATGGGCGGAGCCGGTATGAACGCCGGTGAGCCGCTTCGGCGCATAGCCCTGCGTCACTTCGAGCCCGTGCGGGTCGATATCGCCCGGCAGGTCGGAGGGAGCGAGATAGAACGCTCGCGCGATGTCGGCGAGCGACACGCTGCCGCGCGGGCCGAACACGCCGCCGTCGCGCACCGCGACCGATTTGACGTCGGTCTGCAACAGCGCGGCGCCGATCGTGGCCACGCGGGACGCCAGCTCCTTGCAGGCGCGCGCGGTGGCCCCGCCCGCCCACACGATGCCGCGCGATCCCCAGGCGCCGCTCGAATAGGGCGAAAGCTCGGTGTCGCCGAGCTTGACCTCGATCTCGGCGGGATCGATGCCGAGACACTCGCTGGCGATCTGCGCCAACGTCGTTTCGAGCCCTTGCCCGATGCTTTGAATGCCGACCCTGATATCGAGCCGCCCGTCGGGCGTGATGCGCGCGAATGCTTGCTCGTACAATGCACGCCGCTTGCCGTCGGCGGTGGTGCCGTGGGCGGTCTGCTCGGAAAACACCGCGAAGCCCACGCCGATCAGGCGGCCGTCCGCTTCCCCGCGACGTTGCCGCGCGCGCACTGCCACAACGCCGATCGCCTCGACCGCCGTGCGCAGGAGCTGCGGATAGTCGCCGCTGTCGAAATGCTTGTCCGTGACGTTGTCGAACGGCATCTGCTCGGGACGCACCAGGTTCGCAAGGCGGACCTCGTAGGGTTCGCGGCCGACCCGGCGCGCGATCGCATCGATCATCAGCTCCATGGCGTAGCAGACGTTCGGCCGCGCGACGCCGCGATACGGCAGCTGCGGGCATTTGTTGGTCACGACGGCAGCGGTATTGCAGCGGTAGACCGGAATGTCATAGGGGCCCGGCAGGATCGCGCTGACCTGCGAGGGCTCGATCGCGGCCGTGAACGGATAGGCCGAATAGGCCCCGGAATCGACCGCGGCCTTGGCGTCGAAGGCGAGGAATTTTCCGTGTTCGTCGGTATAGGCCGAGATCAGATAATGATGCTCGCGGCAGTTGGCGTTGGCGGTGAGCTGCTCGCGGCGGTCTTCCAGCCAGCGCACCGGATAGCCGCTCCGCATCGCAAGCCAGCACAGGCAGATTTCCTCACACGCCAGGATCGCCTTGTATCCAAAGCCGCCGCCGACGTCGGGCGAGATGACGCGAATCTGGATCTCGGGAAGCGCGAGGACCTGCGCCAGCCCGGTGCGGACCACGTGCGGGAACTGGGTGGCGCCGTGCAGGATGAGCTGGCGGAGCCGTGCATCCCACTGCGCGATGAAGCCGCGACATTCGATCGGCGACATGACCTGCCGCGCGGTCCGCAACTCGCGTGTGACCTTGACCGGCGCCGTCTTCGCGGCTGCCTCGACCGGGCCGTCGAAACCTGTTTCAAGAAAGATGTTGCGCTTGACGGTCTCATGCACGAGCACGCTCTCCGGCGCTTGCGCCGCCAGCATGTCGACGACGGCCGGCAACTCCTCGTATTCGACGGTGACTTCGGCGGCAATGTCCTCCGCCTGCGCACGCGTGTCGGCGACGCACATGGCGATCAACTCGCCGACGTGGCGGATCTTGTCGGTGACCAGGGGCGGCTGCTCCGAGACCTGAAAGCCGGGCAGCGGCGAGACCGCCCGGATCGGGCGCACGCCGGTCAGATCGGTGGCCGTGAATACCGACGGTCGCAGGCGGTCGGGGATGCGAATGCCGGTCAGGCGCGCATGCGCCACCGGGCTACGGACGAAAGCCGCCTCGCGCATTCTCGGCAGCAGAATGTCGCCGATATATTGCCCGCGGCCGTGCAGGAAACGGTCGTCTTCCTTCCGCCGAAGCCTGGCGCCCACTCCGGTCTTGGACAAAGTCAGGTCTCCAAAAGGGTTCGAGGGCGAGCGTCGCCATTTGACGCAGTCGCATGTTGAGACGGCAATTCAAAATAGTTCTGCACTTTTTTCGCACAGAATCCACTCGATCTCTGTGCAAACGTTGGGCATCATGGTCGTGCCGCATCATGTACCATAACGCGAAGCTCACGCCGGCGGCGGGGACATCGAGGTCGCGGGCGCCGCCCCTTGGTTGATCTCCCCGTCAGAGCTTGCTGCAATGCAAGATGTCGAACCGGAGGGTAATCATGCCATCAACAATCGCCGGATTTCCTGGCGCACTCATTCTCGCCGCGGGTATTGCGGCCGGCGCCATTTCGCTGCCGGCGGCGCAGGCCGCGGACATCAAGATCGGGGCGCCTCTCGCGCTCACCGGGCCGCTCGCCGACGAGGCCAAGAAACAGGAGGTCGTCTGGAAGATGTGGCTGGCGAAGGTCAACGCCGCCGGCGGCATCAATGTCGGGGGCACCAAGTCCAAGGTCCAGCTGGTCCAGTACGATTACCAGTCCGACGGCCAGCGTGCCGGCCAGCTCGCCGAAAAGCTGATCACCGACGACAAAGTCGATTTCCTGCTCTCGCCGTTCGGATCCGGACACACCAAGATCGTCGCCACCATCGCGGAGCGATACCAGACGCCGATCATCGCCTGTGCGGCGTCGTCTGAGTCGGTCTTCGACCAGACCTTGAAGCACCTGTTCGGCACGCTGTCGCCCAATGCGGGTATGTTCGCTCCGATGGTGAAATATTTCCGGGAGCAGTTGCCGCAGCTCAAACGGGTGGCGGTGCTCGGTCGCGACGACGTCTTCCCGAAGGCGATGGCGCAAGGCGTGTCGGCGGCGGCGAAGGGCGCGGGTCTCGACGTGGTCTACGATCAGCTCTACGCCGTCGGCACCATGGACCACTCGGCTTCGCTGTCGGCGATCAAGGCCGGCAATCCCGACTGGATCTACGTCACCGGCTATACCCAGGACCTGATCCTTGCCCGCAAGCAGATGTCCGACCTCGGCGTCAAGGCGCCGATCATCTCGATGGTGGCGGGTCCCGCCTACAAGGAATACATCGACGGTCTCGGCAATCTCGCCAACGGCGTGACCAGCTCGAGCTGGTGGCATCAGGCCACGCGCTACAAGGGTGTCGGGGTCTGGCCGACGACCGAGGATTTCTACAAAGAGTTCGTCGCCCAGCAGAAGAGCGATCCGGACTACGTCCACGCCTCCTGTGCTGCCACGGTGGTGGTGCTGCAAGATGCGATCGAGCGGGCGGGCTCCACCGACAAGAAAAAGGTGCGTGACGCGCTCGCCAAGACCGATGTCAGCACGTTCTACGGACCGATCAAATTCAGCGCCAACGGCATGAATCTGGCGCGCGACCTGCCGATCATCCAGGTGCAGGATCGGCAGATCAAGGTGCTCGCTCCGTCCGACATCAAGAACGGCGAGATGTCGCTCATCAAGTGACAGTTCGCGCGCCGCTCCGCCTGCGGATGCTTCGTACGCCGGCTGCGTCTTCGTGTCGTTTGCGCCCGTCCCGCGGGATCCGGCACCGTGCGGGACGCGGCGCGGGCGGCCTGCCGAACGGAGCCGGCCGTCCTCAATCGAAGGCTGGTAGCCACGCGCCGGCGAGCGGCGGGAGCCGATGGCATATCTGCAAACGCTGGTGAACGGCATCGTCCTGGGCTCGCTCTATGCGTGCCTCGCGGTCGGCTTTTCGCTGGTGTGGGGCGTGCTCAACGTCATCAACATGCTGCACGGCTCGCTGATCGTCCTCGGCGGCTACCTCACGTTCTTCGCCTGGCACAGCTATGGCATTCATCCGCTGCTGGCGTTGCCGGCGGTGGCGCTGCTGCTCTATCTCGTGGGCTATGCAATCCAACTGCTGGTGATCAACCGCGTGATCAGCCAGCCGGTCCTGACCACGTTGACACTGACCTTCGGCCTCGACCTCATCCTCTACAATTTCATGACGGTCTACTACACCGCGACCCCGCGGCGTGTGACGCTCGATCTCGGTGCGCTCGACCTCGGCGGCATCGTCATTCCGGTCGATCGATTGCTCGGCATGGCGCTGGCGCTGATCCTAACCGGCATGCTCTACCTCGTCATGCGGCGTTCCCGCCTCGGCCGGGCGATCGTCGCCGTGCGCATGGACGGCGACGCGGCAGCGCTGATGGGCATCAAGGTCAGCCGAATCTATGCCATCACCTTCGGCATCGGCGCCCTGATGGCGGGGGCCACCGGGACGATTTTCGCCATGGTGTATCCGGTGACGACCAATCTCACCGGGACTTATCTTGGGAAGGCATTCGTGGTGTGCGTCATCGGAGGGCTCGGCAGCGTACCCGGCGCGCTGGTCGGGGGTATCGTCCTCGGCGTCATCGAAAGTTTTTCCGGCCAGTTTTTCGGACCGCAGCATGCGCTCACCGTCGGTTTCCTGCTGATGCTGATCCTGCTCGTGGTCAAGCCGACCGGCCTGACCGGCATCAAGGGTTACGAGTGATGTCGCGCCGGATGCACTACGTCATCTTCGCGGTCTGGGTGCTCGCGCTCGTGACCACGCCGTTGTGGGCCAGCAACTACATCCTGCGGCTGGCGACCATGATCGCGATGTTCACCGCGTTGACGCTCTCGTGGAATTTCATCGGCGGTTTTGCCGGATATCCCTCTTTCTCGACCGCCGCATTCTTCGGGCTCGGCTGCTATGCCGGCGCCCTGTCGCAACGCTCGGGCGTGCCGATGGTGCTGGCGTGGGGGATTGCCACGGTCGTGGTCGGCGCCTTTGCGGGGGCGCTCGGGGCGATCATCCTGCGGCTGCGAGGGCACTATTTCGCGATCGGCTCGATCGGAGTCGTCGAGGTGGTGCGCCTGATCGTATCGTCGTGGGGGAGCCTCACCGGCGGCGGCGACGGCCTCAACCTGCCGCTGCTGACCGGCGGTCCCGACGCGGTCGCCCGCATCTTCCTGCTCGTGATGACCGTGATCATGGTCGCGGTCTTCGTTCTCACCGTCGTCGTCGATCGCAGCCGGCTGGGGTTCGGGCTGCGCTGCATCCAGCAGAACGAGGATGCCGCCAACATGGTCGGCGTCGACACGACCCGCTACAAGGTCGTCGCCTATATCCTGTCGGCGCTGTTCTGCGGCACCGTCGGCGCCGCCTACGCGTCGTGGGCGGGCTACATCGACCCGAACGATTCGTTCTCCATCATCATGACCATCAAGGTGCCGGTGATGTGCCTGCTCGGCGGGCCCGGCACGGTTCTCGGTCCGGTTGTCGGCACTGCCGCATTCACCCTGCTCGAGGAAGTCTTCTGGGCCAATTTCCTCGACTACAACCGCGCCATTCTCGGCGCGGTCATCGTCGGCCTCATTTTCTTCCTGCCGGGCGGGCTGCTGGGATTGTCGTACCGCGGTCTCGCCGCGCGCTTTGCCAAGCCGTTTCGCCGATCGAAGGTGGCGGCATGAGCACGGCCATCCTCGCGGCGGACCGGCTGAGCCAGAACTTCGGCGGCATTCAAGCTGTCAACGACGTGAGCTTTGCGCTCAAGCAGGGCGAGATCGTCGCGCTCATCGGCCCGAACGGGGCCGGCAAGACGAGCCTGGTCAACTTGATCACGGGCGTGCACCGGCCATCCTCCGGCCGCGTCCGGTTCGAGGGCGAGGACGTGACGGCGCAACGCCCGTTCGAGGCCGCACGCCGTGGCCTTGCCCGCACCTTCCAGATCGTCCAGCCGTTCCCGCGCATGAGCGTGCTGGAGAACGTCGCGGCCGGCGCATTGTTCGGGGGCGCGCAGCCGAGCGTCGCGGCCGCCATCGCCGTCGCGCGCGAGCAGCTCGAGTTCATGGGCTTGGCGCGCTTTGCCGACTGGCCGGCTTCGTCCTTGACCTTGGCCAGCCGCAAGCGGCTCGAGCTGGCCAAGAGCATGGCCATGGCGCCGAAGGTCCTGATGCTCGACGAGGTCAATGCCGGTCTCAATGCCAGCGAGATCGACGGCGCGCTTCGCCTCATCCGCCAGATTGCGGAACGCGGCGTGACCATCCTCGTCATCGAGCATCTGATGAAGGTCGTGCTGTCGCTCGCCGAGCGCGTGCTGGTGCTGCACCACGGCCAGCTCATCGCGGAGGGCAGCGCGGCCGAGATCGTGCGCGACAAACGCGTGATCGAAGCCTATCTGGGCGAGAAGTTCGCCCGCCGCATCAGCGCGGAGGCGCCCGGTGGCTGAGCCGCTGCTGACGATCGAGCACCTGAGCGCCGGCTATGGCGACGTGCGCGTGCTCTACGACATCAGCCTCGGCGTCGAGGCCGGCGAGATCGCCTGCATCGTCGGCTCGAACGGCGCCGGCAAGACCACCCTGCTGCGGACGATTTCCGGCCTGGTGCCGGCAAGCTCGGGACGCGTTCGCTTCGGCGGCGAGGACATCACGTCGCTTGCCGCCGACCAGATCCTCGCTCGCGGCATTGCCCATGTTCCGGAAGGACGACGGTTGTTCCGCGGCTTGAACGTGCGCGACAATCTCCTGCTCGGCGCCTATCTGCGTCGTGACGATGCCGAGGTGCGGCGCGACCTCGACTATGTATTCTCGCTGTTTCCGATCCTGCGCGAGCGCCAGCGGCAGGATGCCATCACGCTCTCGGGCGGCGAACAGCAGATGTGTGCGATCGGACGCGGGATCATGTCGCGTCCCAAGCTTCTGATGATCGATGAATTGTCGCTCGGGCTGGCACCGCGGCTGGTCGAGCGGTTGAGCGAGGCGCTCACGGAGATCAACCGCACGGGCATCACCGTTCTCCTGGTCGAGCAGGACGTGATGACCGCCTTCGAGATCGCGCGTCATGGGTTCATCATCGAGACCGGCCGCGTCGGCATGCACGGCACGACGGAAGTGCTGGCCGACGATCCCGCGATCCGCCAGGCCTATCTCGGCATGTGACCGTCCGGTTGCGTGCTCAATGCTCCGCCAGCAGGGCGCCGAAGCCGCGCACGCGATCGTCGATCCCGTTGGCCCGCAGGGCCGACCAATAGGTCGCGACGTTGATGGCGATGACGGGGATGCCGAGCCAGCGCTCCGCCTCGCCCGCGAGATCGGCCATCGCCAGGTCAGTCCCCGCCTGCACGATCGCCTCGACGCCCTGGGCGGCGAGCGCCTTCAACCCGTCCCGCAGGTCGGCCTCGGTGGCGTGCCCGATCAGCACCTCGCTCGGCCGCTTCAGGCTGTGGAGGGCGGCAACGTGCCAGCCGCAGTCCGCGAAGAAGCGCCCGACCTGGGCGTCGCCGACCGGCTGATAAGGCGTCAGGATGCCGATGCTGCGGACCTGCGGGAATTTCCCCAGCGCCTGCGCGCAGGCGAGCGAGCCGAGCGACACCGCCACCCCGGCGCGCCGTTCGAGGCGCTCGCGCAGCTGCTCGGCCCCGGCCATCCCGCCCCAGAACGTGGGGATCGACATCGCCATGATCAGATGGGCGGGCCTGCACGACATCACGCGATCGACGGCGCCGAACAGGTCGGGCTCGATCGCGCCGATGATCTGCTCGAATTCCGCATCGCTGGTCAGCGGCAGGTCGGGGATGTGGATGCGGCCGATATGATTGGTGACGCCGGGAGGCCGCATGGCGTCGGTTTCCGGCTGCACGATCGTATTGGTGGACGGAATGACGATGCCGAGCTTGAGGCGGTAACCGAGGCGGTCGGTCATAGTGCTGGTCCTTGGCGCCGCGGCGCAGGGAGCTCATTGCTGGAGCATGATCTTTTCCGAAAACCGGTACCCACTTTTCGGGATCATGCTCTGGTCCGTGGCATGCCTGGGTCTCAAGTGATAGGCGTATTATCATGCGACCGAGGGATGATCAGGACGACCATGCCAAACACCGCTCCTAATTTCGACAACCAAAGCCTGCGCGGCTTCCTGCAGATGGTGGAGACGGACTACCCCGGCGAGCTGCTGCGCATTCGCGAACCGGTGAATCTGCGCTTCGACATGACCGCGATCGTGTTCGAGCTGGAGCGGGCGGGCAAAAGCCCGGTCGTCATTTTCGAACGTCCCGAGGCGAACGGCATGCAGGTCGTCACCAACGTGGCGGGCAACCGCACGCTGCTGGCGGCCTGTCTCGGGGTTGCGCCGCAGGACTTGCCGACGGCGTTCCGCGAGCGCTGCCAAAAATACATCCCCTGCGAAACGGTCAAGGACGCCGCCTGGCACGACGTGGTGATCGAAGGCGAGGCGCTCGACCTGTCGAAGCTGCCGATCCCGCTGCAGTTCGCGGTCGACGGAGGGCCCTACATCACCGCCGGCCAGATTGCGGCGCGCGACCCCGTAACGGGGGTCGACACCACCGGATTCCATCGGCTGATGCTCAAGGGGAAGAACCGCCTCGGTGTCTCACTGCATTCGCGCCGCCGCATGTACGAATTCCAGCGCCGCGCCGAGGAACGCGGGGAAGCGCTGCCGGCCGCAGTGATCATCGGCACCCATCCGCTGCATTACATGGGCTCGATGGTGTACGCCTATCCTCCGCAGGTTAGAAAGATGGAGATCATCGGCGGCCTGTTCGGCGAGCCGTACCGGGTCGCGCGCTGCGGCGTCGGCGACCTCGAGGTTCCGGCCGGCGCCGAGATCGTGATCGAGGGCGAGATCCTGGCGGAGACCCGGGAGCCCGAAGGCCCGTTCGGCGAATTCACGGGCTATGCATCCTATCGCAGCACCCAGCACGTCTTCGTCGCCCACCGCGTGCGCATGCGGCGCGATGCCATATTCCAGAGCGTGACCTCGGGCATGTCGAGGGACCACATCCTGGTGTCGTGCGTGACGCGCGAGGGCGAAATTCTCAATACGCTGCGGCGCAACCTGCCGAACGTGCGCGCGGTGCACGTGCCGCATACCTCCTGCGGCGCGTTCACCGCCTATATCTCGATGAAGAAGGTCGCGGACGGCGAGCCGCAAACCGCGATCATGGCCGCGCTCGGCACCGAGTTCTACACCAAGCATGTCATCGTCGTTGACGACGACGTGGACATTTTTGACACCAACGACGTGATGTGGGCGGTTGCGACGCGGGTGCGGCCGGACAAGGATATCTTCTTCATCCCCGGCGCCAAGGGTGCGATCCTCGACCCGACCTCGGACCCTGAGAATTTCACCGTGACCAAGATGGGGATCGACGCCACCCGGCCGGCCGGCCGCGATTTTGCGGAGCGTCTCGTCATTCCCGACGAGCAGCGCGCGCGGGCGCGCGCGCTCTTGGCGGCGGTGGGCGTGAAGGTCTGACCGGTAGACTGAAACCCTCGTGAATCGGACCCCTCACCCGGCTCGCGCCTCCGCTGCGCTCCGGCGCTCGCCACCCTCTCCCGCAAGGGGAGAGGGTGATGCGGCGCGGGCGATGCGCAAATGCGCGCTCTAATTTGCGTGTAGAGCCGCGAGTCCGAAACCCTCTCCCCTTGCGGGAGAGGGTGCCCGAGCGAAGCGAGGGCGGGTGAGGGGTGCATGCGCGAGATCTGTCGTCGTACTGTACCCCATGAAGGAGAGAGCACGAGCGGCGCGAGCAGGAATCGTTGCGTCGCAGATACCGTTCTAGGCCCATTCCGGCGGTGCAAATTCAAGCTGAGGTCGCGCGTGTCGCACTTTCCCTGCGGCCGTGCTTTTCGTCCTTTCCATGAGGCTGCGATAGACGGCGAGGTAGTCGCGCGCCATCCGCCGCGCGGTGAACCGCTCCTCGAATCGCCGCCGGATCGCGTTACGACACAGTTGAGATACGCGCCTCGCGGCAACCAGCGCGCCCCTCGCGTCCTGGACGGCGAAACCGGTCAGCCCATCTTCGATGATTTCCGAGACAGCCCCTCTGTTGAACGCAATGACCGGGGTCCCACAGGCCATCGCTTCGATCAAGACCAGTCCGAAAGGCTCGGGCCAGGCGATCGGCGCCAGCAACGCGACGGCGCCGCTGAGAAACGTCGACTTCTCCTGTTCGCCGATCTCACCGATGTATTCGACATCGGGAGGCGTGAGAAGCTTGCGGATTTCGGCTTCGTAATAGTCGCGGTCGACGGCATCGATCTTGGCGGCGATCTTGAGCGGCACGCCGCACCGTTTGGAAATCCTTATGGCTTGGTCGACGCCTTTCTCGGGTGAAATGCGCCCGAGAAAGGCAAAGTAGCCCGGCCTGACCGGTTGCGGCGTCAACAGTCGCTCAGGCAGGCCGTGGTGAATGGTGCGGACCCATCCCGCGTCCGGGACCGGCCGCCGCTGCGCATCGGAAATCGAGATCAGAGGGGGAGATGAAAACGTTGCGAACACCGCCTGATGTTCCGGCAAGTCGAGCCGGCCGTGGAGCGTGGTGACGAAAGGGGTCGACTGACGCGAAAACAGCGAGAACGGATAATAATCGAGATGGAAGTGCAGGAGGTCGAACTCGTGCGCCCGCCGGCGAACCCGCTCGAGCATGGTCATATGCAGCGCGTTGGCATCGCGCACCGAGCCGTCCAGACGCAACGCTTTCGGCCAGCACGCCTCCAGTTCTGCCGAAGTTCTCGAATCGCCGCTGGCGAACAAGACGACGTCATGCCCGAGAGAAACCAACTCCTCGGTCAACCATGAGACGACGCGTTCGGTGCCTCCGTAAAGCTTCGGAGGAATCGATTCCGTCAAAGGAGCTATCTGGGCGATGCGCATGCGCGATCTGGTCTTTGCAAATCCAATGGAGCCGTAACCCTCGGCTCAATGAACCAATGACCGACGCACCGAGTTCCGGAAACCGGATCAACAAATGTGTAGATCGTGTAAAGTCAGAACAAATGGAAACCATGCTCGGGATGAACGCCGCTTAATGCAGATGAACGCCGATTAATACTTGCCCTGCGGCGGAAATCTTCTTCATTCCTCCGGCTCGGTGGTAAACAGCAGCGGATAGCCCTTGCTGCGGCCTGCTTCCGTTGCTCTCGTCGCCTTGGTCTCGGCAATGTCCCTTGCATAGACGGCGACGACACATACGCCGCGCTTATGCGCGGTTATCATCACCTGATACGCCCGATCCTCGCCCATGCGAAATTCCGCCTTCAGGACGGTGACGACGAACTCCCGGGGCGTGTAGTCGTCATTGACGAGAATGACCTTGTGAAGGCGCGGCCGTTCGGTCTTCAGGCGAACCTTGGTGCGCCGCTTGGTGGCGATGTCTTTCATCGGAGAAACTATTCCCGATAACAGCGTCGTCGTGCGAGTACGGCTTCACCATTTTCGCACGTTCGAGACTTGGCGTCTAATTCGTGCAGAGCAGCGCATGACCGCGTGGGCTTCATGGCGCAAGGATCTGCGACACTCGCAACGCCGGAGATCGCTTGCGCGCTGGCCTCCATTGATCCACGGTTGGCGCTCAGGTGAGGAGACAGCGAGCGTGGTCAACGTTCATATCCATCAATTCCAGCCCGGCGGTGCGGTGGTGGACGCCGCGGCGCTGGCCCAGTTCCAGGACCAGTGGGCGACCTACCGCAAGCTGGTCGAAAGCGATTGCCTGTCCCAGCGCGAGGTCAGCCGCATCCTCCGCGAAACCCTCAACGACGTTTTCGCGGCGCCCTTCGCCTTCCTCGACATTGCCTGCGGCGACGCCAGCATGATGAAGGCTGCGCTGCGCGGAACCAAAGTCCGCCACTATCACGGCATCGACCTGTCGCAAGCGGCGCTCGAGCTCGCCGCGGCCAATCTCGCCGATTTGCCGTTCGCGGTCGATCTCGACCACCGCGACTTCGTGGAAGCCATGATGCGCCGGCCGGAACATGCCGATGCGGCTTGGTGCAGCCTGTCGATCCATCACTTGTCGACCGACGACAAGCTGCGCCTGATGAAGGCGATCCGCGGTGCTACCGGCGCGCGCGGGATTTTCCTGCTTTACGAGCCGACGCGTCGCGCCGGCGAGGACCGTTCCGCATTTCTCGACCGCTTCAAGCGTACGAACGAATCTCTGTGGACGGTATTGACGTCGGCCGAATGGGACCAGATCTGGCACCACGTCGCCACCTGCGACTTTCCCGAGACCGCAGCGGTGTGGTGCGAGCTCGGCCGCGAGGCCGGCTTCGGCGAGGCGCGGCAAGTCTTCGTCGACCCGACGGACTTTTTTCGGCTGTTCCGCTTCGAGGCGTAAGGCGTCGCAGCGCCAGCGACAACCTCAGCCAGCCGATGTCGGCCGTCTCACATGGTCGGATTGGCGTAGCGACCGCCAAGCGCGTGCAGCCCGTAGGCCGCGCCGGCGATGTCGAAGTTGAACGAGAAGTGCTGGTTGATGGCCAGAACGTCGCGCAGGTGCCGCTGGAGCGGATCGCGAGTGTAGAGGCCCTGCGCTCCGTAGCAGGACCAGAGCGTCTCCACGGCTTCGCGCGATTGGCTCACGGCGAAGGCCGAGTGCGCCCGGAACCGCAACTTCGTCTCGAGGTCCGGAACCTCGTTGCGCTCCGCGGCGGCCTGGAACGCGATCGCGGACTGGCGCAGGAAGTAGCGCGCCGAATCGATCAGGCAGCGCGCGCCCGCCACCTTGATCTGCACGGCCTGGAAATCCGCGACCCGGGCGCCGGTATACGTACCTGCTCGCTTCTCCATCGCCGCCAGGAACAATTCGTACGCGCCCTCGGCCGCGCCGAGCGCCGCCGGCGCCAACGGATGGCTGGAGGCAGCCACCACCGGGATGCAAAAGAGCGGACCCGGATTGAGGGCTGCTCCCGGATGCTCGCGCCCGCCCCGGCAGCGCAGGAGCGCAAGTGCCCGCCGCTCGGGCACGAACAGCTCGCTGACCGCGACGTCCTTGCTGCCCGTGGCTGCCATGCCCATGGCGTACCAGGTGTCGATGATCTCGTAGTCGGACTTGGGCACCAGGCACAGGCGCCAATCGATGGCCGTCTTGCCGTCGTCGTCGTAGACGGTGACGGCCAGCATGTTCCATTCCGAATTGTCGACCGCGGAGGAGAACGGCCAGCGGCCGTTGACAACAAAGCCGCCCTCCGCCTTCCGCGCACGGCCGGCGGCCAGCGCGATCGACGACGCGATCAGGGCGTCCGGATTCGCGTCCCACACTTCGCGCTGGGTCTCGGGGTCGTAGTATCCGAGGATCCAGTGATGGCAGGCCACGTTGCCCACGTTCCAGGCCGTGGATGGGCAGCCGCGCGCAAGCTCCGCCGGGATGTCGACGACCGCCACGAAGTCGAGCTCCATGCCGCCGAACGCCTTCGGCTGGTGAAATCGGAAGAGCCCGGTCTCGTGCAGGAGCTGCTCGTTGTCGCGGATGAGCATGCGGGCGTCCTCGGCCTGCTGGGCGCGCTCCCGCAGGATCGGCACGATCTGCCGCGCCCGCTGCATCGCCTCGCCGTAGCCCACGGCGGAGAAGTCACGCCGCACCATTTGCGGCAGCGTCCCCACGGCATCGCTTGCGTCGCTCGGGCCGGCCATGTCCGTTTCCTCTGACCCGCACTTGCTACCCCTGCCGCGGCGCCATGGCGTCGGCGCCGCGGGTGGCCCAGCCGGTCATGCGGCGCTCGATCGCGGCGCAAACGAGATACATGCCGATGCCCATGACGCTGGTGGCAAGCAGGCCCGCGAACGCCAGCGGCACCTCGAAGCGCGATGACGCCACCAGCATCAGGTTGCCGATGCCCTTGTTGGCCGCGACCGTTTCCGCCACGATGGTGCCGACGAACGCGAAGGTGATCGCGACTTTGAGCGAGGCGAAGAAGTACGGCATCGATCGCGGCAGCCCGACCTTCCTGATCACCTGCCACCGGCTCGCCCCCAGCGCCCGCAGCACGTCCTGCAGCTCGGGTTCCACGGTCGCAATCCCGACCGCGACGTTCACCAGGATCGGAAAGAAGGCAATGAGGAAAGCGGTGATGATCGCCGGAACGGTGCCGACGCCGAACCAGATCACCAGAATCGGAACCACCGCCACTTTCGGGATCGAGTTGAAGCCGATCAGCGCCGGGTAGCAGCTGTCGTACACCAGGGTCGACGAGCCGATGGCGATCCCCCCGAGCAACCCGATGACCACCGCGACCAGGAATCCGATCGCGGTCGTCATGAACGTCTGCCAGGCATTGATGAGGATCGGCTCGCGCCACTGCCAGCCGGATGCGAAGATCGCCGACGGCGCCGGCAGCACGAATTGCTCGATGTCGAAAGCGCGGACGACGAGCTCCCAGACCAGGAAAATTCCGACGATCACGACCCACGGCAGGATCACGCGCTGCGTCTTGCGCCGCAGCAGGTAGGGCTTACGCGGCCGCACCGGAGGAGCATCGTCGACTATGTCGATCATGGCCACGGTGGAGCTCCCGTCATCAGGCCGCGGTCGACCGGGCTGCGCTGATGTGCTCGCGCAGCTCCTGGACGAGCCCAACCGAGTAGGGTTCGTAGGTTCCCTCGAGCTTGCGCGGCCGCGGCAGGTCGACGGCGCGTTCCGCGATGATGCGGCCGGGGCGCGCGCTCATCACCAGCACACGATCGGCCAGGAACACCGCCTCGCGCAGGTCGTGGGTGACCAGGATCACGGTGGGTTTGCGGGCAAGCCACAGGTCCTGCAGCGCCAGCCACAACTCCTCGCGCGTGAACATGTCGAGCGAGGCGAACGGCTCGTCGAGCATCAGCAGGGTGGGGTCGTGGATGAGCGCGCGGCAGAGCGAGGCGCGCTGTTGCATGCCGCCTGACAGCTGCCAGGGAAAGTGATTCTCGAATCCCTTGAGACCGACGAGCGCGATGAGGTCGCGCGCCTTCGCCACGTAGGCGGCCCGTTCCCGCTTGAGCCGTGAGCAGTGCGGCTGCACGATCTCGAGCGGCAGCATCACGTTGTCGAGCGTCGTTCGCCACGGCAGCAGCGTGGGATTCTGGAACGCCATGCCGGCGATGCTCAGCGGCGCGGTCACCTCGCGGCCGCTGACGATCACCCCGCCGGCGGTGGGTGGCCAGAGCCCGGTCACCACCTTCATCAGGGTCGATTTTCCGCATCCCGACGGACCCACCACGGTGACGAATTCGCCGCTGCCGACCTTGAGCGTCGTCCGGTGCAGGGCAAGCGTGCCGTCGGCATCCTCGCCGTAACGCAATGAGACGCGATCGAGATCGACGAAGTTCATTGCGGTTCGCTTCCGTGTGCTGGTGCCGGCACTCGCTGCGTCCCGGCATCGACCGGCGTGGCGACGCCTGTCTCCAGCCCTGCGGATACAAGAGTCATGCCACGCGCAGGATACTGCGATCGATCATGGCATGCACGCCTTTGACGTTATTGACGGTCTGGGTCACGTGAAGGTCGACCGCAAAGCTGCTCAGGGAATAGGCTTCATCCCTGGGAATTCCGGTCAGGGCGACGATCCAGTCGAGCATTTCATGCAGCGCCTGGCGCGCGGCCGCATCGAGATCGGGGTCGAGGCCGAAGGTAATGCAGTGGGTCGCAGTCTGCGCGCGCGGAAGCCGCCAGCCCAGATCCTTGCGCACGTGGAATTCGAACGTCCCCTTGAGCGACGTTTCGATCGCGGTGCCGCACACCTCCCCGTCGCCCTGGGCGGCGTGGCCGTCACCGGCGGAAAACAGCGCCCCCTCGTTCCAGACCGGCAGATAGATGGTGCTGCCGGCAGTGAGCTCCTTGCAGTCGATATTGCCGCCGAACTCGCGCGGTTCTTTGCTGTTCTGCCGGCCGAACGCCTTCGGCGGCGCAACGGCGAGCTGCCCGAAGAACGGCCGCATCGGCACGGTGAGCCCCGAGGGCAGGATCGCCAGGTTGCGCGCGCGGTCGAGCTCGACGTGGATGATGCGGTAATAGGGAAATTCGTCCGGCAGCGTTCCGCCGTAGGCGCGGAAGAGATTGTATCCCCAGTTCTGCCGCAGCTCGATGTCGGAGATGCGAACCTCCAGCACGTCGCCGGCCGCCGCCCCGCGCACGAAAATCGGACCGGTGAAGATGTGATTGCCGGAGCCGCGCTTCACCTGCTGGTGGATGTTGCGAAGCTCGGGCAAAACGTCGAAGCCGGTCGAGCCCGGCGGCATCCATTCGGGATTGCCGGACACGCTCTCGATGACGACGCGGTCGGCCGGATCGACGGTGAGGACAGGCTCGAGCGCGCCGTCGAGATAGCCCCAGTGGATCGTCTCCGGGGCCGATCGCAGCGTGTGCGTCTTGGCCGCATCCTGGGCGAGCGGAACGTTCATGGCTGGCTCCTGCCGGGCCTGCGCCACTTCAACTGCCCGGAATGATGCCCTTGGGCAGCGAGAAGCAGTACTTTGCGATATCGCCGGCGCGGGTGTACCAGACCCGATCTTTGTGCTTGTGCTCGACGCAATGCCTGATGGCCTGGCGCACCGGCCGCAGCCGGAACGGCTGACCCACGATGAAGCCGTGCAGGGACAGCGCAAGAACCAGCGGTTGGCGCTCGGACTGCTCGAGCATTTCCTCGAACTGATCGACGATCATCTCGCCGAACTGGCGGCCGGTATGATCGCGATGCGCCTGCGAGCCGGCATCGTTGAGTTCCATCGGATAGGGCACCGACAGCAGCGGTCCCGCGCGCGTGTGCATCCAGATCGGCTGGTCGTCGACCGGCCAATCGAGCAGGTGGGTGTAGCCGGTTTCCTTGAGCAGGTCGGGCGTGACGTTGGATTCCAGCGCGCCCGGTCCCATCCAGCCCGTCGGCCGCACGCCCACATACTTTTCGATCACCTCGGTGCATTCCTGGATGGCGCGTGCCTCGTCATGCTCCCACATCCCCCGCAGCAGCTCGGCATTGGTGCGGCCGTGACCGAGCACGTCGTCGCCGCGGGCTTTGATCTTTTCGATGATCTCCGGATAGTGGTAGCAGACGCTGCTGTTGAGCAGGATGGTCGCGGGCAGCTTGAGCTCGTCGAGAATTTCGAACAGGCGCCAGTTGCCGATGCGGTTGCCGTAGTCGCGCCAGGCGAAGTTGCGCGTGGTCTGCTGGTTGCTGCGCACCGGATCCATCCCGAGCCCGGCCCCGAACGCGAAATGCTCGATGTTGAGCGCGACGTAGAACGCCAGTCGCTTGCCTCCCGGCCACGTGTAATCCGGCCGATTGACGATCGGCGAATAGGCATAGCGGCCATGGCCGGGAAGCTTCAGCATCGGCGTATTCCTTTTTCGTCGCGACGCAAGACGTTTCGTCCGCACGCATCGTGCCCGCAACGGCGGCGATCGGCCGAAGCTGCCGCGAGCAACGCGGCTGCTCCGGGCAAGCTGGCACGAAACGTGCTAGGCTGAGGTCGTGGTCGGCGGTGAGGACGGACGCGAAATCGACGGCATGGATCGATGGTAGCAATCGTCGACCACCATGCCAAGCCGAATACGCCGACGTTTCTTGGTTGTGCGTGATCAGCTCCTGGTGCGGATGGAGGTCATCGATGATTGGCGTTCGTTCTGACAACAATGCGCAGGCATTCCGCAATATTCGAATGCTTGCCCGGCCGTTTCTATTGTCGCTGGTCTTTGCGGTGGCGTCGGTTGCCGGCGCCGGTGCGGAAACCAAGAACGTCAAGATCATGCTGGATTGGATCATTCAGGGCACGCACGCGCCCTACTTCGTCGCGCAGGACAAGGGGTACTTCAAAGCGGCCGGCGTAACCGTTGACACCATCGACGCCGGGCGCGGCGCCACCAATGTTGCCGTTGCCGTCGCCGGCGGTGCCTACCAGTTCGGCTGGGTCGACCTGCCTTCGATGATCCGCTTCAACGCCGCAAATCCGGCTTCGCCGCTCCTCGCCGTCTACGTGAGCTTCGAGGAGTCGCCGCTGGCGGTGATCACGCGCAAGTCCGCCGGCATCCGCAAGCCGGCCGATCTCGACGGCAAGAAGATCGCGGGCGGGCCCGGCACCGCCGTGCACGACACGATCTCGATCCTGCTCAAGGCGGCCAATGCCGAGACCGTCAAGATCAACTGGGTGGCGGTACAGCCGCAATTGTTCGGTCCCATGCTCAAACGCGGCGAGGTCGACGGCACCGGCGGCTTCACCAACTCCAACATTCCGGCGGCACTCGAGCTCGGGTTCACGCTGGACGATCTTTTCGTGATCAAATATTCGGATTTCGGCGCCGACATGTATGGTCTCGCCCTCGTCACCACCAAGAAATTCGCCGACGAGAATCCCGAGACCGTGCGCGGCGTCGTCAAAGCGCTCAATCAGGGCACCAAGGACACGATCGCGGCCCCGGACAAGGCCCTGCAGGTGCTCAAGGGCGTCGATCCCATGATGAAGCTCGAGATCGAGAAGGTGCGCCTCGACATCGCGCTCGGGCTCACCAATACGCCCCATGTGGCGAAGAACGGCCTCAGCTCCGTTAGTGCGGAGAAGCTGAAGAAGACCATCGACGCCATGGTGGCGGCCTATCAGCTTGCGGTCAGTCCCGACCCGGCGACGATCTACACCGACAAGTTCCTGCCCCCGCTCGCCGAGCGGATGCCGCCGAAGAGCATGAACTAGCGCAGCTTCGTTCGCGTTGCGCCAATCTCTTTATGGTCATTCCGGTCCCGAGCGTGCGATGGAGCCCGGAATGACGACGGACGGCTAAAGCCGAGGTCCACAAGGTCGCGTTGGGCAGAATTCTTGGCTATTGTGGCGTGGAGGACAGGAGTCGCCGCCATGGCCACCGAGCATCCACGCATCGAGCTTGATCCCACTGTGCTTGCCGGTAAGCCCGTCATCCAGGGCACGCGGCTCTCGGTCGAGTTCATCATCGGCCTGATGGCGGATGGATGGAGCGAGGCCGAGATCCTCGCCAACTATCCTGGGATCGCACACGAGGACATCATCGCCTGCCTCGCCTATGCTCGGGACACACTGAGCTCGGAGAAGGTCTTTCCCAGCGCTGCCTGAGATGCGGTTTCTCGCCAATGAGAACTTCCCTGGCGCTGCCGTCGAGGTGCTGGAAGCAGCCAGTCACGACGTTGTTTGGGTGAGACCGCTCGCTCGCCCTCGGACCTGACACGTGGCCACTGCCAAACATGGAATCGGCGCCTCGGTTCTTCGCAAGGAGGATGAGCGCTTCCTGCGCGGGCAGGGGCAGTACGTCGCCGATATCCGCATGCCTGGGACCCGCGATGTGGCGTTCGTGCGCAGTCCGGTCGCGCACGCCCGCCTGCGCGATGTGAAGGTGCCGGAGCGGTTCCGGGACGCCGTGATCACTGCGAAGGACATGGTCGGGGTCAAGCCGATCTCGTCGAATCCGCCGCTGCGCGGGTTCAAGTTCTCGACCGAGCCGATCCTGGCGTCCGACAAGCTGCGCTTCGTGGGCGAGATCGTCGCCATGTGCGTGGCGAGGACGCGCGCGGAGGCCGAGGACATCGCGAGCCTGGTGACCGTCGACTACGACGAGCTGCCGGCGGTGACGGACATGCTCGCCGCCCGGGAGCCTGGCGCGCCGCTCGTGCACGAGAGCTGGAAGGACAACGTCTTCATCGAGTTCTCCGAACACGCCGGCGTGGAGAACATCGCCGAGGCGGCGGATATCACGGTCACGCGCGACATCCGCACCGCGCGCCACTGCATGCTGCCGTTGGAAGGCCGCGGCGTGCTCGCCTATCGCGATCCGCGCTTGCGGCTCCTTACCGTCGTCACCTCCTCGCAATTCCCCCATTCGGTGCAGACCGGGCTGTGCGAGTGCCTGGGTCTCAACGATGGCGACGTCCGCGTCATCTCGCCCGACGTCGGCGGCGGCTTCGGCTACAAGGGCGTGCTGAGCCGCGAAGAGGTTGCGCTCGCGTGGCTGGCGCTGCAGCTCGATCATCCCGTGCGCTGGATCGAGGATTGCCGCGAGCACCTGACCGCGAATGCCAACTGCCGGGAGCATCACTATCGCATCACGGCGTACGCCTCTCGCGCGGGGAAGCTCCTGGGCATCGACTGCGTCGGAGCGGTGGATGCGGGCGCCTATTCCGCCTACCCGATCTCGTCCGGACTGGAGGCGGCGCAAATCGCGAACCTGCTCCCGGGCCCCTACGTCCTGTCCGGCTATCGCTGCCGGGCGGCTGCGGTCGCCACCAACAAATCCCCCATCCTTCCCTATCGCGGCGTTGCCCGCACGGGCATTTGCCTCGCGATCGAGGTGGTGATGGACGCGATCGCGCGCGAGGCCGACCTCGAGCCCTATGAGCTGCGGCTCATGAATATGGTTCGCCCCGAGCAGATGCCGTTCGACAATGTCGTGGGCAAGCATTTCGACAGCGGCGACCATCCCAAGTGCCTGCGCCGCGCGGTCGAGGCCATCGGGCTTCCCGAGGTGCGGGCGCGCCAGCGGCAGGGCAGCAGCGACGGCCGTCTGACCGGCGTTGGCCTCGCGTTCTTCGTCGAGCAGGGGGCGCACGGAACGTCGGTGCTGGCGGCGTGGGGTCGTCCCATGGTTCCCGGTTACGAACAGGCGACGGTGCGGCTCACCGCCGACGGCGACGTCGAAATCCGGGTCGGCACCCATTCGCACGGCCAGGGACACGAGACGACGTTCGCCCAGGTCGCGCACGAAATCCTCGGAGTCGATTTCGAGCGGATCAAGCTCTTTCAGGGCGACACGCTCTATTCGCCCTATTCGACCTCGACCTGGGGCTCGCGCTCCATGGTCATGGGCGGAGGCGCGGTGGCGCGCGCGTCGCGGCTCCTCGCCGTGCGTGCGAGCCGGATCGGGGCGTGGCTGCTGCAGGCCGATCCCGCGAAAGCCATGGTCAAGGGCGGCAACGTCGTGGTCGACAACGCCCATGTCAGCCTGCGCGACGTGGGACGCGCCTGGTACCTGCAGCCGCAGCACCTGCCGCCCGACGTCGACACCGGCGGGCTCGAGGTCACCGCCGGATATCGCGCCGAGCGCGACAGCGGGACGTTCAGCTATGCCACCCACGCGGCTGTCGTGGCGGTCGATCCGGAAACCGGGGGCGTGGAAATTCTGGATTATGTCGTGGTCGAGGACGGCGGCGTCCTGGTCAACCCGATGGTCGTCGATGGCCAGGTATGCGGCGGCACCGCCCAGGGGATCGGCACCTGCCTGTACGAGGCCATGCCGTTCAGCCCGCAGGGCCAGCCGCTGGCGTCGACGCTCATGGACTATCTGCTGCCGAGCGCGACCGAGGTGCCGCGCATGCGCGTGTTGCACATGGAAACGCCCTCGCCCTACACCGAGTTCGGCATCAAGGGCTTGGGCGAGGGCGGGGCGGTCGGGCCGCCCGCCGCCATCGTGAGCGCGGTGAACGACGCGCTGCGGCCGCTGGGGGTGGAAGTCCATGACCTGCCGCTCACTCCGGCGCGAATTCTTGCGGCCGTGAAGGCATCACCGCAAAGGTGCTGCCGGAAAAGTTCGGGCGATACTTGAGCATTCGCGCGCGGCAATAGCGACCAACCTGGCCTGCTGAAATATCCGCCTGCCCCGGCGGGGACGGCAGATTCTTGCGTGTGCGAAGGCCCATCCGTGCGCTGCGACCCAGGAGCCCCTTGCGTCCCGGCGCTGGGAGGGCGACCATGGGAAGAGAGTGGGGAGGTCACGTGCGCTGCTCGATACCCGTCAAGAACCGGCGTCGGGTGCTGTGCGTGTTTCCGCACTACACGCCCGCCTTCGGCACCTTCAACCACGCGTACCGGCTGATGAAAGGGGTGCGTGCATTCATGCCGCCCCAGGGCCTGCTGCTGATCGCGGCCTACATGCCGCAGGAATGGCCGGTCCGCTTCATCGACGAGAACATCGGCAAGGCCACCGCCGCCGACTTCGCGTGGGCCGACGTCGTGCTGGTCAGCGGCATGCACGTCCAGGCCCCGCAGATCCACAATATCGCGGAACGCGCCCATGCGGCCGGCAAGGTGGTGATGCTGGGCGGACCGTCGGTGTCCGCCTCGCCCGAGATGTATCCCGACATCGACTATCTCCACATCGGCGAGATGGGAGACGCGACCGACCGGCTCATTGCGTACCTCGACGAAAGCGTTGCGCGCCCGCGCGAGCAAGTGCGGTTCGAGACCAAGGATCGGCTGCCGCTCGAGCGCTTCCCGATCCCGGCCTACGACCTGATCCCGCTCAAGCACTACCTGATACTGACGCTGCAGTTCTCCAGCGGATGTCCCTATCTCTGCGAATTCTGCGACATTCCCAATCTCTACGGCCGGCAGCCGCGGCTCAAGACGCCCGCTCAGCTCACCGCCGAGCTCGATGCCATGCGCAAGCAGAAAGGGCATCCGCCGGTGGTCTATTTCGTCGATGACAATTTCATCGGCAATCGCAAGGCTACCAGGGACATGCTGCCGCATCTGTTGGCCTGGCAGAAAGAGCGCGGCTATCCCATGAATTTCGCCTGCGAGGCGACGCTGAACATCGCCAAGCAGCCGGACATCCTCGCGCTCATGCGGGACTGCTCGTTCCTCGGCATCTTCGTCGGCATCGAGACGCCGGAGGCCGATGCGCTCAAGGCCATGCGCAAGAGCCAGAACGTCTCCGTGCCGATGATGGAATCGATCAGGACGCTGAACGACTACGGACTGGAAGTCACGTCCGGCATCATCCTCGGGCTCGACACCGATACCGACGACAGCGAGGCGCGTCTCAAGGAGTTCATCGACGTTTCGCAGATCCCGATGTTGACAATCAACCTGCTGCAGGCGCTGCCGAAGACGCCGCTGTGGGACCGGCTCCAGCGGGCCGGGCGGCTGGTGGACGATCCCGCGCTCGAAAGCAACGTGCGCTTCGTGCGGCCTTACGACGACGTGGTCTCGATGTGGCGCCGTTGCATCGCCTATGCCAACGACCCGGAGCGGCTGTTCGCGCGCTTCCGGCATCAGGTCGATGCCACCTACGTGAACCGGATGGTGACGCCCGCGCGCGGCAAGCTCACCTTCAGCAACCTTTCGAGCGCCCTGGTGCTCGCCTTGCGCGTGGTGCTGCATATCGGAATTCTGTCGGACTACCGCAGGCCGTTCTGGCGGGCGGTCCGCTACGCGCTGCGCCGCGGCCAGATCGACGCCGTGCTCGGAATGGCGTTCATCGCCTATCACCTCATCCGGTTCACGCGTGAGGCGCTGCGCGGCGAACAGAACGCGTCGTATTATTCGACCAAGGCGCGCAAGCCCGAGCCCGCGCATTCGCCGCAATTGACGGCGTTGCGCAAGCCGGCGTAGTCACGACCATCGAAAGCAGTGTGTAGGGTGGGCAAAGTGAAGCGGGCCCACGGTCTTTTTCTCGGCCTACGATTTCCCTGCCGTCCGCCCCGGCCTCGCGTGGGCACGGCGCGCAAGAGCGCGCCTTTGCCCACCCTACGGGAACCAGCATCATCCCAGCTTCGGTTCGAGCGTGGTCGACCAAAGCGCGCGATCGTCGACGTCCTTGAGCGTCACGGTCATGACCTGCGTGGCGCCGTCGATCGCGACGTGGCCGAAGAACTGCAGGCCTTCGCTCGGCGGCCGGTTTGGTTCGCTCGGCGCCTTCACGTAGACGAGTTGCGGTCCGAACGTATTGTCGAGCTTGTTTTGCGGGAAGCTCCCGGCGTGGAGCGGGCCCGAGACGAATTCCCAGAACGGCTCGAACTCCTGGAACACCGCCTTGTTCGGATCGTAGTAGTGCGCCGCAGTGTAGTGCACGTCGGCGGTGAGCCACACCGTGTTGCGAATGCCGGCCCGCTTGATGAAGGAGAGAATATCCGCGACTTCGAGCTCGCGACCGCGCGGCGGCCCGTCGCCCTGGGCGACCGCCTCGACCCCCCATTGGCGATCGGCATCGTAGACGACAATGAGGCCGATCGGCATGTCGGCCGCGATCACCTTCCAGGTCGCCTTCGAATTCATCAGCTCGCGCTTGAGCCAGGCGACTTGCTCCGGCCCGAGGAAGTGAGCCTCAGGCCCATAAGTCTCTTCCTTGCCTTCGCCGTTGGGTCCGCGATAGCTGCGCATGTCGATCATGAACACGTCGAGGAGCGGCCCGTAGGAAATCTTGCGGTAGACGCGGCTGGGATCGGCCTGCGTCCGGCGCAGCGGCATATATTCATGGAACGCGCGACTCGCCCGCGACGCGAGCAACAAGGCGTTCGTCTCGACATACTTCAAGCGCGCATGGGCGGCGCGGGTCAGCGGCTCACCCGGCCACCAATTATTGGTCACCTCGTGATCGTCCCACTGCGCGAAGATCGGGACCTGGGCATTGAAGGCGAGCACGTTCTTGTCGAGCAGATTGTATTTGTAGTTGCCGCGGAACTCGTCGAGCGTCTCCGCCGGCTTGGCCTTCTCCTGCGTCACGACGTTCTTCCAGATCTCGCCGTTCGGCATCCTCTTCTCGGCTTCAATCGGGCCGTCGGCGTAGATAGTGTCGCCGCAGTGGATGAGGAAATCCGGGCGGTGGCGCAGCATGGTCGCGTAGGTCCGCATGCCGCCGCGGGCCACGTCGATGCCCCAGCCCTGGCCGGCGGTGTCACCCGACCACACGAACGAGATCGAGCGCCGGTCGCTCGGCGCGGTGCGAAAGTGTCCGGTGACTGCTTCGCCGACGATCGTCGGCGAAGCAAGGTTCTGAAAGCTGATGCGGTAGAAAACGTCCTGGCCCGCAGGCAGGCCCTCGATCAGGACGTTGGCGGTGAAATCGGATTCGGGCAGCACATCGACGGCTGCCGCCCGGCGGATGATCTTGAAGCTGTCGGTGGTCGCGGCCTCCGCCAGCATGCGCGCCGGGCGGTCCGTGCGCGCCCAGAGCACGGCGGAGTCGGCCCAGACGTCGCCGCATTGGACGCCGTGGGTGATGCGGGGGCGATCGGCCGCGCGGCTGAGAGACGGCGTGGCGATGCCGCCGGCCGCGGTGATCGCGGTCGACGCCGCGGCCGTGGCCAGAAACCGCCGGCGCGACACGGGGATGTGCACGGTCATCGAACCCTCCGACGTGGCAACATTGTAATCGTTCCAGGCCAGGATGGTGGCGCCTCCTGACAGCAGGCCGACGAGTCTGCGACAACTCGGTGACAGTGGACAGCCGGTCAGGCGCCCGCCGGCCGGCTCCACGGCCGCAATCGCACGCCCCGGGGCAAGGCCTCGTGCAGCATCAGCATCTCGCCCACGGTCTCGGGGGTGACGAGGCCGACCAGCCGCCCGGTGGGATCGACCACGGCGACGGCAGGGGGCGATTGCTCCTGCAGGATGCGGAACGCGTCTTCGAGATGCTGGCGGTAGCCGACGGCGGGCAGCGTCGTGGTCATGGCCTCGGCGACGCGCGTATCCGGGCCGTGCTGCTTGAGCGCGCG
This sequence comes from uncultured Alphaproteobacteria bacterium, assembly GCA_963827585.1. GTDB lineage: Bacteria > Pseudomonadota > Alphaproteobacteria > Rhizobiales > Xanthobacteraceae > VAZQ01. Next base: position 87,294 of record CAWHCK010000048.1, read on the forward strand.
AATGAGGTCCTTGCGTCCGAGCAGGCCAACCGGCTTGCCGCTCGCGTCGACCACCGGGAATTCGCTCTGACTGGTGCGCAACAACGCCTGCACGGCGTCCTCGACCGGCGCCTCCGGCGACAAAGTCGCGTACTGCGTCATCATCGCCGAGCTCACCGGTACTCCGCGCGACATTGCGCGCATCGCCACCATGTGCGCCTCGGACGCCGCCGCAAGGTAGACGAAGATGGCGATGAAGATCAGCAGCGGGTTGTAGAACAGCCCGATGAAGCCGAGCGCGAAGGCGAAGCCCTGGCCGACGAACGCCGCGATCTCGGTTGCACGCACGAATCCCAGGCGCGTCGCCAGTAGCGCGCGCAGCACGCGGCCGCCATCCATCGGGAAGGCCGGAATCAGATTGAACAGCGCGAGGAACAGGTTGACCGCGGCGAGCCGGTCGACGAGCGAGACGTTCGCCGTATCCATGACGGTGAGGTCGCCGGCCTTGAGGTGCGCGCCCGCTACGAGCACGAGGCCGAAGGCGATGGCGACATTCACCAGCGGACCGGCGATGGCGATCAACAGCTCCTGGCGCGGCTCTTCCGGAATCCGCTCGAGCCGCGCGACGCCGCCGATCGGCAGCAGCGTGACGTCGGGCGTGGCGATGCCGAAAGCGCGCGCGGTGAAGATGTGGCCGAATTCATGCGCCAGCACACATGCGAACAGCAGCACCAGGAAGACAAGATTTGCCATGGCGGCGTCGGGTCCTTCCGCGACGTAGGTCGCGAAGAAGATCCAGCCCAGGAACAAGATGAAGGTGATATGGACGCGCACCGCTGTGCCGGCGATCGTGCCGATATTGAGCGACCACGACATGAGGGCCTCCGGGCGAAAGCATCGATTCACACCCGGTTGATGCCATTGTCGTCCCTACGAGGACGACGGCGAACGGATCGCCGGGATGCTGAATAATACGTAGGGCCCTCCAGCTCGATTTGCGAGTGGCCGCTAGTGCCCCGAACCCGAAGTTCGCACACGTGTGCCGCGAGTCCGGTTGCGAACTTCGGGTTCAAAAGGGGCACTAGAATCATAGAGTTGCTAGTGTCCCTTGATTCCGAAGTTCGCATGCGAATGTGCCGCGCGTGTTTGCGAACTTCGGAATCGGGACACTAGGGTGCGTTTCATGTCACAATTCGCGGGATCATGAGGGCAGACCATGGCTGAAAAATTGACCGGCAGTGCCCGCAAGAGCGCGCTCGCCAGGCTCGACGGCTGGAGCGACGTGAAGGACCGCGACGCCATCAGCAGGACCTTCACCTTCAGCGACTTCAACGAGGCCTTCGGCTTCATGACGCGGGCGGCGCTCATCGCGGAGAAGCTCGATCATCATCCCGAATGGTTCAATGTCTACGACCGGGTCGAAGTGACGCTCGCGACCCATGATGCAGGGGGTGTGACCGAGCGCGACGTCGCGCTTGCCGAGGCTATGAATCGGCTGGCCGGGGCCGCTCGCTAGAGCGTGATTGCTTTAGGTTGAGTTGCAATCACGCTCTAGCTTCTTGTTTGAGCATGATCTTTTCGGAAAACCGGTACTCACTTTTCCGGATCATGCTCTAGTGCCGGGTTGGGTCCTCACGGCCGCACCACCAGCTTGCCCATGACCTTGCGGTCGGCGAGCGCCTCGAGCGCCGTCGGGCGTCTCGGCCAGCGGATAGACCTGCTGGACGTGGCATGACAGCTTGCCCTCGGCGCACCAATGGGCAAGCCGATCGATGGCGGCCTTGTAGCGGTCGCTGTCGTGGCGCACCCATGCGCCCCAAAACACGCCCAGCACGGCGCAACCCTTGAGCAGCACGAGATTGAGCGGCAGTTTCGGAATCTCGCCGGCGGCAAAGCCGACGACGAGATGCCGGCCCTCCCACGCGAGCGAGCGCACCGCCGGCTCGCTGTAGGAGCCGCCCACCGGATCGAACACGACATCGATGCCGTGTGCCCCGCCGAGACGCTTGAGCGCGGCGCGCAAGTCCTCCTTTTCGTAGTTCACCACCTCGTGCGCGCCATGGCTACGGGCGAAGTCGAGCTTGTCGTCGCTGGAGGCGCAGGCGATCACGCGCGCGCCCATGACGCGACCGAGCTCGACCGCGGCGAGCCCGACCCCGCCCGCGGCGCCGAGCACCGCCAAGGTCTCGTTCGGGCGCATGTGGGCGCGGTGCTCGAGCGCGTGATAGGCGGTCCCATAGGTGATGGTGAGCGCGGCGGCGCGCTCGAAGTCGAGGTCGGCGGAGAGCGTGACGATCTGGTCCGCCGCAACCGCGGTGCGCTCGCGCGCCGCATTGAAGTTGGTGTAGCCCATGACGCGGTCGCCGGGCGCGAAGCCGGTGACGCCCGGACCGACGCTTTCCACCACGCCCGCGAACTCGCCCCCCGGCGAGAACGGGAACGGCGGCTTGGTCTGGTATTTGCCGGCAATGATGAGGGTGTCGAAGAAATTCAACCCGACCGCCGCGACCCTCGCCACCACCTCGCCCGGCCCCGCGACCGGGTCGGGGATGTCCGCGAGCACGAGATCATCGGGGGTGCCGAAGCGCTGGCAGAGAATGGCTTTCACGGGCGGATCGTTCGATCGGTGGTTGCGAGCTTGCTATAGCACGGTCGGGGGCCCCGGGTGCGGCCGTCGGGCGGGCCGATATTGCCTATTTTACGGGCCCATTGAGGCGGCCAGCCGACCGCCGGCCCAGCCGCCTTCACATTGCCGAATTCCGCAAGCAGGTCCATGTTGTTCAGGGGCGCTCTATTCTTCAGGTTGCCGCAGCCGTCACGGGGGAGGTGGGTCGATGACCGGGACTCGATTTGCCGCGACAGCGTTCCTCCTTGTTGCCACATCGCTGACGTCGGCTGCCTTCGCGCAGCAGCCGCCGAAACCGGCTGAGCCGCCGAAGCCCGCGGCGCAGCCGAAGTCCACAGCCCAGCCGCCGAAACCGGCTACCGCGCAGCAGCCGTCGAAGCCGGCCGCGGCGGCGCCCGCCGGCCAAGTGCAGCCCACATTGCTGGGGCAGTACGGCGATTGGGGCGCCTATACGGCCTCGCCCGGCGGCAACAAGGTCTGCTTCGCGCTCGCCAAACCGAAAACAGCGAAGACCGAGCCGGCCGGCCGCAACCGCGATCCGTCCTACATGTTCGTCTCCACCCGTCCGGCCGAGAACGTCAGGAACGAGGTATCGGTCATCATCGGCTATCCGTTCAAGACCAGCTCGGATGCCAGCGCCGAGGTCGGCACCGCCAAGTTCGCGATGTACACCCAGAACGACGGCGCCTGGATCAAGAACGTGGCCGAGGAGGCGCGCATGGTCGACGCCATGCGCAAGGGCGCCGACCTGACGGTGAAGGGCACCTCGGGCCGCGGAACCCAATCGGTCGACCAGTATTCGCTCAAGGGTCTCGCCCAGGCGCTCGAGAAGATCGAGCAGGAGTGCAAGTAGCGCTCGCGCGTGCCGGGCGCGCGCTGCAGCGGACACGAGACCCTCGTTCGCCTTTCCAAACGCGCGTGGCGCAGGCAATTCGGCGCAAGCTTTGGCCGCGCGGCCCGCGAGTGCGGGAATCAATAACCACCGGGTTGACGCGCCTCGCCAGGAGTCGTGAATTCCGGACCGCCCCTGCGGGGCTTGCGTCGCGCCGACACATTGAAGTTTTGTTAGAGATATTGCGAGAATGTCGGCAGCGACTGGAGGGAGGAATGCGGCTTCATTCCATGCGACGCAGCCGCGTGTGCTTGATCGCCGCGTTGCTCTTGTCGTCACCGCAGGCGCTTGCCGCGGAGCCCGCCGCCGAACGCCCGAGCGGGACGGTACGGGTTGCGCAATGGATATTCGACGCGATCGAATACCGTCGCAAATTGGCGGAGTACACGGCCGCCCGTCAAAGGTACGAAGCCGAGGCCGACGCCTACTGGAACGCGGTGACGGAGAAGCGGCGGATCCGAGCGGGCAAGCGCCGCAACAACCAGGAGATCCTGCTCCACGACTACGTGCTGGCGCAACCGCCGATCTATTCCGGACCGCCGCGACCGGTCGATCCCTCGGCACCCGAGGAGGAGCCGCCGCCGCGCAGATACGTGCCGGTGGTGGCCGATTTTCTGCAAGCGGCGGCGCAGGAATTCAAATTCGTCCCGCAACAGCCGCAAAGCGAGCTCGAGTACAAGCGCGCCTACGCCAAGATCGCGTCCGCTGCCGGGCTGACGAAGGAGCAGGTCATCCGAATTTACGGGTTCGAATCCGGTGGCGACGGTAAGTTCGACGTGCAGGCGGGGTTGGAATATCCACGGCCCAATGCGCGGGCGATTTCCACCGCACTCGGCTACAACCAGCTGTTGGCGGCCAACAGCGTCAACTTGCTGGCGGAGAAAGGCGATTACTTCATAAGAACCTTGAACGGGAAGGCCGCGGGGCTGACCGGCGATGCGAGGAGCGTGCTGGAGAGAAAAATCGCCGTGGTCAGGGCCATGGCTGCCTTCAGCCGGACCGTGCCGAACGACTGGAGTGCCCATGAGAGGGTCGCGAGGACATCCAAGGGCCTCGGCATCCACGCCTTGAACCTGGATGTGGACGTGGGTCCGTTGCTGCAGACCCAGAAGCTCTTGAACTCCATCGTGTATGCGCGCACGCAGGGGAACCAGGCAGCACTGAGTGCGGCCGAGCTCGAGATGATGAACCTGACCGGCGACGGCAATGGCCTCGACATGATCACGATGCCACCGACGTGGCGCGAGCGGGTGCCCACCTCGAATTTCTTCCGGCAGGGCGGCTATGAGCGCAATCCGATCGCCAGTCGCGCCAACGTGGTATCGAAGCTGCTGGCCGAGACCAACTCGAGGATGGACGAAGAGGCCCGATTGCAAGGCGCGAAGGATCTGGCGGCCGTGTTTCCCAGATAGAGTGTCCGCTTCCCAGATAGAGTGTCCGCGCGGCCTGGAACCATACCAGGGCGGCAGAGGTTGTGCGGTATCCGAGGAATCGTCCCATTCGGTCGTGATGGATCGCGGACGGCCGCTTCGCGGCTTCCGGAATGACACCCGAGAGGTGACAATGATCCGAGTCGGCATCGGCGGCTGGGTGTTCAAGCCGTGGCGGGGCGAGTTCTATCCGGAGGGGCTGGCGCAGGCGCGCGAGCTCGAGCACGCCAGCCGCAAGGTCACCACGATCGAGATCAACGGCACCTTCTACAGCACGCAGAAACGCGGAGAGCTTTCGCAAATGGGCGGCCGAGACGCCGGATGATTTCGTGTTCTCGCTCAAGGCGCCGCGCTTTGCGACTCATCGCCGGGTGCTGGCCGAAGCCGGCAACTCCATCGGGCGCTTTTTTGCGAGCGGCGTGCTGGAGTTGAAGGCAAAGCTCGGGCCCATCCTTTGGCAATTTCATCCCGGCAAGAAATTCGAGCCGGACGACTTTGCGCACTTTCTCGCGCTGCTGCCACGTCATCTCGACGGTAAGCCCATCCGGCATGTCGTCGAGGTGAGGCATCAAAGTTTTGTCGAGCCCGCGTTCATTGCGCTGCTGCGACGCTTCGCCGTCGCGGCTGTTCTCGTCGACAGCGACCAGCATCCGCTGATCGCCGACGTCACCAGCGACTTCGTCTATGCCCGGCTGCAGCGCACGAAGGAACAGGAAAAGACCGGCTACCCGCCGCGCGAGCTCGACCGCTGGGCGAAGCGCGCGCGGATATGGGCCGACGGCGGTGCGCCGGATGATCTTGCGACCATCGCGGGTCCGTCCCCGGCGCAAGCTGAGCGGGATGTCTTTATTTACATGATCTCGGGTGCCAAGGTGCGCGCGCCGGCCGCATCGATGGCGCTGATCGAGCGGCTGACGTGAGCGCGGCCGAACTTCGATGTTCGGTTGGGTCGGTCTATCGTTCGCTGCCCGCCCACCCCATCTATGCTACAACGCGCCAGGCATTGGCTCTTTTTGATCGATGATGGATCCGCTTCAGACCGCCGAGGGATCGGCCCCGCCCCAGGCGACGCCCGCGGGCTTCGTCGAGAAGACGCCGCTCGAGCGCTACGTGCCGCCGGCAAGGCCGTCGCTGGTGGGCTTCCCGCGCGCGCAGCTGGCGGAGGCGCTCGGCGCAATCGGCGTGCCGGCGGCGCAGCGGAAAATGCGCGTGCAGCAGCTCTGGCACTGGATCTACGTGCGCGGCGCCACACGCTTCGAGGACATGACCAGCGTGTCGAAAGAGCTGCGCGCGACGCTCGATCGGCATTTCACGCTCGCGCGCCCCGAGGTCGTGGCCGAGCAAACCTCCGTCGACGGCACGCGCAAATGGCTGCTGCGGCTGCCCGGCGAGCATGCGGGCGAGCGACCGCACGAGGTCGAATGCGTTTACATCCCCGAGGCCGACCGCGGCACGCTCTGCGTCTCCAGCCAAGTCGGCTGCACGCTCACCTGTTCGTTCTGCCATACCGGCACGCAGCGTCTGGTACGCAACCTCGCGCCGGGCGAGATCGTCGGCCAGATCATGGTGGCGCGCGACCGCCTGGGCGACTGGGTGGGTGCGGAACGGGCAAAGGCTGGGGGTGGCGAGCGCCTGGTTTCGAACATCGTGATGATGGGCATGGGCGAGCCGCTCTACAATTTCGAAGCCGTGCGCGACGCTCTCCTGATCGTCGCCGACGGCGACGGCATCGCCATCTCCAAGCGCCGCATCACGCTTTCGACCTCCGGCGTGGTGCCCAATATCGCGCGCGCCGGCGCCGAGATCGGCTGCATGCTGGCCGTGTCGCTGCACGCCGTGCGTGACGAGCTGCGCAGCGAGCTCGTCCCGCTCAATCGCAAGTATCCGATCAAGGACCTGCTCGATGCCTGCCGCAGCTATCCCGGCCTTTCCAACGCCCGGCGCATCACCTTCGAATATGTGATGCTCAAGGGTGTCAACGACTCGCTCGCCGACGCCAAAGCGCTGGTCAAGCTGCTCAACGGCATTCCGGCCAAGATCAACCTCATCCCGTTCAACCCGTGGCCCGGCACCAGATACGAGTGCTCGGACTGGGAGCGCATCGAGCAATTCTCCGAGATCATCTTCAACGCCGGCTATGCCTCGCCGGTGCGCACGCCGCGCGGGCGCGACATCCTCGCGGCCTGCGGCCAGCTCAAGAGCGCGACCGAAAAGCTGTCCGCGCGCGAGCGCCTCGCGCTGCGGGCCATGGCAATGACGGATTAAGCCGCGCATGGACAGCCTCGGCCGGCTGCTGCTGCGCTTCCTGCTGGTGCCGCTCGGCTACTTCGCCGCCGTCGTCGTGGCGACCCTGGTGATCGTGCTCGGCTCATGGAAGCTCGCCGCCGCCGCCGCCGACCCCGACACGCAGATGTTCGCGATTTTCGGCTTCGTGTTCGCCGCGCCGGTACTGCTCGTGATGCTGCTGAGCATGATGTGGCTTCCCGCTGGGATCGGGGTGCTGATCTCGGAGGCCTTCGCGCTGCGTTCCTTCCTGTTCCACGCCGCCAACGGCGCGGTCTCGGCCTGGATCGGCTGGAGCCTGTTCGGCACTATCGGCGACAGCGACATCCCGCTCAATCGGCCGCTCGCCGTGATCGCCGCCGGCCTTGCCGGCGGGCTGGCCTATTGGGCGATCGCCGGCTGGAGCGCGGGCTTCTGGAAGCCGGTGTTCCGCCAGGGGGAAACCATGCCATTGAGGGCCGAGGCGGCCTCACATCCGCCGGAAATCCGTTAGAAACGTGCTGTAGGACGGGTTGAGGCTGGGCACCCTGGCCTCGATGGTGGGGCGCCAAACGCGAATTTCCATGCGAGCGATAACGACAGCCGAGTGGCGTATACGGGCGCGCGGCCGGACGATCAGACGTTTCGCCTTGCTGATCGTGCTCGGCGCCTTGCTCGCCGGCTGCGACAAATGCGGGGACTGGTGGTCGCCGACATGGGCCGATAGCCAAGCGTGCCGTCAGCAGGCGCCGCGACCACAGTAACCAACGATCACTACCCCGCGGGGCCTCGAACTCCGCCATCCTGGCCCTCGAACGCATGAACCGAACCGGCCTTGTGATCGCGCTCGCCGTCGCCGCCACGGTCGGGCTCGTCTTCGGCCTCTGGCCCGATCTCGACCTCAGGCTCGCGGCGCCGTTCTTCGATCGCGAGCGCGGCGGATTTTGGCGCTCCTATGATCCGCGCTACCTGCGCATGCGCGACGCCGCCACCTGGCTGATCACGCTGGTCGCCATGCCCGCCTTCGTCGCCATCGGCCTCAAGCTCCTGCGGCCGCACCGCCCCATGCTCATCCCCGCCCGCGCAGCCATCCTGATGATCGTGACGCTTGCGCTCGTGCCGGGGGTGGTCGCCAATCTCGTGTTCAAGGAGCACTGGAGCCGCCCGCGCCCGATCGACGTGGCCGAGTTCGGCGGCGCGGAGCATTTCCGCCCTGGTGGGATCCGCGCGGCGACTGTCCGAAGAATTGCTCCTTCGTTGCCGGCGAGCCCTCGGGTGCGTTCTGGACCTTGGCGGCAGCCGCGGTCGTGCCGCCGCAATGGCGCGCGCTCGCTTACGGCGCGGCGCTCGCCTTCGGCGCCGCCGTGGGCGTGTTGCGCATGGCGGCCGGCGCGCATTTCTTCACCGACGTGGTGTTCGCCGGCGTGTTCGCCTTTCTGGTGATCTGGCTCATTCATGGCCTGCTCTACCGCTGGCCGCGCACGCGGATTTCGGACGCCGCGGTGGAGGACTGGCTGGAGCGGATGGCGCAGATGCAGCGTGCCGCGCTGATGCGAATTCGCGCCGGCATGCGTCGCGCCGGTCCACGCCCGGGCCGGGAGCGGGATCCCCTCGCCTGAAGCGTCCGAGCGGGGCTGTCGCGCCAGCCGATCTTGGCTGCAGAACGCGCTCAGTGTTGGGCCTCAATATTGTCCCTCAATATTGTCCTTTGGGCTCCAAGCCGAGCATGAACTGCCCGTACATGCTGCCGGTGGAATCCCAATTGAGGCTGATATGCGAGGCGGCGGCGTGGGCGTCGCGCCAGATGCGCTGCAGCGGCTTGTCGAGGAACAATCCCTGCCCGCCGGCGGCGAGGAACAGGGCGTCGATCGCCTGCAGCAGGAGCCGCACGCAGAATGCCTGGTCGCGGCGGTTGCGCAGCCGCATGTCGACGCCGATGGGCTCGCCGCGCGCGGCCGTTTCGAACGCCTCGGCGAGATCGCGAAACATCAACAGCCGCGCCGCGTCGATGCAGCCGCTCGCCTCGGCGGCCCGCAGCTGGACGGTAGTGAGCTCGGCCATGCGGCGGTTGCCGCCGGTCACCGCGCCGCGGGTGGTGCGTATGCCGGCCATGGCGAGGAATTCGGCGAGCGCACCCTCGGCCATCCCGAGCACCGGCGCCACGATGGCGATCGGCAGCACGGCGAGGAAGGATTGCCGATACAGCGGATTGGGATTTGCTTGCATGCCGGGCGCGGTGGCAGTCGGTAAGCTCGGCGAAGGCAAGGGCGCGATGGGTGGGGACGAACACATCCCGGGCCACGATGTTCTTGCTGCCGGTGCCGGCGAACCCCATGGTGTACCAGTTGTCGTCGATGGTGCAGTCACTGGTGGGCAGCAGGAAAAATCCGGGCTTCGCCGCGCCGCCCGCTTGCGGGATCATGCCGCCGAGAAGTTGCCACTGCGCGTTGTCGCAGCCGCTGCAGAAGCTCCCTATGCCGGAGAGGCGGTAGCCGCCGTCGGTGGCCACCGCCTGCCCCACCGGGGCATAGCTGCCGGTGGCGAGCGCGTTGCGGTCGCGCCAGACCTCATCCTGCGCCTCGCGCGAAAAGCAGGCGATGAGCCATTGGTGCGAGGCGAGCAGGCCATAAACCCAGCCGGTCGAGCCGCAGCCGTTCGCGATGGCGGCGATGATCTGCGCGACGACGTCGAAGCCATATTCGAATCCGCCATAGGCCTGCGGCTGCATGAGGCGAAACAAGTCTGCCTGCCGCATACGCTCGATCATATCATCGCCGACGCGGCGAGCGGCCTCGGTCTGCTCCGCACGCTCGCGCGCAAGCGCGGCGATCGCGTGCGCACGCGAGAGCAAATCGGCAACGTCGGGGCTGGAGGCCGGCGACCGGGCGACAATGACTGACATCACGGCCAATGGTAGCCCGGATTGAGCGGCAGCAAAATCCGGAAAGCAGCGGGCGAACGGCTGCCCCGCCTGCGCATTTCCGCAGATGGTTCTATCTCCGGCCACGGCGCACGCTGCTCAAGGCTGCCCGGAGCTGCGCAAACGTGTCTCCTGCGTGCGCCTTTGCCCATCCCAGGCCGGCTGTGCTACCCAAGCGGGTAATAACGACAGGCGCCGAAAACGGTCGCCGCGCCGGAGGGAACGCGTGACGGCGGAAGCCGCTGCATTTGCCGCGCCGGTTGCCAAGGCCGACCGTGCGGCACGATGGCGTGTCGTCGCCGGCTGGCTGTGGTCGGGCGCGCTCCTCGCCGTGTTGGCGTTTCTGGTCCTATATCCAGTGGCCATGCTGCTGCTTGGCGCGCTCACCAACACCAACCCGGTGGTGGACGGGTTCGGCGTATTCGACCTCTCCCTCGACAATTTCGTCACCGTCCTCGGCAACCCCAATGTCCACCATGCGCTGGCCAACTCGCTGATCGCCTGCACCGGCGGCACCGCGCTCGCGGTCGCGATCGGGCTCGCTTTTTCGTGGATCGTCGTGCGTACCAATACGCCGTGGAGGGGTTTTATCGGGGCCGCGAGCCTGATCCCGCTGTTCGTGCCGCCGCTGGTCGCGGGCGTGGCCTGGTCGATCCTCGGCTCGCCGAAGTCCGGCCTCCTCAACACCCTGATGAAATGGATCGGCCTCGACTGGCGCATCGATCTCTACTCGATGGCCGGTCTGATCCTGGTGTTCGGCATGTACTACGCGCCCTATGTCTACATGTTCACCGCCTCGGCGCTGCGCAACATGGACCCGAGCCTGGAGGAGGCCGCGGAGATCGCGGGCGTCGGCCCGGTCCGCACGCTCTTCACCGTCACCTTCCCATTGATCGCGCCGGCCATCATTGCCGGCATGCTGCTGTCCTTCATCGTGATGCTCGGTATCTACGGCATCCCAGCCGTGCTCGGCGCACCAGCCAATATCTCGGTGCTGACCACCTACATATTCAAGCTGACCAATTGGAGTCCGCCGCTTTACAGCACCGCCGCCGCGGTTGCGATCATCCTGATGGTGGTGACGGGCGCCCTGGTGCTGCTGCAGCAGCGCGTGCTCTCCGGCCGCAGCTTCATTACCGTCGCCGGCAAGGCGTTCCGGCCGCGCGCGCTCGACCTCGGGCCGTGGCGCTGGCTCACGCTCGGCCTGGCGCTGCTCTACCTGTTCATTGTCGTCGTGCTGCCAACGCTGGCGCTGATCGTGGCCGCGTTCCGCCGGTTCTTGTTCATTCCCAACGTCGCCAGCCTCTTTGATATGCGACACTACTCACTGGTGCATTTCGAGAGCATTTTCGATAACCCGCTCACCATGCGGTCGATCTGGAACACTATGGAGGTCGGCCTGATCACGGCGGTGCTGGGGGGCGTGCTCGCCTTTGCGATCGGCTATACGGTGCACCGCGGTAGTGCACCCGGACGCCGCGGCATCGACCTCATCGCCACGCTGCCGGTGGCGATCCCCGGCCTGGTGATCGGGGTCGCCTATCTGTGGGCCTGGATCGGGCTGCCCGGCGGGCTCTACGGCACCATCTGGATTCTCGCGCTTGCCTTCGTCGCGCGCTTCATGCCCGATACGATGAAGGCACTGTCCACCTCGTTCCTCCAGATCCACCGCGAGCTCGAGGAGGCGGCCTGGGTCTGCGGCAAAGGACGCATCGCCACCATCCGCACCATCGTGCTGCCGCTGGCGCGCCCCGGCACAATCGCGGCCATGACGCTGCTGTTCATCCTGGCTGTCCGCGAGCTCGGCTCGTCGCTGTTCCTGTACACCAGCGACACGACGGTGATGGCCGTGCTGCTGCTCGACTACTACGAGGGCGGCAATACCGGGAAAGACCGCCGCCTTCAGCCTGGTGCAGACCGCGCTGCTCGCGGTGCTGATCGGCGTGGCCGCCTGGTGGTCGAGCGGCGGCACGAACAGCAGCGTGGGGCGCTCGGGATAATCAAGGGAGGAAACGTCATGAAATCGATCCTGACCGCGTTCGGCCTCGCTGCCGCCTGGCGATGCCGGCATCGGCACAAAATTTCGGACCGCCCGACCTGATCGCAGCCGCGAAGAAGGAGGGTCGCCTCGTCTTCTACACCGCGAATTTCGCGGAGGTGGAGCAGGAGGTGATCAAGGCCTTCAACAAGCGCTTCCCCGAGATTAAGGTGGAGATGGTGCGCGCGCCCGGCGGCCAGCTCATCACCCGCATCAAGACGGAAGCTGCCGCCGGCAAGCTCTCGGCCGACGCGGTCAATCATTCCGACCGCGGGCTCATGCTGGAGATCGAAAACCTGTTCACGGATTACGCGCCGCCCAACGCGGCGGACTACCTGCCCGATGCGCTGGTGTCGCCCAAGTTCTGGCCGCAGGCGACGCTGGGCTGGGCCATCGCCTACAATTCGGCGATCGTGAAAAATCCGCCGAAGAGCTGGATGGATTTGACCAAGCCCGAATACAAGGGCAAGCAGATCGGGCAGACGATCGGGCCGTCCGGCGGCACCACCTGGACCCGCGTCATGTTCGAACGCCAGGTGCTGGGCGAGGACTACTGGAAGAAGCAGGCGGCGACCGAGGTCGTGCTGTTTCCCTCCGGCGCGCCGGCCGCCGACGCGCTGGTACGCGGCGAGGTCTCGATCGTGCCGTCGCTCTACAACATCGTGTTCACCAAGCAGCGCGACGGCGCGCCGGTGGAGATCATATTCGCGCCCGAGGGCATGCCGATCAATCCTTATGCCGCCGGCATTCCTGCTTCGGCGAAGAACCCGAATGCCGCCAGGCTGTTCCTTAACTGGTGCCTTTCGGTCGAAGGGCAGACCTTCATGATCAAGGAGCAGGGCAATTTGACCTCGCTCAAGGTCCCGCCGGTGCTCGCCAAGGGCTACGATCCGAGCAAAGTGAAATCCTGGGTGCCGAACTTCAAGCAGTACCAGGAGCTGCGTGCGACGTGGATCGAGGATTGGAACCGGGCCTACAATTACCGTCAGTAACACGTAGCCCGGGTGAAGCGCAGCGAAACCCGGGAACACCGCCCGGATTTCGCTCCGCTGCATGATCTGAGAAGACAGGCCTGAACGCCCAGCGGCAGACTACGATAATTGGAGGGCGCATGGCGGTCGCGCTCGACGTCCGCGATCTGCGCAAGCAGTTCACCATCGGCCGGCCGGCGGTGGACGGCGTCAACTTCCATGTGCCGAGCGGCGAAATCGTGGTGCTGCTCGGGCCTTCCGGCTGCGGCAAGACCACGACGCTGCGCTGCATCGCCGGCCTCGAACATCCCACGCCGGGTGCGTCAGCATCGGCGGGCGGATGGTGTCGGCGCCGGCCGACGGCGTCCACCTGCCGGCGCGCTTGCGCAATATCGGCATGGTGTTCCAGTCCTATGCAGTCTGGCCGCATATGACGGTCAAGCAGAACGTCGCCTATCCGCTGCGTCATCGCCGCACGGCGCGCGCCGAGATCGACCGCAAGACCGGTGAAATGCTGGAGCTGGTGGACTCACGGAATTCGCGGAGCGTCCAGTGGTATCGCTCTCGGGCGGGCAGATGCAGCGCGTGGCGCTCGCACGCAGCCTGGTCTATCAGCCGCAGCTCCTCCTGCTCGACGAACCGCTCAGCAATCTCGACGCCCAGCTGCGCCTGCGGTTGCGCGACGATCTGCGCCGCATCATCAAGCAGAGCGGCGTCACGGCGCTCTACGTCACCCACGACCAGGCCGAAGCGGTGGTGCTCGGCGATCGCATCGGCGTCATGCGGGACGGCAAGCTCTTGCAGATGGCGTCCCCCGAGGAGGTCTACAATCGTCCGGCCGACCTGTTCGTCGCCAGTTTCACCGGCGCCTCGAACCTGCTCGCGGGCCGCGTGCTCGAGCGCAACGGCGAGTTCGGCACCGTCGAGGCGGGCGGCCACCGCCTCATCGCGTTGATGCCGGGGAACGTCAAGGCCGGCGAGGCGGTCAAGGTCGCGGTGCGGCCGGAGAACGTGCGGCTCGGTGCCAATGGCTCGGCCGACGCCGACAACCGGTTCAGCGCGCGCGTCGCCGCACAACGCTACCAGGGCACGCAAACCATCTACGAGCTCGCCGCGCTCGGCGGCCGGCTCGAGGCGCTCGAGCTCGGCACCCAAATGCGCCATGCAGTGGGCAGCGACGTGGACGTCGTTCTCCCGCCCACGCTGTGCTGGGCCTATCCCGCGCGCGAGACCGCGGAGTTGGAATAGGCGGGATGCCGGCCGAGTTTGCCGCGCGCCGGCCCAAAGATCTCTTCCCACGGGCGTGCCCGCATCTGCGCGTTTCCGAAAATCCGATCGGCCGCTAGAATGCCTGATTCGGACGGAATGCGGCTTGAACCTTCGGTGCCGTTTCGCAGTTAAAGGAGTGATACCCGACATTGTGGGATGCATTGATGACGCGAGCAGATATGCCAGGTCCAAAGGAAATCGAGATCAAGCTCGAGCTTCCGCCGGCGAGCGTGCCCCGCCTCAAGCGGGTTCCGCTGCTTCGCGGCCTGAAAAAGCCCGCCGAGCGCGAGACCCAGGTGTCGGTCTATTTCGACACCGACAAGCACAAGCTCCACAGGAAAGGACTGATGCTGCGTGTGCGCCGGGTCGGAGACCGGCACATCCAGACCATCAAGGCGACCAGGAATTCGAAACTCTTCGAGCGCGACGAATGGGAGAGCGAGATCGCGGGTGAAATGCCGGATCTCGATCTGGCGCAAGGCACGGCGCTCGAACCGCTGCTGAGTCATAAATTCTGCCGGCAGCTGCACCCGGTCTTCGAAACGCGGGTGCAGCGCACCACCTATCCCATCGCCAACGGCAAGGGTGGCATCGCCCTGACCCTGGACAAAGGCAAGATCGCCACCGGCCGACGTTCCGAGCCGTTGTGCGAGATCGAGCTCGAGCTCAAGCGCGGCAAGGAGACGGAGCTGTTCGATATGGCCCGTCAGCTCACGGGCGCGCTTCCGGCCCAGCTCGCGCTCAAGAGCAAGGCCGAACGCGGATACGAATTGCTCGAAGACCGGGACGCTGCAGCGGTGAAGGGCGAGCGGATCGATCTGGTCGGCGGCACGAATACGCGCGACGGCTTCAAGGTCATCGGCCGGGCATGTCTCAAGCAGGTGATCGGCAACGAGCGGGCGCTGCTGGCGGGCGATCCCGAAGGCGTGCACCAGATGCGGGTCGGCCTGCGACGGCTGCGCGCGGCCATGTCGCTGTTTTCCGACATCTTGCGGGATTCCGAGACCAAGGCGCTCAAGAACGAGCTCAGATGGCTGGCGGGCGAGCTCGCGCCGGCGCGGGAGCTCGAGGTCTTGATGACTCGCGTGGTTGCGCCGGTGAAGCGGCGGCATGCGCACTTGGACGGCGTGTCGAGCCTCGCGCGCGACCTCGCGCAGCAACGCGCGGTGGCGCTCGCGCGTGCCCAGGACGCGGTGCGCTCGGCGCGGTTTCGCGCGCTGACGCTCGAGGTCGCGGCCTGGCTGGAGGCGGGGCAATGGACAAGGCCGAAAGACGATCTTGCCCGCGACCGCGGCGAGATCCCGATCGAGGCCTCCGCAGCCGCGCAGCTGACCCGGCGCTTCAGGAAGATCCGCAAGCGCGGCAAGAGACTGATGGAGCTCGATACCAGGCGGCGCCACAAGCTGCGCATCCAGGCCAAGAAGGTGCGCTACGCGTCGGAGTTCTTCGCCAACCTGTTCCCCGGCAAGAAGGCATCGCGGCGGCGCAAGAAGTTCCTGGCGGCGCTCGAGGGCATGCAGGATTATCTCGGCGATCTCAATGACATTGCGGTGCATGAGGATCGGATCACCGCGATCGCCAATGGCGGCGGGCGCAGCCGGCGCCGCCGCGGCAGCCCCAAGCGCGCCTTCGCCGCCGGATTGCTGACCGGCCGCGAAGACGCACGTCTCGACGCGGTCCTCGCACATGCGACCGACGCCTATGGGGCATTGACCACGGTCAAGCGGTTCTGGCGATAGTGCATTGGTGGAACGGCGGATTGCGCTACGCTAATCCGCCCTGCACACTGCATGCTGTCAGCCCGACACAGCAACATGCCGGGGGAGGAAATGCGCTTGAAGAGCAAATCCCTTTTCGCGCTCGTCGTCGGCGCATGGCTGGCGCCGACCGCGATGGCAGCCGCGCAGGCGGTCACGGTCGGCGCGACCAGCAGCACCAGCGACGCGCCGATCTACATCGCCGACAAGAAGGGCTACTTCCGCGACGAAGGGCTGCGAAGTCAAAGTGGTCAATTTTCGCTCGGCGGCGGACATGGTGGCGCCGCTCGGTGCCGGCCAGATCGAGGCCGGCGCAGGCTCCGCATCGGCCGGCCTCTACAATGCGGTCGCGCGCGGCATCAGGATCAAGATCGTGGCCGACAAGGCGTCGTCGCCGCCGGGCTACGGCGCCACCAAGATCCTGGTGCGCAAGGACCATGTCGAGAGCGGGCGCTACAAGGAGCTCAAGGACCTCAAGGGCATGAAGTTCGCGATGAACGCGCCCGGCGTGAGCAATACCTCGACCCTCAACACGCTGTTGAAATCGGTTGGGCTGAGATATTCCGATGTCGAGACGGTCGACATGCCGCTGCCCGACCACGTCGCCGCGCTCAAGAACAAGTCGGTCGATGCCTCGGCGTCGGTAGAGCCGGGTCCGGCGCTCGCCATCAGGAACGGCGACGCGGTCCTGGTCAAATCCGACGACGAGATCCTGCCGAACCATCAGATCGCGGTCCTGCTCTATTCGGAGGAGTTCGCGCTCAAGCGGCCCGACGCCGCCAAGAAGTTCATGCGCGCCTATATCCGCGCCGTTCGCTTCTACAACGGCGCGCTCAGGAACGGCAGGCTCGACGGACCGAACGCCGACGAGGTCATCGCCATCCTGTCCGAGGCCACGCCGATCAAGAGCCGGGAGATCTACAAATTGATCACGCCCACGGGCATGAATCCGGACGGGCGGGTGAACAAGGCGAGCCTCGCCTACGATCTCGCCTTCTACAGCGAGCAGGGCCTGGTGAAGGGCGCGGTCAATCTCGAGGACGCGGTCGATGGGTCATTCGTCGAGGCGGCGTTGAAGGAGCTCGGGCCCTATCGGCCGTAGCGCTGCCCGCCGCGACGGCGACAGAACGGCTACACACTCTGAAGGAGAAACCCCGTGCTGGCCCGCACCGCATCGATGCGCGACCGCATCGCCATGTACAATGCCAATGCGTTGAAGATCGGCATCTTCGGCGCCAATTGCTCTTCCGGCCGCTCCGCCACCAAGGTGCCGGAACGCTGGTCGGCAAGCTGGCCGGACTGCCTGCGCCTCGCCCGCATGGCCGACGAGGCCGGCATCGATTTCATGCTGCCGATCGGGCGCTGGAAGGGCTACGGCGGCGACACCGATTTTCACGGCAGCACGCTCGAGACCATCACCTGGGCCGTCGGGCTGCTGTCGGCGACGCGCGGCATGACCGTGTTCGGCACCGTGCACGCGCCCCTGTTCCACCCGCTGATCGCGGCCAAGGAATTCGTGACCGCCGACCACGTCGGCGAAGGACGCTTCGGCGTCAACCTCGTGGTCGGCTGGAACGAGGGCGAGTTCGAGATGTTCGGGGTGACCCAGCGCGAGCACGACGCGCGCTACGACTTCGCGCAGGAATGGCTCGATGTCGTCAAGCGGGCCTGGTCCGAGCACGGCGAATTCGATTTCGCCGGCGAGTTCCTGCGGCTCAAGGGGGTGCGGGCCTACCCCAAACCCTACGGCGGCACGCGGCCGATCCTCATGAACGCCGGCTCGTCGCAGGTCGGGCAGAGCTTTGCGCTGAGAAATTGCGACGCGTTCTTCGTCGCCACCTCGGGGTCGCGCACGTCGCTCGACGGCAATGCGAAGAAAGTGGCGGAGATCAAGGGCGCCGCGCAGGAGTTCGGGCGGGAGATCGAGGTCTACACCGTCGGCCAGGTGATCTGCCGTCCGAGCCAGCAGGAGGCGGAGGAGTACTATCGCCACGCCATCATCGAGAACGCGGATTGGGGCGCGATCGACGGCATGCTGGCGAACAAGAATATCACGCCGCAGACCATTCCGCCGGAGGAGTACGCCAAGAAGCGGCAGTACTTCGCGGCCAACGCAATCGGCGGCTATCCGTTCGTCGGAACACCCGACCGCGTGGCCGGGGAGCTCGAAACCATCAGCCGCGCCGGCGTGCGCGGGATCGCGCTCTCGTTCGTCAACTATCTCGGTGAGCTGCCGTATTTCTGCGACGAGGTGCTGCCGCGCCTGGCGCGCCTCGGCGTGCGCGCGGCGCATTGATCGGTGCCGAGAATGCGCGGATGCTGACCGTCGCGTCGTCGCCCGTCATGGGAAAACCATGATAGTGGATGATGGGTGACGGACGGTCGCGCGGGGCGATGCAGGGATAGCGCCCATGTCAGCGTCAGAAGCTGTCAGTTCGTTCAGAAACGCCGAGGCTCCCCCGATCGCGGCGGAGCCTGCTCGATCCGTGCGCGCTACAAAACGCGTGTCGACGGCCGGCGTCTGCATGGCCGCGATGTTGCTCCTCATCGTTCCCGTTCTCACGAGCGAAGCCGACGCGCGCGCAGGCTTCGGCGGCGGCGGCCGCGGCGGCGGCGGATTTGGCATGGGCGGGCGCGGCGGCGGGATGGGCTTTGCCGGGCGCGGTGGCGGGATGGGTGCACGTTTCGGTGGCCCCGGTGTTGGTGCGCGTTTCGGCGGGCCGGGCATGGGGGCTCGTATTGGCGGCCCCGGCATTGTTCCCCGCATCGGCAGTCTGGGCGCTGGGCCCCGCTTGGGCGGCCCTGGTGTTGCAGGTCGTATCGGTGGCGCGGGTGCTGGCCCCCGTTTCGGTCTCGCGGGGGCTGGAAACCGTGTCGGCGGCTCCCGCGTCGGCGGCTTGGGCGTTGGCCCCCGCGGCCCTGGCGGTCCTGGTGTTGCGGGTCGCATCGGCGGCCCGGGCGCTGGCGCCCGTTTTGGCCTCGCGGGTGTTGGAAACCGTGTCGGCGGTCCCGGCGTTGGCGCTCGCCTCGCCGGACCGGGCATTGCTGCCGGCGGCCTGGGCGGCAACCGGTTCGTCCGCACCGCGGGCCTCGGTTTCCATGGCGGCGGCTTCGGTCGCGCTCCCGGGGTCTTCGGCAATCGCGCCATCGCCAACGTGGCGTGGCGCTCGCATTTCGGACCGGCGCGCTTCCACGGCCGGTTCGCTGGTTCGCGCTGGCCGTGGTGGCGCAGCGGTCTCGTCATCGGCTGGGTCGGGCCGGTGTTCTGGCCCTACGCCTATTACGATGTCGTCGACTACGTCTATTGGCCCTATGCCTACGACGACTTCTGGCCTTACGCCTACGACGACGTCTATTACGGCATCTACGGCAACTACGCTTACGGCGGCCGCGGCGCGAGCGCGGGCGGCGGCGCCGATCGCGGGACGCGCCCGGGCACGCGCCGCACGGCGAAAGCCGACGAGCGGCGTGCAGCGAACTCCGAGCAGCGTCCGGTCAGCGTCTGCAGCGACCAGGCAACGGAGCTCACGGACTGGCCGATCGAGCGCATTACCGAGATCGTGCAGCCGACCGACGCCCAGCGCCCGGCGCTCGACGACTTGAAGGCCGCAAGCGCCAAGGCCATCGAGATTCTCCAAGTCCGCCTGCCCCAAGGATCTGCCGAGCATTCCGACCGGCCGGCTCGCGGCACTGGAGACCCGGCTGCAAGTCATGCTCGCGGCGGTGCAGACCGTGCGACCGGCACTCGAGCGTTTCTATCAATCGCTCGGCGACGAGCAGAAGGCGCGCTTCAACGCCATCGCGCCGACGGACGATCCCGACGCTGCCGGCCAGGATCGACGCGATCTCACCAAGCTCTGCGACGAGCGCACGCCGGGCGTCACCGATCTGCCGATCGATCGCATTGCTCATGCCGTTCGGCCGACGCCGGAGCAGCGCGCTGCGCTTGACGAACTCAGGGACGCCTCGGTCAAGGCGGCGCAAGCGCTCAAGGCCGATTGCCCGACCTACCAGATGCTCACGCCCACGGGCCGGGTCGAGGCGATGGAAAAACGGCTCGCGTCGACGCTCGCCGCGGTCAAGACCGTGCAGCCCGCGCTCAGCAGGTTCTACGACGCCCTCACCGACGAGCAGAAGGCGCGCTTCAACGCCCTGCGCTCCTCGTCGCGGGTGCAAGGGTAAGTCGAGCGCGAGCGCGCTCGCGCACCACTCGGATGTCGCTTGCCCTCGCCTCGGTCCTGCTGATCCGGCCGGCGAACCGTCCTGTGATCACGTGGCCTCGTGCTTCGTCGAGACTGGCAACCAGCCTATCAACCCTGCGTCTGTCCATCGACTCGTCCCCATTCGTCGTCCGGCGACCTCGCCGTGTTCACGCCGCCTGCTCGCGCCGCTTGGCCGCCGCCGCGACGACGTCCGGGTTGGAATCGATGACTTCCAGAAGGAGCGAACTTGCGGCGTCGGGGCGCCTCGCGCCCTGCTCCCATTGCTGCACCGTCTTCGCAGGCAGTCCAAACAGCTCTGAGAACACACGGACCGATTTCGCCACTTTCTTGCGAATGGCCTTGATGCGCACGGGCGGAATCGGGTCCGGCACGTCCACGACCCGCACCATGCCCTTGCCGCGCTGCCAGGCGCGAATCTCCTTCAACGACCTGATGACCGATCGGCCGATCTTTGTGGTCTTCGCTGCTTTGTGCCTGGTGGCTTTCATAATTCTAATCCCATTTCGATGTCGCGAATGAGCGCGGCGATGACTTGCACTCCGCCGCGGTGAGATTTTCCTGCTCGCTCTTGGCGTAGACGTCGAGTAGAGCGAGTGTCGTTGCACGCAGAACCACCGCGTAGATCACCCGCGCGCCTCCGCGCTTGCCGCGACCCGGCAGCCGAACGCGGACCTTGCGGGCGCCCGCGGTTCCCGGAATGACCGCGCCGAGATCGGGCCGTTCGACCAGGGCCTTGATGAGCTCGGCGAGGTCCTCCTCGTCGAGACCCGCGCGTCTTGCACGTCGATCGAAGTTGCGCGGGCGGATCACCCTCATCGTGGAAAATATACCTCAATGAGGTAAATTGAGCAAGAAGGGCCGCGCTTGCACCCCCTCGCTTTCCCCCTATAGTCCGCGCCGCTTTTCCACGGTCAAGGAAAGACGCGGATGTCCGGGCCGAGCCGGCCGTGACGAGGGGTTGGGCAGAAGGACAATGGCCAAAGGCAACGTCAAGAAAGTCGTGCTCGCCTATTCCGGTGGGCTCGATACCTCGATCATCCTCAAGTGGCTGCAGACCAGCTATGGCTGCGAGGTCGTCACCTTCACCGCCGATCTCGGCCAGGGCGAGGAACTCGCGCCCGCGCGCGCCAAGGCGCTCCTTCTCGGCATCAAGCCGCAGAACATCTTCATCGAGGATTTGCGCGAGGAGTTCGTGCGCGACTACGTCTTCCCCATGTTCCGGGCGAACGCGCTCTACGAGGGACAGTACCTGCTCGGCACCTCGATCGCGCGGCCGCTGATCGCCAAGCGACAGATCGAGATCGCGGAAGAGGTCGGCGCCGACGCGGTGGCGCACGGGGCGACCGGCAAGGGCAACGACCAGGTGCGTTTCGAGCTGACCTATTATGCGCTCAAGCCCGACGTCACGGTGATTGCGCCGTGGCGGGAATGGGAGCTGCGCTCGCGCGAAGCGCTCATCGCCTTCGCCGAGCAGCACCAGATCCCCATTGCCAAGGACAAGCGCGGCGAGGCGCCGTTCTCGGTCGATGCCAATCTCCTGCATGCCTCCTCGGAGGGGAAGGTGCTGGAGGATCCGGCGCAGGAGGTGCCGGACTACGTCTATTCGCGCACCCTCGATCCGGAGGCGGCGCCCGACAAGCCCGCCTATATCGCCGTCGAGTTCGCGCGCGGCGATGCCATCGCGCTCGACGGCAAGCCGCTTTCGCCCGCGAATCTGCTGGCCGAGCTCAACACGCTCGGGCGTGCGCACGGCATCGGCCGGCTCGACCTGGTGGAGAACCGCTTCGTCGGCATGAAGTCGCGCGGCATGTACGAGACGCCGGGCGGCACCATCCTCATTGCCGCACATCGCGGCATCGAGTCGATCACGCTCGACCGCGGCGCGGCCCATCTCAAGGACGAGCTCATGCCCAAATACGCCGAGCTCATCTACAACGGGCTCTGGTTCACGCCCGAGCGCGAGATGCTGCAGGCCGCCATCGACCGCTCGCAGGAATTCGTGACTGGAACGGTGAAGCTCAAGCTCTACAAGGGCAATGTCGCTGTGGTGGGCCGCTCGTCGCCCTATTCGCTCTACGACCAGGACCTCGTCACCTTCGAGGAAGGCAAGGTCGCCTACGATCACCGCGATGCCGAAGGCTTCATCCGCTTGAACGCGCTGCGGCTGCGCACGCTGGGGCAGCGGCGCAAGAAGCTGAAGCTGCCGTAAGGGCGCAAGGTCGCGCTAGCTTATCGCTGAAGCATGATCTTTTCCGAAAACCGGTACCCACTTTTCGGGATCATGCTCTACGCGCCGCCGCGGCGTGGAGGGCGCAACTCGGGCGAGCCGAATGCCAAGGGCTGCGGGTGGGTCAGCGTCTCGGCGACGTTGACATCGACGTCGACGAATTGAATGCAGGTTTGCGTCTGCCTGTGCTGCGTTCCGCCATGCCAGCGGCCCTCGCGCGGATGCACGTCGCTGATACCCGCGACAGTGAGGCAGCGCCAGTTGGGCAGTTTCGAGGTGCTTTCGCCGGCGAACTGGTAAACGAAGACAGTTTCCTGTCCGAGCTTGTTGTAGCCCAGGATGTGCGGGCAGGCCTCGCGCAGGCGATCGTCGTAAACGCATGTGATCTGCTGGCGGGCGCGGATTGCATCCCGGATCGTCCGGTAGCTTGCGCTCGGGCGTTTGCTCGGCGGCCTGCTTCCGGAACGCGGCTTGAGTTCAACCTCTGCCATTACATCTTCACCGTCACCTTGCGGTTCTCACCCACGTCCGGCTCCTCGCCCGTGATCCACGCCTTGACGAACTCGAACGCGGCGACTGCCGCGCTCGCAGGTCCATCCCACAATTCCGCCGTGACCGGGCGCACGCGCAGCACGCAGACATTGGGATCATCGGGACCGTTCCACCACATGTCGTCGGTGGTTTTCCAGATTTCTTTCGCCTTGGTGTGGTCGCGCCACGCCTCGACGCGGGCGGTGATGGAGAGATAGGCCTTGTCCCTGGCATCGACGAACACGAGGCAGACGTCGTGTTCGGCCTCGATCTCGTGCTCCTTGCCGCTGCGGATGTCGGTGACGAACCAGATCAGGCCGGCGTCGCGCTCGGGCCGCGCCTCCAGCGGGCGTGCGCGCAGGCCACCCTCGGACCGCGTGGTCAGCATGCACACGCCGACTCTGTGGATGATCTCCCAGACGCGGTCGATGCTGCCTTGCGCGGTTTCTTGGGCGTCTTGCCGGCTCATGTCAGCCTAACCATCCGGCGCCGACGCGGTTCCGGCGCGGCTTGCGCGAAATGCAACCGCACCCTCAGGCCGGGGCGTGGCATACCGCCTCGATATTGTGGCCGTCGGGATCGAGCACGAAGGCGCCGTAATAATTCGGGTGATAGTGCGTCCGCAGGCCGGGCGCGCCGTTGTCCCGGCCGCCGGCGGCGAGCGCCGCGCGGTGGAAAGCGTCGACGGTGCGACGATCGTCGGCGGCAATCGCGATGTGCAGTATGCCCGTGAGACCGCCTTCGCCGCCGATCCAGAAGTCGGGCTTGCCCTCTCTGCCGAAACCGACGGCAGGGCTCCCGCTCTCGGTCTCGCCTACCTCCATGATCAGCATGTAGCCGAGCGGCGCCAGCGCCTGGCTGTAGAATGCCTTCGAGCGCGCGTAATCGGAAACGGGAAAGCCGACGTGATCGATCAAGGGAGCCTCCGTGCGAATGGTCCAGTGAGAACGGGCAACGGTGGATTCAGCGTTGTCGACGCGCTGTCGACCGGCCCGACAACGGATGGCCTGAGTTCCCCGCGTCCGGCGCACTTGCGCCCCCGCCACGGCGTGGCGCCGCCGGCACGGCTAAAGTACCATTGCCCGCGGCTCGCTCCCAGGGCCGATCTACAATCGGGAGGACGGGCATCAGCGCGCGATCCGAAGGCCGGATGTCCTTGCCGACGCCGCTGGCGGGGCCGTCGCCGCGCGCGCTCTCGCATGTGCTGTGGTACGGCCGCTCGGTCCGCGCCCAGCTTCTCATCGTCTTCATCGCGATCGATGTGATCGCAGGGTTGGTGGCGGGCGCGGTGACGATCTTCCAGGCCCGCACATCGACACGGGTCGAGATCGCGGCCTCGATGGAGCTCGCCCAGCTGCTCGTGCGCGAGGCGGTGGGCCTGATGCAGCAAGAGGTGCCGGCGGAAAAATTCCTTGCCGACCTGAGCTCGCAATTGCGGCTCGTGCGCCACGTGCGGATCGTGGTGAAGGATGCCACCGGCTCGCCGCTCGCGCTGCATCCCGCCGGCGGCGCCGAGGCGGCGCGGGATGATCGCGCGCCGGCGTGGTTCGCGGCGCTGATCGCCGCGCCGGTGGCGAGCCGCGACGTGCCGGTCATCGTCAATGCAGCGCGCATCGGCTCGGTCGAGATCGTGGCGGAGCCGCGCGACGAGATCGCGGAGGTCTGGAGCAACACCGTCGCGCTCGGCGCCGTGGCGCTCGCCGTGAACATCGCCGTCATCGCCATTCTCTATGTTCTATTCGGACGGGTGCTCGACCCGCTCACCGGCGTCGGGCGCGGCCTCGCCGATCTCGAGCGCCGCAATTACCGGGTGCGGCTGCCGCGCCCGCAGGCGCAGGAGCTCGCCGCCATCACCGACCGGTTCAATGCGCTGGCGCAAGCGCTCGACTCCGCACGGGCCGATAATGAAAAGCTCAACCACCGGCTGATCACGGCGCAGGACGATGAGCGCAGGCGGACCGCGCTCGAGCTGCACGACGAGGTCGGCCCGAGTCTGTTCGGGCTCAAGGCCAATGCCGGTTCGATCGCGACGGCGGCCTCGGAGCTGCCGGATCGCGTTGCGAGCAGAATGACGGAGCGCGTGCGCGACATGCTCGCGATCATCGAGCACCTGCAAAGCATCAATCGCAGCATGCTCAACCGGCTGCGGCCGATGGCGTTGGGGCACGTGCCCTTGCAGGACATGCTCGCGGAGCTCATACGCGAGCGCGGGCGGCAGCACCCGCAGATCGCCTTCTCGTTCGCTGCCCACAAGCTCATGCGCAGCTACGGCGACTCGATCGACCTCACGCTCTATCGCTGCATCCAGGAAAGCCTGACCAATGTGGTCAGGCACGCGCAGGCGAAGCACGTGGCCATCGAGCTCGCGAAGTGAACGACCCGAACGGGAACAACGGGAACACGGAGGGCGCGGCGCAGCTCGCGCTCACCGTCCGGGACGACGGTCGCGGAATCGATCCTGCGACGCCGCCCGGCTTCGGCCTGCGCGGCATGCAGGAACGCGTGCACGCCCTGGGCGGCAGCTATAAGGTGGAGAGCGCCAGCGGCCACGGCACCTCGGTCCGTATCGCGATCCCGCTGCACGACCGACAGGACGGATAGGATGCGAATGCCAGGGAATTACCGGATCGCGGGCGAGCCGCCGGCATGACCAGCGTTCTGATCATCGATGATCACCCGATCGTGCTGCAGGGCTGCCGGCGTATGCTCGAGGACGCCGGCGTCGAAACCGTGCTCGAGGCCCGCAATGTGACCTCCGGCTATCGGCTCTACCGCCGCCATCGTCCCGACGTGGTGATCGTCGATCTCGCCATGCAGGGGAGCGGGCTCGGCGGCCTCGACGTGATCCGACGCATGCGCTCGCATGATCCGCGCACCCGCATCCTCGTGTTCAGCATGCACAGCGACCCGATCATCGCCGCGCGCGCGCTCGAGGCCGGCGCGACCGGCTACGTGCTCAAGGACACCTCGTCGGACGAGTTGATGAAGGCATTCGATCAGGTGCGCGCCGGCACGCCCTATCTCAGCAATGATCTCGCGATGCAGGTGGCGTTGGTGCGTACCGGCGTGCGGCCGAACCCGCTCGCCGATCTGACTCCGCGCGAATTGCAGACGCTCTCGCTGCTGGCGGAAGGTAAGCCCTACGGCCGCATCGCCGAGGAGCTCAACGTCAGCTACAAGACCGTGGTCAATGCTTGCTCGCAGCTCAAGCAAAAGCTCAACGTCAAGAATCTGCCCGAACTCATTCGCGTGGCCGTGCAACTGGTCTCGGCCGAAACGTAGGGATTCGCGGCCTTCCTTCTGGGGCCGTATGCGGCAGGCAGGCAGCGCATCGCCGTGTGCGCTCCGTTGCGCTTGAGAGACAGTCAAGCCCAAACAGTGAGAGTTGCGGGTGTGTCCGTGCGGACACATTGCCAAATGTTCCTCCGAGAAATGCAAAAACGTAACAAGACTCGCGCGATCAGAATATTCCAGCATTGATCGGGACCTTCGTGGGGTCATAGCGCGTCGGGGGCGGGTGCTATGCATGAGGCCGAGAGGCGTCGGCGAAGCGGATTTCGGTCCGCGGTCGCGAAACGGCGGCTGCTGGAAGCAGCCGCGGTCGGCGCGCTTATGCTGCCAGGCGCGGCGTGGGGCCAGGCGGCCGCCACTTTGCCCGAGGTCACCGTCACCGCGCCGCGGCCTGCGCCTACTCCGCCACGGCGAGTGGCTCGCGCGGACCACCAAGCCGGCGCAGACACCCCCCGCGGGTGCGGCGCCCGCTGCCACCACCGCGCTGCCCGCCTTCCAGGTCATCGCTCCGGCGCCCATCACCGGTCTCGGCTTCGACCGCAACAAGGTGCCGGCGATGGTGCAGACGGTCACCTCCGAGGACTTCTCGCGGGTCTAT
Organism: uncultured Alphaproteobacteria bacterium; assembly: GCA_963827585.1. Taxonomy (GTDB): domain Bacteria; phylum Pseudomonadota; class Alphaproteobacteria; order Rhizobiales; family Xanthobacteraceae; genus VAZQ01. The sequence goes on from CAWHCK010000048.1 coordinate 114,308, forward strand.
TCGCCCAATGTGGTGGAGACGCTGCAGCAGCGCATTCCTGGCGTCATCACGAACAACGTCCAGGGCAACGAATTCGCCACCGACCTGCGCTATCGCGGTTTCAGCGCCTCCCCGGTGCAGGGCACGCCGCAGGGGCTCGCCGTCTATATGCAAGGCGTGCGCGTCAACGAGGCCTTTGGCGACACCGTCAACTGGGACTTGATCCCGACCATCGCCATCGGCCGTGCCGACGTCTGGACCAACAATCCGGCCTTCGGCCTCAATGCGCTGGGCGGCGCGATCAGCTTCCAGATGAAGGACGGCTTCACCTATAACGGTACCGAATTCGATGCCTCGGGCGGCTCCTACGGCCGCGTCGGCGGCTGGATTCAATACGGCGTGCGCAACGGCGAGTGGGGTCTCTACCTCGCGGCGCAGGGGCTCAAGGACGACGGCTGGCGCTACCAGTCGCCGTCGCGGCTCGCGCGCTTCTACGGCGATCTCGGCTGGAAGGGCACCGACGCCGAGATCCACCTCGTCGCGTCGGCTGCCAACAACTATTTCGGGGTGATCGGGCCGACGCCGATCGAGCTGCTCAACAACGACTACCGGGCGATATTCACCTGGCCGCAGACCACCAACAACGCGGCGGAGCTGCTCGCGCTCAACGGCCGCTATTCCGTGACCGACCATTGGACGGTGCAGAGCAATCTCTATTACCGCAGGTTCCACCAGGAGCATGTCGACGGCAATTCCGCCGAGGTCGAGCGCTGCAGCGGCAACGCGGCCAATCCGCTGTTCAACACGCTGTGCCTGGAAGACGACGGCTTCCCGCCGCAGCCGCAGGCCAACTTCCAGCTCCTCAATCCGAACAACCAGCCGATCAATTGCCCTCCCGGGACCGGCAATACCTGCGCGCGCACGCCATGGGGCACGGTCGATCGCACCTTCACCAACGCGATGACGACCGGCGCCTCGCTGCAGGCCCTCAACGACGACAAGGTGTTCGGTCACGACAACTTCTTCACGATCGGCGCCAGCGTCGACCGCAGCAAGATCGGCTTCCAGGGCACCAGCGAGCTCGGCTACATCTATCCCGATTTCTTCGTCGGTCCCAACGCGGCGGTGCCGGGCACCGGGCAGATCATTCGCACGGCCGGCGATATCGGCTTCGCTCCCGTCAGCCTCGCGGCGTGGAACACTTATTACGGCGCCTACTTCAACGAAACCTTCGACATCACCAACCGGCTGTCGGTGACTGCGGGGGGACGTTACAACATCGCCCAGATCGCCATGTCCGATCTGTTTGGCGACAGTCCCGACATCAACGGTCAGTACACGTTCGAGCGGTTCAATCCGGTCGCGGGCTTCACCTACAAGATCCTGCCGGAGCTGATGACCTTCTACGCCGGGTATTCGGAAGCGAACCGCGCGCCCACGCCGCTTGAGCTCGGCTGCTCCAACCCATTGCGGCCTTGCCTCCTCGAAGGGTTCCTGGTGTCCGATCCTCCGCTAAATCAGGTCGTCGCGCGGACGCGCGAGGTAGGGCTGCGCGGCAACATCAACACCGCTGGCGGCCGCGGCGATTGGAAGCTCGGCCTGTTCCGCACCGACAGCGAGAGCGACATCATCCAGGTGGCGAGCGTTCTGCAGGGCCGCGGCGTATTCCAGAACGTCCCCGGCACCCGCCGGCAGGGGCTGGAGGCGGGCGCGCAGTACCAGACCCCGCAATATCTAGTCTATGCCAATTACGCCTTTGTCGATGCCACCTACCAGTTCACCGGCTTGCTGGCGTCGCCGAACAATCCCTCGGCGGACGAGAACGGAGACATCTTGGTCACGCCCGGCAAGCAGATTCCCGGCATCCCGCGGCACCAGATCAAGGGCGGCCTGGACTATTTCGTGACGCCCCAGTTGAAGCTCGGTACCGACGTGATCTGGGTCGGCAGCCAATGGTATGTCGGCGACGACGCAAACCAGAACGTCAAACTCGCGGACTATTGGGTCGCGAACCTGCACGGCTCGTACCAGCTCACAAAGGAGCTGCAGATCTATGGGGTCATTAAGAATTTGTTCAATCGGAAGTTCGCGACCTTCGGCACCTATTTCGATCCGGGGTCAATTGTGAACGTGCTGGCCAATCCTCCGACGGACCCCCGCACCATCACGCCGGCACAGCCGCTCTCGATCTATGTCGGCCTGCGCGCGAAGCTGTGACCGGCATTCGGCTCATCGCTCTCCCGCTACGATGTAGGCCCACAAGGCGTCGAGCTGATCGGGCTTGAAGAAGTCGCCCCAGGGCGGCATCTGGTTCTTGCCGCGGACGATCGAGCTGATGAAGCGCTCGCGCTGGTCGTGCGGAAATTTCCGCAAGTTGAATGCGCTGCCGGGGTCCTGCATGCGCGCGCCGTGGCACGGCGAGCAGTTGACCGCGTAGATTTCAGCACCGGCGCTGATCTGCTCGGGCGTGAATTTCTGCGCTTCCTCGGCGGGTGCCGGCGCGGGCGCCAGGAAAAGCGCGACGACGATCGATCGTGCAAAGCGTTTCATGGCGCCTTCAATTTCAGCGTCATCATTCGCCAAAGCTCATGGCCGGGACTCGTCCCGGCCATGATGCATTTTGGAAAATTGGTGAGATCAGCTCTCAATCCGGCAGCAGCGCGAATGTCCACACCGAGCCGCCGGGCGACACCTTGTCCTTGAGCTGCTCGCGCCAAATGTTCCAGTACAACCCGCCGATGCCGGACAGCACCGTGACGTATTGCCGGCCCTGGTGCGTGTAGGTGACCGGCATGGCGTTGACGCCGGAGCCGGTCTGGAACTCCCACACGATCTTGCCGGTATCGGCGTCGACCGCGATGAACTCGCCGGTCTCCTTGCCGGTGAACAGCAATCCGCCACCGGTCGAGAGCATCGCCGACCAGATCTGGTAATCGTGCAGCGGCGTGCGCCATTTCTTCTCGCCCGTGAGCGGATTGATGGCTTCGATATGGCCGACCGGCTGGCCGTGCGGGCGCGGCATGTTGAGGTTCTCCATGTACATGTAGCGCTGGCCGACCACGTGCGGCTTGGTCTCCAGATGCTTGTACATCATCCCCACGTGCATCGTGTTGGCGTAAAGCAGGCCGGTGTCCGGATTGAAGGCGGCGTGCGGCCAGTTCTTGGCGCCGCGCGCCGACGGCCAATGCTCGATCGCCTTGCCGGCGCGGACCTCCTTGCCGAGCTCGGTCTCGACCGGACGGCCGGTGGTCATGTCGACGTGGGTCGCCCAGTTGATCTTCTCGAAGGGTTTGGCCGAGATCAGCTTCCCGTTGGTGCGGTCGAGCACGTACATGAAGCCGTTGCGGTTGAGCTGCATGATCACCTTGCGCGGTTGCCCGCCGACATTGATGTCGGCGTTGATCAGCTCCCAGCACGCATCGTAGTCGTAGGGGTCGTTGGGGGTGAACTGGTAGTACCAGACGATCTCGCCGGTCTTCGGCCGCATCGCCAGCACCGAGGAGGTGTAGAGATTGTCGCCGTCGCGGGTCTGCGAGGCCCACGGGGCGGGATTGCCGGTGCCCCAGTACATCAGGTCGAGCTCGGGATCGTACGAGCCGGTGATCCAGGCCGAGCCGCCGCCGAGCTCCCAGGCGTTGTTGTTCTGCGGCCAGGTGTCGTTGCCCTTCTCGCCGCGTGCCGGAATGGTGTAGCGGCGCCAGAGCTGCTTTCCGGTCTCGGGATCCCAGCCGTCGATCCAGCCGCGCACGCCGAACTCGGCGCCGGAATTGCCGATGACGATGACGCCGTTCGCGATCAGCGGCGCCAGCGTGAGCGAAAAGCCGTCCTTCCACTCCGCGACCTTCGACTTCCACAGCTCCTTGCCGGTCTGGGCGTCGAGCGCCAGCAGATGGGCATCGAGCGTGGTGCGATAGATCCTGCCGTTGTAGATCGCCGCACCCTTGTTCGAGACGCCGCAGCACACGACGCGCGGGGTCTCCGCCGGCCACTCGAGCGTATGCCTCCAGATCTGCTTGCCGGTGCCGACGTCGATCGCGACCGTGTGCCGCGCGTTGGTGACGTACATGACGCCGTTGTAGATGATCGGCTGCGCCTGCTCGCCCCAATTGTTGTCGAGGCTGAGATTCCAGACCGGCACCAGGCGCTTCACGGTCTGCTTGTTGATCTGCTTGAGCGCGCTATGGCGCTGCTGATGATAGCCCATGCCGTAGGTGAGGATGTTATCGGTCGGGCCGCCTTTGCCGTCCTTCTTGAGGTCATCGAGCGTCTGCGCCGAGGCGCCGGCGCCGAGCAGCAACAGAACGCATGCAGCCGATGCGATGGTCTTCATGAGCGTCGCTCCCTGATAAGCCGTCCCTGGCGGCCGGTTGAACCCGACCTGCCGAGTGAGACAATAAAGCATCCGCGCGGGCCGTCGAGAGCCTTGGCTGCGGGTGGTGGATGCAGGCGCGCAGCCGGACTATGCTGCACGCGGGAGAGAGGTGGGAGCATGCCCATTTGCCGGCTCACGGGAGTTCCGATCGGCGCCGTGGCCGCGTTGCTGTGCGCTTCAGCGCTGGCGGCGGATCTCGACGCATTTATCGCGGGCACCAGCAGGAATTGCATCGAGTGCGACCTCTCCGCGCGCGATCTCAGGGGCCTCGACTTCAAGCGCGCCAAGCTCGAGCGCGCCAAGCTCGGCAAGGCCGATCTCTCCGGCACCAGCCTGTTCCGGGCGGTGCTGGTGCGGGCGGATCTCTCAGGCGCCAAGCTCAAAGGCGCCAACCTCAACCTCGCCGACGCCAAGTGGGCCGATCTTTCCGGCGCCGACCTCACCGACGCGCTGCTCTACGAAGCCGACCTCGGCAGCGCCAATCTGGCGCAGGCGAACTTGCAGGGAGCGCGGCTCGGCCGCGCCCGCCTCAACCAGGCCAATCTCGAAGGCGCGAAGCTCATGAGCGCCGATCTGCGCGGCGCGCGCCTCGCCGGCGCCAGGCTCAAGGGCGCCGACATGCGCGCGGTTCGGCTCGACAGCCAGAACCTGCGCGGAATGGATTTGAGAGGCATCGACTTCGCCATGGGCGACATGGTCGAGGCCGACCTCACCGGCGCCGATCTGCGCGGCGCCAATCTGGGTGGGGTCGACCTGTTCGGCGCCAAGCTCAACGGCGCCGATTTGCGCGGAGCCAATTCGAAGGTGCGAACCTCGCCAACGCCATCCTGACCGACGCGCAGATCGAAGGCGCAAAATTCGACGCCGCCATCATGCCGGACGGCAAGCGGGCGGAATGAAAATCCAACGACCGAAGAGGAAACGGCCATGGACAAGGACCACAGGGAGCGGCCATTCGAACACGCCGCCGGCAACGGTATCCTGAGCCGGCGGGTCTTTCTCGAACGGGCTCTGGTCGGCGGCGCCGCCGGAGCGGCCGCCGCGACGTCGGGCACCGCGGCGTGGGCGGAGCCGCTCGCCGTGCCCGCCTGGATGAAGGAGCCGGGCGCCGCGCTCTCCGCCTATGGCCAGCCGTCGCGGTTCGAGAGCAAGGTGGTGCGGACATTGCCGCCGCCGCCCAATCCCGCGACGCAAGGGATCGGCACGGCGCGCACGCCGCTCCAGCTCCTCGCCGGCACGATCACGCCCAACGGCCTGCATTTCGACCGCAGCCATTCCGGCACGCCCGATATCGATCCCGACCGGCATCGGCTGCTGATCCACGGCCTGGTCAAGCGGCCGCTGGTGTTCACGCTCGAGGCGCTGTCGCGCTACCCGATGGAATCACGCATCGCCTTCATCGAGTGCGGCGGCAATTCCGGCGCGCTCAACGCGCGCAGGCGCAGCCCGGCAATGCGCAGGCCATTCACGGCCTGCTCTCGTGCGCGGAATGGACCGGCGTGCGGCTCGCGACCCTGCTCGACGAGGCGGGCGTCGAGCCGGGCGCCAAATGGGTGGTGGCCGAGGGCGCCGACGCCGCCGCCATGAGCCGCAGCATTCCGCTCGCCAAGTGCATGGATGACGCGCTCATCTGCCTCTACCAGAACGGCGAGCGGGTGCGGCCGTCGAACGGTTATCCGATCCGGCTGCTGCTGCCGGGCTTCGAAGGCAACATGAACGTGAAGTGGCTGCGCCGGCTCAAGCTCACCGACGCGCCGGTCATGGCCAGGGACGAGACCTCGAAATACACCGTGCTGCTGCCGGACGGCAAAGCCTGGCAGTTCGTGTTTCCGATGGAGGTGAAGTCGATCATCACCCATCCCTCGCCCGGCCTGAGCTTGAAAGGGCAGGGCTTCTACGAGATCGCCGGGCTGGCCTGGTCGGGCAACGGCCGCATCAAGCAGGTCGATGTCTCCGCCGACGGCGGCACGAGCTGGGCGCCGGCCGCGTTGCAGGAGCCGGTGCTGGCGAAGGCGCTCACGCGCTTCCGGGCGCCCTGGCAGTGGAACGGAGGTCCGGCCGTTCTGCAGAGCCGTGCCACCGACGAGACCGGCATGGTGCAGCCGACGCGCGCGCAATTCGTCGGCGGAGCGCGGGCTGCGCGGCCTCTATCACTACAACGCCATCGCCAGCTGGCGGATCGACGAGAAAGGGGAGGCGAGCAATGCGTATGCGTGAATGCGCGCGCCTGCCGCGGCGACCCGTGCGGTCGCGACATGCGCAGCGCTGACGCTTACCGTCGCGTCGGCGCTCGCAGCCGAACCGCCGCGCTTTGGGCAAACGATTTCGCCCGGCCGACCTCGCGCCCTGGGACATCAGCGTGGGGCCCGACGGCGCCGGGCTTCCGCCCGGCCGCGGGACGCCGAAGCAGGGCGAGGCCGTTTTCGCTGCAAGTGCCAGGCCTGTCACGGCGAGAAGGGCGCCGGCAGGCCCAATGATCAACTGGTCGGCGGCTTCGGCACCATCGCGTCCGACCGGCCGGCGGTGAAGACCGTCGGCAGCTACTGGCCCTATGCCACCACGCTGTTCGATTACGTCCGGCGCGCGATGCCGTATCAGGAGACCAAGTCTCTGACCAATGACGAGCTCTACGCGGTCTCGGCCTACATCCTCCACCTCAACGGCATCATCGGCCCCGACGACGTGCTCGATGCGCAGTCGCTGCCCAAGGTGAAGATGCCGAACCGCGACGGCTTCATCCCGTTTCCGCGCTGAGCAAGACCGAAGACGTAGCCCGCATGGAGCGGGGCGGAATGCGGGAAGTCTCACAGGAGGTGCGATCCCCGGATTTCGCCATAGCGCGTCGAAGACGCGCGTGAACCCACGCTGCCGCCGAAGGTGCCGTGAGCTTTATGGACGCCTCATGCACCGCCTCGCCGCTTCGCGGCGCCTCTGCATCACGGGCCATCGAGCGTCGCGCGTCCCGTCATTGACAGAAACGCCTCCTCGATGGTGGCGGTGCCGGCGGCGGCGACGAGCTGTTTCGGCGTGGTATCCGCCAGCACCTTGCCGCGATGCAAGCACGATCACGCGGTCGGCATCGCCCACCTCGTCGCACAGGTGCGTCGCCCACAGCACCGCGACGGAGCGCTCCACGCGCATGCCCAGAATGAGCTTGAGCAGATCGCTGCGGCTTTGCGGGTCGAGACCGACCGTCGGCTCGTCCATCAGCAGCAGGCGCGGTTCGTGCAGCAGCGCGCGCGCAAGCTCGACCCGCCGCCGATTGCCGCCGGAGAGCTGCGCGGTCTTGTCGTGGGCGCGCTCGGCGAGGCCGAGCCGCGCCAGCTCCTTCGCGATGCGCGCCTGCGCCACCGCGCGCGGGATTCCGTGCAGGCCGGCGTGAAACAGAAGATTGGCGGTGACGGAGAGCTCGAGGTCGAGCGTGGGCTGCTGAAACACGATGCCGAGCCGCGCCAGCGCCGGCACCGCATCGCGCGACATGTCGTGGCCCATCACCTCGATGCGGCCGGAATCGGCCGTGAACAGCCCGGAGAGCAGCTGGAACAGCGTGGTCTTGCCGGCCCCGTTGGGGCCGAGCAATGCGATGAACTCGCCGGCCTCGGCCTTCAGACTCACGCCGTCGACGGCGCGCACGGAGCCATAGGTCTTGACGACCTTGTCCAGGAGCAAAGCCGGAGCAGCTTTGTCGCCCTGGGATCGTTCGTCCATGCCATGACCCCCGCGGTCGCCTTGCCCGCCATCTTTAATAGGGCGTACGCTGGCATCGACGCAACGAACGGTCTCTGCCATGCGGGTTTCGGTTTTGCAGATTTTAGCGCTTGTTCTTGTGCTGGGTATCTCGGCCGTCGCGCCGGCGCCATCTCATGCCAAGGATACCGGCCTGATCTTCGTCAGCAACGAGAAGACCAACAACCTGATCGTGATCGATCCCAAGACCCACCAGGTGGTGAAGGATATCAAGGTCTCGCGCCGCCCGCGCGACATGCATTTCAACGCCGACCACAGCAAGCTCTACGTCGCCTGCGGCGACGACGACGTCATCGACATCGTGGATGTGGCGAAGCTCGAGGTGGTGGGAAAGCTCGCGACCGGGCCGAGCCCGGAGACCTTCGCCCTCGACGAAAAGCGCCGGCGCATCTATGTCGCCAACGAAGAGGGCTCGACGCTGTCCATCATCGACATCGACCAGAACATCATCGTGCACGAGGTGCCGACCGGCGCCGAGCCCGAAGGCGTGCTCATGAGCGAGGACGGCAAGATCGTCTATGTGACCTCCGAGGTGGGCGACCTCGTGCACCTGGTCGATGCCGACGGCGGGCACGTGACCCAGGACGTCGTGGTGGGAACACGGCCGCGCCGGTTCGCGGCCACGCCCGACGGCAGGGAGCTGTGGGTGAGCGCCGAATTGTCGGGCGAGGTCTACATCATCGACCGGGCGAAGTTCGCGGTCATCGGCAAGATCGAGTTCCTGCCGCCCGGCATGCGCAAGACCGACGTGACTCCGGTCGGCCTGGCGATCACCAAGGACGGCAAGACCGCCTATGTCACGCTCGGCCATGCCGCCCATGTGGCCGTGGTCGACGTGCCGACGCGCAAGATTCACGGCTATATCCTCGTCGGCAAGCGATCCTGGGGCATTGCGCTCTCGCGCGACGAGACCAGGCTCTACGTCGCCAACGGCTTCGGAGACGACGTCACCGTCATCGATACCAAGAGTCGCAAGGCTATCGTCTCCATCCCGGTCGGGCGCATTCCCTGGGGCGTGGTGATCGATGATTAGTTGGCACTTCATGAGGCTGTGGCCACTGTCTCTCCCCAGCCGCGGTCTGTTCCCTCCCCCCTTGTGGGGGAGGGTTCGGGAGGGGGGTGGCGCGGTTACACGCAGGTGTCGCCACCTCCGCAAGATTTCACGACCCCCACCCCCAACCCCTCCCCACAAGGGGGAGGGGAGGAGCGCGTGGCTTGGCCTGTTCGTTGAATGCAATACCGTCCTTGCTGCTTGCGGTGCCATTGTCACCTCGGCCTCGGCGCAATCGCCGCAACAGGAGCGGGTGACCATCGGCTATGTCGAGGTTGCCGGCGACGCGCGCTACGAGCCGATCACGAGCTATGGACGACTGGTGCTCAAGAGCCGCGAGCATCCCTTTGCCGGCGCGCAGGTCGGCATCGACGACGCGCAGGCGCTCGCCCGCGTCTTGAAGACCGACTTCGCGCTCGAGCGCATCAGCGTGAACTCGCCGGCCGGGGTCGCGCCTGCGGTGGTGCAGGCACGCGACGCCCGCGGCCTGCATTTCTTCATCGTGGACGCGCCGGCAGAAGCGTTCAAGCCGTTGGCCGATGCCGTCCGCGGTCGCGATATTCTCGTCTTCAACGCAACGGCGGCGGACGATCACTTGCGGCGCAATCTCTGTGCCGCCGAGTTCGTGCACACGCTGCCGAGCCTTGCCATGAGCATGGACGCCCTGGTGCAATATCTGGTCTCGCGCAAGTGGAGCAATCTTCTCATTTTCGAAGGGCCGCTGCCGGCCGATGCGGTCATGGCCAAGGCGTTCGAGAATTCGGCGAAGAAGTTCGGCGCCCGCATCGTGGCGCGCCAGCAATTCAAGCCCGGCACCGATCCGCGCGAGCGCGAGAAGAACGATCCGGCGCTGCTGAGCGCCATCAACCGCGACTACGACGTGGTGTTCGTGGCCGACCACGCCTTCGATTTCGCCCGGCAAGTGCCGTACCACACCGTGCGGGCGCGGCCGGTGGTCGGCAGCATCGACCTCGAACCCACGGCCTGGCACTGGACCTGGGAGCACCACGGCGCGCCGCAGGTGAATTCCCGCTTCCAGAAGCTCACCGGTGGCCGCCGCATGGAAGGCGCGGACTGGGCGGCCTGGATCGCGGTCAAGGTGGTGGTGCAGGCGACATTGCGCACGCGGTCGGCGGATTTCGCCAAGCAGCGCAAATTCATTCTCGGCGAGGGCAGCTTCGACGGCAACAAGGGGCTGGCGGTGAGCGTGCGGCCCTGGGACCATCAGCTGCGCCAGGCGGTCCTGCTCGCGGCGCCCTATTCCGTGGTGGCGCGCGCGCCGGTCGAGGGCTTTCTCCACAAGACCAACGATCTCGACACGCTCGGCGACGATGAGCCGGAGTCGCCCTGTCGATTGAACAGGTGATGGGGGAGGGTCGCTAACCACGATGCAACTCGTGCATGCAGCCCGGGCTCTTCGCGCCGTGACCACGCGCGAGATCGTCAAGTTCGTGCAGCAGCGCGGGCGGCTCCTCTCGGCGCTGGTGCGGCCGCTGATGTGGCTCGCCGTGTTCGCCGCCGGCTTCTACAACGTGTTCGGGGTCTCGATCATCCCGCCGTACAAGACCTACATCACCTATCAGGTCTATATCGTGCCCGGATTGCTCGGGATCATTCTCCTGTTCCACGGCATGCAGTCCTCGCTCTCCATGGTCTACGACCGCGAGATGGGCGTGATGCGGCTGCTGCTCACCGCGCCGCTGCCGCGCTGGCTGCTGCTCGCCTGCAAGCTCACGGCCGGAACGGCTCTGTCGGTGATCACCTGCTACGTCTTCCTCGCGGTCTGCATCCTGTTCGACGTGACCTTCGAGTGGAGCGGCTGGCTCTGCGTGCTGCCCGCCCTCATCGTCTCGGGGCTGATGCTGGGCGCGCTGTGGCTGTTTCTCTCGGTCTATATCCGGCAGGTGGAGAATTTTGCCGGCGCGATGAATTTCGTGATGTTTCCCATGTTCTTCTTCTCGTCTGCGCTCTACCCGCTGTGGAAGCTGCGCGAGGGCGGCTCCGAGCTCATCTATCTCGTCTCGCTCGCCAATCCCTTCACCCACGCGGTGGAGCTGATCCGCTACGCCCTCTACGGCATGTTCGAGCCGATCGCGGCGGTGGTCGTCGTCGGCTCGACCGTGGTGTTCTTTCTGCTGGCGGTGATCGGCTACGACCCCCAGCGCGGCATGTTTCGCCGCAGCGTGCAGCCGGTGTGAGAGGGCTGCTTCGCAGGGGTGTAGGATGGGTAGAGCCTTCAGGGCGTTTACGCCCGTCTTCGCGGGCTACGGCGAAACCCATCACCTTCGGAAAGGCGCTGACGCTTGATGGGTTTCGCTGGCGCTCAACCCATCCTACGAGCCGGAATCACAGATGCGCCTGGTTGATGCGCTTGGCGATCTCCTCGCGCATGGCCGCCAGCTCCGCCGCGGTGTGTGACGCGCGCGGGCGCGCGACCTGCACTTCGGCGAGGACGCGCGCCGGGCTGACCGAGAGCAGCAATAGCCGGTCGGCGAGCCCGATCGCCTCGTCGACGTTGTGCGTCACCAGCAAGGTGGTGACGGGACGGGTGTCGACGAGCTCGGCCAGTTCCTCGCGTAGCCGCACCGCCAGTGCGTCGTCGAGCGACACGAACGGCTCGTCGAGCAGCAGCAGATCGGGCTCGACCGCAAACGCGCGCGCCAGCGCCACGCGCCGGGCGAGCCCGAGCGAAAGCTCGCCGGGATAGTGCGCGCGATGCGCCGCGAGGCCGAGCGTCTGGAACAGCGCCTCGAGCCCGGCATCGGTCGCCTGCGGGGCGGCGAGCCGCACGTTCTGCTCGACCGTGCGCCACGGCAACAGACGCGGCTCCTGGAACACCATGCCCAGCGTGCCGTGCGCAGGGAGCGCGACGCTGCCCTCGAAATCGCGGTCGAGCCCCGCGATGATGCGCAGCAGCGTGGTCTTGCCGCAGCCCGACGGCCCGACCAGCGCGGCCACCTCGCCGCTCTTGAGGCTGAACGCAAGCTCGCCCAGCACCTGCAGCTTCCCGCCGGAGGCAGCCTGAAACGATTTTTGGGTGATGCTGACGTCAAGCCGGTCTCGGACGCCAGCGGGCGACATGTCGTTCAAGCGGCTGCACCAGAAACGTTTCGATTGCCAGCATGACGGCGATGAAGGCGAGAGCATAGGCCAGGATGCGGGTGACGTCGAACAGTTGGAACGCGACCCCGATCTCGAAGCCGACGCCGTTGGGACGTCCGAGCAGTTCGACAATGAGCACGATCTTCCAAACCAGCGACAGCCCGGAACGGGCGGCGGCAGCGAGATAGGGCGCAAGCTGCGGCAATATGACATGGCGCATGCGCGTCCATGCCCCCATGCGAAACACCTGCGCCATGTCGTCGAGCGCGCGGTCGAGCGAGCGCGCGCCTTCGCGCACGGTCACGGTCGCGATCGGAAGCTTGTTGAGCGCCACCGCGGCGATCGCGGCGGTTTCCGTGAGTCCGGCCCAGACATAGGCGAGCACGATGATCACCAAAGCCGGCAGGTTGAGCAGCACGATCAGCCAGGGATCGCCGAGCCGGTCGGCAAGCCGCGAACGGCCCATGACCAGGCCGATCACCGAGCCGAGCACCATGGCGATGACGAATGCCACCGCGACGCGTGCGAGCGTGGCGCCGAGATTGAAGGCGAGCTCACCCGAGCGCGCTTCGTCGATGATCGCGACGGCCACGGTCTGCGGGTCCGGGAGCAGGCGCGCACCGGCAAGCTGCGAGCCGGCGTACCAGGCCGCGATCAGCAGGGCGAGGGAGAAGAGCCTTGCGCCCAAGTTCACTCCCCCGCAGCCGGCCGGTAGAACGTCCCGGCCGCGAGCTCGCGGCTCGGGCCGACGAGTTCCGCGCCGCCGACCTCGGCGAGCACCTGGTACAAGGCGCGGGCATCCGCCTCCTCCTCGGCGAGCGGGCGGCGCACGATGCCTTCGCCGTAGCGCTGGCGGTAGATCGCCAATGCCTTCGCGTCGGTGATGCGGATGCGCGGCGCGAGCCGCTGCCACTCGGCCTCCGAGGCGGCGAGAATGTCCTTGGCCTGGCGCGCCGCCGTAAGGAAGCGGTCGACGGTCGATCGGTGGCGTGCCGCCCAGGTGCCGTCGAACGTATAGCCCACGATCGCGACCGGACCCTTGGCGCCGAGTCCCTTCATGACGCTGTCCATGCCGATCGCGCGCTGGTGGCCCTTGCCCTCGAGATCGGCGCAGAAGTTCCAGAACGTGAGCGTGGCGTCGGTCTCGCCCTGCAGTGCCTTCTCCGACAACAGCGGCGGCGCGCCGTAGACGACCGTCGCCTGGCGCCTGAGATCGACGCCCGCGCGCCGTCCCAGCGCCTGCAGCAGCAGCCAGCTCTTGTCGAGCGGGCCGCCCGCGACGGCGAGCTTCTTGCCCTTGAGATCGACGATCTCCCGGATCGGCGAGTGCGGCGGCACCATCACCGCGCCCAACGTGCTCGACGAGGGATAGAACACCAGGCTGTCGCCGAGCGCCCGCTCGCGCGCAACCCACAGCCAATCCGACAGCATGAGGTCGGCCGAGCCGCCCTTGAGCGCGATCTTGCCGGCTTCCGTGGAGGCGAGTTCCACCGGCTCGATCGCGAGATCAAGCTTGCGGTCGAGGCCGTGGGCCTTGATGACGTCGAGTTCCCACGCCAGCGTGCCGGTTTTTTGCACCGCAAGACGAATGCGGTCGGCAGCCGTGGCGCTCGTCGCGACGGCAAGCACGACAACGGCGGTGAGCGCAGAACCCAGCATGCGTACCATCGACAGACGATGCCATAGCTTGCGCCGCTTGCAAATGCGGTGATCGGACACCATCCGCGTGGCTTTTCTTTTCGGTCCACAGGGCCGCTTGCGCGCGCTATAGTCGCCGAGCAGGCGGCCCGCCGATCGGGGCGGACAACAACAAAACCGCAGCCGACCTGAAGTCGAGGAGGAAACATCATGCTGCGATCAACGCTGTTGGCCGCGCTCGTGAGCGTGGCACTTCCGATGACGACGCTCGCCCAGACCACGGACGAGCTCAAGAACGACGAAAAGACGCCGGGCGACGTACTGACCTATGGCATGGGCTATGGCCATCAGCGCTTCAGCCCGCTCACGCAGATCAATCGTGACAACGTCAAGCGCCTCGTGCCGGCGTGGTCGTACAGCATGGCCGACAACAACGGCCAGCAGTCGCATGCGCTGATCAAGGACGGGGTGATGTACATCACCGACCATGCCAAGACCGTCGCCCTCGACGCCCTGACCGGCAAACAAATCTGGAAGGCGACGATCGAATACCCGCCCGAGACGACGCGGATCGTGTGCTGCGGCATCGTCAACCGCGGTAGCGCGCTGCTCGACGGCAAGCTGTTCCGCACGACCCTCGACGCCAGCGTGATCGCCCTCGACAGCAAGACCGGCAAGGAGCTCTGGCGCACGAAGTCGGCCGACCCCAAGGACGGCTTCTCCATGACGGTCGCGCCCTTGGTCGCCAACGGCGTGGTCATCGCCGGTGTCGCCGGCGCGGAATACGGCCATCGCGGTTATCTCGAAGCCTATGATCCGCAAACCGGCAAAGTGCTGTGGCGCACCTGGACCATTCCAGAGCCGGGCCAAAAAGGCTCCGACACATGGCCGGCCAACGATTCCTGGAAGACCGGCGGCGGCAGCACCTGGCTCACCGGCTCCTACGATCCCGAGCTCGATCTCGTGTTCTGGGGCACCGGCAATCCCGCACCTTGGAACCCGCTCGGCCGCGTCGGCGACAATCTCTACACCAATACGATTCTGGCCGTTCGGCCGAAGACCGGCGAGGTCGTCTGGCACTACCAGACCTCACCGGGCGATCCGTTCGACTATGACGGCGTGAACGAGCTGGTCCAGGCGGAACTCCCGGTGAACGGGACGAACCGCAAGGTGATCATGCAGGCTCACCGCAACGGGTTCTTCTACGTGCTCGATCGCGCGACCGGAAAGCTCGTCGCCGCGAACAAGTTCGTCAAGGTGAACTGGGCGGACGGCATCGACCCGGAGACCGGCCGTCCGGTGTGGAGCGCGGAGACGAAATCCGTCTTTGAAAAAGGCGCCGGTCACAAGGTCAGAATCTGGCCCTCCCTGGTCGGCGGCAAGAACTGGGCGCCCATGTCCTACAGCCCGCAGACGCGTCTCGCCTATGTGAATTCGACCGACTTCGGCTGGGACTACGAGACGCAGTCGCTCGAGGAACTGGCGAAGCTCAAGCCCGGCGTCACGCCCTACTTCGGCGTGAAGCGTGAGTACGTCTTCGACCATCCCGACGGACGCGGACACTTGCGTGCGATCGACCCGCTCACCGGCAAGTCCAAGTGGGCGCTTGCGCTCAAGAGCCCGAACATGTCCGGGACGATGGCGACGGCCGGCGGCCTTGTGTTCACCGGCCAGCTCACCGGCGAGTTCGTGGCGGTCGACGCCGAATCCGGCAAGGTGCTGTGGCAATTCCAGATGGGGGCCGGCAGCGTCGGACAGCCCATCACCTGGGAGCGCGACGGCAAGCAATACGTCACCACGACGAGCGGTTCGTCCGGCCCCTATGTGATGCGCGTGGGCGATCCCAACCTCGCCAACGTGCCGCCCGGCGGAATGGTCTGGACCTTCAAGCTGTTCGAGAACTGAGCCACGCACGCTGCGAGGCCGCGGCATCGCGCGGCCTCGCAGCCGGCGAAACGCGTTGCACCTCCCGTCATCCGGACTGTAAGTATCGTCATGCGAGCATGGCTTGTTGCCGTGGCGGGATTTGCTTTGGCCTTGGCGCCCACTTCATCCTCGGGCCAGCCTGCGGTCAACGCCGAGAGTGCCGTAAAGGGCGAGAGCGTCTATTCCGACTTTTGCTGGACCTGCCACGGCGAACGGCTGCGCAACCCCGGTGGCGGCACGAGCTTCGACCTGCGGCGGTTGCGGCCGGAGGATTATGCTCGCTTCGTCAACGCCGTGCTCAACGGGAAGAACACCATGCCGCCGTGGCGCGGCGTGCTCGACCAGGAGCAGGTCGATGCGATATGGGCCTATATCCGCGTGACCGTGGATCGCTGAAGCCGCGCCGGTCGGATCGCTAGATTCTTCGATTTTGCGCATGTTCTAATCGGACGACCGGTGCCCACTTTTCCGGAACATGCGCTAAGCGCCGCCCCGAGGTTGCCTCGCCCGTGCAAATGATCAAGATGGATCGCTGACGCAGATCCGCGACGCGAGGTGAGCATGGAATTCGGTGTCTTCGATCACCTCGATCGCTATGGCGGCCCGCTCGCGGACTATTACGAGGATCGCCTCAAGATTGCGGAAGCCTACGATCGCGCGGGATTCTACGCCTACCATCTCGCCGAGCACCATTCGACGCCGCTCGGCATGGCGCCCTCGCCGAGCGTGTTCCTGTCCGCCGTCGCACAGCGCACGACGCGACTTCGGTTCGGTCCGCTGGTCTGGGCGATGCCGCTCCACCATCCGCTGCGGCTGATCGAGGAAATCTGCATGCTCGATCAGCTGAGCGGCGGCCGGCTCGAGATCGGGTTCGGACGCGGTTCCGTTCCAATCGAGCTCGAATATTACGGCGCCGATCCCGACGAGGCGCAGGAGGTCTATGCCGAAGCGGTCGAGCTCGTGCTCAAGGGGTTGACGCACAAGTTGCTCGATTTCAAGGGCAAGCGGTTTTCGTTCAGCAACGTGCCGATGGAAATCGCGCCGCTGCAGAAGCCGCATCCCCCGATCTGGTATGGCGTTCACATGCCGGACAGCGCCGAGCGCGCGGCGCGGCGGAATCTCAACGTCGTCAGTCTCGATCCGCCGAAGGAAACTCGTCTCTCGATCGATCGCTACCGCACGATCTGGCCGCAGGTCCACGCACCCACCGTGGCCTTTCCCAAGCTCGGCCTCGGCCGCTTCATCGTGGTTGCGCCGACCGATGCCGAGGCGCTGACGCTCGCCCGTCGCGCCTACCTCGTCTGGCACGCGAGCTTCACCTACCTGTTCCGGCGGCACGATCGCGCGCAGTCGCATCCGCGCCCCGCTACCTTCGACCGGGTGATCGAACGCGGCCAGGGAATTGCCGGCGCGCCCGCAACGGTCGCCGAATTCCTCTCCTCCCAGCTCGACGCGACCGGTTGCAATTACGTCGTCGGGCAGTTCGCCTTCGGCGATTTGACCCGTGACGAAAACCTGCGGTCCATCGGCCTGTTCGCCCGCGAGGTGATGCCGGTCCTGCGGACGAAAGCGACCGCGGGCGCGAAACAAATGGCCGGCGTTGCGGCACATGACCGCGATTGATATCGTCGCGCGCGCATAAAATTCTCCCGGAGTTGCTGTTTGAGCACCATGGAGTCGAGTCAGGTTCGGCTGTCGGCCGACGTGGGCGGGACCTTCACCGACGTGGCCGCTTTCGACGAGACGACGGGGGAGCTCCGCCTGGGAAAGACGCTCACGACGCCGGCGCGGCTCGTCACCGGCATCGAGAACGGAGTGACGAAGGCCGGCGCGCAGTTCCGCGCCGCGCGGCTGTTCCTGCACGGCACCACGGTTGCGATCAACACCATCCTGGAGCGGACCGGGGCGGCGTGCGCGCTCCTCACCACCCAGGGATTTCGCGACATCTACGAGATCGGCCGCGTCAACCGGCCGGAATCCTACAATCTGTTCTTCCGCCGCCACGAGCCGTTGATCGAACGCGACCTGCGCTACGAGATCCGCGAGCGCATGGACGCGCAAGGGAAGGTCTTGATCAAGCTCGACGAGGAGTGAGGTGCGCGCGGCCGTCGACGACGCGGTCGGGCAGGGCGTGCAGGCCATCGCCATTCTGTTCCTGCATTCCTACCGCAACCCCGCGCATGAGCGGCGGGCGAGGGAGATCATTGCGGAGCGCCATCCCGAGCTCTTCGTCACCGCCTCGCACGAGCTGTCGCAGGAGTATCGCGAGTTCGAGCGCACCTCGACGGCCGCCGCGAACGCCTATATCGGCCCGAAGGTGCGGCGTTATCTCGGCGAGATGGGCGAGCACCTCGAAGCCGCCGGCTTCGGCGGCGACTTCCTCATCGTGCAATCGACCGGCGGCCTGTTCGACGTCGCGGAGGCGCAAACCGCGTGCATTCGGATGCTGGAATCCGGACCCGCGGCGGGAGTCATCGGCACCAAGGCGCTGTGCGACGGCATCGGGCTAAAGAACGCCATCGCCTTCGACATGGGCGGCACCACCGCCAAGGCCGGCGTCATCGATGGCGGCGAGGTGCTGATGACCGGCAGCGCGCTCATCGGCGGCTACGCCACCGGGCTGCCGGTGCAGATTCCGATGATCGACATCCAGGAGGTCGGCACCGGCGGCGGCTCGATCGCGCGCGTCGACATGGGCGCGCTGCATGTCGGGCCGGAAAGCGCGGGCGCGGAGCCCGGTCCGGTATGCTACGGGCTCGGCGGCACGGAGCCGACCGTCACCGACGCCAACCTCGTTCTCGGGCGGCTCGGCGCCGACCGGTTTCTCGGCGGGGAGATGCGGCTCGACCTTGAAGGCGCAAAGCGCGCGCTCGATGCGCGCGTCGCCACGCCGCTCGGCCTCGATCTCACGCAGGCCGCCGACGGCATCCTGCGCATCGCCACCACCAAGATGTCCCACATGGTGCGCTGGGTCACCACCGAGCGCGGCCTCGATGCCGCCGATTTCACGCTCGTCGCCTATGGCGGCGCCGGCCCCTTGCACGCGGCCATGGTCGCGCGCGAACTGCGCATCGCCAAGGTCGTCATCCCGCGTGCGCCTGGCCATTTCTCCGCCTATGGCATGCTGGTCGCCGACCTGCGGCGCGATTTCGTCAATACCTGGTTCACGCCGCTCGCCGAGGCATCGTTCGCGACCATGGACGCCATCTACGGCGAGATGGAGCGGCGCGGCCGCGAGGCCGTGCGCCGGAGCGGGATCGCCGTTGCCGGCGTCGCCGTACAGCGCGCGGCGGACATGCGCTATGTCGGGCAGGAGCACGCCGTCACGGTGGAGCTTCCGATCGAGCTGTTCGCGGCCGAGGATCGCGACGGCATCAAGCAGCGCTTCGATGCCGTGCACGCGACGCGCTACGGCTATTCCGCCGCCGGCGAAAAGGCCGAGATCGTGAGCCTGCGCAGCGCGACCACCGGCCTCCTGCGCAAGCCTGCATTCGAGCCCATCGCCGCAGGCGCCGCCGCGCCGCCGGCTTGCGCCTTGCGCGGCACCCGCGCGGTCTATTTCGCCGAGGCCGGCCGCCACGTGGACACGCCGGCCTACGATCGCGCTTCCCTGCTCGCCGACAATCGCATCGCCGGACCCGCGCTGATCGAGGAATATGCCTCCACCACCGTCGTCCATCCCGGCGACGTCGTCACGGTCGATGCCTTCGGCGATCTGGTGATCGAGATTTTGCGGAGCTGAGGATGGATGCCGCACTGAAACGCAAAGCCACGTCCGCCGGCCAGCGCACCGATCCGGTGACGACCGAAATCGTGCGCAACGGTCTCATCGCCGCCACCGAGGAGATGAAGACCAACCTGATGCGCACCGCCTACAACATGATCATCTACGAGGCGCTCGATTTCACCGTTGGCCTGTTCGATGCCGAGGGCAACACGGTCTCGATCGGGCTGGGGCTGCCGATGTTCATCCGCGGCATGAGCGACACGGTCAAGACCAAGCTCGAGCACTATGGCGTGGAGAATCTCGATCCCGGCGACATCCTTCTCACCAACGACGCCTACATCACCGGTAGCCACCTCAACCACATGACCTTCACGGTGCCGATCTTCCACGACAGCGAAGTGGTGGCGTTCTCCTGCTGCATGGCGCATTGGCCGGACGTCGGCGGCACGCTCGACGGCGCCACCACCGACATCTTTTCCGAAGGCCTGCAGATGCCGATCGTGAAGATCTACCGCAAGGACGTGCCCAACGAGGAGCTCATCTCGATCATCAAGACCAATGTGCGGCTGCCCGAGCGTGCCATGGGCGACTTCCGCGCCCAGATCGCGGCAGTGAAGACCGGCGAGCGGCGCTTCCTCGAGATGATCCGGAAATACGGCCGCGACGCCGTGCTCGGCGGCATCGAGGCGATCATGGAGCACAGCGAGGCGGCCACGCGCGCGCGCGTTCGCGACATCCCCGACGGGGTCTATGAGGCGGAGTCCTTCATGGACGATGACGGCGTCAATGTCGGGGAGCGCGTGCCCATCCGGGTGCGCGTCGAGATCGAGGGCGACCGCATGAAGGTCGATCTCACCGACGTGTCGAAGCAGGTCGCTGGCTTCTACAATTCCGGCGAGACCGCGGGCCGCTCCTGCTGCCAGGTGGCGTTCAAGTGCCTGACCTCGCCGCTCGATCTTCCCATCAACGACGGCCAGTTTCGCGCGCTCGAGATCGTGCTGCCGCCGGGCCGCGTGGTGAGCGCGCTCAAGCCCGCGGCGATGCGCATGTGGATGACCTATCCCATGACCATCATCGACACCATCTTCAAGGCGCTGGCACCGGCGATTCCCGAGCAGGTCATGGCCGGTCACCACGCCGATCTCGTGGTCGGCCGCGTCAACGGCCGCCGCCCGAAGGACGACAGCTTCTACATCTATCTCGGCGGATTGATCGGCGGCGGCTGGGGCGCCAAGCGCACCAGCGACGGCCGCAACTCGACCATCGCCATGAACGACGGCGACACCCACAACGGCCCGTCCGAGCAGGTCGAGGCGAAATATCCGCTGCTGGTCGAGCGCTACGCGCTGCGCCCGGATTCGGGCGGCCCCGGCCGCTTCCGCGGCGGGCTCGGCTGCGAGCAGGTGGTGCAGGCGCGGCACGATCTTCGCTTCAGCTCGCAGATGGATCGGGTGAAGTGCAAGCCGTGGGGTCTCGACGGCGGACTTTCCGGCTATGGCAACTCGGTCGCAATCCACCGTTTCGGGAAGAGCGAGGAGCAGCGCTTCCACAACGGCAAGGCGCTCAACCAGGTCCTGCACGCGGGCGACGCCTATATCCTGCGCTCGGGCGGCGGCGGCGGCTTCGGCTCGCCCCTCGATCGCGATCTCGCCAGCCTCGAGCGCGACGTGCGCTGCGGCTATGTCGGCAAGGAGGCGGCGGAAAAATATTACGGCGCGGTGTTCGTGCCCGGCTCAAGCAAGCTCGACCCGGCGGCAACCGAGTCCCAGCGCGCCGCGATGCGCGCGCAGGGCTTGCCGCACGACGAGCCGATCGCCGATACAGGCGTGCCGCCGCCCGCGCCGTTACACGCGCATGGGCATGATCACGCGCACGAGAAGCTCACCGAGGAGGAGCGGGTGGCGCTGGCGATGACCGGGCGCTGCTGTTCGTAGACGTTCGCGCTTTCACCGGAAGTGTCATCGCCCGCGGAGGCGGGCGATCCAGTAATTACTGGCTCTGGTGAGACGCCGGGTCGTGGCCCCCCAGCGTCCATGGATTACTGGATGCCCGCTTTCGCGGGCATGACATTCGTGGTTACGACGAGCAGCCGCCCCGCAGCGGCAGCGGCTGCTCGTCGAGCATGGCCTGGATCGCCTGGCGCGTGGCCGCGACGTCGAGACCGTGGCTTGCTATCAGGTCCTGGCAGTCGGCCGCGATCGCGTCGACGTCTTGCATGAGCTTGAGCCGCTTGAAGTGATCGTCGTGGTGTAGCCCCATGCTGGCGCCGACGATCTCCAGCATGTTCATGATCCGGAACGGATAGTCGCGCTCGTGCGCGCAAAGCTCGCGGTGGTCGGCGTGGTAGACGGCGACCAGGGCGTCGATGCCGGCCTTCTCGGCGGCGTCGAGCTCGTTCTTCTGCAGCTCGCGGCGATACGCCGGCAGCGCGCGGAAATAGTTGCTCATCATTCCGACCGCGGGCTGCTTGAGATCGACCAGCTCGATGCCCGGCACGGCCTGAAGGATGTCTTCGGCCGCTTCGACCACGCCCCTGAGCCCGGGATGGCGATGCAGCGCGACGCGCATGTCGACGCGTTGGCGCAGGAACGGTTGCAGGCGGTCGAGATTCCTGCGCAGGAACAGCATGAACGGCGTCATCTCGAACGGCCGCGCGCCGCGGGTCTTCTCGATCGTCGGCAAGGTTGTCTCGGTGAACTGCACGTGGCAGCTCGGACACCACGACACCACCTGCCCGGATTTGCTGCGCGCGAGCTTGTCCATGGTGCTCTCGGCGAAGCGGCCGGAGGTCGCGACGTCGCCGGTGCGCATCTGCACCACGCCGCAGCAATGGCTCGGTCCGCCCAGCACCTGATAGGTGACGCCGAGCGTGTCCATGATATCCAAGGCAAGCAGTGCAATATGCGGGGTCTTGAGCACGTTGCAGCCGGTGTAGAAGACGAAGTCCGGCGGCACGTCGGGCTCCGGGTTGCCGCCGGGTTTCTGACCCAGCCGCGCCAGCAGCTCGTCGCCGAGCTGCATCTCCGAGATGTGGGTGACCTCGCGCGCGACCCTGCGGAAACCCTCGACTCCGTGCCGGCGCTGCTCGGCCGGCACATCCTTGCGCCGCGCCATCGCCACCCGTGTCATCGCCAGCATGAAGCGCGGATTGACGCCGTAGTCGCAGGCCTTGATGCATTCGCCGGTGAGCACGCAGGCGCTCGCCCATTTACGCGATGCGTCCGGGCCGTCGCCCGTTCGCAGGATGTCGATGATGCCGGCGATGACCGCGCGCGGCTCGGCGTCGACGCCGCCGGGACCCGTGACCGGGCAGACCTCCACGCACTTGCCGCAGCGGGTGCAGGCGTCGGCCATCGCCGCGACGCGTTCGGAGAGCGCGGTCTCGAATGTGGCGGTCATGCGGCCTCATGGAGGAGCGCGAACCAAGTCACCAGCATAGGTTACTGCTCCGGCCTGCTGAATTGAAGCCCACCGCTTTGAATATGGGTCCCCGCCTTTGCGGGGACGGCAGCGGAGTACTATCCCGTAACCGCGATGCCCTGCACCTCGATCATCATCTCGGGCTGGGCGAAACCCTCGACCGTGATCGCGGCGCTGGCCGGAAAATCCTTGCCGAACAGCTCGCCGCGCAATTCGGTCATGCGAGTAGTGTAGCGCGCGTCGATGAGAAACACGGTCATGGTCACCATGTCGCTCAATTTTGCGCCCGCCTCCGCCAGCGTCTTCTCGATGTTGCGGAAGGTCTGCTTGAACTGGGCGTCAAAATCGCCGGCCAAGGATTTCCCGGAATCGTCGACCTGGCCGGTATGCCCGGCGATGTAGATGGTGCGGCCCGGGCTTTCGGTGATGACGCAGGGCGAGAACGCGCGCTTGACCTGCCAGGTGCCGCGAACGAACGACTTCTTCATGCGTGTGGTGCCTCCCTACAGGCTCTTTCCAACGAGCGTCAAACTCGGTCCGTCATCCTGAGGTGCCCGCGCACATCACGCGTGCCGAACTCGGATAGATCAAAAGTCGGTGCGCGGGCCTCGAAGGATGAGCGGCCCCGACAACCGGGCCGTCGCCCACCGATCTCGGGTGTACCCGAGATCGGAATACTGGTGCGCAAGTCGGCCATGGCCGACTTGTGATGGCTCGCACCGCACGAGGGCAGTGCAAGCTGTATGAGCTTGCCACGGTGCTCGCGCCTCAGGGTGACGGCCCAGACCACCCTGATGGCCATTCGTATCTACCTCCCATTCGCCTGCTGGATGGCGCGCCAGAGCCGCTCCGGCGTCGCCGGCATTTCGACGTGGCGGATGCCGAGATGAGCGAGCGCGTCGACCAGCGCGTTGGCGACCGCGGGCATCGCCCCGACGCAGCCCGCTTCGCCGGCGCCCTTGACCCCGAGCGGGTTGGTCCTGGTCGGCACCGGATTGCTCTTGACCTCGACTGCGCTGATGTCGGTCGCGCGCGGCATGGCATAGTCCATGAACGAGCCGGTCAGGATCTGGCCGTCGCCGTCGAAGCGGATGTCCTCCATCAGGATCTGGCCGACGCCCTGCGCGACCCCGCCCACGATCTGGCCCTTCAGCAGCAGCGGATTGATGACGGTGCCGACGTCGTCCACCACGCTGTAGCGCACGATCTCGACGGTACCGGTCTCTTCGTCGATCTCGAGCTCGCAGATGTGGCAGCCATTGGGGAAGTTCTGCACCGGCGCGACATAGGTCGCGGTCGCGGTGAGCCCGACGTCCATGCCCGCGGGGAGCTTGCCCGGCTCCATCGCCTCCTTCGCCACCTCCTTGATGGTCAAGGTGCGATTAGTCTTGGGGCTGGAGAAGACGCCGTCGGCGAAATTGACGTCGGCGGCATCGAGATCGAGCAGGTGAGCCGCGATCTGCTTTGCCTTGGTCGTGATCCTTTGCGCGGCGATATCGACGGCCGATCCGCCGATGGTGGCGGAGCGCGAGCCGCCGGTGCCTTCGCCGATGAAGACCTGGTCGGTATCGCCCTGCACGTAATGCACGTCGCCGGGGTCGAGGCCGAGGCGGTCGCACATGATCTGCTTGAAGATGGTCTCGTGGCCCTGGCCCTGGGTGACGCTGCCCGCGAGCAGCGTAACGGTGCCGGATTTGTCGAAGCGGATCTCGGCGCCCTCGAAGCCGGCCGCGGCCGCGCGCTCGATAGTGTTGGATAGCCCGATGCCGCGCAGCTTGCCGCGCTTGCGCGATTCCCCGCGCCGCCGCTCGAAGTCGGCGACATCGGCGAGCTTGAGCGCCATGTCCATGGTCTTCTCGAACTCGCCGCTGTCGTAGGTGAAGGTCAGCGCGGTCTTGAACGGCATGGCCTCGGGCGGAATGTAGTTGCGCCGCCGCAGCTCGGCAGGATCGATGCCGAGCTCGTCGGCGGCAAGGTCGACCAGCCGCTCGATCACATAGGCCGCCTCCGGGCGGCCGTTGCCGCGATAGGGCCTAACCGGATTGGTGTGCGTGAACACCGCAGTGACGTCGGCATGCATTGCGGGGATGCGATAGACGCCCGCAAGCGTGCCGATATTGCCGGTGAAGGCGGGCATGCCGGTTTGCAGATAGGCGCCGATGCCGGCGACGGTCGTCGCCCGCATGCCGAGGAAGTTGCCCTGCTTGTCGAGCGCGAGCTCCGCGTCGGTGACGTTGTCGCGGGCCTGGGCGTCGCAGAGAAAGGATTCCGAGCGGGTCGACGTCCATTTCACCGGGCGCCCCACCGTCTTCGACGCCAACAGCACCAGAGCCACTTCGTTGTAGACCGCCGATTTCATGCCGAAGCTGCCGCCGATGTCGCCGGCGACCACGCGGATCTTGCTCTCCGGCACCTTGAGCACCGGCGAAAGCTCGGAGCGGAAGGGATGCACGCGCTGCAGCGTGGTGTAGATGGTGTAGCGGTCCTCGGCCGCGTTGTAGTCGCCGAGACAGCCGCGCGGCTCCATGCTCGCGGCGGTGACGCGGTTGATCACGAAGCGATGCTTGACGACGTGATCGGCCTTGGCGAAGGCGGCCTCGGTGGCGGCCTTGTCGCCGAACAGCTGCACGAAGCCGATATTGTCCGCGCAGCCGTCCCAGACCCGCGGCGCGCCGTCGCCGGCCGCCTCCGCCGTCGAGACGACGGCCGCCTGCGGCTCGTAGTCGACCGCGATCAGCTCGGCGGCGTCGAGAGCCTGGTGGTAGGTTTCCGCCACCACGAAGGCGACGTAGTCGCCGACCCAGCGCACGCGATCCTTGGTGAGCGCCGGGTAGGACGGCCGAAACACGCTGCCGTCGCGCCGCTTCAATCCACCGGGCACCGGCAGATCGCCCCATCCCGAGGCCTGCCAGTCGGCGCCGGTAAGCACTGCCAGCACCCCCGGCGCGGCCTTGGCCTTGCCGGTGTCGATCGCGCGAATGCGCGCGTGGGCGTGGGGGGAGCGCAGCACATAGCCGAACACCATGCCCGGCAGCACCATGTCGCCGACATAGCGGCCGCCACCCTTGAGCAGCCGCGGATCCTCGAACCGGGACACGCTTTGACCGATCGCAAATTCACCCATCTCAATCCTCGGAGCTGATCGAACACGTGCGGGAGCACCGGTTATCGCAAAGCTCCGGCGCGATGGCCATGGGGTGTCTTGGGTCACTTCGATGTTGCCGGGCGGGTCCGCCGCCGGATTGACCGGCGCGGCGAATGCGCCAGAATACCGACGAGGAAACGAACAGCCAATGCTGGAACGCCTGTCTTCGGCGCGGATGAGCGCGAGCGATTGCATCGGCCGCGCGCGCAAGCTTGCGCCGCTGATCGCAGCGCACGCGGCGCGCATCGAGCAGGAGCGGGAAATCGTTCCCGAGGTGCTCGCGGCGCTTCACGACGCGCGGCTGTTCCGCATGCTCATCCCGAAGAGCTGCAACGGCTGGGAAGCCGATCCCGCGACCTTCATGCAGGCGATCGAGGAGCTCGCCAAGGCCGACGGATCGACCGCGTGGTGCGTCGCCCAGGCGTCGGGCTGCTCCATGGCCGCGGCCTATGTCGAGCCCAAGGTGGCGCGGGAGATCTTCGGGCGCGCCGACGCGGTGATGGCCTGGGGGCCGGTGGGACCTAACGCCAAGGCGGTCGCGGTCGACGGCGGTTACCGGGCGTCGGGCAGCTGGAGCTTCGCGAGCGGCATCAAGCACGCGCACTGGCTCGGCTGTCATTGTCCCGTGGTCGAGCCCGACGGCAGCCCGCGCCTTGCGCCCGACGGCAAGCCCGCCGAACGCACCGTGCTGATCCCGAAAGCGAGCGCCAGGATCAACGACATCTGGCGCGTGGTCGGCCTCAAAGGCACCGGCAGCGACAACTATACGATCGACGACCTGTTCGTGCCGGACGAATACACCTTCACGCGCGAAGCCGCAGCCGACCGGCGCGAGGCCGGGCCGCTCTATCGGTTCACGACGTTCCATCTTTACGGCATCGGCTTTGCCGCGATCGCGCTCGGCCTCGGGCGCGCATCGCTCGATGCCTTCATCGCGTTGGCAGCGACCAAGGTTCCCAAGACCAAGACGTTCGTCCTGCGCGACAACGCGGTGGTGCAGTCGCAGGTCGCGCTGGCGGAGGCGAAGCTTGCGTCGTCACGGGCGTTCCTGCTGCAGACCCTGCACGAGATGTGGGACACCGCCGCTCGCGGCGAGAGTCTCGCGCTCACGCAACGCGCCATGCTCAAGCTCGCGGGCACCTACGCGACCCATCAGGCCAAGGACGTCGTCGACACCGTCTATCATGCCGCCGGGGCGACCGCGATTTTCGAGGATAACCCGTTCGAGCGCCGCTTCCGCGACGTGCACACCGTCATCCAGCAGGTGCAGGCGCAGTTCGCCAATTTCGAGATGGTCGGGCAGGTGCTGCTCGGCCTGCCGAGCCCGTCGAAGTTGATTTGAAGCGTCGCGCCCCATGCACGGTGCCGCCCTCTCCCCTTGCGGGAGAGGGTGTCCGAGCGCGTTGCGCCCGTGTGCCTCAGAAATTCGCCGCCAGCTTGGGTTTGGGCGCCGGCGCCGGTGAGCCCTTGGGCAGATCGAACATGCCGCTGGGCAGGCTGTCGAAGAACGCCAGCACCTCGGAGGTCTTCACCACGTCGGCATATTTCGCGTTCATGTCGCAGAGATTGATGGCGTGGCTCGCCTGCGAGCGGTCGAAACAGCCTTCCTCGGCGAGCGCGATGCGGTAGTTGAGGCTGAACGCATCGAGCACGGTCGCGCGCACGCAGCCCGAGGTGGTGGTGCCGGTGACGATCACGCTGTCGCAGCCGAGCAGCGTGAGATAGCTCGCCATGTTGGTGCCGAAGAAGCCGGACGGCTTCTGCTTGAGCACGACGATGTCCTGCGGCGCCGGCGCGATCTCGGCGACGATCTCGTTGCCGTCCACGTTGGTGACGGGCTTGCTGGTGACGTCCTCGTCGGAACGGCCGTTCTTCCAGCTCCAGCTGCCGTTGTCCCAATTGTCCTCGCGCCGCACGCCGGTGGTGTAGATCACCGGGATGCCCTTGCCGTGCGCCTTGTCGATCAGCGCCTTGAGATAGGGCATGGCGACCCACGCATCCTCGCCGCAAGAGTTGCGCCAGCGCTTGATCGATTCGAGGATCGGCAGCGGGCGCTCGTCGCAGAACGCGTAGTTGACGTCGATGATCAGCAGCGCCGGACGCTTGCCGAAGCCGCCGCGCGCGCCGTAGCCGGACGCCCCGAACACGGCCTTGTCGCGCTCGGTGAGGAACTTGTTCCAGATGGGTTCAGACATGGTCTTGCTCGTCCCGGTTTCTCACGTGGTTCGACTTCGCTCGCTCAATCGCTTCACAGGCTCGCCCGCACGCTTTCGACGAAGCTCATGTCGATGATCTCTTCGTACTTGACGTCGGTCTTGAGGATATTGGCCTCGCGCACCACGGAGCTGCCGGTCGCCCAGGCCTCTTTGGTGATCATGCCGTCCTTGCTCCACATCTCGTCCCGGAACGAGCGGTCGAGCGTCGCCTTGAGGTCCTCGAGCGCCATGGTCGGGAACTGCTTCTTGGCGATTTCGGCGGACTCGTTGGGATTGGCGTAGAGGAACTTCAGCCCCTTCACCATGCCCTTGACGAAGCCGCGCACGGTTTCGGGCTCCTTCTGAATGGTATCGAGACGGACATTGATGGTGGAATAGGCGTAGGGGCCGAGCTCCTGCGGCACGTTGAAGAACGGTTCGCTCCAGAGGTTCTGGCGAATTCCCTGGGTGATCATGGGCTCGGTGCTCACGCCGATGGTGGCCTGGCCGCCTTTGATGGCGGCGGGAACAGCGGAGTTGGGCACCTCGATCAAGGTGACGTCGCGCTTGGCGTCGAGCTTCCACTTGGCCAGCAGGTAGCGCATGATCGAATTGGGCGTGCCGCTATAGGGCCCGACCGCGACCGACTTGCCCTTGAAATAGGCCGACCAATCCTTGTCCTTGGGATCATGGCCCTTGGCCGCGCAGATATAGACGTTGCCGCGATTGACGCAGTGCACGACCGCGCGCAGCTCGGCGCCCTTGGCCTTGGCGAAGGCATTGTGCTCGGGGCCGCCGATGAAGGCGAAGGCCTGTCCCGACAGCACCGCATTGGTGTGGCCGGAGCCGGTCTCGATGGTCACGATCTTCACCGCGATGTCGAACTCGGCGAAATAGTTGTTGGCCATGGCGATGTACATCGGCAGATAGCCGGTCGAGTGCACCGGCTCAGCCACCAGCAATTCCTTGGGGGCGGCGCGCGCGATCAGCGGCGGGGATGCCAGCGCAAGGCCGAGGCTCGCGGTCGACTGCAGGAATTTTCGCCTGTTCATGACGTCCTCACTGTTCGATTGTGATTGCGTTTCGCATCATTGCCGCACGCCTTTGCGGAGCATGCTTTCGAGCCACGACACCGCCGCGTACATGACGACCGCCAGGGTCGAGAGCACCAGCACCGCCACCCAAACGAGCGCGATGTCGTAGGTCTGGCCGGCATAAAGAATGGCGCGGCCAAGGCCGTGTTGGGAGGCGATGAACTCGCCGACGATCGCGCCGGTCAGGGCGAGGCCGATATTGACCCGCAGCACCGAGATCACCCACGGCAGGCAGAACGGAACGACCAGCTTGCGAAAGACCTGCATCCGCGTGGCGCCGAGCGAATAGAACAGCTTCTCGCCGTCGGGATCGAGCGCCTTCACGCCGGCATAGGCGGTGAGCGTCGAGACCACCAGCGTCAGCGCGGTTGCGACCGCGACCTTGGAGACGAGGCCGATGCCGAACACCAGGATGATCAGCGGCGCCAGCGCGAGCTTCGGGATCGAATTCCAGGCAGATGATGTAGGGCTGGACGATGGCGGCATAATTGCGCGACCACCAGAACGACAGGCCCAGCAGCGATCCCGCGGTCGTTCCGATGAGGAAGCCGAAAATCGTGGAGCGGAAGGTGAAGCTGATGTCGGTCCAGGCATCGCCGGTGGTGAAGAAGATCGCCATGGTATTGGCGATCGCGCTCGGCTGCGACCAGAAGAAGGCATCGATCCAACCGGTGCGGGCGCCGATCTCCCACAGCGAGAGCGCGCCCACCAGGATGCCGGCCTGCGCGGCGACGAGCGCCCAGGTCGGCCAGTCCTTCTGCACCGGCAGGCTGCGGACCGGCCGTGCCCTTGCGGGTGCGAAGCTCGGCTGCGCCCGCTCGAGGTTCGCGATTGCGCCGACGGTGCGGGTGTCCTGAACGGTCATCGCGCGTTCCTTGCCGTCTCAGGCGGCTTCGTTGATGGGTTCGGTTGCCGCCGCTCTGACCGTGAGCAGCTCCAGGCAGCGTTCCTTGATGGCGATGAAGTCCGGGGTGAGCGCGCTGGTGCGCACGCGCGGCCGTGGCAGCGCGACCGGAATGGTCGCGACGATGCGGCCCGGCCGCGTGCCCATGACGTGGACCTCGTCGGAGAGATAGATCGCCTCCTCGACGTCGTGGGTGACGAACAGCACGGTCTTGCTGAAGTCGCTCCAGAGTTGCATCAGCCACTCCTGCATCTGGAGCTTGGTCTGGGCATCGAGCGCCCCGAACGGTTCGTCCAGCAGAATGACGTCGGTGTCGAACAACAGGGTGCGCAACAGAGCCGCGCGCTGGCGCATGCCGCCCGACAGCGCGTTGGGATAGAGGTATTCGAAGCCGGAGAGGCCGTAACGATGCAGCAGCGGCAGCGCGCGCTCACGGGCCGCACGCAACGGCACCCCCTGGATCTCCATGCCGAGGATGACGTTGTCGACCACCGTGCGCCAGGGCAGCAGCAGGTCCTTCTGCAGCATGTAGCCGACGCGGCCGATGGTGCCGGTGGCGTCGACGCCGTCGATGCGCACGCGGCCGCCGCTCGGCTCCAGCAACCCGGCGATGATGTTGAAAATGGTGCTCTTGCCGCAGCCCGACGGGCCGATCAGGCTGACGAAGCGGCCTTGCGGGATGGAGAGCGTGACCGGTGCGAGGGCATGAAAAGCGCCGGTCGGCGTCTTGAACGTCATGCTGACGTCGTCAACGCAAAGCTTCGGGGCCGAGGACGACATGCGCACTCCCGCGGATCGTGCCGATGCACGGAATCTCCCCCAGACCCGGCACTATATCGCAAAAGCCGTGCCAGCGACCACCGGCGTTTATGGGATGTAAACGCCGCGGGCGAGGTTCCGAACCGAGGTGCGATGACGGCAAATTATTCCGTCTGCATAAACTTTCGGCAGGGGCGCCAAATCGCGTTGGCCGGGTTCAAACGTCAGCCTACGGCTTCTCCGCGAACATCTGTTTGTAATGGCGATACCAGGTGCTTTGAAAAATGCCGTCCGGGTCGTGCCGCTGCTTCAAGCGCAGGAACGTATCCATGCGCGGATGGCAGGCCTCGACCTGGGCCCGGCTCGCCCAGCGGTGATACGTCAAGAAATAGCTGCCGCCATGCTCGATGGCGCGATCGATCAGGCGACGAAAGTCGCCCGCGGCCTTGCGCACGCCGTCCTCCGTGTGATCGACGTGCAGGTTCATGACCGTGCACACCCAGGGCTCGCGCGCCCAGGCGAGGAAACTTTCGTCGTCGCGCTCAATGAGGCGGATCGTCCCGTAGATCAGCTTTGCATCGCGCTGACGGAAGTCCGCGCGCACGGCGGAAAGAAACGAGGGCAGAGCGGGGCGCGGGACGTAGAGTTCCGAGATCATCTCGGAGCCCTCGTGCGTGGCGCCCAGGCGGCGGTCCAACTCGGCATGATAATCGTCGATATAGACGCCGAGCTGGCCGGTGTCGGACCAGTAGCGCTGTCCCGATGTGGAGAGATAGTAGGAGGTATAGGCCTCGTAGGCGCGCCGCGTGTCGGCGTGAGAGAGATAGTAGAGCTCGCGCCACTGGGACTCTCCCAGTTCCTTCTGCTCGTCGGGCATCGTGGCGTCCGGCGGCAGCGGACGATAACAGGAGAAGACGCCTTTGCGGAGAAACGTGTCCGAGGACATGTCGGTCGAAAACTGGCAATCGCCGTAAAGGCACCCTTCCGCAATGCGCTCTGCGAACGCCGGCATCAGATCGTCGATGTCGATGATGTCTACGGTGCGTTCGAGCTTGGTCCGCCGCATGAGCTTGAGCCTCACGCGGGTGACCACGCCGAACAAGCCATAGCCGCCGATTGCCAGACTGAAGAGCTCGCGGTTCTCGGTGCGGCTGCAGGTGCGTACCCTGCCGCCCGCGTCCATCAGCGTGAACAACTCGACGTCGCCGATGATGGGCCGCAGTGCGAGGCCGCGCCCATGGATGTTGGCGCCGAGCGCGCCACCCAGCGTGAGGCGGTCGGCGCCAGTCTGCTTCTGAATGATGCCCCAGGCCGGCGTCCGTCCTTGCTGCAGGGCGATCAGACCGTGGATGAGTTCCGGCCACTGGATACCCGCCTCGGCTTCTACGATACCCCGCTCGACATCGAGTTCGATGATGCGTTGCATCGGCCGGGTGTCGATCAGGACGGCGCCGGTGGCGAATTGTTGGCCACCCATGGCGTGCCGTCCGCCGGCCACGCAGACCGGCTTGCCCTGGCGGCGGGCAGCCGCGAGCGCCGCCTCGACAGCGGCCTCCGAATCGACCGCGACGACGCGCTCGACGTTAGTCTCATTGAGCTTCGAATGCAGATCGTTGACGTGGACGCCAGCGGCGGCCGCGCGCGACGAAGGCGGCGCCAGCGTGACCCCGACAGCGGTCCCGGAGGCGCCGCGAAGGAACTGACGTCGTGTCGGCATGTCTCGGCCCGCCTCCGCGCTGGCTGTCAGCTGCGAACAGTCGTCGCAGAAGCGGTCGCTCCGGTTCACATCGCGGCGATCTTTCTCGCTGCTGTGTCACTTGGGCTCGACATTGGCAGCCTTGAGGATGGGCGACCAGCGGGCGATCTCGGCCTTCACGAAGCTGTCGAACTTCGCCGGCGTGCGCTCGTCCTTGCCCGGCAGCGATCCGCCGAGATCGGCAAGGCGCGTCTTGACGAAGGGATCGTCCAGCGCCTGGTCGAGAGCGGCGGCGAGCTTGTCGACGATCTCCTTCGGCGTGCCCTTGGGCGCGAAAATTCCGGCCCAGATGCTCATCTGATAGTTGATGCCGGCCTCCTTGGCGGTCGGCACATCGGGCAGCGCCGCCAGACGCTCGGGCGCGGACACGCCATAGGCCTTGATGGCACCACCCGTAATTTGCTGAGCGACGCTGACGGCCTGCTCGCAGAAGAAATCGACGTGCCCGCCGATCAGGTCGTTCAGCGCCGGACCGGTGCCGCGGTAGGCCACCAGGCTCGGCTTCACCCCGGCCTCGGCGGTGAAGAGGAGGCACGCCATGTGCGACGACGCGCCGATACCGCCATGCGCCTGTTTGACGCCGTCGCCGTTCTTTTTCAGGTAGTCCACGAACTCGCGCAGGTCCTTGGCAGGGAAATCCTTCCTGGCGACGATCACGGCCGGCGCATGGGCGGTAAACCCGATCGGCTCGAAGTCGCGCTCGGAATCATATTTGACGTTGGGCGTGAGCACCGGCGCGGAGACATGCGATCCCATGCTGCCCGCGAGCAGCGTATAGCCGTCCGGTGCCGCCGCTGCCACGCGCGCGCTCCCGAGCGTGCCGCCGGCGCCGCCCACATTCTCGATCACCATCGACTGGCCGAGGATTTTTCCCATCTGCTCGGTCACGATGCGCGCGACCACGTCGCTCGGACCGCCGGCAGGGAACGGCACCACCACCGTGATCGAACGCGACGGATAGCCCTGCGCCTGGGCGTCGGGCGGCATCGCCAACAGACCAACGGTTGCGATGCAGAGCAGTCCCTTCAACGCCGTTGTGCGCCACATGTGGCAGTCCTCCCTGGTCGCGTTCTTGCTCGCCCGCCCTTTCAAAGCGCCAGCTCGGCGCCCAGCTCGCCCGCGCGCGTCAGGCGCTCGAAAAGGTCGTCGTCATGGGTCACGAGAATGGTGATGTTCGTTTCGGTGTCGGCGATGGTCTTGAGCCAACGCAACTGCGCCATCACCGCCGGGACATCTTCCTTCACCCACGGCGCGGCCTTGCCCTTCACTTGGCTGATGTTGTCCATGATCCAGGCGGAGTCGACGCTATGCAGGATCTCGCGGCCCGATTGCAGGCGGATATAGACCATCTGCGAGTCGCGGCTGTGGCCGGGCGACTGGATCAGCACCATGCCCGGCGCAACCGGGTAGTAGTGCGGATAGTCGAGAATGATGAACCGTTCGAGTGCCGGCGGCGCGAGCTTGAGGTGCGGCCGGTGCGGCGTGTTCGCCATGCAATCTGCGACCTCCATGGTGATGATGGTCTTGGCCGCAAGCTCGGAAAAATTCCGCGCGCAGATCACCCCGGCGACGTGGTCGGCGTGGTGATGGGTGAGCACGATCAGCCGCGCCTGGTCGAGCGCGCGCTCGAGCTTGGCGAACTGCTCGGCGAAATACGGTTCGGGCTTGTCCGGGCTGAAGGAATCGTGCGTCGCCTTGTCCAATCCGGAATCGATCATCACCGCGCAATCCGGATAGACGACCTGGAACGCGGTGCGCGGCATGGTGACCGGGCTGTCGTCGCCGCCTTCGATCACGAATTTGCGCGGACGAATGCTGGCGGCGACCCTCACACCATTGACGGCGAGCGGAAACGCGCCGGGAAGCACCCTGCTCGCCGCCCGAATGGCCGCGAGATCGGGATGGAAGTGCGCCTCCGTGCGGCCACCGGCACCCGCACTCTTGGCCTTGGCGTTGATCACGTCGGATGACACGGAACTCTCTCCACTGGCCGCTCCCCGGGCTGTCATCATCCGCGCAAGCGGATGATCCAGTATCTGCGCGGTCTCAAAGTGCTGGATACCCGCCTGCGCCGGCATCAGCCCAGCGTTACCTCGATAACGCTCCTCCGGAGTGGAGCTTTATTCCGCCGCCACCTTGTGCGCGGCCGATACGCCGCGCGCCTTCACCACCACCTTGATCGCATCCTCGACGCGGTCCTTGGCGTAGCGGATCGCGGTCGGCAGGTCGTCGAGCGGAAAGGTGTGGGTGTGGATCCTGGTGGCGTCGAAACGCTTCTGGGTCATGAATGCTTCGGCGCGGTGGGTCGCGCTCTTGCCCTCGCCGCGAATGCCGTAGACGTAGATGTTGTTGCGCACGATATGGGCGACGTCGACCGGCGTCTCCTCGTGCGGGAAGGCGGCGAGGCAGACCTTGCCGCCGCGGTTGACCATGCGGATGGCCTCGTTGACGGCATTGGACGCGCCCGAGCACTCCAGCACGTAGTCGACGCCCTTGTCGCCGTTGAGCCGCCGCACGGCCTCGACCGCGTCCTCCTTGCGCACATTGACCACGTGGTCGGCGCCGAGCTCGCGCCCGATCTCGAGGCGGTTGTCACGCGTGCCGGTGAGGATGACGGGATGGGCGCCCAGCGCCTTCGCCACCGCGACGCCGAGGAGCCCGATCGGGCCGGGGCCGGTGACCACGACGCTCTCGCCCGCGACGAGCCCGCCGAGCTCGGTGAGCCCATACATCGCGGTGCCGGCGGTGACGACGAGCGTCGCCTCCTCGTCCGACATCTCGTCGGGAATGGCGACGAGGGTGTTGATGTTGTTGACCTGGTATTCGCAGAAGCCGCCGTCAGTCGTGAAACCGTTGGCGCGGTGGCCCTTGTCCACGTCGCCGTAGTTGAGCCCGTAGTTGTGACAGGCGGTGTACATGCCCTCGCGGCAGCGCTTGCACTGGCCGCAGCCGGCGTGAATCTCGACGGTCACGCGCTGGCCGATCCTGTATTCGTCGACGCCCGGCCCGAGCGCGACCACGGTGCCCATATATTCATGCCCGGGGGTGAAGTTCTTGTTGTGCGGCATGCCGCCCAGGATCGACGCCGGCGGCCCGTGATAGATGATCTCGAGATCGGTGGCGCAGATCGCGACCGCGTCGATGCGCACCAAGACCTCGGCCTTCTTCGGCACCGGCACCGGCTTGTCCCGCAACGAAAGCTGGCCGGGATCGCCGAGCACCCACGCCTTCATGCTGTCGGGGATCGGATAATCCGTGCTCGTCTTCACTCCGGCTGGTGCGTACATCCAATCGTCCTCTGGGGTGGGCGAAACTCGACAGCGGCGCGTGGCGCGGCGGCGGTCGACATCGATGGTGTGCAAGATTAGTGGATGTGCCCGTGATTTTCGAGGGCTATATTGCCGCAAACCGGGCGGCGACCCGGCCGCAACAAGAGACAACCCGAGGAAGCATGGCCGATCATACCGACCAGCCGATCACGATCAAGGACTGCCGCATCCGTCTCATGCGCGGCGGGGCGGGAGCCCCGCTACTCTTTCTGCATGGCGGGGGCGGCGCGGGAATCTGGCTTCCCTGCATGGCGCAGCTTGCGAAAAAATTCGACGTCATCGCCCCCGAACATCCCGGTTTCGGCGATTCCGACACGCCGCCGTGGCTCGACACCATCGAGCGATCTCGCGAATTTCTATCTCGATTTTCTCGACCAGCTCGATCTGCGCGGCGTCCATCTCATCGGCAGCTCGCTCGGCGGCTGGGTTGCCGCGGAGCTCGCGGTGCGCAACGCGACGCGGCTTGCCTCGCTCACGCTCATCGGCGCCGCCGGCATTCACCTCAAGGACGTAGAGCAGGTCGATACCTTCCTGAGCAACGACGAGCAGCGCATCCGCGATCTGTTCCACGATCAGGAGCTCGCCGAGGCCGTGATCGCGGGATCGGAGCGGCCGGAGCTGGAAGATGCCGCGCTCAAGAACCGGATGATGACCGCCAAGCTTTCATGGCAGCCGCGCAACCACGATCCGCACCTGCGCAAATGGCTGCACCGGATCAAGGTCGCCGACGCTCCTGGTCTGGGGCGATCACGACCGGCTGTTTCCGAAAGAGTACGCGTTGGCGTATCAACGGCTGATTCCGGGCGCGAAAGTCGTCATCATCCCGAACTGCGGGCACCTGCCGCACGTGGAGAAGGGGGATGAATTCGCCGCCGAGCTCGAAACCTTCATTGGCGCAATGAGGATCGCAGCATGAAGATCTTCAATTTCCATCTCATGCCCTACCGGCACGCCGATCTCGACGCGATCGGAAAGAACGGCTCGGCCTGGGTCACGTTCTCCAACCGCCACTACGATCCGAACAAGGGCGCCGAGCTCTATCACGACTATCTCGACCAGATGGAGTTCGCCGACCGGCTCGGCTTCGACGGCGTGTGCCTCAACGAGCATCACCAGACCGCCTACGGCATGATGCCGATTCCCGGCGTTCTCGCCGGCGCGCTCGCGCGCAGCGTCAAGCGCGCCAAGCTCGCGGTGCTCGGCCGCGCCCTGCCGCTGCTCAACAATCCGCTGATGGTCGCGGAGGAGTACGCCATCCTCGACAATCTCACGCGCGGGCGATTGATCGCCGGATTCGTGCGCGGCATCGGCGCCGAGTATCACGCCATGGGCATCAATCCGGCCTATTCGCAGGAGCGCTTCGCCGAGGCCCATGAGCTGATCGTGCGGGCGTGGACGGAGCCGGGGCCGTTCCCCTATGTCGGCAAGCACTATCAGTTCAAATACGTCAATCCCTGGCCGCGGCCCTACCAGACCCCGCATCCGCCGGTCTGGATTCCGTCGCAAGGCTCCGGCTCGACCATCCGCTGGGCGGCGCGCATGCGCTACACCTATTGCCAGACGCTGAGCCCGATCGCGGCGGTCGCGCGCTTCTTCCAGATGTATCGCGACGAGGCGGAGAAGGCGGGCTACCAGGCCTCGCCCGACCAGCTCGCCTGGTCGAACACGATCTACATCGCCGAGACCGACGAAAAGGCGGTGCGCGAGGCGCGGCCGCATCTCGAGGCGCTGATGAACTATTTCCTGAAGATGCCGACCGAGATGCTGTTGCCGCCGGGCTATACCGATGCCGCTTCGATGAAGCGGGTGCGCGCGGCCAAGGTCACGGGCAAGCCGCAGTCGATCGAGGACATCATCAAGGCCGGCGTCGTGATCGTCGGCAGCCCCAACACCGTGCGCGAGAAGCTCGCCGAGTATCAGGATCTCGCGGGCTTCAACACCTCGCTCACCAAGACCCAGTTCGGCACGCTGCCGAACGACATGACGCGCGCGAACATGACGGCGGTCGCCGAGGAAGTCCTGCCGCATTTCCGCGATCGCCTTCCCCAGGGCACGCGCCGGGAAGCCGCGGAGTAATCCATCCTACGAGCTCTCTCCGTTGTCATGCCCGCCCTCGGGTCCGCGCTTTGCGCGGCTCGAGGACAGGCTCCAGCGGGCATCCAGTAATCGGCGCACGGGGGATTGGGGCCGAGGGATGCCCTTCAACCTAACCTCGCGGCCTCTGGAATACTGGGTCCCCGCTTTCGCGGGGACGACAGTATCGTGTGCTGCTCGAGCGGTGGCGACAACGCATGACGGTGCGTCGCCCCGGCTGAAAGACCAACCGGCGCGATGCCGCGCTACCCCTATTCACAATGTCAAACAGCCCGGTGCCGAATGTGCCCGGCACCCACTCTCTCGATTCGTTCGAACCGCAATTCTTTTCGAACCGCAGTTCTCTCTTCCCCGCGGCGCTTGCGGCGCCCCGGGGCTTGATCCTTCATCTCG
Organism: uncultured Alphaproteobacteria bacterium; assembly: GCA_963827585.1. GTDB lineage: Bacteria > Pseudomonadota > Alphaproteobacteria > Rhizobiales > Xanthobacteraceae > VAZQ01. The sequence goes on from CAWHCK010000048.1 coordinate 152,939, forward strand.
TTGCCATCCCCGAGGGGATGGCGGAGCGCCGACAGGCGCGTGTTCCTTGTTGTTGTGCCGCGCTTGTTTAGGGCGCGGCGCGCACCTTGCGATCGGTGCGCTCGCCTCTCGGCGCTCCGCCGTGACGGTTTTAGGTCGGGATGCCCCCGCATCCCGTTTCCGGCATTGCTGCCGGAACCGTCGCGAGAGCCTCGCCGCGGGAGCTCCGTGAGCCCAGGCGGCGGCCTCCAACCTCCCGGACCGCACTTTGCCGGGACGCCACGCCCGCTCCGTCATCAGGATCGTCTCCGGAGACGCCCCTCATCGAGCGGGATGTGCGAATCATACACCAGCTTCGAGCCGTAGTCAATAAATATATTCGTATCGAAGTCAAAAAAAGACCGGGGCACCAGCCCGTGCGGCTCACACCGCCTTGAGATGGGCATCGCGTTTCTTGTAGAGGTCGTCGTCGGCGTAGCCCATGGTCTCGGGCTTGCCGCGCCCGATCATCACCTGGAAATAGACCGGCGCGAGGCTGTCGTTCTGGTAGCCGTGGATGACGCCGGCGGGGCAGGAGAGGCATTCCCACGGGCCGAGCCGCGTCGTGAGGCGATTGCCGCTCTCGTCCTCGACGAAGACGTCGAGGAACCCCTGCAGCACGAAGAAGCACTCCTCGACCTCGTGGGTGTGCGCCGCGTTGCCCTGTCCGGGCTCCACATACATGATCGACAAGGTGAAGTTCTTCGCCGGAATGACGCTTGGGTCGGCGTGCTTGCCGGAGCCGCCCGCGCCGATGAAGCGGTGTTGCGCGCGCTTGTAGCCCTCGATCTTGGCGTCCTCGAACGCCGCCCAGTCCGGCTTCTTCTCGCGAAAGCGCCCGACATATTTCTGCATGATGTCCTCGATCGGAACGTCGATCAGCTCCGGCGGACGCGGATGGCGTGCAACGCTCATGGCCAACTCCTCAAAAAAGGATTGTTGGTGTCGACTTTATGCTTCGGCTGCGCGGCTCGTCAACGACGCGGGGGTGGCGCTGCTCGGCAGGCTCCCGTGTCCCGGACGAGCGACGCTGAGCGTAGCGAGGCGGAGCGAAGATCCGGGACCCAGGAGCTCAGGGGCACACGCTTGCTATTGTGCTTCGCAAGTCTTGCGCTGGGTCCCGGGTCTCGTTCCACTCGCTTCGCTCGTTTCACTCGCCCGGGACACGAGAGCGCGCGTGCACCAACGTCACGGCGCTCACTCGGCCGCGCGTTGCTTGCCGGCCTGCACCAGTTCCCAGATGTAGGTCGGGGTGAGCGGAAGCTCGCGCGGCTCGACCCCGAACGTGCTCAAGGCGTTCGCGACCGCGTTGGCCATGATGCCGCCGGCCGCGATGATGCCGCCCTCGCCGGCGCCCTTGGCGCCCAAGGGATTGATGGGCGAAGGGTGATTTTCCAGCACGACGGCGCGGATGTTGGGGAAGTCGCTGGCGGTGGGGATGAGGTAATCGGCGAGCGAGCCTGTGAGCAGCTGGCCCTGCTGATCGTAGACCAGATGCTCCATCATGGCGCCGCCCAGCCCCTGCACCGCCGAGCCGATGGCTTGCCCGTGCAAGGTCAGCGGATTGATCGCGCGGCCGCAATCCTCGACGATCACATAGTCGATGAGCTCGACGTGCCCGAGCTTGGGATCGACCGCCACATGGGCGGCATGGGCGCCGTAGGTATAGGTATGCTTCTTGTTGAGGAAGGCGCCCTCGGCCGAAATGCCTTCGTTGGACAGTCCTTTCAGCGCGATGGATGTAGCGCCGGGCCCGACCGCCGTGCTGCCGTCGACGATCTGCACCTGCGAAGGCTCGCAGCGAAGCCGCTTGGCGGCCTCGGCGCGGATGGCCGCGTGCAGGTTCTTCACCGCATCGAGCATCGCCGAGCCGCCCATCACCACCGAGCGCGAATGATAGGCGCCGTAGCCGTCGCTCACATACGACGTGGTGCCGTGGAAGACGCCGCGGATGCGATCCATGGGGACTTCGAGCGCGTCGGCGGCGATCTGCGCGAAGGCGGTTTCGAGCCCCTGGCCGATGGCGGATGAGCCGACATAGACCGAATAGTCGCCATCCGGCTCCAGCACGATGCGCGCGCTTTCCTTGGGTCCGGCGGCGCCGCCCTCGATGAAGCAGCCGACGGCAAGGCCGTGATAGCGGCCGTCGATCAGCTTGCCCGCGAGCTTCGACTTGTCCGCCCACCCGATCTCGTCGAGGCAGCGATCGAGCGTGGCGTGATAGTCGCCGCTGTCGAACTCGTCCTTGCTCTCGAACGGCGTGATGGTGGCGATCGGGTACGGCATCTCCTGCAGCGAAACGAGATTGCGGCGGCGGAACTCGACGCGGTCGAGCCCGAGATCCTGCGCCACCATGTCGAAGAACCGCTCGCGGAAGAAGTCGGTCTCGAACCGGCCCGGCCCGCGGTAGGTGCCGACCGGGGTCTTGTTGGTCAGCTCGAGCGCGACGTCGATGTCGATATTGGGGATGCGGTAGGGACCCGACATGAATTGCGCGACATTGCGCGCGCCCACGGCGCCGTTGGTGCGCATATAAGCGCCCACGTCCACATAGGCGTGGCCGCGCAGGCCCAGGATCGTTCCGTCGCGCGTGCAGGCGATCTCGACGTCGCATTCCGCCTGGCGCGCGTGATTCATGCACATCAGGTGCTCGCGGCGGTCTTCGGTCCATTTCACCGGCCGGCCGGTGTGGCGCGCCGCGAACGGGATGAGAAAGTCCTCGGGATAGAACTCGCCGCGCGCGCCGAAGCCGCCGCCGACGTCGTTCTCCACGATCTCGATCGCGCTTTCGGACAGGCCCATCTGCTTCGCCAGGGTGCGGCGGTTGAAGAACAGGACCTTGGCGCCGCCGCAGATCGTCAGGCGCCCGCGCGCGGCATCCCATTCCGCCAGCAGCCCGCGCGGCTCCATGGGCAGCGCCATGTGGCGTTGCGTGCGGAAGCTCTCGCGCCGGACGTAGGGCGCGTCCTTGAACGCTATGGCGGCATCGCCGCGCACGGCATGGAACTTGATCGCGCGATTGGTGCCCTGATCCTCGAACAGCAACGATGCATTCGCGGCCGACGCCTGGCGGTCGGGAACCGCCTGCAAGGGCTCGATGTCGACCTCGATCAGGCCGAGCGCGTCCTCGGCAATGCCGGCAGTGTCGGCGAGCACCACCGCGATGGCCTCGCCGACATAGCGCACCTTGGTCTCGGCGATCACGGGCTGCCCGAACGGCTCGAAATCCGGCAACGGCTGCAGCCGCATCGGGACGCGCGGCACGCGCTCGCCGATGTCCCTGGCCGTGAGCACGCTGTGCACGCCGGGAAGCGCGAGCGCGGCAGAAACGTCGATCGCGCGGACGCGGCCATGGGCGACCGAGCTGCGCAGGATCGCGGCGTGCAGCATGTCCGCGCGCGCGAGATCGTCGACATATTGCCCGCGCCCGCGCAGAAAGCGCAGATCCTCGCGGCGTTCGATCGGGCTGCCGATGAACGAGTTGACGGTTCTCATCGGCGTTCTCTCGCCCGAACTTTTGCGGGTTCCTGCTGCCGGTAGGCGGCGCGCGCGTCGAGCACGGCCTCGACGATGGAGATATAGCCGGTGCAGCGGCAGAGATTGCCGGAGAGCACGTCGCGCACCCGCGCCGCGTCGCAATCCGGCTCCTCGCTCAAGAGCGCATGGGCGGTCGTGATCATGCCCGGCGTGCAGAAGCCGCATTGCAGCGCGTGATGCTTGCGGAAGGATTTCTGCAACGGCGTGAGGTCCGCGTCGTTGGAAAGGCCCTCGACGGTGACGACTTCAGTGCCCTCGGCCTGCACCGCGAGCATCAGGCAGGAGCGCACCGCGTCGCCGTCGACGATGATGGTGCAGGCACCGCATACCCCGTGCTCGCAGCCGACATGGGTCCCGGTCAGCCGCAGGTGGTGACGCAGGCAGTCCGCCAGCGTCAGCCGAGGCTCGACCTCGACCTCGACCTCCTTGCCGTTGACTTGAAATCGCACTGGCATGGCAACCGGGAGCTAGTTTGGAGAGAGGAGTTTGTGCGAGCAGCGGACTCGGTCTGCTCCCTCCCCCCTTGTGGGGGAGGGCTGGGGAGGGGGGTCGCAGTTGTTGCGCGAGATGCGTCCGCCAACGCTGACCCCCACCCCCAACCCCTCCCCACAAGGGGGAGGGGAGCCCACCGAGTTTGCGGCGCCGTTGTACATCGCGAAGCGACACATTACGCGGCCGCGCCCTTGAGCGCGCGCTCGACCAGGGTTCCGACCAGCGCGCGGCGGTAGGCGGCGCTGGCATGAATGTCGTCCTGCGGGTCGACCGCGGCCGCGGCGGCCGCCTCGGCTTTCGCGATCGTCGCCGCGTCGATGGCTTGGCCGTTGAGGACGTCTTCCACCGCGGCGAGACGCAGCGGACGATCGCCGACGCCGATGACGCCGACATGGGCGTTGCAGGCCTTGCCGCGCGCGTCCTGATCATAGAACAGCGCTGCCGCCGCGAGAGCAAAGTCGCCGCGCCGGCGGGCAAATTCCTGGAAGCCCCAGCGCCGGCCCGTGGGCCAAGGGGGCAAGCGGATTTCCACGATGATCTCGTCGGGCGCCAGCGCGGTGGTGAGCGCGCCCTGGAAGAAGTCGGCCGCCTGGTGGACGCGGGCGCCGGACGTGCCGACCACGGCGATCTCGGCGTCGCAGGTCATCGCGATCCCCGGCATTTCCGCCGCCGGATCGGCATGCGCGATGCTCCCGCCGACCGTGCCGCGATTGCGGATTTGATAGTGCGCCACGTGGGCGATCGCGGCCTTGAGCAGCGGATGCGCGGTCTCGAGCCGCTCGTCGTCCTCGATATCGCGCCAGCGCACCATGGCGCCAAGGGTGACGCCCTGCTCGGAAATCCTGATTCCGCGCAGGTCGGCGAGCTTGCGCAGGTCGACCAGCAGCGTGGGATGCGCAAGGCGGAAGGCGAGCATCGGCATGAGGCTCTGCCCGCCCGCGATCGCCTTGGCGTCGCCGTCGTGGGAGGCCAGGAGTTGCACCGCTTCGGGAAGGGTCGTAGGGCATGCGTAGTCGAAGGGCGGCAACTTCATGACCCGGACGCATCCTTCGCAGTGCACGCACTGAAAGCGAGGGTGGGGTTGGTACCTATCATCCGATCAAAGGAGCGGTCAACGAGTGGACTGTAGGTCGGGTGTCGGGGAAGGCCTCCCGAACTCGATCACGCGACCCGCGTTGATGGTATAAGTTCGGCTGTCGCCGATCGTCGCCACCCATTGTCGAACGCATCGAAATGATCATGTTTTCGCGGGTTCCGAAGCACCATGCCGCGTAGGTTTGCCTGGGCTTCATTGCCGGACAACGATCTCCTGCGGCTGCGCCTCAAGGACCTCAAGGTCTCCATCGAAGGCACCTGGCTCGAGGGGTGCCTGGAAGACCTCTATGACGAGCTCGCGCAGCGGGGGCTTCGGATCCGGCCGCATGCCTGGATGTCGAACGAGTGGTTCAGCCCCGACGATACGCCCGGCATCGCGATCCCCTTCTATCTGGCGCATCCCCGCCTGATGCGACTCGAGCGCAAGATGATGATCGACGTCGAAGGCAGCACGGTGCCCGAGTGCATGCGCATTCTTCGCCACGAAGCCGGCCACGTGGTGCAAGCATCCTATCGGTTGCAACGCCGGCGCCGGTGGCAGGAACTGTTCGGCCCGTCGTCGACCCGCTATCCGCAATACTACCGGCCGAATCCGGCCAGCCGACGCTACGTCTATCACCTTCCGCTCTGGTACGCGCAGAGCCATCCCGACGAGGACTTCGCCGAGACATTCGCGGTGTGGCTCGCCTCCCGCTCGAACTGGCGCAAGCGCTATGCCGGATGGCCTGCCCTCAAGAAGCTGGAGTATGTCGACGAGCTGATGGCCGAGATCGCCACCGAGAAGCCGGTCCTCACGCGCCGACTGCGCGTCGATCCGCTCAGCCGGCTCACCCAGACCCTGGCGGAGCACTACGAGAAGAAGCGCGCCCATTACGCCGTCGACTATCCGAAGATCTACGATCCGGACCTTCGCCGCATCTTCTCCGACGATCCGAAACATCGCCGCTCGCCTGCGGCTTCCGCGTTTCTGCGGCGCAACCGAGCCAGGATTCGGGAGGCCGTTTCAAGGTGGACGGGCGAGTACGAGCTGACGTTGGACGCCGTTTTCGATGATATGATCCGGCGCTGCCGCGAGTTGAAGCTCCGCGCGGTCGGTTCCGAGCGACAGTTGAGGTTGGAATTCATTGTCTTGTTGACGGCGAAGACCGTGCACTCGCTTTACAGCCCGTCGCGGCGGCAGTGGCTCGCGTTATGAAGCGCCTGCGCGTCCTGGTGCTGCTGCATCCGGACTTGGTCCCTCCGGATTCGCTCGATGGGCACAGCGAGCAGGACATACATGAATGGAAGACCGAGTACGATGTCGTGAGTACGCTGCGCGCCGGCGGCCACGAGGTCCGGCCGCTCGGCGTGGAGAACGAGCTCAAGCCGATCCGCGACGAAATCGAAAGCTGGAAACCGGATGTCGTATTCAATCTGCTCGAGCAGTTCCACGGCGAAGCGGTCTACGATCAGAACGTCGCCAGCTATCTCGAGCTGCTGCGGGTCCCCTATACCGGCTGCAACCCGCGCGGGCTCATGCTCGCGCGCGGCAAGGATTTGTCGAAGAAGCTCCTGATCTATCACCGCATCCCGCTGCCGGCTTTCGCCGTGTTCCCACTGCGGCGCAAGGTCCGGCGCCCGCCGCGCCTCGGCCTCCCGCTCATCGTCAAGAGCCTGAGCGAGGATGCCTCCTACGGCATCTCGCAGGCGTCGGTGGTGGACAGCGATGAAAAGCTCGCCGAGCGCGTGACCTTCATCCACGAGCGGATCGGCACCGCGGCCATTGCCGAGCAGTACATCGAAGGTCGCGAGCTCTATGTCGGCGTGCTGGGCAACGACCGGCTTCGCGTCCTTCCGATCTGGGAGCTCGAGTTCGGCAGCATGCCGTCGGGCGCGCGCACCATCGCCACCGAGAAGGTCAAGCACGATCTCGAATACCAGCAGCGCCACGACATCAATGTCGGGCCGGCCAAGGACCTCTCGCCCCAACTGGTCGACTCGATCAAGCGCGCCGCCAAGCGCATCTACCGCACCTTGGAGCTCGACGGCTATGCCCGCATCGATTTCCGCCTCGCCGCCGACGGCATTCCCTACTACATCGAAGCCAATCCCAATCCCGAGATTGCCAAGATCGAAGAGTTCGCCTCGGCGGCGAAGCACGACGGCCTCGAATATCCCGACCTGATCCAGCGCATAGTGGCGCTGGGCATCAGCCGGGCAGGGACGACGGGCTCGTAGGTTGTAGTTCGTAGGTTCGGGTTAGCGCGGCCCGGAAGCGAGCCATTCCTGCTCAGCTCATGCGCCGCGCGTAACCCAACACCAGCTGGCGAAAATGTTGGGTTACGCGCGGAGCCCGTACACGGCTGGAAGCGAGGGCTCCCGGGCCGCGCTAACCCAACCTACGGACTACGGACGCGCCTGCGGGCGTCATCGATCAGCTCCCACACCCGCGGCGGGGACAGCGGGAGCTCGCGCGGCTGCACGCCCAGCGACGCAAGCGCGGCGGCGACGGCGTTGGCGATGACGCCGCCGACGGGAATGATGCCGCCTTCGCCCGCGCCCTTGGCGCCGAGCGGATTGGTCGGCGACGGCTTGTCCTCGAGCGCCACCGCGCGAATGTTGGGAAAGTCGCTCGCGGTCGGGATGAGATAGTCGGCGAGCGAGCCGGTCAGCAGCTGCCCGTCCCGGTCGTAGACGAAGTGCTCCAGAAATGCGCCGCCGAGCCCCTGCACGATGGCGCCGACGGCCTGCCCGTGCAGGGTCAACGGGTTGATGATCCGGCCGACGTCCTCGACCGCGACATAGTCGAGAAGCTCGACGTGGCCGGTCTTGGGGTCGACCGCCACGTGCGCAGCGTGCGCACCATAGCTGTAGGTGCGCTTGCTGCTCACATAGGCTGTTTCCGCCGAAAGGCCGGCGAAGGCCGCGAGCGGAAGCGAGCTTCCATCGCGAGCGAGCGCCATGCCTCCATCGATCTCGACATCCTTCGCCGCGCAGCTCCATCGTTCGGCCGCCGCCGCCCGCACGGCGTCGTGCAGCTTCGCCGCCGCCGCCACGATGGCGTTGCCGCCCATCACCACCGAGCGCGAGCTGAAGGAGCCGTAGCCGTCGGCGACGTGATCGGTCGAGCCGTGAAACACGCCCTTGATGTCGTGCATGGGGATTTCAAGCGCGTCCGCCGCGATCTGGGCGCAGACCGTTTCGAGGCCCTGGCCGATCGAAGACGAGCCGACATAAACCGAGACCTTGCCGCCGGCTTCGAGCACGAGGCGCGCGCTCTCGCTTGGACCGGAGGCGCCACCCTCGAGGTAGCAGCCGACGGCGGTGCCGCGGTAGCGGCCGTCGATCAGCTGGCCCTGCAACGTCGCTTTCGCGTCCCAGTCGATTTCATCGAGGCAGCGCGCGAGCGTGATCCCATAATCGCCGCTGTCGGTTTCCGTGCCGATATGGAGCGGCTCGACGGTGGCGAGCCGGTACGGCATCTCGGCTTCCGCGATCAGGTTGCGCCGGCGGAACTCGACGCGGTCGAGGCCGAGCTCGCCCGCCGCGATGTCGAACAGGCGCTCGCGGAAGAAGTCGGCTTCGTACCGCCCCGGCCCGCGATAGGTGCCGGACGGCGTCTTGTTGGTCATCATCAGCGAAACGTCGATGCGGACATCGGGAATGCGATAAGGCCCGGTGAGCACCTGCGCGATATTGCGCGCGGCGGTCGGTCCGTTGGTGCGGATATAGGCGCCCTGGTCGGTGACGGCGCGCCCGCGCAGCGCCAGGATCGTGCCGTCGCTGGCGCAGGCGATCTCCAGCTCGCAGTCGGCGTTGCGAGCGTGATTGGTGGCGGTGAGGTGCTCGCGGCGGTCCTCGATCCATTTGACCGGCCGGCCGGTCAGGCGCGCCGCAAACGGAATGAGGAAATCCTCGGGATAGAACTCGCCGCGCGCGCCGAAGCCGCCGCCGACGTCGTTCTCCACCATGCGGATGGCGTTTTCGGCCAGAGCCATCTGCCTTGCCAGCACGCGCCGATTGAGGAAGGCAACCTTGGCTGCGCCATGGACCGTCAATTGACATTGCGCGGCATCCCATTCCGCCAGCAGCCCGCGCGGCTCCATCGGCACCGCGCCGTGGCGCTGGACCGAAAACCGCTCGCGACGGACATAGGCCGCGCCCGCGAAGGCCGGCGTCCGCATCGCCGCGCACGCCGGTGAGCGTCATCGCGAGATTGCTGCCGGCAGCCTCGAACAGCAGCACGTCATTGCGGCCCGCGCCGGCGCTGTCCACGACCGCGGGCAAAGCCTCGATGTCGAGCATGATCGCGTCGAGCGCGTCCTCGGCGGCGGCCGCGCTGTCCGCCAGCACGACGCGCAACGGGCTCGCCGACATAGCGGACCTTGCCATGGGCGATCACAGGCTGCTCGAACGGCGCGAAGGCCGGCGAGGATTCTTGCCGCAGCGGAATGGTCGGGATCGCGGCGCCCAGCGCAGCGGCGATCTCCGCCGTGGTGATCACGGCCTGCACCCCTGGCCGCGTGCGTGCGGCACCGGTCTCGATCGCGCGGATGCGCCCGTGCGCGACCGGGCTGCGCAGGATCACGGCGTGCAGCAGGTTCTCGCGTGCGAGGTCGTCGACGAACTGGCCGCGCCCGCGCAAGAGGCGAAGATCCTCGATGCGTTCGACCGGGCTGCCGACAAAGGCGTTGCGCATCGCGTCCCGCTGCTGATCCGCCCTCATCCTGAGGAGGGCGCGTAAGCGCCCGTCTCGAAGGATGGGGCGGCCACCGATCTCGGGTTTACCCGAGATCGGCAGTATTGGAGTGCGCAAGTCGGCTATAGCCGACTTGCGATGCTTCGAGACGGCGGCTTCGCCGCCTCCTCAGCATGAGGCCGGAACAGGACATTGTTTGCTGCCGCCATCATATGACGATCGTTGCGTGCTGGTTGAGCAGCGCTCGCGCCACGCTGAGTGCTGCCAGCGCCGAGGTCTTGGGGTTGGTGCGCGACGGCTTGCCTTGCAGCTGGATGGCAAAGCGGCCGGCCGCGCCCTCGGCCTCGATCTCGTGCACATTGCCGGGCGCGTCGGGATCGGCGACGAGCTCCACTTCGGTGGCGTCGAACCCCAATCCGGCGAGCGCCACCGCCGCGGCGACATTGGCGTTCTGCGGATAGAGCAAGGCGGCTTCGCCGGCCGTGCCCCGGTAGAGGACGGTGCGCCGCGACGAGCGTGTCGAGATCGACCGCCTGCTCCGCCGGCGTGCCGCGCCAAGCCGACGGCGGCTTGCGCGAGCGGTAACGCACCGAGGTCAGGCCTGCGACCCGCATCGCGGCGATGGCATCGATGCCGCCGATCGCGCCTGCCGGCAGCAAGATGCGGCTGTCGCCGTCACGGGCGGCGACCTTGAGCCGCCCGAGCAGCGCGGGATCGGCGAGCGCGCCGACCGAGATCAGCAGGCAATCGATCCCGCTCCGGAGCACCGTGTCGCCGTGCTCGGCCACCGCCGCCTGGCCCGCCACTTCGGCCACGATAGCCGGGCTGCAGGCAAGCAGGTCATCGAGTGCTTCGACGATATGAACTTCGCAGAGTTTTGCTCGCGCCTCCTCGCCGCGGCCCGGCCGCGCGAGCGCACCGACGATGAGCACGCCGTTCCCCGTGTCGGCGCCGCGCAGCGCTGCAACCACGTCCTGCGCCATGCCGCCGCAGCCGATGAGGCCAACCGAGGTCATTTAGAGGTGTTGCCCCTCGCTCATTGGAATGTCGCGCAGCGTGCTCGGTGCGAACAGCTCCTCCAGCTTGACGCGGCGATCGGTCAGCCCGTGCTCGTGGGTATACTGGAGCAGCGCCTCGATCGTCGGCCGGTTCTGTTCGATGCCGTAGGGAAACCAGTCCGATCCGATGATCTCCCGCTCTTCCTCGAGCAGCGGCTGCAACCAGGCCGACGACACCTTGGACGAGCCCATATCGGCGAGCAGGTGATAGGCGTATTCCTTGGCGCGGCAGAGCGCCTTGTACATGCTCAGCGCCACCCAGGGATCGCGCTCGTAGACGTCGCGGCGGATCACCACGGTGTGCATGATCGGGTAGATCTTCGTGCGCCGGTAATAGTCCTTCTCGACCTCGGCATAGTTGGGAAACAGCCGGCGTACCTTGGGCGCGCCGCGCCGGAACGCGCGCGGATTGTTGGCCGTCATCATGAAATCGATCTCGCCGCGCTCGAGCAGGTCGCCGAGCTCGGTGCCGGGCGGCGCCTGGGTGAGACGAATGTCGGGTGGCAGCTTGCGGCCGAGGCGGTCGGCGCGGCCCTGCACCCATTCGACGTCGCTCGGCTTGACGCCGTATTCGTGCTGGAGGAGGCCGCGCATGTAGACCGCCGCGGTCATGGTGTATTCCGGCACGCCGCCGCGCTCTGCCCTTGAGGTCGGCCGGCGTCTTGATGCCTTTGTCCGTGTTGACGAAGAAATAGCCGTGGCGGAAGACCCGGGAAGGAAATACCGGGATGGCGACGAACGGCGCCTCGCCGACGCTCACCAGCGTAGTGTGGTTCGACAGCGACATTTCCGCGATTTCGAACTCCTTGAACTGCAGCATGCGCCAGAAAATGTCGGGGGGCTGCGCGGTGATGTAGTTGAGCTCGATGCCTTCGGGCTGGATCGATCCGTCGCGCAACGCGAGCGTGCGGTCGTAGGGGCCGCACGCGAATGTCAGGCGCAGCTTGCTCATCGAACGACTCCTCACGGCTCCTCGCAGGGCCTCGCCGGAAGGACGAGATCGTGTCCGACCCCCGTCATGCGCGGGCTTGACCCGCGCATCCATCTTCTTCGCAAGAATGATGGATTGCCGGGTCAAGCCCGGCAATGACGGACGCGTGGCCAATGGCTTTCCACGCTGTCGCGACGGTCGCTGGCTGTCAAGTCAGCGGAGCTCAAGGGGGCATCCGCAATGTTGGGTTACGCGCGGATCAAGATTCGCGGCGCACCTCGACAGCGGGGCCGCGCTAACCCAACCTACATTCTCTTCGTGGCGTGTTGGCAGCCGCTTGCGAAATGACATAGGGTCGGCTGCCGGGCACATGGAGCAGCGAGCCAAGCGGATGTCCCACGTCTTGCATCGACTCACGATCATTGTCCTGGCCCTATTCGGCATGACCGCGCCCGGCGCGGCGCAGAATTACCCCGAGCGTGTCGTTCGCATCGTCAACCCGTACCCGCCGGGCGGCTCGGTCGACGTGATGGCGCGCATCCTGGCGCAGAAGCTCAGCGACAATCTCGGCCAGCAGTTCATCGTCGAGAACCGCTCGGGCGGCGGGGGCAATACCGGCAGCGAGTCCGTGGCCAAGGCCGAGCCCGACGGCTACACGCTGCTGTTCACGGCGCCCGGACCGCTCACCGTCAACCAGACGCTCTACAGCAAGCTCGCCTTCGATCCGGCCAAGGATTTCGCGCCGATCGCGCTGTTCGCGACCGCGCCGATCGTGCTGATCGTCCATCCCGGCGTGGCGGCCAACAACGTGCAGGAGCTGATCGCACTGGCGAGGAAGGAGCCGGGCAAGATCAACTTCGCCTCGGCCGGCAACGGCACCACCAATCACCTCTCCGGCGAGCTGTTCAAGAGCATGGCCAAGATCGACATCGTGCACGTGCCCTATCGCGGCGCGGGACCGGCCATGAACGATCTCATCGGCGGACACGTGCAGATGTTCTTCGATCTCATGCCTGTGGTGTTGCCGCAGGTTACGACCGGCAAGGTGCGCGCGCTCGCAACCGCGGGCGCCAAGCGCACCTCGACGCTCCCCAACGTGCCGACGGTCGCCGAGCAGGGCCTGCCCGGATTCGACGCCTCGTCCTGGTACGGCCTCGTCGCTCCGGCGAAAACTCCGGAGCCGGTGCTGGCGAAGCTGCGCGAGGAAGTGGCGAAAGCGCTCAAGTCGCCGGACATGGTGGCGCGCATCCAGGAGCTCGGCTCCGAGCCGGGCACCCTCTTCGGCAAGGACTTCGAGGCCTTCATGGCGGGCGAGACCAGGAAATGGGCCGACGTCATCCGCACCTCGGGGGCCAAGGCGGATTGAGATTCGAGTTTGCGCGCGTTCAGCGAAATAGAAGCGCTTGTGCGGGGTCCGCGGCTCGTGCCACGGGCGTTACCTCCCCCTGAAAGGGGGAGGTCGACGCCGAAGGCGTCGGGTGGGGGTCAAGCGCCGTGCCGACAATTCCAAGTTGGACCCCCACCCCGACCCTCCCCCTTTCAGGGGGAGGGAGTCCACCGAGCAAGCGGCATGTTCAATTCTCGCGGATGCCGGCGCTGGTGATGACCTCGCGCCATTTTTTCACGTCGTCGCGGATGCGCGCGCCCAGCGCCTCGGGCGAGCCGGGCTCCGCCTCCACGCCTTGCTTGGCGAGGGCGGCCCGCACGTCGGGCTCGTTGAGAATGGTGGTCACCTCGCGGTTCAAGCGCGCGACGATGGCGGGCGAGGTGGCGGCGGGTGCGACGATCGCCTGCCAAAGCACGCATTCGTAGCCGGGCAGGCCCGGACTCGGCCATGGTCGGGACCTCCGGCAGCGTCGAATTGCGTATTGCGCCGGTCACGGCGAGGGCGCGCAGCTTGCCGGCGCGGATATGCGACAGCGTCGGCGGGATGGTGCCGAACTGCATCTCGACGCGGCCCTCGAGCAGGTCGAGGGTCGATTGCGCGGTGCCGCGATAGGGCACGTGGGTAAGCTCGATCTTCGCCATCTTCTCGAACAGCGCCCCCGACAGGTGCGCGAGCGTCGCCGGACCCGCTGACGCATAGGTGAGCGCGCGGGGCTTGCCTTTGGCGAGCGCGATCAAGTCCGGCACGGTCTGTGCCGGCACGCCCGGATAGAGCGCCAGCACGAACGGCGAGCTGCCGAGCATCGAGACCGGCGCGAAATCCTTGACCGGATCATAGGAAAGCGCGGTGAGGCTCGCGGCCACCGCATGGGTGCTGGTATTGGCGAGCCCGAGCACATGGCCGTCCGCTTCCGCGCGCGCGACCTGCTCGGTGCCGATGCCGCCGCCGGCGCCGACGCGGTTTTCGACCACGAGTTGCTGGCCCAGGCGCTCGCCGAGCTTCAGCGCGACCAGACGCGCGACGGTGTCCGAGCTGCTGCCGGGCGTGAACGGAACGATGAACCGGATCGGCCGCTCCGGCCAGCGCGCGTCGGCGGCGGACTGCGCGTGCGCGGCGCCCGCAGGAAGCAGCAGTGCCAGCAATGCCAGGCCCAAGCAAGTCATGGGTCATGTCTCCAGATTATGCCTGATTTGCGGCCACATCGTAGCAACCCTCGTGCCAACGCCGTCGGCGAGCCAGCGGGCGGTTCATGCGATCCGTTCGGCTTCGCGCAGGCTCTCGATCAGGGAGCTGCGCAGCAGGAAGGCGCGCGCAAGCTTGGGATCTTCCGCGGTTCGGCGCAACTCGTCGTGGTTCTTCCGGCGCACCGCGGGATCCTTTTCCGCCAGCAGGCGCTTGTTGCGCATGGTCTGCGCCTGCGTGTGCTGCACGGCGACGTGCCGGCGCTGGCGCTCGTAGCGGTCGAGCGCGTCCTCGGCCGCTTCCCCGCGCAGGATATTGATCAGCTTCTCCGCCAGGTTGAACGCGTCGTGGACGCCGCTGTTCATGCCCATGGCGCCGATCGGGCTGTTCACATGCGCGGCATCGCCGGCGAGGATGGCGCGGCCGATCCGGAATTTTTTCGCCACCCGCTGGTGCACGACGTAGAGATTGCTGCCGACGATGTCGAAGTCCTTGCCGGTCGGCAGGAAGCGCTGCAGCCGCGCCTGCAGCGCGTCCGCACGGACGAGCGCCGCCTCCTCGTCGTCGGGCGCGGTCGGAAAATGGACGCGCCAGCGGTCGGGCGGGCCCTTCCAGTGGAACAGGTTCGACCATTCGTCGGGATCGGAGATGTAGTTGCGCTCGGTATAGCCGTGCTGCCTGAAATCGTAGGCGACCTCGATATTCAACGTGCGGTCGGGATAGGTGAAGCCTTCGAACTCGATGCCGAGGTCCTTGCGCACGATGCTGCGGGCGCCCTCGGCGCTGACGAGATAGGCGCCGCTGACGGTCTCGGCTTCACCCGCCGCATTGATCACCTGCGCCGCCACGCCGTCGGCGCCCTGCGTGAACGCCGTGAAGGCGGTGGAGAGGCGCAGCTCGATATCGGGATGCGCCTTCGCCAGCGCGAGCGCCTCCTCGACGATCTTGATGCGCTCGCACTGCAGCACGTAGGGAAAGCGGGTGTCGTCCTTGAGATGGCCGTGATCGAACTCGGCGATCAGCCTGTTGCCGTCGCGCTCGCGATAGTGGAACAGCGGCGCGATGATGCCGCGCGGCTCGAGCTTGTCGTAGAGGCCGATGCGGTCGAACAGCTCGAGGGTCGCGGGATGATTCGTTCCCGCGCGCGGCACCTGTTCGAGGAAATTTTCGTCGCCCAGCGCCTCGATCAGGCAGACCGACACGCCTTCTTGCGCCAATGCGAGCGAGAGGCAAAGCCCGACCGGCCCGGCGCCGATGACGATCACGCGGTGGGACGATTTCTGCATGCTTCCATTTACAACGGCCAGTCACCCGCGGGCTTGACCCGCGGGTCCATCGTCTTTGCAAGAGACTGAAGTGCTCTTCCTTCAGAGGATGGATTGCACCGCAACTCGGGCTTGTCCGAGTTGCGTGGTACTTGACGCCGCATGTCGGGTAGACCCGACGTGCGGTGTCAAGCCCGGCAATGACCCCTGTGCAAGCACCATCCTCAATTCTTCGCGGCCACCACGTCCTTCACGGCGCCGACCCAGCCGGTATGGGTGAGGTCGAACACGATGCCGAGCGGGTCCTTGTACTTGGCCTCGTAGTAGGAATGTGCGTTTGCGGCCACCCCGGGGGCAGCGGGCTCCGGGCGGCCAGCGAGGTATTTGCCGCCGGCGCCTACGACCTTCTTCTCGGCCTCGTCGAGATCGTCCACCCACATGCCGAAGTGATAGATGCCGACCTTCTCATCCCCCTCCTGCTTGAGCAGCGCGACGTTGATGGTGCCGTCGGAGACGTAGAGTCCACGCCGGGCCTTGCCCGCCACCTTCATGTCGAAAGCCTCCTCGAAAAACTTGGCGGCCTTTTCCGGATCGGGAACGATGAGCGCGATGTGGCGAAGCTTGGCCATGGCGTCTGTCCTTCGTCAGCGAATAGGGGTAGCGAACAATAGCGAGGAACCGCGCCTCACCACAAGGCACGCGGGCTGATATCCTGAACGTGTCGCATGCAGTTGCAGGGGCGAACGGGAATGTACAAGGACTTGCGCGACTTCATCGAGCGCGTCGACAAGCTGCGCGCGCTGCGGCGGATCACGGGCGCCGATCCGCGCTTCGAAATCGGCGGGATCACCGAGGTGGCGGCGGGGCGACCCGATGGCCCGGCCCTGCTCTTCGACGACATCAAGGGCTTTCCGCGCGGCTTTCGCATCTTCACCAACGCCACGACCCACCCGCAGCGGGCGGCGCTTGCGCTCGGCATCGACCCGCAATTGCGGCCGCTCGACGCGCTCAAGGCCTGGATGGAGAAGCGCAAGACGCTGCAACCACTCGCGCCCGCGCTCGTCAAGGATGCGGCCTTTCTGCAGAACACAATGCAAGGCGATGCGGTCGACCTGGCAAAATTCCCGGCGCCGATCTGGCACCGGCACGACGGCGGACCGTTCATCGGTTCGGGCTCGATCGTGATCATGCGCGACCCCGACGGCGGCTGGATCAACGCTTCGATCTATCGTGTTCAGGTGCACGGCCGGAACAAGGTGACCGTCCAGTTCGACCATGCCGGGCGGCACGGCGCCATCATCGCCAGGAAATACTGGGACCAGGGCAAGCCCTGTCCGCTGGCGGTGGTCAATGGCGAGGACCCGGCGCTGTTCATCGCCGGCTTCGAGTACCTGCCCACCGGACAATCGGAATACGCGTTCGCCGGCGGCATCAAAGGCGCGCCGATCGAGGTCTATCCCGGACCGCTGACCGGCCTGCCGATCCCGGCGCACGCGGAGATCGTGCTCGAAGGTCATCTCCGCCCCATGAGCGAGACCACGTTGCCGGAAGGGCCGTTCGGAGAATTCACCGGCTATTACGCGTCGGAAGCGCGGCCGGCGCCGGTCATGGAGGTCACGGCGGCCTATCATCGCGACGATCCAATCCTCCTGGGATCGCCGCCGATGAAGCCGCCGCGCTTCCACTTCGGGCTGCCGTTCCGCGCCGCCACCATCTGGCAGAATCTCGAGGCTGCGGGCGTCATCGACGTGGTGGGCGCGTGGCAGCACGTCTCGCAGCTCATGACCGTGGTGGCGCTCAAGCAGCGCTACGACGGCCACGCCAAGCGCGCCGCGCTCGTCGCCGCGGCCCACAGCTACATGGCGCGCATCGTGGTGGTGGTGGACGAGGACGTCGATCCGTCCAACCTGCACGATGTCATGTGGGCGGTGGCGACCCGGTGCGAGCCGTCGGAGCAGATCGACATCATCCGCAATGCCTGGAGCTCGGCGCTCGATCCCCGCATCGCGGCGGCGGACAAGCAGCGCGGCATCACCTCGCACTCGAAGGTGATCATCGAGGCGTGCCGGCCGTTCCCGTGGATGGAAAAATTCCCGCCGACCTCGGCGCTGTCGCTGGAGGAGGCGCGGGCGATCGAGGAGAAGTGGGGAGCGGCGTTGAAGTAGTGATCAAGATCGTCCGTTTGCTTGCGGGACGTGACGCGGGCGCCACCTCCCCCTGCAAGGGGGAGGTCGAGCTGCTTCGCGTAGCGAAGCAGTCGGGTGGGGGTCACAAATTTGATCCCCACCCCAACCCTCCCCTTTTCAAGGGGAGGGAGCACACCGAGTTCGCGGCGCGAGCGGAGCGCACATTCCGACGGGCGCGATCACGCCACGGCGTTGGCCGAATTCAAGCTGTCGAAGAGCGCGGAGCGGTAGAGGTACTGCTTGTGCAGCTTCACGTCCTCCGCGATGCGTCGCAGTTCGTCCAGGTGCCGGCGGCGGATCAGCGGGTCCTTTTCCTCGAGCGATCTCTTGTTCTGGATCGTCTGCGCCTGCACGTAGTCAATCTGCGCCTTGCGCCGCTGCCGGGTGTAGCGGTCGAGCACGTCGGGTTCGGCGCGGCCGAACCAGACGTCGGCGAGCTTGTCCGTGAGATTCATCGCGTCATGGATGCCGCCGTTCATGCCCATGCCTCCGATCGGATTGTTGACATGGGCGCTGTCGCCGGCGAGCAGCACGCGGCCCTTGTTGAAGGTGGCGGCGACCCGCTGGTGCACGGCATAAAGCGCGTAATAGGGGATCTCGTAATCGCCGGGCTTGGCATGGATGCCCTGCAGGCGGCGCTGGATGGCATCCAGGCTCAAGGCCTGCTCGTCGCTCTCCTCCGCCGGCACCGGCATGATGCCGCGCCAGATCCCGGGCGGGCCGTTGCCGTTGACCTTGAACAGGTTGAGCCACTCGTTGGGGTCGGAGAAATAGTTGCGGGTGCAGAAGCCCTGGCCGGTCGCGCCGAAGTCGAAGCTGGTGGCGATCTTGATGAAGCGCTCGGGCCAGGTGAAGCCCTCGAACTCGATCTCCGCCAGCCGCCGCACGGTGCTGCGCCCGCCGTCGGTTCCGATGACGTAGCGGCCGCGCAGCGTCTCGGCGTCGCCGCCGGCGTTGACCACCGTGATGTCGACGTGGTCGGCACCCTGTTCGAGGCCCGTCACCTTGGTGGAGAAGCGGACCTCGGCGATGCCGCTCGCTTCGATATGCGGCACGGCGGCCCGCACCAGCTTGTACTGCTCCCATTGCACCACGAACGGGTAGGGCACCTCGCCCTTGAGCAGGTTGAGGTCGAATACGGCGATGAGCTCGCCGCTGACGCGGTCGCGGAAATGGAAGATCGGCGATTGCAATCCGCCGGTCCCGTCCTCCGCCAGGGCTTCTTCAATGAGGCCGAGCTCGGCCAGCATCTCGATCGTCGGGGCATGGATGGTGGCGGCGCGCTGATCCTCGGGCGGCTCGGCTTCGGCTTCGACCAGCGTGACCGGAATGCCCTTCCTGACCAGGGCGAGGGCCGTCACCGCCCCCACCGGTCCGGCACCGGCCACGATCACGCGATCGTCGTTCTGCATCGTCCGCTCCGCGTTAGAGCGTGATTGCTTTAGGTTAGTCGCAATCACGCTCTAGCTTTTTATTTGAGCATGATCTTTTCGGAAAACCGGTACCCACCCCGGATCAAGTCCGGGGCAGGCTTTTTCCGGATCATGCTCCAGCGTACAATACACACCAAGTCGTTCGCCGGTGACAAGCCGAAAGCTGCGGCAGCGGCTGCATGCGATCCGCTCAGACCTTCGAAATCTCGAACATCGAGGGGTGGAAGAGTTCCTCGACCGTCACCTTGCGGTCGATCAATCCCTGCTCATGGGCGTACTGGGTGAGCGCCGTGATCTCGCGCATGTTCTCGTGGATGCCGTAGGCCCAAAAATCCTTCCCCATGATCGCCATGGTCTCCTGCGTTTCCGGAATGAGCCAGGGCAAGGTCACCATCAGCGCGTTGACATCGAGGAGATCGACCATGGCCAGCGCCTTGGCTTCGCAGAACGCCTTGTAGACGCTCGAGGGGAGCCACGGATATTTCTGCACGAGCTCCTTGCGGATGCCGACGAGGTGCATCAGCGGGAACATGCCGGTCTTCTTGTAGTAGGCCTGCTCCGCTTCGCGCGTGTTGGGGAAGAGGCGCCTGATATGCGGTTCCCCGCGCAGGAACGACGACGGCGCGCGTGCGGTGAACAAGGCATCGAGCTCGCCGTCGCGCAGCATGCCGACGAGGGTCTGCTCCTTTCCGATCGGCTGGAGGTCGAGGCCCGCAATCGGCTTGAGCGGCGTGCGCTCGTCGCGGCCCGCCTCCTCCTGGCCGCCGTTGCGCCAGTGGATCTCGGTCGGCAGCACACCGTATTCGTGCTGCATCATGCCGCGCATCCAGACCACGGCCGTGATCTGGTATTCGGGCAGGCCGACGCGCTTGCCGCGCAGATCTTCGGGCCTGCTGATCCCGGCATCGGCGCGAACATAGATGCCGGAATGGCGGAACAGCCGCGACACGAAGGCGGGGATGCCGACATAGGCCGATGTCCCCGCGGCGACGGTGCGGATATAGCTCGAGAACGACAGCTCCGAGACGTCGAACTCCTGGTAGCGGAAGACGCGAAAGAAGATCTCCTCCGGATACAGCGGCAGGTAGGTGACCTCGCAGCCCTCCACCTTGACGCGGCCGTCGCGGATGGCGCGGGTGCGGTCGTAGTTGCCGCACGCAATGGTAATCGGCACCTCAACCATCGGGCCTCCTTATCGGCTGCGCTGTCGGGATGGGATTGGCGTAGGACGCGGGGCGCGCAAGCTTGATCCTGCGCGAAACCTACTTGCTTCCGTTTGCGCTGTGAAGTGTCGCCTTGTTGGATGCTGCTTTGCGCGATACGTTGGGGACGCGACGCGGCCCGCTGCGGCGATGTTCGCGCCAAGAGGAGCGGCGAACAAGCGGAGCGGCGAAGGAGAAAAACCATGATGTCGACCGTGATCGGCGGCGCCATGCTGCCCCATGCGCCTCAGTTCTTCACCATGCCGGAGACCGAAGACAAGAAGAACGTCGAGCACGTGCGGGAAGTCGCGGCCGATATCGGCAACAGGCTGCGGGCCTTGCAGCCCGACCTCTGGATCATCTTCTCGAACGATCACGCCGAGCAGTTCTTCCACAACGCGGCGCCGCCCTTCACCGTCCATGTCGGCGGCGAGGCGACCGGCGATTTTGCCGGCCGGAAATTCCGCTGGAAGATTCCGAGCGAGATCGGTTTCGAGATCGTGCGCCAGCTCTACCGGCAGAACTTCGACCCCGCCTTCACCAGCACGGCGAAGATCGACTATGCGATCGGAATTCCGCTGACCCATCTCGGCCACACCGACCCGGTGCTGCCGATCTACGTCAATGCCTATCTGCCGCCGCAACCCACCATGGAACGCTGCTACGCCTTCGGGCAGGCGATCGCGCGCACGGTCACCGCGCTCGGCCTCAAGACCGTGGTGCTGTCGAGCGGCGGCATGTCGCATTTTCCCGGCACCGACCGCTATTCCAATCCGGAGCTCAACTGGGACATGCGTGCGCTCGAGAAGCTCAAGGGCGGAAACCTGAAATCGCTCATCGGCTACGACGAGACCGAGCTCGACGACACCGGCAATATCGAGCTGCGCTGCTGGGCCTGCGCGGCCGGCGCGCTCGGCGAGCGCAAGCCCGACGTAGTGTCGATGGATCCGAGCTGGCACCACAATTATGCGTCGCTGGCCTGGACCGGCGGGCAGGCCGAGGCGCAACACGCCGCACATTATCCCGCGATCAAGCCCGAGCTGGTGGAGCTTACCTCGGCGCTGCACGGTCTCGCCCACGACGCCGACCTGCGCGCGCAATACATGGCCGACGCGCCGGCCTTCGCCGACAAGTTCCAGCTGCCGCCCGACCAGCGCGAGGCGCTGATCAAGCTCGACCTGCCCTCGATCGTGAAGATGGGCGCGCATCCGCTCGTCCCGTTCCTGGCGCAGCTGCAAATCCAGCGCCTGCGCCCGCGTCCACGGAGCGTAGAGCATCCGGGCTACGGCTGAGGTAAGGTTCGAAGGGTCAGGAGCACGATCCCATGAAGAAGCTGGTGTTGGAGACCACGGCGCCGTTCCAGGGCCTGCCGGAGCTCGTCGCCTACGACGAGGGCCTGTTCGAGAAGGAAGGGCTCACGGTCGAATGGGCCGATCGCGAGCAGGGCGTGGAGAAGAAGGTCGAGACCCATGTGACCAGCCCGAAAGGGGTCGACCCCTTCACCAGCCACGGCAAGCTGTTCGAGCAGGGCAAGGCCGACATGTACAACGCCTGCGAGTGGGGCAATTACTGTCGGGTGCAGGACACCTCGACCGGCAGCCGCCAGGTCGGCCGCCGCGCCATCGTGACCTATTCCGCCCTGGTGGTCGCGCCGGATTCGCCGGTCTTCACCCCGCAACAGCTCGCCAACAAGGACCGTCGCCGTGCCGTTCTATTTCGGCACCCACTACATCGCCTTGCACATGCTGGAAGGCTTCCTGCGGCGGGAGGAGATCAAGCTCTGCCGCGCGCCCAACGGCTCACGCTACCGCCTCGCCGCGCTGATGAAGGGCGAGGTCGACGCCACCACCCTGACGGAGCCGCACGTCACGCTGGCGGAGAAGAAGGGCTGCCGCATCATCTGCTCGGCGTTCTTCCACGGCACCGAGGTTGCATCCGAGCGGGTGGATGCGGAGACCTATGCCGCCTTCAACCGCGCGGTGCGCGCGGCGGTCCGCCGCATCAACGCCGACAAGCGCGCCTATCTGCATTATTTCATCGACTATCACGGCAAGACCGATCCGGAGATTGCCGCATTGAAGGTGGATGACCTGCGCGAGAGCCGCCTCGTGGTGTGCGATCCCGCGCCGATCCCGGTCGAGGAGATGCAGCGCACCTACGACTGGCTCAAGAGCTGGGGCATGCTGGAGGAAACCGCCTCGCCGCTCGAGCTCGTCAACACGGACGTGCAGCGCCACGCCCATCAGGCGGCGGAGTGACGCCGCGCCGCTGAGGCAACTCTCTCTATTGTCGTCCCCGCGCATCCGATCTCGGGTTTACCCGAGATCGGCTTTTTAGGTGCGCATGTCGGCTATAGCCGACATGCGGCGGGGACCCATGGTGCCATACACGCGGGCCGCTGGAATACTCGGGTCCCCGCTTTCGCGGGGACGACGTCCGATGATGCTTCCCCGAGAGGTACGTTCGCGACAATCAGTCGAGTGTGTGACGCGCTTCACACAGGCGAGCGGAGAAGCGCACTAGATGGTGGAGGTCTGCGGTCGATGGGGCTGCGCATCCGAGACCACCATGACATATCAATCGCAGTCTCTTTTCCTCTCCGGGTCCGACGTGAGTTTTCGATCGCTCTGGCAGCGGATGATCGACGCGGTCTCGGCGGGGCAGCGGCGCGCGGCAGAGCGGGAAATTGCAAGACACCTGCACTTCCGACGCGGCCGGCACCACGACGACTTCAGCATCGAGCTCGAACGGCGGCTCCTGGGTCAGTAACGGAGACGCCCGCGATGCCCGCTTTCTCCCTTTCCCTTGATCTCCTCTGGCTCGCGGTCGCGTTTATCACCGTGATGGCCGGCATGCTGGCGGCCGCCCCGGAGTAATCCACGTCGTGAGGCGTACGATCGGGCGCAGCGGGCCTGCGTCACGCCGCGTCGGCGGCGGGTATCGCGCATTGCCCGAGCGTCTTCTGCCACGCCGGCAGGGCGCTCAGCGTCTTGAACCAGCGCTTGATCTCGCCGTAAGGCTCGATCGGATAATGCGCCATTTCGGCGAGGTTCATGACCGCACCGAGCGAGAAATCGGCGAGCGTCAAGGTGTCGCCGGTCACGAATTTCCTGCCCTTGAGCTGGCCGTCCAGGACCTTCGCGACGCGATGGAATGCCTCCGTGCCGTTGGCGATCGCCGTCATGTCGGGCTCGTTGATCCCGAGCAAGGCCGGCTTCACGACATATTCGAGCAGGAACACGGTGCAGGCCGGCTCCCAATGCGCGAGATCCCAGAACTGCCAGCGCGTCACGTCGAGCCGCGCGACCTCGTCCTTGGGCAGGAGGCCACTCTCCGGTTTCTTTGCGGCGAGGTATTGCCCGATCGCGTTCGCCTCCCACAGGACATAGTCGCCGTCCTTGAGCGTTGGCATGCGCATGTTGGGATTGAGCGCGGCGTATTGCGGCGTCTTCTGCTCGTCCTTGCGCAGGTCGACCAGGTGCAGCGTCGTGTCGAGACCGAGATGGTTGGCGACCGCCATCACCTTGAAGGCGCGCGGGCTGAGCGGAAAGACGTAGAGTTCGATCGTCATGGGATGCTCCCTCGTGGTTTCAAATTCGGCTCTGCCGACGGCGCCCGCTGGCCTTGATCGGCCCGACGCTCAGGCCTCGGCTTCGCGCTTGAAGTGCTCCAGCATGCGGGGCCAGCCGCCGTCGACGTCCTTGCGCATGGATGCGCCGGCTTCCGCGCCCATCTGCTCGAACTTGCGGTGCTCCAGTTCCACCAGCGTTGCGACGGGCCCCTCGGCGATGAACCTGACCTCGACTTCCGAGCTCACGGCCGAGTCGGGCTTCCAGTTGCTGTTGATGTCCCAGCTGATGACGAAGCGCTGCGGCGGCTCCCACACCAGCACCTTGCCGACCGTTGTCTGCGAGCCATCCTCGCCCAGCTCGTACCAACGCCCGCCAAGCCGCGGCTCCAAGACCGACATCTTCAGGGGCGAACTGCCGATCGTCGCGTTGCGCGGCCACCAGCGCCCGAGCCCCGACGTGAACACGTCGAACGCGTGCGCCTGGCTCGCGCTGACGCGAAGGCTCTTGCGCACCGGCGCGATGGTGATCGTGGAGGTCATTTGCCCTTGTCCTTCTCGTCGCTGCTCGCAGTTTCGACCTCGGCCTGAAAAGCCGCCAGCGCCTGATCCCAAAACTGGTCGAGCCAACCCCGCAGCGCGCCAAGCCCGTGGGGGTCGATGTAATAGACCCGGCGTGTTCCTTCGGGCCGGTCGGTCACCAGGCCCGCCTCCTTCAAGACCTTGAGATGTTGCGACACCGCGGGCCGGCTCACCGGCATGCCGCGGGCGATGGCACCGACGGCTTGGGGTCCCGATTTGAGCCGCTCGAACACCCGCCTCCGGGTGGGGTCCGCCAGTGCCGCCAACGCCGTATCGTAAGCCATGACTTACCGTAAGAGATTGCTTACGATAAGTCAAGTGCAGTTGGCGACCCGCCGCGAGGCCAGCGCTTTTTTGTCGCCCGGCATGCATCACCTCCCGCGGGGCATGCGTTATCCAATGGATGGCAAATCGCAGCGTCCGAGCGTCAATTATCCTGCTGGCGATGGTCGCAACAGCATCGTCGTCGCAATCGGTCGGCCAGTCGTCTGGCAGACCTTGGTCGGTCTACGGCACCCTCGTGGTCACTGCTCCCTCGAGGGACGGCCTGATCGTTGCGGCCGACAGCAGGGCGCGGATGGACGGCGCTGGGATGGACGGCGCTGTTTGCAACTCGTACCACAAGATCACCGAGCCCGCTCGTCCGGATCGAACCGTGTTCGCTGTGATCGGACGATCCATGTACTTGGAGCCTCCTCCTTCCGGCCTGCCGGATCCCTGCACTTACCTGCGACAAGCGCCGCGCATCTACGACATCGATGCGCTGGTAAAGACCTATCTGGAAACCTCAGGGGCGAACGTCGCGACCGCGGGGACGGAGGAACTCGCCGCCCGTTGCATCGAGGCCATCGTGGCGGTCCAGAAAACCCACGGCGACCACATCCGCGCCTTCTGGGGCACGCGAATGTTCGCTGTGGTCCTCGCGACCTATGCGCCGGCCGAACGAACGTCCACCGTCAAATGGTTCAGTCTCCTCCTCAGCCCAACCGGCGAGCCGTTCGTGAGCGAGAAGGACACCGATGCGGCAGCCCCGACCAGCCGGCGCTCGGCCATGAGGTTCGGGGAGAGCGAGTTCTTTCAAAAGCAGGTCTTGAACGGGCCAGGCAGGCAGTTCTTGGGGCGCGCATGGAAAGAGTGGACGACGAAAGCGAGGATTGCCGACATCGAGCGTTCGCTGGCGCTCAATGCCGCCGTCGACATGATTGAAGCCGCCGCCAAGACCGCGAATTTGCTGCGCGCAGACTTGGCTCTCGGCGGACCGGTCGACGCCGTCCTGCTCGGTGATCAGCCCAGGCCGCAACGCCTGCGCTGAAAGGGGCCTTAGGCTGAGGAGGTGAGCCATCCATGGCAAGCGCAGAAAATGACCGTCGCATCGAATATATCGAGATGGGGGTCGCCGACGCGAAGGCGTTCTATGGCGGCGCGTTCGGATGGACGTTCACGGATTATGGACCGACCTACTGCGAATTCTTCGATGGCCGGCTGCACGGCGGGTTCACGACCGCGATACCGCCGCGGCCGGGCGGCGTGCTCGTGATCCTCTATGGCGTCGATCTTGCCGATGTGCAGTCCCGGGTCGAAGCCGCCGGCGGACGTGTCATCCGGCCGATCTTCGATTTCCCCGGCGGGCGCCGCTTCCATTTCCTCGACCCCGACGGCTACGAGCTGGCGGTGTGGTCGAAGCGCTAGGGAGTTTCATTGCGGGTCCACAAAGGCGCGCAGCTTGTCGTCCCGGATCAGGCAGCGAACCGCAGTCAAGGGCGCAGGCCGTAATCCGGGGCAAGGAGGCGATTGCGGACGAGCCAATCGAGGGCGCGCGTCCAGGACTCGTCGGTATTGCCGCGCATATCCGCGCTCATCGCCGCGACAGTACGTCCCGAGGAGACCTCTCGCATCTGGATGTTCATGTTGAGGATCAGGTTCGAGACCTTCTGCACCGTCCCGGTGATCGCGAGCTCGGCCCCGACGCGTTGCGCCAGGCGCGTGTCGCAGCCGCCGCAGGCCTGCAGGTTGCTCGCCCGCGCCTCGGCGGCAACCGGCGCGGTGTCGACGAGCGTGAACCGTCCCGACGCCCGCAGGCGCTGTCGCAACTGATCGCTCAGCCGGGCAAGGCGCGCCTGTTCGTCGGCACGCGGGCCGTTGATCGAGCCTTCGAGACTGGTGTCGATCAACTCGAAATCGAACGCAGCGACGGTCTGTCCGCCGGCTGACCCGCATAGGACCGGCAGCACGACCCATGGCATCAAGAGACACGACAGGGTGCGCATGGTCGTTCGTTCAATGCCGCGTGCTCGCATGAGCGGCAACTTATGTGGGTTTGGCGGAGAGGGAGGGATTCGAACCCCCGATACGGTTACCCGTATGCCGCAT